>CAJYPK010000040.1 GCA_913776615.1 uncultured Hymenobacter sp.
TGTCGGTTGTCGCGTCCCGTGCCCAGTCGGCCACGCGTGTGCGGCTCGACTAACTGCCATTCCCGTTCGCTTAATTCGTGACGACGCATGCCGCAAAGCTACCGCCTTTGCTGTCCACAGACTTTAGCAAAAGTAGCACCCACTTCTGAAGAGAATTCAACTGCTGCTCTATTCCACCTGTACCCAAAAACATATCTGGCTCCTTTTGAAAGTTTGAAAAGTCTTTTGAGATCATCCCCAAGCCCTGGATAGTCAGAAGCTGGATTAGGATCAAATACTGATGCGATTGTTCCAGCTAGCCCTGGGACTAGAGTGGGACTCGTCATTGCATAAGACAATGCACTTGGGCCAAATCTTAATATACCGGCACCAAGTGCAGAGCCGAACAATGGTCCGCCTACAAATGCAAAGGCTTGAAGGTTGTTATTTTGTATTGTTTGCTCTGCGTGTACAGGATCTTTTCTGCGTAATTCAGCTTCATATTGTCTTATTTTTGATGGAAGAGTGGACGCCCAATAAGGCTCAAATTCTAAGCCATCACGATCAATGCCATCAATTGGCCTATTGCTAGCAAATTGGTATGGAGTTAATTCAGAATAAATACCAGTTAGTGGATCAACTGAAAGAAATTTACTGACTATTGTAGCAGTAATAGTATCTGTTACGAGGACTTGATTTTGTTTGTCAAAGAGATAGTACCGCTGCTTAGCTGGGTCTAATCCCACTTTCGCTACAGTGGCTGTCGTGTCTGGATTGGGCACGATAAGCATCATCCGTTGCTGGCGCTCTTGCGGAGTGCGTAAGACCTTACCCTCGTAGCCAAAACGGGCATAGGGCGAATCTCCCTGTGCGAAGGCAGTCAGAGTAGCGAATAGGACAGTAAGAAAGGTAAGAAGTCGTTTCATACGAGAGAAAATAGCCGGTTTACTTGGCTGGGCGCTTTTGCATCAAGCTGACCCACTGCGCATAAGTCTGTGCGGAGAGAGTGTTGGCCCCTAGTGTGCGCAGCTTCGTTTGGTACACCACGTATTGTCGGTGCAGCGCATCCAGTTCGGCCCGCGTGGTTTTCTTGCTCGCCAGTAGCCGCTGCGCTTTATGAGCTAGGTAATTGGCTTTGAGCATGTAGGCGACCACATTAGGTCGGAAGTAAGCTAACGATAAGTCGGTGCAGCGCTCCGTAAAGGCGTCGAGGTGACCAAACTTGTGCTCGTAGCCCAGGGCCAGTTGCGTGAGCAAAAAGGCTAGCGCTTCTTGCTCGGAGAGGGCTTTGAAGTAAGCCCCGCTCTTGATGGCCTCGGTGCTGATGCCTAGTTCAGTCATCAGCAAGCCATCGGAGGGCAGCTGGCCACTCGTCAGCTCGACATTGGCCCACTTGCCTTCTTCGTCCAAATGGCGAATCCAGGCGTGGCTTGGTCCCAGCGTCAGCCGGGCTTCCACACCGACCTGCTGCGCCAAACACTTGTAAAGCAATGGTAGGGAGAGGCAATTACCCGTGTGGTCCTGGATTGCCCGCGTGACGAAGGTATGGGCAAAATTCTCCTTGCCCGTAAAGTCGGCGAAATCGTAGCGAAAAGGCTGGTTGTTGTTCTGGGGCACCTTCTGAGTCATCCACATGAAGATGGCCCAGTTGCCGGCGGTGCGGTGCTGCTGCAGGTTTCGTTGCTGCACCATCTGCTGGCAGGTCTGCGCGGCCGTGCTGAGCTGCTGCTGAAATAGGGCCTCGTTGCGGGTGTTATCAAACCAAGCATTTTCTACCACGAACACAGCGTGCCGGAAGTCGGGCTTCTGTTTACCCGTTAGCATGGCTTGCAGCGTGGCGTAGGCGGCGGTATAAGCCGACGACTGGGCTGTTCCCACATAGGGGGAAAGGCACAGTAACCCGCAGAACAATAGAAGCGCCCGCACAGGGATAGATAGTAGCTTGATGGAGCGAAGGTAATAACATGAACGATAGTTGAGAGACCATCTTAGAGAATTAATGCATTATGTTAGCAGCACGTAACTGGCGCACCTTCGCCGCTTCGGTTAGTTGGTAGCGCAGGCAGGACTTCCTACTGCTACTTATAGAGCAATTTGGGATTGAGATTCAAGATATGTGCGGCGGCTTGGGTTGAGTGACTTTCGCTGGCCACGCGCAGGGCCTCGGCCTGAAAGACCGCATCGTATTTGCGGTATTTGTCGGACTTTTTCATGGAGAAAGAATGTGCTGCCCAGTTCTGTTTCGCTCAGCTAAACCACTTTAGGTTTCCATCTAAAACATGGGGAAACCCATGTCGGCTGTGGTTTGCCTGAGGTAGGATAGTGGTACTGTTTGCCAATTAAGGCGCTGCTTTAATCTACTCGGATCATTGTTGGCTGGCCTGCCGGCTCGTGTACCAGGCGTTGAGCCCCACGCCCAGCAGCACCAGCGCGATGCCGGGGTAGACAGAGGGCTTTACTTCGTCGCCAAATACAAAATAGCCCAGCGCGATGGCGTAGAGGAGGCCCAGATAGTCGAGCGCCGCCACGTAGTTGGCTTGCTGTTCCTGGAAAGCCTGCGTGACGCACCACAGCGCCACGTGGGTGAATAGCCCGGCCAGCGCCAGCCAGGCCCAGTCGGTGCCGCGGGGCAGCTTGAAATCGAAGAG
Organism: uncultured Hymenobacter sp.; assembly: GCA_913776615.1. GTDB lineage: Bacteria > Bacteroidota > Bacteroidia > Cytophagales > Hymenobacteraceae > Hymenobacter. The sequence goes on from CAJYPK010000040.1 coordinate 2,628, forward strand.
CATCCAGACCGAGGCAATAGCCAGCGGCACGAGGTTGAAGTAAAAGACGGGTACCAGCGGCGCGATTTTATCGCCCGCCCGCCGCAGAAAGACGCTGCTCAGGCCCGACGATACGGCTGCGCCCACGCCCAGCAGTACCCCCGCCGATAGCAGCCCCGCCGTGCCCTTGGCCAGCACTACGCCCGCCACCGCCAAACCGTAAAATAGCCACTGCCAGGGCCGGAGCGGCTCGCCCACCAGCCAGATGGCCGCTACCGCCGTGACCACCGGCGCCAGGTAGCTGAGCGTGACGGCCCCGCCGATGGGGAGCACCCGGAGCGCCAAAAAGCCTAAAATGATGGAGCCCGCCCCGAAAATGCCCCGCGCCCAGAGGTTGAGCCGCGCCGCCGGGGGGCCCCACAGCGGCTCGTGGGTGCGCCGCAACTGCCATACGGTGAGGCTGAGCGAGATAAAGCAGCGGGCGAAGATAATCTCGGCGGTAGGCACCCCGTCGAGCTTCTTCACGGCGACGTTGACGAGGGCCAGCAGCGCCGTAGATGCCAGCATGTAGAGGATTCCGGGCGAAACGCGCATAGGGACAAAGCGGGGACGGCCCCGGCGCAGGGCACGTTTGGCGGGTACCAACCGTTGTTCTTAGTTCCCGGCGGGCTAGGTGTAGAACGGGCCCGCCGCTGCTTCGTTCCCGTATTTTCGGGTCGTCCTTTCCCGTGTTTATGTTTAAGAATCCCGATAAGCCAGCCAAGACCTACACGCCCGCCGAGGCGCTGCCCAAAATTGCCGCCTTCTGCGCCTACCAGGAACGCACCCAGAAAGAAGTAGCCGAAAAACTTAAAAGCTACGGGCTTGACGAGGACGAGGCGGGCGAAATTATCATCCGCCTGGGCCGCGAAAAGCTGCTCGACGAGGAGCGCTACGCTCAATCCTACGCCCGCGGCAAGCACCGCACCAACGGCTGGGGCCGCCGCCGCATTAAATTGGAGATGAAGGCGAAAGGCTTGAGCGAGTACTGCATCAAGAGCGGCCTAAAGGAGCTGGATGGCGACGAATACTACGATAAGCTCAAGCAGCTGCTGGGCCAGCGCGACGCCCGCGAAAAGGAAGCTCACCCCATGAAGCGCAAGATGAAGCTCATGGCCTACCTCACCCAGAAAGGCTACGAATCGGACCTGATTCAGGAGGCGCTGGGCGAGCTGGGCGGGGAGTAGTCGGGGCCGGTTGGCCAGGGGGGCAACCCCGGCGTGTCAACTACGTTAGTGCTAATCTCACTAGTAGTATTGACTTCATTATGAGAATTGCAGTTGAAAAAGGACAGGAAAAAGGCTTTTTGCCCGATGGCCGCCATACCGTCACCATCACCAGTATTGAGGAGGGAACCAGCGAGCACCAGCACGTGCCGTTTTTCGCCGCCCACATGGAAAATGAGGATGGCTTCGTGACCCAGCGCTTCTACGATTCGCCGGCTGGCCACCCCATTATTCTGTCGCTTTACTCCGCCGTGGGTATCAAGCCCCAGGAGGGCAAAGACCTTGATACCAAGCAGCTCATTGGCAAGCAGCTCTCGGTGGAAGTAAGCGACCACCACTATACCGACCCGGCCAGCGGCAACGAGCGTAGCGTGCGGCAGGCCACGGGCTTCCGGGTGGCGTAGGCAGTGTTTGCGTAAGCTCTAAAACAGCTGCAAGCTAAACCCGTTCGTCATGCTGAGCTTGCCGAAGCAGCTCGCGTGGTGCACTAACTTCTTCGGGAGATAAAGCGAGCGAGATGTTTCGGCAAGCTCAGCATGCCGGACGCACGGATGTAGTTGAATTGTATTGTACCTCGCCCAGTGGCCTACATCTTGCGCGCCGGCCCCGGCGCTACCAGGCGCTGGCCCACGATAACGCGCCGCCCGGTGAGCGTGCGCAGCATGGGCACCAGAATCTGCTGGGCGTTGCGCTGGGTTTCGGCCAGGATGCCGCTTTGCAGGGCCGACTTGCGCACCTGGGCCTCGGCATAGCGGTAAGCTTCGTCCACGAGGCTGGCATCTTGGAAGAAACCGTTTTCGGTGCTGAAGACGCGGCTCTCGTTGTGATTCACTTGAAAAGCGCAGAGCTCCGGCTCGGGTAGGGTGAGGCGTACTACCGAATCGCCCTCAAACGTGACGTCCTGCGGGCGAATCTTGCGCAAATCGAGGCAGCCCACGGCCTCGCCGCCCACGACGAGGGCCGCCTTGGCATCGGGCAGGAAAGGATACTTGGCCGAGCGCTTGTACTCCACCACGTCCTTGAAGCGGTAGCGTACCAGCTCCAGCCTGCCCAGCGCCTCCACTTGGGTAAGTACGGTGTTGTGCGTCACCGTCACCTGCGGCTCGCGCGGGGTCAGCGGGTTGAGGCCCGCCAGCGTAGCGCCGATTTTGCGCCACAAAAACACGCCCAGCGTTACGAGAATAAGCAGCGGAATAAGACGACGAACGAGGCGGGGGAGCATAGGCAGAAAAGAAGAAGAAGAAAGCGTGGAGCTTACTACGAACGGTTAGCAGGCCCGGGTAAGTGCCGGCTGGTCGGGTAAATCTGGGGCTCCAGGCCGGGTACGCATACCCTAAAGCCCGCGCCGGGGTTGGCCGCCGCGTAGCTTTGGCTAGTGATACGTGCGCTTCCTCCTCTTCTTTCGGCGCTGGCCCGGCGGCTGTACCGCGGGCACCGGTGGCTGCTGCTGGGCCTGTGGCTGTTGGTGCAGGCCGCTTACCTAGTGAAATACCACGGCCCGCACTTCGCCAACGACAGCGCCCGCTACCTCGACTACGCCGCCAACCTGGCGGCGCACGGCCGGTATCAGCAGGAGCCCGGTGCGGTGACCGCGACCATCGCTAACAACGGCATTGCCAACTATCAGTACGAGCACAATCAGCGCTACATTCTCTACCCGTGGTATCAAAGCGTCTGGCTGCGGCTCGGGGCCGGTTGGTGGGGGATTGTGCTGGGGCAGCTTATCGCGTCGGGTTTGGCGGCGCTGGCCCTGTACGCGGCCGTGCGGGAACTGGCGGGCGGGCGGCGCGGGGCCGCGGCACTGGCCACGGGCTTGTTTGTTGCGTGGCCCGACGTGCAGCAATTCAACTGTTACCTGCTCACCGAGTCGTTGTTTATCAGCTTGTCGGTGCTCTCGTTCTGGGCGCTGGTGCGGGTGCGGGCCGGGGGCTGGGGGGCGTGGGCGCGGCTGATTGGGCTGCTGGTGCTCACGGCCCTGGTGCGGCCCAACGGCTTCGTGGTAGCGGGCGCGGTGGGGCTGGCGGGGGCAGCCCAGCTGTACGCGCAGCGCCGACGGGTATTCTGGCTGGCGGTGGGGGCCGGGGTGCTGGCCTCGCCACTGCTGATTTGGGCGCTCAACCGTCAGCTGGTCAGCTTTCTCATCGTGGAAACGTACATGCGCGGCGAGCTCATGTTTGCCACGCCGGTGTGGGCCATTCACCCGGGCGCGCCGTTGGTGCCGCCGCCGGCCGGCTGGAGTCAACTAGCGCGGGTAGTGCATTTTGCCGCTCACAACCCCAGCTTCCTCGCCCGGCTGATGCTGGGTAAGCTGTTCGTTTTCTTCAGCAGTATCAAGCCTTATTACTCGCTGGGGCATAAGCTGATGAGCGTGCTGGTGCTGTGGCCGCTCTACTGGCTGGCCGGGCGGGGGGCGCGCCGCCCGGCGGTGTGGCTGCCGGCGCGGGCCTTCCTGGTAGGCGCGCCGCTGCTGCAAGCCGGCGTGGTGATGCTCACCGTGGATGACTACGATGTGCGGTTTCTGGCCCCGGTGCTGCCGTTCATATTTATCCTGGCCGCGCTGGAGGTAACGGATTGGCTAGCAAGCTATCGGCTGCCGACTACCGTAGTGCCTTCTTAGCCTTAGCGCAAGTATATTCGCGGGAATCCTTTCAATTCCCACCCATGAAGAATTTTACCCGCTTACTGCTCGTGGCCCCGGTGCTGCTGCTCACCACGCAACTGGCGGCGGCCCAGACGGTCTACCAATCCATCAGTATCATCGGCCCCGCCGCCGTTGACTGGAATACTGACGTACCGCTTACGCTCGTGACTCCTGCCAACGTGCACCAATGGACAACCACTTTACAGCTGCGCGCCGATCTGTTTAAATTTCGCGCCAACAATATGTGGACGGTAAACTGGGGTGCCTCCTCTTTCCCAACGGGCGTTGGAACGCAAGATGGGGCCAACATTCGGGTGACGACGGCGGGCTACTACAAGGTGACGTTTGATGATCAAACGGGGGCTTATCAAGTAGCGCCGGCTCCCTTGGCTGCTGCATCTGCCAGCAGCCCGGCACTAGCGCTGAGCCTGGCTCCCAATCCGGCCCACACCGTGCTGCGGGCCGCGTACGACTTACCCACGGCGGCGACGGTAGTACTGACCGTGCGCAATTCCTTGGGCCAGCTAGTGGGCCAATTACCTAGCGTAAAGCAAGCGGCTGGCCGCCAAACCCAGCAGCTGAGCCAGCTCAATCTAACGGCGGGCGTGTACCTGGTGCAGGTGCAGGCCGATGCGCAGAGCCAGACGGCTCGGCTGGTAGTGGAATAAACTAAGCAAACGCAACAAAGCCCCGGTAGGCGTGGAGATAGTCTGCGTTTGCCGGGGCTTTATTGTGGGGGAATTTCTTATTACTAGTTGAAGCCCGCCCACGCCTGGAGACCGCCGGTGTGCACGGCCACCACCGTGCTACCGGGTGGGAAGTGCTTTTTTTCAATCAAATCCAAGATTCCGAACAGCAGTTTACTGGTATAGATGGGGTCGAGCAGTACGTCGTAAGCAGTCTGAAACTGCTGGCTGAACGCCCGCAAGTCGGCCGGAAGCTTGGCGTAGCCACCGAAGTGGTAGTCAGTGTGCAATTCGTAGTTGGCCAGCGCTTTACCGGTAGCGGCCTGGGTAAGCGCAGCAATTTCTGCCCGTAAAAAATCGGCTCCCTTGAGCGCCGCCACGCCCACGGCGCGGGCTGGGTAGCCGGCCTCGGCCAAGCCCAGGGCGAGGCCCGCCAGCGTGCCGCCGGTGCCGGCCGCGACGGCCACGGCGTCGAAGTCAGTGTGTTGGCGCAGCTCGGTGATCAGCTCGGCCACGCCGCGCAGGGCCAGGGCATTGGTGCCGCCTTCGGGCAGCAGGTAGGCGGAGCCAAACTGCCGCTGCACATCGGCCAGAAACTCGGGCTCGGCCCGGCGGCGGTAGGTGGTGCGGTCGAGGTAGTGCAGGACCATCCCGTCGGCCGCGCAGCGGGCCAGGGTAGGGTTGAAGGGCAGATGCTCCTCGCCGCGCACCAGGCCGGTGGTGTCGAAACCGTAGATCCGGCCCGCTGCCGCCACGGCGGCCAGGTGGTTGGAATACGCCCCGCCGAAAGTGAGCAGTCGCGAATGGCCTTCGGCGCGGGCTTGCTGCAGGTTGTACTTCAGCTTGCGCGCCTTATTGCCCGGCAACTCAGGATTCAGCAAGTCATCGCGCCACAGTAGCAGGCGAACGCCCCGCGCCGCCGCCACCGGATGAACAATAGGTTGAAGCAATTGAGAAAATGCAGTATATAGGGTAAGCTTCAGCTTGCCCCCGTCATTCAGTTTGTAAAAACAAGCAAAAGCCCCGTCCTGCTGCAAAAACTCAGCAAGACGGGGCTCCTTTCTACAACGTCACGCTACGCGCCCACCTCGCGCCGGCGGAAGCCAAAGACCCCCGCCGCCACCACGGCCAGCAGCACGCCGATGCTGGAAAGCAGCGATATGGTATTCCCAATCTTATATTCCTTGGGCTCGAAAACGAACTTGATTTCGTGCGAGCCGGCGGGTACCTGCATGGCGCGCAGCACCCAGTCGGCGCGGAAGTGCGGCACCGGCTGGCCGTCGAGGAAAGCCTGCCAGCCGTCGGCGTAGTACACCTCCGAGAAGACCACTGTGCCCGGCTGGGCGGCTGTATAGCGGTAGGTGAGGGCGTCGGGCGCGTAGCTGGTGAGGGCGATGGTAGCCGACGAATCGGGATACACGGCCGGCTTCACGCTGGGGAATTTCTTGGTATCGACCACTGCCGTTTGCTTGGCGTTGAGGGTGGTGAGGGCGGCCATTTCGGCGTCGGGGCCGTCCACGGCTTTCAGCTCGCGTACAAACCAGGCGTTGCCCAGGGCGCCGGGGTTGCGCTGCACCTGCTCGGTTTCACCCTGCTTCTGGGGCGGCAGGATGACGTAGCGAGTGTTGAGCATGTTGAGCACGCCGGTATTGTTCTGCGAAATCTGGCGCTCGATGAGGTCCTGGTAGCGGCGCAGCTTGGCCCCGTGGTAGCCCCCGATGCTCTTGTGGAAGTACGAGGTGCGGGCTTCGTTGAAAGGATTGCTCAGGTTGAAGACACGATAGCTGAGGTCTTTATCCTGGAGAATCTGGGCGTCGGCGGGCGAGGGCTGGAAGCTCTCGGCGATGGTTTCGGTCTGGAAATTTTTCTCGCCGAGGTAGCGCTTATCTACCGTCCAGAGGTCGAGCAGCACCAGCGCGGCCACGGCCAGCGCGGCCACGCGGACGTCGATTTTGCCCTTCAGGTAGAAATACAGCGCCGCCAGCGTGAGGCCCACGAAGAGCAGCCCGCGCCAGATGTCGTTGTGCAGCAAGTCGGCGCGGTCGGCGCGCAGGGCGCTCATCAGCTGGGGCGTGAAGCCGCTCTGGGTCAGGTTGGCGTCCTGCGGCGAGGCGTAGTCGAAGCTCAGGCTGGCTACCCAGGTCAGCAGCAGGAAGCCCGCCGTAACAGCCCCGGCGTACAGCAATTGCTTGATGCGAAACAAATTGTCGGGCGAATCGACGGCTACCGTGGGCGCGCCCGCGGCGGCGCGAGCGGCTTTAGCCAGGGCGGGGTGCAGGGGCTCGGCGGGCGCGGCAGCCGGTGCCCCGGCGGGTACCCCGGCCGTGCGCGGGCGCAGGATGCGGGACAGGGCCAGGGCCGCCAGCAGCGGCATGGCGAGCTGGGCAATGACGAGGCCCATGCTCACGGCGCGGAAGCTGCGGTAGCCGGGCAGGTAATCAAAAATCAGGTTGTTAATTGTCTCGAAGTTCTTGCCCCAGGCCAGCACGAACGACAGCAGCGTACCGGCCAGCAGCCAGTAGCGGGTGCGCTTATCGACCACGAACAAGCCGAGTACGAACAGGAAGCAGACCGTCACGCCCACGTATACCGGGCCGGCCACGTAGCTCTGGTCGCCCCAGTAGGTGGGCATGTTGGCGAGGTATTCTTCGGGCAGGCCGGCGGCGGCGATGTGCGAGTCTTTACCCAGCGGCATGGCGCTGCTGCCCCCGTAGAAGTTGGGTACCAGCAGGGTCATGGTTTCGCCGATGCCGTAGCTGTAGGCAAAGGCGTAGTCGCGGTCTTGCTGCTTGGCGCTGGGCGCGGCGGCCTGCCCGGGCTGGGCCGGCAGGGCTTTGAGCTCGGAGGGCGAGCGGTTGCTGTACTTGCTGTACTCGTAGGTGGTGTAAAGGCGGCCGAAGCTCACGCCCACGGCCAGCAGCGCGCCCACGCCCAGCAGAACTACCCGGCTCAAAAAGTCGGGCAGGCGGCCAGCCCGGACGGCGGCGACCAATTCGATGATGCCGTAGATAACCACCAGCAAACCGAGGTAGTAGGTAATTTGCGGGTGATTGGCGCGCACGTTCATGGTGAGGCCCAGCGTGAAGAGGGCCGCGCCCAGCCACTTATTCTGGCGCATGGCCAGCAGCAGGCCGCCCAGCACCAGCGGGGCGTAGGCCAGCGCCCACGATTTGGTATTGTGCCCGGCCGCCAGGATGGCGAGGTTATAGCTCGAAAAGCCCAGCGCCACCGCGCCGGCCACCGCCACCAGCGGGCGCACGCCCAGCGCCACCAGCAGCACGTAGCCGCAGAGCAGGGCTACGAACAGGTTGCTCACCACGCCGGGCAAACCCAGGGCGATAAACTTCTGCACGTACACGAATAAATCGCCGGGAAAATGCACCGAAATCAGGTACGTGGGCATGCCGCTGAACATGGAGTTGGTCCACAGCGGCTCGTGGCCGTGCTCGGCGGCCCACTGCTGGGTTTCGCGGGCCCCGCCCTGAAACTGGGTGATGTCGTGCTGGGCCAGCGTCTGGTGGTCGAACACGATGGGCGCGAAGTAGGCCACGGCCAGCACCACGAAAAACAACACGGCCAGCACGTGCGGCCAGGCCCGCTGCCAAAGCGGCGCGGGCGCGGGAGAATAGGAAGTGGAAACGGCCATCGGGCGCTTTAGCTACGAAAAGGCAAATGAAGCCCGAAGGTAGCGCCGGGGCGGGGAAGCCCCTTGGCGGGCCTGGCTTGTTCGCGTACTATTTGGTTACGGCCACCTCCTTACTGGCGCGAGTTTAGGCGGAGCCGTAACTCGTGCCTGCCTATGACGTGGAGGCGGCGCCTCCACTGCCGCAACGCGGCAATGCTACGCTTGTACACTACTCAAGTTAAGGCTGACCCGACGCGAATTTGCCACTAGCGCGGCAGTGGAGGCGCCGCCTCCACATCATAGGCAGGCACGAGTTACGGCTCCGCCTAAACTCGCGCCAGTAGCAAAGAAGCTACCCGGACTAAATTCTGGCCTAGCAGAGGCAATTCATTGCTGGCTAAGCACTTTAAACTATAGGCTAAAATTCTCCTGTATAACAGCCAACCAGCACACAGTACTTGGCTTTTACCTTCGTCGCAACGTACGGTCCACACCCCGCCAACACGGTCGCCTATAAACGGCGAACCCCCGGCTGGTGAGACAACCGAGGGTTCAAGAAGTGGGTGCAGGAACACCCAATCTTCTTACTCAAATGAAAGGGAAACCTGCGTTATAGCTACTGCAAAAATGGTGGAAACCAGTTTTGTGGGAGTTTGTGAAAGGTGTAGCTAAAGGCCTTGGCCTCTACTGCATCGCTCGCTTACTCCACTAGTTGGGATAAGGGGCCGGGCCGAATGCTTGGTCTTATATTTTACTTAAGACAAATATAACGGCTGAACGTGAAAGCGCAGCAGAAGTTTAGCAGTAACTAGACGGTAGCAGGATGCTTACTTCAGCAGCACGGTGGCCGTTACCGGGAAATGATCCGACGGGTAATGGCCGCGCATGGAATCGGTAATTACCGCGTAGTCGAGCACGGTGCTGCCAGGGCTCACGAAAATATAGTCGATGCGGTCGCGCAGCGGGGCGGTGAGCTCGAAGCCGTTGAAGGTGCCCACCGGGCCGTAGGCGGGGCGCTTGGTAATGAGGTAAGCATCGCCGAGTGCGCCTTGCAGGGTTTTTACCTGCTCGGTGTCGGGCGTCGAGTTGAGGTCGCCCACGCAGATAGTCGGCGCACCCTGGGCGATTTCCTTGATTTTCTTCACCATGAGCTGGCCCGACTGGCGGCGGGCTTCCACGCCCTCGTGGTCGAAGTGCACGCTGAAGAAGAAGAACGTCTGCCCACTCTGGATATCCTTGAACTTAGCCCAGGTGCAGAGGCGGTTGCAGCAAGTGGCATCCCAGCCCTTGGAGGGGCGGTCGGGCGTCTGGCTCAGCCAGAAGTCGCCGGTTTGCAGTAGTTGCAGGCGGGCTTTCTTGTAGAAGATGGCCGAGTGCTCGCCGGCTTCCTTGCCGTCGTCGCGGCCCCGGCCCACGAAAGCGTAGGCGGGCATGGCGGCCATATCGTTGAGCTGCCCGCGCAGGCCCTCCTGAATGCCGAACACGTCGAAATCGTAGTGCTGGACGAGGTTCTTTACCATTTCTTTACGATTGGGCCAGGCGTCGGCCCCGTCGTCGGGATTGTTGTAGCGCAGGTTGTAGCTAGCCACGCGCAGCGGCACGGGCGGCTTGCTGGCCGAGGCGGCGGAGCTGCCTAGTAAGAAAGTGGCTAAGAGCAGAATAAGGTAGCGCATGGCAGGCTAAGAGGGGGGATACTGAACAGCCCGAAGGGAGGATGTTAGTACCAAATTAGGGCGACGGGGCGGTGCCCGGAGTATGCGGTTAGTGACCAACAACTGGCTTGAGAGTGGGCTGGGGCTATTTGCAGCGGCTTTTGGGGGGGAATTGCCTTGGCGAGAACGGGCTAGGCGGGTAGTCGCCCCGAAGCGAAAAAAGGCAGTTTTGGCGGGGTTGGTACGGCGAAAGCTGGCCTTGGTGTAAAAAGCTAGGTAGGCCCTGCTGGCCCCGATAGGTTTGAGGCATCCAAGTGAAAAGGCGCTCCCGATGGCGCGCACATTCCTTCGCTCGGGGTTGGCATATGAGGCAAAACGTTCGCTTTTTCAATCGCTGCGGTAGCCGGGTGGCGCTGGCTGGCAGCCTGGTGGGCTGGGCCTGCCTGGCCGCGGGGCCGAGCTTGGGCCAAGCCGCCCAGCCGGGTAGCCCGGCCCGCCCGGCGCAAACCGCCGGCGGTATCAGCGGTCAGGTGCGGAGCGCCACGGAGCCCGTGTCGTTTGCCACGGTGCTGCTGCTGGGGGCCGCCGACTCCACGGTGGTGCGGGCGCTGACCAGCGACGAGAACGGCCACTTCGCCTTTACGGGCGTGGCGGCGGGCCGCTACCGGGTGCGGGCGTCCTTCGTGGCATATCGCACGGTGACTACGCCCGCGTTTCAGCTCGGGGCGCAGGCGGTGAATTTGGGGCCGCTACTCTTGCAGCCCAGCGACGTGGCCCTGGGCGAGGTGACCGTCACCGGCAGTAAGCCGCTCATCGAGCGCCGGCCCGACCGCCTCGTATTCAACGCCGGCAGCAGCGTGCGGGCCGCCACCGGCTCGGCCTGGGACCTGGTGCGCGTGACGCCCGGCGTAATGGCTACCTCGCAGGGCACGCTGAGCATCGCTGGCAAGAAAGGCGTGCAGGTGATGATCAACAACCGCCTGCGCCGCCTCTCGGCCGAGGAGCTGGCCGATTACCTCAAGCAGCTGCCCGGTACGGCGGTCGAAAGCATCGAGGTAATTACCAACCCGCCTGCCAACTACGACGCCGAGGGCAATGCCGGTCTACTCAACATCGTCACCAAGCACAACGAAAACGAGGGCCTGAACGGTACCGCCCGGCTGGCTCCCGAGCAGGGCATTTTGCCCAAGCTCAGCGGCTCGGGCACGCTCAACTATCGCCGCGACAAGCTCAACCTCTACGCCGCCTACAGTGGCCGCGTGGGCCGCGACCGCTTCAACGAGTCGGCCAAGCTGTTCTACGAAAATTCCATCTGGGACCAGCAAGATAAGATGACGCGCCGGGGCTACGGCCAGACGGGCTCGCTCGGGGCCGACTACTACATCAACAAGCGTAACGTGCTGGGAGTGCTACTCGAAGTGACGGCCTCCAACCGCCGCGCCGTCGATGACATCCGGGCCACGGCCTTCCGGCCCGGCCTGGCGCCGGACTCGATTTTGCTCACCAACGTCAATACCGGCATCGGGCGGGTACTGACTTCCATCAACACCAACTTCCGGCACGACCTGGCTACCCCGGGCGGCAGCCTGACCTTCGACCTGGACTACACGCCCTACCGGTCGAACAACGACCAGCTGGCGCACACCGTAGCCCAGCGCCCCGAGCCCGGGGCCGGGCGGGTGACGGACTTCACGAGCTCCACTACCCAGCGCACCGACATCGGCTCCTTCAAAGTCGATTACGTGCGGCCGCTGGCTTCCGGCCTGCTGCTGGAGAGCGGGGCTAAGTTCAGCCTGAGCGACACCGACTACGACCTGCGCTTCGACAATATCTACGGCGGCCAGCGGGTGAACGACCCCACCCGCACCAACCGCTTTTTCTACCGCGAAGCCATCGAGGCGGGCTACGCCACGGTGAGCCGCTCGGTGGGCAAGCTCAGCGCCAAGGCCGGCCTGCGGGCCGAATACACCCAGACGATGGGTCAGTCGTCGGCCACCGAGGTGCGCGTCAATCGCGATTATTTCCGACTGTTTCCCACGCTGTTTGCCCAGTACAAGGCCAGCGATACGCACGAGTACAAGTTCTCCTACGGGGTGCGCATCAACCGGCCGTCCTACGCCTACCTCAATCCGTTTGTCTTCTACCTCAGCCCGTACGTCACGGTGTCCGGCAATCCCTACCTGCGGCCGTCGTTCAGCCACACGGTGGAGGGCACCTACACGTTCCAGGGCAAGTACGAGCTGACGCTTTCGTACCAGCGCGTGCTCGACCCCTTCATGCAGGTGGCCCAGCTCAACAACACCACCAACGAAGTTGCCTTCGTGCGCCTCAACACCAACCCGCGCAACGTGTACAGCGCCACGCTCGTGGTGCCGGTGCAGGTGACTTCGGCCTGGAAAGTTGACGCCGTGCTCACGGGCTTTGCCCGCCAGGAAAGCATCATGTACCTGGGCTCCAGCCTCTCGTACTTCAAGCCCACGGTGATGGCCACGGCCACCAACACTTTCACCCTGCCCAAGAGCTTTGCCCTGCAAGTAGACCTCACCTACGTGTCGCCCTACCGCGAGTTTGTGCAGGTGATCGGGCCGGTGTCCGACGTTTCCTTCAGCGTGCGGAAGAAGTTTGCCAACGGCAGCTCGCTCAGCCTCAGCGTCAACGACATTTTTCTGGGTAATCCGCCGCATTACTCCACCGACTTTCCCGGCCAGCGGGGCGAGTACTACAACACGAGCGAAACCCGCAACGTGGGCCTGGCCTACGTGTACCCCTTCGGCAATCAGAAGCTGAAAGCGGCCCGCGACCGGGCCACCGGCAATCAGGACGAGCGCGGGCGCACCAACTGATTCCACCCTTTTTCCTTCTTCCTCCTTGACCTATCAGCGTGCTCCAGCCCGGAGGCCTACGGGTACCGGCATGCTCTAAGTGGCCAGTTGCTCAGGCCTGTATGAGCGAAAAAAACATTCCCTTTTTTCCAACCCCATGAAAAACAAGAATCTGCTCTCGCTGCTCGAAAACGTGGCTCTCCAGCAAGAAAACGGTGATACCGCTGGCTTCGAAAACCTTGGTGTCGAGCTGGCTGCCAAGCTGAAAGGCGGTGCCGCTGGCCCCGACGACGAAGAATTCGCCTCGGTAAACGGCGTGTGCACCCAAAACACCGGCTGCGGCAAGGCCAGCAGCTCGCCGACTGTCGGCTAAGCCCTAACTACTAGCACTCCCTTTTCTCTCCACCTCTCTAGTTGCCGGTACCCGGCCTTACCTGATGAAAAACAAGAATCTGCGCTCGCTACTCGACACCGTTGCCAGCCAACAAGAAAGCGGCGAAACGCCGGAAGTTGAAAACCTGGGCGCCGAGCTGGCCGCCAAGCTCAAGGGCGGCGTGGTCGGCGCGGGCACTGGTGCCGACGACGATGACTCGCTGGTGAAAAACTCGGGGTGCACCCAGAATACGGGCTGCGGCGTGTCCGTCTAACGCCGCTTCAATTTTCCTCCTTTTCTCAATTGCCGGCATCCGGCCCTATCAACCATGAAAAACAAGAACCTGCTCTCGCTGCTCGAAACCGTTGCCCACCAGCAAGAAAACGGCGAAACTGCCGAATTTGAAAACCTTGGCCTCGAGCTGGCTGCCAAGCTGAAAGGCGGTGCCGCCGGCCCTGACGACGAGGAATTCGCCTCGGTAAACGGCGTGTGCACCCAGAACACCAGCTGCGGCAAGGCCAGCGTCTCGCCGACCGTGAGCTAAGCGGCGTCGCCTACGGTGAAAGCTCGCTGGCAGCCCCGAGGTGGGCTGCCAGCGAGCTAAAAGGTCACCACCCACTAGTTGTTTGAACCGGCTCCGCCCGGGCTACCATTCCTACTTCTATGCAACAGAAAAACCTCCAGTCGCTGCGCCATAAAGTAGCGGCGCAGCCCGCCGACGGCCAGGACGCGGAGCTGCTGACGCCGGAGCTCGCCGCCCAGCTCAAGAGCGGCTCGGCCTTCCCCACCGAGAGCCTGCTGACGGCCGAGCCCACCGGGCTGTGGCGCCTCGTCAGCCCCTGGCTGCACCGCCTCGAGCGGGCCATGACGCCCGCCGGCCGGATCGGCCAAGCCGCCGCCAGCCCGCGCGACCGGCCCAGCTACGACTAGCCCCGCCGCCCCCGCCTCGTCAGCCCCATCTCTTCCTTTTCCTTTTCTCTGAACTCATGGACTTCAAGCGCTCCTTTTACACCGTAGCCACCGGCCCGCTGGGTACCCCCGCCGCCGGCACCGACGGCCGCGCTATTCTTTTTTCCACGCGCACGGCCAAGACCCACGTGCTCAAGGCGCAGTATCTGGAGCACCTGGACGCCGGGCGGTTCGACGAGCTGCCGGAGGAGGTGTTTGACGCCCTGGTGCAGGCCGAGGCCATCGTGCCGGCGCACGAAAACGAGCTGCAAGTAGTACTCAACCGCTCCCGCTCGGCCGTCAACGACTCGCGCACGCTCAACTACGTCATCATGCCCTCGTCGCAGTGCCAGCTGGGCTGCGACTACTGCGGGCAGTCGCACTCGAAGAGCTACATGAAGACCGACATCTACGATCAGATCGAGGCCCGGGCGCGCAAGATGATTGACCTGACCCAGCACAACGAGCTGCACGTGGGCTGGTTCGGGGCCGAGCCGCTCACCGGCCTGGCGCACATCCGCAAGGTGTCGCAGCGCCTCATGGCGCTGGCCGCCGAGCTGGGCATTGCCTACTCGGCCCACATGGTCACCAACGGTCTGTCGCTCAAGCGGGCGGTGTTCGAGGAATTGTACCAGGAATACAAAATCAGCCGCTTCGAGGTGACGCTCGACGGCGACGCCGAGTCGCACGACAACCGCCGCCATACCAAGGCCGGCGAAAAGACTTTCGACCTCATTCTCAAAAACCTGGTGGACGTGGCCCACTCGCCCGTGTACGCCGGCAAGGGCTACCTGCTCACCATCCGCTGCAACGTGGACAGCCGCAACATCGACCGGGTGGTGCCGCTCATCAAGCTGCTGGCCAGCAAGGGGCTGAGCGATAAGGTACGCTTCTACACGGCTCCCGTGTATTCGTGGGGCAACGACGCCCACCTGCTTTCCTTGGAAAAAGCCGCGTATGGCGAGCGCGAAATCGACTTCATGCTGGCCCAGCTGCAATACGGCTTCAAGGTGGTGCCCCTGCCCAGCCTGTCGCCCATCGTGTGCATCGCCGTGTCGAAAGACGCCGAGGTAATCGACTCGCAGGGGCAGATTTACAACTGCACCGAAATTCCGCTGGTGCCGCTCTACGAGAGCGCCGACTACCTGCTGGGCAACGTGCGCAAGCAGCCCGAAGTGTCGCTGCAAGAGCGCGCCTTCCACGACTGGCCCGGCGAAATCGAGAGCAACAAGGCCCTGTGGTGCTCGAAGTGCCGGATGCTGCCCGTGTGCGGCGGCGGCTGCCCCAAGGCCTGGCGCGAAGGCAACCCGCCCTGCCCCCCGGCCAAAGCCAACATCGAAGACCGGTTGGCCCTGGCTTACCTCTACACCAAAAACGGCCTCACCACTTACGCCGACTAGCCATGACGATGCTTCACTCCGCGCCGCCGATCGTGCCCGCCGGCCTCGCGGCTTTGCACGCGCTGCTCAGCGCCGACGCCCTGCCCGCCGAGGCTGCCGCCCGCCGCCTCGCGCCCCGGCCCGACTTGTTCAACGACATCGTGGAGCAGGCCCGGCTGGCGCACTTCGACGTGACAACGGGCCGCGTCATCAAGTACATCATCGGGGCGTACGCTGTGGGCTTCCGGGCCGCCAAGGGCGGCGAGCTGCACACCGCCGCGATGGAGTTTGCCCGCGCCGAAGAGCTGCTGAAGGGGCCGCACACCGCGCACGACCCGCGGGCACTGGCCTTCCTGAATTGTCTTACGCTCCCGTATTGGGCTTATTATCACTACCGGCGGAGGGAGTTCGAGACTTCTATCGACCAGACCTTCGCCGCCATTGCCAACATCACGCAGCTGGAGGGCGAGATCCCGGTTTTTCACATGGCCCGCGTGCAGCAGCTGCACAACCTGAGCCGCGTGAGCTTCCGGCGCGGCGATACTGCCGCCGGGGCGCTGCTGGTGCAGGACCTGCTGCACTACCTCGCCACCGGCCAGCCGGGCAACCTGCCCGGCAGCTGGGCGCCCGAGCTACTGGCGCTTACGCCCCCTACGCTGCGGGCCGACATGTTCGGCCAGATTTTTCTGGAAATGGTCAGCCTGCTGCTGCGCGAGCCGGCGGCCGACCAGCGCCAGCAGCTATTTACCCTGGCCTTCGGCGAGCTGAGTAGCGTAGCGACGACGGCCGAGTTCTGGCCGCCCTACCAGGCGTGGCTCGCGGCCAGCGAGGCGCTGCTTTTCGGCGAGGAGCCCGCCTACGCGCCGCTGCTCGTGGCCTACCTGACCGCCGAGCCCGACCACCGTCTCGACGCGCTGCGCCTGGCGTTGCTGCTGGAGCTGCACCGCCGGCTGGCTGCGGCCACCGGCCCGGCGGCCGGGCTGCGGCCCCTGCTGCCCGCCTACGCCCGCCGCACCCTCTGGCTCGACGCGCGCTCCCTGGCCCTGCTGGGGTAGGGGAGAGGCATCGTCTTGCTTTCCGTTTCTTTTCCGCCCCCTCGTTATGCAGTTTAAATTCTACCGGCAACACGATGCCATGGACTGCGGGCCAACCTGCCTCAAGATGGTGGCCCGCCACTACGGCCGCACCCTCGACCTGGAGTACCTGCGCAGCATCTGCTACCTCAACTCGGAAGGCGTGAGCATCCTCAGCGTGTCGGAGGCCGCCGAGCAAATTGGGCTGAAAACGCTGATGCTCAAGACCAGCTACGAGTACCTGGTCGAAAACGTGCCCTTGCCCTGCATCCTGCACTGGAACCAGAGTCACTTCATCATCCTGCTCGAAACTCACCAGACCGGCCTGCTCGGCCGCCTGCGCGGCGAGCCCGAGCGCATCACCATCGCCGACCCCAGCCACGGGGTCGTGACCATCGACCGGGCCACCTTCCTGCGGGGCTGGGCCAGCTCGGCCGACCACAAGGGCGTGCTGCTGGCCGTGGAGCCCTCGCGGCACTTCTACGTGGCCGAGGCCCCGGCCGAACACAGCCAGGGTATGGCCTTCCTGGGGCGCTACATCAAGCCTTATTACGGCTACCTGCTGCAACTGCTGCTGGGTATGACGCTGGGTAGCCTCATCTCGCTGGCCTTCCCGTTCCTGACGCAGTCGCTGGTCGATTTCGGCATCACCCGCCAGAACGAGAGCTTCATCGTGCTTATCCTGCTGGCGCAGCTCCTGTTGCTGCTCGGCCAGCTGATGGTGAGCGTGGTGCGCAACTGGATTCTGCTGCACATGAATACCCGCATCAGCATCAGCATTATCTCCGACTTTCTGCTCAAGCTGATGCGCCTGCCGGTGCGCTTCTTCGATAGTAAGTCGGTGGGCGACATCACCCAGCGCATCAGCGACCACCACCGCATCGAGGTGTTTTTGACGGGTAATTCCATCAATACCCTGTTTTCGCTGGTCAACCTGCTGGTGTTTTCCGTGGTGCTGGGCTTGTACAGCCTGCCCATCCTGGGGCTGTTCGTGGCGGGTAGCTTGCTGATGCTGGGCTGGGCGCTGCTGTTCATGCGCCGGCGCAGCCACCTCGACTACCTGCGCTTTCAGGGCCAGCGCGACACCCAGGATAGCCTCTTCGAGATTATCCACGGCATGCAGGAAATCAAGCTCAACCACAGCGAAAGCTACCGCCGCTGGGAGTGGGAGAAAGTGCAGGTCAAGCTGTTCCGGCTCAACAACCGCAGCCTGGCCCTCGACCAGGCGCAGGACCTGGGCTCGTTCTTCTTCAACCAGGTCAAGAACGTGGTAATCACCTACCTGGCGGCCCGGTTGGTTATTCAGCACCAGCTCACGCTGGGCATGATGCTGAGTATTTCCTACATCATCGGGCAGATGAATGGCCCGCTCGACCAGCTGCTGAGCTTCGTCAAAATCGCCCAGGATGCCAAGCTCAGCCTTGACCGCCTGCGCGAGGTGCACGGCCGCCCCGACGAGGAGGGCGACCCCGTGACTGACGAGCAGAGTGCCCACCACGCGCTGCTGGCCGATCACAAAACCTGCCGCCCCGGCGACATCGTGCTCGAAAACGTGTCGTTCCGCTTCGAAGGCCCCAGCTCGCCGCTCGTGCTCAACGACGTCAGCCTGGTGATTCCCGAGGGCAAGGTGACGGCCATCGTGGGCTCCAGCGGCAGCGGTAAAACTACGTTGCTCAAGCTGTTGCTCAAGTTTTACCCACCCAACGGCGGCCACATCGCCATCGGTGATGCCGACTTTGCCAGCATCTCGCCGCGCTGGTGGCGGCGGCAGGTGGGCACGGTGCTGCAAGAAGGCTACGTGTTTTCGGATACCATCGCCCGCAACATCGCCATGAACTCCGACGAGATCGACGCGGCCCGCATGCAGTACGCCGTGCGGGTGGCCAACATCGGCGAGTACGTGAAAAGCCTGCCGCTCCGCTTCACCACCAAAATCGGGCGCAGCGGCAACGGCCTCAGCGGCGGCCAGAAGCAGCGCCTGCTCATTGCGCGGGCCGTGTACAAAGACCCCCGCTACCTGTTTTTCGACGAGGCCACCAGCGCCCTCGACGCCAACAACGAAAGCGTGATCATGCACAACCTCCACGAGTTTTTCCACGGCCGCACCGTGGTCGTGGTGGCCCACCGCCTGAGTACCGTGCGCCACGCCGATCAGATCGTGGTGCTCGAAAAGGGCCAGGTGGTAGAAACCGGCTCGCACGAAGAGCTGGTGCTGCGCCGGGGACGGTACTTCGACTTGGTGCGCAATCAGTTGGAGCTGGGGAATTAGTGAAGGGTAGGAGGGTATGAAGGTAGTCTCGCGCCACTGGTTTTTAGGAGAGTTCATGACTCTTCTTTGCCCTAGCGTGGGCGCCTCACCCCCCGGCCCCCTCTCCGAAAAGGAGAGGGGGAGCCGACCGTAATTAAGCATCATAAGCGACTCAAACAGTCATTAGGCTCCCCCTCTCCTTTTCGGAGAGGGGGTCGGGGGGTGAGGCGCACACGTTAGGATAGGAAAAATTATAAAATTAAAGTTTTTACAATCTCTCAAAACCGCTAGTTAGTATGCCAGAGCAATTCGACTTGCACCACCGCGAAGTGCAGGAAATCATGGGTCGCATGCCGGGCTGGGTGACGCGCTGGGCCTCGGCGGGGCTGCTGGGTGGCTTCCTGGTGCTGGCCGGCGCAACGCGCCTGGTGCGGTTTCCCGACGAGGTACCCGCCGCGGTCGTCGTTACGCGGGAGGCGGCGCAGGCACCGCGCATCCGGGTGCAGGTAGCCGTGGAGCAGGCGGCGGCCGTCCGGCCCGGGCAGGCCGTACTCATCGACCTGCAAGCCTACCCGGCCCGCCGCTACGGCTACCTGCCGGCCACCGTGCGCGAGGTGCTGCCCTTCACGGCGGCCCGCGCGGTGGAGGTGCGCGTGGCCGCCCCGGCCGATTGGCGCACGACCACGGGGCAGGTCATTGCCAGCCAGCCGGTATTGAGGGGAACGGGCACGATTACGGTGAGTGAAAGCACGCTGTGGCAGCGGGTATTTCGGCAGTAGTCCCGGAGCCTTAGGGTTGAAGTATAGCAGCGCGGTAGTAATTGTCCGGCTAAGTAGCTAGGGGAGTAGTTAGTACAGGTCATAAGGAGTACTTTGCGGGCTGATAGTGAGCCGACCACCCATTCCTACTGGGGGCGTCGGCTCCTGTGGTTGCTCACGCTGCTCCCCGTCCTGCCCGTGCTACAAAATCTTTACTCCTTCCACAAGCAACTCATTCTCCGTTTACCCGCCCAGCCGTTTGCGCAGGACATTGCCGAGGCCGACATCCAAGCCAGCCTACACGATGCTCGGTTTATGGAGAGCATCTACCTGGCCTCGCCCGCGCTGCACGACGAGTGCGACAAGTGGCGCCGGGGTGAGCTCACCGACGCCCGCAAAGTAGCCCGGCTGCGTAGCTCGCTCACGCGCTACTACGTGCGGGCGCGCAGCCGATGTACACCCTTCGGGCTGTTTGCGGGCTGCGCCGTGGCCGAGTGGGGGCCGGCCAGCCAGGTGGTGGTCGCCGCCGACAAGGCCAGCCGCCACACCCGCCTCGACATGCACTACCTCTGCGACCTGGCCCAGCAGCTGGCCGCCCACCCGGCCGTGCGGCCCCACCTGCGCTACTGGCCCAACACGAGCCTGTATCAGTTGGGAGAGGAGTTTCGCTTCGTGGAGCACCACTACGCGGCGGGCCGGCGGGTGCATCAGCTCAGCGCGGTGCAGGCCACGCCCTACCTGCAACGGCTGCTGGCCGCCGCCCAGGGCGGCGCCAGCTACCCGGCCCTGGTAGCCCTGCTGAGCGAAGCCGAGCCGGACGAGGCTACGCAGTTTATCGACGCGCTCATCGAGGCCCAGGTATTGATGCATGAACTGGAGCCGACCGTGACGGGCGAGGAGTTCTTTACCCACGTGCTGGCCGTGCTGGCGCGCGTGGGCGAGCAGTCGCCCGCCATCGCCGCCATTGCCGACCACCTCGAAGCCGTGCGCCAACAGCTCGCCGCCATCGACCAGAGCCCGGTCAACCTCGCCCGGGCGTACACCAACATCGTGCTGGCCCTGACCCCGTTGGGGGTGGCCCTGGAGCCCGGCAAACTCTTTCAGGTAGACGCGGTGCCCGGCCTGGGCGAGTCGGCGACCCTGGATGCGGCGTGGCAGCGCGACCTGCTGGAAGCCGTTGAGGTACTGGCCCGCCTGGCGCCGCTGCCGGTGCAGCCCCGGCTGGCGGCGTTTCGCCAGCGCTTTCAGGCGCGCTACGAAACCCAGGAGGTGCCCCTGCTCGAAGCCCTTGACAACGAGAGTGGCATTTCCTACACCGAGTACGGCAGCAGCAGCTATTCGCCCCTCGTGCACGACTTAGTAACGGCCCCCGCGGGGGCGGCCTCGTCGAGCAGCGGCCGCGCCCGGGTGCAGCAGCAATTGCACGAAAAGCTGCGCGAGGCCGAGCGCACCCAGCAGTACAGCCTCGACCTGGCCCTGGCCGACCTGCCACCCGTTTCGCCTACCAGCCCGCCGCTGCCGCCCTCGCTGGCCATCCTGTTTCGGGTGCTGGATGGGCAAAAGCTGCTCCTCGAAAGCGTGGGGGGCTCCAGCGCCGTCAACCTGCTGGGGCGCTTTGCCCACGCCGACCCGGCCATTGCTTCCCTTATTGAAGAGGTGGCCCGGCACGAGCAGGCCCACAACCCGGGCGTGGCCTTCGCCGAAATTTGCCACCTGCCCGTGAGCCGCGCCGGCAACCTGTTGCAGCGGCCCAGCTTCCGGGCGCTCGAAATTCCCTACCTGGCGCAGTCGGCCCTGCCCGCCGAAGGCCAGGTGCCGGTGCAAGACCTGCTGCTGTCGGTACGCCACGGCGAGCTGCGGCTGCGCTCGCGCACTACCGGCCAGGTGATTATACCCCGCCTGGGCACGGCCCATAATTTCACCCACGAGGCGCTGCCCGTCTACCAGTTTCTCTGCGACCTGCAAACCCAGGGCTTGCAGGCCCAACTGGGGGTGGGGTGGGAGGCCGGGCCGGGCTCCGCCCGCTTTGTACCCCGCCTCACCTACCGCCGCGTGGTGCTGGCCCCCGCCTCGTGGCAGTTCACCGCTGCCGACCTGGCCCCGCTGCTGACCGATGAGGTAACGCTGGCCGCCCGCTGGCCGGCCTTCTGCCAGCAGTGGCGACTGCCCCGTTTTTTCACCCTGGCCGACGGCGACAACGAGCTGCTGGTCGATACCGCCAGCCCGCTGCTGGTGGCCACCTGGCTCGACACCGTCCGCCAGCGGCCGCAGGTGCTGCTCAAGGAGTTTTTGTTTGATCCCGCCGCCAGCCCCGTGCGCGACGCGGCGGGCCGGCCCTACCTGCCCCAGGTGCTGGCGGTGCTGCTGCGCCAGGCGCCGTGCTACCCGGGGCTGCCCCAGCCGCCGGCCCGGGCCGCGCAGCAGCTCGTGCAGCGCGAGTTTCCGCTGGGCTCCGAGTGGCTGTACTACAAGCTCTACTGCGGCCAGAAGGTAGCCAACCGCGTGCTACTGAGTGTGGTGCAGCCCTTAGCCGAAGAGCTGCTGGCGCAGGGCCTGATTGATAATTGGTTTTTTATTCGTTACGCCGACCCCGACAACCACCTGCGCCTGCGCCTGCACTTGTCCGACGTGGCGGGCCTGGGCGCCGTGGTGCAGCTGGTGGCGGCTCAGTTGCAGCCGCACTGCACCAGCGCGACCATCTGGAAGGTGCAAACCGACACCTACCGCCGCGAGCTGGAGCGCTACGGTCCCCAGGCCATCGGCCTGGCCGAGCAGCTGTTTGGCTACCAGAGTACCGCCTACCTGGCCTGGCTGGCTACCGAGCCACCGGCCGACGACGACTGGCTGTTCGGCCTCACGGCCATGGCCGAGCTGCTGCACGCGTTCGACTACACTTTCCCGCAAAAAATAACCCTGCTGGCCGGGTTGCGTGAGTCGTTCGGCCGGGAGTTTGGGCTCGATAAAAAGCTTAAGCTTCAGCTCGATGCCAAGTTTCGGCAGGTGCGCCCGGCCATGCAACAGGCGCTGAGCGAAGTTGAAAGCTGGCCGCCGCCCGCCCCGCTCCGGGCCCTGGCCAGCCAGCTGGTGAGCCTGGCCGCCGAAGGCCAGCTCGCGGTGAGTACCGACCACCTGCTCGGGGCCTACCTGCACATGCTGCTCAACCGCATTATTCCGGCCGAGGCCCGGCTGCACGAACTGGTGCTCTACGATTTTCTGGGGCGCCACTACCAGTCGCAGCAGGCCTTACAGCGCGCTGGCTAGGGTGGGGCAGGGGAGTTACTTACGGCCGCCCACCACGTTTTGCTGGAGCGTTTCGAAAAAGGCGGCGCGGTACGTGTCGCCCAGCGGCACGTAGGCCTTCAGGCCCTTGAAGAATATCTGGTTGCCATCCAGCGCCTGAATCTTATTCAGGGCCACCAGGTACGACTTGTGCACCCGCACAAACTGGCGGCTCGGCAGGCGCTCCTCCAGGTCTTTCATGTTGAGCAGCGTCACGATGCGGTCCTCCGCCGTGTTGATGGACACGTAGTTCTTCATGCCCTCGACGTAGATAATATCGTCGAAGTTGATTTTGGTCATCTTGCCCTTGCTCTCCGTCTTCACGAAGATGTAGTCGGCTGGCTTTTCCGGGGCCTGCCAGCGGCTCGACGGCTCGATCGAAGCGTTGAGGGCTTTCTGGGCCGTTTTCAGGAAGCGCTCAAACGCGATGGGTTTGAGCAGGTAGTCAAAGGCTTCGAGCTCGAAGCTCTCCACGGCAAACTCGCTGTAGGCCGTGGTAAACACGATCCGGGTTTTGTCCTTGAGCAGGCGGGCGGCATCCAGGCCCGAAATCTGGGGCATGTGGATGTCCATAAACAGCAGATCCACGGGCTGATTCTGCACCACGCTCAGCGCCTCAATGGGGTCGGTGGTGCTACCTACCAGCGTGAGGAAGGGCGTCTTCTCGATGAACGTGCGCAGAATATCCAGCGCGCTTTGCTCGTCGTCTACTATAAAGCAGGAAATCATCGCTTAAAGGTCCAGCGTTAGATGGCAGGTATAAAACTCCGGTTCGTCGGTGGTCGTGAGCGTGTGGCGGCCGGGGTAGATCAGGGCCAGGCGCTTGCGCGTATTGGCGAGCCCAATGCCCGTGCTTTTCTCCTTGGGGCCGTTGCGTTTCTTGTTATGCGTCAGGAAAGTTAGCTGATTTTGCACAACCGTCAGGCGAATGGCGAGCGGGTGGGCCGGGTCGGCCAGCTCGCCGTGCTTGAAGCAATTTTCGACAAACGTAATGAGTACCAGCGGCAGAATGAGCAGAAAATGCGTGCTGCCTTCCACGCTAAAATCTATCTGCAATTTATTATTAAAGCGCAGTTGATTGATTTCAATATAATTGCGCAGGTGCTTTACTTCCTGGGCCAGCATCACCTTGCCGTTGACGTCTTCGTGCAGGGCGTAGCGCATGGTCTCCGAAAGCAGCAAAATGCCCTTGGCGGCGCTGGCCGAATGCGGGTAGACCTGGGCGTATAAAAAATTCAGGGAGTTAAATAAAAAGTGCGGATTAATCTGATTTCTTAGAAAAGCGAGGTTGGCTTCCAGCAGGCTGCGCTCGGCCAGGCGCAGCTGCTCTTCTTGCTGCCGCTTCTGCACTTCCAGCGCAATGGTGCTGCGGGCAAACCAGTAGCCCGCGCTGGCAAACAGAAAAAACGTGCCCCGGTACACCGAGGCAAACCACAGCGAGCGGGGCGTCGGCGCCGCAGTTGGCAGCATGTACTCGGTAAGTCCGGTGCGCAGCAGGGCGTAGCCCGCCAGCAGCCCCAGCGCCGCTAGCAGGTACCAGCCCCCGTGGCGGCGGGCGTACACGCGGGGCAGCAATAACCCACTATTGCTGTAAAAGAGGGCCGCATTAAGCGCATAATTCAGGAGTACGAACGTCCAGTTGAAAGTCTGGGAGTTGGTAGCCAGAATGATAGATTGCTCATAAATGATAAAGGCCACCCAAGCCAGGCAGTGAAACAGGAGTAATCTTACTTGTGGGCGGTGGAGCTGCATGGCGCGAAAGTAGGACCGAAACCGTGGGCCGAGGCTGGGCAGGCAGCCAGGGTAAGCGCCGACCCCCGGGGGCAAACGAGCCGGTTGGTACCTAGCAAAAGCCGGTTGGTGTAAACTACTAGGGGGCGAAAGCAGGGGTAGGTAGGTTTGTCTCAGGGTAAGCGCTACCCCACTCTCTCACCTCTGTCTCATTTCCTTTTCTGCACGACGATGAAAAATTTTGACGCTCCCGCCAAGTTCAAGCTCACCAAAACGATCATCACCCGCTACACCAAGCCGCAGGCCAGCGGTAATCCCATGAGCACGAGCGATGTCACTGTGAAGACCACGGTATCGGTCAGCTCCATCTACGGCGGCTTCTAGCGGCTCGGCCGGGGGCGGGCCAATGGGTCCGCCCCCGGCCGGGGATGCGTGCTCGCTGCCGGCTACCCCCTGTTCTATTTTCCTTCCCCGGCTTTGAGGCGATATCCCATGTCCACGCTCTTTTCCTTTCGACAGCCCGGTGGTGCGCCACCCGTAGCCGCGCCCGAGCCGGCCGTGCCCGCGGCGCGGCGCAGCTGGGAAGCCGTGCACGCCCTGCTGACTGGCCCGGCGGCGGAGGCCTGCCCACCCCCGGCTTTTGCCAACCTGACGGCGTACCACTATTGCGTGCACCAGGCGTTGGAGCGCGGCAAGCCATTGCCCCCGATGCTGAGCCGGCGCTTCGACCAGCTGGCAGCCCAGCTGGCGCAGCAGGCCAACCAAGGCACGTGGCCCGTCGCGCAGCTCGACCAGGCTTGCGTGGCGGCGTGGCTCAACACCCAGCTGGCGACCAGCGGGCACGCCCGCCGGCTGACTATTTCGACCCGGCTCGATGAGGCCTTGTGCGCCGAGGCCCACCACTTACACCAGCAGCCCGATGCCGAGAGCCAGCGCCGGTTTTGGCGCGTGCTCCGCTACTTCAGCCTGCGCTTGCCCGCCGCCGCCGAAGCGCTGCCCGTACTGCAGGCGCTGCTGGCCCAGCCGCCCACTTCGTCGCCGGCCGAGCCGCTGGCCCTCGGGCTGGTCGAAGGCTTGGCGGCCGAGCTGCTGCTGCTGCTGAAGCTGCACAAAGCCGGGCTGCGGCACGCGAGCCTCGTGGCACGCATTCGTACCGGCATCAGCAAGCTGTTGGCCGTGCGGCACCCGGTCGATTTTTTGGAGGGGCACTACTCGGTTTTTCCCCACCAATTGCTGCCCGCTTCGGAGGAAGGAACCTTCAGCGCCGAGCTGAGCTGGCAGCGCGGCGACCTGGGGCAGTCGCTGCTGCTGTACAAGGCGCACGAGCTGCTGCAAGACGACGAGCTCATCAAGATAGCCGAGCTGGTGGGGCTCAACACGCTGCTGCGCACCACTGCGTCGGCCACCGGCGTGGCCACGGCGGAGCTGGCTCGCGGGGCCGCCGGGCTTGCCCACCTGTACCGCAAGCTGTATCAGGCCAGCCGCTTGGCGGCCTACCGCGATGGCTACCAGCACTGGCTCGGGCAAACCCACACCCTACTGCGCCAAGACCTGGCGGCCGGGCGCTACCAGGGGCAGGAGGGCGATTTGCTGCACGGCTTGGTTGGCATCGGCTTAGTCACGGTAGCGAGCCTGACCGACACCGAGCTGGGCTGGGATGCCCTCGTACTGTAGGCCGGTTGGCCCGCGGTGAAAAAGGGCAGCGTGCGACCTTTGCGCCGCCATGCCTATTTCCTTCTCCCAACTTCCCGCCCTGCTAGGGGGCACGCTGCTGCAAGCCCCCGCCACCGACGCTACCCTTTCTACCCTGCTGCTCGATAGCCGCCGCGTGGGCCTCACCGAAGGAGCCGTGTTCTTTGCCCTGCGCGGCCCGCGCCACGATGGGCACCAGCACCTGGCGGCGCTCTACGCCAAGGGCGTGCGGCTGTTTGTGGTAAGCCACCCGCCGGCTAGCCTGGCCCCGTTTGCGGAGGCGGGCTTTGTACAAGTGCGCGAGGTGCTGGCGGCCTTGCAGACGCTGGCGGCCCGGCGGCGCGCCGAGTTCGGCGGACCGGTGTGGGCCATTACGGGCTCCAATGGCAAGACCATCGTGAAAGAGTGGCTGGCCCAGGTGCTGGCACCCGACGAGGCCGTTTGCCGCTCGCCCAAGAGCTACAACTCGCAGGTGGGCGTGCCGCTGAGCGTGTGGGAGCTGGCTCCCGGCCGCCACACGCTGGGCGTGTTTGAGGCCGGTATATCGGAGCGCGGCGAGATGGAGCGGCTGGCCGCCGTTATCCGGCCCACGCACGGCATATTCACTACGCTGGGTACGGCCCACGACGCGGGCTTCGCCTCGGAGGCCGAAAAGCTGGCCGAAAAGCTGCGACTTTTCGAGCAGCCGGGCTTTGAGCTGCTCGTGTACTGCGCCGACCAGCCGGCCGTGCACGCCGCCGTGCAGGCGCGGGGCCTGCCCGCCCTGGCCTGGACGCGCCACGAGGTACCCGGCGCGGTGCTGCGCTTTCGCCTCAAGGCTACTACTGCCGGCACCACCAGCGTGCGCGTGCGACTGAGCGAAGGAGCTGCTACGGCGCACTTCCCGGCCGAGCAGCCGGCTTGGCAGGCCACCCGCTTCACCCTGCCCTTCGCCGATGAGCCTTCGGTAGAAAATGCGCTGCACTGCCTGGCCGTGCTGCTCTGGCGCCAGCTCGACCCCGCCAAGGCCCTCACCCCGGCCGAGATCCAGTACCGGCTGCAACGCCTGCACCCGGTAGCTATGCGTCTCGAAATGAAGGCCGGTCGCCACGGCTGCTACCTTCTCGACGATACCTACAACAACGACCTGGCCGGCCTGTCGCTGGCCCTCGACGCCCTGAGTCGCCAGGCCCGCCCGGGCGGCCGTACGCTCATCCTCAGCGACGTCCTCGAATCGGGCCTCGCCGGCCCCGAGCTCTACGCCCGCGTGCTGGCCCTGGTGCGGGCGCACGGCGTCACGCGCCTCATCGGGGTGGGGGAGGAGTTGGCTGCGCAATTAAAAATTATGAATTATGAATTAGAAATTGAGGCAGCTACTCCGAAAAGAGAAGCAGCCTTGCCACAAAATCAATTCATAATTCATAATTCACAATTCATAATTCAAACCTTCCCCTCCACCGAAGCGCTGCTGGCTGAGCTGCGGCCGGCGGATTTTCAGAATGAGACCATTCTGATTAAGGGAGCCCGGCGCTTTGGCTTCGAGCGGGTGGTGGCGGCCTTGCAGCAGCCCCAGCACGGCACGGTGCTGGAAGTAAACCTCGATGCCCTGACGCACAACTTGCAGTACTACCGCCAGCTGCTGCTGCCCCGCACCCGGCTCATGGTGATGGTGAAGGCTTTTGCCTACGGGAGCGGTTCGTACGAAGTAGCCAGCCTACTGGAGTTTCAGCGCGCCGACTACCTGGCGGTGGCTTATGCCGACGAGGGCCAGCAGCTGCGCGACAATGGCATCAGCCTGCCCATCATGGTGCTCAACCCCGGCCCCGATTCCTTTGCCCAGCTGCGGCGCTACCGCCTGGAACCCGAAATCTACTCGCTCGAACGCCTGCACGATTACCTGCAAGCCGCCCGCGAGGCCCCGGCCGACGGGGCCGGCGCGCTGCCTCCTCTGCACCTCAAGCTCGATACTGGCATGCGCCGTTTGGGCTTTGCTGAAGAGGAATTACCCGAGCTGCTGGCCCTGCTGGCCAACCACCGCGCCGCCCTGCCCGTGGCCGGCATTATGACCCACCTGGCGGCGGCCGACGACCCGGCCCACGACGAGTTTACCCGGCAGCAGCTGGCCACGTTCCGGCGCATGGCCGCCGCTATCGAGGCGGTGCTCGGCTACCCGGCCCTCAAGCATGCGCTCAACTCGGCAGGCATCCGCCGCTTCCCGGAGGCGCAGCTCGACATGGTGCGCCTGGGCGTGGGGCTCTACGGGGTGGAGGCCGGTGCCGAGGATGCCGCCAATCTGCTACCGGTGAGTACGCTGAAAACCACTATCTCGCAGATTAAAACGCTGCCCGCCGGCTCTACCGTGGGCTACGGCCGCCGGGGCGCGGCCACGGGGCACGAGCGCCGGGTGGCTACCCTGGCCATCGGCTACGCCGATGGCTACGACCGCCGCTTTTCCAACGGGGCCGGCCTGGTGCTGCTGCACGGTCGTCGCGCCCCGGTGGTGGGCTCGGTGTGCATGGACATGGTGATGGTAGACGTAACCGACGTGCCCGAGGCTCGACCCGGCGATGTGGCCGTGGTGTTTGGCGAAAGCTTGAGCACGAGTGAGTTGGCCCAGCGTATCAACACCATTCCGTACGAGCTGCTGACCAATGTGAGCGAGCGCGTGAAGCGGGTTTTTGTGAGCGAATAAGTTGGCCGGGGCGCAGCCCCCGGGCCTGGTGAGCGCCCCGGCAAATTCAACGCAGTCGCACGGGCTGCCGTATGGAAACCGGAGGTTTACTTTTCCGGCCTCTCTTTCACCTATGCACAAGCCTTTTCTCGCCCTGTTGGCGGCGGCCACGCTCCTTACCGCCACCAGCTGCAACGACCTCAAAAAGTCGGACGATAAAAACACGCTCAGCGATGCTACCGCCGATACGGCCGTGGTAGCCCGCACCGGCAAAACGGTGGGCGACGTAGCCACCGGCGCTGCCGACGCCGTCGATAGCGCCGCCAGCAAGGCTGGCTCGGCCATTAGCAACGCCTTCGATATTACGAAAGCCAAGTTGGCCGATATCAAGCTGCCCGAGGTGAGCGTCACCGGCGTGTCGGTGCGCGGCAACGACGACTACCAGGTGTATGGCCTGGAAGAGAAAGTGCTGTTCGACACCGACAAGGCCACCATCAAGCCCAGCGCGGCCGAGGCCCTGAAGCAAATCTCGGCTTCCATCAACAAGCGTTACCCGGGTAAGGATGTGCGCATCCTGGGCTTTGCCGACTCGCGCGGCGACAAAAGCTACAACCGCGAGCTAAGCCAGCAGCGCGCCGAGGCCGTCAAAAACTACCTCGTTACCACCGATAAGATGCCCGCCGACCACCTTAGCACCGAGGCCTTCGGCGAAAGCCAGCCCGTTGCCACCAACGCCACCCCCGCCGGCCGCCAGGAAAACCGCCGCGTCGAAATCGCCGTCCGCCTCCGCTGATCGCAGATTTAACGGATTTAACGGATTGCGCAGATACGCCCGCCAGCCTCCGGCGGCGGGCTGACTACTCGGGCGCATTGCTTAGCTGTCCCGCAGCGTAGGGTAAGCGGCAAAAGGATATTCCCCGATAAGTAATCGATAACGATACTCAAACCAGCCAAAAAGAAGAAAGGCCACCCGCCAGGGTGGCCTTTCTCAATAAAAGTCTGCTTAGTCAGCCCGCCGCCGGAGGCAGGCGGGCGTATCTGCGCAATCCGTTAAATCCGTTAAATCTGCGGTCTTCTGCGGTCTATTTGTAAGAGTCAACCTCAGCCCGCATCATGGCATTGAAGCGCGAGCCGTTGTTGGCCAGCGTCACCAGGTTCCAGCCGCGGCCGATGGCGTAGCTCCAGGTGCGGCTGTCCTTGAATTCAAAAGTCGGGCGCAGAATCTGGCCGTAGGGCGTGTAGTTGTCCATGAAGTTGGTGGTGTAGAACTTATCACCGCTGACAATCCATTCCATTGCCACGTAGAAGCCCTCTTCGGGAGCCACCAGGTTGTAAGGCGACAAATCGACCGTAAACCACTCGCCGCCGCGGGCTGCCGACACGATTACGCTCTCGGTGAGCATGTCTTCGTTGGGAGCGTTATAGTTGCCGTTGGCCTTGTAAATCCGCACCCGGAACGGCTCGCGGGGGAAGCCGTTTTCCCCAATAAAGAACGATACCGAGCGGATAAGGCCGAGCTTCTTGGCCTTATCGTTTTTGCACATAAAGGCGTATTGACTGCCCGGCATCCCTTGAATCATACCCGCGCCCGGCGAGTTAGAGTGAGCCCCCAGGGTAGCCGGCTTCACGTCCTTCGCTACCGCTAGCACTTCGGCCAGCGCAATAGGCTGCTTGGGCAGCTGAATGATAATTTCTTCCATGTTGGCCCCGCGCTGCACGAACAGTGCCGTGCGCTTGTAGCCCAGTGCCATTACGACAACCGAGTCCTCGGTAACCTTGGTAGGCATAGCTAGCTGAAAATAGCCATATTCGTTGGTAAGGGCCCCGGTTTGCTCATCGCGCAGGTTGATAGAAGCAAAGGGAATCGGCTCTTGAGTTTTCTCGTCAACAACGCGGCCCGTGATGCGGCCCTCTTGCTGAGCCCAGCCCAGGGTCGGCAATAAGCCACCCAGCAATAGAATGAATAGTAAACGCTTAATCATACGGAAAGAGTAAAATGAATAAGAACGCGGCCCACAAATTTACTCGGGCCTGTCCGCATGTTGGGTAGGTTAAAAGGAAAATTTCTGGCAAATCTAGCGTGCAACCGGATACTATTTCCGCCTTTTCTTTCCAGGTGGGCTTAAATGGTATTTTTCCAATAATGGAATGTGCTGACAAATGGCAAATATTGGCAGTATTAACCGGCCCCCGCGCCCGGCGAGAGCCGACCTATCGAGCCCGCCCCTAACTTCGCCGCTGCTTTGCAAGCGCAGGTAATTTTACTTGTTGTCCTTTATCAAGTCCTTGGTATAAAGTTAAGATATGAAAAGCAGATGTCTGGCCTGGGCGATGGGGTGGCTGGTAACAATGGCAGGCAATGCGGCCCTGGCGCAAACGGCAGCTCCGGGCCGCGCCACGGTTGGCCCGCTCGAAGGCGTGTGGCGCGGGGCGCTGACGGTACCCGGGGGAGAGCTGGAATTGAAAGTGAGTGTCATAACGCTGGCTAACGGAGCTTATTACGCGGCGCTGGATGTGCCCATGCAAAAGGTGATGCGCTCGGCCGTTTCGGTGCGGCAGCCCGCAGGTACCGATTCGGTCATCTTCGTAATACCGCAGACGAACAGCCGGTACCTGGCCCGCCGCTCGGCCGATGGCCAGCAATTGCAAGGCTTGTGGTGCCGGCCCGACTTGCGCACTCCCGTGCAGCTGCGCCGCACGCCGCTGCCCACCGTGGCCAAGCCCATCGCGCAGTCCACCGCCCCCTACCGGGAGGAAGAAGTAACTTTCTCCAACTTCGGGGCCCGGCTGCGGCTGGCCGGTACCCTTACCCTGCCGCACGGCGCGGGGCCCTTTCCGGCCGCCGTGCTGGTATCGGATTTGGGCCGGCAAGACCGCGACGGCCTGGTGCCCGATAGTACCAAGCAACCCGACATGATGAGCTATCGGCTGCTAGGCTCCCTGGCCGACTACCTCACCCGCCACGGCGTAGCCGTGCTGCGCTACGACGACCGGGGCGTGGGCAAGTCGGCGGGATCCAACGAGGCCGCAACCCCCGCCCAGCGGGCTGCCGACGTGCAAGCCGCCCTCAACTACCTGCGCACCCGCCCCGAAGTTGATTTGCTGCGCCTGGGCCTCGTGGGCCACGGGGAAGGCGCCAACATTGCGCTGCTGGCCGCGGCGCAGCCGCTGCCGCCCGCCTTCGTCATTGGACTAGGAGCTTACGGACTGCCCGGCCACGAAATTTTGCTGCAACAGGCTACGCTGGCCTGGCAGGCGCAGAAAGTATCGCCCGCTCAGCTTGAAACCAACGTGCGCCGCCAGCGCACGCTCTACGACCTCATTCGGTATTCTACCAACCCGGCTCAAACGCAGGCAATGATTACCAACCTCTTGCGCCAAGGAGAGCCTACCCTCTCGGCGGCGGGTGGGCAGCAGCAGGCGGCGGCGCTGCTCACGCCCTGGTACCGGTCGTTTCTGACCTTCGACCCGCTCGAAAACCTGGCGGCCGTGCAGTGCCCGGTGCTGCTTATCACGGGGCTGGCCGACGAGCAGGCCCCCGCCGCCCAGCACCTGGCCGCGCTGGAGCGCGAACTGAAGGCTGGTGGTAATCATTCCGTTACCGCCTTCCGACCGGTGGGTGTCAACCACCTGCTTCAACCGCCGCCCGTGCAGTGGACCATGCTCAACGGTGAGATGAAGCCCATTTTCTCCCCCGCCGTGCAAGAGCAGATGCGCCAGTGGCTGGCCACCCAGATTGGGAAGTAAGCCACGCGTAGCCTGACACGAAAAAGGCCCGGCTAATTGCCGGGCCTTTGGTATTTTTTGCAGAATTGGGATCAGTAACCAGCCTACTTGATCATGTCCACTTCGGCCTTAATCATGGCGTTGTAGTGCTGGCCGGCGGCGGTGGCCATGGTCAGCAGCGTCCAGCCTTTGGCGATGGTGTAGCTCCACGTACGGCTCTCCTTAAACTCGAACGTGGGACGCATGATCTGGCCGTAGGGCGTGTAGTTTTCATCCATGAAGTTGGTGTTGAAAAACTTGTCGCCGCTTACAATCCACTCCATTGCCACGAAGAAGCCTTCTTCGGGAGCCACTACGTTGTAGGGCGTCAAGTCAACGGTGTACCACTGGCCGCCTTTGGGCGCCGATACGACCACGTTTTCGGTCAGGATGTCGGTATTGGGAGAGTTATAGTTGCCGTCGGGCTTGTAGAGCCGCACCCGGAACGGCTCGCGCGGAAATCCATTTTCCCCGATGTAGAACGATACCGAGCGAATGTTGCCCAGCCGCCGGCTCTTGTCATTCTTAACGAAGAAGGCGTACTGCCCGCCCGGCTGGCCTTGCAGCAAGCCATCGCCGGGATTGTTGGAGTTGGCGCCGAGCTCCAGGTTTTTCACTTTGCCGCCCTTCACAATTACGTTGTTCAGCGCGATCGCCCGGCGGTTTACTTCCAGCACCATATTGGCTATCGGCTTGCCGCGCTCTACCGCGATGGCCAGGTGCTCGTAGCCCAGGGCCATTACAATCAGCGAGTCCTTCTCATTTTTCACCGGCCCAGGCAGTTGGAAAACCCCAAACTCGTTGCTGAGCGCCCCGGTCTGGTCGTCTTTCAGGCTGAGCGAGGTAAAGGGTAGCGGCTCTTTGGTCGCCTTGTCGATGATTTTGCCAGACAGCAGCGCGGGGCCAGCGGCCGGCGTGGTCTGCGCTCGTAGCGCGCCGCTGGCCGCGCATACGAATAGTGCAAAATAAAATAAACGTTGAAACATTTGAGGGCGGTAAAGTTATTGGCTAGTGCAAAAATAAGCGAAATCGCGTATGATTGGCGCGCTTAAGTAGGACAAAACGTAGGGGTTATGGGTAGAAGCTAAAATTTCCCCGGATTGTGGCAATTGCCGTTGCTGCCGAGCAAAAAAAAGTACGTTAGCTGGCACCGGCAACGAATGAGCCGTATCTTTGTTTGAATTAAATCTAAATAATCTCAGCTCTCCACCCGTGGCTCTTTTCCGTCGCTCCGCCGCCGTTGCTGCTTCGCAGCCGGCCCCCGCTCGCCGCACTGCCAACGACTTGCGCCCCGGCGAAGCGGCCAC
The DNA here is from genome assembly GCA_913776615.1 of uncultured Hymenobacter sp. GTDB lineage: Bacteria > Bacteroidota > Bacteroidia > Cytophagales > Hymenobacteraceae > Hymenobacter. Next base: position 36,501 of record CAJYPK010000040.1, read on the forward strand.
GGTATGCTGCCTCAAAGATCCCCAGATGGCCCTCAAGCTGCTCGAAATGGGGTGCATTCCCGGCACGCAGGTGCGCCTGGCGGGGCGCGCGCCCCTCGGCGATCCGCTCATGCTGGTGCTCGGCGACGAGGAGTATACCCTGTCGCTGCGGGTGAGCGAGGCCGTTACTATTCAGCTAAAAGACTAAATTTGAAGTATATGGCGGGTGCTATCCAGGACGCCGTGCGGCCGGCTACGCCGCAACCCGGCCCCGGGGGTGCGTTGCCCCCGGCCGAGCGCCTGCCCCGCCTGGCCCTCATCGGCAACCCCAACTCGGGCAAGACGTCGCTTTTCAATCAGCTCACGGGCCTCAATCAGAAAGTCGGTAACTTCCCCGGCGTAACGGTAGACCGTAAGACCGGCATTGCGGCCCTCGGTGGCCAGCGCCGGGCCGAGGTGGTGGATCTGCCCGGCACCTACTCGCTCTACCCCAAAAGCCTCGACGAGCGCGTCATCGCCGACCTGCTCTACAACCCGCTGTCGCCCGACTATCCCGACTTTGTGGTGGTGACCGTGGACGCCAGCAACCTGCGCCGCAGCCTGCTGCTGTTCTCGCAGCTCGCCGACCTGGGTCTGCCCGCCATCCTGGCCCTCAACATGACGGACGTGGCCGCCGAGCGCGGCATCCAGATCGACCTGCCGGCGCTGGAGCGCGAGCTGGGCGTGCCCGTGGTGCCCATGAACGCCCGCAAGGGCGTGGGCCTGGCGGCGCTGCGCATTGTGATGGCCGACCGCCTGGCGGCCCGTCCGCCCGCCGGTCGCTTCTGGCAGCCCGCCGCCGAGCTGCGGCCGCTGCTGGCGGCCATTCGTACTCGCTTCGACCTGCCCAACGACTACCTGGCCCTGCACTACGCGCACCAGTTCGGGCAGCTGCACTTCCTGAGCGAGGCCGACCGCCACTACCTCACCGAGCTCACCCAGGAATACGGCTTCGACTCGACGGCCCAGCAGGCCAGCGAGACGGTGGCCCGCTACGCGCACATCAACGAGCTGCTGCTCGAAGTAGTGACCGTGACGCGCACCGAGCGCCGCGAGCCGGCGTCCAACCGCATCGACAAGGTGCTGACGCACCGGGTATTCGGCTACCTGATTTTTCTGGCCATCCTGTTCTTGCTGTTTCAGGCCATCTTCGCCTGGGCGCAGTACCCGATGGACCTTATCGACCAGGGTATTTCGGCCCTGAGCGCGGCCATTCAGGAGCGGTTTAGTGGGCCGTTGGTGCGGCTGCTGACCGAGGGCGTGATTGCGGGGCTGGGGGGCGTGCTGATTTTCATTCCGCAGATTGCCCTGCTCTTCGCTTTCCTGGCGGTGCTGGAGGAAACGGGCTATATGGCCCGGGTTACTTTCTTGATGGATAAGCTGATGCGGCCCTTCGGGCTCAGCGGTAAGAGCGTGGTGCCGCTCATTTCGGGGCTGGCCTGCGCGGTGCCGGCCATCATGGGCGCCCGCACCATCGAGAGCTGGAAAGACCGGATGCTGACCATCTTCGTGACGCCGCTCATGTCGTGCTCGGCGCGCATTCCGGTGTATACCGTGCTGGTGGCGCTGGTGGTGCCCGACGAAAGCTGGCTGGGCATCTTCAACCTGCGCGGGCTGGTGCTGATGGGCCTCTACCTGCTGGGGCTGGGCTCGGCCCTGCTCTCGGCCCTGCTGCTGAAAACGGTACTCAAGGCCCGCGAGCGCAGCTACTTCATCATGGAGTTTCCGGTGTACCGCTGGCCCCGCTGGAAAAACGTGGGCCTCACCATCGTGGAGAAGGTCAAGGCGTTCATTTTCCAGGCGGGTAAAGTCATCGTGGCCATTTCGGTGCTGCTGTGGGTGCTGGCCAGCTACGGCCCCGGCCAGCGCCAGGCCCAGGCCGAGGCGCAGGTGCAGCAAACGGCCCAGGCCCAGCGCTGGCCCGCCGCCGAAACGGAGCGCCGCGTAGCCTCGGCCCGCCTCGAAAACTCGTACGCCGGTACCTTCGGCCACGTCATCGAGCCGGTGATTCGCCCGCTGGGCTTCGACTGGAAAATCGGCATTGCCCTGCTCACGTCTTTCGCCGCCCGCGAAGTATTTGTGGGTACCATGAGCACGATCTACAGCGTGGGCCAGGATGCCGACCTGGGCACCGTGCAGCAGAAGCTGGCCAACGAAAAGGACGCCAGCGGCCAGCCGTTTTTCACCCCAGCGCGGGCGCTGTCGCTGCTCGTATTCTACGTCTTCGCCATGCAGTGCATGAGCACGCTGGCCGTCACGTACCGCGAAACCAAAAGCTGGCGCTGGCCCCTGGGCCAGCTCGTGTACATGACCGGCCTGGCCTACGCCGCCTCCCTCTTCGTGTGGCAGCTCTTTGCGTAGGCTACCAGCCGACAGCGGCGAGCGATTATCTGCTCGTCAAACCAAGAGGGTGCCACTTACTAGATACTAGTTCAACCAATGAGTTCCTACGAAACACTATTGCGCCTCGCCTTCCGCTCGCCTGAAGACGTTGCGCACTACCTCACGCCGGCCACGCTGGGCGCGGCGGCGGGCTTTGAGCGAGCCAGCCGGGCCGACCAGGCATTCCGCTTCGAGCAGTGGCGCCTGGGCGTGGCCACCAGCCTGCTGCGCCTGCTGGCCGATCTCGGCGACCACGACGCGGCCCGCCGCGCCGCCGACGTCCTGCACCGCGCCCTGAACACGGCCCGCTCGCCGCAGGACATCGACAAGCAGATCGGCAAGGAAAACAAGCTTTTCGAAGAGATTTATACCGACCTCTACGTCAACGACGAAGGCGAGGCCCTGCTCGACCTCTTTGCCCGTACGCTCGACGCCGATGCGCCCGACCTGCTGGCCCAGGTGCAAGCCGAAGCCGTTGACCTGGCCCGCGGTCTGGACTTTGAACGCAACGATGAGGACGAGGACTAAGGGTTGAAAAGCCCGGTACTAAAAAAGGCTCCCCGGCGATTGCCAGGGAGCCTTTTTTATAGGCCGAAAATGCTTAAACTAATTGTAGCCGGCATTTTGCACCAACAGCGAGTTGGCGTTGAGCTCGCGGAAGGGAATCGGGAATACTAAGCGGCTGGCGTTCCACGCGATAGTGGTGTTGGTAATCGGGTCGGTGGTGCTTTCCTGATTGCGCTTGAGGTCACCAAGGCGGAAGCCTTCAAAGGCCAGCTCGATGCGCCGCTCCCGCAGAATATCACTGAGGGCGACGGTGGTGAGGGCCGGCAGGCCGGCGCGGGTCCGCACGGCGTTGACGTCGGCCAGCGGAGTGGCCCCCACCGGCGTGCCACCGGCCCGCAGGTTAGCCTCGGCGCGAGTGAGAAGCATCTCATCCAGGCGAATGAGCTTGATGTTACCGTACAGCGCATCGTACTTCCGGGTATAGGAAGGAACAGCGGTTGTGGGGGTAAGCGTAGTATAAAGCGTGGCGCGGTTGTCGCCCGTAGCGAATAAGCTCAGGAACTGCGGCTGGATGTTGACGTCGCCCCGGCGGTTGCGCGCATAGAAGGTATTGAGCTGATTGGTACCGCTTTGCGCGCTTATCTGGATGGTGAAAATATCTTCGGTCGTATTCGCTACCAAGTTGCTGGTCTGGTTGGTCGTCAGCGAATAGCCGAAGTTGTCGCCGTAGTAGCTATTCAGGCGGAACGAGCCGGCGATGGCCCGGTTGGCTGCGGCCGCGGCATTGGCAAAATCGCCTTGTTGCAGGTACACCCGCGCCAGCACAGCCGCGCAGGCGTAGCGCGAAGCCGAAAAGGTGTTGAACCCACTGCTGGTGGTGAGACGGGCTTCCGCCGTCGTCAGGTCGGTAATCACCTGGGTATAAACGGCGGCCACGGTATTGCGAGCCACCGGCACGGCATCGGCAATGGTGAGGGTGGGGGTGAGCACGAGCGGCACGCCCAGGTTGTTGGCTGGGTTGCCGTCGTTCCAGTCGCGGCCAAACATCCGTACCAAGTCGAAATACAGGAGGCCCCGAATGAAGCGCGCTTCCCCCTCCGCGCTCGCCTGCTGCCCAGCCGTGGGCAGCTTGCCGAGGTTGGCCAGCACGTTGTTAGTGCGGTTGATAACGTCGTAGGCGCTCAGCCAGGTAGCGCTTACCTGGCTATTGGTAATGAGCAGCGCCTTGCGTTGCGCCTCCTGGGGCTGGGTGAAGGTGCCGACGAACCGGGCATCGCCGTTTTCGGCCAGCAGGTCGGTGATAAACTGCAAGTAGCCACCGTAGAGGTTGGTGCTTTGTAGGCCGGCGTAACAACCAACCAGCGCCGCTTGTACGTCGCTGGCATTGTTGAAGGCGTTGGCCGAATCGACAAACGTAACGGGCTGCACGTCGAGCTTGCTGTTGCAGCCAGGCAAGAGGCCGGTGGTCAGCAAAGCGGCTGCCAGCAGGCCAGGTACTATCTTTTTCATAATCAATAAATACAAAGGCTAGGGATGGGTAGTAAAAGGCAGCCGCGTCTTAAAAGCCCAGGTTGATGCCCACCGTATAGGTCCGGGCCTGCGGGGCCGTGTAAAAGCCGATGCCCTGGCTGATGTTGTTGGAGGAGACGTTGCTGCCGCCCGTCACGTAATCGGCGCTTACTTCCGGATCCCAGCCGGTGTACTTGGTGAAAGTCAATAAATTATAGCCCTGCACGAAGAGGCGGGCCGACTGCACGAATGCGCGTTTGGCCAACGCACTGGGCAAGTTGTAGCCCAGCACTACCGAGCGCAGGCGGCCATAATCGCCGTTTTGCACAAACCGCGACGAGTTGCCGACGCCATTGCCGCCGTTATAAATTGCCTTGGGCACGTTGGTGATGTCGCCGGGCTTCTGCCAGCGGTTGAGCTGGTCACGCGTCTGGTTGTCGGGGCCGTTGCTGAAGCCGACCGAGAAGAAGGGGGCATCCGCGTCGTAAATCTGGTTGCCAAACACGCCGACGAGTGTAGCCGTGAGGTCAAATCCCTTAAAGGTAAAGGTGTTGGTAATACCGCCCGTCCAGGTGGGGTTGGGGTTGCCGACGGGCACGTTGGCCGCCAAGTTGATGGTTTCCGTCGTGTTGCGGTTGAGCGTGCCGTCCGTATTTATAGTATTGAAGTAATAGATGGCTTTGCCGTTGTCGGGGTTCACCCCCGCGTATTCGGGGCCAACGAATACCCCCAGCGGCTGGCCCGCCTGGGCGCGGTTGAGAAAGCTGCCCAGAATGTCGGGGCCCGCCAGGTCCAGAATCTTATTCCGGTTGATGGCCGCGTTGACGCTGGTCGTCCAGGTAAAGTCGCCCACGAAGTTGCGGGTGGTCAGCGTCAGCTCGATGCCCTGGTTGCGCAGAGTACCCACGTTTTTATTGAAGGTCGAGAAGCCCGAGGTGCCCGGCACGGGCTGGGCCAGCAGCAGGCCGTTGGTGTTCTTGCGGTAGATGTCCACCTCACCGCTGATGCGGTTGTCGAGCAAGCCGTATTCCAGGCCCGCGTCGTACTGCACCGTCGATTCCCAGTTCAGGAAGTCGTTACCCAACTGCGAGGGCTGCTGGCCGGGCGTGCCTACGTAGCCCGCGTTGCGGCCCGTCCAGAGGCTGCGCGAGGCGAAGTTGCTGAAGCCCGCGTTGCCGGTTTTGCCAATGCTGGCCCGCAGCTTGAGCAGGCTCAGCACGTGGTTGTCTTTCAAAAAGCTTTCTTCCGACACAACCCAGCCAATGGAGCCCGCCGGGAAAATGCCGTAGCGGCGCTCGATGCCAAACCGCGACGAGCCATCGACCCGGGCACTACCGCCCAGCAGGTACTTGCCGGCAAAGGCATAGGAAGCCCGCCCGAAGTACGAAACCAGCGTGTAGCCCGTGGTATAGGAAGTACCCGCCGTAATCTGCGAGGCATTGTCGATGGTGCGGTACGCATCGGAGGCAAACTGGGTACCGGTGACGCTATTGCCCTTTATAGTGCTCGACTCGTAGCTCGTGCCGAGCGTGAAATCCAGCGCGTGGTTTTCGGCCAGCGTCTTCTTATAAGAGAAATAGTTGTTGGTAACTAGCTTGGTGTTGAGCGTGGTAGCATTGTATCCATAGCCATTGGTATTGCCCGTGTTGCGGGAAGTAACGCGCTTTAGGTACTGCTCTTCGTTTTGGCTGATGACATCGGTGCCTACTTCCGAGCGGAACAATAGATCCTTGCCCAGTTGGGCTTGCGCGTAGACGTTGCCCAGCAGGCGATACGCCGTAGTCGTGTAGGAGCCGCCCTCAATGCCCAGTAGCGGGTTATAATAGAAGGGAAAAGTAGTGTTAGGCAAGCCGGTGCTGGGGTCGAGGGCCCCGCTGGTCAGGCCCGAGCGGGGGTCGATCAGGGGAGTGATGGGGGCCAGTGCCACCGTCTGCATGGGCGAGCTGAAGGCATTGTCGTTGGGCAACCGGTTGTTGACCGAGCGGGTGGTCGTGGTGTTCAGGCCAAACGACAGCCAATCAGTAGCCTGGTGGTCGATGTTGAAACGGGAGGCAATGCGCTCATACTCATTGCCGACGATGATGCCCTTCTGCTTGCTGTACTGCCCCGAGAGGTAAAAGCGGGTTTTGTCGGTGCCGCCGCTGGTGTTGAAGTCGTACTGCTGAAAACCGGCCCGGCGCAGTACCTGGTCCTGCCAGTTGGTGTCGTAAGTAAGCGGGTCGCTCGCGCCTGCGGCGTAGCCGCTGAGGCGCGTGGCGATGCTGGCCGCGGAGGCCCCCGCGTTGGTAAGCGCCTCGGTGATGAGCGTTACGTACTCCTGACTGTTCAAAAATTCCCGCTTGTGCGTGGGTTCGCTGAAACCACCCTGCACGTTGAAGTTGAAGCGAGTGCCGCCCGCTTTGCCCCGCTTCGTGGTGATGAGTACCACGCCGTTGGTGGCGCGCGAGCCGTAGATGGCCGAGGCCGAAGCGTCCTTCAGAATCGAGATGCTCTCGATGTCGTTGGGGTTGATGTCGGCGATGGGGTTAGTAGAAGCGCTGGTCGACGACAGGTTTTCGGCGGCGACCGGTACGCCGTCCACTACGTACAGCGGCTGGGTAGAGCCGCTGACGCTCGATACCCCGCGCACCCGCACCCGAATGCCCTGCCCCAGCTTGCCGCTGCCAGTTTCGATAAATACCCCCGCTGCTTTGCCCTGAATGGACTGCTCCAGCGACTGAACCGGCTGGTTGCCCACCTCCTTGGTGCCGAGCTGCGCCACGGAGCCCGTGAGGTCGGCCTTGGTTTGGGTGCCGTAGCCCACTACTACCGCCTCCGCCAGGTCGGTAGCGCTGGCGGCCAGCGTCACGTCCAGGGTGCGGCGGCTGCCTACGGCGATAGTCTGGGTGGTGTAGCCCACCGAGCTGATGACGAGCGTAGCATTGGGCTGCACGGCCAGCGTAAAGCTGCCGTCGACCCCGCTGCTCACGCCGTTGCTGGTGCCTCGCTCGACGATGGTAGCCCCCGGTACCGGGCTGCCGTCGGTGCCCAGCACCCGGCCGCTAATAGCCTGCGTCTGGGCCAGTACCGGCAGACTCGCCACCACTAGTATTGGTGTAAAAATGCTCCTCATAAAAGTAGCTAGGTAAAATGTTGTGAAGGGAAGGCATAAGAAAAAAGCGGGTAGGTGGGAAAAATGGAAGGTTGCAAAATAAAGGTTAAATTGTTAACATTTTAACTAAAAATCTTCGGACACCGTCAAAAGCTATGGGGCAGCACTCTATTCCTCGCCGAATTTCTCGGGCAGTGCCTCATTTAGAAGAGTCATTTTCAGAAAGGTGAAATATCCGGCGGGCGACCGGCGAAGATTCTGGTGCCCCGGGTGCCGTATCACCCGATGCGCCCCGCCTGTTTCCTACCTTTGCGCCACGCATGAAGCCCATTATTCACTATCTTACCACGGCGGCCCAGGTGGCCGACGCGGCCGCTCACTTTGCTACCCTGCCCCGCATCGCCATCGACTTAGAGTTTGATGACAACCGGTATCGCTACGGCCGGCACCTTGCCCTGATTCAAGTTTTTGATGGCCGGGAAGTGTACCTCATCGACCCGCTGCCGCTGGAGCCCGAAATGGCTGCCGGCCTGGAGCCCCTATTTGCCGTGCTCCGCAATCCCGCCGTGGCCAAGGTGTTTCACTCCTGCAAATCCGATATTCTGCTGCTCGACGAGCTCTTCGGTGTGCATTGCCGCAACATCGTCGATACCAGCGTCCAGTTTACTCTGCTGGCCCTGGAGGATAATAACATTTCCCTGGGGCGGCTTATTCAGAGCGAGTTAGGCTTTGAGGTGGATAAGGGCGAGCAAAAATCCAACTGGCTCAAGCGCCCCCTCACCGAAGCGCAGAAAGAATACGCCGCCAACGACGTGCTCTATCTCTTCGAGCTTACCGATCGCCTCACCGCCCGCCTCCAGGAGCAGGGCCGCGCCCAGTGGGCCGCCGAGGAAAACCACGCCCTCGAAGCCGTGCGCTACGGCCGGGGCGAGCTGCGCCCTCACCTGCGCCTGGCGGGCAAGTACCGCGTAGCCCCCCAGGATTTGCCGCTGTTCCGCGAGCTGTACGCCCTGCGCGACCGCATCGCCCGGCAGCTCGACCGCCCCAGCTACATGGTGCTCAGCAACGACCGCCTGGCCGAGCTGGCGCACCAGCCCATTGCCTCGCACGGTGCGCTGCGCAACGCCAGCGGCCTGCACCCCGAGCTCAAGCGGGCGCCCTACGCCGACGAGCTAATCGCCCTGGCCACGGCCGAGCTGGCCCCCGATGGCCCGCCGCCCGCCGACCAGCGCCGGCCGCAGCCGTTCCGCCGGCGCTTCGGCGGCCCCATCGCCGCCAAGGCCGAGGCCCGCGAGACGCTGCTAATGAGCCTCAAGAACCACCTGGCTGCCGACTATAGCCCCGTGCTGGCCAATACCGTGCTCAGCAATCGCCTCATCGGCGACGTGGTAGAGCAGGGCAGCCTGGCGGCCCTGCGCCCCTGGCAGCGCCAGCTGCTGGGCGAAACGGCCGGCCAGCACGGCCTGGCGATTGCCGAGCTGGAAACGCCGTTGCAAGCCTAAGCAGTAGCGCGCACGTCGTAGTGCGCGTTTCGTAGGTGATAAAATCAGCGTCGCCTCTGAAGGCGCTTTACGTAACTCATCAAGAATTCGTCATGCTGCGCTGGCCGAAGCATCTCGCTCGTCTTCTGTGGTCGCCACGACTCAACGGGACGCGCCGGGTGCTTCGGCCAGCGCCGTATATGAGCGGGGGGCGCCTGCTTTTCTGCCTGCTGGCCTTGCCCGCGCTGGCCCAGGAAAGCCCGGTGCTGCGCGGCCGGGTGCTTGATGCCGATACCCACCAGCCCATTCCCAACGCGCAAATCGGCATCGGCAATAACCGCCTCGGTACGAGTACCAATACCGAGGGCCGCTTTGCGCTGCGCGTACCAGCGGCTTACCAGGGCAGCCAGCTAGAAGTGGCGCTGCTGGGCTACCGACCCTACCGCCGCCCGCTGCCGCCGCTGCCCACCGTCGACTTATTGATTGAGCTGCACCTCAGCCCGGCCAGCTTGGGTACGGTCACCGTGACGGCCTCGGCCGAAGGTATCGTGCGCGAGGCCGTGGCGCGGATTCCGCGCAATTATCCCGTGCGCCCTACCCAGCTCACGGGCTTCTACCGCGAGTCGGACGAGGAGGCTGTCCGCCAGCGCTACGACTATCTGGCCGAGGGCGTCTTGCGGGTGCACAAAGCCGGCTACCAGTACCCGCGTGACCCCGGCACGGTGCAGGTGCTGCAAGCCCGCCGGGTAGAGTTGCGCCCGGCTCAGGACACCACCGCGCTGCCGCCCATCGACTGGATAGCCGGTCCCTTTATTCCGCACCGTTTCGATTTTGTCCACGCCCGGGCCGAGTTTATTAGCGCGGCTCATTTCAAACACTACGTTTACCGCCTCAGCCCGCAGACTACGTTTCAGGGCCGGGCGGTGTACGTGGTAGCCTTCGAGCCCCGGCCGGGTACCAACCGGGCCAATTTCGCGGGTGAGGTGTACATCGACGAGCAGAGCTACGCTTTTCTGGGCGCTCGCTGGCACCTCACGCCGGTGGGCATCCGGCGCGAGCGACTGCTGGTATTCACCGCTACCGAGCGGGCGTACCGGGCGGAGTATCAGCCGTACGCCGGGCGTTACTACCTCAAGAGCATTTGGTACAATACCCTGGGCCGACCCCAGGCCGGGCGGGTGCGCCACCACCTGGCCGAGTTCGTGACCACGGCCATCGACACCGCGCAGGCCCCGGCCCCCGGCTACGAGGCGCGCACGCAGTACGCTGACGTTTTCTTGCAAAGCCCGGTGCCCTACGACTCCGCTTTCTGGCAGCACTACACCACGGTGCTGCCCTCGGCGGCTCTGCTCGACCAGGCCCGCCAGCGCCAGGCCGATACGCTGCTGCGCCGGTCTGCGCCGGCTGCCGGGGTACCCGCTGCCCCCAGGCGGCACTTGCTTCGCCACCTGCGCTACTCGTACGCCGGCGGCGTGCTCGCAGCCGCGTTGCCCGCCGCCGATTTGCGCGTAGCGCTGGCCCCGAGCGGCTCGCCCCTGCAAGCCGCCGTGCAGGCTCACACCACGGCCCAGCGGGCGACCGCGCAATATGCCTTCGGCGTGCAGTTTGACCTAACCCCCCACTGGGCGGCCTACGCCGCCACCCGCCACCTGCTGGGGCAGCTGCGCGGCGAGGGCTGGGAAGCCGGGCTGGGGTATACCCGTCAGCTCAACTCGCACGGCCGGCCGCTGCGCGCCCGGGCCGGGCTGGCCTACCTGCGCCAGAGCGTGGGCCGCGAGCTGGGCACCGTGGCCAACCCCGACGCGAGCCTGCGCCTGGCTGGCACGCCGCTGGGGGCCGACCAGCTCACGCTTTCCCTCCAAGCCGTTACCGATGCCGTGCAGCCCCGGCTAGGGCTGGGCCTTGAACTAAGCCACCACTGGGAAGCCGTGGCCGACCTGGGTTACCTGCTGCCGCTGCGTACCCGCAGCCAACTGCTGATTGAGGAGAAAAAGGGCTTTTTCAGCTTCAACCAGCACACTGCCGACCTCGACCTGCCGGCCGCCGAAGCCCGTTTGCTCGTGGCGGGCCAGCCCGCTACCAGTACTCCCTGGCAGCTCGGGCGCCTGCTGCTGAACGTGGGGGTACTCTACCGGTTGGGGCAATAAAGCTGGGCGCGGGCGTTAATTTTGACGAATGCGCGGGCCGGAGTGGTCGGCCCCTACGAGCGTTTTGCCATGACCGACCTCTTGCTACCTGCTCCTGGGCTACCGCCCGCCGCCCCGCGCCGCCGCTGGTGGGGCCTGGTGGCAGTTAGTGCGCTGGTGCTACTAGCGGGGCTGTTCGTGGCCTACCGCTGGCTGTTTGCCACCAACGTGCGAGCCGAAGTCGAAGGGCCGGCCTACCTGTACATCCGGCCGGGCGAGACGACGGCCGATATCTACGCCGACCTCGGTGAGCGGCTGGAGCGGCCCGGCGAATTTGTCTTGCTGGCCGGCCTGCGGCACTACGGCACGCCCGCCAGCCCGGTGCGCCCCGGCCGCTACACGCTGCCCGCCGGCCTGGGCAACCTGGCCCTGCTGCGCCTGCTGGCCGAAGGTCGGCAAGACACGCTGGCCTTTACGCTCAAGCCCTTTCATTACCTGCCGCAACTGCCGCGCCAGGCCGGCCGCCAGCTTAGCCTCGATACCGTGCAGCTACATAAACTTTTAGCTGACAATGCCTATCTGGTAAGCCGCTACGGCCTCGACACCGCCACCGTACGCACGCTGTTTATTCCGGGGACGCTGCGACTGTTTTGGCCCACGCCCGCAGCGGCCTTTCTCGATTCGGTAGCTGCCCGGCACCACCGCTTTTGGAATAATCGCCGGCTGGCCCAGGCCGACTCGCTGAAAATGAGTCCCGTGCAGGTGTCGGTACTGGCCAGCATCGTGCAGCGCGAAACGGCCCAGCCCACCGATAAGCCGCTCATCGCGGGCGTGTACCTCAACCGCCTGCGCCGGGGCCAGCCCTTGCAGGCCGACCCTACGCTGCTCTGGCCCCTGCACGGCCTGGGTACCCGCAAGCGGGTGCTCAACGTGGATAAGAAAGTAGATTCGCCCTACAATACGTACCGCCACAAGGGCCTGCCGCCCGGTCCCATCACCACGCCCTACCCGCAGGCGCTGGATGCCGTGCTGCGCCCCGCCCGTCACAACTACGTCTTCTTCTGCGCCCGCCCCGACGGCAGCGGCTTTTCCGATTTCGCCGAAACTTTTGCCGAGCATAAGCTCAACGCCCGCCGCTTTCAGCATCATTTGGATAGCTTGAAAATCAAACGGTAAAGGAGCGTGCGCGTGCGATAACTGCCCGATTTCTTTTTAGAAATACGTTTTTTAAGGAGCTATTTATCCTACTTAATCGCTACCCTATGCGTCTCGTTATTCAGCGCGTCCGCCAAGCGTCCGTCACGGTCGAGGGCCAAATCACCGGCCAGATTGGGCCTGGCCTGCTGGTACTGGCGGGCTGCGCCCCCACCGACGACGAGGCTGCCCTAGCCTGGATGGCACGCAAGCTGGTGAACCTGCGCATCTTTTCGGATGACAACGGCCAGATGAATCGCAGCGTGCTCGACGTGGGTGGGCAGATCCTCATTGTCAGTCAGTTTACCTTGCTGGCCGATGCGCGCAAGGGCAACCGTCCCAGCTACGTCGGGGCCGCCCCGCCGGCCGTGGCCGAGCCGCTCTACGAGCGCTTCGTGGCTTTGGTAACGCAGGCCCTGGGCCAGCCCGTACCGACCGGCATCTTCGGGGCCGACATGCAGGTAAGCTTACTCAATGACGGCCCCGTAACCATCGTGCTCGACTCGCCCAGTTAGCTTTTACTTATTTCCCCATGACCATCGAACAAGCCCAGGCCACGGTCGACGAGTGGATTACCACCACTGGCGTACGCTATTTCAGCGAGCTGACCAACCTTGCCATCCTCACCGAAGAAGTGGGGGAGGTGGCCCGCCTCATCGCCCGGCAGTACGGCGAGCAGTCATTCAAGGAGTCGGACAAGGGCCGCGAGCTAGGCGATGAGCTGGCCGATGTGCTGTTCGTCGTTATCTGCCTGGCCAACCAGACGGGCGTCAATCTCACCGAGGCCCTGGCCCGCAACCTAGCCAAGAAGACCCAGCGCGACGCCACCCGCCACCGCGACAACCCCAAGCTGAGCAGTTAGCTTGTACGTTGGGAGCGGCGGGGCACTGTTGAACGTGACGCTCGACTAGCCCGCCCCGACGCATCACCAAGCCGGAGCTTGGTGTTACAGCAACTGTCCTCGGCTGTTTGCATCAAGTTTCCCGAGTAGCCCCAGGCACAACTCATAACTTTTAACTTCTAACTCCTAACTCAACGAAGTGACCTCGCAGCTAGCGCGTTTGCTGGCGGTGGCCGGGCTACCCAGCCGCCGCATCGTCGGCCTGATGTCGGGCACCTCGCTCGACGGCCTCGACGTGGCCCTGTGCCGCTGCACGGGCCACGGCTCCGCGCTGCGCGTCAGGTTGGAGCAGTTCGCCACTATACCCTACGAACCTGATTTTCAACGACGCTTACGGGCGGTCAGCCAGCCCACGGTGCTGCTGGAAGAAGTGGTCTTGCTCAATGCCGAGGTAGCCCGCCGGCACGCGGCTACCGTGCTGGCCTGCCTGGAAAGCTGGCGGGTCGCGCCCGCCGACATCGACGTGCTGGCCAGCCACGGGCAGACCATCTGGCACGCGCCGCGCCACCAGCACGGGCGGGCCGATTTTCCGCACCACGCCACGCTGCAAATCGGCGACGGCGACCACCTGGCCCAGCTCACGGGCATTATCACGCTTTCCGACTTTCGGCAGAAGCACGTGGCCGCCGGCTACGAAGGCGCCCCGCTGGCCCCGTTTGGCGACGAGCTGCTATTTCGCCGGCCGGGTACCAATCGCCTGCTCCTCAACCTGGGCGGCATTGCCAATTTTACCGTGCTGCCCGCCGATGGCAGCCCCGCCCAGGCCACCGATACCGGTCCCGCCAATACCCTGCTCGACTACGTCGTGCGCCAGCACTACCCCGGCCAGGCCTACGACGCCGGTGGCCGGCTGGCCGCCCAGGGCCAGCCCCACGCCGGCCTGCTGGCGGCCTTGCTGAGTCACGAGTTTTTCGCGGCCGGCTTTCCCAAAACTACCGGTCCAGAGTTGTTTTCCCCCGCGTATCTGCAAGAAAGCCAGCGCCGTGCCGGGGCCGAAAATCTGTCCGCGCCCGACCTGCTGGCCACGTTAGTGGAGCTGACCGCCACCGCCGTGGCGCAAGCAGCCCACCACTATCTTGGTCCGGCCCCCGCCGCCGAAGTGCTGGTGAGTGGCGGCGGCGCACATAACGCCGCGCTAGTGGCCGCGCTGGCCCGCCACCTGCCCGCCGCCCGCCTACTCAGCACCGCCGAGGCGGGCGTGCCGCCCGACGCCAAGGAAGCGCTGCTCTTCGCCGTGCTGGCCAACGAGACCCTGGCTGGCCACCCGGCCCTGCGCCTGGGTAAAATCTCGCTGCCTGGCTAAAGCTGCCCAAATTTCGTAGGCGTAGGCAGATGAGATTTGTACCTGCCCACTTGCTCCCGCTCGCTGCCCTGCTGCCCCTGGCTGCCGCGCCCGCCGCCGCGCAAAATACCCGCCTGGTAGACCGTAATGCACTGGTTTGGCTCACCTACAACGGCGACCATAAAGTGGCTGAAAAATGGGCTGTTCATACCGAAGTTCAGGTGCGGCGGGTGCGCTTCGGCGCTGCCCCGCAGCAGTTACTGCTGCGCCTGGGAGGCGTGTATAGCCTGCCGCACGCCGTCAAGCTGGGCGGTGGCTATACTAATTTTACCACCTATCCCTACGGCCAGCACCCCAGCGCCGAACTGGGCGAGCCTACCCCCGAGCACCGCGCCTACGAGGACATCACCTTCGGAACTGAGTATGGGCGGCTGCACCTGGCCCACCGCCTGCGCTTGGAGCAGCGCTGGCTGGGCCTGCTCGACCCCGGTCGCCCTACCCAAGTGGCTAGCTGGCAGTACCAAAATCGCGTTCGTTACCAGCTGGCGGGCCAACTACCATTGCAAGGCCCCGCGCTCGATGACCACGAGTGGTACGTCAATTTTTTCGACGAATTATTTATCGGTTTCGGACCAAACGTCAACCAAAACGTCTTCAACCAAAACCGCATCTCGGCCGGGCTGGGGTACCAATTTACCGACGACTTTCAGTTGGAGTTGAACTACCTCAACCAGTGGACGCTGCAAGGCGACGAGGACGCTGCCACCGGCCGGCAGGTGTTTGAGAATAACAACGGCGTGCGCCTTAACGTGGTGTACAATCTTTCTTTCAGCAGCGCGAAAGCCAACTAGTGCCGCCGTAGCCCAAAGCCCAGCACGACCCGCGCCGTGGTATCGCGGAAGCTGACTTCGAGCAGCGCTGGCGGTGGGTGCGGGGGGCGCGCCGAGTCGCTGGCGAAGGCGAAGCGATAAAACCACTGGCTGGCCCGGCGGCCGTTGCCCAGGCGGGTACCCAGCTGGTACAGCTCAATGGCTGCGCCGCGCGCCTGCCCCTGCTGCCACAGCGGCCGGGCTGCCGCCGCAAATGTCGCCACGGGCACGGCGGCCCGTACCTCGGGTGCCAACCGCTGGTAGGCCGCCGGGTAGTCGGCGGCTAGTACTTCTACTAAAAACCGCCGCGCCACCTGCGCCTGGGTAGGGTGCACCAACGCTGCCGCCGGCTTAGTAGGCGGGTGGCCCAAGGCCCCGGTTGCTGCCCAGGCCACCCAGCACAATGAACGCAGAAAACGCAGGCGAGCCATGGGCCAAAAATAAGTGGGGGCGGCTGGCCCGGTGCTAGACCGGGCCGCCGCCCCCACATCGGCCGGTAGCCGATAATAAGCTCACTTACTCAATCACCACGCGGCGCGTCGCATTGAGGTCGGTACCGGTCAGTTGCAGCAAGTATACGCCCGCCGCCAGGCCAGTAGTCTCAATCTCAGTCTGGTTGAGGCGGCCCGGCAGCAGGGCGAGCGAGCGCGTAGTTACGAGCTGGCCCAGGCTGTTGCGCAGCGTGAGCGTAGCATCGGTGCGGGCGCCGAGGCCGTTGAGCTGCACGCGCAAGGGAGCCGCCGAAACGGGATTGGGGAACACACTAAGCTCGTAGCCCGCCGTTTGTTCGCGGGCGGCCAGGATCTGCACGCAGCTGATGTTGGCCTGGAAGCCAGCGGTCGCGTATGAGCTATTGCTTACAAAGCGTAGCGTAAGCGCCCCGCTGGTGTTCGTACTGCTAGCCCGAATGGTACCCAGGCCAGAGCTATACGCGCCGCTGTAGCCTCCTAGCAGGGGAGCGCTGGTATTCGGGCCGTCATAAATATACAGGTAGTCAGAATACAATTCGGTATTGAACGAGGTGAAGGTCAGCTGCGTCGCCATGCCCGTAGTGCCAGGCCGAATGGTCAGCGTGCCATTGGAGCTGTTGGCATAGTCGCCCGTGCCACCGTTGTCGTACACCGTGCCCGAGCAGGCGGTGATCGTGGTGCTGCCCATGAAGGGCACGGCATAGCCGTTGAAGCTGCTCGTTACGCTGAGCGCAACCGTGCCTACGTTGTTGCTTTCATCGGTTTCGGCCACCGCGCCGGTGGGGTCGGCCACGAAAAGCAGGTAGTAGTTCCCAGCCTGGGTAGTTATGGGGATGGTGAGGCTGGCCGATCGGCTGGCGGCGATTCCATAGCCGAGCGATCCTCCGGTAGAAGTGCCCAGCAGGACGTCAGTTTCGTCGAGAGTAGTATTCGTCGAAAGGTAAAAACCTACCGTGCTGCTGCTGGCCGTGGTAGTGCCACCGTTGAAGATGAAGCAGTTGGCGGCTACAGTGCCACCATTAGCTACGGCAGTGGGAGTAGCCGCGGGAGAGAGGATACTTAGGTCGGTTGTAGAGACGGATACTTGTAAGTACAATGCAACCAAGTTATTGGATTCGTTAGATTCCGTCAGCTGATTGAGGTAGTCAGCTACGCACAGTACGTAGTAAGAGCCCGCGGCTGTGTTCGCCGGGATGACCATGCTGCTGTACAGGGTAGCATAGTTGCCCGCGCTGATAGAGTTTGTCGAGGAGTTGCCAATGAGAATATCGCTGGCGTCGAGCGTGCTGTTGGTCGAGAGGTAATACCCTACCGTAGCCGGGCTGGCTGCTGTAGTGCCGGTATTGGCTAGGTAGCAAGTAGTAGTGACAGTGCTGCCTGCGAAAGCCTGGCTGGTGGATAAGCTGAACGCATAGGGGAATGACAAGTCGGGGCCCGTAGCCCGAATCGTAAGGCTGATGGCACTCACGTTGTTGCTCTCGTTAGTTTCGGCCAGCTGGTTGAGGTAGTCGGCCACGAACAGCACGTAGTAGGAGCCCGCGGCCGTGCCCGCCGGGATGGTGGCCGAGCCGTTGATGCTGCCATAGGAACCCGCGCCTACCGAACCGAGCGAGGAGTTGCCGATGAGAATGTCGCTGGCATCGAGCGTGCTGTTGGTCGAGAGGTAATACCCTACCGTAGCCGGATTGGCCGTGATGTTACCCTGGTTGTAGACATAGCCCGAGGTGCTGACCGTAGTCCCCGCAGTTGTTTGCGAGGGCGAAATGTAGGCCGAGTAGAAGCTCAGGTCTACGCTGGGCGTTATGACGGTGAGGCTGACGGCGCTCACGTTATTGCTCTCGTTACTCTCGGCCAGCTGGTTGAGGTAGTCGGCCACGAACAGCACGTAGTAGGAGCCCGCGGCCGTGCCCACCGGGATGGTGGCCGAGCCGTTGATGTAGGAATAGTTATAATAACCCGGGCTCACCGAGCCGAGCGAGGAGTTGCCAATGAGAATATCGTTGGCGTCGAGCGTGCTGTTGGTCGAGAGGTAGTAGCCCACGGTGGCCGGGCTGGCCGTGATGTTACCCTGATTGTAGAGGTAGCCTGAGGTGCTGACCGTAGCTCCCGCAGTTGTTTGCGAGGGCGAAATATAGGTTGAGTATGGATACAGATCTACGCTGGGCGTTACAACGGTGAGGCTGGCGGCGCTCACGTTATTGCTCTCGTTAGTCTCGGCCAGCTGGTTGAGGTAGTCGGCCACGAACAGCACGTAGTAGGAGCCCGCGGCCGTGCCCACCGGGATGGTGGCCGAGCCGTTGATGCTGCCATATGAACCCGCGCCTACCGAACCCAGCGAGGAGTTGCCAATGAGAATATCGTTGGCGTCGAGCGTGCTGTTGGTTGAGAGGTAGTAGCCCACGGTAGCTGGGCTGGCCGTGATGTTACCCTGGTTGTAGACATAGCCCGAGGTGCTGACCGCAGTTCCCGCAGTTGCTTGCGAGGGCGAAATGTAGGCCGAGTAGAAGCTCAGGTCTGCGCCGGACGCTATGATGGTGAGGCTGACGGCGCTCACGTTATTATTCTCATTGCTCTCGGCCAGCTGGTTGAGGTAGTCGGCCACGAACAGCATGTAGTAGGAGCCTGCGGCCGTACCCGCTGGGATGGTGGCCGAGCCGTTGATATAGGAGTAGTTATAATAACCCGTGCTCACTGAGCTGAGCGAGGAGTTGCCAATGAGAATGTCGCTGGCGTCGAGCGTGCTGTTGGTCGAGAGGTAGTAGCCTACCCGGGCCGGGCTGGCCGTGATATTACCCTGATTGTAGAGGTAGCCCGAAGTACTGATAACGTTGCCTGCGAAAGTCTGCGATGGGGAGATAGTCGCCCCGCTGACGTATAAATCAACGGTAGGTGCAGCTACCGTAATACTTGCGTAATTCACGTTGTTATTCTCGTTAGTTTCGGTTACCTGGTTCAGATAATCGGCCACGAACAGGACGTAGTACGTGCCGGCAGTCGTGCTTGCCGGAATGACAGGCGAACCATAGACGTAGCTGTAGTTATTGCCCGATAAGGAACTCACCGAAGAATTGCCGATAAGCACATCGTTGGCATCGAGCGTACTATTGGTGGAGAGATAGTAACCTACCGTAGCTGGGGTAGCCGTCGTAGTGCCCAGGTTGTTGAGGGAGCTTGAGCAGGAGACGGTATTGCCGGCCACTACCTGCGTTGAGCTCAGGTAAGGAGAATAAATAGTGAGGTCAACCGATGAGGTTACAACCGAAAGCGCCGCGGAAGCTACGTTATTGGTTTCCGAGCCTTCAGCTACCAGGTTGGTTGGGTCGGCTACGAATAACACATAGTAGGAGCCCGGGGTGGTGCCCGCAGGGATGTTCAGGGTGGCGGAACGGCTAGCGCTCACGCCAGCCCCCAGGGCCGAGCCCTGGAGGGTTGTCAGGAGTACGTCGCTGGCATCCAGCGTCGCGTTGGTCGACAGGTAGAAGCCGATATTGCTGCTGCTGGCGCTTAGGGTACCCTGATTGTAGATGTAGGCGCTGGCCACTACCCCGGAGCCAGCCGAAACGCTGCTGCTATTCAGGCTCGGTTGCGATATAGCGAGGTCAGGGCTCCCGGCCTGGATCGTAACGGCCAGGCTGGTTACGTTATTGGTTTCGTCGCTTTCAGATACCTGACTGAGGTAGTCGGCCACAAACAGGATGTAATAAGAGCCGACGGCGGTACTCGCCGGAATGCTCAGCGTAGTGTTACGGGTGGAGGAAGTCCCCGCGGCGAGGCTGCCCCCGTTGCTGTTGGCCAACAGCACGTCGTTGCTGCTGAGAACGTTATCGGTCGAAAGGTAATAGCCCAGGTTGCTGCTGCTAGCCAAGCTGCTCGTCGAGTTAACGATCGTCGCAGTAGCAGCCGTAGTACCACCCGCCTGCAGCGTGGTCGAACCCAGGTTGACGCTCGACACGGTGAGGTCGGGTAGCGCGGCCGCAGTTATGCAGCTGATAGTCGCCGTAAAGCCCGCTGCCTGATACACATCGTCCGAGGTAAGCCGGATGGTAAGGGCACCGCTGGTGTTCGAGGCGTACAAGGTGCCCGGGAGAGTAGTGCCGGTGAAGGTGCCCAGCAAGGGTGCCGAAGTCGAAGTGCCGTCGTACACGAACACAAAATCGTAGTTCACTTCCAAGGCGAAGGACGTGAAATCCAATTTGATGATGTTGCCGGCCGTGGCAGGCCGCAGCGTTACGGCGCCGTTAGAGTTTGGGGAGTAAACGTTACCGGCGCCCCCGTCGTCGGAAAGCGTACCTGAGCAGGTGGTATAACTGGCCGTGCCGGATGTCGGCACCGAGTAGGATTGGGCCTGGACCTGCTGGGGTCGCAGTCCCAGCCAGCTCATGCCCAACAGCACAGCCAGCACCCGGAAATAAAAAGTAAAAATCTTCATTTAGAGAGGGAAAAGAGGGCGATGATGAATTGATGAGGTAAAAGTACTAGTATAAAAAAGCCTCTCAACTATTTTTGAAAAAATAGTTGAGAGGCTTTAACAATGAAGTGTTTATCTACCTTCGTCTTTATTCCTTCTCGGCCGGGACCAGCACGAAAACATCCTCGCCGGGGCGCTTCATCAGGTACTTTTCGCGGGCAAATTTTTCAAGCAGGGCCGGTGAGCTCAGCAGCTCGGCGCGGTCTTGCTGCACCAGCTTGATGTTGGATTCATAATACTCCTTCTCGTTGCGCAATTCCTGCCACTTGTGGTACATGTCGTACTGCTTGCCCAGATCGTTGGAGTCAAACAGCGTCATCCACACCACGAAGCCGGCGCCCGTGAGAAAGTAGAAATTGCGCAGCACGCGCAGCAAAGGACTAAGAACCGAAGGAAGCTGCATAGACTATACATGTAGGGTAAGCTTTAGCTTGCCCGGCGTGAGTGAGTCACGGCCCACCTCACGCCGGGCAAGCTAAAGCTTACCCTACATTTTTTACATTTTCTTGCCGGGGAAGTAGGCGGTTTCGCCCAGTTCTTCCTCGATGCGGAGAAGCTGGTTGTACTTGGCCATGCGGTCGGAGCGCGAAGCCGAGCCGGTCTTGATCTGGCCGGTGCTTAGGGCCACGGCCAGGTCGGCGATGGTCGAGTCTTCGGTTTCGCCCGAGCGGTGGCTCATGATGGACTTATAGCCGTTGCGGCGGCCCAGGGTCACGGCGTCGATGGTCTCGGTGAGGGTGCCGATTTGGTTTACCTTGATGAGGATGGCATTAGCAATGTGCTCATCAATACCCTTTTGCAGGCGCTGCACGTTGGTTACGAACAAGTCGTCGCCCACGAGCTGAATTTTCTTGCCCACCTGGTCGGTGATGCTTTTCCAGCCCGCCCAGTCGTCTTCGGCCAGGCCGTCTTCGATGCTGATGATGGGGTATTTCTTGGTCCAGTCTACCCAGTAGCTTACCATCTGCTCGGGCGTCAGCTTGTCGCCGGTGCTCTTCTTGAAGTGGTAGTGGCCATCTTCGAAAAACTCCGAAGCGGCGGGGTCGAGGGCAATCATTACCTGCTCGCCGGGGCGGTAGCCGGCCTGCTCGATGGCTTGCAGGACAATCTGAATGGCTTCCTCGTTGCTCTGAATATCGGGGGCAAAGCCACCTTCGTCGCCCACGTTGGTGCTGTAGCCCTTCTTCTTCAGCACGCTCTTGAGGGTGTGGAAGATGTCGGTGCCCCAGCGCAGCGCCTCGCTAAACGAGCTGGCACCCACCGGCATTACCATGAATTCCTGGAAGTCAATCTTGTTGTCGGCGTGCGAGCCGCCGTTCAGGATGTTCATCATGGGCACGGGCAGGGTGTTGGCGCCCACGCCACCTACGTAGCGGTACAGCGGCTGGCCCAGCTCCTGCGCGGCGGCGCGGGCGGCGGCCAGGCTTACGCCCAGAATGGCGTTGGCCCCGAGGTTGCCCTTGTTGGGGGTGCCGTCGAGCTCACGCATGATCTTGTCAATCAGCCCTTGCTCGTACACCGAGAAACCCACGAGCTCTTCGGCGATTTTGGTGTTCACGTTTTCGACGGCTTTCAGCACGCCTTTGCCCTGGTACATGGCCTTGTCGCCATCGCGCAGCTCCACGGCTTCGTGGGCGCCGGTACTGGCCCCCGAGGGGACGGCGGCGCGGCCTACGGTACCCGAGTCGGTGGTTACGTCAACTTCAACGGTCGGATTGCCACGCGAGTCAAAAATCTGGCGGGCATGAATGGCTGCGATGTAGCTCATGTCTTTTGAAAGAAAGATAGGAAGTGCAAATGTAGGGTAAGCTTTAGCTTGCCCCGCGCTAGGGGTGCGTCACCTCACGCCGGGCAAGCTAAAGCCTACCCTACATCGGCCAGCAGCTCAGCTAGTCGGGTGAATAGTACCTCGTTGCCGGCTTGTTGGTAGCTCGCCAGGGCGGCTTCGAATTGCGGGAGGTCGGCCAGGAAGGCTTGCACGTTGGTCGCCGTGATGGCTTCGAAATGCCGGCCGTAACCCAGTTTCTCGATCTCGGCGGCATTCAGCCACTGCTCAAACTGGGCCGGAATGGGCACTGCGCACACCGGTTTGTGCAGGTACACGGCCTCCGAAATCAGCGAAAAGCCGCCGTTGGTGAGCACGGCGCGGCAGCCGGCCAGCTCGGCGATGAAGCCGGATTCGGAGAAGGGACGCAGCAGCACGTTGCCGTGGTTTTCGTCCTTATTGAAGCCGTACACCCGGAATTCCTGCCCGGGCAGCTGCTGCAAAATCTCTACCAGGTCGGTTTGGTTGGTGGCCGTTTGGTACACCAGCACGTACTCGCCCCGGCTGGGCTGCGCGGCCTGAATTTCGGGCCGGATAATACTGGGCACCAGCGTAGTATTCTCGGCGTAGCGCAGGCGCAGCGGCAGCTCGAAAAAGGTAGTGATAAGGTAATGCCGGGCGCGGGGCAGCTTGGCCCGCACAATGTAGCGGGCCAGGTCGTAATGCTCGCGCTCCTCGTCGGGGATGGTCACGTCGAGGTGGGTGCGGCTGATAATCTGCATATTGTCGATGCTGATCACCGGCACCCGCAACAGCTTGGCGAAGAAGTAGCTGAACGACTCGAAATCCGAAATCACGACCTCGGGCCGGAAACCGTGCAGCAGCTGCCGGTACTGCCGGAAATTGACTTGCAGCGCTTCGGGCGCGTTACGCAGCGTGAGGCTGACGGTGCGCGATTTTGAGACCGCCAATTCCTTGTAGGCCAAGTGAAAGCCTTTGATTTCGAGCACGCGGCCGGGAAACGTTTTGTCGAGCAGCGTAAAGGCGCGGGAGCTGCTCACCACGCGCACATCGTGACCCTGCTGCAACAGCCAGGCAATAAGAACTTTGCTGCGCGTAGCGTGGCCGAGGCCCTCGCCGGGCACGCCGTAGAGAATAGTCATGGAAGAAAGAAGGGAAGGAACAGCCGGCAATTACGGCCCTGCTACTACGTTGGCCCACCGGGCTGGGTCGGGAAAAACCGACCGCTGGGCGATGTCGGGCGGGTGAATGTCCGCTGAATTGTTTCTTGCATCGCTAAGGAAGCCGGCTTGGCCCGGTTTTCGATTTACGGGCTCCGTGCTGTTGTCTTCGCTTTCTATGCTGAACTTTTCAACTCTCTCTTCTCCGTTGCGGGTGCCGCTGGGCCGCGCCGCCCTGCTGTTCCTGCTAGCGGCTACGGCCTGCACTGCCCCGCGCGGCATCACGACCTCGGGCAAGGTGACGCCCCAGGGCGAATTCCGGCTGGCTTACAACCAGGGCTTCAACGTAGGCACCGCCCCGCTGAGTAAGGCCGGCTCGGCCGTGCGCGATGCCGCCAGCCGGCTTGGCAACCAGGCTGGCAGCGGCGATACCGTGCGCTACTCGGGTGCCGTGAGCAGCGTGCAAACGGCGGCCTTGGCTTACCTGCTCGACCCCGTGCAGACTACCGCCGATTTCAGTATTCGCTACGGCGTGGTACCGCGCCTCGACGTGGGGTACAAATACGCGTTCGGCTCGCACGTATTCGACACGCAGTTCCAGCTGCTCGGCCCCACCGGCTCGGTCGAAGATCCTGCCCGCGGGGCGGCCAGCGGCACCACCTACGCCAGCGTGGGGCTGCAATACGCTATTCAGCGGGCGGCGCTGCCCAGCCTGCCGTTTCTGTCCGACCTCAACAACCTGCTGGGCCTCTCCGCCTCGCGCCACGATATTCTGATTCCGCTCACGGTCAGCCAATCATTTGGTCCTGAAGAATCGATCGGGGCCATCAGCTACGGCGCGGTGTACGCCCACTCCTGGGTGAGCTACGGCTTTACCCCGAGCAACCTTTACGACCGCGCTGGCGGTAACAGATTGCCCGCCCTGCCGAAGCAGAGCCGGAATTTCTCGTCCTACGGGGTATTTCTGAACCTGAAGCTGGGCTACAAATACGTGTACGTAGTGCCCGCTCTCAGTATCTACTACCAAAACTACGGCACCTACACGCTGGTCGATGGCAGCTTGGCTTCGCTGAGCGGGGCTACGTTCGTGCCCTCGCTGGGCTTGCAATTCCGCATTCCCAACCTGTCGCGTTAGTGAGAATGCTCCCTATTCTTCTGCCCATCATTCCACCTCGTTTGTCATGCTGAGCCTGCCGAAGCATGATAAGCGAGGTGATTAAAAGGTGTAAGCGCAATATTCTAAGCAAATAGGCCCCGACTCGCCAGAGTCGGGGCCTTGTCGTTTAAAGAAAGAGAATAGCCGCTAGGCAGCCTCGCCGACCGCTCCACCGGCCACTACCGTCAGCATGTCGGCAGGGTTGAGGTAGGTGCGGGCCAACTCTTGCAGCTCGGCGGCGGTAGCGGCCTGCGTGCGGCGCACAAGCTCGGCGTAGTAGTCGGAACGCAGGCCTTGCAGCACCACGTAGCGGTAGCGGTCGGCCTGCTCAAAGACGGTGGTAGTTTCGCCCAACAGCTTGCCCAAGGTGTAGTTTTTGACGGTTTCCAGCTCATCGTCGCCCAAGGGCTCGGTCTGGAGGCGGGTTAGCTCATGAGCGATTTCGTGGCGAGTAGCGGCGGCGCTCTCCCCGTTTACGTCGGTGCCGATAACCAGGGCCATGGCCTCCTCGCGGGCCACTGCACTGGCGTGGATGCCGTAAGTAAAGCCCTTGTCTTCCCGAATGTTGCGCATCAGGCGCGAGCCGAAATACCCACCCAGAATTTTGATCAGTAGTAACAGCTCCGGCGTCTGGGTTTCGGTGAGGGCCGGCCAGCGGCGTCCTACCCGTAGCGAGGCCTGGATGCTGCCCTCAACTGGTACCGTGACGAGGCCAGTGGGAGCGGTAGGCAGGGCCGCCGCTGGTGCGGCCGGCGCGGCCTCGGGGCCAGGGGCGGGTTGCCACTGACCCAGCACGGCGGCTACCTCGGCCGCGTGACCGGCCACATCGCCGCTCAAAAATATCTCGGCTCCCGCCGGCGCGTAGGCCGTGGCGTGGAAGGCCCGCAGCTCGTCGGCCGTGAGCTGGCTAAAGGAAGCCTCGTCGAACGGTCGCCCGTAGGCGGAGCCTGCTCCGAAGAGCTGGCGATTGAATTCCTCGGTGGCGCGGTAGCTGGTTTTCTGCCGCTCTACGCGCATATTCTGGCTCATGCGCTGCTGGGTTTGGCGCAGCTCGTCTTCGGGGAAAGCGGGTGCGGCCAGCACTTCGGCTACCAGCGGCAGCAGGGCGGGCAGGTGGCGAGCCAGGCAGTACAGCGTAAGCGTGGCGCGGTCGGGGCCCGCCTCGCAGTCGAGCGAGGCTCCGTAGAAGGCAACTGTATCGGCGATTTCGCGGGCCGAGCGGGTGGTCGTACCCTCGGTGAGCATGCGGGCAACTAGCTGCGCGAGGCTGGGCTGCGGCTCCTGGCGCTTGCCGGCGGGCAGCACCACTTGCAAGCGCAACACTGGCTGGGCATCGTGGGCCAGTACGTGCAGCCGGGCGCCATTGGGCAGGTGGCTCACCGTCGGCGTGGGCAGCACGAGCTGGGTAAGAGGATGGGTGGGTGGCGGCTGAAGTCGGTTGAGCACGGGAGAAGAGTTATGAGTTAAAAGTTAAGAGTTATGAATTTGAAGCTGTGAGTGGAGCGAGCCAGGTAAGGAGGCTAGCTTACCAAAAATCAGGGCTGAGAAGCGGCGGCTGACTCAGCCCCAACCTCTCAGCCCCAACTCATAACTCACAACTTTTAACTCATAACTAATTAGGCAGGGTGCCCTGCGTACCCCCAGCGCCGCGCTCGTCAAAGGCGTCGGCCAGCTTGTTGAGGTTGAAGTGCAGCGACACCCGGATGGTATTGGCCACGGGGTTGGCTTGGGCGTTGGGCACGAGGTAGGTGCCATCGACGCCGAATACCGACAGCCGGGCGCCCAGGCCGAAGCTCAGGTATTGGCGATCGCCAGAGTTAGGATTCTCGTAGAAGTAGCCCACGCGGGCCGCGATGGTATTGTTGTACCAGTATTCGAGGCCGGTGTGCAGGTTGATTTCTTGCAATTCCCCCTTGAAGCCAGCCGGCGAATCGTGAAAGGAGCTGAAAATGCCCGCTACGATGCCCTGCTGCTGACGCTCGTCGTTGATCTGGCGCACGCGGTTTACCTGCGTGGCGTCGCTGGCGTTGTAAGGATCCTCGTAGTAGGGCGAGGGGATGAGCAGCTTGGTAGCGTCGAAAGCCAGCGTAATCTTGTTGTACGAGTCAATTTCGCGGGTGATGGCCGTGCCCAGGCGCAGCTGCGTGGGCAGGAAGCTGGGGGTGCTGGGATTAGCATACACCATCTTGTTGCCGAGATTGGAGAGGGCCGCGCCAAAAGCCAGGTTGTACACGCCCGTGCCGATGGTGGCATCCTTGCTGTAATACGCGCCCAAGTCGGCGGCGAAAGAGTTGCCCGCCTGCGCATCATTGCCCGGCGTGTTACCCACCAGGTTGGAGCGCACGTAGCGCGCCGAAATGCCGAGGCCGAAGTTTTCGCCCAGCTTCTGCCCGTACGATACGGAGAAGGCGTATTCCTTGGGGTCGAAGGTGCCGTTGGGCAGGTTGCTGCCGTCGCGGTAATCGATGCGGCCCAGGCTGAAATACATGAGCGAGGCCGCGATGGCGCCCCGGTCGCCCACCTTACCGTAGCCCGAGAGGTAGCTCAGGCTCATGTCGTCGGTTACCTGCCGCAGCCACGGCGAGTACGAGGGCGAGGCCGCGTACTTGTACTCGACAAAGCCCAGCTTGCCGGGGTTGTAAAACGCCGCGTTGGCATCGGGCGAAGTGGCTACCCCGGCATCGCCCAGGGCCGCGCCCCGGGCGTCGGGGCTGAGCGTCAGGATGGGCACCGCCGTGGTAATGGTGCGAATGGTAGTCTGGGCGAGCGCGGCCGAGGAGGTGAGCAGCACCAGCGCCGGCGCCAGACGTAGCGTACGAGAAAAGGTCATATAAGTCGGCAAATAGCTCGGTTACAAGAGGAGGCTGGCCGCTGGCCAAAAGTTGCAAGTGAAAAAGGACGCCGCCAGCGCCAGCGCACGCCAACAACGTTAACTAGAAGAATGAGTTTAGTTCAACAAAACTAGCTTCTCAAATTTAGTCGCGGCCTGGCCATCGGGCGTGCGCACGCTCACCCGGTACACGTACACGCCGCGAGCCAACTGGTCGTTGTAGTCGTCGCGGCCGTTCCAGGTTAGCGCCGCATCCTGCAGGGTGCTGGGGATGTGGCTGGTGCTCGCCGGAATGGTAGTGCGCAACGTCTTTACCAACCGGCCCGCCACCGTAAAGATTTGCACCTGCACGTCGAGCTCCACCCCGGGCCGCGATTGGTCGAAGTGAAAAGTGGTGATGTTGCTGAACGGGTTGGGATAATTCAGTACGTGGTCTAAGGCGAGCTGAGCCGATTGCTCCGCAATAAAGTCAACCGTTCCTTCGGCCGAATTATTGTAAGTGTCCCACGCTTTTAGGCGAATGGTGTGGGGGCCGGGAGCCAAGTCCTTATACAGATAGCGTACGCGCCCCGACATAAAATTGTCTAGGTCAGCAGTATATGAGTCGTTGAGGGTGATTATTTTGGTTGGGTCGTTATCAAGTGTCGCTGTGATATCGTGCCCGATGCCCGCGTTGGAGGTATTGACGCCGGACTTGTCGCTAAGCCGGGCGATAAACAGCGGGCTCAGCCCCGTCACGCCGCCCGACACGAATGTTTCGTCGGTCATGAAAAGCTGTACCTGCGGGGGAGTAGTATCGTTGGGAGCCAGGCGGGAAGCGCCGCCTACCGGGGCCGGCTGGTAGCCCTGGGCGTCTACTTTATTGGTTAGGTCGGCGGCGTAGAGGCTGATTTTACCCAGGCCCACGTTGTAGGCAATATCCTTGGGTACCACAAACTTCACCGCGAAGCGACCGGCCCGCACGCTGGCCTGGCCGCCGTAGATAACGTTTTCCTGGGTTTCGACTTGCACCGGGGTCGAGCCCGCGTCGCCCAGCGTGGTTACGGTGACGGGCTTGTCGAAGATGGTAATATCGGCCGTGCCGCCGAAGCTGGTGTTCAGCACCCCGGCGCGCTCGATGTGGCCGCTCAGGCGCACCTGGGCCAGCGCCTGCAAGGTATCACCGCTGGCGAAGGTGTGAAGCGGCTTGTTATCGACCTTGATGGAATCGAGTACCACGCGCTGGCTGGGGTAGGCCAGGCGGGTGGTCGGGTCGGCGAGCAGGGTGTAGTTGCGGTTGTTGATGTCGCCGTAAGGCGATTGGTTTTTGGCCGCCCCGGCGGCAAAGCCCAGGTAGGGGAGGGTCCCGGCCGCATTGCGGGTCAGCACCTGCGTGTAGAAGTTGTTAACTACCTCCGTGTTGAAGGTAGAATACACCACCCGCGTAGTAGTGAACAGCCCGACCGCGCCGCCGCTGGGATTGTCGGTGAGCGCCTGCTCGCCGGCCGAAGTCAGCTCGGGATTATCGTAAGTGCTCAGGTCGCAGGTGCCGGTAACGAAGAACGTGAGCCGGTTGAGGTTGCGCAGGGCCAGCAGCGACGGCACCGTGATCAACTGTTCGTCGGCCAGGAAGCGCGGGCCACCGTGCCCGGTGTAGCCCAGCAAGAGCGAGCCTTGCTCCAGCGCTTCGTCGATGGCGGCTACGGCGGCCGGCGAGCGTTGGCCGGCCGCCACGTTCACCTGCGGAAAGAGGTCGAGGTAGGCCTTCCGGATGTTATAGGCGGGCTCGCTCTGCTTGATATTGGCGGCAAAAATCTTTTCCGACTCGGTGGCGAACTCGTTGGTTTTCTCCGCGTCCGTGTCGTCGGCAGTGAGCGTAATGCGGTTGCGCCATTTCCCGAAGCTAGTCGGCGAATCGTAGGTAATGAGCTTGTCGACTACCTGTTGGGCCTGGGTAGCGTCGGCGCGCTGGCCCACGGGCGTGCGGACCGGCAGGCGGCCGATGCCGATGTCGGTAGTTTCAAACGTGCTGCTGTACGATTCCAGCCATTCGCCCTCGCTGTCGTCGAGCAGCCCGTAGTAGTCTTCCGAAGAATAGCTGCTTTCGCCCTCCACGTTGAGGCGCCCGCCGCCAAACTGCTGCACTGGCAAAAATGATTCGCGCGACTCGTAGGTAGGTACGAAATTCTGATTGGCCGCGTCGAAGTTGGGCGTGTTGGCAAATGGCCGGCGGCTGGCCCACCACGCGGGCTCCTGGCTAGCGTCGTTGTAGGGCGACGATTTATAATCGAACGACGCGTCGCCGAAGAGCAGCAAGTAGTTGCGGCGGCTGGCTGGGTTGGGGTTGCGGTCGTACACCTGCTTCATCAGGTCGCGGATGGCCGTGGCATCCTGCCCGCCCGAGCTGTACTCGTTGTATACTTCCTTGGTCGTCACTACCTGCACTTGCAGGCCGTTGTAGTCGCGCCGGTGCTGGGCCAGCCGCTCGGCCTGCTGTCGGAAGGGCGGGTAAGTCACGATAACTAAATCGAGCTTGCCATCGACGTTGAGGGCGTGCAGGTTCTGATTGGCAACCTTGCCAAAGAGCCGCGGGGCCTCAAACGTGCCGCTGGGCTGCACGGCCACAAACTCGCGCAAGGAGTCGGTGTACGCCACGAAGCTCCCGCCGCCATCGAGCGTTTGCGCCTGGGGCCGGCGCGGGTTGGTAACCTCCCACACCTGCGCCCCCCCGCTGGCGTTGGCCAGCGTAAACGTGCCGACCGTGCCCGGTCCCCGCTTGTTGTTCAAGGAGTTGAATTCTAAGAACGACGCGCTGAGGCGCAGCTGACGCTTCACTACTACTTCCAGGTAATCGAGATAACCGGTGCCCAACGGGTCGAACGACGTGAAGGAAAGCGTCACTTTAGGGTCGGTGAGGCCGCTCGGCGTGGCTACGGTGAAGGTGCGAAAGTCCTCGTTGGCCACCGTTGTAAAGGAGCCGTTGGGAATGCCCGCCAGCGCCTGCGTGCCCAGCGTCGCCCCGCTCAGGGCTACCGTAAACGTGCTGCTCTGCGAGGCCGTGCTGGCCGTTGCCACGGTCAGGCGGAGGGTGTCGCCAACCACGAGGTCGGCCAGCGCCGGGTTGCCGTCGCCGCTGAAAACAAAGTCGCGCGTAGTGGCCGAGTTGGTAAACGATTCGCCCAGCCAGCGGCGGCCCGAGTGCAGAATATTCACCAGGTCGTGCTCGTAGAAGCGGCGGTCCAGAAAAGTGGTAATGGGCGCGCCGGTGGCGGTTCGCGTCGGCGTGGCGGCGGTGGCAATGCGGCGCCCATCGCGGCTACCGACCGTCACGAAGTAGTAGGCCGTGTCCGAATAAAAGTTGTTGACGTGCTTGAAGCGCCCGCCCTCGCCCAACAGCCCGTACATGCCCGCGCTCGGTTGCGTCAGGGCCGTGGCGGCGGCCCGTGCGGGCTGGCTGGCCTGCCAGGTATGCGGCCCCTTGGCATAAAAGAGAAAGTATTCGTTGGCATCGAATACCGCGTCGTTGTTGCCGACGAACAGAATACTATTTTCTACCAGGTCATCGGGGCGCGGCGTGGCGTTGGCCTGGGGCAGCAGCCCCATCGCGTTGCCGTACAGCTGCACCCGACGCGGGTCGAGGTTGCCCACGGGCAAGCCCAGGCTGCGCAGGGCGGCTTGATCGAGCTTGTAGACGCCACTGCGCGGCACGCCGATCTTATACCAGTCGCCGCTGCGCAGCACCGAATTTTCGGCGTGGGCGCGAGTGGCGGTAGTGCGGCTGGCGGTGCCGTTGGCCTCGGCCTGGTACGCGTAGCTAAACGAGCGCAGGCGCTCGGGCTGGCCCGTTTGCGGGTTGCGGCGCACGGGTTGCAGGAGCACGTAGGAGTAGGGCCGGCGGGCCTCGGTGCCGTAGCGCAGCTGCGTGACCGGGGCGGCGGGCAGCGTCGCGTTGCCCAGCAGTTTCACGTCGGCATCCGAGAACGGCTCGTACACCGCGTCGCGCAATTCGCTGCTGGTTACCGTGCCCGCCAGCCGCAGGGTATAGGTGCCCACTACCTGGCCGGGGCCGTGGTAGGCACCCACAAAGCTGGGTACGCGGCGCGGCACGGCATCGGGGTTGGCGGCCGGGTTGCGCAAGCTGGCGTAGGTAGTCCAGCTGAGCGTTACGGGTACGGTTTGCGGGCCGCTGCCCTGGGCGCGGGCGGGCCGCATAAAGCCGGCCAGCACCCCCAGCAGCAGCAACGAGAAAAGGTTTCGCATAGATACAACCGACTAACGTCCGTGGGCAACCATCAAAAATACGCCGCCGTTCCCTGATTCCCGCGCTCCTTAACTCCGGCGAAGCTCAAGCTATTGTGGGGCGCTGGAATTGGCTTCCAGGGTCTCGCGACTGCGCACCCGGCCCGGCACCGACAGCAGCACGTAGAGCAGCACCGCCAGCGGAATCCCCGCCGCGCCCAGCGTGAGCACCAGCACCAGGGCCAGCGCCACGAAGATGAAGCGCCGTCGGTTGCCCAGCCATTTCAGATTTTTGAATTTGAGGGCAAAAAGCGGTAGCTCGGCCACGAGCAGGCCGGAAAGCAGTACCGCGAGGCCAATGAGCAGCCAGGGATTGAGAATGAGCTTTTCAACGCCAAATTGGTCGTTGGCCAAAATGAGTGGCAGCGAGGCTACTACCAGCGTGCAAGCCGGTGTGGGCAGACCGATGAAGGAGGTCGTTTGCCGGGTGTCGTTATTGAATTTAGCTAGCCGTAAGGCTGAGAAAATACTAATAAGGAAGCCGAAATAGACCAGCCAGTTTGAATTTGTCTCCTCCCATCTACTCAGGGCAACTCCTCCTATCCAAATCTGTGAGGCAGTAGCTACTTGTAGCAGCTTGAAGACAATCGCCCCCGGCACTATTCCAAACGACACCATATCGGCCAGTGAGTCCAGGTCCTTACCGATGGGCGACGACACGCGCAGCGCCCGGGCCAGCAGCCCGTCGAAGAAGTCGGCCACGGCGGCAATGCCCACCAGGTAGGCACCCGTCACCAGCTCGCCCCGAAAAATGAACGTGAGCGCCAGGCACCCGCACAGCAGGTTGAGGCAGGTGACGGTATTGGGAATGTGTCGTTTCAAAGTAGTGTCATCCTGAGCACAGCGAAGGACCTTCTCACGCCCGCGCCGCTGGGGGTTGCTAATTGCTGCCGAAAGCCGCCGTGACCAGGTGCTTCCTTCGTCAGCCCGACCAAAGTACTGGCCGCAACCTACGTCAAAAACGGGTTGCTCCGGCGTTCGGTCCCGATGGTAGTAGCCGGGCCGTGGCCGGGGTGCACCACCGTCGCATCGGGCAACGTGAGGAGCTGGCTCATGATGCTCGCGATAAGCGTCGCGTGGTCGCCGCCCGGCAGGTCGGTGCGCCCGATGCTGCTCTTAAACAGCACGTCGCCCCCAATAAGCTGCCCGCCCGCCGCGTCGTAAAATACCACGTGGCCCGGGGCGTGCCCCGGCGCGAAGCGTACCTCCAGCTTGCTTTCGCCAAGCTGGATAACCTGCCCGGCCGTTAGCTCGCCGGTGGGCTCGGCCGGCTCGTAGGCCGCAAAGCCGTAGGGACCAGCGTAGGTAGCCACCGCCCGCAGCGTGGGCAGGTCTAAGGCGTGCAGCAGGAAGGGTATCCCCGGGTACTGCCGCAGCACGTAAGCATTGCCCAGCACGTGGTCGATGTGGGCGTGAGTATTAAGCAAATACTTGACGTCCAATTTCTCGCGTTCGATGTACTCGCGCAGCGTCCGCTGCTCGGCGGTGGAGTAAGCACCCGGGTCCACGATGGCCGTAGCCCGCGTGGCCTCATCAATGAGCAGGTAGGTATTCTCGCTGAACGCGTTGAAAGTGAAGGAGACAGTCCGAAGCATGGCGCAAAGGTAGGAAATGGCGAGATGGCGAGTGGTGAGATGGCGAGATGGTGAGTGGTGAGATGGCGAGATGGTGAGTGGTGAGATGAATAGCTAGGCTATTCATAGTCTCAATTCAGTGTATCAGTTATGCTACTCATCTCACCACTCACCACCTCACCACTCACCACCTCACCACTCACCATCTCACTACTCACCATTTCGCCACTCCCCGCCGCCGTACCTTGCCAGCGCGAAATGATGGACCCCGCTATCTACGACTACCTGCTCATTGGTCACGGCATTGCCGGGGCCGTACTGGCCCGCGAGCTGCGCGGGCGCGGTTACCGCGTGCTCGTGTACGACGAGCCCCGGCCCGAAGCCGCCTCGCGCGTAGCTGCTGGCCTCATGAACCCCGTGGCCGGTAAGCGCTTTGCCTTGACCTGGCGCGCCCACGAAACGCTGCCACCGGCCGTAGCCTATTACCAGGCGCTGGGGGAGGAACTGGGGGAAGACTTCTTTCAAGCGAATGCCATTCTCAAAGTATTTGGCTCGGCCCAGGAGCAGGCCCAGATGCTGGCCCGCGCCGTCGAGGGTGACCCTTGGCAGGGCTTCGTGGAAAAAATAGAAACGGTGCCGATTGAGCGGCCTGGCCTGCTGGCCCCCCACGGCGGCGCGTGGCTGCGGGGCGGTGGCCACCTGCGGGTGGAGGCCTTGCTGGCCGCCCTGGCTCGCCAGGGCCGCGCCGCGGGCTGGCTGCGCGAGGAAACTTTTGACTGGGCTGCGCTTGTTGCCGAAGGCAACGGCGTAGCCTACGCGCCGGGCCAGCTGCATGCGCACCACGTAGTATGCTGCCAGGGCGCGGCGGCGCTGGCCTGCCCGTACTTTGGCTGGCTGCCACTCACGCCCAACCAAGGCGCGGTGCTCGACGTAGCGGTGCCGGGTCTAAGCGCGGCGCAGGTTCTCAATCGGGGGGCCTACGTGGTGCCGGGAATAGTACCCGCGCAGTTTCGGGTGGGGGCTACGTACCGCTGGCCTCCCTTCGCAACTGAGCCCGATGGCAACGACCGGCGCGAACTGATGGGCCGCCTGGCCGACCTCACGTCGTTGCCTTTCACGGTGACGGGCGAGCGGCGGGGCGTGCGGCCCGCCGTGCGCGACCGTCGGCCGCTGCTGGGCCGCCACCCGGCGCTGCCCTGGCTTAGCCTCTTTGGTGGCTTCGGCTCGAAAGGAGTGAGCCTGGCCCCGCGCCTGGCGAGCCAACTAGCCGATTACCTGGGCCATGGCACCGAGCTGTGGCCCGATGTTAACTTAGCCCGCTACTACGCGCTTTATGTAGCGCCGTAGGCCGGTCGGACACCAGACCGGCCAGCCCCTGCGTTAAGTAGTAAAACTTGTGGCCCGAGCCCCTTTACGAGGTTTTGGTTTCGCCTGTTCCCGTTTCTTCTGCCATAACCTGACGCTATTTGCTGTGAATTTTTTCCAATTTTTCGGCCGGCAAGCAGCTGGCTTTCCTCGGGAGCGGGTTGTCGTGCTACTTGGTGCCGTGGGTGGGCTGCTGGCCCTGCCCGCCCAGGCGCAGACCGCGCAGGAGCCATTCGGCCGGGTTCGCATTCAATACAAAAAGTTTGAGTGGCAGCAGTTTTCAACTCAAAACTTCAACGTCTATTTCTACGCCGGGGGGGAGGCGAGCGCCCGCCGCACGGCCGCTTACGCCGAGCAGGAGTTGCAGCGCATTACGGCGCTGGTAGGGTATTTTCCCTACAGCAAGACTACCCTGATGCTGTACAACTCGGTAGGCGACCTGCGGCAGAGCAACATCAACCTGCCCGTGGCCAACGCCGTGAGCGGCGGCGAAGCCCAGTTGGCCCGCCAAACCAAAGTGGAGGTAGCCTTCACGGGCCGCCAAACCGACTTCAAGCGCGACCTGAGCTACCAGATAACCCAGGTGCTGCTCAACGACATGATGTACGGCGGCTCGTTGCGCGAGGTACTTCAGAGCAACTACCTGCTCCAGCTGCCCAGCTGGTTTGTGGAGGGCGCTTCGGCCTACGCTGCCGAGGGCTGGAGCATCGACATGGATGCCTACATGCGCGACATGGTGCGCGAGTACCCCAGCGGCAACCGCACGGCCCCGTTCTTCCAGCGTAATTCGCGCCTGGCGGGCCACAGCATCTGGAACTACATTGCCGAGCGCTACGGCTACGGGGCAGTGCAAAACGTGCTGAACCTCACGCGAATTACCCGCGACGTGGAAGTAGGAATCTCGTCGTCGCTGAACGTGCCATTTAAGCTGTTTTTGCGCAACTGGGTAAACTATTACCGCGACATCAATACCGGCGGTACGCTGGCGGCGCTGGTGGTACCTACCGATGCAAACCGCCTCAGCAGCCGCAACCGGCGCGGGGTCGAAGTGTATTCGCAGCCCGTTTTTAGCCCCGATGGCCAGCACCTGGCCTACGCCGTGAACGAGCAAGGTCGCTACCGGGTGGTGGTGGCGCGGCGCGACGGCTCGCACCAGCGTACGCTGCTGCACGGCGGTTACCGTACTCCCGACCAACAAGTCGAAACCCGCCTCCCGGTGCTGGCCTGGCGCGGCAACTCGCAGCTGGCCGTGGCCGAAATGCTGCACGGCCGTATGGTCCTGCGCATACGCGAAGCGCTGGGCCTCGATTTGGCCGGCCGCCTGGGCCGTACGTTCCGCCTGCGCCAGCCGACTACCATCTTCGCTCCCTACGACCAGGTGCTGGACATGAACTACTCGGCCGATGGCAAGGCCTTGGTGTACACGGCAGTGCAAGACGGGCAGAATGATATCTACCTGCTGCGCGCCGGTAGTCGGCAGCCCGAGCGTCTCACCAACGACCTTTTCGACGATCAGCAGGCCGTATTTCTGCCCGGGGGGCAGGCCATTGCCTTCAGCTCCAACCGCTACCTCGACTCGACGGGCCGGGCGCGCCCCGCTACGTTTCCCAACGTAGTAAACAACTACGATCTGTTTCTCTGCCACCTCGACGGCCGGCCCATTCCGATCGAGTCGCTCGTGAGCACCATCTCCAATGAAACCCGGCCCCGGCCAATCTCCGACGACGAGATTATCTACCTTGGCGAAGAAAACGGGATTCGTGGCCTTTACCGCTACTCGCGCAAAACCGGGCAGCACAAGGCCGTTAGCAATTTCGCGACTAACATTCAGGATTTTGACCTGAGCCTGCCCACCGGGGCGCTGGCTTTCATTCCGCAGGTAAAAGCCCGCGATCTGCTCTACCTCTATCCGCAGTTTCCGCTCACTACCGAGCAGGTGCTGAGCAAAACCTCGCGCCAGCGCATTCTCGAAAATCGCTCGCAGCCGGCCCCAACCCCCGTGCGGCCCGCCGCCACTACGCCCGCTGCCCCGGCCCCGAGCAGCGCGGCTTCTACCACGACGCCAGCTCCCGCTGCGGGTACCCCGGCAGCTACCCCGCCCGCCAATGGTACCGCTCCGCAGCGCGGGGCCGCCACGCCAGTCAACCCCAGCAACTACCAGTTTGAGGAAGACGAGGATGTCGCCCCAGTGCGGCCCCGTCGCAGTAGCCGCGCCGCCGCCACGCCACTCAAGGCTGGCCAGTCGTCACCGGCCTTACCGGCGCTCAGCGGCCCGTACCGCTACGATACCCGGTTCATGGCCGACAACCTGATAACCGGGGTGGCCATCGACCCTTTGCTCGGCTTCGGCTTCTCGTTGCAGGCTAATTTATCGGATGCGTTTGAAAATCAGCGTTTCCAAGCCAGCGTGTTTGCCCAGCTCGACCTGCGCACCAGCAATATCAACGTGTCGTATACCAACGTGACGCGGCGCTTCGACTGGTCGATTGCCTACCAAAAGCAGGCGTACTACCTGGATAATACCACGGGTTCCACCTCGCGCTACGGTCGCCATTCGATAGCTCCTACGCTGGCTTATCCGCTCACGCATAGCCTAAGTCTGCGCGGCGGCCCGCGCTACGACAATATTTCGCGCTCATTCGCCGGTATTACGCCGCCGGTCAATGAAGAAGATATCACCCGCAACTACGTAGGGTTCAATGCCGAGTTGGTGTACGATAACTCCCGCGTGATGGGAGTAAACATGCTGCTGGGTACGCGCATGAAAGTCGGGGTACTGCAAATGAATGACCTTGCTTCCAAAGCCAACGGCTTCGGGAAGTTTTACATCGACTTGCGCCATTACCAGAAGCTGCACCGGCAACTGGTCTGGGCCAATCGCGTCAGCTACGGTCAGTACTTCGGCAACGCCGAGGCGGGCAACAATCCGCAGCAGGTATTCCGGTTGGGTGGCATGGACAACTGGGTAAACCAGCAGTACGCCGGCGACCGGCTACTCAAATATGGCAACGAGCAGATGCCGGACCCCACTAGCATCTTCTACCAGCAGTTTGTCACCAACCTGCGGGGCTTCAGCCTCAGCCGGCAAACGGGTACTCGCTACGTGTTATTAAATAGCGAGCTGCGCCTGCCCATCGTGCAGTATCTTTCCAATAAGCCCATCTATTCGGGCTTCTTCCGCAACTTGCAGTTCACCGGCTTCTTCGATGCAGGTACTGCTTACAACGGGACCAACCCGTTTGGGGAGAACAACTCCAACACTACTACCACTTTTGGTAATCAGCAAAGTCCCTTTACGGGTACCGTCACCCGGTTTTCCAGCCCGTTCCTGCTAGGCTACGGCGTGGGCGTACGCTCAACCGTGCTGGGTTTCTATACCAAGTTCGACCTGGCCTGGGCCTGGGAAAATTACGTTACCTCCAAGCCGCGGCCTTATTTCACCCTCGGCCACGATTTTTAGCGAGTTGACGGGATAAGGCTAATGCGGACAAGGGGCGGGAGAAGTCAGGGAATAAGCCACCCCGACTTCTCCCGCCCCTTGTCCGCATTACCCCGCCCCCTTTCGTACCTTTGCGTGCGTGTCGCTACTTGCTGAAATTTGGCTTTTACTGCTTAAAGACCTGCGCCTGGAATGGCGGCAGCGCAGCGCCCTGGGAGGGCTACTGCTCTACGTAGGTGGCACAGTTTACGTGAGTTACCTTAGTTTCAGCTTTCGTGGGGGCACGCCACCGGCCCCGGCTTGGAACGCCTTATTCTGGGTTATCCTACTATTTGCAGCGCTGGGCGCGGCCGGCCGCGGGCTGGCCCAGGAGTCGGCTGGTCTGCGGCTGTACTATTATACCGTCGCCCGGCCCGAGGCCGTGGTACTGGCCAAGATTATCTATAATGCGCTGCTGCTGCTGGCGTTGGCCGTGCCGGGGCTGTTGCTCTACACGCTGCTGCTCGGCAATCCTGTGCAGGATTGGCCCACCTATGCGCTCAGTATCGGGCTGGGGGCCGTGAGCCTGGCCTCGTCGCTTACGCTGGTAGCGGGTATTGCGGCGCGGGCGGGGCAGGGGGGCGGCGGTACGCTGCTGGCCGTGCTGGGCCTACCGGTGCTGGTGCCCGTGCTACTACTGCTGGTGAAGGTAAGTAAAAACGCCCTCGACGGCCTGCCCTGGGAGGCCAGCCAAAGCTCCATCATCACGCTGGTGGCCTTGAACTTTATCGTGGGGGCGGTGTCTTATCTGTTGTTTCCGTTTCTGTGGCGCAGCTAAGTCATTTGACAAGTGACATGTATCATTTAACGGCGGCTTTGCCCGCACTGAATGCTGGCTGTTAAGTGTTTATTGAGAACGGTTGAATGTTAACTGATAATCGTTAAATGGTAAAAGACCCTTTTGCTCGTCGTGATGAGGCACCGGATGCGGAGTTTTACCGCTTCGAGCGCCTCGTGACGCACATCGACGATGCGGCCGTGGCGGCGGTCACGCAGCTCTACCGGCAGCTGCTGCCGCCCGGCGGGGCCATCCTCGACCTCATGAGCAGTTGGGTTAGCCACCTGCCGGCCGAGGTGCAGTACAGCCGCGTGGCGGGCCTCGGCATGAATGCCCGCGAACTGGCTCAGAATCCGCGCCTCACCGAGCCGGGTATTGTGCAGGACCTCAATGAAAATCCGCAGCTGCCCTACGGCGATGCCGAATTTGACGGGGCTGGTATTTGCGTATCGGTGCAATACCTCACCCAGCCGGTGGAAGTATTTAAGGAGCTGGCCCGGGTGCTGCGGCCGGGCGCGCCGCTGGTCATCACGTTTTCCAACCGCTGCTTTCCCGACAAGGCCGTGTACGCCTGGCAGGCTCTCGACGACCTGGGGCACGTCGGCCTACTAAAGCATTATTTCGAAGCCGCCGGCTTCGGCCCCACCGAGGTATATGCCCACCGCCCCCAGTACGGCGACCCCCTCTACGGCGTGGTAGCAAAGGCCCCAACTCTTAATTCCTAACTCCTAACTCCTAACTCAACATGAAGTGGTGGAAATACCTGACCATCGGGCTGCTGCTCTACACGGCGGTGATGGGCCTGCTGGGCCACGTGCCGCGCCTGGCCATTCTCAACGAAACGGAGCGTAACCTCTACTTCCACGTGCCGATGTGGTTTGGGATGACCATCATCCTGCTGGCCTCGGTGGTCAACTCCATCCGCTACCTGCGCGACCCCAGCCCCCGCCTCGACATCCTGGCCCACGAATCGGCCAAGACGGGCATCCTGCTGGGCGTGCTGGGCTTGCTGACCGGCAGCCTGTGGGCGCGCTACACCTGGGGCACCTGGTGGACGACCGACGTGAAGCTCAACGGCGCGGCCGTGACCATGCTCATCTACCTGGCCTACCTAGTACTGCGCGGGGCCGTGCAAGACGAGCAGCAGCGCGCGCGCCTCTCGGCCATCTATAATATTTTTGCGTTCGCGGCGGCTATTCCGCTGTTGTTCATCATGCCCCGGCTGGCCTCGGCCTCGCTGCACCCCGGCATGGGTGGCAACCCCGGCTTTTCGAAGTATGACCTCGACAGCGCCATGCGAATGGTGTTTTACCCCGCCGTTATCGGCTGGACGCTGCTTGGCGTCTGGATCACCGAAGTAGCCTGCCGCTTTGCTTTTGTAAAAGAGAAGATTTATGAAAAACAAGAAAAACAACTGGCTTAGCCGGGCCTGCGCTCTGCTTCTGCCGCTGCTCCTGCTAGCCGGGAACGCCCTCGCCCAGACCCCCGCCGTTGCCGACCAGCCCGAAATGGCCGACGCCCTGCGCGCCAGCGGTAAAATCTACGTGGTCGTGCTCGTTATCGTCATTATCGTCAGCGGTTTGCTGTTGTACCTGGTGCGCCTCGACCGCAAGGTGAGCCGCCTGGAGCGCGAGGTAGAAAGCCGGTAGAGAATGTAAAAATGGAGGCAATTTGAAAATGTATGAAATGGCATTTACTAGATGAAAAGCCCTTCTCAATTCATTTTTGAATTTTTACATTGACTACATTAGCACATTAAATCTTATGAAGAAGTCACACCTTTTTGTACTGGTGGTGATCGCGGCGGCGGTCGGCATCATCATCAGCACCATGTCGGATGCCAGTACGTATTCGACCTTCGCCATCGCCCGTCAGCAGGCGGCCTCTGGCAACCTGGCCAAGGTACACGTAGTGGGCACCCTGCCCCGCGACGCCGACAAGCGTCCCGTGGGCCTGGAATACGACCCAATGGTGAACCCCAACTACTTTGCCTTCACCATGATCGATACCCTGCAAGTATCGCAGCGCGTGGTGTACCGCAATCCCAAGCCCCAGGATCTCGACAAGTCGGAACAGGTGGTGATAGTGGGCGCGATGAAAGATGGCGTCTTTGAAGCCGACCAGATTCTGACGAAGTGCCCCAGCAAGTACGTGGAAAAGGACCTGGGCAAAACCGGCCCGCCCGCTACGGCCATGAACACTCGCCGCTAGTTGCGGTACAAAGTCAAAGCGCCCGGTAGGCTCAGCCTGCCGGGCGCTTTGAGTTGACGGAGGAAATAGATTTTCGGCCGGGCTCCACCCTAAACGCCTGATAAATCAACCTGAACGGTAGGCAGGGCCGGTAAAGCCGGTTAGAATTGCCGTTTGCGCCCAAGGTCATCTTGGGGAGCAGCGCGGGTGCGACTGGGGTAGATAGCGTTTTTACCCCTATCTTTCAGCCTGCTTTCGCGTGGTATTCCTTACCTTTTATCAATTATAGTATGAGTTCCTCTGCCGCTGCTGCGGCTTCCCTGGCCCAGCTAGCCTGCGTCGTAGTGGATGACAACGAGATGAACCGGCTGCTGCTGGAGCACTACGTAAGCATCACCGAGGGCCTAACGCTGGCTGGGACGTTTGCCAATGGCGTGGCGTGCCTCAATTATTTTCGGACGGGTGGTACGGCCGACATTTTACTGCTTGACATCAGCATGCCGGAGCTGACGGGCCTCGACCTGGTCCGCATTCTGCCGCAGCCGCTGCCCGACGTGGTGCTCGTGACCTCGCACCGTGACTATGCCGTCGATGCCTTCGAGCTGCGCGTGACCGACTACTTGGTGAAGCCGCTCGATTACGCCCGCTTTTGCCGCACCGTAGACCGCATCCGCAGCCGGCGCCTCCCCCAACCGCCAGCCCCCACGGTCGAAGAGCCCGAGCCCGCCTTTAATGCTGATGGTAACTCGTTATTTCTCAAGATAAACAATCGATTGATGCGGGTTAATTTCGACGAGGTACTCTACATTGAGGCCATGTCGATGTATTCGGTGCTCGTTACGCTCAAGCATAAGCACATCGTGTACGCCACGCTCAAGACTTTTGAAGAGCGGCTGCCCTTTGCCCACTTCGTGCGCGTGCACCGTTCTTATATGGTGAATACCAATCTGATAGAAGCTGTAGAAGATAACCAGCTGCAACTGCCCGGCGGGCACGAAGTACCCGTAGCCAAGGCTTACCAGGAAGGTTTTTTTCGTCGGCTGCGGGGTATTTAGGTAGCGCAGGCTTTTAAGTAGCGTTTGTAAGGTACTGGCGCGAGTTTAGCGCAGCGTAACTCGCGCCAGTACCGCCAGTACCTGTCAGAAGTACGCCGAAGAAGCCTGCGAAAGGGCGCATTGCCAGCCGTGACAACGCGCCCTTTGCAGTTACTTCAACTCGGCGGGTAGGGCCAGTAGCACGGCTTCTACGGCGGCGAGCAGCTGCGCGGTGGCTACCTGGCGGGCGGGCTCGTCGGGCGTGGGGAGCAGGGTGGGTGGGGGCTCCAGCACGTGCATGGCCTCGATGGCACTCTCGATGCTGAGGGTGAGCAGGTTGGGCTTTATGTGGTGTACCAGCTCGGCTACTTGCAGCCAGTCGTGGGCCTCGGCGGCGGCCTGGATCTTAACCAGGCTGGGCGGCATGTGCGTCAGAAAAGAATTGACCATACCCGCGATGAAGGCCTGATTACCCTTGGCATCCTGGCGCAGGCGGCCGAGGTCGTAGGCCGGGGGCGGGGCCAGGCTGGCAATGGTGGCGGGTAGGTGCAACAGGTTGACCAGCTTGGCATATAGGTGCTCCTCGGCAAAGGGCTTGGCGAGGTAATCATCCATGCCAGCGGCCAGGTATTTCTCATTATCGGTGCGGAAAACGTTGGCCGTGAGGGCCAGCACCGGTACGGCCGCCCGCACGGGGTCGGTGAATTTGCGGATGTGCTGCGTGACCTCGATGCCGCTGAGGTGGGGCATCTGGATGTCCATCAGCACCACGTCGTAGGCGGCGGCTTCCAGCTTTTGCAAAGCCACCCGGCCGTCTTCGGCTTCGTCTACCTCCACGCCCCACTGCTGGAGGTGCAGCCGCGCCACGGTGCGGTTGATGGGATTATCCTCGGCCAGCAGTACTCGCACGCCGCGCAGCTGGCCGGTATCGAAGGCATCGGCCACCACGGGCTCGGGCTCGGCAGTTTTGAGCAGCGGCACGGTGAAGGAGAACGTGCTACCCTGGCCCAGCTTGCTCGTTACGCGCAGCTCGCCACCCAGCTGCGTCACCAGCGCCCGGCTGATGGTGAGGCCCAGCCCGGTGCCGCCGTAGCGCCGCGTGGTGTCGGCGTAGGCCTGGGTAAAGCTCTCGAAAATGCGCTCCAGCGCCTCCGGCCCAATGCCAATGCCGGTATCCTGCACCGTGAAGCGCACCAAGAATTCTTCGTCGGTTTCATCCACCAGGAAGCTGCGCAGCCACACGCTGCCGCTCGTCGTGAACTTGATGGCGTTGGAAAGCAGGTTGAGCAGGATTTGGTTGAGGCGGAACGGGTCGCTCAGCACCCAGGGCGCCTCGTCGGTGGCGAAGGGCTTAAAGCCGAACACCAGCCCCTTCTCCTGGGCTTGCAGGGTGAGCGTCGCCACGGCCTGCTGCATGGAGTCGTGCAGGTGAAAAGCTACCGATTCCATCTCCAGCTTGCCCGAGTGGATTTTCGATACGTCGAGCACGTCGTTGAGCACGCCCAGCAAGTGCGTGCCCGAGCTGCGGATGGTGCGCACAAACTCCTGTTGCTGGGGGCTGAGGCGAGTTTTGGCCAGCAACGCGGCCATGCCCAGCACGCCGTTCATGGGCGTGCGGATCTCGTGGCTCATGTTGGCCAGGAAGTTTTCGCGGGCCTTGGCCGCTTCCTCAGCAGCCAGTTGGGCAGCCTTCAGTTCGGTGATGTCGGTGCTCACGGCTAGCACCTGCACTTCACCATCGGGCCGCACCAAAGGCCGCTTGATGGTGTAAAACCAGCGCAGCTCGCCGGTGGGCAGCGTGAAGGGTTCCTCGGCAGTCACTTCCTCGTTGCGGGCCAGCACCTGGG
This sequence comes from uncultured Hymenobacter sp., assembly GCA_913776615.1. GTDB lineage: Bacteria > Bacteroidota > Bacteroidia > Cytophagales > Hymenobacteraceae > Hymenobacter. The sequence goes on from CAJYPK010000040.1 coordinate 80,275, forward strand.
CATCAATGGCCGCGTAGTGGGCGGCCTCGCGGGCCTTGGCGGCCCTCAGGGCCTCGGTGGCCGGGTACAGCTCGGCGTTTTCATCGAGCTTGAACAGCGCCCGGTTGCCAAATACTACCTCACCGGCCGCGTTGCGCACGTACACGGGATTGGGGCTGGTGTTGAGTACCTGCTTGATAAACTCCTGCTGCTCGCGGCGCTCGGCCTCGCTGCGCTGGCTGCGCTCCTCGGCCCGCACGCGGGCCGTCACGTCGAGGCCGCTGCCCAGCATGTAGGGCAGGCCCTTGCCCGCGCCCGCCAGCACCTTAAACTGCCGCTGGTGGTGCATCTCGGCTCCCCCGGGCAGGGGCGTGCGGTCGTCCCAGACCACCGAGGCCGTGCTGGCCTCAGCTAGTTCAAACATGCGGTCGCGGTGCGCGGCCAGCTCCAGCGGAAAGCCGTAGCGGGTGCAGTATTCGGCCAGGGTGCGGCCGGGCAGCCAGGCGCGGTGCTCGGCGTCGGGCACGGCCTGTGGATTAGTATAGATGTAGCGGCGCTGCTCGTCGAGCACGGCGATTTCGACGGGTACTTCGTCCAGGATGGTTTCGTAAAACTTGCGCTGGGCCTCGCGCTGCTGGTCGGCGGCCTGCTGCCGGGTTACGTCGCGGTAAGTGAGCAGCCAGCCGGGGGCGTCGCCCAGGGGGGCGGGCCGCACCTCGCGTTCCAGCACGCGCCCGTCGCGCAGCGCGAGTACGGTACTGCGGATGACCCCGGTCGCCTGGCTGGCTAGCTCGGCCTCGTAGGCGGCCGGGTCTTGCAGCATGGGGCGAAAAAGCGCGGTCAGTTCGCTCGTGTGCGTACCGGCCCACTGGCTGGCCGGTAATGGCAGGCCCAGCAGCCGGCAGAATTCATCGTTGGCCAAAACGACCCGGTAGTCAGTCGTGACCAACAGCACGCCCTCGCGCAGCCCAGCGAGCAGGGCAGCTAGCTGCTGGGCCAGCGAGATATTGAAAAGAGAAGCCGCGGGCGCGGCGGATAGCGGGCTGGCATCTGCGGCGGGCGCAGGCAAGGAACCAGGAGCAAACATGGAGTGTAGCACTAAATCAGTGCTCAAGGTAATTCCGAAATCGGCCAGCTTCCCGGCCCTTCGGGGGCGAGCCACGGCGCGCCCCCGCCCGTTGGGCGGTACCTTTGCTAAAAAATCAGCTAGCTCGTGAATTTACTTATCGGAAATCTCGGCCAGGCCAGCGTTATTCTGGCCTTCGTGGCGGCGGCGGTGGCCGCTTACGGCTACTTTCAGGCGGCCCGGGGCCGCGCCCTCGGCGAGGCCGATGCTAGCTGGCTGCGGCTGGCCCGCGGCGCATTTTTTGTGCACGGCGCGGCGGTGCTGGCGGTAGTGGCGTGTTTGTTCAACATCATCTACGCCCACCGCTACGAGTACTACTACGCGTGGTCGCACTCCAGCAACCACCTGCCGGTGCAGTACATGATTTCCTGCTTCTGGGAAGGCCAGGAGGGCAGCTTCCTGCTCTGGATATTCTGGCACGTGGTGCTGGGCCTGGGCATTATGAAGTTCAACAAGCAGTGGGAAGCGCCCGTGCTGGCCGTGTTCGCGGCCGTGCAGGCTTTCCTGGTGAGCATGATTCTGGGCGTGGTCGTGGGCAGCGTTAAAATCGGCTCGTCGCCGTTCATCCTCCTGCGCGACTTCATGGTCGACCTGCCGGTGTGGAAACTGAACCCCAACTTCGTACCTAAGGACGGCACCGGCCTCAACGCCCTGCTCCAAAACTACTGGATGGTGATTCACCCGCCCACGCTGTTCCTGGGCTTCGCCCTCACGCTGGTGCCCTTCGCCTTCGCCATCGCGGCCCTCTGGAAAAAAGAACTGACGAGCTGGGTAAAGCCCGCCCTGCCCTGGACCGCCCTCGGCGGCGCGGTGCTGGGCATCGGCATCATGATGGGCGCTTACTGGGCCTACGAAACCCTCAACTTCGGCGGCTACTGGAACTGGGACCCCGTTGAAAACGCCGTGTACATTCCCTGGCTGGTGCTCATCGCGGCTTTGCACGGCATGGTGCTGTGGCAGCGCCGGCGCATTGGGTTGCGGACGGCCTACTCGCTGGTAGTGGCCACGTTCGTGCTTATTCTCTACGCCACCTTCCTCACCCGCAGCGGCGTGCTGGGCAGCGCCTCGGTGCACTCGTTTACCGACCTTGGCCTGTCGGGGCAGCTCATCATCTACCTCGCATTCTTCACCGTGGGAGCCATTGCCCTGCTGGCGGCGCGCTGGAAAAACATCCCCGTTTCGGAGAAAGAGTTGACGGCTTATAGCCCCGAGCTGTGGGTTTTCGTGGGAGCTACGGTACTGTGCCTGGCCGCCTTCCAGGTGGTGGTGACCACCAGCATCCCGGTGTATAACTCCTTCCTGGGCTTCATCGGCATCAAGTCGAACCTGGCTTTGCCAGCCGACCAGATTCAGCACTACACCCGCATTCAGCTGTGGGCGGGCGTGCTCATCGGCCTGTTCTCGGGCATCGCCCAGATTCTATGGTGGCGCCCGGCCAAGGAAACGGTGCTCAACGCGCTGGCCACGCCCACCATGCTGGCTTTGCTTACCACGGCGCTCGTGGTGCTGCTGACGCGCTACTTCGGCCACACCATGTCGGCGCCCTACGTGACGCTGCTGCTGGCGGGCCTGTTTGGGGTGATGACGAATTTCTCGGCCATCTTCGGGCTGTGGCGGCGCAAGGTCCAGCTCTCGGGCGGCGCGGTGTCGCACCTGGGCATTGCGCTCATGCTGCTGGGCATCCTGGCCTCGTCGGGCTACTCCAACATCATCTCGCGCAACACCAGCGGCAAGCTCATCTCGCGCGACATGGACGACAAGGGCAACGAGGAAAACGTACTGCTCTGGCGCAACGAAACCGGGGCCATGAACGGCTACGACGTTACCTACACCGGCCAGTACCTCGACGTGCCCGGCCTGCCCGAGTACGTAAATACCCAACTGATTTACCGCACCGACGACGAGTACAAGGCCGTGGCCCGCGCCGAAATCAAGCAGGGCGACAAGACCTACTACCACACCGGCGATTCGCTCAATATTCTGCCCGAAAACACTTACTACCGCGTCGAGTACACCGACAAGAAAAACGGGCAGAAATTCACGCTCTACCCCCGCGCCCAGGTTAACGAGGAGATGGGCGGCCTGCTGGCCTCGCCCGCCCTGCAGCGCTTTTGGGACCACGATATCTACTCGCACATTTCCTCGGTGCCCGACCCGCGCAAGGAGATTCCGTGGAGCACCGCCGTGCCGCACGAGCTGAGCGTGGGCGATACGCTGTTTCTGAACGACTACTTCGCCGTGTTCCGGGCCATCGAGCAGGCGCACGAGGTGCCGGGCATCAAGCTCGAGCAGGGCGACATTGCCTTGCAGGCCGACATGATTATCACCGGTGAGAAGGGCCGTCAGTACCACGCTCACCCCATCTTCCTGCTGCGCGACCGCCAGGTGGGCCGCGTGCCCGAAATCATCGAAGACCTGGGCCTCAAGCTCACGCTCGACCAGATCGACCCCGTGAAGGGCAAATTCACTTTCGCCATCAGCACCACCAGCAAAGACTACATCATTCTCAAAGCCACCGAAAAGCCCTTCATCAACCTGCTGTGGGGCGGCACCCTGCTCATGGGGCTGGGCCTCGTGCTGAGCATGCGCCAGCGCAAGGCGGCTAAGGCTACGGCGGTGTCCGCTGCCGCCGGCCGCGCCGGGGTGGCGCGCCAACAGGCAATAGCTTAGTAGCTCATTAGCAACTGCATTTGATAAAGAGCTTCACAAAAAAGACTACCCAGCCGGGTGGTCTTTTTTGTGAAGCTCCTGAAGCGCTAAGCGGTGGACGGTAGGTAGACCGCGTGGGCTGGCTAGTACGCTACCGAACAAAGACGGCCAGCCGGCAGGAGCGTACTTTTCAGGTAAGGGTGCTGGTTCGCTGAGGTGGTAACACCAAGCTCCAGCTTGGTGGTTTATTCGGCGAGCAAGCCCTAACGCCTCACCAAGCTGGAGCTTGGTGTTACTGCCTCGGCGAACCGGTGCAACAGTCTGAGAGCTGTGATGAACAGCTTGGGCTTAGTCTAAACGTCAACCAAGTGAAGGATACTGATGAGTGCAGGGGTTATAAAGCGCAGATTTGGAGAAATTTATGAAAAATAGCAACAATGGTCCGCTACGCGTAGGAATTTTCGGGGCCGGGCGCGTGGCGGCGGCGCTGACTCCCGCGCTGGCCACCGCTGGGCACCAACTCACATTCATTGCCAGCCGCACGCCCGGCCCGGCCCAGGCGCTGGCTGCCGTGCTGCCCGGCTGCGTGGCGCTACCCCAGCCCACGGCCCTGGCCGCTCCGCCCCCCGCCGATGCGTACCTGCTGGCCGTGCCCGACGCCGTAGTACCGCAGTTGGTAGGCGCCGGCAACTGGCCCGCGGGGGCGCTGCTGGCCCACGTGGCCGGGGCACTGCCGCTGGCAGTGTTCGCCGCCCGGCCGCAGGTGCGGGGTGGAGTACTGTATCCGCTCCAGACTTTCAGCCCCGGCCGACACATCGACTGGCCTACCGTGCCGTTGTTTGTGGAAGCCGCCGAGCCCACCGCCGAAGCTACTCTGCTGGCCCTGGCCCGTAGCCTGAGCCAGCGCGTGGCCCTGCTGGATTCGGCCCAGCGCCTGCATCTGCACCTGGGGGCCGTGTGGGCCAGCAATTTTACCAATCACCTGCTGGGCGTGGCCCAGGCCCTGCTGGCCGAGGCTGGTCTGCCCTTCGAGTTGCTGCACCCGCTGGTGCGCGAAACCATCGACAAGGCCCTGGCTGCCCAGCCTTCGCCCTTCGGCGTGCAAACTGGCCCCGCCGTGCGCCACGACGCGCCCACCCTGGCTGCCCACGAGGCGGCCTTGACCAACCATCCGGCCTGGCAAGCCCTTTACGGGCAGCTCACGGCCAGCATTCAGGTGGCCGCCGCACCTGCGGGCTAAGCTGCGGCCGGCTGCCTACCTTTGTACCTTGCATTCAGGCCCAGCGGGCACCCGTATTTTGACTCCCTCGACCATTATATTTCACTTCCAGGATGGCCAGCCAGCCCAGACGCACGTGGCGGCCAGCGGCGAATCGGTTCTCGACGTAGCCCTCAACAACGGCATTCAACTCCAGCACAACTGCGGTGGCGTGTGCGGCTGTAGCACCTGCCACGTGTACGTAGACAAAGGGGGCGACGAGCTGCCCGAGATTTCGGACAAGGAAGAAGACTTCATCGACCGCGCCATCAACCCGCGCCTCACCTCGCGCCTGGCCTGCCAGTGCGTGCTGCCCTCCGAAGCCGTGGAACTGGTCATCACCATCCCGCCCCAGAACTTCTTGGGACACTGATAAGGGAGTTATGAGTTAGAAGTTATGAGTTATGAGTTGGCTTGGTAGCTGCTCCGCTCAAACTGCCCAACTCATAACTCATAACTTCTAACTCATAACTCAACCAACGTGAACCATTACGAACCGCCCATTCACTGGGCCGACCACGAAGACATTGCCATTGCCCTTTACGAGAAGTTTGGCGATGATTTTACGGAGGCTAAAATCTACCGCATTCGCTTTACCGAACTGCTGGAGTGGGTGCTGAGCCTGCCCAACTTTGAGGGTACCCGCGAGCAGGCCAACGAGGGCCACCTGGAGCAGATTCAGGCCAAGTGGGTGTACGAGTGGCGCGACCATCAGTAGACCTGGCCATAACCCGCCCGCCCGGGGCGCGTAAGACAGCGCCGGCCCGGCTGCCTGATGGTAGCCGGGCCGGCAACGTTTTTTCCTTTTGCCCAACCACATGAAAACCGGGACCGTAAAATTTTTCAACGAAGCCAAAGGCTTCGGCTTCATCACCGACGATACCACCAGGGAAGATTTCTTTGTGCACATCACCGGCCTCAATGGCGGGCAGATTCAGCAAAACGACCGCGTGGAATTTGAAACCCAAGAAGGTCGCAAAGGCATTAATGCCGTAAACGTGCGCCGCATCTGAGGCGCTAGCCTGACTTGCTAGCCGCCTACGCAAAGCGCCCCTGCCGCCCGTCGGCAGGGGCGCTTTGCGTAGGCGGCAGGGGGCCGCCGTACCTTGCAGCTACCCTAGTACCGCTACCATGCCCACTTCTTCCGCGCCCACGCCCCGCCCGCCTGCCCCCGACGAGGAAGAGCTATTACCCGGCCCTGGACGGGGCAGCCGGCTGGCGCGGGCCGTGCCCGGCTTGGTACGCTGGCCCAACTTAGCCATCATGCTGTTGAGTTTAGTGCTGGTGCGAATGTTGCTCCTGCCCGGCCAGCCGTTGAGCGTGGTGCTCGCGCCGCGGTACGGGCTACTGGTACTGGCAGCGCTGCTGGTAGCGGCGGCCGGCTACATTATCAACGATTATTACGACGTCAAGATCGACGCCATCAACCGGCCCGACCGGCTGGTGGTGGGGCCACTGCTGCGGCGGCGCCACGCCATGCTGGCCCACCTGGTATTAAACGGCCTGGGAGTGGGGCTAGCCACGCTGCTCTCGTGGCGGCTGGGTGCCGTAACGCTGGGCGCGGCGGCGCTGCTCTGGGGCTACTCGGCCCGGTTTAAGCGGCTGGCGCTGGTGGGCAACGTCAGCATCGGCCTACTCACGGCGGCATTGGTGCTGCTGCCCGAATTGCAGCTGCTTACCGGGCGGCAGGCAGTGTGGCTCTACGCGCTGGCCGCTTTTCTGCTCACGGTAGTGCGCGAAATCGTGAAAGACCTTGAGGATATGCGCGGCGACGCACAGCACGGCTGCCGCACCCTCCCGCTGGTGTGGGGCGTGGCGCGCAGCAAATGGGTGGCGGGCTTTTTCCTGGCTTGCCTGGTGCTGCTGGTAGTGGGCGCTGCCGGGCAGTTGCTGGTTTGGGGCCGCTGGCTGCTGGCTGCTTGGTTGTTGGTATTGGTGCTGGTGCCGTTGGTAGAGCTAGCCCGCCGCCTGGCCCGCGCCGACCGCCGCCGCCACTTCCGGCAACTCAGCGCGGGCTGCAAAGCCATTATGCTGGCGGGTATTCTGAGCATGCTGCTGCTGTAGGCAGTGAGCCGGGTAGTCGATTGACTACAGTCCGGCTTAGCCCGGACGGTAGCTCATGAAGCCTCGTCCCGGTCATTGGGCGTTCGCTTGCGGCCCGACATGAAGCTTCGATGTAGTGACCAGCCAACCGCTGGCCGCCAAAATCCGTTGAGGTCTTTCTACGTAATCCTTTTTTCTCGTTTTTATGCGCTTTTTTCCGCTCTTAGTGGGACTGCTGAGCTTGGCTTCCGTTTGCTTTGGGCAGACGCCGCCCGGCGACCCGCCACTCGTCGTAACGCCCAAGCCCCCCAAGCGAATTACGATTCTGCCCGTGCCCGTGCTGTTTTACCAGCAGGAAACCGGGGCCGGCTACGGCCTGGGCGGCCTGCTCAGCGGCCGGCTCGGCACCGATACCCTCACGCGGGCGTCCAACATGCGCGTGCAGTACTGGACCACCCAGAAAAAACAGTCGCTGCTGCAATTTGTGCACACCATCTACTCGCCGGGCGAGAAGTTTTACCTCAACGGCGAAATCAGCGCCTATAAAAACCGCCTGTACTACTTCGGTACGGGCAACGACGCGCCCGCAGTTCAGAAAGATTACCGCTCGTTTTTGGATTTTCAACTCTTCATCATCAACCAGCGCTTTCAGAAAAGCATCGCGCCCAACCAGTTTTTGGGTCTGCAATACCGCCTCTCGCGAGTGTACAACATCGAGCCCGCTCAAGGTCGGGTAAATGACAACGGTGATGAGATTCCGGAAACGGCCAACGGCGTCAACCGCAACTACTTTTTGATTGATCCGCGCGTAGATGCGCGCCAGCGGCAGAATTTCAGTCTCTCCGGCGTTGGCCCGGTGTACACCTTCGATAGCCGCGACGTGGCGCTGGGTGCCTCCAAAGGCAGCCTGCTCGACTTGCAGGTGATGTTCAACGGCAAGTTTGTGGGCTCCGACTACAACTTCGTGCGCTACCAGATCGACGCTCGTCACTTCCAGCGCATTTTCAGCGATAAGACTATCCTGGCGCTGCAATTTCTCGGGCAGTTTCATTCCGGCAACGTGCCGTGGTATGGGCTGGCGGGCATCGGCGCCAACCTGGGCGGCACGCTCTATAACAACGCCAACCTCATGCGCGGTATCTACGAGCAGCGCTTCCGCGACCGGCAGCTCGTAACGGCCCAGGCTGAGCTGCGCCAGCACCTGTTCTGGCGCATTGATGGCGCCGCCTTCCTCGGTTTGGGGCAGGTGGGTAATAATTTCAGCGACTACAGCTTTGGCGGCATTCATACGGCCGGTGGGGTAGGAGCACGCTTCAATTTCATCCGCCGCGACCGGGTAAATCTGCGCTTTGACTACGCCTTTGGTACCGACCCCGGCTTCTACTTTGCCATCGGCGAAGCTTTTTAAGCTCTGTTATACCTGAGAAATTTGATAATAGGACTGCGCCGCCGTAAGGTGGCGCAGTCTTTTTATTAGCTAAAAAGGTTAGCTAGACGTTTGAGTGTAGTTGCTTCTGTGTAACAACTACTTGGGGTGAGATGCAGATGAAAAAAGAATGAATAAAGAGGGCTCAGGCAAAAATTAACCGTGCATTTCCTATCCTTCGGCGGGCCGGGGCGTACAAACCTCCTCTATGGACCAACTCGCCCAGCCGGTTCGCTTCCACTCCGCGCACGAAGCTACGGCTACCCTTCACCCGGCCCTTCTTTTTCAGCCGCCCACCGAGGAGCAGCTGTTGCAGCAAGCCGAGCGCGCCTTACATCGACAGCTGCCGCCTCCCCACGCGGCCTTGCAGGCCTGCGTGATCATTCCGGCCAAGGATGAGGCTACCTCGCTGCCCGCTACCCTGGCGGCGCTGGCCGCCCAGACTACCCTCAATGGGCAGGCCTTACCCACGGGAATGATAGAGGTTATCGTGCTGGCCAATAATTGCGTGGATCGCACGGCCGCCGCGGTGCGGCAGTCGGCCCGCCGCCATCCTAGCCTGGTAGTGCACGTGGCCGAGGTGCAGTTGCCGCGCCCGCAAGCCCACGTGGGCCGCGCCCGCCGGCTGCTGCTCGACGAGGCTGCCCAGCGCCTGGAGCAAACCGTCGGCCCCACTGGTGTACTACTCAGCACCGATGCCGATACGCTGGTAGCTTCCACTTGGCTGGCCGCCACGCTGCACGAGATTGAAAACGGGGCCGAGGCCGTAGGCGGTCGTATTCTCACCCAAACGCCCGCCGCCGTGGAGCCCTGCCCGGTACGGCGCATTCAACTGCGCGATGCGGCCTACCGCGTGCTGCTGCGCCAGCTCGAAGATAAAATTGATCCTTGCCCGGCCGACCGCTGGCCCTGCCATCACCAGCACTACGGGGCCAGCCTCGCGCTCACGGTGCGGGCCTACCGGCAAGTAGGCGGCCTGCCGGTAGTGCCTTTCTTAGAAGACGAAGCGCTGTGGCAGCTGTTGTTGCAGTACGACTTACCGGTGCGGCACAGCCCGCTGGTGCAGGTATATACCTCGGCCCGCCGCTGCGGACGCGTAGAGGTAGGTTTATCGTGGCAGCTGCGCGAGTGGGAAAGCCTCACCACGCAGCAGCAGGAACCGCGGGTACCCTGCCCCCACGAGCTAGTACGCGTGTGGCGGGCGCGCCATCGGCTGCGCGCCTGGTGGCAGCAAGGTGACCACCGGGCCAGCACCGAATTATTCCGCCTCGCACTGGCCGTAGAAGTGCCACTGCCCGAGCTACTTCGGCAAGCCCGCCAGGCCACGACCTTCGGCCAGCTCTGGGGCTGGATCGAAGCCACCCGCGGTGCCGTGCTACCCGTGCCGCTAGGCGGCGCGCTACGCGACCTGCGCACCTACTTGCGCAATGGTATAGTGGGCTAGTCGAGTCGCCCGAACAGGCTGATTGGTTTATCTCAGATAGAGCTACAATGGTGGCAATAAGCCAGAACCGACGGAGGTAGCTTGGCCATGCACTTGCAGTCCAACTGACTTTCTAAACCCGGCTAAACAAATCGAGCCGGTACTTGTCGGCCCGATGGCCGTGCAGGTGGCGTAAGGGGCCAGTAGGACCAGCTTTTCCGAGGAAAAATTCGTGTACTTCGTCGCCCGTCTGCGGGTAGTCGGGCACGACGGGCGTCCAGTGTACGAGTAGCAACTGCGCACCGCCGGGTAGGGCGGCGAGCATGAGATCGGCGGCGCGGCCCAGGTCGGCCGGCGACCAGTAGTAGCCCACTTCCGAAAGGAGAATCAAGTCGAATTTTCCTTCGGGAAATTCATCGGGTACCTGCATGCGGCGTAGCTCCACCTGCGGAAGCGCGGCGCAGCGCTGGCGCGCCTGGGCCAGGGCGGCTTCGCTCACGTCCACGCTCAGCAGCTGGCCGCAGCGCGGGGCCAGCTGCGCCGTGAGTACCCCGATGGAGCAGCCAATCTCGAAGGCCCGCTCGTAGCGCGGCTGGTCGAGCGCGGCCAGGGTGTCGGCGTATTTCTGGCGCTCGTAGGGGCTGCTGGCAAAGGCCCAGGGGTCGTCGTTGGCCCGGTATACGTCGTCGAAGTAGCCGGGTGCTAAGGTGTTAGGCTGGTTGGTGTTCATGGGTGGGTAGGGGTTCGATGAAAGCTTCGGTAGGCTGGGCAAAATGTGCCAGCATGGCGTCGGAGAGCAAAAAACCGCTGGGGTCGTCGGTGATGGTGCCGGGAGCCAGCTGCGAGCGGTGCGCTGCGATGGCCCGCTGCTTGTGCGGCAGCACGGCCCCAATGTCGAGCCGGAAGCCCGTGCCTTCTTCGGGCCGAGGCAGGTCGGCTTCGGCGGCGCGCTCCCAGGCCCACACTACGTATTCGAGGCGGCGCGGCGGCTGGGGCAGGCGGGCCAGCGCGGCGGCGGTGAGGCGGCTGGTGGCGCGGTGGTCGGGGTGGGGGTCGCGCCGCCAGGGCGTGAGTACGGTTTCCGCGCCCTGCGCCTGCATAAAGTCCGCCAGCCGAGCAGCGGCTTCCTCAAAGGCTGGCCCCTCGCTGGGCACCTGGCTATCGGGCAGGCCCAGGTAAAGCACGTTATTTTCATCCACGCCCAGCACGGCCAGGGCGTGGCGTAGCTCGGCGTAGCGCAGCTCGCGCCGGGCGGCGGGCGGAAACTCCTGGGAGTGCGGGTGCGACATGGTGCCGTCGCTCACGAGTACGGCGGCTACCTCTTGGCCCGCCTGGCGCAGCAACGCCAGCAGGCCGCCGCAGCCCAGGGCCTCGTCGTCGGGGTGCGGAATAACGATGACCGTGCGGCCCAGCGCCGCGACGTAGCTGGCGGGGCGCACGGGGTAAGAATCGAAAGGCAGGGCAGACATAAAGGGAATAAAGCCGACCACTAAAACCGGCGTCGGCTGCATCCCTTACGCGCTTTTTGACAAAAAAGCCAGCGAAAAAAGCCAGGTGGAGGCTGGCCCCGCCTGGTCATAGAAAATGGCAACGCACGTTAGCGCCGGCAACCGTGGAGGTTGGCCCGCCGATCCCGCACGGATACGGTTTACCGGTTATCCGGCTAAGCTGGTAGCCGTTTTTATGGGCTAAAACAACTGATAAGCCGGCTTATCCGAAGCCAGCGCGAAGCGCCCGGCCTCGGCCACGGTGGCGTCGGGAGCGGGCTGGCGCAGGTAGTGGGTGAGGTCGCGGTGCAGGCGCTCAAAGGGCTCGGGCTGCAGCAGGCCGCGGGCACCCACGCTGCGCTCGGCCAGGCGGAGGGTTTGCAGGCAAATATCCTCCGTGGTGGCGCGTAGCGCGTTGACGTAGGCAGCCAGCGCCTCGGGGCGCACGGCGGGCAGGCCCGCTGGCGTAGGCGGCAGGGCGGCGTGCTCGGCCGCGCCGCGCAGCCAGCGCTGGCCGGTCTCGTGCAGGGCCAGAAGCTCACCCAGGCGCTGACGCTGGTAAGGGTCGTCGGTGCGACCCAGGCGACGCAGGAAGCGGCGGGTCTCGTCGAATACCGCTGCCGCCCCGCCCAGCTGCACCGCCGCAAAGCGCGCCGCGCCGCCCCCGAACCACGGGGCGCGGTAGTAGTCGTTGGGCTGGCCAATGAGGTCGTCGGGCGTCAGGGTAATTCCCGTGAAATCAGCCTGGAAGCTGGCGGTGGCGCGCATGCCCAGCGGCCGCCAGAAGCTGCGGTCGAGTACCGGTGGTCGCTCGTCGGCGCGCAGCAGCACGAGCTGCCAGCCGGTGGGCGCGGGCGGCGCGGCGGGGGTGGCCGCTGGCAGCGGCCCTTGGTCGAGCCGCCGGGCGGGCGTGGGTGGGGCCAGCAGTGCCCCGGTGAGCACCGGCCGCGTGATGTGCCCCGCGCCCGAGGCGAAGGTCTTGGCCCCGCGCAGCTGGTAGTGCCCCGGGGCGCCGGCCACTGGTGCCAGCTGCACGCCGTGGGCCGGGTTCTCGGTATTCCACACCCCGAACACGTGGCCGGCGCGGGCATCGGCGGCGGCGCGGGCCAGCTGGGCGGACGTACCGAAGCAGCGGATGAGCAGCAGCGCATTCACGTGGCCTTCCCAGAGGCGCCCCACGGCCAGGTTGCCGCGCCCCACATGGTAGAGGGCCTGGTAGAGCGCCAGCGTGGCCGCTGGCTCGCCCAGCCCGGCCCCGCCCAGGCTGGTGGGTAGCGCCGCCGCCAGCAGGCCCGCCTCGTGCAGCCAGCGCATTTCCTGGGCCGGGAAGCCGCCGATTTCGTCGGTAGCGGCGGCCTGGGCCAGCAGGCGCGGGGCGAGCTGGGCGGCGGCGGCCACGCAGCTCGCCGGGGTAGCGGGCAGCGCAGCCAGGGCAGGCGCTTCGGGAGCAGTCGGAGCAGGAAGGCGGTCGGCAGGGCTGAAATCGGTCATTAAAATCGGCAGTGGGTGCGTACGGGTAGGCTTAGCTAACCCCAAATTCACCAATTCAGTTGCCGGGCTTACGTGATACCCTGCGCGCAGCTTTTTGAAAAAAGGCCCGCTAGCCCCGTTTAGCCGGTGTTACCTTTGTGCTGCCAAACCCTTACCACGGTTGGCCGGGTAGGGGCGAGGCAGCTTTTGCACTCCGCATGGCTTCTTATCCCCCAAATTTTCCCTGCCAATGTCCGCCGCTCGCCCCATTCGCGCCGCCCTGCTTTCCGTGTACCACAAAGACCGGCTGGCCCCGCTGGTAGCCACCCTGCGCCGCCTCGGCGTGCAGCTCTACTCCACGGGCGGCACCCAGCAGTTTATCGAAGAGCAAGGTGCCGAAGTAACCGCCGTGGAAGACCTCACCGGCTTCCCCGAGGTATTCGGCGGCCGGGTTAAGACGCTGCATCCTAAAGTATTCGGTGGTATCCTGCACCGCCGCCACGAGGCCGGCGACCTGGCCCAGGCCGAGCAGCACGGCATCCCGCCCATCGACCTGGTGGTGGTCGATTTGTATCCCTTCGAGGAAACCGTGGCCAGCGGTGCCCCCGAGCAGGACGTGATTGAGAAAATTGACATCGGTGGCATCTCGCTGCTGCGCGCCGCCGCCAAAAACTACCGCGACGTGCTCGTGGTAAGCTCCCGCGATCAGTACGAGGCTGTGACCGAGCTGCTCGAAAAAACCAACGGCAGCCCCAGCCTCGACGACCGCCGCCACTACGCCGCCGCCGCCTTCGCTGCCACCAGCCACTACGACACCGAGATTTTCAAGTACGTGAGCCAGGGTACGAGCCTGGCCGTTACGGATAACTCACCAACTCACCAACTCGCCAATTCACCAGCCACGCCCCTGCGCTACGGCGAGAACCCTCACCAGGCCGGGGCTTTCTACGGCGACTTGTCGGCGCTCTTCGAGCAATTGCACGGTAAGCAGCTGAGCTACAACAACCTCGTGGACGTGGACGCCGCCGTGCAGCTCATGCGCGAGTTTGCCGACGGCGCGCCCGCCGTGGCCATCCTCAAGCACACCAACGCCTGCGGCGTGGCCCAGGCGGCCAGCCTGCACGAGGCCTACGTCAACGCCCTGGCCTGCGACCCGGTTTCGGCCTTCGGCGGCGTGATTATCGTGAACAAGGAAGTAGACCTGGCCACGGCCGAGGAGCTGAACAAGCTGTTCTTCGAGGTGCTCATCGCGCCCGGCTTTGCTTCCGACGCCTCGCCCATCCTGCGGAGCAAGAAAAACCGCATTCTGCTGCTGCAAAAGCCGGTTGAATTCCCGAAAAAGCAAATCAAGACCCTGCTCAACGGCGTCATCGAGCAGGATGCCGACCTGCAAACCGAGACCGCCGCCGACTTCCGCACCGTTACCGAATCGGCCCCTACGGCCGAGGAAGCGGCGGCCCTGGAGTTTGCCCTCAAAATCTGCAAGCACACCAAGAGCAACACCATCGTGCTGGCCCGCCCCGGCCAGCTGCTGGCCTCGGGCGTGGGCCAGACCTCGCGGGTGGATGCCCTGCGCCAGGCCATCGAAAAGGCCGGTAGCTTCGGCTTCGACCTGAAAGGTGCCGTGATGGCCTCGGATGCCTTCTTCCCCTTCCCCGACTGCGTGGAAATCGCCGCTACCGCCGGTATCCGCGCCGTGGTGCAGCCCGGCGGCTCCATCAAGGACCAGGACTCGATTGATGCCTGCAACCGCCTGGGTATGGCAATGGTGCTGACGGGCGTACGCCACTTCAAGCACTAATAACTCGGGTTGCTCCGGATCACTAAACCCCCACCCCTGGCTTCTTTGATAAAGGGCCGGGGGTGGGGGTTTAGCGTTTGAGGAGAAATGCTGGCTGCGGTGCCCGGGGCCACCGCATCAGGGGAGCCGCTCGCGCAGCGCGCTGTACGTCCAGGTACCGGCCAGGGCGGCCAGGATGAGGACGATAGCGGCCGGAATCCCGCTGCCTAGTTGCGCGAACATCGGCCCCGGGCAGGCCCCGGTAAGCGCCCAGCCCAGGCCGAAGAGCAGGCCGCCAATCCACACGCCGGGGCTGAATTTCTTGTCGGTCAGCTTGATTGCCTCACCGTCGATGCTTTTGAGCCTGTACCGCTTAATGAGTTGGATGGCTACCAGCCCCACCGCCACGGCCGAGCCGATGATGCCGTACATGTGAAAAGCCTGGAAGCGAAACATCTCCTGGATGCGAAACCAGCTCACTACTTCGCTCTTGGTGAGAATGATGCCGAATAAAGTGCCCAGCACCAGGTATTTAAGATTTTTCATAAAGCCTTAGCCGAGCAAAAGCGGATAAATGAGCCACGTCATGAGCAGGCCGCCCGCGAAGAAGCCGACCACGGCCACCAGCGACACCCACTGCAAATTGGCCAGCCCCGAGATGGCGTGGCCCGAAGTGCAGCCGCCCGCGTAGCGCGTGCCAAACCCCACCAGAAATCCACCCAGCCCCATGAATACCCAGCCCCGCCAATTCGCCAGGTTGTCGAGGGCGAATAGCTCCCGGGGCAGCAGCCCCGTGAAATCGGTAAGGTGCAGCTGGGTGCGCAGGTCGTGCACCG
Source organism: uncultured Hymenobacter sp. (assembly GCA_913776615.1). Classification (GTDB taxonomy): domain Bacteria; phylum Bacteroidota; class Bacteroidia; order Cytophagales; family Hymenobacteraceae; genus Hymenobacter. Next base: position 95,752 of record CAJYPK010000040.1, read on the forward strand.
TGGCGGGAGAAATGGCCACCGTGGCCGGGTGCCCCAGTACCCGGTAGCCCACGAAGCCCCCCAGCACGATGCCCAGTGCAAACCACAGATTCCAGGCCTGGGCGCGCCAGTCGTAGCGTAAGAATGGTAGCCCGGCCGGTACGCAGGCCGCGCAAATGTGCCGCAGCGATGAGCTGATGCCCAAAGTCTTATTGCCCAGCAGCAATAAAGCCGGTACCGTGAGCCCAATGAGCGGCCCCGCCACGTACCAGGGCCAGGGCTGGCGAAAGAAGTCAAGCATAGTTATCGGATGCTAAAGGTAGTCAGCGCCGTCGAGCGGCGAGAAGGTACGCACGGCTTCGCCCAAGTCGAATACTGCCAAATCGGGCCGGGCGGCGGCTATCACGCTACTGCCAGCGGCCGAGCGGTAGCCGCCTGCGCAGTGCACCACCACCGGCCGCCCGGTCGGAATCTCGCTGGCCCGCTCGCGCAGCTCGGGCAGCGGCACAACGAGCGCCCCGGCAAACAGCGGTGCCTGCCGCGCCTCGCTGGCGTGGCGCACATCCACGATGGTGTAGGCCCCAGGCTGCGCCCGGAAGGCCGCTAGGTCAAGGGTGGGGCGGCTGGCGACGGGGCCGGGCGTGGCCAGGCCCGCGCCCAGCACCAGCGGTTCGTAGCCGATTTTGGCAGTTTGCGCCAGCACAGTGGCGAGGGTAGCTTCGTCGGCCGCCAGCAGGTAGAAGCGCTCCTCCGGCCCCACGATGGACCCCAGCCAGGTTTCAAACTTGCCGCCGGCCTGAATAGTGAGCGCGCCCGGCCAGTGCCCCTGGCTAAACTCGGCCGTCGGGCGGGTATCGACTACGAGAGCGCCGGCTGGGAGCGGGGTTCCGGCCGCCAGGCGCGGCACCTGCGCCAGGCTGGCAGCGTAGGCCGGGGCACCCGCCTTATTCAGGGCCACTGCATAGCCGAAATACTTGGGAATGAATGGCTGGCCGGCCAGCAGCTCGGCCACGAATTCGCCTTCGCTGAGCGGGCGGAGCATGGGGTTGCCGAGGCGCTCGACCCCGATGGTGCTGCTGGTAGCCCCAGCCAGCGCCTTGCCGCAGAGGCTGCCCGCGCCGTGGGCCGGGTACACCAGTACGTCATCGGCCAGCGGCAGCAGTTGGGTGCGCAGCGAGTGATAAAGCTGCCGGGCCAGCTCCTCGCGCCGGGCGGTGAGGCTGCCCGCCGTTTCGCGCAGGTCGGGCCGGCCTACGTCGCCTACAAACAGCGTATCGCCCGTGAACACGGCCACGTCCCTGCCCTCCCGGCTGAGGACAATGCTAATGCTGTCGGGCGAATGCCCCGGCGTATGCAACGCCCGGAAGGTGAGCTTGCCCACCGTAAAGGCGTCGCCCTCATCGAAACCCTGGTGCGGATACTCGGCCCCCAGCAGCCGGCTCACGCGGATGACCGCGCCGGTGGTTTCGGCGATTTCCCGGTGGCTGCTCACGAAGTCGGCGTGCGGGTGCGTTTCGATTACCGCCACGATGCGCGCCCCGTGCGCCGCGGCGTAGTCGTAATAGGGCTGCGGGTCGCGGGCCGGGTCGATGAGGACCACCGCCTGGGCGCACTCGCTGAGTACCGCGTAGGAGAAATGGGCCAGCCCCTTGTCTTCAAACTGCTCGATTTTCATTTTATTAAGAGATTGTGGAGGTGCTGTTTGAATGGCGGCTCGCCAAGCGCCGTCTTAGTCGGGCAGCAGGTAGCAACTACCGGAAGCGGCTTCCCCTAAGTCGCCCGAAATACCAGTTCCTTTACCAGAATAAACGCGCCCATCGCCAGCGTAAACCACCCGAACGCCGGCCGTAACCGTGTCCCCGGAATGAAGCGCGTCAGCCAGCTGCCCAGCCCGATGCCTGCCAGCGCAAAGGCCAGGAAACTCAGTAAGAACGGCCAGTCGATGATCCGCCCCGCGCCCAGGTCGCCCGCGAAGCCCAGGAGCGAGTTGAGGGCGATGATGGCCAGCGAGGTGCCCACCGCCTGCGCCATCGGCAGCCGCGCTCCCAGCACTAGCGCCGGGATGATGAGGAAGCCGCCGCCGGCTCCTACCAGCCCCGTCAGCAATCCCACCGCTGCCCCCATGCCCAGCACTCGACCCCGCCCGCGGCGAGTAGCGGCCGGGGGCTCGTCGGCCCGATTGCCGGGCCGTATCATGGCCACGGCCGCTACTACCATCAGCCCCGCGAATCCCAGCAGCACCAGCAGGTCTTTGGTTACGACCAGGTCACCCAGCGCAAACAGCCGCGCTGGCACGGCCGGCAGCAGCACCCGCCGCGTCAGGAATACCGCCGCCAGCGACGGCCCTAAGAATTGCAGCGCGGTGGCTACTGCCACCAGCCCGCGCCGCCAGTAGCCCGCGGCCCCCACCAGCGCCGTGCTGCCCACGATAAATAGCGAGTAGGCCGTGCTCAGCACCGGGCTCACGCCCAGCAGGTACACCAGCGCCGGCACCGTCAGGATGGAGCCCCCGCCGCCCATGACGCCCAGCAGCATCCCAATGAATATGGCGGCTAAGTATCCCAAGTAGTGCAGCATGACGAATAGCTAGGTTGTATGAAAAAATGAACAAGTGTTCATGTGTTGTGGCAAAAAAAAGCCCACGCTATAAAAACGTGCACTGCGCCAGGCACTGAATTACGTCGATGACTTCGCGCATTTTCAGGGCGTAGTAGATGTTTTTGCCGCTGCGCATGCTGCTCAGAATGCCCTTGCTCTTCATGGCGGCGAGGTGGTGCGAGAGCAGCGATTGCTCGGTGCCCAGCCGCTCGCCCAGCTCGCTTACCGATAGCTGCGGGTGGGCGGCCAGCAACTGCACCACCCCGATGCGGGTGGGGTGCGCCGTGGTTTTGAGAATAAACGCCACCTTCTCCATCTTCTCGATGTCGAGGCCCAGATCAATCGGCGACGTAGCGGGAGTGGCAGGCATAGCGCTGGCAAATGTATGAAGAAAGTTTCATGTGTTAGGCAGGGTAAATTTTTTTAGTTCCGGCCGGGCGGCAGGCCAACTAAAATGAGTTGCTTACGCGTTAGAGCGCGGCGCGGCTGGCAAGCCACGATGTTCTATCGTACCTTTGTTTCTTGCTATTGCTTCCTATTCCTGGCTAAGCTATCTAAATGGGTTTTTTCAATTTCCTGACCAGCGACATTGCCATTGACCTGGGCACTGCCAACACGCTAATCATTCACAATGACAAGATTGTGGTGGATGAGCCGAGCATCATCGCGAAGGACCGCACCACCAACAAGGTGATTGCGGTGGGCTCCAAGGCCCAGCAGATGCACGAGAAAACGCACGATAATATCAAGACTATCCGGCCGCTGAAGGACGGCGTTATTGCCGATTTCCACGCCGCCGAAGAAATGATTAAGGGCCTCATCCGGCTCATCGATACCCGGACGCGGCTGTTTCAGCCCTCGCACCGCATGGTTATCTGCATTCCCTCGGGCATCACGGAGGTGGAGAAGCGCGCCGTGCGCGACTCGGCCGAGCACGCCGGGGCCAAGGAAGTGTGGATGATTCAGGAGCCGATGGCGGCGGCCATTGGTATCGGCATCGACGTGGAGCAGCCGGTGGGCTCGATGATTATCGACATCGGGGGTGGTACCACCGAGATTGCCGTTATCGCGCTCTCGGGCATCGTGTGCGACCAGTCGATTAAGACGGCCGGCGACGTGTTCAACCAGGATATTCTCGATTACATGCGCCGGCAGCACAACCTGCTCATCGGCGAGCGTTCGGCCGAGCGTATTAAAATTGAGGTAGGCGCGGCCCTCACCGAGCTCGACAACCCGCCCGCCGACTACGAGGTGCGCGGCCGCGACCTGATGACGGGCATCCCGAAAGTAATTAAGGTAACCTCGTCGGAAATTGCCATCGCCCTCGACAAGTCGGTGGCCAAGATTGAGGAAGCCGTGCTCAAGGCGCTGGAAATCAGTCCACCCGAGCTTTCGGCTGACATCTACGAAAACGGCATTCACCTCACCGGCGGCGGAGCGCTGCTGCGCGGCCTCGACAAGCGCCTGGCCGTCAAGACCAAGCTGCCCATCCACATCGCCGAAGACCCGCTGCGCGCCGTCGTGCGCGGCACCGGCAAGGCCATCAAGGACATTCAGGGCTTCCGGGGCGTACTCTTGACGTAGTCAAGAAGTTATGAGTTATGAGTTAGAAGTTATGAGTTGGCTGGACAATATCCGGTAACTCATAACTTCTAACTCATAACTTTTAACTTATAATTCCTAACTCAACACCGTGCGTAATCTCATCGCGTTTCTGCTGCGCTTCCAGGGGGTCATGCTCTTTGTGCTGCTGGAGGTGGTGAGCTTGTTTTTATTTATTACCAACAGCTCGTACCAGCGGGCGGCGTTTTTCAACTCGGCCAACTCGTACGCGGGGGCCGTGCTGGCCCGCCGCACGCAGGTGCTCGACTATTTTCGGCTCGACGAGCTGAACCGGCAGCTGCTGGCCGACAACGCCCGGCTGCGCCAGCAGCTGTACCCGCCCGATTTCACCCGCCGCGAGGCCGACTCGCTGCCCGTGGGCCGCGATACGCTGGGGCACATCATCTACCGCCACCTGCGGCCCGACCCGAGCGCGGCGCTGGCTACCACGGCGGGGCCAACTAGTGGCAGCACAAGCGTGCGGCTCAAGAAACCCAATCCGCTGGCCCGGCCCGATACGCTGCTGCTGGGCGGGGCGCGCCTACCCACCCGCGACGTGGAGTATCCGCTGGTGCCGGCCCGGATCCTTAATAACTCGCTGCGGGCCGTGGACAACTACCTGACTCTGAACGTGGGCACCGCCGACGGCGTGCAGCCCGGCCTGGGCGTGGTGGCCGCCGGTGGGGTAGTGGGCCAGGTAAAATCGGCCAGCGCGCACTACGCCACGGTGTTTTCGCTGCTGCACTCCAAGATGGCCATCGCGGCCAAAATCAAGCGGGACGGTACCTTTGGCAGCGTGAAATGGCCCGGCGACGACTACAGCCACGCGCTGCTCGACTACATTCCGCGCCAGAACCGCCTGGTGCGCGGCGATACCGTGGTGACGTCGGGCTACAACTCGGTATTTCCCGAAGGGGTGCTGATTGGCACCGTGGAGTCGTTTGTGAAGGAGCCGGATAAAAACTTCTGGACCGTGCGCCTGCGGCTGAGCGTCGATTTCAGCCGCCTCACCTACGTGTACGTGGTGCATAGCCGCCCCCACACCGAGCGCGACTCGCTCGAAACGGCCATTACCGCCCCCGAGCCCACCCCGGCCAAGCCACCCGTCAACCTCACCCGCCCCCGCCGATGAGCGTGCTTGGAACATTTTTGGGCCATTTGCTGCGCTTCGTGCTGTACGCCGGGCTGCAAGTGCTCATCGTGGGGCAGCTCTCGCTGTTCGGGCTGGGCTGGTGCTTTCTGTACCTGGGCTTCGTGCTGTTTTTGCCCCTGCGCACGCCCATCGCGGTGCAACTGCTGCTGGGCTTCGGCATGGGGCTGGCAATGGACATCAGCTACGATACGGGCGGGCTGCACGCCGCCGCCGCCGTGCTGCTGGCTTACCTGCGCCCCTGGGTATTGCGCCTGCTCACCCCGCGCGACGGCTACGACACCCAGGACTCGGTAAACGTACACCAGATGGGCTGGCAGTGGTTTACGGTGTACTTGCTCATGCTCGTGGGCTTGCACCACTTGGTGTATTTCTTCCTGGAACTGGGCTCGTTTCAGCACCCGCTCATCACGCTGGGGCGGGTGGGCATGAGCATCCTGTTCACTAGCACGGCGCTACTGATTGTGCAGCTGCTGTTCTTCCCGGTGCGGCGCAGCCGGAATTAGCCGGGGAAATACTTCTTTGTAAACTGCTGGGCGTAGCTTTTTACCTGGTCGCGCACCGCCCGAAACTGCTGCATCACCTCCGCCTCATTGCCGGTAGCCTTGGCGGGGTCGGGAAAATTGTGGTGCAGCTGCTGGGCCGTTGCCGGAAATACCGGACATACCTCGTGGGCGTGGTCGCACACGGTCAGCACGTAGGCGAACGGCACCGTGGCGTACTCGTCCACGTGGTTGCTGGTGTGGTGCGCGATGTCTACGTTGTCTTCGGCCATCACCCGCACGGCGCGCGGATTGAGGCCGTGCGTTTCGACGCCGGCCGAGTACACGCTGGCCCGCCCGGCGAGCAGTTGCTGTAAATAGCCATGCAGCAGCTGGCTGCGGCACGAATTGCCGGTGCACAGCACCAAGATGTTAGGGAGCGTGGTCATAAGGGAAAGGAGTGCGGATTTCACCGCTCCAAATGGATAAAAGACAAACCGCAGTAGCATTCTCCGGGCCATAGGCCCGCTACCCTAGGTATACCAGCGGCGGCGCAGCCAGAAGGCCACGTTGACGAGCGCAATGAGAGCGGGCACCTCGATCAGCGGCCCAATGACGCCGGCCAGCGCCTGCCCCGAGTTGAGCCCAAACACGCCGATGGCCACCGCAATGGCCAGCTCGAAATTGTTGCCGGTCGCCGTGAACGCCACCGATACGTTCTCGGCATAGCTGGCCCCCAGGTATTTGCCGGCCGCAAAGCTGAGCCCAAACATGATGACGAAATACAGGGCCAGCGGCAGCGCGATGCGCAGCACGTCGAGCGGCAGGCGCAGAATCAGCTCGCCTTTGAGGCTAAACATCAAGACGATAGTGAGCAATAAGGCTACCAGCGTGACCGGGCTGATAGCCGGAATAAACACCTGCTCGTACCAACTATCGCCCAGTAGCCGGCGCAGCCCCAGCCGCGATAGCAGCCCCGCCGCGAAGGGCACGCCTAAATACAGCAGCACGCTAGGGGCAATATCGCTCATGCCCAGTTGGATGGCATAGCCTTGCAACCCGATGAAAGAGGGTAGTACGCTGAGGAACAGCCAGGCCAGTACGCTGTAAAACAGTACCTGGAAAATTGAATTGAGGGCTACCAGCCCGGCGGCGTATTCGCGGCTGCCGTCGGCCAGGTCGTTCCAAACCAGCACCATGGCAATGCAGCGGGCGAGGCCGATAAGAATGAGTCCGGCCATATAAGCGGGCTTGTCGGGCAGCAGCCAGGCCGCCAGCCCAAACATCAGCAGGGGACCGACAACCCAGTTGAGTGCCAGCGATAAGCTGATAATGCGCACGTTGCGAAAAACGGCGGGCAGCTGTTCGTATTTCACTTTGGCCAGCGGCGGATACATCATGAGCACGAGGCCCGCCGCCAGCGGAATGTTTACCGTGCCTACCGACAAGCGGTCGATGGCTAGCCCCACGCCGGGCAGGAAGTAACCCAGCGCTACGCCCAGGGCCATCGCCAGAAAAATCCAGAGCGTGAGGCCCCGGTCAAGACCGGAGAGCTTGCGCTGCGCCAAGCCTGTCGCCGGCGCCGCTGGAGATGCAGTGCTCATGATGAAAAGCGGTTGGAAAGGAGCTAGGCGTAGAAACTCAGCAGCACCCGCCGCCCGGCGTGCAGCCCACGGTAGGCAGCTGGGGCAGCGCCAGGCTGAACGCGGGGACGCCGCAAGCCTCGGGAGCCAGGCAGGCCGTTTGCTTGGGGGTGAGCAGAAAGTCGGTGCCGTCGAAGGCCAGCCCAAACTTGCCGATGGTAGCCTGCTGGTATTCTACCTCAAGCTCCAGTTCCTCGCTGCCCAGAATGCGCTCCGCGAGCTGTAGAATGTGGAGAAACTTTTGCGGGGCTAGCCGGTGGTCATAATCATCGGCCGACCAAAGCTGGAGGCTGGCTGCCGTTTCGTGCCGCTCTACGCCACCGCAGTCGATGAAATGACGGCTCACCCGACCTACTTCCGTTACGTGGAAATGACTGGGCAGCAAGCGACCCTCGGGAAGACGAAAGTTGACGGCCGTGAGTCCGGCCAGCGCTTGTTTTAAGTCGGAAATACGCATAAAAAAACCAAGTATAGAGGGTGCTTTAGCAGCCGCAGGACTCACCCGCTCCGCCGGCGGGGCAGGCAACGGCAGTTTCAAAAAAGCTCATAAACTGCTGTTGCACCTGCCGTAAAAGCTCGGTGTTGAGGCAGTAGCACACGGTAAGCCCGTCGATTTCGCCCCGGATGAGGTCGAGCGCCTTTAGCTCTTGCAGATGCTGAAACACGGTGGTGCGGGCCAGCGGTAGCTCGGCGGCAATGTCGCCCGAGATGCAAGTGGTTTTGCTGGCCAGCAGCTGCACGATGGCCACCCGCGCCGGGTGGGCCAGGGCCTTGGCTACGCGGGCCAGCTGCTGTTGCTCGGCGGTGAAGGCGGTGGTTTTGGCGACAGTCATGCGCAACGGAAGGGTTTATGTCGTAAAGATACGACATATTATGTCGCATTTTTACGACATAAAAAATTAATTTGCTGAAAGGCTTTATTGCAAGCCGCTTGGGCCGGGGAGGGCAGTCGTACTGACAAGTAGCGCTAGCCTGCCGTATGGAGTTGGCCTAGTTCTGGCATCTTCGGAGCAACATCTTCGGCTACTTGGCCCATCTTTATGCGTTACCTGCTGCTTTTCTGCTGTTTGCTAATGACCATCTTCCTCGCCGACTCGGCCGCGCCCGACCCGCCCACGCCCTTTACCGCGCAGTGGAAGCAGATAGATGCCCTGCTGGCCAAGGAGCAAACGGCCAGCGCCGCGCCACTAGTCGAAAAAATATACCAGCAGGCCCGGCGCGAAAACAATACCCCGGCCTACGTGCGGGCGTTGCTCTACAAAATCCGGCTGCTCGAAAACAAGGAAAACGACGCCGACGAGAAGGGCATCGCCCTGCTCGAAAGCGACCTGAAAACGGCGCAGTTTCCGGCCCGGCCCATTCTGCACTCGCTGCTGGCCGGCCTGTACACCACCTACTACAACCAGCACCGCTACCAGCTGTACCAGCGCACGGCGGGCGCTACGCCCACGGCCGACCCCGCCACGCCCGGCGCGGCCGACGGCGGCACCACCCTGGCCACCTGGGACGCCGGCCGGCTGGGCGCGGCCATCGTGCGGCACTACTACCAGTCGGTAGAACAGGAGCCCCAGCGTCAGCTTAAGATTACCCTGGCCGAGCTGGGCGACCTAGCCACCGGCGGCGACGCGGAGGGCCGCGCCCTGCGCCCCACGCTCTACGACCTGCTGGCCCAGCGCGCCATCGCGGGCCTGCAAAATCAGGAGCTTTACCTCACCCGCCCCGAGCAGCAGTGGCAGCCCACCGAGGCGGGGCTGTTTGGCAGCGCCCAAGAGTTTGCGGCACTGAAGTTGACGGCCCCGGCCGCCGATTCGCTCAACGGCCCGTTGCACGTGCTGCGGCTGTTGCAGCGCCTCACCGCCACCCGCCAGCAGCTGGCCCCGCAAAACCTGGCTGCTTTGGCCGACATTGACTTGCAGCGCCTCGACTACCTGCACACGCTCACCCAGGGCACCGCCCTGGCGGCCGAGTACGACCCCGCCCTGGCCCGCCTGGCCGATACGTATAAGGCGCTGCCCATCAGCACCGAGTTTATTGCCCGCCGCGCCGAGGCCCGCCGCGAAACCGACCCCGTGGCCGCCGTGGCCCTGACGCGGGAGGCCGAGGCCCGCTTTCCCGATTCGCGCGGGGCGGACCGCGCCCGCCGGCTGCGGGCGGGTATCGAACAGCCCGAACTGACCTTTACCGCCGCCGATATCATCGTGCCCGGCCAGCCCTGGCGGCTCGACCTTACCACCCGCAACGTGACTGCGCTGCACGCCTGGGCCTACCGCATTACGCTCAGCGAGTGGCGCAATGCCGATAGCTACGACGCCCGCAGCTTTGCCCAGCGCTACGCCCGGGCCCTGAAGGCCGCCCCGGCCGCTACCTGGCCCATCACGGTGCCCGACCAGCCGCTGGCCTACCAAGCGCAAAAGCTGGCCGCCGCCGGCACGGCCCTGCCGGCGGGCTATTACCTCGTTCTGGTAAGCAACCAGGCCCAGCTGGCGACCGATGGCCAGCCCGCCGGTGCCATCACGGCCCACGCCGTGGTGGGGGCCAGCGCCCTGAGCGCCGTGCACCGGACCAATGCCACCACTGGCACTACCACACTACTGCTGCTCGACCGCCAGAGCGGCGCGCCGCTGGCCGGCGTGCGAAATCAGGCCCGCTTTAATTTCTACAATCGTAAAAAGTCCCGCGATGATAGTCACCTGGGGGCGGTGGCGGCCAGTGCTGCCTCGGGCGAGGTCGAAATTCCCGCCGCTGCCAAGTCGCTCAACGGAGACTCGGATAACGAGCAACTGCGCGACGTGCGCTCCTGGCGGGGCAGTGATACGCTGCTGACCACCATCAACTCCTACTACTTCCCCGAGCGGGAAGACGCCGAGGACCAGCCCCAGCGACGCACGTATCTGTTTACCGACCGGGCCATTTACCGGCCGGGGCAAACGGTTTATTTTAAAGGGATTCTAACCCAGCAGCTGCGCGGGCAGGCCAGCCTGCTCACCGGCCAGTCGGTGAGCGTACGCCTGCTCGACGTGAACGGCCAGACCGTGCAGACGCTCCCCTTCACTACTTCCGGATTTGGCTCTTTTCACGGCTCGCTGGTGCTGCCCACCGGCCTGCTCAACGGCGAGATGCAGCTGCAAACCGACGACGGTGGGCTAACCTTCGCGGTGGAGGATTACAAGCGCCCGACGTTTCAGGTGACGCTCGACTCGGTGCCCGGCCGGCCGCAGCTGGGCCAGCCGCTTACCATCACCGGCCGCGCCCGCGCCTACGCCGGGCAGGCTACCGACGGCGCGACCGTGAAGTACCGCGTGACGCGCCGCGAGCTGTGGCCGCTGTTTGATTACGGCTTTGCCGGCCGGGGGCGGAGCATTTACCCGCCCGGTCCGCGGGGCGGCTCCCAGGAAATCGCCCACGGCACGGCTACAACCGATGCCGAAGGCCGCTTTGCCCTCACTTTCACGCCGCCGCAGGTACCCGCCCCGACGGGCCGTCGCTGGGAGCCGGGCTACCTGTTTGAGATAACGGCCGACGTGACCGACGCGGCCGGCGAAACCCGCACCGGTACCCGCAGCGTGGTGCTGGGCCGCAACCCGCTCAGCCTGCGCCTCGCCGGCCCCGACGTGGCCGATAAGCAGCGCCTCCCGGCCTTCTCGCTGCTGAGTACCAACGCCACCGGCGAGCCGCTGCCCGCCACCGGCACCCTGCGCCTGCTGGCCCGTCGCTACCGCCCCAACCCGCCCGGCGTGCCCGGCCCCGCCCCCGAAACCGCCGACAACGAGCTGCCCGCCGAGCTGGTCAAGCTGCTGCCCTTCGACACCCACGCCAGCGCCGTGCTCGACCTGCGCGCCACGCTGGCGGGCCTGCCCACCGGCCGCTACCGCCTCGAAGCCCGGGCCGCCGGCGCCGACTCGGCCCGCGCCGTGCACGACTTCACGCTCTACGACTCGCAGGCCGCCACCGTGCCCTTCGCCACGCCCGACTGGTTCGTGGCCCTCACCGATACCGTGGCCCCCGGCCAGCCCGCCGCCCTGCTGCTGGGCAGCAGCGAGGCCAATGCCCGCATTCTGCTCGAAGTAGAGCGCGCCGGCCAGCTGCTGCGCCACGAGTGGCTGACCCTGAAGGCTGGTGAGCAGCGGCGGCTGGCCCTCGAAAGCGGCCCCGCCGCAGCCCAGGGGCCGCTGTACGTTCACACCACCCAGGTGCGCGACGGCCGCCTCTACCGCCACAGCGCCACCGTGCGCGTGGCCGACAAGCCGCAGCCGCTCACGCTGGCCCTTGCCACCTTCCGCGACCGGCTGGCGCCCGGCCAGCGCGAAACCTGGCGCGTGACCATTCGCCAGGCCAACGGCAAGCCCGCCGATGCCGAGCTGCTGGCTACGCTTTACGACCAGAGTCTCGACGTATTCCGGCCGCACAGCTTCCAGGCGCTGGCGCTGGATGAAAGCTACTACCCGGCCCAGTTTGAGTGGACGGGCGATTTTGGGCAGCTGAGTTCGAATTTGCTGGAGCGGCAGTATCCCGCGGCTTGGCCGCAAGCCGTGGATTATCCCGTGCTGAATACCTGGGATGCCTTGGTAGTGAACCGACTACAGGGAAGAATAATGGGCGTCCAGGTACAGCGTAGCGCGCCCGGTAACGGGCCTGCGGTGAGAATTAGGGGCGTAAGCACTATGGCCGCTCAAGAGGCACAAGCGATGCCGGCACCGATGGCTGCCAGGATGGATTCAAATGCTGCGAGTGGTAAGCTGGATAAGACAGCTGCCGCTAGCTACGGTACGTCCCCAAAGCCCGTGGCCCCCGACCTCTCCGCCGTGCCCACCCGCACCGATTTCCGCGAGACGGCCTTCTGGCAGCCCGCCCTGCGCACCGATAAGAACGGCGACGTAGTGCTCGAATTCCAGATGCCCGAGGCCGTGACGCGCTGGCAGCTGCTGGCCCTGGCCCACGATAAAAACCTGCGCACCGGCCAGCTCGCCCGCCAGCTCGTGACGCAGAAGGAAATCCAGCTCACGCCCAACGCCCCGCGTTTCCTGCGGCCCGGCGACGCGTTTACTTTCCCGGCCAAGTTTTCCAACCTCACCGACCACGCTACCAGCGGTACGGCCCAGCTCTTTTTGCTCGATGCCGCCACGGGGCAGGATATCACGAGCCAGCTATTAAAAGGCCCGGCCCAGCAGCCCGTAACGGCCGCCGCCCACCAGAGCGCGGCGCTCGGCTGGGAGCTGGCCATTCCGGCCGATTTCGCCCCCGTGGCCGTAACGTACCGCGTCGTAGCCGAAACGAGTGGCGCCGCGCCCGCCGAAAAAGCCGAGGGCAAGGGCAAGAAGAAAAACCGTCCGGCTGAGCAAGGGTCGGGAGCGAAATTCTCCGACGGCGAGGAAAACACCCTGCCCGTGCTCCCGAACCGCATCCTCATCACCGAGAGCCTGCCGCTGCCCATCGTCGGCCCCGGTACCCGCGAGTTTGAGTTGAAAAAGCTGACGAGTACGACGAGCCCCACCCGGCGCAACTACTCGCTCACGCTCGAAATGACGGCCAACCCCGCCTGGTACGCCGTGCAGAGCCTGCCCTACCTGGCCGAGTACCCTTACGAGTGCGCCGAGCAAACTTTCAGTCGCCTCTACGCCAACCTGCTCGCCGCCCAGATTTTGAAGAACAACCCGCGCTTCAAAACCCTGCTGGCCGAGTGGACGCGCCAGGCCCAAAACGGCACCGCCGCCCAGCAAAATGCCCTTGCCAGCAAGCTCGCCCAAAACCAGGAGCTGAAGAATATTCTGTTGCAGGAAACGCCCTGGGTGCGCGACGCCCAGGGCGAAGCCGAGCGGCTGACCCGCCTCAGCAGCCTTTTCGACGAGCCCCGGCTGCAAGCCGAAACCACCCGCGCCCTGGCCAAGCTGCAAGCCATGCAGCTGCCCGGCGGGGCTTTCCCGTGGTTCGATAAGATGCCTGCCGACCGCTACATCACCCAGCTCATCGTGGCGGGCTTCGGCAAGCTGCGTAAGCTCAACGCCTTCGATGCCGGCCAGCAAGGCGTGGCCCGCGATATTCTCACTCAAGCCCTGCACTACCTCGACGGGGCGCTGGCCGAGGACTATGCCGAGCTGCGTCGGCAAAAGGGTGTGAAGCTGGCCGACAATCACCTTAGCGACCTCGCCATCCAGGCCCTGTACGCCCGCAGCTTCTGGGCGCAGCAGCCCGTAGCCGCTGCGGCCCAGCCCGCCTACGCTTACTATCGCAGCCAGGCCGCCAGCTACTGGGCTGGCCAGACCCGCTATTTGCAAGCCCAGGTTGCGCTGGCCCTGTTCCGCACCGATAAGGCCGCTCCCGCCGCCCAGAACATCCTGCGCGCCCTGACCGAAAACGCCCTGCACTCACCCGAGCTGGGTATGTACTGGAAAGACGTGCGCGGCGGCTACTACTGGCGCGAGGCGCCCACCGAAACGCAGGCCACGCTCATCGAGGCTTTCGACGAAATCAAAAACGACCAGAAGTCGGTGGATGAGATGAAGCTCTGGCTGCTGGCCCACAAGCACACCCACAGCTGGGAAAGCACCCGCGCCACCGCCGACGCCTGCTACGCCCTGCTGCTGCGCGGCTCCGACTGGCTGGCCGCTACCCAACCCCTGCAAGTGACGGTCGGCAGCCAGTCGGTGCGCCCCGTGGCCGCCCAGGCCGGCACCGGCTACGTCAAGACTACCTGGCCCGCCGCCGACGTGCAGCCCGCCCAGGGTAAGGTGACGGTAACCAAAGCCGACGCCGGCCCCGCCTGGGGGGCGCTCTACTGGCAGTATTTCGAAGACCTCGACAAGGTGACGTCCGCCGCCGCGGCCCTCAGCCTGGAGCGTCAGCTCTACCGCGAAACCCGCACCGCCGCCGGCCCCCAGCTCGAAAAGATAACCGCCACCACGCCCCTGCGCGTGGGCGACGCCTTGGTGGTACGCCTCGTGCTGCGCACCGACCGCGCCCTCGAATACGTGCACCTCAAAGACCAGCGCGCCGCCGGCCTGGAGCCGATCAGCCAAGTCAGCGGCTACCGCTACCAGGGGGGGCTGGGCTACTACGAAAGTCCCCGCGATGCGGCTACCAACTTCTTCCTGAGCGAAGTGCCGCGGGGTACGTACGTATTTGAGTACCGTTTGCGAGCCAGCCAGGCTGGCAATTTCTCGGGGGGGCTCAGCCAAGCGCAGTGTCTGTACGCGCCCGAGTTCGGAACCACTTCGGCTGGCCAACGTTTGGCAATAGCCCCGCAGTAAAGAAGGGGAGCGGGGCAGGCGGGCCGATTTTTCAGGCAGGTATCGGCAACGATTGTGGACCTGTTCGGCCAGCTTAGCCCCCTGCTACCCCGGTTGGTCGGCTTTGGCTACGTACGTTTTAGCTTGCGTGGGTGGATGTTCGGGCCTATTTTTGTTTTTCTAAATTATTCAGTAAGTTATTGATGAGGAAGCTAATTGCATTACTGGCCCTGTCGCTGACCACTTCGGCGGCCTGGGCTCAGACCGAGAAAGCCCCAGTCGTTACCAAGCTGCCCGGCGAAGAAAACCTGAGCACCCGTGAGCGCGCTGAGCGCGATTTCCTGATGCCGGTGCGCCGCAAAAAATTCGCCGAAACCCCCAAGCCTACCGCCTCGGCTGAGCAATTGGCCAGCGCCGCTCCCGAAACCGACGCCACCGCGCACTACAACGTAGCCGCCCCCGAGCCCCGCACCGAGGAAGCCGCCGCCGTCACCCACGAGACCCGCGCCCGCCGCACTTACCGCCGCGCCAGCGCCCTGCGCAGCACCCGCGCCAGCCGAGCCAAAGCTGCCCGCGCCGCCAAGCACACCAAAGCCAGCAGCCGCAGTAAAAAAGCCGCCGCGCACAAAAGCGCCAGCAAAAAGACTTCGGCTAAGAAAGCCAAATCCCACACGGCGGCCAAAAAAGTGAAAACTAAAGCCAAAACCAAGGCCGCGACTACCAAGCACAAGCGTCGCCGCTAAGCTCAGCAGCGCCCCGCGCACCAGCATAAAAAAAGCAGCCCGGCCAATCGGTCGGGCTGCTTTTTTTTGGTCAAAGGGTAGGAGGAGGGCTACTCGCCGCTGCCCAGCACGCGCACCACGAGGCCGTCGAGGTTGGGCTCCAGGCGAATCTGGCAGCTCAGGCGGCTGGTCTCGTGCAGCACGGGCAGCGTGTCGAGCATGGCCCATTCGTCGTCGCTGGGCTCGTGCAAGGGCGGCCCAGCCAGAATCTCGACGTGGCAGGTGGCGCACAGCGCCATCCCACCGCAAGTAGCCTGAATGGGATAATCATTAGCCTTGAGCAACTCCATCAGGCTCAGGCCCATGTCGGTGGGGGCAGGCAGTTCGCGCCGCTGGCCGGGCGCCTCTTCTACGTAAATGCGAATGTCAGTCATGCTTCTAATTATGAGTTATGAATTATGAGTTATGAATTGCAAATGGCCACGTAGCGACCAACTCATAACTCATAATTCACAACTCATAACTCTTACAGAGTGGGCACCCCGTTGACGGTGGTGTACTTGAGAGTGTATTTTTTGTCGGGGTAAATGTACTTGAACGCGCCTTGGCACATGAGCGCCGCCTCGTGGAAGCCGCACAAAATAAGCTTGAGCTTACCCGGGTACGTATTAATGTCGCCGATGGCGTACACGCCGGGCAGCGACGTGCTATAATCGAGGGTATTTACCAGCACGGCGTCGTTTTCGAGCGCCAGGCCCCACTCGCCGATGGGACCGAGCTTGGGCGTGAGGCCGAAGAGCGGCACGAAGGCATCGAGCGGGACGGTTTCGGCCGTGCCGTCGTTGTTGGTGATGGTTACTTGCTCCAGGTTGTCGTCGCCGTGCAGGTGCGTTACGTTGGAGCTGAGCACGAGCTTGATTTTGCCTGCCTCGTGCAGCGTCTTCACTTTCTCGGCCGAGTCGGCGGCCCCGCGGAAGGTCGTGCCGCGGTGCACCAGGGTCACGTCGCTGGCCACGTTGGCCAGGAAGTTGGTCCAGTCGAGGGCCGAGTCGCCGCCGCCCGCAATCACGATTTTCTTGTCGCGGAAGTGCTCGGGGTCGCGCACCATGTAGTGCACACCCTTGCCGCCCTCGAAGCGCTCCAGGTTTTCGACGGCCGGCTTGCGCGGCTCAAACGAGCCCAGGCCACCCGCGATGGCTACGGCCTTGCACTGAATCTCGGTGCCGTCGGTGGTATAAAGCTGAAACGAGCCGTCTTCGAGCTTGGCAAAGCGCTCCACGCGCTCGCCCAGCGTGAAAGTGGGGTGGAAGGGCTCGATCTGCTTCATGAGGTTGTCCACCAGGTCGCCGGCCAGAATCTCGGGGTAGCCCGGAATGTCATAAATCGGCTTCTTGGGATAAATCTCGGACAATTGCCCGCCCGGCTGGGGCAGGGCGTCTACTACGTGGCAGTGCAGCTTGAGGAGTCCGGCTTCAAAAACAGCAAACAAGCCCACCGGGCCAGCCCCGATGATGCAGATATCAGTGGAAATTACAGCGGCCATTCAGCGAAAGAAAACAAAGGACTTTAGAATGATTACAAAGATACGGCGGCCCTGCCCCGGCGGCTAACGTGGCCGCGCAGGTAATTGGAAACACTTGTAGCGAGTAGCAAAAATGTAACAATTGTGTAACTGGTAATGTGCTGGGAAAGAAAGAAATTTGTAGCCTGGCCCCTGCCAAAGTTTTATTATATTGCTTAATTCCTTGCCTCCTTTACTCTGCTCCATGAAGTTTTCTTACCTCCGTATCGGCAGCAGCGCGCTGCTAGCTGCCCTGGCCGTATCGTGCGCCCCGCTGGGCCAGCAATCGGCTCCCACGCCCACCAGCAGCGTTGCTGCCGACGCCACCGCTTCCCGCGACGGCAACCTGGACCTCGGCAACCCCAGCGGGGCCGTGGCCAACGCCACCAGCTCGCCCAATAATTACTTGCTTACCAAGAGCCAGTACTCCATGAGCTACAACCGCGACCAGGGCAAGCCCAACTGGGTAAGCTGGCACCTGAGCTCGGCGTGGCTGGGCAGCACCGCCCGCCAGGATAACTTCGCCGCCGATGCCACCCTGCCCAGCGGCTGGTACCGCGTGGGCAGCAGCAGCTACAGCGGCTCGGGCTTCGACCGGGGCCACAACTGCCCCAGCGCCGACCGCACCGGCTCGGTGGCCGACAACTCGGCTACCTTCCTCATGAGCAACATGATGCCCCAGGCGCCCACCAACAACCAGCAGACCTGGGCCGGGCTCGAAAACTATTGCCGCACGCTCGTCAATGCCGGCAACGAGCTTTACATCATCGCGGGTAGCTACGGCAAGGGCGGTACCGGTAGCAATGGTACCATGTCGACCATAGACAGCGGCCGCATCACGGTACCCAGCAACTGCTGGAAGGTGGTGGTAGTGCTGCCCGTAGGGACTTCCGACGTGAGCCGCATCACTAGCAGCACCCGCGTTATCGCCATCAACACGCCCAACACCAACTCGATAAGCACCAGCTGGGGTAGCTACCGCACCACCGTCGATGCCATCGAAAACGCCACCGGCTACAACCTGCTGTCGGCCGTGTCGTCGACCATTCAGAGCAGCATCGAGTCGAAAGTTGATACCGGCCCCACGAACTAGGTCAGTTCTTAGATTAGGTGCCCCATAAAAAAAGCCCGCATCACGCTGATGCGGGCTTTTGCTATTGCAAGGGATTTACCCTACAACACTTGCAGGTGTTGCGTGGGCAACTCGCCCAGTAAATCGCCCTGCGCGTCGAGGGCCGTGAGGCGTAGCACGTACAAGCCCGCCGCTAGTTGGGCAGTGGGCACGGTAGTTTGGGACTGGCCCTGCCCAGCCGGCAGGCGCACCGGCTGGCCGATGGCCCGGCCGGTAGCATCGAGCAACTGAGCCTGGACCTGGGTGGCTGCCGCCGGTAGCCCGGTTACCGCCAGCGTGGCCGCCGCCTGCGCCGGGTTGGGGTACAGGCTGGCACTGGTGCCGGGCAGGGCCGCGCGGGTGGCCAGGGTGGAGGTTCTGTTTAGCAGCACGCTGAGGACGTTGCCGCTGGCATCGGCCACGAGCGCATCGGGTTTGCGGTCGCCATTCACGTCGGCTACCGTCAGGCCGAAGGTATTGCTGACGGCATTCGTATAGAAGGTATTGGCTTGCAGGGTAAAGCCGCCGCTGCCATTGCCGAGCAGCACCGCCAGCGTACCGGCATTGGTATTGGTAACCAACGCGTCGAGCTTGCCATCGAGGTTGAAATCGGCCACGGCTACGCTGGTGGGCCGGCTGCCCGTCCCGATGGAAGGGGAAGCGGCCTGGAGTGTAAAGCCGCCGCTGCCGTTGCCCAGCAGTACGCCCAGGGTGTTGGTGCCCCGGTTGGCTACGAGGGCATCGAGCTTGTTATCGCCGTTCACGTCGGCAATAGCTACGCTGTAAGGAGAGCTCCCGCCGGTAGCCGGTAGGTCGCTTTGCAGCGAAAAGCTCCCGTTGCCAGCGCCCAGCAACACGCCCAGGGTGCCACTGAAGGAGTTGACTACCAGCGCATCAACCTTGCCATCACCATTCACGTCGCCAACGGCTACGTCGTAAGGAACATCGCCCCCGGTATCGGGCGAGGTATTCTGATAGGTGAAGCTCCCGTTGCCGTTGTTCAGGATGACGCTTAGCCCCCGCCCGTTCGAGTCGGTTGCCAGGGCGTCAACTTTACCGTCGCCGTTCACGTCGGCCACCACCAAGCTCGTCGGATTGCTAACCCCGATGCGGGGCATGGCTGCTTGCAGGGTAAAGCCCCCATTGCCGTTGCCCAGCAGCACGCCCAGGGTGGTAGTTTGGTAGTTGGCCACCAGTACGTCGAGCTTGCCGTCGCCATTCACGTCGGCTACGGCCAAAGATTGCGGGCCGCCACCCGTCCCGGTTGAGGGTGAATTAGCTTGTAGCGTAAATCTGCCGGTACCGTCGCCCAGCAGCACGCCTAAGGTGCTGCTTCTGGAGTTGGCCACCAGTGCGTCAAGCTTGCCGTCGCCATTTACGTCGGCTACCACTGTGCGATAAGGGCTAGTACTGGTGCCCGTCGAATAGGACGTCACCGAACTGAAGGTTACAGTTTGCCCAGCGGCTGCCGGTAGCAAGCCAGTCGTAGCCGCTAGCAGCAACGCCCGCCGATACCACGGACCGGTGGTCGCAAAAAGAATTTGGTAATGTAGGAGTTGCTTCATGAACAAGAAAGTGGGAAAAGAGGAGAGAAAAAGCTCTGTAGAAAGAGTTATTTGCCTAAAGTTTGGCTATGCTGAGATTCCTGAAGCATGAAAAGAAGTTAAGAAATTAATAAATTGAAATAATTACTTAAAAGTAAGTTTGTGTGCTAGAAATGGTGGCTTCGATAGGAAATACTACCAAGTTGCCCAGGTTCGATGTTGCTACGTACTCTTTAAAAACTAAAGAGTTGCTAAAAATAAGCAATAGGTAAAGGCCGCTGCCGTAAGGCTTCTTCGACGGCTGGCTGGGGCGGACTAGCTGGCCAGTAGAACTCCTCAGGCATGCATAAAAAAAGCACCGGCCGGCAGGTCGGTGCTTTCTTAAAAAGACGCTGGCAAAAGTTAGGGTGCCGTACAGGCTTTGGGGAAGAAAAGTCGGAAAATAAAAGCCCAGCGGGCTGCATAATCTTAAGCAAGGAAGGAGAGGCCCAAGCCGCACAGGCTAGCCCGCCTGCGCCCGGAATCGGGCCGCCGCTTCCAGAGAATATACTACTTCGTCAATTGTCATGCGACCGCGGGCGTAGCGGTCAAGTAGCTGCTGCTGATGCGGCTCGGTATAAAAGGCAGTGCCTTTGGTAAAGGAAATAACGGCCGTAACCAGGCGTTGACGGCTTTGCTCAGTAAGAAGCGGAGAAACTGGCAAAGGTTGGAGGGTGGGGATAGCATAGTTCATGTCCTAAAGTTAGGAAAAGTGCCCCATACTGCTACTTGTTTTCGTCCAATTGGTCGAAAATTTATGCGAAAATTTTTGGACTGCGTCGTAGCCCACCGAGGTACGGGGCCGGGTTGCCCGTACGCGGTCGGGCTTCAGCTCCTATTCGCGAACTAGTAGATGCTCCTGGTATTGCCCCGCAGGAGTAGCGTATCTGATAAGCAGTTGTAACGAAGCCAAAGTGCAAGAGGGCAGCAATTATATGAATGCCTACAACGCCCAGCCCAAGCACAATATCACCGGCACGGCCTGGGTGGGGATGATGGCCCTTAAAGAAAATGGGGAATAAGCCCAGCGCAGTAGGCGTTGTTCAGCGGGCTCCCGCCGCGGGCCTTTGCTCTTGGGACTAGGCAGGCATCACAACTATCAGCTTTACTATACTTCGGTGAGTGGTAAGGTGGTGGAAATTAAAGCCCATACCACTTCGGTAGCTAAGTAGATGCGCGCTTTATCCTAGTCAGTCGATACATCTCGGGGCGTTGAGCGATTAAGGTATGGGATGCTGTTGGCTGACCATTGATTTGCGATAGAGGAAGTAGTTGGGTGGATAGCTTCAATTCGTTTTAGGACGTCAAGTAGTATGGAAATTGCAAAATTTTCCACGTTTCAAGCTGAGTTGGAACATACTCGTATGATTGCCGCGGCTCAGGCCCTGGTGTTGGAACGTGGCGTGAGGGCTGTAGATATGACAGATATTGCTATAGCTCTGCGGGTGCCTTTAGCGGCGGTAGAACGACAATTTCCTGCCGGCAAGGCCGCAGTTATGGCGGCTTGCTTGGAGGCACACCAGCGTGAGATTCACACGCGACTAGTAGCCCAGCGGCAGGAGTGTACTAGCGCCGTGGAGGAAATGCTGGCCATGCGTCGGCTACTGTTGCAAGTAATCAGTGACACACGTAGCTTGTTCATGCAGGAGATGGCAGTCTGTTACCCTACCACTAATCGCCGTCTGCTTTACGAACGGGTTACTTTTACCCTAGCCTACATGCAGGAAAACCTGCGGCGTGGGGTGCGAGAAGGATACTACCATGCCGGATTAGCCGTGGATGAACAGGCATGCAAATGGCTGCGCCGCGCGGAAGAAGTAGTCCGGGAGGCACAATCTGCTGGCGAGCTGAACGAGACTTACTATCATTTATTCGAGCAGTACCTGGTCACTATCAGCACACCGCTCGGTGTATATGTGCTGCGCCGTTTGCAGGAAACGCCGCCCTATTACTAGGTAATGGCCGCCGGTAAAGAATAAGTACGTAAGGGCTCAACAAGGCCGGCGACTAGACCTGTCCTCCGACCACTCGTGCAAATATCTCCGATTGGTAACTACTTGGCCCAACTGACTCACGCTTCTGAAGGCATTTCTGCTTCGCGTTGCAGACCTAAATTTGTAACAGATGAGCACGACTAGCCAGGAACCTCCCAAGAGAAAAGCTGCTTTTCACAAAAAGGTATCCCTTTAAAATGAGTTGGTGAAGCGCCTACTAAGGGCTGGCCTAGGCACGCAAAACGGCACATTATTTCTCCCGTATGGCTAAATTCGATGATGCCGCCCTCGACAGCCGCCTGGCGCAACTGCGCCAGACGGACCCAGCGGCCTTTATCGAACAGCTTTTTAAGACCTTCTATGCCCCGCTCGGGGCCGTGGTGTACCGGGTAGTACCCGACCGAGCCGTGGTAGAGGATATTCTACAGGACGTTTTCCTACGTCTGTGGCAGGGCCACGCGGACCTGCCCGCCATTGATTCTTACCGGGCCTACCTCACGCGCATGGGTGTGAATGCTGCCATGCGCTACCAGCAGCGGAGCCAGCGCCAAGTAGCCTGGGACGACGCTCCCCCCGCGACCGCGCCAGTGGCCCCCGACGCCTTGGATAGCCTGCACGCCGCCGAAACCGCCGAAACCGTACAGGCGGCGCTGGCGCAACTGCCACCCCAATGCCGGGTAGTGTTTGAGCTGAGCCGCTATGAGGAAATGAGCTACCAGCAAATAGCCGAAGCACTGGAAATTTCTCCTAAAACGGTAGAAAACCAGATGGGAAAGGCTCTGCGTATTTTGCGCCGCGAGCTGGCCGGGGTATTGAAAAATCTGTACTGGCTGCTG
Organism: uncultured Hymenobacter sp.; assembly: GCA_913776615.1. Classification (GTDB taxonomy): domain Bacteria; phylum Bacteroidota; class Bacteroidia; order Cytophagales; family Hymenobacteraceae; genus Hymenobacter. The sequence goes on from CAJYPK010000040.1 coordinate 118,236, forward strand.
CTTTACGTGGGGGTAGTGAAGCCGGTCGCACTCCCCCCGCTGGCTGCTACGGGCGGGGCTCCCCCGCGCCTGGCCGTTGGTGAATCTGTTATTTTGCGGGCTCGCGTGGGGGTAGCGCGGCCCTGATGTATCCTATCCTTATCCAGGCGACTTAGCCGCCCCTATGCCTCTATGACGCAACGCTACCCCGACCCGGCCGACGCCCCCTGGGTGCTGCTGGCCCGCCACCTGGCCAAGGAAGCCACGGCGAGCGAGCGGGCCGACCTGCGCGCCTGGGTCGAGGCAGATCCCAACCATCTGCAAATCCTGACCACCGTGACGCGCGCCTGGGAGCGGGCAGGCGAAGCGGCGGCTAGCCCCGTACTGTTTTCTCCAGCTGATGTGGAGGCCGCCTGGCAGCGCTTCCGGCCGGTGCTGGCCGCTGCACCAGCTTCCAAGGCTGCTGAAGAGGAGGTGCCCAGCCGGGCAGTGGTGCGGCCGCTATGGCCGGCACCAGGGCGCAGCACCAGCCGCCGTTGGCAATTGGCCGCTGGGCTTGCGTTGCTGCTGGGTGCGGGCTATGCGCTGGCCAAGGGTTGGCTACTCAGGCCCCAAGAACTCACGCTGACTTACGCCAGCGCGGCAAACCGCCAACTGGTACGCCTGCCCGATGGCAGTACGGTATGGCTAAACGCCCATTCGCGGCTGCGCTACGTGGGCGCCGGCTTTGCACCCGCGCGCGGCCTGCGCGCGGTGCAGCTCACGGGCGAAGCCTATTTTGAGGTCGTACCGGATCCCGCCCGCCCCTTCATCGTGACTACCTCTACAGCCCGCGTGCGGGTAACGGGCACGGCCTTCAACGTGCGTGCTTACGCGGCCGAGGACTCAGTGGAAGTGAGCGTGACCCATGGGCAGGTGTGGCTCACGCATTTGTCCGCGCCCGACAGTGTGCAGTTGCCCGCCGGCACTCGCGCCGCCCTGCGCGCTGCCGATGCCCCCGGCCGAGCGGTGGCCCGCCTCCAGCGCCATGCCAGCGCCGACCCTAATTTCCGGGCCTGGCAAACCGATACACTGCGCTTCGCTGATACGCCCGTGGCCCAGGTTGTGCAAACGCTGCGTGCTACGTTCGGCACCAGCGTGCAGCTGAGCAGCCCGGGTTTGGGGCAGTGCCGCTTTACGGGCACCTTCGTGAACCAGCCGCCAGCGCAGGTATTGGCCGTGCTGGCCGCCGCTACGGCCAGCCGCCTCACCCCAACTGGGAGCGGCAGCTACTCCCTGCAAGGAGGAGGCTGCGCCGCGCCCGTTTCCGCATCTCCGACCCCGGCAGCGTCGGCTGGCCATTCTCCAGTCCGTGAGTAATCCTGCCACGCACAACAGCATTGGCCGGTGCTGGTGGACAACGCTGGCAGTAGCGTTATGGCTGATAGCCAGTGGAATATCCTGGGCACAACAACCTAATCCGGCACTGGTCCGCTTAGTGCGGCTCGCTCCTGGTACCCGCCCGCTAGGCGTAGTCCTGACGGAACTAGCGCGGCAAGGCAACCTGCCCCTGAGCTACAGCAGTTCGCTAGTGCCCGTGACGCACCTCTATACGCAGCGGCCCGGGCCGGCCCGTCCGCTGGGGGTGGTGTTGCAAGAGGTATTAGCCGCTGAGCACCTGTCGTATGGCTTGCTAGCTGGGCAACTGGTGCTATGGCCCGCCCGCACGGCTGCCCCCATGGGCGTTACTTCAGTGAATGGCCAACCTTTTCGCGTGGCTTCATCACTGGCTGCTCGTGCAGATGAGTTGCCCGCTGTGCCACCTGTCGTACCTGGCAAAGCCAGTATAATCACCCCGGCCGCTAGTAGCCAAAATCCTACTGGCCGCCCGGCAATCCCAGCTAGAACTAGGGGGCTAGGAGTTTCTGGCGTGGCAACATCAGCCTCGGCATCAGAGGCCAGACTTGCTAAGATAAGTGGCCAGCCTTACCAAAAGGTGATACCAATTACGGCACCAGGTGCTAGCCGTAGTTTTCTAACTAAGAGGCTGCCTAATAGAGGCACCAAAACCCCGTCTGCCAGCGTAGTGCAGACAGATTTGGCCAGGGGTTTGAAACCCCATAAACTGCCACTTCGCGTAGCATTTGCCGCCAAGCAATGGGGTACTAACCCAAGCGCCCACCCGGCGATGAGCACGCTACCGCACGGCAACCAGTCGCGCGTAGGCACAGGTACAAAAAGCCAACGAACCGGACTAGAAGAAATCCTAACCACTTCGTCGGCCTCCGCTCGCCGCCCGAGCCAGCTTAGCGGGGCGATTGACTCGCTACCCTTTTTGCGTAGTATGCTTTCTGCAGCGCCAGCTGTGGATGGGGCCGGGCCGGTAGTGGTAGCGGTAGCCACTGGCCCGAGCGCCACCGTTAGCCGGGCACAGGTAATAGATTCTGCTGCCAAGCCTGCTGCGAAATCCAGCTTGCTGCCTCCCAGCTACTTGCATGGCGAGGCGTGGCTCAGCGAAAGTCTGCCCCTTGGCGCGGCTGTGAAGGTGGGAGTACCACGCATCTACCTGGTGCTGGGCGTAGCGGCAGGTCCACCGGGTCCCCAGTCGGGTGGCCTGGCTTGGGGAGTAGGCCTGGGTACGGCCGGCCAGCCGCGGGGGCGCTTCACGCCTAGCCTCGATGTGGTACACTGGTTTGTAGGTGGTGACCGGGAAACTACCCCCAGTAGCCTTACCCAACTGCGGCCGCAGCTGGGCTGGCAACTCAAGCAGGGGGGGCGCTGGCAGCTCTTCGGTGGGCCTACCCTTAACCTAGCCGTCGCCCGCCGTCGGGGCCCGCTACCACAGCACTGGGACTTCGGCCGCGACCAATGGCTGTGGGTGAATCAGATGGACTACGATTCGTCGCTACGCCTGTGGCCCGGCGTGCAGGTGGGCCTACGGTTTTGAGGAGCTAGCGTCACTCTGCCAGTAAGTTGGCGTTGCTACACGCCCGCTACGGGTCCCAAATCTACTTAGACAATGTCCAAGAATATAGTAGATACGCTTACGGTGCGCAATCAGCGGCAACGTAGACTTTTGAGTAAACGACAGCGTCTTCAGGCTAAGCCTCCCAACTAAGCTGCCCGCAAGACAGGCACGCCCGAATGGGCGTGCCTACTCAGATAAGCAAGTGGATGCTAGTTAGCGCCCGCTGTGGTCGTTGTGTTCGTGCTGATGCAGCCTAGCTCCACCAGTGGCCCGGCCGAGCAGCCAGCTTTGGTGCTGTCGGTGCCGCAACCGTGCTTTTTGACCTTGGTGTAGCCCACCAGCACTTTGTCGCCGGCTTTGGGATGGAAGTTTGTCCAGGTCGCGCCCGTAGGCACCAGGTAGGTACTGTCGGCGAGGTGCAGTACCAGGCCACAGCCGGTCTTTTTGCTCAGGTCTACGACCACGGCGGCAGTAGCGCACGTGCCACCTTTCGGGGTGCAGTCGCGACCTTTTTCGCCTTTTTCAAAACAGCCGGTGAGGATGGTACTGGCACCTAGGCCCAAAAGGGTTAGCGTAGCGAAAGCTGCGCTGCGGGAAGAAAAACGCTTCATAAAAAAGAGGTGAAAAGGGTGAGGTGAAAAGAAAGACAACAAGGATTTATTCGGCTTAAACTGCTCTGATTATCAAGGCACTATTTCTATCCATCCTTTAAAGCGCCGCCCATCGGTGAAGGTGACGAGGTAGTAGTAGATGCCCCCAACGCCGCCCCCGGCCCAGGTGAAGCTGCGGGTGGGCGACTGGTACACGAGCCGGCCCCAGCGCGAGAAAATGCTGACGCCCGCAAACTGGCTGGCGCAGAAATCGGGGGGCAGGGCCTGGTCGAGGGTGAAGGCCTCGTTGAGGCCGTCGCCATTGGGTGTAATGATGTTGGGCGGGCGGAAGGCCAGCGAGTCGCCGGGCCGGGGCACCACGAAGCGGATGGCGCGCGTGAGGGTGTGCGGCGTGCAGATAGTGCCGCCCTGGGCGAGGGCAAAGCGCACCACCAGCCCGCTGTCGCTGGCTGTGACCAGGCCGCAGTCGGGCGCCCAGGCAAAGGTGGCCGTGGCACGGCCCGTGCCGTTCTGGGCCGCGAAGCGCATGCCCACGCTAGCCAGGCTGAAGCCCACGCCGGTAGCCGTGAGCGTGAGGGGGTTGGGCGCCGAGTCGGTGCCCAGTAGCGTGGCCGTGTAGGGCTGGTTGAGAGCCAGCCGCACCACGGTGATAGTACCGGGCACTTCGGGCGGAAAGCTGGTGCTGAGCACCGGCGTCGTGCTGACGGGCGGTGCGGCGATGAAGGCCACCCGCACGGTATCGCGCTTGGGCAGCGAGCAGCCGTTGTCAGCTACTAATATATTGAGCAAGTATACTTTACCCTTAGTGTCAGCGCACAGTGGAAAGCAGAGCATGGCCGTGAGCGTATCGGGCTGGCCACTGGCGTGCACCGTGCCGCTGGCAGCGGTCGTGAAACTCGGGGCCGTGGCCGCATCGCTAAAGTTGAGCGGCGCGGCCGTAAGCGTGAGCACAGAGTTTGGGTCGGGGTCGGTATAGCGTAGGGTGAGGCACCTAGGGCCACCGGGTACGAAGCGCACCGTGTCGCGGCCGGGGCGGTAAGCGCGGCCGTTGGCTTGCACACTCACTACGGGCGGGTTATTCTGGGGGCAGTTGAGTACGTAGAGCTGAAAATCGCGCCGGGTTTCCCCAATCTTCACGCCTCTGCGGTATTCCGCGCAGCGCACCCCGAACACGAACAGCCCAAGCCGGCTGGGCCGCACCGTGAGGCGGCCGGTGTGTGCGTCGATGCCCAGCGCCGGCGCGCCGGGTATCTGGTTGGTCGTGCCCAGGCCGGTAGTCCAGGTCACGGTGGAGTACGGCGCGGCCACCGGCAGCGGGCTAGGGTTAGCCGCCGTGGAGTGGCCGTTGAGCGGCGTTACCATGTCATAGGCCAGCGAGTCACCATCGGGGTCTACCCCGCCGAAGTCGTAGTAGAACAGGTTGCCGAGGCAGGCATAATCACCGAGCGCCGGGAAGATGCGCGGCGTCGAGTCGATGAACGCGGCCCCATTGCGTACTACGGCTGGAAACTCCAGGTAAAAGGTCTGGGCTGCGCCGCCGGGGTTCACGATGTTGCTGATGGCCAAGTTGCGGCAGCAGCGTTCCACGGCCACGTAGTAGCCGCTGGCCCCGCTGTAGGTCGCGGCATCGAGCGTAATATCCTTGGTGTAAACGAGCTTGCGGGTGCTGAGCGAGCCCACGGCGCAAGCCGGATTCGTGTAGCTCACGAACGTATTACTGGTAAGCGGCAACACCACGCTTTGCAGCTGCCGGTTGGTTGCTTTGTCAAAAATGCCCGCCGTCAGGGTCTGGTCGAGTGCCGCCGCGTTCCCGTTGATGGCGTCGAAATACAGCGTCAGCGTGAGGATGTAGGTGTTGCCGGTCTGGTGCTGCAAGTCCAACTCGCCGCCCACGATGTGCGTCGCCCGGGCTGGAATGGCCGCCAGCAGCAATAGCCAGATGCCGAGCAAAGCCCAGGGTTGCACGCGGGCGGGTAGCACAGATACTGCGTAATGCACGAGTCAGAGCTAATAAAAGGCCTATCCTTTCCAGGAGATTATGAGTTGACTGTCGGACGTCGCCCTGGCTGCGGTAGGCTCCAGCCCGCCAGGTCGCAGGTGAGGTCGCGTGCCGAAAGAGCCCGCTGGAGAGGGGCTGGGCTACGTGGCGCAGCGTGATCTGTCCAGTCGGGGCTAGTCAGCAGCTCCTCGTAAATAGCCTGGTGGCGCGTCAGCTCATCCTGCCAGTCCCGGGCCTGGGGAGGGGCCTGGCCCGATAACAGTCCTGTTCCGGCAAGGCCCGGTAACTGATAGTTGGAGAAAAAAACGGTGCGCATAGCAAGCGTGCGTAAGCGGTCAATGTATTCCCCGTGCAAGAGCATCGCTTAGCCGACATGGCGGCTGCTCGCTGCGTGGTTCGGAAGTAAGAGACTTAGGGGCCGCCCTACCCCCACGCTTGGCTTATAATTTATTTTTAATGCGCTCGCGCCTTCTGTGCAACTTATTTGCTGTCAATTATTTATCGCCGAGCATGCCGTTCTCAGAAAGGCCGCTCGGCATCGTGACGGCCATAGGTTATGCCATTGGCACCAGCAGTAGAAGTAAGGAGCTGGCTCTTAAAGAAACGCCCAAGTGCTTCAGTGTCAAATTAAGTTACTGATTTAAAAGGCATTGGCTTAAGCCGAGTAAGGTCGAGCGTGAATTATGAAGGGCGGCGTGGGGGTAGGAGCCACCTCGTGTATCTTCTTCTTACACCATCATCCAGGCGACTCTAGGCCCTGTTCAACCACGTAGGCTATCGGTCTTCACTAGCTCGCTCCGTTTTCCTCCCTTAGCCATGACGATTAGTTCGGAAATGAAATGGAAGGAAGGTATGCAGTTCTTCGCATGGTTTCTCGAGGTTGCCTGGGAGCGGGCAGTGCCTACTAAGCGACAAAAAGCGATTAGTGGCCGATTAAAGTAGAGGGCTGGTCCGCTGGTAGGCTAGGTTTGGGTAAGCAAGTGAAGCTGCCTTACTACCAGCCTGCTCATTCAAGCACTTCACTATGAGTAAGCTGTGACGATAATAGTACGCCCCCTTTTCTTCACTTGTTTGCCCTATGCTACACCGCCTAAGAATCTCGTTGGCCGTTGGTGCCATGCTGGTCACCAGCCTCGTCGCCTGCAAAAAGGACGACACCACTACTACCACTACTTCGTCCTCAAACTCCAATCCCGACCCCATCACGGTAAGCGCCTGCACCTCAACGGCCACGGGTATCGCCAAGATTGTGTGCTTGGCCGATGCGTTTAAATCGCAGCTTGATGGCACGCAGGTATCGACGTTGCAGCGCACCTACGCGGTGAGCGACGCCAAGAAATGGTCGAACCTGCCGCAGGGCCTAGTACAAAGCTCTTCCAAGCGCGTGGGCCTGAATTTCGGCTCGATGACGAGCGCCCAGATTCAGTACGCTAAGGCGCTGATTAAGGAAGTATCGGGCACGACAACCAACGAGGGCTGGGACGAGATGCAGCAACTGCTAAATGCTGACGATTATCTGGCCGCCAACGGCGGCGGCAGCAGCACTTACGGGGCGGCCAACTACTACATTGCTTTTCTAGGCACGCCAGCTACCACGGGTACCTTCGAAATACAGTTTGGTGGCCACCACTTGGCCTTCGCCAATACTTACAAGGACGGCGTGCTGACCGGGGCCACGCCCTCGTTCCGCGGCGTTGAGCCGTTTGCAACCTTTACCCTGAACGGTACCAGCAACCAGCCCTTGCAGCAGGAAGCTGCCGCGTTTTCGGCCATGCTCACCGGCCTGAGCAGCACCAACCAGACCGCAGCCAAGCTTTCGCAAACATACAGTGACCTGGTGGCTGGCCCCGGCCAGGATGGTACTTTCCCCAGCACCTCCGTGGGGGTGAAGGGTAGTAGCTTATCCGCCAGCGAGAAGGCCTTGGTAGTGGCGGCCATGAAGACCTACGTGTACGACACGGACGACACGAACGCGGCCACCATTCTGGCCACGTACACCAGCGAGCTAGACAACACCTACGTGGCCTACTCGGGCACCACGGCCATGACCACCCGCAACGACTACGTGCGCATCGACGGCCCGCACGTCTGGATTGAATACTCGTGCCAGAACGGTATCGTGCTCTCGGGCACCCACCCGCACTCGGTGTGGCGCGACAAGAGCAAGGACTATGGCGGTAACTAACGCTTGCTGAAGAAGCTTGCCCGCCGCGCGAGCTATGGATGCGCGCAGCGGTAAAGCTCTTTACTAGTTTTTTCAGTCTTAATCAGTATAATTATTCTGTAATGGCGTCGCTTTTCCGCCAACCCAGTCACTGGCTGGCACTGCTTCTTCTGGTGCTGGGGCGCGGCATGCTGCCGGCGCTGGCCCACCCCATGCCCAACTCGCTGGTGCTGCTCACAGTACACCCGCAGCGCCTGGAGGCCGAGGTGCACTTGCCGCTCGGCGAGCTGCAACCCGCTTTCCAGTACCCCGTGGCTGACTCAACCGCCGGGCTGGTGCAGCGTTGGGGGCCACAGTTGCGGCAGTACCTAACCCAACACATGCGGGTGCAAAGCACCGATGGCCGCTACTGGGGCTTGCAGGTGAGCGACTTGGTGGTACAGCACCAAGCCAACGAGTTGAACGGCCCTTACAACGAAGTAGTGGCCTCCCTGCACCTGCTGCCCCCACCCGGCGCCGAAGTGCGGCACTTCGTGCTGCGCTACGATGCCATTGTGCACCAGGTAGTGACGCACAAAATCCTGGTGTCAGTGCGGCAGGACTGGGCGGCTGGGCAAGTGGCCGAAGATGCCACGCCGACGCAGGTCGGGGTCATCGGGATGGACGTAATCAACAGCGTTATTCCTCCCCTCGCCGTGAACCTGACCGCGGGCAGCCCTTGGACGGGCTTCGCGGCGATGGTGAAGCTCGGCATTCGTCACATTGCCGAGGGTATCGACCACCTGCTGTTTTTGCTGGCCTTGCTGCTGCCCGCCCCGCTGCTGGTGGCCGGCCGGCGCTGGGGTGGCTACGGTGGCCCCCGCTATAGCCTTCGCCGGCTACTGCTGCTCGTCACTTCCTTTACCCTGGGGCACTCGCTTACCTTGCTGCTGGGCACGCTGGGCTGGGTGCGGTTGCCCACCCAGCCGGTGGAGGCGCTCATTGCGGTGTCCATTCTGGTCGCGGCGGCGCACGCGGTGCGGCCATTATTTCCGGGGCGCGAAACCTGGGTGGCCGCCGGCTTCGGGCTGGTGCACGGCCTGGCGTTTGCCAGCACCCTGGCTACCCTGCATCTGGAAGCCGGCCCGCTGGCCTTGAGCTTGCTAGGCTTCAACGTGGGTATTGAGCTGATGCAGCTGCTGGTAGTGGGCCTAACTATGCCGTGGCTACTGCTGCTGGCTTGCACGTCTTATTACAAGTACGTGCGGCTGGGCGGGGCGGTGCTGGCCGGCTTGGCCGCTACGGCCTGGCTAGTGGAGCGCCTGAGTGGCGACAGCAATGCCCTGACGCGGGCGCTCGCTACGGCCGTGCCCCACGCGCCCTGGCTGCTGGCCTCGCTGGCTATCGGCTCGGTCGTGCTCTATCTGCGCCGCCCTCGGTTGGCATAGGTTGCGGCGCTCAACCCATTGGTTGATTTGATCTAGTACTTGGGTGATAGATAATAATATAAAAACAAAATCATTGTATTTGCGTATTTATTAGCAAGTTACTCAAGGGAATGACGTTAGGCTTAGCTTAGATTTTCGGTAGCGTAGCTAGAAGTAGCCAGTAAGTTTCAGCACCCGTTTTTCTTCACTTCACCCGTTTTTTACATGAAAACCTCTACTTGTTTAGCCTCTACCGGCGCCTTGCTGGCGCTGATGGCTTTTAAGCAGCACCCAGGTAGCACGGCCGTGCTGAAGCTGCTGCCGACTTCCACAAGCAGTGTTAAGAGTACCAAAGGCACCAAGCAGGCTGTTGCGGTGAGCGATGTGGTGGCGGCAGCCAATGCCTTCCTGGCCACGCTCAGTACTGCGCAGCAAGGCAGCGTCAGCACGGCGGCGCAAGGGGCCGTGTTGCAGCCCTTCAACTCGACTACTGTTCTCAAGTGGTCGAACCTTCCCTGCGGCACCAATTGCCGCACGGGCTTGCAGTTTGCCAACATGACCACCGCCCAGCAAACGGCGGCCCTGGCCGTGGTAAAGGCGGCCACGGGCACGGGCAGCGGCGAAGGCTACGACGAAACGCAGCAGATTCGGGCGGCCGACGACTACCTCAACGCTAACGGTGGGGGGAGTGGCTACGGCTCGGGTATCTATTTCATTGCTTTTTTAGGCACCCCCAGCACTACTGGCACCTGGATGCTGCAATTCGGCGGCTACCATCTGGCTACCAACATCACCTTCGGTAACGGCACCGTCACCGGCGCTACGCCTAAGTTTGAAGGCGTCGAGCCCCTGAGCTTCACCTCCACGGGGGGCATTTACCCCAGCGGCACCACCGTGGCTCCCCTCAACAGCGAAGCCTCGGCGATGCTGGCCATGATTCAGGGCCTGAGCAGCACGCAGCAGGCCACCGCCAAACTCTCCACCACTTTCTCTGATGTGGTGCTGGGGCCTGGCAGCGATGGCAGGTTTCCGACTACCCGCGTGGGTATTCAATGCAGCCAGCTCAGCACAGCCCAGCAGGCACTGGTGGTAGCCGCCATGGCCCCCTGGGTAAATGACGTAGACGATGTCACCGCGGCCTCGCTACTTAACTACTACAAGTCGCAGCTAGCCGATACGTACATTTCCTACTCTGGCACTGGTCAGTTCACCACCAATGCCGACTACGCTCGCATCGACGGGCCGAACGTGTGGGTGGAGTTCGTGTGCCAGACCGGGGTGGTATTCCGCAATAATATCCACTATCACAGCATCTACCGCGACCGGGCGCGCGACTACGGCGGCAATTTCTATGGCACCTACACCACGACGCTCGGTAACAAGGCGGCAGTAGCAGCCAAGGTATTCTCCGCTTACCCTAACCCCGTAGCCAGCGGTCAGGGCATCGACGTGGTGCTGGCAGAAACTACCACAGCCAAATCGACCACCTACACCCTACGCAATACGATGGGGCAGGCCGTGGCCAGCGGCTCCTTTAGCGGCGTCATGGCCAAGGTGCCCACCACCGGCCTGGCAGCTGGCATCTATATGCTTACGGTGCAGCCAGCAGGAGAAACTGCGGTCACCAGCCGTTTGACGCTGCAATAATTCCTGCCTCCCCTTGAAGTCAAACAACCTGGTCTACCTAGTAGGCCGGGTTGTTTTGCGTTGGTGCTCACGCTACGCGGCGCATTAGCTGGATGAGTGGGCCTCTGCTCAGACAAGTCTTTGAGACAATGCTTTAATGAGTAGGCGTGAGTGAGTCGCGAGGTTGTCGGGCGTTACCGCAGAAGGGCTAAAATAGATGTGCATTCGATAGGTGGCCAACTACTTCAGCTAAATAGCTGATGTTTCTTCAGATAGAAGTGTACGCTTCCCAAATAAATGAGCCAGTAGTGAGTAGAAAAAGCAGTAACTTTCACTACCTGACGACTGAGAAACGAAAAAGGGACGATCCAGCGCGGCCCAGATGGTGGCTATGCTGCAATAGCAGGCCAACGGGCAGACCGTGGCTCAAATGGTGCGCGAGCACGGGTTAAGCGAGGCCACGTTTTGTGCTTGGAAGAGCAAATACGCCGGGGCCAGCGTGGCCGAGCTCACCCGGCTCAACCACCTGGAAGAGGAGCAGCGCAAGCTCAAGCAGCTGTTTGCCGACCAGAGCTTAAATAGCCAGGCGATCAAGGAGCTACCGCCAAAAAAATAGCTAGCACAACCGCGAGTTGCTGGGCGTGGAAATCGACTTTTCCTTGCCTGCCAGCCGCATTGTGCAGGTGCTCATGCGCCTTAGTCGAGTACCACGGCTGCCCCGCGTAGTTGCACCCCGACAACGGCCCTGAATTCATCAGCACCAAACTGAGCGAGTGGCATGAGCAACAAAGTATTATCCCGCGCTGGATTCAGCTCGGTAAGCCGACGCAGAATGCCTACATCGAACGCTTCAACGGGTCGTTTCGCCGCGAATTGCTCGGCGCTCACCGGTTTCGCTCGCTGGCCCATGTGCGCCAGCTAGTGGAGGAGTGGCGGCACGACTATAACACCCAACGGTCCCACCAGGCCCTGAATTTTACGATCCCACTCGAACAAGCCGCCTAACTTCTGCCTACCACTGGCTTATCAGACGGAGAAGCGTACAATCCGAGTCGCCAGCCGCCGTTTCGCGGGTATTGCAGTCAACTAGCATTTCTTTGCCCGGCTACTCCCAGCAGCCATTACCTCCGTGCCCTTCGTGACGCTTTATGTGTATACGGCCGGCAGTAAGCTGACCCAGGCGCTCACTCATGTATGAGGCATAGGTGCCAAGATATTTCAGATTGCCCCTGCCGTAGGAATCGTATTCTTGATGGTGCAACTCGTGCGCCTCGTATCCAAGAAGCTATTTCAGCGGTTTTGTTTTCAAGACGATTGGCTCTATGACCAGTACCTCAGCTCGTAGAATCAGCTGTGCGTCAAGGGTTCGCTAACCTACTCTGCTAAATCTAAAAGGCCGGGGTTGCATCCCACCGCGTACCCCAAGAAGTAAAAAACCCGCCCTACGTGCTGTAGAACGGGTTTTTCGTGGTCGTATAAGGAGTCGAACCTTAAACCTTCTGATTCGTAGTCAGATGCTCTATCCAATTGAGCTATACAACCGTTTGTTGTCGTTGTCCCGTGTTGGGAGTACAAAGGTAGGAGGATTTTTTTTGGATACACAACTCAGGCGAAAGATTTCTCGGCAGAAAAGTGGTCTTAAGTAGACAAGGGGGTAATAATCAGTCAGAAAAATTTTGCTCAGCGGCGGCATTGTTTCGCAGCACGCGCTGCAGGGCCCGGTTGAAAACCACGTACAGGCCGAAGAGCGACGCGATAACCAGCCCGACCAGCACCAGTTTGCTGAGCGTACCCTCGTCGGGGTCGCGCAGCAGGGCCAGCACATCCGAAGCTTTGGTGCCCAGCCAGTAGAAAAACAGGCTGCGCGGCAGCATCCCCAGCACCGACGCCGCCAGGAAGCGGCGACGCGGTACGCCCACGATGGCCAGCACGAACGTCATGAGTGCAAAAGGCAGCACCGGCGAAAGCCGCGTCAGAATAATGAGCGGCCAGCTCTGGCTCTGCAACTCGGTCAGCACCGCGTCGGCTTTGGGGAAATGCAGGAGCACGGCGCGCAGCTTGCCGTGGTCGAGGCGGCGGGCCAGCTCGTAGCCCAGAGCCGACGCCAGGGCGTAGGCCGCTATCATGCCCGCCAGCCCGCTCCAGCCGAAATAATAGCCCGTCACGATGGCCACGAACGTAGTGGGCGTGAGCGCCAGTGCCATCGTGAGGCCCACCGCCGCAAAATACAGCAGGCTCTGGCCGGTGGTCAGGTGTTGCAGTAGGGTGGGGCGCTCGTACAAAAGGCCCAGTACCGAGGCCGAGCCGAGGACCGGTACGGCCACCAGTAGCCCCATGGTGAGGAAGGTGGAAAAATTCTTTTGGAAAAGCTCGCGCAGAAAAGCCATTAGCAGAAAAAGCCGGGGCCGGCCAGTGAGGAGGCGAAAGTACCTACGCAAAAGCCGGCCCGGCTGTCATGCCCGCCACCAGCCTACTCCTCCTTGGTGCCGAAACCGAAAAAACGCTTGATGGCGGCCCAGGCCCCGCCCAGGGCCAGCAGGCCTAGTTTCCAGAATTTGAGCAGGATGGCAAAAAAGCCCACCTTGGCCAGCACCTTGCCGGCTACCAGGCCGCCGATGCTGTAGGCGGCCACCTCATCGACGCCTACGCTGTAGTCGTTGTATTGCTGGCCCTTGACAAACGATACGTTGGCGAGCAGGTCGGGAATGCTGGCCTTGATAGCGGGGAGCTGCGAGGGTACGGCCACGGCGTTGAAGATGAGTACGCCCTTGCGGCCCAGAATGCGCACGTTGTAATTGAGCGTTTCGTCGATGCCGCTGCCGAAGCGCAGGAGCTTGGCCCAGTGCAGGGTGTGCTGCTGCTTGTCGTAGTAGGGCGGGGCACCCCAGCCCAGCAGGTGAATAGCCTCGTAGCCAGCAGCGGTGCGGTCGGGATTGCTTTCCTCCGTCTCCTTCTGCATCTCCTCCAGCAGTTCGTCGTACTTGATGTCGTCGGCATCATCGTCCTTCACGTAGCCCATGGGGTCGTAATCGATGATATAGGCCCAGACACCCTCGCTCACCGGACCGTAATTGGCCGGAAAAAGCATGCCCAGGTTGGTCCGCGGCGGGTTATTCCACAGCTTGTTGATTACCCGGCCGCTCTGCGCGGAGTCGAGGTAGCGGAAGCCCCGCGGCACGGTGAGCTCGCCCACGCCGCCGGGCAGCACAATGTGTCCCTGCTGGTAATGGAAGGTGCCATTGATCGAATCAACCGTGGCCCGGTAGAGGGCAGCCGAGTCAATAGCCGCAGGCTTGGCCTTGGGTTTGGGTGGGGCGGCGGCGGCGCTGAAATTCAGCGCCATGCAGGTGCTGAGTAGAAGTAGAGCTTTTTGCATGCAAATGAACGGAATGTGAGCAGAATATCGCAGCTAAGATAAACCCGACTACCCGGCGCGCAAGCGAGCCAGCCGATACCTTTGCACGCTATGAAATTCGCCACTAAAGCCATCCATGCCGGCGTCCACCCCGACCCCACCACCGGGGCCGTCATGACGCCCATCTACCAGACCTCGACCTACGCCCAGCGCTCGCCGGGCGACAACAAGGGCTACGAGTACTCGCGCACCCACAACCCCACCCGCACCCAGCTGCAAGATGCCCTGGCGGCCCTCGACAACGGCAAACACGGCTTGGCCTTCGCCTCGGGCATGGCGGCCATCGACTGTGTGCTGCGCCTGCTCAAGCCCGGCGACGAGGTGATTTCGACCGACGACCTTTACGGCGGCTCGTACCGCATCATGACTAAGGTGTATGAGCCGTTGGGCATCAAGTTTCACTTCGTGCCGATGGGCGATATCGCCAAGGTGCGCGAGAAGGTGACGGCTAATACCAAGCTCATCTGGGTTGAGACGCCCACCAACCCGCTGCTCAACATCATCGACATCGCCGCCACGGCCGCGCTGGCCAAAGAGGCCGGGGCGCTGCTGGCCGTCGATAACACCTTCTCCACGCCCTACCTGCAGGAGCCGCTGGCCCTGGGGGCCGACATCGTAGTGTATTCGCTCACCAAATACATGGCTGGCCACTCCGACGTGGTAATGGGGGCGCTGGTCTTCAACGACGACCAGCTGCTGAAAGACCTGAGCTTTTACCAAAATGCCTGCGGCGGTACGCCCGGCCCGCAAGACTGCTTCCTGGTGCTGCGCGGCCTCAAAACCCTGCACCTGCGGATGCAGCGCCACTGCGAAAACGGCCGCGCCGTGGCCGAATACCTGCGCCAGCATCCCAAGGTGGAAAAAGTGTACTGGCCCGGCTTCGAAAACCATCCCAACCACGCCGTAGCCGCCCGGCAGATGCGCGACTTTGGGGGGATGATCTCGTTCGTGCTCAAGGGTGACAAGCAGGAAGATGCCATCGCGGCGCTCGAAAAATTCGAGCTCTTCACCCTGGCCGAGAGCCTGGGCGGCGTGGAAAGTCTCAGCGGCCACCCCGCTACTATGACGCACGCCAGCATCCCGGCCGAGCAGCGCCGCAAGGCCGGCCTCTCCGACTCGCTCATTCGCCTGAGCGTGGGCATTGAGGATGCCGAAGACCTGATTGCCGATCTCGCCCAGGCCATCGGGTAAGGTCCGACCCCGCAACCCAACTCCCCGGCCAGCCGCGTAAGTAGACGGGCGACGCACAAATTGCGTCGCCCGTTCTTGTTCTTATGTCGGGCCATTTATTCTTGCTTTTAAGCTTCCTGCTAGCTGCCTGCGCCTCGCCGCGGGCCGTCGCGCCTACTACCATGTCCACTACCCCTGCGCCGAATGCGGCAGCTATTCCTTACCTCGCCCTGGGCGACTCTTACACCATCGGCGAGGGTGCCCCGGCGGCTGAGCGCTGGCCGGTGCAGCTTGCCGCGCTGGCCCGTGCCCAGGGTTTGCCGCTGGCCGAGCCCGACATAATCGCCCGCACCGGCTGGACCACCGCCGAGCTGCAAGCCGCCATCGCGGCCAGCGGCAACCACCGCCGCGACTATGGTCTCGTATCGCTGCTTATCGGGGTTAATAATCAGTACCGGGGCCAGCGCGTGGCCCTCTACCGCACCGAGTTTCGGCAGCTGCTGGCCACGGCCGTGGGCTACGCCGGGGGCCACGCTAGCCGCGTGGTGGTGCTCAGCATTCCCGACTGGGGGCAGACGCCCTTCGCCCAAGGCCGCGACCTGGCGCAGATAACCCGCGAAATCGACGAGTTCAACGCCGTAGCCCAGCAGGAGTGCCAGGCGGCGGGCGTGGCCTACGTCGCCATCACCGACCTTACCCGGGCTGCCGCTGGCAACGCCAGCCAGTTTACCCCCGACGGCCTGCACTACACCGGTGCCCAGATGCGCCAGTGGGCCAGCCGGGCGCTGCCCGTGGTGCAGGGCTTGCTAAAATAAAACCTCAGCCATCGCGTCAGCGGGCTGGCCGGGCGCTCGTTTGGCGCCCGTGTCCGTCACAAATTAGGCCGTCACAAATCAATCTGTGACGCTATGCTTTGTAGCCCCATGCAGCTTCAGCCCCGCCACTCTGGCAAGAAATACTACAACGTACTGCCCACCAGCGTAAGCCCGCCCTCGGGCTACGGGGCATTATTACGCCGTTATTTAGTTGATAAAACGGAGCGCGAGCCCCGGCAGCCGCTCGGTCCTTTCCTAGCCGACGCGGCCGCCCTGGCCGCACCCGTGCCCGCCGATGCGCTGCGCGTAACCTGGCTGGGCCACAGCACTACGCTGCTCGAAATCGACGGCCGCCGCTTCCTCACCGACCCGGTGTGGTGCAACCGGGTGTCGCCTTCGCAGCTCGTGGGGCCGAAGCGATTTTTTGCGCCGCCCCTGCCGCTGGCCCAATTGCCGCCGCTCGATGGTATTATTCTCTCGCACGACCACTACGACCACCTCGACGAGGCGGCCATTCGGGTGCTGGCCGGGCGGGGCGAGCGGTTTTTTTGTCCGCTGGGGGTGGGGGCGCACCTGCGCCGCTGGGGCGTGCCCGCCGCCCGCATCACCGAAGCGACGTGGTGGGACGAAATCGATTTGGCCGCCGATTTTAAGCTGATTGCCACGCCCGCCCGGCACTTCTCGGGCCGGGGCCTACTCAACCGCGATAGCACGCTGTGGGCCTCGTGGGTGCTGCGCGGGCCGCAGCACTGTGTTTTCTTCGGCGGCGACTCAGGACCGTTCGACGAAGCTTTCCAGCAGATTGGGGCGGCCTATGGGCCGTTCGATTTGGTAATGCTCGAAATCGGGGCATCTGACCCCGAGTGGGCCGACATTCACCTCGGCCCCGACCACGCGCTAGCCGCGCACCGCCTGCTGGGCGGCGGGCCGCTGCTACCGCTGCACTGGGGCACGTTCAACCTGGCATTTCACGCCTGGCGCCAGCCGGTACAACGCCTGCTCGAAGCGGCTGGCCCCGGGGTGACGCTGCTGCTGCCCGCCCCCGGCCAGCGGGTGGAGGTAGCGGCCGGCGGCCCACTCAACTCCCGCTGGTGGGAGCGGTCGTAGGAAATGGTAGTTACGCCAAAGCAAAAGGCCAGCCTCCTGTTGGGCTGGCCTTTTTTTCTTGAGTTGCAAGTGCTAATTGGCCGCGTGCAGCAGGCGGGCCAGCGGGCGGCCGTTGGCACCCCGCGCCAAGTAGAGGCCGGCGGGTAGGCTGGCGGCCGGCTGCCACTGCACTTGGCCATTGGTACCGGCGCGCAGTTGGGCCACGGTGCGCCCCAGCTCATCAATAATACTAATTAGCTGGCCGCTGGCTGCCTGAAACTGTACGTGGTCGCGGAAGGGCATGGGAAAGGCTGTGCTACTCACCTCGGTATCGCTGCGAGTAGCCAATGCTTGGTTGACCACGCGCACATAGAGCGTCTGTTCCAGCGTGCTGTTGGGGCAGCCATTATCGAAAGCGGCGATGGTAATGGTGTAGAATCCCTGGGGCTGGCTGGCCGGCACCTGCCACGTAAGCTGCGCCTGGGTGGCGTTGAGCGTGGCCAAGCTCAGGCCCGGGATAATAGAAGTTGCCTCACTGCTGAAGCGTAGCGCCTGCCCCGCATCGGGGTCGGAGGCGGTCAGCGTGAGTTGCACTGTCTGGCCGGGGCGCACGGTGATGGTCTGGTTCAGCAGCTGCGCGCTGCCAGTACCAACGGCTACGCTCGTGAAAGAAGGGGGCTGGTTGGCCTGGTTTTGGGCCAGATACACAATGTCCCGCATGACCGACCCAATAAGCTGCCAGGTACCAGCCAGCTGGCGATACTCAGCTACGCGCACCGCCATCGCATAAAAGCCCTGCTGCACGGCACCCGCCGGGGCAGTTATCGCTCCGGTAGTCGCATTCAACTGAAAATGCGGTGAGGTAGCCCCTGCGATAGCGGTACCGCAGGTCGACATAGCGTCCAGGGTAGTCTGCGACTCCACTATGCTGTAAGCCACGGAGTCGCGGTCTGCGTCAAACGTGCTGAAAGTATAGGCTTGCGCTAAATTTCCCTGCAAAGAAGGCAGCAGCGTTGACAGAAAGGTGGGCGAGGTATCCTGCGTGATAAGCGTGTTGTCCAGGAAGGCCGACACGTACGAAGAAGTAGTGGATGAGTTAGGAATGTTGCGAATGCCAGTTGGCCGGCTCTCCCCCGTGAAACTAAGCGTCCACTGGCCGCGGGGTAAGTCTACATCAACCGAATAGAGAAAAATATCTAGCCCGAAAGAGGAAGAAATGCTGGTGGGCATACTACCCGTACAAGCCACCGGACTCAACCGTGAGCTTTGCTGCTTAGGAATATTGTCTATCGTGAAGTTCCTCGGGTCGCTTGAATTACAGCCGCCCAGTCGGCCAGATAGCCGTACCGTGGGCTGGTCGACTCCGGCCACATCTCGGAATAAACGCAGCGTAACGCGGTAGCGGGGTACGCCCGCCGTCGTCGACGCCACCGAGGTATACGCGATATCGGCCCCGCGTACGTGAGAAGCCCGAACGGTCGGTGATAGGCTCAGCCAGAGTAAGCCGACCAGCAGCCAGCGATAAGGGAAAAATGAGTGCATAAGATACCCTGAGAGTGTGAGAGGGGGCGGCCCTAAATATACCGCTTGGCTCTCGCATTCTCAGGGTAAAGCTTGGTAAACAGCGTATTTACTTAGTTTTATCGGCGGCCGTACTATTGCCGTCAAGGATCTGAAACAGCTCGTCGAGCTTGGGCGTGAGGATAATCTCGGTGCGGCGGTTGAGGGCCTTGTTCTGGGGCGAGTCGTTGGGGGCGACGGGCACGTACTGCGAGCGGCCCGAGGCCGTGATGCGGCTGGGCTCCACGCCGCTGGCCGTGAGCAGGCGGGCAATGTCAGTGGCGCGCAGCGCGCTCAGATCCCAGTTGTCCTGAATGCCGCCGGTGGCGCGCATGGGTACGTTGTCGGTGTGGCCCTCCACCACCACGTTCACATCCTTCTGCTCTTGCAGCACGGTCGCCAGCTTTTTGAGGGCTTCCTGGCCCTTGGGGTCTACCTTACTAGAGCCCGACTTGAAAAGCAGCTGCTCGGAAAGCGATACGTACACCTTGCCGTCCTTGAGCTTCACTTGCAAGTCGCTGGAGTTAAAGCTCAGCAAGGCCTTGCTCACGCGGGCCTTGAGGTCATTCACGGCCTTGTCCTTGTCGGCCAGGGCCTGGGTAAGCTCGGCGAGCCGCGCCTCGCGAGTGGAGAGGTCGGCGGCCAGGCGGTCGTTGTCGGCCTTGCTTTTACGCAGGTTTTGGTCGAGGGCACCGAGCTCGCTTTCGCGGGTAGCCAGGTCCTTGGCCAGCTTGCCGTAGTCGGCGTTGCGGTCGGCCAGGGCACGGTCGCTGTTTTTGAGCAGCTTGTCGTAGCTATCGGTGAGCTGGGTGTAGAGGGCGCGGGTACGGCGCAGGGCGTTGCCGGTCTGGGTCGAATCGGTGGTGAGGCGCTTCTGATTGAGGCGTAATTCGTTGAGCTGGTCGTTGGCTTTTTGCAGGTCGGCCTTGGCCTGGCGGGCCTGTTGCTCGGCGGCGGTGCGGGCCTGGGCCTCGCTTTGCTGGCGGGCTTGCAAGTCTTCGTAGCGCTTGGCCGTGACGCAGCTGTTGAGCAGAAAAGGTGTAGCCAGCAGCAGGGGCAGTAAGGCAGGGCGGAAATTCTTTGCCGTCATACTTCTCATAAAAACCGGGCCGTGCGCAGGGCAGACCCCATGCATAAAATTAGGTCGGAAAGGTACTGCGCAATCGAGCTGGTCAAAAGTCACCACGGTTAGCAGGGCATTGGTGAACAACTGCCGGGTTATAATTCAGAGCTAAGTGCTTCCCAACGCCCTACTACAAACTGCCCTTTGAGCGACTTTAATGGCCTTTGGTAGCGATTGCCCCCCGGGCTGGCCCCCACCTTCGCCGCCGTAGCTTATTTTTGCTCTCCAACTTCTACTATTTCTAAGCAGGCGGCACGTTGCCAGCCGCTTTCAACCGCTTTCTCATGGCTTGGTTCCGGCGCGAAGAAAAGGGTATCATCACCCCAACCGAACAGAAAAAAGAAACTCCGGACGGCCTCTGGTATAAGTGCCCCGAGTGTAAAACCGTCGCCACGATGGCCGAGCACAAGCGCCTGCTCTACGTGTGCGGCAACTGCGGCCACCACGACCGCATCGACGCGGCTGCGTATTTCGATTTTCTCTTCGACGAAGGGCATTACGAGGAACTGGATGCCAACCTAACTTCCGGCGACCCCCTGCACTTCGTAGATACCAAAGCCTATCCGCAGCGCGTGCAGGCCACCGAGAAAAGCACCGGCCTCAAAGACGCCGTGCGCACGGCCCACGGCCTGAGCGCTGGCCAGCCCCTAGTCGTAGCCGCCATGGATTTCCGCTTTATCGGTGGCTCAATGGGCTCGGTAGTGGGCGAAAAAATATCCCGCGCCATCGACTACGCCCGCCAGCATAAGATTCCCTTCCTCATGATTTCGCGCTCGGGCGGGGCCCGCATGATGGAAGCCGGCTACTCGCTTATGCAAATGGCCAAAACCTCGGCCAAGCTTGCCCTGCTGGCCGAAGCCAAGGTGCCCTACGTGAGCCTGCTCACCGATCCCACCACGGGCGGCGTCACGGCGAGCTTTGCCATGCTCGGCGACTTCAACATTGCCGAGCCCGGCGCGCTGATTGGCTTTGCCGGCCCGCGCGTTATCAAGGAAACTATCGGTAAAGACCTGCCCAAAGGCTTCCAGAGCGCCGAATTTGTGCTGGAGCACGGCTTCCTCGATTTCATCGTAGATCGCCGCGAGCTCAAGCAGCGCCTTGCTAATCTACTATCGATGGTAAAAAATAAATAGGCTGATAGCCAGTTGCATTACGTGCGCAGCTGGTAGTCGCCTCCTTCCCCTGGCACGACTTTGGGAAAACCCGCCTTGGTAACCAGGGCGGGTTTTTGCGTATAAGGCCTGGCTGGACTACCAGTTTTACACTTACCAACACCTTCAGAAATGATGACTTATTCTAAGTCTTTCGTGGCCATCCTGCTGGCCTTCGTAATGCTGCTCGGCTCGTGCGCCTCGTCGCGCCAGACCACCACGCAGCCCGACTTGTCGAGTAATAACGGCACTGGCGTGCGCAAAACTGGCATGAATAAATCCACCAAAGGCGGCCTGCTGGGCGCTGGTGGCGGGGCCGTACTCGGCGGCGTAATCGGCGGCCTGATAGGCGGCGGCAAAGGCACGGCTGCCGGGGCTATCCTCGGCGCTGCCGTGGGCGGTACTGGCGGCGCGCTCATCGGCCGTAAAATGGATAAGCAGGCGGCCGAGCTTCAGCGCGACATGGCCAACGCTAAAGTAGAGCGCGTAGGCGAAGGCATTAAAATCACCTTCGACTCGGGCATCCTGTTCGATACCAACAGCAGCACCCTGCGCCCAGCTTCGCAGGCCGACATTTCCAAGCTGGCCGCCACGCTCCAAAAATATCCCGACACCAACGTACTGGTAGAAGGCCATACCGACAACACCGGCACCGATGCCATCAACCAGCCGCTGAGCGAGCGCCGTGCCCAATCGGTGGCTAACGCCCTCACCGCGCAAAGCGTAGCCAGCAGCCGCATCACTACCAAAGGCCTGGGCTCGACCGACCCGATCGCCGACAACTCGACGGCCGAAGGTAAGCAAGCCAACCGCCGCGTGGAAGTAGCCATTTTCGCCAATGAGAAAATGAAGAAAGCTGCCGAAAACGGCACGCTGTAAGCACCACCCACCAAACAGAAAAGCCCGATGCGTAAAGCGTCGGGCTTTTTTTATGTCTATGCACAACCCGTTGAATACTGCCTACGTTTAATTACTATCGGCACCCCAGCCGTTTGTCTCTCTTAAACGCTTCGTATTCATATGAAATCCTTCTCGAAAATCTTTACGTTTCTGCTGGCCTTTTTCCTGCTGGCAGGTTCGGTAGCCCACGCGCAAGATCGCAAAGGCTGGAGCCGCAAGGCTAAAGGTGCTGCCATTGGCGGTGCCGGTGGTGCTGTACTTGGCGGCCTAGTAGGCGGTGGCAAAGGTGCCCTCATCGGTGCCGGTGCTGGCGTAGTAGGCGGTGGCTTGGTAGGCCGCAATCAGGATAAAAAGAAAGACCCCGCTCGTTATTACAACTATAAGAATAAGTAAGCTTTTGCTAATTATTCAGCAAACAGCGAAGAAGCTCGGCCCCCAGCCGAGCTTTTTTGTTGTTTGGCCAGCCGCTTGGTGCGTTAAACCTGTAAAGCGGGGTATTCAACCAACTGAGTTTGGCAAGGTGGTTGCAAATAGCGAACTTGCCGTCGCATTGCCGTAGCGCGAGGCACGGCTATCATTTTATTTCATTTTCTTCATGAAAACCCTGAAACTCTCTTTCTCTTATTTGCTAGCCATGTTGCTGCTGCTGGGCCACTTCGCGCAGGCACAGTCTACCACCGTGACGACGGACAAGCCGAAGGGCATGAGCAAAACTTTGAAGGGTGGTATCATTGGCGGCCTTGGTGGGGCAGCGGGCGGTGCTATTCTGGGCCGCGTAATTGGTGGTAAGTCGGGTACGGCCAAAGGGGCCATTCTGGGCGCTGCCGTCGGCGGGGCGGGTGGTGCGCTGATCGGCCGCCGCATGGATAAGCAAGCTGCCGAGCTGCGCCGCGACTTGGAAGGTGCCAAGGTAGAGCGCATCGGCGAAGGTATTAAAATCACGTTCGCTTCGGGTATCTTGTTCGATACCAACTCTTCGGCCCTCACGCCGGCTGCTACCGGCAACATCGACGAACTGGCTGCGACGCTCCAGAAGTACGCCGATACCAACGTGACCATCGACGGCCACACCGATTCTTCCGGCTCCGATGCCATCAACCAGCCGCTGAGCCAGCGCCGTGCCCAGGCCGTTGCCAACGAATTGACCGCTAAAGGTGTAGACAGCAGCCGCATCACGGCCACGGGCTATGGCTCGAGCCAGCCGGTAGCCGACAACACCACTGCCGCTGGCAAAGCTGCCAACCGCCGTGTGGAAGTAGCTATTTTCGCCAACGAGAAAATGCAGAAAGCCGCCAAGCGCGGTCAACTCTAGACCGCAGATTTAACGGATTCAACGGATTGCGCAGATACGCCCGCCAGCCTCCGGCGGCGGGCTGACTAAGCCAGCGCACTGATTGAGCGAGTTATCAGTATGATTAAGATGTTGTAAAAGGCCACCTTCGGGTGGCCTTTTTACGTTGTATATCCCAGCTAATCAGCTACGCGCTATTGCAAAACAACAGTAGTTAGCCTGCCATAGGTGGGCGTATCCGTGAAATCCGTTGAATCCGTTAAATCTGCGGTCGAGAAAGCCCTGGCCGACCACGCTGTATTGAATGAATTTTTTGGGCCGGTGCCTACGGCGGCGCGGCGTACGCCCATGCGCGAGCTTATTTCGACGCTGCTTTCGCACCGTACCACCCACGCCGACGAGGAGCTTGCCTACGACCGAATGCTGGAAGCTTTCGGCGACTGGGAGGGCGTGTTGCATGCCCCGCTCGACGACCTTATTCACGCTATTCGTACCACGCGCTGGCCAGCCACGCAGGCACCGCGCATTCAGGAGATACTGGGGCGCATCAAGGCGGAGACGGGCGGAAGCTTTTCGTTGGACTTCCTGGCCGATTGGCCTACCGAGCGCGCCATGCAGTGGCTAACCGATATGCCCGGTATCGGCCTGAAAACGGCCTCCTTGGTGTTGCTTTTCAATTTTCGGAAGCCCGTACTGCCAGTCGATGCGCACGTGCACCGCGTAGCCCAGCGGGTAGGCTTTCTTGGTCCTAAGGTGTCGGTAGAGAAGGCGCATACGGTGCTGCTCGATCTGCTCAAGCCGCATCTTGATCCTGAAGGGTTGTTCAACTTTCACAAGCATAACTATTGGCTCGGGCAGCAGATTTGCTTTTTTCAAAAGCCTAATTGCCCCCGTTGTCCGCTCAAGGGTTTCTGCGACTACTACCGCGAGCATTTCGGCGAAGCTAGCGCTGAGGTACTGGCGGCTACCCCAACGCATTGGGACGCCGCCGCCTGGGGTAAGCTACCGCATTAGCATGTAGGGTAAGCTTTAATTTGCCTGGCGGCCGGCGAGCCGCGACTCCCCTTACGCCGGGCAAGTTAAAGCCTACCCTACATTCCTGGGTTACCTTTACGCTATGCGCCTTGTTCGCCATCCGGTTCTCTGTAATTACTACGTTACGTATCGCTGCAACGCGAAATGTTCGTTTTGTGACATCTGGGAAAAGCCTTCGCCCTACATCACGCTGGCTGATGTGGAAGCCAACCTGCGGGATCTAAAGCGGTTAGGCGTGAAGGTGATTGATTTCACGGGCGGCGAGCCGCTGCTGCACCGTCAATTGCCCGATTTCTTGGCGCTGGCCCGCCGAATGGGTTTTATCACGACCGTGACGACCAATGGTCTGCTCTACCCTAAGAACGCCGAAAAGCTGCGGGGCTTGGTCGACATGCTCCACTTTTCGCTCGACAGCATCGACCGGGCCACCCACGACCGGGGGCGCGGCGTAGCGTGCTACGACTTCGTTCTCGAAAGCATTCGGGTAGCCAAAGAACTGGGTGAGCGACCTGATATTCTGTTCACGGTTTTCCGCCACAACCTGGCCGACCTGGAGGCCGTGTACCGCGACATCACGCAGCCCAACGGCTTGATGCTTATCCTCAATCCGGCCTTCGATTACGGCGACGTAGCGACCGGTGAGCAGCTGACGGAGGATGAGCTGAGTTTTCTGTCGGACTTTGGCAAGCGCAGGGGCGTATACCTCAACGAAGGCTTTATCGCGCTGCGCCGCGACGGCGGCAACCACGTAGCCGCCCCCGTATGCCGGGCGGCTAGCACCACGCTGGTTATTTCACCCAACAACGAGCTAGTGTTGCCCTGCTATCACCTCGGCGAGCAGAAATTCCCTATCAACGGCCAGCTATTCGACGTGTACAATGCGCCCGCCACCCAGCGGCTGGCCGCCCTCGAAGGCCGCCTACCCCAGTGCGAGGGCTGTACTATCAACTGCTACATGCAGCCCAGCTTCGCGGTTGAAACGAGCAAGTACTTTTGGCAGGCATTGCCCAGTACCCTGAAATACAATTGGGAGAAGGGTACCTGGAAACGCCTACTAAGTACTTAGTCTGCTTCCTCGGGTTGCAAGCCCCGAATGCGCAAATTGCTCAAAACCTGTTGAATAGCGGCGGGTTGCTGCGTGCCGATGAGGAGTCGCTCGCCGCTGGTCAGTACGAGTTGCACGCCTTGGTTGCCCCAGGCATTGTATGCCTCGTTCTCGCCCATAAACGTGCGGATGCCCCAGCCACCGTACTCGCGCAGGGGGGCATACCTGCGAACGTAGGCCCGCCGCACCTGCGCCCAGGGAATAAAGCGCCACTCGCTTTGCAGGGGCGCGAAGCGTACGCGGACCCCATCGGCGGCCAGCTGGGTGTAGAGCTTGAGAAATCCTAGCAGTCCGAAAGAGATACTACTAGTCAGTACCAGTATCCCGGCTATTGCCAAGCCGCCGTGCCGAGTGCCCACGCTGAGCGTCGCCCCTAGCGTGATGAGTGGCGCCAGAAGTGCTACGCCCCACCAATGCCGGAGCATCGGCTGGCACTCAGTAAAAAGAGAAGGCTCGGGTGAGGACGGGGTTGGCATGAGTCGAAAATAGCGCTCAGCGTTACATTTGAAAATACTTACGCTTATTCGCCATGCCCGCCCTTTTATTACCAGTTCATGGAATAATGCCCACTATTGGCCCCGACTGCTTCCTGGCCGATAATGCCACGGTGGTGGGGGATGTGGTACTGGGTCGCGGCTGCACGGTGTGGTTTACGGCGGTTATTCGGGGCGATGTCAATAGCATCCGCATTGGTGACGAGACCAATATTCAGGATGGAGCGGTGCTGCACTGCACCTTCGAGCAGGCAGCGCTGACCATTGGCTCGCGCGTGAGCATCGGGCACCGGGCGCTGGTGCACGGCTGCACCGTGGAGGACGACGTGCTCATTGGGATGGGAGCCATCGTAATGGACCACGCCGTGGTGGGTAGCGGCTGCATCATTGCGGCGGGGGCGGTGGTACTCGAAAATACCGTCTGCGAGCCCGGCTACCTCTACGCTGGCGTACCCGCCCGCAAAATCAAGCCCGTGAGCGAAATACAAGCCGCTGGCCTACGTCGTACGGCGGCTAATTATCAACGGTATGCCAGCTGGTTTTCAGCACCGGACGCGGAGTAAGAGAAGCCACCAGATTATCTGTAAAGTCAGATAAAAAATGAATAAAAGCTCGTCTGCAAGCAGGAAACAGCGATTTTTTTCTGCTTAAGCTAAAATCAGGCTTTTTGTAAAGTCAGGGAAGTCGTAAAATCGTCTTGCGTGTCGTGTAGGGCCGGTTGAGTTTTGACAAAACTCCACTCAAGCCCCATCACCATGCACCAAGTCCGTACGCTGCCCAACCGCGTTGGCAACGCCGCCGCTGCATTGCTAGTCGCGTGCACACTGAATGCCTGCCAGCGAGCTAGCTATTTTCTGCCGGTACCAACTGTGCCGACAGCTTCCTTAAGGCTGGCGCCAGCCGAAGTCGCACAAACAAGGCTCTTTGCGCGAGCGTTGCCCTCGGCTCATTCATTACCTCGGCCAGCGCGTGTAAACTACATGCAGAGAGCCTATTTGCGCGTAAGGCAACGGGCTACAGAAAACAGGTCGCAGCCGGTAGCCGCTACCGCGGCGACTAAGGTGGAGCAGGTGAGCCCTTCCCTAACGAAAACGATACCGGCTACTGCACACGCTACAGAGCCGCCCCTGCGGCAGCGCTCACGCACGGTAGCGATAATCTTGGCGGCGCTATCGGTAGCGTATATCCCCCTGGGTCTGCACAACTTCTACTTGGGGTATTATGGCCGGGGCGCCCTCACAATAGGCTTGTTCGTAGTAGGCAGCTATTTATTGCTACTCGGAGCGTTTGGATTGCTCACGGCTTCCGGCAGCCTGGCCGCCGTAGGCGTTATCGGGCTGGCTATGCTCGCCGGAGGATACTGTTGGCAGGTAGTGGATTTGATTCGCATTATAACCGGAAGCTTACAGCCCAAGGACGGCAGCTACCGAAAGAGCAACCACCACCCGTAGGTCGGCCGGTTTTGCGCGTGCTGGCTAAGTAGTAGTCAGCGGGTCGGTTTCGTCCGATGTCGTGTTACGAATCACCCGCAGCTGCACCATTTCCACTACGCGGCCAGTGCGGCTGAGCACCCGGAACTCGTAGGGGTCGAGCACGGCCACGTCGCCAACTTCCGGGATGTTGCCGTAGAGTACGTTGAGCAGCCCGCCTACGCTCTCGTAGTCGTCGCCCTCGGGCAGGGGGTAGGGGAGGTATTCGTTGGCGTCGGGGATGGATGTGGCAGTATTGACACGATATTCAGTTTCGGATATTTTCTCCACTACCGGCACCTCGTTGTCGTACTCGTCTTGAATTTCACCCACGAGTTCTTCCATAATGTCCTCGATGGTGACGATGCCCGATACGCCGCCGAACTCGTCGCTCACGATGGCCATTACGATGTGCTTGCGCTGAAACTGGCGCAGCAGGCGGTTGATTTTCTTCGTTTCGGGTACGAAGTAGGCCGGGCGCATGATGCGGGCCAGCTCCAGCGGCTCGCCGCTACGGATAATGGGCAGCAAGTCTTTGACGTTGAGTACACCCACGATATTGTCGATGCTGCCCTCGTACACCGGCATGCGCGAGTAGCCCTCGCTGAAAATGATTTCGAGCAGTTTGGCTTCGGAAGCGTTGACGTCAAGCGCCGCCAGCTTGGTACGGGGCACCATGATCTGCTTCACCATGCGGTCGTTGAACTGAAAGACGTTCTCAATCAGCTCGTGCTCCGAGTCTTGAATCTCACCGGTTTCCTTGCCCTGGTCGATGAGGAAGCGGAGTTCCTCGGCCGTGTGCACTTCGGTGCCGTGGCTGGCTTGCACGCCAAATAGCCCCAGCAGCATGTTGGATAGCTTATTGAGAAGCCAGATAGCCGGGAACGTAACGACGTAGAAAAATCGTAGCGGGGCCGCGATGAAGAGCGTCGTGGCTTCCGATTTCTGGATGGCCAGCACCTTGGGAGCCTGCTCGCCGATGACGATGTGCAGGATGGTGATAGTGGCAAACGAGAACACCAGCGCCACGCTGTGTACGCTCTCGGGCGAGAGCGTCAGTCCGAATTTATGAATGACGGCCAGCAGCACTTCCGCCACTACGCTTTCGCCGATCCAACCCAGGGCCAGCGAGGCCAGCGTGATACCCAGCTGAGTAGCTGAAAGATAAGCATCCAGGTTGTGCAGCATGGTCTGCGTGAGCTTGGCCAGCCGGTTGCCCTCCTGCGCTCGCAAATCAATTTGGGAAGACCGCACCTTAACGAGCGCAAACTCAGCGGCGACGAAGAACCCGTTGACCAAAACCAGCAACAGGGTAAGCAGTATTTTTAAGCCCATGTAGTCGGCTCCCCTCAGACGCGGACGGTCGGGCAGCCTTTATAAGGGCAAAAGTACGAATTCCGGCGGGGCAAGTTCACGTCGGGCACCCTGGCCGCACGCCTAAAGTTGCAAAAGGCAGGGAGTTGGGGCCAGCGGTCGGACTGGCTGGAGTATCTGAACGCGAAAAGGGGCGCTTCCCGTAGTGGGAAGCGCCCCTTCAAAAAAAGCTGTAGCGGAAGGACTTGAACCTCCACGAAGCGGTTAGGCAGTAGAACTGCTTTATCCCGGAGCCTTCACCCCCGAGATAGGAGGGCGTGTCTGCCAGTTTCACCACACTACAAGGTTTGATATCGCGGCGCCGTTTGCGTTTTGATGTGTCAAAGGTAAGGCAGAGTTTTTTGTTCCTGCAAATTTTATTTAAAAAAACTTAAAAAATTATTTAATCTTCAATTTGAAGCCCGGTTTTCGATAAAATTCGATCTGGGTGCGTAGCTTCGTTCTGCATCCTACCTTCCCTACTTATGTCCCGCCCCTACGAATTAGACGATACCGACCGCCGCATCCTTAGCCTGCTGGTGCAGGACGCCACCCTGGCTTATTCCGAAATAGCTCGGCAGCTGCACGTTTCGGGTGGTACCATCCACAGCCGCATGACGCGGTTGGAGGAGCTGGGCGTAGTGCGTCGCGCCACCCTGGACCTCGACCTGGCCAAGGTGGGCTTCGGCATCCAGGCCTTTTTAGGAATTTATTTGCTGAAAAGCTCCTACTGCGACGCCGTGATTGCCCAGCTACGCGAGATTCCGGCCGTTATCAGCGTGCATTTTACTACGGGTAGCTACAACCTATTTGCCCGGTTGGCGTGCCGCGATACGCAGCACCTGCGCAACGTGTTGCACGACCTCGTGCAGCAAATAGAAGGCGTAGAGCGCACAGAGACCCTCATTTCACTCGAAGAAGTATTCAGCCGCCCGGTGCAGCTTGAAGAAGCGCCGGTGGTGGCGCAGTCGTAGGCAGCGCGTTGCGCCGTGTAAGCCTGCTGTACCAAACTAAAGCGGTTTCTAAGGTAGAAGAAGCTTTTCCGCTGCTTTAAAAACCGCTATACTCACAACGTCCGTCATGCTGAACTTGCCGAATCATCTCGCGTGGTGCAGTAAACTCATACGTGCTGATTACTACACCACGCGAGATGCTTCGGCAAGCTCAGCATGACAACAATTATTTAAGCAACAATTATTTAAGCAACGACTTTGTAAGCTGCTGCTAACCTGCTGAGGTCGATGATACTTCGGGAGCGGCTGGGGTGACTGAGGTAGCCTGGGCAGCCAGCGGGGCGGTGTGTTGGCTTTGCACCAGCAGGCCTACGAGTGCTTCCACCAGGCCACCCGCGCCAGCGCCCGCGCTACCGTTGGCCTGCACGTCGGGCGTGATTTTTACCTGACGGTCGCCGATAATCTGCATGAGCTGCAAGGCCGTAAACTCACGGGCACCCAGGCTGGCTACGCCCACTTGGTAGGCTTCAGCCTTGGCCTGGCCGATGGCCCGGATGGCTTCGGCCTCGCCCACGCCGCGCAGGCGGGTGGCCTCCGAGTCGGCGATGGCGCGGAGGCGGGTGCTTTCGGCCTCGCCGCCGGCCCGCAGCTTGGCGGCCTCGGCTTCGCCGCGCACTTTTTTCACCTGGGAATTGGCGTTGAGCTCGGCGATGTTGACGCCCTGCTCGCTTTTTACCAACTCGCTTTGAATGTCGGCGATGCTGGTTTCGCGCACGAGTGCTTGGCGCTGGGTCTGGGCGGCCTGCTGCACTTCGTAGGTTTTGCGCTGCTCCTCGGCCAGCTTACGGTCAGTCTGGGTGGTCATGAGCTGCTGCGGGGGTACGATGTCGCCGATGAGCGTATCGACGGCCTGCACGTTATAGGTTCCGAGCGCATGGCGAATGAACGCCGCCGCATCGTGCTGGCGCTCGGCGCGGTTGGTGAGGTAGTCGAGCACCGTATACTCCTGCGAGCTGTTACGGAAATAGTTGCCCACTATCGGCTCCAGCACATGGTCTACGAGATTTTGCATGGAGCCCACCCGCGAAATGACACGCGGCGCATCCAGCGCTCCGACGTGGATAATCTGGGCCACGTCGAGGTTGAAGGAGAAGCCATCGCGCGAGCGCACCGTGATGCTGCTCAGTGAGTTGTCGTAGCCGTGGGCCTCGGTGCGGTTGGCCCAGTTGAGGACGATGTTGGTGGTGGGCACCAGCTCGACGCGCATGATGCGGGTGTTCAGGGGCTGGCGGCCGGGGTAAAGCGGCGTTATCCAAATACCCTTGTGGCCGACCTCGACGAGGTTGCCGTGAGTGAAGTCGGCCCCGCTGACGTCCTGCGCGGGGCGGCCCACGAAGGAAATGACCACGCCCACGTGGCCGATGGGAATTTCCGTCATGGGCACCTGCTCGACGCGGCAAAACCAGGGATTCAGGTTCCAGGCACCGCTCAGCAGCACTTGCTCCTGCAAGCCACGCCG
Organism: uncultured Hymenobacter sp.; assembly: GCA_913776615.1. Classification (GTDB taxonomy): domain Bacteria; phylum Bacteroidota; class Bacteroidia; order Cytophagales; family Hymenobacteraceae; genus Hymenobacter. Next base: position 149,407 of record CAJYPK010000040.1, read on the forward strand.
GCCGCCGGCGGCCAGGAAGCGCTGGGCATCCTGAAAATTGTCGTGGTCGGCAATGACGGGGCCGGCAATCTCGCCCGGCTCGATGGGCAACCCGTCGAGCGTGGTGACAATGCCCACCGCATCGGGCACCACGCGGTACACGCCCAGCTCGTTGGGGTTCATGCCCAAACTCTCGGCATTGCGCCGGGTGATGACGGTAAAGAGCGCCGTATTAATGCGATAAGTACCCGCCGTGAGAATGCCGAGCTGCCGGCCTTTCTCGCCGCCCTGGGTGAGAAAGGCGCGGGCATCCTGGTAGTCGTCGCAGGCTACCACCCGGCCCAGGATGTGCGAAGGCGGAATGACCGCCCCGCCGTTGGCCACTACCAACCCGATTTCGCCCTGCGGCACCACCGTCACGGGCTCTTTCGTAACGGCGTATTGCCAGGGCCACAGAAAGAAGTGCCAGCCGGGGGCCAGCGTATCGGCTTGCAGGCCAGCCTCGCCTTCGAGGGCAATGAGGTGGCCCGCCCGCAGGCTGGTGCGGGCAAATTTCTTGGCGATAATCCCGACCTCCAGCTCACCAATCACGACGATGCCGAGCAGTGACTTGGCCAATAGCAGCACTACCAATAAGCTGCCGAGAATTCCGAGGAGGGTGTAAAAAAGCGCAACCGTAATAGCCAGTAGCATAACAGGGGGCGGTATGATGAGGCGGCGAGCGGAACCTCACAAAAAAGTCCCTCCCGAACTCGCCGGGAAGGACTGTATCGCTGGCTGGCTGCTAGTATTACAGGCCGACTTTACTCGTGGTAGTGGTCTTGGTTTTATTGACTTTGTAGCGCATGTCGGGCGTGCCGTCAGCCTTCATGGGACCGGTGGTGTGGGTAGTCGTCATCTTGCTCGACTTGTAGCGCATGTCGGGCGTACCGTCGGCCTTCATCTTGGTGCTGGTCGAGGTTTTGGTCATGCCCGAGGGCGTGGTCATGGTGCTTGATTTGCTCATGGTGGCTTGGTCCTTCGACATGGTCGAAGACTTGCTCATGCCAGCCGGGTTGGTTGAGGTGCTGGTGCGGGTCGTGGTGGTCGTGGCGGGAGTTTGCGACGTTCTGGTGGTCGTCATCTTCGACGAGCTGGTGCTCATCGTGCTGGTAGTTTGGGCCTGGGCCGAGAGGCCGCCGACGATGAGTAGGGCCGAGAGTAATCCGAGCAAGCGTTTCATGGGATTGGGGAGGGGAAAAGTAAGGGATGAGCACCGCCTACCGGCTGCGTAGTAGGCTGGAGCATACAGACGTAATCCCGCAAACAGGGTTTAGCCCCAAACGCCAAAAGCCCCGCGCTACTGGTAGCGCGGGGCTTTTGAAAGGGGAAAGCCGAAGTTCAGCGCGGCACTAGGCCGATACCTGAGCGTCCAGCTTCTGGGCGAGTACGTGCTTGGGCACGGCGCCTACTTGCTTATCTACAATCTGGCCGTTCTTGAACACCAGCAGCGTCGGGATGCTGCGAATGCCGAACTTCATAGAAGTCTGGGGGTTGGCGTCTACGTCTACCTTACCGATGATAGCCTGGCCTTCGTACTCGCCGGCTAGCTCCTCTACTACCGGGCCTACCATGCGGCAGGGGCCGCACCATTCGGCCCAGAAGTCCACGAGTACGGGCTTATCCGAGTTGATAATCTCCTCGAAATTGGCGTCGGTTATTTCAATTGCTTTGTGCGCCATGACGCTAGGGAATATGTTAGTGAAAAAACGTCCGGCGTGTACAGCCGACGAGGCTGCAAGGTAGCGGAGTTGATGTAGAACAAAGGTAGAAAACGAAAGGTTTGCCAGCCGGCTACCAAGGTGTTGCTAATGTTGCGGCTGGGGGGGGCTTGGTTCCGAACGCCGGGCCGGCTCGGTCGCAGGCGTTGTAGGCGGGTCTGGAAAGGCGTCGTGGCCCCAGCGCCAGTCCCCCCCGCTAAGAACCATGTTGAGCAGTACTTGAATGGTGCCGTTGTGGAAGCGATTGCCGCTGCCGGAGAAAAAAGCTCCCGAGCCCTGGCCATCGCGGTACACGTTGCTGACGTCGCCGCTGTAGCGCAGCTCGATGCCCGCATTGCCATCGGCAATCTGGTAGCCCAAGCCAGCCAGGTAGCCCCAGTTCCAGCGCGTTAGGGGCTCGGGACCTTTGCCTACTATCTCTTGATAGTCAGCGGCGTTGCGGATGCCAAGCGGGACTACAGTTTCCTGCCGGTCGAAGGCTAGCCCTAGCTGGGGGCCGGCCGCTACGTACCAGCCCGTGCGGTTACCGCTGCCGGGGCCGTAGGTGAATAGCACGGGTAGCTCCAGGTAATGTAGCTCGGCGCGGCAGCTATTTTCGCTGGAGGTCGGGGGTAGGGTAGCGGCGTGCGAGCGGGTATAGGTATGCCAGTAGTCGTGGCGCACCGCCCCTTTACGCGTGTACAGCAGTTCGACCTGCCAGGCGCTGCGGGCCGCCAGCCGCCGGGTGGCCGACAGCCCGCCCGTGAAGCCACCTTTCAAGCCGGTCTGCCAGCCAATGTAGCCGCCGCCGGTGTAAGTACTCAGATTAAAGCCGCTCTTCAGGTTAACGAGTATCGGTTGGTGCAACTTGCCTACCGCCGGCAAGTCCTGCGCCCGGGCCGCCAAGGCTAGCGAACCCAGCCCCAATCCGAAAAGGGCGCGGTGCGCCGCCCGCCGCAGAGGTATCACACTAGTGCAGGCCGAGTTCCTGGCGGGTAGCCCGGTAGAAAAATGTCGCATAGCCCGAAAGGATGAAGCTGATTCACCGCGAATATAAGTCGTGCGGATAGCATTCAGCCGCTTGAAAATCAAATGCCAGATGGTTCCCGGCCTGGCGAAGCCGGGAACCATCTGGCATTTGACGAAGATGGGTGCCAGCCAGCTATATCAGCGCGCACACATCTAACTCAAACTCTTTCATCTTGTCAATAAAGGCCCGGGGGTCAATCTGGAAGCGACGCGAGAACATATCGACGGCCAGCCGCTCGTGGGGCTCCACAAACTGGATTTCGAGGCGCTTCGAGCCCTTGGCGTGCTCGATGGCTTCTTGCAGGCGGTCAATCATGGGGCCGGTGACGGTGCGCAGGTCGAGCTTCACGCGCACGCCCTTGCTGAGCTTTTCGGCCACCTGGGCCAGCGGCTCCATTGTCTTGATTTTCAATTCCCACTGGTCCTGGGTGCCGTAGCGCAGTTCCATTTTGCCCCGGATGAAGAGCGGCGGCACCTGCTCGTTGTGGTAGTTTTTGGGGTTGATGAGCGGGCCGAAGCGCGTGTAGTCGTCGCGAAACAGCGCCAGGTTGATGCTCGAATCGTAGTCTTCGATGTTGAATGAGGCCATCGGCTGGCCGCTCTTGGTGGTGCGGAAGGCCACGCCCGACACGAGGCCCGCCACGTTCACATCCTTGCCCCGCTGGCCGTCGAGCTTGTCGAGCGGGCAGGTGCAGTAGGCGTCGATTTCCATGCGGTAGGTATCGAGCGGGTGGCCCGAGAGGTAGAAGCCTACCACTTCTTTTTCGCGGCGCAGCTTTTCGGGCGCGCTCCACTCTTCCAAGTCCTGCACCTTGGGCAGCGGCGCGGCCACTGCCCCGAAGGCCCCCGCGCCGAACAGGCTGTGCTGGGCCGATTCCTTGGCCGCCTGGTGCTGCTGGCCCAGCTTCATGGCCTTTTCGATGAGGTTCTGGTCGCCAGCCGGGGCGTCCATAAACTGGCGGCGGTTGTACTTCTCGAAGCTGTCGAAGGCCCCGGCCTGGGCCAGGCTTTCCCAGGTTTTCTTGTTCACCGAGCGTAGGTTGACGCGCTTGGCAAAGTCGAATACGTCGGTGAACGGCCCGTTCTTCTGGCGCTCCTCCACGAGTTCGAGGACGGCCGCCTCGCCGGCTCCCTTCACGGCGGCTAGCCCAAAGCGAATCTGGTTTTCGCGGGGTACGTTGAATTTTTGCTCGCTTTCGTTCACGTCGGGACCGAGTACGGCTACGCCCTGCTTGCGGGCTTCCTCGATGAAGAAGGTTACCTTCTTAATATCGCCCATGTTGTTGGTGAGTACGGCGGCCATGTACTCGGCAGGGTAGTTGGCCTTGAGGTAGCCCGTCTGGTAGGCTACTACCGAGTAAGCAGCGGAGTGTGAGCGGTTAAATCCGTACTCGGCAAATTTTTCCATCACGTCGAAAACCTCGTTGGCCTTCTTCGCCGGAATCTTGTGCAGCTTCTCTGCCCCGGCCACGAACTTCTCGCGTTCCAGGGCCATCTTTTTCATGTCCTTCTTACCCATGGCGCGGCGCAGCAAGTCGGCCCCGCCGAGCGAGTAGCCAGCCAGAATCTGGGCCGTTTGCATGATTTGCTCCTGGTACACCATAATGCCCTGGCTGTACTCCAGGATGGGCTTGAGCAGATCGTGCGGGTATTCGATGGGCTCGCGGTTGTGCTTGCGGTTGATGAAGGTGGGAATGAACTGCATCGGGCCGGGCCGGTACAGGGCGTTCATCGCAATCAGGTCCTCAATGTTGGTCGGCTTCAAGTCCTTGAGGTACATGCGCATCCCTTCCGATTCAAACTGAAACGTGCCGATGGTATCGCCGCGCTGGTAGAGCTCGTAGGTCTTGGGGTCGTCGAGCGGAATCTCGTCGATGTCGATTTTGACGCCGTGGTTGCGCTCGATCAGACGCAGGGCATCCACAATGATGGTCAGGGTTTTGAGGCCCAGAAAGTCCATCTTCAGCATCCCCGCCGATTCAATCACCTTGCCGTCGAACTGCGTCACGAGCAGGTCTGAGTCCTTGGAAGTCGAAACGGGGATGTAATTCGTGATGTCGTCGGGCGCGATGATGACACCCGCCGCGTGGATGCCGGTGTTGCGCACCGAGCCTTCGAGGCGCTCGGCCAGGGCCAGAATCTGCCCCTTGAGGTCGCCCTGGTCTTGGCGAATGGCTTGCAGCTCGGGCACGTCGCGAAAGGCCCCGGCCAGGGTGGTACCGGGCTTCTCGGGTACGAGCTTGGCTATTTCGTTGGCGGCGGGCAGCGGCAGCTCCATTGCCCGGGCCACGTCCTTGATGCTCGACTTGGCGGCCATCGTACCGAAGGTGATAATCTGGGCCACCTGCGTTTTGCCGTACTTACCCACCACGTAGTCGATAACTTTCTGGCGGTTCACGTCGTCGAAGTCGATATCGATATCGGGCATCGACACGCGCTCGGGGTTCAAAAAGCGCTCGAACAGCAGCGAGTACTTGATGGGGTCGATGTTGGTGATGCCCACGCAGTAGGCTACCGCCGAGCCAGCGGCCGAGCCCCGGCCGGGGCCCACGGCCACACCCATGCTCCGGCCCTTGTTGATAAAGTCCTGGGTGATGAGGAAGTAGCCCGCGAAGCCCATCGTCTGGATGATGCGTAGCTCGTAGTCCAGGCGCTCCTCGATTTCGGGAGTGCGCTCGGAGTAGCGGGGCGGCTTGGTCATGGTCACGGTGCCGTTGCCCGCGCTGGCCCCGAAGGCCCCCACGTAGGTCAGCTCGCGCAAAAATTCGTCGGCGTTGGCAAACTGCGGGGGCAGGGGGAAATTGGGGAGCAGGATGTCGCGGGCCAGCTTGGGCGGCGTTATCTTATCCACAATCTCGTTGGTGTTATCCACACTTTCCGGCACGTCCGAGAAAAGCTCGTTCATCTCGGCCTGGCTCTTGAAATAGAACTGGTCGTTGGCGAAGCCGAAGCGGCGGCGGCGCTGCTTGGGCGGCTTTTGCAGTTCCTCGTCGATGCGGGCGAGCATGCGCCGGGCGTTCTCGTCGTAGGCGTGCTCGCGGCGCAGCTCGTCGAGCGGGCCGTAGTGCACGCGCTGGTCGGCGGTGAGCACGGTGTAGTAGTTCGTCTCGAAGTCGCCGACCGGGATGCTGCGCTCCTCGGCCGTGTTCACGCACAGCAGCAGGTCGTGGGCCGCGTAATCGGTCTGGTCCACGTAGTGCGAGTCGTTGGTGCAGATGACCTTGACGTTGTACTTCTTGGCAAATTTCAGGAGCACCTGGTTCACGTCCTCCTGGCTTTTACCGGTGCCGTCGAAGTTCATCAACCCGTGGCGCTGAATCTCGATGTAGTAGTCCTCACCGAAGACATCCAGCCACCACTTCAGCAGCTCCTCGGCCTTTTCCTCGCCTTCGAATAAAATAGCCTGCGGTACCTCGGCCCCGATGCAGCAGCTGGTGGCAATGAGGCCCTGGTGATACTTCTTAATCAGCTCCTTGTCGATGCGCGGAAACTTGGAGTACACGCCCTCAATAAAGCTTAGCGAGCAGAGCTTGGCCAGGTTGTGGTAGCCAGCCTGGTCCTTGGCCAGTAGCAGCTGGTGGTAGCGCTCGTCCTTCTCGCCCTTTTCGCGTAGAAAGGTCTTCTTGTGGCGGTCGGCGACGAGGTAAAACTCGCAGCCGACTATCGGCTTCACGTTGTATTTATTCGCCTCGGCCACGAAGTTGAAAGCGCCGAACATGTTGCCGTGGTCGGTGAGGGCCACGGCGGGCATGCCGTCGGCCTGCGCCTTTTTCATGAGCGCCGAGATGCTGGCCTGGCCGTCGAGCAGCGAATACTGGGTGTGCGAGTGCAGGTGCGAAAAGACGGGCATGGCGGGAAAAGCTAAAAGTGAGCGCAGAACAGCCGCTTAGGCTGGCAGCTCATCGCTGCGGCCGAAGCAGGCGGCGCTCATTGAAACTTAAAGTTACCGCCCAGGCAGGGTTCGGTATCGCCCGGCAGTAGCTTAGTCGCAAACTACCTTGAAAATGAATTGGCTGGGTAGAAGGTGCCCGCTGGCCTCGAAAAAGGAGGCCGCCCGCTCGTAGGCTTACAGGAGTGAAAGAGCCCGCCGCCCATTGAAACTAGTTGTCTGATAAGGGGATAGAATCGAGCTGGAGCGCCTGGCCGGTATCGGCCGTGTAGGCGGGATGTTGCCGCACCTGCGCCACGAAGCCAGCTACCAGTTGCTGCACGAGCTGGGTGTATTCGTGGCAGCTTATCAGCTCGCACACTGGCACTGGCACCAGGGGGCTAGGCAGTGGCTGATACGCCGGGTCGCTGGCTCGCTGTAAATGCCAGATCAACAAGTCGAGGTATTCGGCTGCGATGCTCTGTACTTCGAGCAGTTGCAAGCGCGATAATTCATACTGCTCGGCGTAATCCGGCAGCTGCGTAGCAAAGCGCTTGAGCCACAAACCGTATTTGATATCTACTTCGGAAGGATAAGTAGGAGGTAAGGAAGAGCGCATAAGCCACAAGAGAGAGTGACCAGGCTGGCTGGGTTAAGTGAGGACTAGCCTACTAGGCCCTCCCTGCCGCGTAGTGCGGTAGGGAGGGCTCATGGAAGGGAAGGCTTGCGAGGATTAGTGTAGAGAAGAAGAGTGCGCCTTCATTACCTGGCGGGCCTGGGCCAGGTTGGTATCCGCAGCGTTGATTTCGGAGGGCAGTACCCGGGTGCAGCGCAGCGGCGTACCGCATCTTTGAGCAAAGCCAGGTTGGTATCCGCTGTGCGCACCGCCACGAAGCAATACCACTGGCCATCGTGCAAGGGACGCAGGTGGTGCAGATGCTCATCCAGCACTGTGGTGATGTCCGTAAGCGGGCCGGTCATCCAGGGCTGGCTGGCCAGCGCGTGGTGCGTGCTGCGCAGCAACCGGGCGTAGCGCAGACTGACGTGGTGCGGGCTATAGCCGGTCTGGGTAGTGTAATACGCCAGCACCTTACCCGATGCCAGTTCCACCACGCAGGCCAGCAGCTCGGGTAGCTCACGCAGGAGTGATTCGAGTACGAGGCGGGCGGGGGAGCCACCCGCTTCTACCAACTTGTGCAGGGAAAAACGATTCAGGAAGGGAAGCGAAAACATAAAGGCGCAAACGGCTTAGCCGGCCCGGCTACCTTAGAAAAGCCACCAGCGGCGGGCCGCTTTCTTCGCGCGGGGCTGGAGCGTGGCCGTGTAAGTGGTGCCGGCGCTTAGCCGGGCCTCGGTCTCGGCGTAGCCGCCGTAGCCAAACTGGAGGTCGGCGGTGGAGCCAGCGGGCAGGCTCAGCGAGTAGTGGCCTTTCGCGTCGGTGCCTACGCCCCGGCCGCTGGCTTTATCCAGCACGGTAGCCCCGATCAGGGGCCGGCCCCGCTCGTCGAGAATGCGCCCGCTGATGGTGTGGAGTGCCGTAGTAGCGGCCGAGGCCTCGAAGCTGGCCAGCGCACTGCTGCTAGCGGCCGGGAGCGTAGGCGCTACCCGGGCCGGGCGGCGCACGCCGGCAAACACGGTGCCGCTAACCAGGGCCGCGCCGATGAGCAGCGTAGCAGCCCGGCGGCGGAAGCGGGCGGGCTCGGTGCGCAGCAATTCAAACTGCTGCTGCACCCAGCCCACCGGGCGCACGTGGTGGCCGGCGGCTTGCAGGGTGTGAAAGCGCTGATACGCCTCGCTGCCCTTGGTGGGATTGGCTTGCAGATAGTCACTTACCAGCTGCGTGTTGTGGATGGACAGGTCGCCCCGCAGGTAGGCATCGCGGTAGCTGGGCAATAGTTCCCCGGTAACGGGGTGGAAGGGGTTGGCAGTTAAGGCCATGGAATGTGAGTGGGAAAAAATGAAGAAGTGGAAGGCGTGGAAAAAAGAAGAGCGTTGTATAGAAAACAGAAGAGTTAGGGCTGATTTTGGCAAGTCGTAGTGCCAAGTGATATAGGATAAGTACTAAATATGTCGCTCAAGACCAACCGCTAGATTTGCCGTGGTATCGCCCAGGATACCCTGCGTTAGGCCGGTTTATACCGGATGCGCAAAACTGTCGCTTCGGTAAATTGCCCGGCCATGTTGACGCTCATCCGTTCCGTGTTTATCAACAACTTGGGCGTGATGTATATCATATGAATTGGTTTTGGGGTGCCTGAACTACCTTTGGAGACAAGGCAGTCTTGCTAGTTCCTGAAAGTTGATACTATGGCTCATTCGGCGCGGCCTACCACGCAACGATTATTATTGTTAGAGCACAATCCGGCCTACCAAGCCGCCCTGAGTGGAGTATTGACCGCAGCCGGCTACCAAGTAGCGACTGCCGACGAGGGTTGGGCCGGGCTGGCGATAGCCCGGCAGCAGCCTCCCAACCTGATACTGTGCGCTGCTACCCTGCCCGGCCTCGACGGCTACGCGCTGTTGCTCCTGTGCCAGCAGACCGTTGCGCTGCGAAGCGTACCCTTCATTATCCTGGGGGAGGAGGCCGCTTGGCCAGCCTGGCGTTGGGCCATGGAGCAGGGAGCCGATGACTACCTGCCCCAGCCGTGCGAAGCCAGCGTGTTGCTGCGGTCGGTGGCCGCCCGCCTGCTGCGGACGGGGGGCGAGCCGGCTAGTACAGCTGCTAGTGTTTCGCAGGAGGGAGGGCTCACCCTGGCAGCGCTGGCCACTAGCTATCCGCCGCATCTGGTGGCGCGGCGGCAGTCGGTATACACTGAGGGCGACAAGTCGCGCTACTTATACTATGTGCAGGCCGGGCGGGTAAAGACTATTAAGACTACTTCCTTCGGCAAGGAGCTGATTACTAGTATTTACTATGCCCAGGATTTTTTTGGATTCAAGGACTTGCTGGAGCAGAGTACGCACCAGGATGCCGCCGTGGCTATCGAAGATACCGTGCTTCATTGCATTCCGGCCGCCGATTTCTGGCAGCAGCTACGCTGCCCGGGTATCAGTTTGGAAGTGATGCGGAAGTTGGCCGGGCGTAAGCGCGTGCGCGAGACCATGCTGCTCGACATGGCTTACCACTCGCTCCGTCGCCGCTTGGCCAATGCGTTGTTGATGCTGCACGAGCAGGCCGAAGCCCACGGCTACGTGCCACCCTACATCCAACTAACCCGCGAAGACCTGGCGGCCCTGGTGGGTATCACCCCCGAGTCGGTAAGCCGTACGCTCAGCGAATTTCGGCACGACCACTTGCTGGAAATGAGTGCTCAGGGTATTCGCTTATTACAGCCCGGCTACCTGCGTATAGCGGAATGGTAGTTATCGTAAGCAGCGCTACTCAGTAGCGCTTGCAACTCGCTGACCATGAAGACCACATGAACCCGCATCGCCGCCGTGCGTAGAACCGGGCGCCGCCGACACAAGGCGGCGGCGCCCAATCCATGAAGAATAAATGGCTGAAAGTGGGCCTGTTATTGGCCTTGAGCGTGCGTGGTCTGGCAGTCCAGGCCCAGCAATCGGTAGACCTGATTATGGATAATTTCACCAGCTCGGTGCTATCCCAAACCACGACGCTGCTGAACAACAATGCGGTCATGGCCTCCACGCGCAACGCTGAAGCGGAGCGGCGGGCTGGCCGCGCCGGCACTGCCTCGGCCGGCCGCCGCATCAACCTGGCGTACGTGCCCACGGCCGCGCTGCGCCAGCAAACGGTACGTGACCTGGGCCGCCAGTTGCAAGCGCGCAACGCCGCCGCTGGCCAGGCCTTCAACAACGCCTTCGGGCCGGGTAAGGCCGACTACGGCCAGTTATTCCAGGAAATGGTGAAGCAGTCGGGCCTGCCCGCCAACAATGCCGCCACGGCCTTCGCCGCCTACGTGGAGATTGGCTATATGATTGTGAACAATGTGCAGAGCGAAAGCGCCATTACGCCCGCCATGGACCGGGCGCTGCAACGCCAGATGACCGCCCTGCTGAGCCGGAACAGCAAATTTGCCGCGCCCACCGCCGTGGCGCAGTTTGGCGAAGCGACCAAGCTGCAAGCCATTGTGCTGTACGTAGGCTGGCAGGATGCCCGCAAGAGTGGGCAGGCCGAGCAGTTTCGCAGCAACATCGCCCAGCAGTTTCGTCAGCAGGGCCTCGACCTGAGCGCCGTGAAGCTGACCGAGCAGGGGCTGGCCCGCAAATAGCCTAGCCGCGGCGCAGCCGCAGGCGTTGGTCGTGCCAGGGCCGGGGGTGGCGGGCCAGGTAGCCCGGCAGCCAGGCCAGCAGCGCCAGCGTCAGGCCCGTACCCAGGATGGAGCCGGCGAATACGTCCTCCACGAAGTGCTGGGCCAGGTATACCCGCGAGTAGGCCGCCAGCGCCGCCAGCAGTAGGAAAGCCAGCCCCCAGCGCTTGTCCTGCACGACGAACGTGAGTACCAGAAATACCGAAAAAGCCGAGGTGGAATGCCCGGAGGGAAAGCTCTTGAGCGTACCCATTACCACGCCCTCCACGATGTGCAGCGGCGGAAAGCCCGAATGCTCGGCGAAGTAGCGAAACGGCCGCGGGTGACCCGTGAAAATGAGGTGCTTGCCGATTTGGGCCGCGAGCGAGGTTACGGCGAAGCAAACGAAGCTTAGCAGTGCCCAGCGGAAGCGCACGAACAAGAGTACCAAGGTGATGGCTACGTAAAACACGCCGTCGCCCACGTTGGTGAAAGGCCGGAAAAACTGGTCGAAAAAGGGCGCGTGGTGGCCGTTGATCCAGAAGAAGGCGGTGTGCTTGGGCGTGGTGAGCAGCACGGTGCCGACTGCCAGCAGTAGCACCAGATAGGGCAGGAGGAAGGTCCGGGTTTGCCGAAGCAGAGCGAGCATAGTGTAGGGTAAGCTTTAGCCTGTCGCCCTCACGAAGGCAAGCTAAAGCTTACCCTACAAAGGTAGCTAAGCTAACTTGCGGCCTCAACCCGTTTTTCTGTCCATATGCGCTACGGCCCCATTGCCCCCGAGCTATTTATTGAGAATCGTCGCCGCTTCCGCGAGCTGTTGCCGCCGCAGTCGCTGGCTATTTTCAATGCCAACGACATCCTGCCGACCAATGCCGACGGTACGCTGGCCCTCAAGCAGAATACCGACCTGTTCTACCTCACGGGCGTAGACCAGGAGGAAACCATCCTCGTCATTTGCCCCGACGCGGCGCTCGAAAAGCACCGCGAAATCCTGTTCGTGCGCGAGACCTCGGAGCTGATTCTCGTGTGGGAAGGCTACAAGCTAACCAAGGAAGAGGCTCGCCAGGTGTCGGGCATTCCCACCATCATGTGGGTCGATCAATTTGAGACGGTGCTGCCGGCCCTCATGAACGAAGCCGAGTACGTGTACCTCAATTCCAACGAGCACATCCGGGCCGTGGTGGAGGTTGAAACCCGCGACGCCCGCCTCATCAAGAGCTTGCAGCGCCGCTACCCGCTGCACCAGTACCGCCGCGCCGCCAAGCTCATGCACCAGATCCGGGCTATCAAGAGCCCCGAGGAAATCCGCCTCATGCGCAAGGCAGCCGACATCACCGGCAACGCTTTCCGCCGCCTGCTGGGCTTCGTGAAGCCCGGCGTGTGGGAGTACGAAGTGGAGGCTGAGATTTTGCACGAGTTTGTGAAAAGCGGCTCGCGTGGGCCGGCCTACACCAGCATTATCGGCAGCGGGGAAAGCGCAACCGTGCTGCACTACATCAGCAACGACCGCCAGTGCCAGGATGGCGACGTGCTGCTGCTCGACTTCGGGGCCGAGTACGCCAACTACGCCGCCGACCTCACCCGCAGCATCCCCGTCAACGGTACGTTCTCGCCGCGCCAGCGCCAGGTGTACGAGGCTGTGCTGCGCGTCTTCAAGTTTTGCCAAAGCCAGCTCGTGGTGGGCAACGAAATCGAAGCGTACCACAAAGCCGTGGGCGCGACGATGGAGCAAGAGCTGATAAAGCTCGAGCTGCTGAACGCCAACGACGTGAAAAACCAGGACCCCGACGCGCCGCTTTACAAGAAGTACTTCCCCCACGGCACCAGCCACTACTTGGGCCTCGACGTGCACGACGTGGGCTATAAATACCGCCGGTTTGAGGCGGGCATGGTGTACACCATCGAGCCGGGCATCTACATCCGCGAAGAGAAACTGGGTGTGCGTCTCGAAAACGACTTCCTTATCACCCCCAGCGGCAATGAGGATCTGATGGCTAATATTCCGATTGAGGCCGATGACATCGAGCGTTTGATGAAGCGCTAGGCGTTTGCCGTAGCTCATAAAAAAGGCCCTGGCTACCGTAGCCAGGGCCTTTTTTATGAGTTGATACTTCGGCTTTAAATAACATCTGTCATGCTGAGCTTGCCGAAGCATCTTGGCAGGTTCGTTGAACGGCTTAACAACGAACCTGCCAAGATGCTTCGGCAAGCTCAGCATGACGGATGTTGGCTGTCGAGGGTGTTCTGTAGAATCAGCGTACTATATCAAAGCGGCCGGCGAAACAGCAGCAGGTGCTGCTGAGGCAGCGTTTCGCGCACTTCCACAAGCTCCAGGCCCACGGCGGCCATCTCCTTGCGGGCCTGCGCCACGGTCATTTTATGAATGGGTTTGATGGGTACGTTCACGTCCTCGGCCCGGTACTCTACCAGGGCCAGCCGGCCGGTGCCGGGGCGCAGGGCCTGCCGGATGGCCTGGCCCATCTCGCGCGGGTGGTCGAACTCGTGGTAGGCATCCACGATGAGTACTACATCGACTTGGCTGGCGGGCAAGTGCGGGTCGGTAGTGGTACCAAGTACGGGCTCCACGTTGGGGAGCTGATTCTTGAGCTTGCGCTGATTCAGCTCCGCTATCATTTCGGGCTGAATATCAACCGCCAGCACCCGGCCCTGTGGCACGAGCGGCGCCATGCGGAAGGAGAAAAAGCCCGTACCCGCCCCAATGTCGGCCACCGTATCGGTGGGCTTGAGGCGCAGCTCGCGCAGCAGCGCATCGGTGCCCTCCTCCTGGTTGCGTTCGTCGCGCTCAAGCCAGTCGGCACCCTCGTGGCCCATTACGTGGGCAATCTGGCGGCCGTGGTAATAGCGGGCGATGCCGTGGGGGTCGCGCGGGGGACGGCTCTCGTAACCCGATTCATCGGGCACGCGGCTCGTAATGGTAGCGGCCCGCAGGCCCGCCCGGCTGGCTACGTTCGACTCCATTGGGAGCTGGGTGCAGGCCGCCGCCAGTCCGGCTACCGCGCTCAAGCTGGCCCACAGCACAACGGCATTCTTCATAAAGAGCAAAATCAGGGCGAAAAACCGGCTGGGCAAAAACTGCCTACGCCTTTGATATAACAACGAATAGGCCTGCGACGTTCAGCGAAGCTACGCGTCCGACCGCTTAGTGACCGCTGAAAAAATAAACTCGGCCGTCAGCCAAAACTGTTTTTACAACGTATCCCGGGCACAATTCTTTCATTAACCCTTTCACTTTTCACCTTATGCAGAACCTGACCTCTACCATGGGCCGCCTCGCCGTGGTCCTCGCCGGTGCCCTTGCCCTGGGCTCTTGTAACCGTGCTGAGTACGCCACCCTGCCCCGTTCGGCCTCGTATCTGGGGACCGCTACCGCTACTTCGAAAGCCCGCGTAGCCGTAGCTTCGCCCATTGCTGCCACCCAGGTAGCCACCGCCCCCGAGGTAACCGTCGCTACTGCCCCGGTGGCCGAGGCTCCGGTCGCCGAGCCGGCAGTTGCACCCGTTGCCGTAGCTCCCGCCGCTCCGGTAGTAGCCGCCGCTCCGCAGGCTAAAGTAGTAGAAGCCCCCGTCGTAGCCGCTACAGTTGCTACGACTGATGCTACCACTGCCGCCCCTAAGCTCAACCTGGTGCAGCGCATGGCCCTGGCCAAAGTAACCAAGAAGCTCAACAAGCTGGCAGCTACCTCGAAGCTGAACAAAGGCGACAACACGGCGCACACCACCCGCATCAACGGCAACCTGCGCACGGGTATCATCTTGCTGCTGGTAGGTCTGATTGTTGGCATATTCAGTGGACTCATCGGGACCATTATCGCCCTCATCGGTGCCATCTTTATCGTGCTCTGGCTGCTCGACGAGCTGTAAGCTAAGGGCATCGACTCAACAAACAAGCCCCGGCGACCTATGGTAGCCGGGGCTTGTTTGTTGGGTCGATGCCTAAGTAGCCGAGCGCCTTACATCGGGTCTACGTCGGCCACGAGGCGCGCCTGGCGAAATTCCTTCTGGTCGCGCACCACGTCCATCGCGGCGCAGATGGCCAGCTTGGCCGCCTTCAGCACGGTGTGCTCGCGGCTGAGCTTGATGACGATTTCCTGCAAGAAAAAATTGCGGATGCGGAAGATGTACGGCGCTTCCGGCCCCAGCACCGGGCCGCGCCCCAGGCGGTCGGCCAGCTCCTGGGTGAGCAGGATGGCGGCCCGCTGGGCCACGTCCTGCTCCGTGTGCTTCACCGTTAGCCGGATCATGCGGGTAAAGGGCGGGTACTCGTGCTCGCGCCGCTGGGTTATTTCGTACTCGTAAAATTCCAGGTAGTCGTTGCGAATGACCTTGTCGAAAATGACCTGGGTGGGGTCGCCGGTTTGAATCAAGACCTTGCCTTTCTTTCCCTTGCGCCCGGCGCGGCCGCTCACCTGCACGAACATCTGGTAGGCCCGCTCGTGCGCCCGGTAATCGGGGTAGTGAATGATGGCGTCGGCGTTGACGATACCCACCAGGCTCACATTCTCGAAATCTAGGCCCTTAGTCACCATCTGAGTACCCACCAGCACGTTGGTTTTCTGCTGCTCGAAGTCGCTGATAATCTGCTGATAAGCATTTTTGGCGCGGGTCGTGTCCAGGTCCATGCGCTGCACGTTGGCCTGGGGCAGCATGATTTTGAGGTCGTCTTCCAGCTTTTCGGTGCCGAAGCCCTGGGTGCGCAGCGCCCGCGAGCCGCAGGCCGGGCACTGGGTGGGCATGCCCTCGTGGTAGCCGCAGTAGTGGCAGCGCAGCTCGTGGGCGTGCTTGTGGTAGCTCAAACTCACGGCGCAGCTCTGGCACTTGGGGATGTAGCCGCAGTCGTTGCACTCGGTCACGGGGGCGTAGCCGCGCCGGTTTTGGAAAAGGATAACCTGCTCCTGCTGAGCGATTTTGCTTTCCATCGTGTTCAGCAGGTCGGCCGAGAAGTGGTTGTGCATCTTCTTCTCGGCGCGCAGCTTGCGGGTGTCGATGAGCTCAATTTCGGGCATGCCGGCTTCGCCGAAGCGCTTGCTCAGCGTGACGAGGCCGTAGCGGCCCAGCCGGGCCTGGTAGTAGGTTTCGACGGCCGGGGTGGCCGAGCCCAGCAGCACCTTGGCGCCCTGGAAGCCACTCATCATCAAAGCGACTTCGCGGGCGTTGTAGCGGGGGGCGGGGTCGTACTGCTTGTAGCTGGCCTCGTGCTCCTCGTCCACAATCACGAGGCTCAGGTTGTCGAAGGGCAGGAACACCGCCGAGCGTACGCCCACCACTACCTGGAAGCGCCCCGAGAGTACGCCGTTCCATACTTCCACCCGCTCGTTGTCCGAAAACTTGGAGTGGTACACCCCCAGCCGCGAGCCGAATACCCGCATGAGCCGCGTCACAATCTGGGCGGTGAGCGCGATTTCGGGCAGCAGGTACAGCACCTGCCCGCCGCCGTCGAGCGCTTGCCGGATGAGGTCGATGTAAATCTCCGTCTTGCCCGAGCCCGTCACGCCGTGCAGCAGTACAATGTCTTTCTGGCCGAAAAGGCTCATTACCTCGTCGCGGGCCGCCGTCTGGGCCTCGTTGAGCTGAAAGGGCATCTGGGCCAGCGGATTTTCTTCGAGCGGAAAGCGCGATACGATCTGGTCGAACTGCTCCAGCACGCCGTTCTTAATCAGCGTATTCACGGCTGAGGCCGAGAGGTGGGGCGAGCTGGTGAGGTAGGCTTTTTCGAGGCCCAGGTGGTTGAGATGCTCGTCGCGGTGCACCGGTACGTGCTGCAAGTACTTCAGCAGCACGTCGACTTGCTTGGGCTTGCTGGCCAGGGTTTCAAACAGCCGCTCGACCGCGCTGGTGGCCAGCAGGTGGTGGGCCAGCCGCACCTTTTTGAGCACCTTGGGCGAGTACTTGTCGGACATCTGCTCAAACAGAAAGATAATATCCTTCTGCATCAGCGACTTGATGACTTTGTGAAACGAGGCGACGCCCAGCACGTCGCCCACCTCGGTGAAGGTCAGCGCCTTGCCGTCCTCGGTGCGCAGGTTGTCCACGATGCGCTGCTCCTTGTCGTCGAGCGGGTAGGGGCTGCCGTCGGTGAGGTAAGCGGGGTGCAGCTGAATGCGTGACTCCGACGACAGCTTGAGCGCGGCCGGTAGCGCCGCGTTGATGACCTCGCCCAGCGTGCAGAGGTAGTACTCGGCTATCCAGCGAAAAAGCTTGAGCTGCGGCTGGGTTACCACCGGCGCGTCGTCGATAAACTCCAGGATGTACTTGGCCTGGTACTCCTTGGGCGGCGTTTCGTGCACGGCGGCCACGATGCAGCTCAGCGTGCGCTTGGCCCCGAACTGCACGATGACCCGGCCGCCGATTACGACGTTGTCGTTCAGCTCGTAGGGCACCCGATAGGTATAGAGTTTGGGCAGCGGCAGGGGCAAAATCACGTCCACGAACAGCGTCACGCGGTCGGGCGCGGCGGCTGGGGTGGGGGCGGGCTGGGCAAATTCGAACGTAAGCGACACGGGTACTCTCTGGCGGCGGGCGAATAGTAAAGATAACCCCAGCCAGGGGGTAGATGGTTGCGGCGGCGGGCTGATTGTATCCGGTGTCAACCCCGTCCGCGCCGCCAGTAAGCTGGCGAGAAGATCAGGCCAACCCGCCGCCGGTCGCCGGGCTAGATGGGAGTGGGCGGACACTGGCTGCCGGGTTGACTTTCAAAAACTCCACAGGCTAAGCGTGGCTAAGCGGTTGAGCTATGAGGAGCAGCGTTTCAGCATTTCAGCAAGATATCCACTTGAATGAGGGGTAGTTTTGTGGGATTAACTGCCAAGGTTACTTAATAGCCGGCCGCCTCCAAGGTAATTTGAGAGCGGCTGTCCTACTGCTTGGCAGCTATCCACCTCGGCCTCAGCGGCTGGGGGTTGTCGCCCGCTTCCTTCCACTCTTTTTTCTGTTTATGCTGTGTTTACTTACTTCCCGTCACCGGGCTGGGCTCCTGCGCTCACTCCGCTGCTTGCTGGCCAGCGTATTTTGGCTGCCGGTTTGGCTGCCGCAGGCAGTGCGCGCCCAAGCTCCCGGCTGGACCGGGGCCGTCCCCGGTAGCTTCGCGCAATTGGCTGGCAACTGCCGGATACGGGATGCGGCCACCGATGCGGCTGGGAATATGATTGTAGTGGGAAATTTTGACGGGCAGATATCCCTCGGCAGCACCACGCTACTCAGCGCGGGCAACACCGACGCCTTTATTGCCAAGTATCTGCCCGCTACTGGCACGTGGGCCTGGGCGCAGAGCGGGGGAGGTACTAGTGCGGATGCTTTTCAGCGCGTAGCGGTGAACGGCAGTGCGATTTACGTTGCGGGCAACATTACCAACTCGGCTACAAATGCGAATGGCGTAGCATTCGGCGGTACCGGGCCAGCGACGAATACGGTAACGCAGTACGGGGCCGCCAGCAGCTCAACCCGTGATATGTGCTTGGCTAAATACACTGACAACGGTACGAGTGCGACCTTTCAGTGGAGCCAGGTGGGGGGCGGCGATGGCCAGGATCAGGCCACTGGTTTAGCCGTGAACGGTAGCAGCGTGTACGTTACGGGCACTTTCGTTAATACGACGGCTGATGATAAGCACGTAGTATTCGGCGGTGCGGGGACTACGCCCGGCGCAACCGTAGTGCGGGGGGCCTGTGCCGTTAGTAATTATTTAAGCGACATCGTGCTGGTCAAGTACACCGACAACGGCAGCAATGCGACCGTGGGCTGGACGCAGGTTGGCGGTGGTGCCGCCGTTGATGATGCCCAGTGTCTGGTGGTCAATGGTAGCAGCTTATACATGGTGGGGGCCATTTATAACTCCCGCGATAACGCGCAGGGCGTAGTGTTTGGGAGCGACGGTACTACGCCGGGGACGGTGCAGGTCAACGGGATCAGCAATACGACCACCCGCGACATGATACTGGTTAAATACCAGGATAATGGCAGTAGTGCCGCGCTGCAATGGATACAGGTTGGCGGGGGCGATGGCCTCGATTATGGCAACACCGTGGCCGTGAGCGGCAATACCTTGTACGTAGCAGGTGTCTTCAATAATAATACCGCAAACGCTAATAAGGTATTGTACGGAGGAGATGGCAGTACGCCGGGTACCGTGCAAATCAATGGGGCTAGCAGTACCGTTAGTTCAGATATTCTGCTAGCTAAGTACACTGATAATGGTAGTGCGGCTTCGCTGGTTTGGACGCAGGTGAATGGTGGTACTGGTGGCGACGGAGGTACGGGGGTGGCAATAAACGGCTCGAGCGTTTACTTCATAGGTTATATCACTAATACTACAACCAATAGCCAGCGGGTAGTATTCGGGGGCGACGGTACTACGCCGGGCACGGTTCCGGTCAATGGCGCTGGTACAGTGGGTCAGCTAGTTGATATAGTAGTTGCTCGCTATACTGATAACGGCGCTACGGCCAGCCTCGACTGGACACAGGTAGGCGGCGGTAATGGAGCAGATGCTGGTTATAATGTAGTTAGCAACGGTAGTGACGTGTACGTGTGCGCCATCACAAGTGATATTACCCACAGCGGGGCCACCGCCTATTTCGGTACGGCCCCGGGCTCGCCCTTGCTGGGCATAGTAGGCTACCGGCCGGTGCTGGCCCAGGTTGACGGCAGAACCGGCACCTGGCGGCGGGTGGCCAGCAGCTTTACCGGGGGCGCCAGCCAGACGCAGGCCGTGGCGACCGATGCCCAGGGTAATTTGTTTGTGACGGGCTACTTCACGGGGCAGGTGTACTTCGGCAACACGCTGCTGAGCAGTGTAAACGACGAAGACCTGTTCGTAGCGAAGTACGTACCCGCCAGCCGCACCTGGGCCTGGGCCCAGAGTGGGGGTGGTACCAGCAATGACCGGGGCGTAGGAATTGCCGTGAGCGGCAACAACGTGTACGTGACGGGGACGCTCATCAACTCTACCAGCAATGCCAATGGAGTGTTACTGGGCGGCACGGACCTCACGAACGCGACCACCTCGCAGCCGGGCGCGACCAGCACCAGCAGTCAGGATGTATTGCTGGCCAAATACGTTGATAACGGCAACTCAGCCACGCTGACCTGGACGCAGATTGGCGGCGGTACCGGGGCCGACCAGGGCTACGGTGTAGCCGCGAGCGCTACGGGCGTTTACGTCGCAGGTACTTTTACCAATTCGGCCGGCAATAGCAATGGTGTCCTGTTTGGTGGTAGCGGTACCGCGCCGGGAACGGTGCGGGTTAACGGGGCCAGCAGCAGCAGCAGCCTGGATGCCATACTTTTAAAGTACACCGACAACGGCAGCACGGCGGCTCTGGGCTGGACGCAGGTAGGCGGCGGCAAAGGAGCCGACCAGGCCTACGGCGTGGCCGCAAATGGCGCGAGCGTTTACGTGACGGGGGCCGTGCAAAACAACGCCAGTAACGCCGAGCAGGTGGTATTTGGCGGGGGCGGTACTACGCCGGGCACGGCAACCGTGAAAGGGGCCAGCAGCGCCGATAACCTCGACCTGCTGCTCGCCAAGTACACCGATAACGGTAGCTCAGCCGCGCTGGGCTGGACGCAAATAGCCGGCGGCACCGATGCCGACCAAGGCAATGACGTGACCGTGAGCGGCAATAGCCTCTACGTAGCGGGCTCCCTCACGAATAATACCGCCAATAGCAACGTCGCCCTGTTCGGCGGCGACGGCACTACGGCCGGCACTATCGCCGTAAAAGGGGCCAGCGGTACCGCTAGCCAAGACCTGCTGCTGGCCAAATGGACGGACAACGGCTCCTCGGCTACCTACGCCTGGAGCCAGGTAGGCGGCGGGACCGGTGCCGACCAGGGCAACGCCATCACCGTGAGCGGCACCAGCCTCTACGTGACGGGCTCGCTCACCAACGACGCCGCCAATAGCAACGCCGTTACCTTCGGCGGGGATGGTACCACGGCCGGCACGGTAGCAGTAAGCGGGGCCAGTGGCACAGCCAGTCAAGATCTACTGCTGGCCAAATACACCGATAGCGGTAGTACGGGTGCTCTCAATTGGGCCCAGGCTGGCGGTGGTGCGGGCAGCGACGGTGGCACCGGCGTCGCCGTGAGCAGCCGCAGTGTGATGCCCGTGGGTTACATCACGCCCGGGGCCAGCTTTGGGAGCACTACCATTGCCAACCCGCTCACTAGCAAGCTGGCAATAATAGTTGGTGCCGTCGATAATACCCTCACCCCGCTGCCCGTGCAGCTGGTGCAGTTCACCGCTACGGCTGGCAGCCCCGCTACTGTGCGCCTGGTCTGGGACACTGCCAGCGAAATCAACAGCCTACGCTTTGAGGTTGAGCGTAGCCTCGACGGAGCTAATTACTTGAAAATAGGCGAGCTGGCCGCCGCTGGCAGTAGCACTACTCACCGCGCCTACGCTTATCAGGATGAAGCCGCGCCTATGGGCCACCTGTACTACCGCCTACGCCAGGTAGACCGAGACGGCATGGCTACGTACTCGCCAGTGCGTACGGTGCTGCTGGGCAGTAGCGCGGGCCTGACCTTATATCCTAATCCGACACATGGTACAACTTGCCTGGGCGGTGTAGCCCCGGGCCAAACAGTGCAGGTACTCGACGCGCTGGGGCGCCCCGTGGCGATGGCTACCGCCGACGCGGCCGGTACGGCTACGCTGGGTGGGCTAGCCCCTGGCCTCTACCTGGTGCGGGCTGGCCGGGCCGCCGTTCGCCTAGCCGTGGAATAGCTGGCGAATCCCGTCCCGGTTGCCACCTTCCAGCCACCGGGACGGGACCAAGCGTATTACAAGAGCTAATTGCCAATTAGGCAGGCTATTTTTCAAGCAGGGCCAGCTGCTTCAGCGCCTCGGTCACCGTACGCACTGGCAGCTGGCAAGCTTGGTTACGGCACACGTAGATGGTTGTAGGCTCGCTCCCGGTGCGACCTTGCAGCAACGGTAGCTCGCTGGTTCCTGCCGTGCCGGCCAGCACGTCATTGGG
Organism: uncultured Hymenobacter sp.; assembly: GCA_913776615.1. Lineage (GTDB taxonomy): Bacteria > Bacteroidota > Bacteroidia > Cytophagales > Hymenobacteraceae > Hymenobacter. The sequence continues at coordinate 171,271 of CAJYPK010000040.1, forward strand.
CAAAAAGTGCTGGCTGAGCTGCTGGCGCAGCGCCTCGGCCCGGGGCCCAGTGATGACGACCTCCGCTCCCGGCCGGAGCAGCGCCACGTAGAGGCTGGCCCAATTGGTAAGGTGCTGCGGCTCTTGGGCAACCAAGCTCTGCACCTGACCGAGCATGGTGGCGGCCAGGGCTTGGTAGTCGGGCTTTTCGAGGTGGCGACCCAGCCGCAGCAGATTGTGCGCCATTACCGAATTGGAGGCCGGAATAACGTTGTCGAACAGTTCTTTCTGGCGGGCGATGAGCGGCTCGGCGCTGGCATCAGTATAGAAAAACTGCTGCTCGGCCGGGTCGAAAAAATGTTCGAGCACGTAGGCCGTCAGCGTCGCCGCCTCGCGCAGCCAGCGCTCGGTAAACGTAGCCTCGTACAGGCTTACGTAAGCTTCGATGACGAGGGCATAATCTTCAAGAAAGCCGTTGATAGTGGCGCGGCCGTTTTTCCAGGTGCGGTAGAGGCGCGGCCCCTGGCGCAGGTTGGCTTGCAAAAACTCCGCGTTGCGCAGGGCTAAGTCCAAAAATTCGGTTTCGCCAAATGCCCGGTAGGCGGCTGCCAGGCCACTCAGCATGAGGGCGTTCCAGCCGGTCAACACCTTATCATCGAGGCTGGGGCGCACGCGCTGAGTGCGGGCCGCGAGCAATTGCTTTTGCCAGCCGTGAATGAGCTTAGCCAGCACGTGCGGCTCCAGCTTGTGCTCCTCGGCAAAGTCGGCGTCCGACTGCCGCCGGTGCAGGATGTTGCGGCCGTGCTCCCAGTTGCCAAGTGCCGTACACTGGTAGTAGGCCGCGGCTAGCGGCTCCTCCTCACCCAGGATGGCTCTTAGCTCCTCGCGGGTCCAAACGTAAAACTTGCCTTCCTCGCCCTCTGTATCCGCATCAAGCGATGAATAAAAGCCGCCCTCGGGGTTGGTCAGCTCACGCCGCACCCAGTTCACCGTTTGATAAATTACGTCACGGTACAGCGGCTCCCGTGTCACTTGAAAGGCTTCGCTGTAAAGGCTAAGCAGCTGTCCGTTATCGTAGAGCATTTTCTCGAAATGTGGCACCAGCCACTCGGCATCTACCGAGTAACGGGCCCAGCCGCCCCCTACTTGGTCGTAAATGCCACCCCAGGCCAGCTCCCGCAGCGTCAGGTTGAGTTGATTGAGAATGGCTTGGCTGCCCGAAATATGGTGCGCCCGCAGCAAAAACCGCCAGATGCTGGGCATGGGAAACTTGGGTGCCCGGTCGGTGCCACCGTGCGCCCGGTCGAAGCGCTGGGCGAGATTATAAGCCAGCAGCCGGAACTCCTCGTCGCTCACGCCAGCCCCTGGCGCGTTGCCCGCTGCTCCGTATTTCTCTAACGCGCTGGCCTGCAATACTTGCGCGAAGCGCTCGGCCGAGCCGTCGAGTTCGGTACGATGCTCGCCGGCATAGGCTTGGGCTACGTTTTCGAGCAGCTTCACCCAATTGCCCGGCGGAAAGTAAGTGCCGCCGTAAAACGGCTTGGCCTCGGGCGTCAGCAGTACGTTGAGGGGCCAGCCACCCTGAATCCCCATCGTCTGCACCGCCGCCATGTAGATCTGGTCCACGTCGGGCCGCTCCTCCCGGTCCACCTTGATGCAGATGAAATACTCGTTCATCACCCGGGCTACCTGCTCATTCTCAAACGACTCGCGTTCCATGACGTGGCACCAGTGGCAAGCCGCGTAGCCGATGCTGACGAGAATGGGCTTCTGCTCCGCCTGGGCGCGGGCCAAAGCCTCGGTACCCCACGGATACCAGTCTACCGGATTGTGCGCGTGTTGCAGCAGGTAGGGACTAGTTTCGTGAGCTAAGCGGTTGGTAGGCCGGGTAGGGGAGGAAGTAGCCATAGTTTAGGACGGAAAAGCGTGCAACACAAAACCCAGCCGGCTGGGCTGGGTTTTGATAGTTTACGTGGCCGACGCTTCGTCGGCCGGTGGTGTAGTCCGCTTGGTCGAAGCCCTTCTAGCGGCCGGATTTTTAGCCTCGGTCTTTTTAGAGGCTGCTTTCTTAGTCGCGGCCGGTTTCTTAGCAGTCGCAGTTTTAGTAGCCTTAGCCCTGCTGGTCGCTGGCTTTGTTGGCTCAGCAGTTTCCGTCGCTGTTGCAGGGGTGGCGTCAGGGGCAGCGGCGGCTGGGGAGGCGTCACTCGTTGCCACTGCCGCCGCTTTCGGGCGGCCCCGGCGGGGCTTTGCCAGGACTGGGGCCACTGGAGTAGCAGGAGTAGTCGCCTCGGCACCCGGCGCATTGGGCGCGGATTCCTCTGCCAGTCCCGGGCTGGGTACCATAGTATCGAGTACGGCGGGGCGTTCCAGTAGCGCCACCGGGAGAAGGGGTGGGGAGATAATGGGGGCCTGCGCTGGCGTTTCAGCCACCGGCTCCGAATCGTTGGCAGGCTGTTCGGCAGATGACGGGCTGCGGTACAAGGCGTTGCGCTTAGGCCCGCGTGGTACGATACCCGACTTGGTAATGACTTTCGACTTCTTGGGCGTTGGTCCCGTGCCACGCTTGCGCACTACTGGCGCGATAGGCGCGCCGGCTAGCTCAGTAGTCTCCGCAATAACGGTAACCTTATTCTCTTCAAAGCTGACCTGCACGGGGGCCGGACTGATAAGCGGTGCCTCATCAGTCGGCGAGCTTTCGACGAGTTCGTCGTTTAATAATACGCCCGCCACTTCGTGCGCGATTTCGGCCGCTAGTTCCTCGGTAGCCAAACTGTTATCGGCCATGTCTACGCTGGTATTCTCGGCCACTTGCGCCGCTTCTGCTTGTTCAGCCGCTAGGCGAGCGGCGTGCTTGCGGGCAGTTCGTTTAGCGCCACCCCGTGAGCGCCGCTTCTTTTTCTTCGCTGGGTAGGCCGTGCTTTCTTCAGGCGCGAGCAGGTTGGTTTCCGGGTTGCTCAACAACAGGTCGGCAGCTGCCGCTACTGTTTCTTCCGCTACCGGCTCTGGCAGCGCCGCATCTTCCTTACTAACTGGCTCTAACGGTTCTGATGTCGGCTGCGCAAATTGGCCAGCCCGACGGTCGTAGCCCGTGCGGTTGTCGCGACCGGAGCGGCGGCCGTCACGGCGACTGTCCGGGCGTGACTCCGCCCGCTGACTAATCGGCTCGTTGGTGGAAGCTGCCGTCGATTCAGTGTCGGGCGTGTCGTAGCCAATATCAATCCGCTCTTCGTTGTCATCGGGCTCGGGTTCTTCCACGCGCATGGGCTTAGGCGGTGGTAGCGCCACAAGCTGGCGTTGCACGTCGCGCAGTTCCTGGCGCACGTCTATTCCTTGGCTGCTCAAGCGATCCAGGCGCGCCGCTGTTTGGTCGAGAAACGACCGGTGCTCGGGCGCGCCCAAATGCAGCGGCCGGTGGCCCAGCGCCTGCCGCACGGCCGCCCACTCCTTGCGGAAGCGCCCGAAATCGGCATCGAAATACGCCCGCGCAAATTTCTCCCAGATGTAGTCTTCGGCTACTTCGGAAGGATGCAGCATATCCGCCGCGTAGAAGCGGTAGTCGCGCAGCTCATCGGTCAGCAATTCGTAGGCCGGGAAGTAGCTCACGCCCGGCAGCAGCTCACTCAGGTAATGACAAGCCACCCGCAGCACCGACTTGCTTACCGCGTTCAGCGGCAGCGTATCCTTTATATGGCGCACTGGGCTCACCGTCAGGATAATTCGGATGTTAGGGTTCACTCGCCGCAGCAGCGCGTGTACTTCAGCCAGCCCGTTTACGATTTCGTCAGCCGTTAGTAATTCTTTGTCAAACAGGCCTGTCGGTAGCTTGTGCAGATTGCTTACCAGTTCGCCGGTTTCGCGCAGGCGGTAGGCCCAGGCGGTCCCCAGCGTCAGTACCACGGCATCGGCCGTGCGTAAAAAGTCGCCCACGCGCTGCACCGTTTCCTGAATGGTTTGCAGCAGCTCTACCGGCGACTCGGCCCCAATGGTGCTGTGAAAGTCGTAGCTCTGCCAGCGGCCTCGTGCTTCTACCACGTGCTGCTGCCAGTCCTGCTCCTCGCCAGCTGCCGCTCGCAGTAGCTGCGCCAGCGCCAGTGGCTGAAACACCGTCCCGAAGGGATTGACCAAGGCATTGACCTTATTCAGCCGCAGCCGCGAGCCAATGCTATCGGCAAAGCACGAGCCTACCGTGAGCACCCGCGCCGTGCGCGCCAGTTGCCGCTCCTGCGGCGCAATAGTTAATTCAGTCCGAAACATGAATCGCAAAGGTATGCCCAAAAAAAAGACGCCCCACCTCGCGGCAGAGCGTCTTCATAATCTGCTGATAGCAAGTGCTTAGGCAGCAACCACGCGGAAATGTACCGTGTGCTTTACTTCCTTGTGCAGGTTCAGGGTGGCGGTGTAGTCGCCAGCAGTGCCGGGCTCCTGGTCGAAGCTCAGACGCTTGCGGTCTACGTCGATACCCTTGTTTTTCAGCGCCTCAGCCAGTTGCAGCGTGGTTACGCGGCCGAAGATTTTGCCGGTTTCACCCACTTTAGCGGGCAGTTCGAATACTTGGTCGCCAACTTGGTCAGCTACTGCCTGGGCATCAGCTTTCACCTTCTCAGCTTTGTGGGCGGCCTGACGCACGTTCTCGGCTACGATTTTCTTGGCCGATTTGTCAGCCAGGATAGCCAGGCCCTGCGGCAGGAGATAGTTGCGGCCGTAGCCCGATTTTACCGTTACGAGGTCGTTCTTGTAGCCCAGACCCTTAACGTCGTCTTTCAGAATGATTTCCATATCAGTTGAAAATTATGAGTTATAAATTATGAATTATGAATTAGCGATTTGACGCAATTCAGGGAAATTCATAATTCATAATTCAACATTCATAGTTTATTTAAGGGCGTCAGTTACGTAGGGCATCAGGGCCAGGTGACGGGCTTTCGCCACGGCCTGGGCCACTTTGCGCTGAAACTTCAGGCTGGTGCCGGTGATGCGGCGGGGCAGCAAGCGGCCCTGCTCGTTCACGAACTTCAGCAGGAAGTTCGGGTCTTTGTAATCCACGTACTTGATGCCGTTCTTCTTGAAGCGGCAGTACTTGTTGCGCGTGTCAACCGGCTTGTTGCCGTTGTCGCGGTTGTTGTTGCGGGTGGTTTGCGTAGCCATCGTAGTTGCGTGCTAAAAGGTTACTGAGCGGCTTCGGCCGGCTGGGGCTTGGGCTGGTTCATTTCACCGTTGCGGCGGCGCTCGTTGTAAGTCACGGCGTGCTTGTCGAGCACCGTGGTCAAGAAGCGGATTACGCGCTCGTCGCGGCGGAAAGCCAGTTCGAGTACGTCTACAATGTTGCCTTCGCCGCTGTGATTGTAAGTCAGCGTGAAGTAGTAACCGGTAGATTTCTTTTGAATCGGGTAAGCCAGCTTGCGCAAGCCCCAGGCTTCAGTAGAAATGAGGTCGGCGCCATTTTCCTTAAGCACCTGCGAGAACTTCTCGACCGTCTCTTGCACCTGGCCCTCGTTCAGTACGGGGGTGAGGATGAAGACCGTCTCGTAATTTCTTACGTCCATTGACGGGGTTGATTAAATTGAGTGAAAAATTAATTGGGGTGCAAAGGTACTGATTTTATGGCGCATTGCCAAGCCCTCCCGCGATTTACCTCATCATGCGTTCCACCAGTCGCGCTACCCCGCTAACATGCCGGCTCTCGGGTACCGGCTGGCCCAACGGTGCAGAAAACCAAACCGTGTACCGCGGGCTACGCAAGTAGCCAATATCTTACTGACTAAGTATGCCACTGGCAAAGGCTTAAAACGGTATTTAGGATAATTCCAAATAAGCTCAGGGCTCCCGAAAATGGCCTTCCCACCTTTGCCACCCGCGATTCCTAGCCTACATTTGCACCCCGGAAAGGGTACGCCCGCAATCCGTATTTACCGGTTCGTTTGGATGATGAATAGCTTTCTATCACGCACCAGTTCGTGGGTGCTCGCATTATTTCTAGCCGTTGCGGCCCCGGCATTTGCCCAGGATGCCGCTACCGTGAGCAAAAACGGCGTTACCCCCGGCACCGCGGCTGGGGCCACGCCAGCCGCTGCGGCTGCCCCCGCTGGCGCCCAGGGTGCCGGTGGCGGTGACGCCGCTGCCATCGCCGCTGGCGACGCATTGTTCAAAAACAACTGCGCCCAGTGCCACGCTGTCAACGACAAAGTGGTTGGCCCGGCCCTGGCTGGCATCACCAAGCGTCGCTCCATCTCTTGGCTGATTCCGTGGGTAAAGAACTCTTCCAAGGTTATTGCCAGCGGCGACGAGTACGCGGTAAAGCTGTTCAACGACAACGGCAAGCAGCAGATGCCCGCCTTCCCGCAACTGTCGGACAAGGAAATCACGAGCATCATGGCTTGGGTTACCTCACAAGAGGGTGGACCGGCTCCCGCAGGTGGTGGCGTTACTGCTGCCAATGCTGGAGGTGCTGACGGTAAAGACGCCGGTGCTGGAGCCGCCGCTGCCGGTGGGTACACTGACATCTTACTCATCGTCCTAGTAGTAGTGCTGATTGTGCTGGTGGTAACGCTGGCCATCATCGCCAACCTGATGAAGGACGTGCTGCAAGGCCGCAAAGATCTTGACGGCCGCGACGTTGAGTTGCTGGAGCAGCGCTTCGACTGGACTAAGCTCTACCGCTCGACCGCCCTGCGCGGCATCGTTGGTACTGTGTTTGCCCTCGTGCTTCTCTACGAAGGCGTACAGAGCGTAATGGCCGTGGGCCTGACCCAAGGCTATCAGCCGACCCAGCCAATTGCCTTCTCGCACAAAATCCACGCTGGCGAAAACCAAATCAACTGCGCCTACTGCCACACCTCGGTGTACAAAGCCAAGTCGGCCAACATTCCTTCGGCTAACATCTGTATGAACTGCCACTCGCAGATCAAGACGGAGTCGCCGGAAATCAAGAAAATCTACCGGGCCATCGAGCGCAAGCAGCCCATTCAGTGGGTACGGGTACACAACCTGCCCGACCTCGCCTACTTCAACCACTCGCAGCACACACAGGTGGGTGGCATTCAGTGCCAGACCTGCCACGGCCCCATCCAGAACATGGAAGTGGTGTATCAGTATTCGGCCCTCACCATGGGCTGGTGCATCAACTGCCACCGCGAGACGCCCCTCAACACGAAAGGCAACGCCTACTACGACAACCTCGTGAAACTGCACGACAAGTCGAACAACGCCGTGCCCTTCACCGTGTCGTCGAACGGCGGTACCGAGTGCTCGAAGTGCCACTACTAATTTTTCTAGCCAAGCCTTTATAAAAGACATGAGTTGAGAATTGAGCGTTGCCAGCTACAAGCGGCCACCTCAATTCTCAATTCACTGCAAATGTCTCATTACTGATAAGATGAAATACTGGAAGGGAATTGAAGAGCTGGATAACTCACCGGAGTTCGCTAAGAACGCCTTCGCCGAGTTTCCCGACTTTCTGCCGGTGAAAGAAGGCCGTGCGGGTAATCCCGACGACTCGTCGGTAGCACCGCGCCGCGACTTTCTGAAGCTCATGGGTTTTGGCGTGGCTGCCGCCACGCTGGCCGCCTGCGAAACGCCGGTGCACAAGGCCATCCCTTACCTCAACAAGCCGGAGGAGGTAGATCCTACTGTTTCTAACTTTTACGCATCTACCTATTTCACGGGTTCGGACTACAACGCTGTTCTGGTAAAGAACCGCGACGGCCGTCCAATTAAACTGGAAGGCAATCCCGAATCGCCCGTAACGCGCGGCGGTCTGTCGGCCCGTGCGCAAGCGGCGGTCCTCAACCTCTACGATGGTGCTCGTTTGCAGCATTTCATGGCCAAGGGCAAGCAGGTTGACTTTGACGAACTCGATCGTGCCGTGCGGGCTGGCTTAGGCAGCGCGACGGGCAAAGTAGTGCTTGTGTCGCCTACCATCATCAGCCCCAGCACTAAGCGTGCCATTGCTGCTCTGGCTGGCCGCACCCGTAGCTTCGAGCACGTGATGTACGACGTGAACTCAGCCTCGGGCCTGCTCCAAGCCAACGGTGGCGTGCTGCCAGCTTACGACTTCAGCCGCGCCAACGTTATCGTGAGCCTGGGTGCCGACTTCCTTGGCACTTGGATTTCGCCGGTGGAGTACTCGCGTCAGTACATCACCAACCGTAAGGTGAGCTCAGACAAGCGCACGATGTCGCGCCACTTCCAGTTCGAAACGGCCCTCTCGCTTACCGGTTCCAACGCCGACGTGCGCGTAGCCGTGAAGCCCTCGGAAATGGGTGCCGTTGCCCTAGCCCTCTACAATGCCGTAGCCGGTGGTGGCTCGGCGGCTGGCCTGTCGGCTGCCGCCCAGAAGCAAGTAGCGCAGGCGGCGAAAGAGCTTCAAGCTAATCGCGGTGCTTCGCTGGTAGTATCGGGCTCGAATGACCCCGCCGTGCAAACGGTAGTGGCTGCCATCAACCAATCGCTCGGCAACGTTGGCACGACGCTGAATCTGACGGCTCCCTCGTACGTGCGTCAGGGCGACGACACGCGCATGGGTCAGTTCATCAATGACTTGAAAAACGGCGCAGTTGGCGCAGTAATTTTCTACCACGCCAACCCTGTCTTCAACCACCCCCGCGGTGCTGAAATTGAAGAGGCACTGAAGGGTAACAAAGCCGCGTTGACCGTTTCGCTCAACGACCGCCTCGACGAAACTGGCTCGCTCTGCCAGTACCAGGCTCCCGACCACCACTGGCTGGAATCATGGAACGACTACGAGCCTAAGCGTGGCTCGCTCAGCTTGGCTCAGCCGGCTATCACGCCGCTCTTCAAAACTCGCCAGGCTCAGGAGACTTTCCTCCGCTGGGCTGGCTCGAATGAGACCTACTACAACTTCCTGAAGGATGGCTGGCGCAATGTACTCGGCACTAATGGCTTCCAGGCTGCCTGGGACAAAGCTGTGCACGATGGCGTAGCCAACGGCTCCGCTCTGACCACCGCTGCATTCTCCACTCCGGCGCTCAGCCTCGCCGTCGCTACCGGCAATCTTGGTAGCGCCGCTAAGCCTGGCATCGAAGCGGTACTCTACGAAAAAGTAGGTATCGGTGAGGGTGGGGTAGAGGCTAACAACCCCTTCCTGCACGAACTACCCGATCCCATCTCCAAAGCTACCTGGGGCAATTACGTAGCTGTGCCGCGCAAGATGGCCGAAGCCCAGAAATGGGAACAGGGCGATGTTCTGAAAGTAACGGCTGCTAACGGTAAGAGCATTGAATTGCCCGTACTAGTGCAACCCGGTCAGGCCAACGATACGGTAAGTATCGCCGTCGGTTATGGCCGTACGAAGGTTGGCAAAGTAGGCGAGGCAGTTGGCGCGAACGCCTTCCCGCTGGCCCAGGTTACGCCGACCAGCGGCGTAGTGTACGCGACTACCGTAACGCTGAGCAAAACGGGTGCTACTAATCCCATCGCTCAGACGCAAACGCACCACACTATCATGGACCGCCATGAGGTAGTGCAAGAGAATACGCTGGCTAAATACCGCGAAAATCCCAAGGAAGTAACTGAGTACGAGCGTATCGCTACGCCCGATGGCTTGGAGAAACCCAATAAGGTTTCGCTGTGGCAGGATTACCAGTACAATGACCACCACTGGGGTATGGCCATCGACCTCAACTCGTGCATCGGCTGCGGCTCGTGCGTGATTGGGTGCCAGACCGAAAACAACATTGCCGTAGTGGGCAAGCAGCAGGTTATCAACCGCCGCGAAATGCACTGGATGCGTATCGACCGCTACTACAGCTCCGACCATCACGAAAACGAATTCGAGAAGGAAGGCAAGCTGGCGACCTACGCCAAAATGGAGGATCCCTCGGACAACCCGCAGGTTATCTTCCAACCCATGATGTGCCAGCACTGCAACCACGCACCTTGCGAAACGGTGTGTCCGGTACTCGCCACTACCCACAGCTCAGAAGGTCTGAACCAGATGACCTACAACCGTTGCGTAGGTACTCGTTATTGCGCCAACAACTGCCCGTATAAAGTTCGTCGCTTCAACTGGTTCTCGTTCTACTCCAACGAGAAATTCGAAGACGTGAACGGTCACATGTTCACCGACCTCGGTCGCATGGTGCTGAACCCGGACGTTACGGTTCGCGCTCGCGGGGTGATGGAGAAATGCTCTTTCTGCGTGCAGCGCATTCAGCTCGGCAAGCTTGAGGCTAAGAAGCAGAAGCGCCGTCCGAAAGATGGGGAAATCGTAACGGCCTGCGCCCAATCGTGCCCCACCGAAGCTATCCTCTTCGGTGACATGCGCGACCCGGCTAGCCGCATTAGCCAACTGCTGCGCCGCGAAGACGGTGAGCGTGCTTTCCACGTGCTGGATTCCATCAACGTGCAGCCGAACGTTACGTACCTGACCAAAATCCGCAATGGCGCGGCCGAATTCTTCCCCGAGGAAGAAAAAGAAAACGCTTAAGCTGCCAACCGTCCGTCAAATAAGAGTTAAGTAATTAATATTCATCACTATGCAGTACGTATCACCAGTACGTGAACCGCTCGTAACGAGTGGTAAGACGTACCACGACGTCACGCAGGATATCTGCTACCAAGTAGAAGCTGCGCCAAACATCCGCTGGATGGGTGCGCTTGGCGTAGCACTCATTGGCCTGGCGATATTCTTCTACTCGGTATACCGGACGCTGTGGTACGGTATCGGTGAGTGGGGCTTGAACAAAACCATCGGCTGGGCGTGGGACATCACCAACTTCGTGTGGTGGGTAGGTATCGGCCACGCCGGTACGCTTATCTCGGCCGTACTGCTGCTGTTCCGTCAGAAGTGGCGGTCCTCTATCAACCGGGCCGCAGAAGCCATGACGATTTTCGCCGTAATCTGCGCCGCGATGTTCCCAGTGCTGCACATGGGCCGTCCGTGGTTGGCTTTCTACGTATTCCCGCTGCAAAACACCCTGGGTTCGCTATGGGCAAACTTTAACTCTCCCTTGCTGTGGGACGTGTTTGCCATCTCGACCTACTTCACGGTATCGCTGGTATTCTGGTACACTGGTCTGGTGCCCGACTTCGCTACCATCCGCGACCGTGCCAAGGGTAAAATTGCCAAAGTAAGCTATTCGCTGCTGAGCATGGGTTGGACTGGCTCGGCTAAGCACTGGTCGCGCTACGAAACGGTGTCGCTGATTCTGGCCGGCGTATCTACTCCGCTGGTACTTTCAGTACACACCATTGTATCGATGGACTTTGCTACCTCCGTAGTACCGGGGTGGCACACGACCATCTTCCCCCCTTACTTCGTAGCGGGTGCTATCTTCTCGGGTTTCGCCATGGTACTGACGCTTATGCTCATCACCCGCGTAGTATTCCGTTTGGAAGATTACATCACCTTGGAGCACATCGCCCTCATGAACAAAATCATGATGGTAACCGGCTCTATTGTGGGTGTAGCGTACATCACGGAATTCTTCATTGCTTGGTATTCGCAAGTTGAGTACGAGCAATACTGCTTCATCAACCGCGCTACTGGTCCGTACTGGTGGGCTTACGCCAGCATGATGACTTGCAATGTGATTTCGCCCCAAATGGTGTGGTTCCGCCGCATTCGCTACAGCATCCTGATGACGTTCATTCTGTCCATCATCGTGAACATCGGGATGTGGTTTGAGCGCTTCGTAATTATCGTGTCGTCGCTGCACCGCGATTACCTGCCTTCTTCGTGGGCAATGTTCTCGCCGACTATCATCGACGTTGGCGTGTACGTAGGTACTATTGGCCTGTTCTTCACGCTGTTCCTGCTATTTGCCAAATTCTTCCCGGTAATTAACATGGCCGAAGTGAAGACCATCCTCAAATACACTGTGAACGATGGCCCGACTTACGGTGGTAGCAACAACGGTAGCCGTACGCCTGCTGGCAACCACGCTGCCCCCGCTACTTACTCTACGCCCGGTATTCCGGCTTCGGCACCCGTAAACTACGATAAGCAAAATGACTAGCCCCGCCGCCCTCGCTACGCCGGTTGCCCCTGCTACCGACTCGGCCACTCACAGCGCAACCAAGCGTTTCGCCCTTGGTATCTTCGACGACGAAGACGTTCTGTTGCACGCTATCGATAACATCCGTGGTGCCGGAGTAAAGATTTACGACGTATTCTCGCCTTACCCGGTTCACGGTATCGATGATGCGCTAGGTATTGAGCGCTCGCGCCTGCCCATTGCCGCTTTCTTCTACGGCATGTGCGGGCTGGCTTTTGCTCTCTGGCTGCAGATATACACGTTGGGTTTCGACTGGCCGATGATTATCGGTGGTAAGCCCCACATTGCGCTGCCAGCCTTCATTCCGGTATCTTTCGAGTTGACGGTATTCTTTACCTGCCACGGCATGGTAATTACCTTCTATACTATCTCTAAGCTGTATCCCCGCATCAAGACGCCGGTACTCGATGTGCGTTCGACCGATGACAAGTTTGTCATGGCCATCGAACTGGACGAACACAGCTCCCAATTGCCCAAGTTGACGCAATTGCTCCGCGAAAACGGTGCCAGCGAAGTCAACCAAAAGGAAATGACCAAATTCTAATGATGTCGCCTTCCCTCAAATACGGGCTGTCCGCGGCCTCTCTAGCTCTGAGCCTTGGCGTAGTATCCTGCTCTCCCGACCCCAACAGCCCCGGCGTGGAATATGCGCCGGAGATGTATGAGTCGATTCCTTACGAGCCGCTACGTCAGATTTCCTTCAATAGCATTAACTCTTTCGGGATCAACCAGCGCACGCCCGCTATCGGTACGGTGCCCCGTGGTAAGCTGGCTTACTACGACCACATCCCGAAAGACAGCGTGCGTATCGCCGAGCGTACGCTCCGCAATCCTTACGCCTACACCAAAGCAAACCTGCAAGAAGGACAAGTCCTTTTCACGCGCTACTGCCAGCACTGCCACGGTGAAAAAGGCGATGGCCAAGGCCCGGTAGGTGCTAAATTCAAAGGCGTTCCTAACTACTCGACAGGTGCTTATAAAACGATGAACGATGGGCACATCTACCACGTCATCGAATGGGGTCGCAACCGTATGATGCCGCACGGCTCGCAGGTTAACCCCGAGGAGCGCTGGAAAATTGCCATGTACGTGCGCGTATTGCAGCAAAACAACGACCCGGCTGACCTACCTAAATTTGTCAAAGCGGATGCTCCTGCTGGAGCTACTAGCGCTTCGAGCGGCGATGCTTCCGCAATGACTGACCCCAGCAACCAAAAGGCTGAGGGTAAGGCTAACGCCGATACTCAATCTGAAACGCCCGGCCAGGGTGATAAAGCCCGCAACGGCAAGATGAACTAACTGAACTATGGCAACTCTGACTCATCATCACGAACCCGCCGCCGTTGAGCAGCTAGCTCCTAGCCCGAAGGCCCAACGGACGTTTATGACCCTTATCGGGGCTGGCGTCCTCATTCTGATCCTTGGCGTTATCGCTTCCTTGATGCACTGGGGCGAGCACCACGAAGCCGCCGGCGAAGTAGCTGGCCATTTGAATCCGGCTCATAATGCTTCTTCACACGAGGAAGGCCATTCGGTCCTGTTGCGCCGCATCATCGTTAGCCTTTGGCATAGCAACGTATTTTTCATCGGCGTTTCGGTTGTAGGAACGGTGTTCATGGCCATTCAGTACGTAGCGTACGCCGGCTGGTCAGTTGTAGTGAAGCGTATCAATGAGGCTCTCAGTGCTTGGTTGATTCCCGGTGGCGTACTGCTGGTTATTCTATTTGTTATTGGCCGTCACGATATTTTCCACTGGACGCACGACGGAATCATGACCAAAGGGTCGGCCAATTATGACCGCATCGTAGCTGGTAAATCGGGCTTCCTGACATTTGGCTTCTACCTCGTCCGAATGATTTCATACCTCGTCATTTGGGCCGTCTTCTCCTGGCGTTTGCGCCAATTGTCACTAGCGGAGGATCTGAACGGTGGCACTAGCTACTTCCACACGAGCGTAACCACTGCGGCGCTTTTCCTGGTGCTGTTCGCTGTTACTTCTTCTATGTCGGCCTGGGACTGGGTTATGTCGGTCGACGTACACTGGTTCAGCACGATGTTCGGTTGGTACGTATTCGCCTCTTGGTGGGTATCGGGTATCGCTGCCACGGCGCTGATCGCCATCTTCCTGAAACAAGCTGGCTACCTGCGCTTCATGAATTCCAACCACTTCCACGATTTGGGAAAGCTGATCTTCGGCTTCAGCATCTTCTGGACCTATGTGTGGTTTGCGCAGTTCATGCTCATTTGGTACGCCAACCTGCCCGAAGAGTCGGTGTACTTCAATCAGCGTTTGGGTGGGTTTGAAGGCCGTTATACTTGGATTTTCTATTTCAACCTAGTCATCAATTTTGCCTTCCCTTTCCTAGCTCTCATGACCCGGGATGCTAAGCGGCAAATGATTATGTTGAAGATTGTTTGTATAGCTATTCTCATTGGCCACTGGTCCGACTTTTATTTAATGATAATGCCGGGCACTATGAAGGGCGAAAATGGGTTTCTCATCGAAATCGGTATTGCGCTCATTTTCTTGGGAGCCTTCCTGATTCTGGTTACCCGTCGTTTGGCCGAGGCGTCGCTGGTTCCGGTAAATCACCCCTTCGTTGAAGAAAGCGTTCATCACACCACCTAATTCAAGAGCTTAGATTTTTAGAACTTAGGGCTTGCAGGCGGTAGCTTGTCAGCGCTAAGCTCTAGGTTCAGAATTCTACCTTTTATCCAATGACTTCTTTAACTATTCTGCTAGTTCTGGTATTGCTGCTGGTCGTTTTTGGCCTGCTGTTTCGCCTCCAGATACTAACAGCTATTTTCTCGGGCTCTTACGTTCGCCAGATTGGTACCAGCAACCGCGTTAACGCAGTACTAATGCTGGTATTCATGGTAGTGGGCGGGGCCGCGTTCTTCTGGTCATTTGCTGAAAACTTCGGTAAAATGAACCCGCCCATTGCTTCGATCCACGGTCACGCAATGGAGAAGATGTTCTGGACTACGATGACGGTTATCGGCGTTGCCTTTGTACTGACGCAGGTTCTGCTCTTTACCTACTCGTACAAGTATCAGCATAAGGATGGCCGCCGCGCTTATTTCTTCTCGCACAATAATAAAATTGAGGTAATCTGGACTATCATTCCGGCTATCGTAATGGCTTCGCTGATTTTCGCCGGCTGGAAAGCTTGGACGCGAATCACTGGGCCGGCTCCTAAAGACGCTGTGGTGCTGGAAGTAATGGGTAAGCAGTTCAACTGGCTTGTGCGTTATCCCGGTCGAGACATGAAGCTGGGCGTAGTGAATTACCGCCTGATTGACGCTTCGAATGAGTTTGGTTTCGACCTGAGTGATAAAGCTGCAATGGACGACTTCGTGGCTCCCGAGGTTCACGTTCCAAAGGGTCACCCGGTTCTTATCAAGATTCGCTCGCGCGACGTTCTGCACGCTGTTTACATGCCCCATTTCCGCGTTCAGATGTACGCAGTACCGGGTATGCCGACCCGCTTCTGGTTTACGCCCACTGCCACGACGGATGAAATGCGCGCTAAGTTGGGTAACCCTAAATTCGACTACGAGTTAGCTTGCAACCAGATTTGCGGTAAGGGTCACTTCGCGATGAAGCTGAAAATTGTAGTCGACGAGCCCGATGATTACGTAGCCTGGTTTGCCGCGCAGCCGCCGGTATCTAAGAATGCTGATCTGATGGCTTCCTTCAAGCAGATGAGCCAGCAGACTGGTCTCGGCAAGGGTGGTAGCCAAGGGGCTAAGGAAGCTGCAATCGAGGAAGCCGGTGAAACACCCGCTCCTTTGTCTGCTCAGGCTTCTATGTAAGAGTTAATTTTCTGAAGTTTTATTCCGAACTATGGCTACTAATCTCCCTGTTTCCGCGCAATCGCAGGGTGGGGTAGGTACCGCGCCGGTGCCCCACACGGAGCACGACGACCACCTACACGACCACGAGCACCACGACCAGCACTGGCTGTGGAAATACGTCTTCAGCCAAGACCACAAAATGATTGCCCGTCAATTCCTCATTACGGGGATATTCTGGGCAGTTATCGGTGGTGTACTGTCGAGTTTGTTCCGTCTCCAGCTAGGTTGGCCGGAAGCTACGCTCGATTGGCTGCAACCTATTCTGGGTAAATGGATTGAAGGCGGCAAGCTGAATCCGGAGTTTTACCTCGCTTTGGTTACGATGCATGGTACCATTATGGTATTCTTCGTGCTGACGGCCGGTTTGTCGGGTACGTTCTCTAACTTCCTGATTCCGCTGCAAGTGGGTGCCCGCGACATGGCTTCGGGCTTCATGAACATGCTCTCGTACTGGTTCTTCTTCCTGTCGAGCGTGGTAATGTTCTCCTCCCTGTTCTTGGAAACTGGTCCCGCAGCCGCTGGTTGGACAATCTACCCCCCGTTGAGCGCCCTGCCGCAAGCTATCTCCGGTTCGGGCACTGGCATGACGATGTGGCTCGTGAGCATGGTATTCTTCATCGTGTCGCAGCTGCTGGGTGGCGTCAACTACGTGACGACAATCATCAATATGCGTACCCGCGGCATGAGCATGAGCAAACTGCCGCTGACTATCTGGGCTTTCTTCTTGACGGCCATCCTGGGTATTCTTTCGTTCCCGGTACTGTTCTCTGCCGCTCTGCTGCTGGTGTTCGACCGCTCGTTTGGTACCTCTTTCTTCCTGTCTGATATCTACATCGCTGGTCAGGCGTTGCACAACCAAGGTGGCTCGCCGGTTCTGTTCCAGCACTTGTTCTGGTTCTTGGGTCACCCCGAAGTGTACATCGTAATTATGCCGGCAATGGGCATGGTATCGGAAATTCTGGCTACCAATTCGCGCAAGCCGATTTTCGGCTACCGCGCTATGATTGGTTCGCTGATTGGTATTTCGCTGCTGTCGTTCGTTGTGTGGGCTCACCACATGTTCGTAACGGGCATGAACCCCTTCCTTGGCTCGGTGTTCATGTTCCTGACGCTCATCATCGCTGTACCGTCGGGTGTAAAAGTGTTCAACTGGCTGGCTACTCTTTGGCGCGGTAACATCCGCTTCACGGCTGCAATGCTATTTTCAGTCGGCTTTGTTTCGCTGTTCATCTCGGGTGGTCTGACTGGCATCATCCTCGGTAACGCTACCCTCGACATTCAGATGCACAACACCTATTTCGTAGTGGCTCACTTCCACTTGGTAATGGGTTCGTCGGCCTTCTTCGGGTTGTTCGCTGGGGTTTATCACTGGTTCCCCAAGATGTTCGGCCGCATGATGGACGAGAAGCTCGGCTATATCCACTTCTGGCTGACTTTCATCGGGGTGTACTTGGTGTTCATGCCGATGCACTACGTTGGTATCGCTGGTTTCCCCCGTCGTTACTACTCTTGGACTGGCTTTGACGCTTTCTCGCAGTTTGCTGACTTAAATAAATTTATCTCGCTGGCAGCAATTCTGGCCTTCTTCGCCCAGTTCGTCTTCATCTTCAATTTCTTCTACAGCATTTTCCGCGGCCGCCGTGCTACGGAAAACCCTTGGAACTCGACGACGCTGGAGTGGACTACGCCAATCGAGCCCGGGCACGGCAACTGGCCTGGTGAGATCCCAGCTGTTTACCGCTGGCCCTACGATTACAGCAAACCCGGCGCAGAAGCTGATTTCATCCCGCAGAACGTGCCTTACTCGCAAACGCCTTCTTCCAATCTGCCTTATGAGCGGGAATTGGCTGAGTAGTCAGTAGAATAACTCTGCCTGAACGGGCCGCCGCACCACGGCGGCCCGTTTTTTATTCCACATCTGACAGGTTTCTAACCGATACCCGGCATGTTTCGGCAATGTCAGGTGTTCAGGTAAAAAGAAAGTTCTATGCAAGAACAAGAAACAGCGTTTGCGAAGCGCTTCCGATTCTGGAGCGTGCTGACGGTTATCAGCATCTACCTATTGATTTTGGTAGGTGGCATAGTCCGGGCGACGGGTTCGGGAATGGGTTGCCCCGACTGGCCCAAATGCTTTGGACAATGGGTGCCCCCTACGCGAGCCGACCAGCTGCCAGCGAACTACAAGCAAGTGTATACCGCACAGCGCGTGGCTAAGAATCAGAAGTTAGCCCGCACGCTGGCTGGCTTAGGTTTTAAGCAAGTGGCGGGGGAGATTTTCGCTCACCCTACCCAGTACATCGAAACGGATTTCAATGCCACAAAGACATGGATTGAGTACGTTAACCGGTTGTTAGGAGCCCTGATTGGTATTTTTGTTTTTGTAACGGCTGTGGTAGCCTGGCCCTATTGGCGCCGTGACCGCCCAGTTTTTTGGCTGGCGCTTGCCAGTTGGCTGCTCACTGGCTTTCAGGGCTGGTTGGGGTCGTTGGTAGTTTCTACCAATCTATTGCCTATTATGGTGACCATTCATATGGGGCTGGCGTTGCTCATCGTAGCATTGCTGCTCTACGCCGCTTACCGTGCCCGGTGGAATAAGGCTGAACAGGAGTTGAGTCAGCAACTTGCTTTGGAGACTTTGGGTGGACAAGATGATGAGGAAATAGCTATCGCTACGGGTCTGCGGTGGCTGCTATGGGGAGCACTACTACTCACCTTCGGGCAAATTATCCTTGGAACGCAGGTGCGGGAGGAGATAGATCAGATCGCCGCGGCCGCTAGCTATGAACAGCGGGCAACGTGGATCGATAAGCTGGGTAGTGTGTTTGAGTCGCACCGAACGCTCTCCGCCCTTGTCGTGCTGCTGAATGTATATGTCGGTTATCAATTGTGGCAGTTAGCTATTCCGGTTTTACGGCGACTAGTAGTAGCTATTTGGGGTGTGCTTGGGCTAGAGATGGTAGCGGGAATCACGCTGGCGTATTTCGCCTTACCCGCCTGGGTACAACCCGTCCACCTGACATTAGCTACGCTACTCTTCGGGGCGCAATTCGTCGCGTTGCTCGTGCTGCGGCGCTTAGCTAAGATATCGGCGAGGCCAGCACTTACGGCAGCAGCCACCGCCACTAGTTACCCACGCTAGGCGTTGTCGGACGTACCTTTGCAACAGCAATTTTCTTAGGTTAATGACAAAGGCCCGTGCCTATTTTCAGCTCCTCAAGTTTCGGCTGTCCTTTACCGTAGCTTTTTCCAGTGCGCTGGGCTATCTGCTGGGCTTATCGGCTCCAAACTGGGGCCACGCCCTATTAGTACTACTCGGTGGCCTGCTCGTAACCGGGGCGGCCAACATTATCAATCAGATTTTCGAGAAAGACCTCGATAAGCTGATGCGTCGTACTGAGAATCGTCCGCTGCCAACTGGGCGCGTTACAGTTACGGAGGCTTGGGTGTACTGTGTATTATTGGCCGTGGCTGGCTTGAGCCTGCTCGCATACTATTTCAACCCACTGACGGCGGCTCTGTCGCTGCTGTCGCTCATTCTCTACGGCTTTATTTACACGCCGCTCAAGACGGTTTCCCCCGTGTGCGTAGCGGTGGGGGCCATTCCGGGTGGGCTGCCGCCGCTCATTGGCTGGGTTGCGGCTACGGGCTACGTAGGGGAGGCCGCGTGGGTACTGTTCGGTATCCAGTTTATGTGGCAGTTTCCGCACTTCTGGGCCATCGCTTGGGTGGCGGACGAGGATTACAAGCGGGCGGGCTTCAAGATGCTGCCTACGCCCGGTAATCGCGATTTGCGCACGGCTTTTCAGATTATGACCTATACCGTGCTGCTCGTACCGGTGTCGCTACTGCCGCTGGTGCTGGGTATCTCGGGGCGTACATCGGCGGGAGTGGCTCTGGTGTGCGGCGTCCTCTTCACGCTGCTTACGGTGCGCCTCATGCGTACGCAAGACCGCAAAGCGGCGCTCAGCATCATGTTTGCTTCTTTCCTCTATTTACCCATTGTGCAAATAGCGCTGCTTTTGGACAAAGTTTGAGTGAAAGTTAGCTGTTTGGTGTTGTCGGATAGCAGTGAGGCTTAACGGACAACAGCGGAGCTGCCCGTAGATTTTATCCCTACCATAAGTTTTATCACCCGATATGAAAACTTCCGAAGCAATGCTCGGCGAAAAGGAGTTGGGCCTGGGTTGGCATCCCAAGCGCGTACTGCTTATTTTATTGATTTTCAGTATTGTCATGATGTTCGCCGCTTTCACCAGCGGATACATCGTGCGGCGCGATGAAGGTAACTGGCGCGAATTTGACCTGCCGCTGAGTCTACTCTTCAACACCATCGTTATCGTGCTGAGCAGCGCGACTATGCAGTGGGCCTATTTCATGGCCAAGCGTGACGAAGTTAAGCTCGCCAATATCGGTCTGTTGCTGACGATGGTCCTCGGCATCGTATTCGTCTTTGGTCAAGTACATTCGTGGGGCGACCTCGTGGCGGGCCACACGTATTTCGGTGGGAGCGACGCTAACCCCTCCGGCTCATTTGTGTACGTACTCATGGGCGTACACGCTTTCCACCTTATCACGGGCCTCATTTTTGTGGCGGTCGTTTTGAAGCGCAGCCTTAATTATCAGGTACATTCACGCGCTATGCTTTCGATTGGCAACGCTACCTTGTACTGGCACTTCCTGGGTGGGCTTTGGCTGTACCTGTATTTGTTCCTACTTTTGAACCACTAAACGGGAATTTGGCGTAAAGCCCGCCTGTCCATCTGTTGTCCGTTATGGCCCACTCCACTACTTTGCAGCCGAACGCTGCCTCCGCCGCCTACGTCGATGCGCCCCGCACCGGCACCTGGGATGGCGGCAACGAACCCTTCAAGGCAAGCTACGGCAAGCTGATGATGTGGTTCTTCTTGCTCTCGGATGCCTTTACTTTTGGCGCATTCCTCACTGCTTACGGCCTCATCCGCCACAAGCACGGGGTATTTACGGGACAGGCTAAGGATTTCTTCTTCAGCACGGCGCACTGGCCCATTCCGGAGAAAGTTTTTAATGCTTTTCCGGGTCTGCACGGGATAGACCTGCCGCTGGCCTTTGTGGCGTTCATGACGATGATTCTCATCTTCAGCTCCGTAACGATGGTACTGGCCGTAGAAGCTGGCCACCGCATGGACAAAGCGGACGTGCAAAAGTGGCTCCTGTGGACTATCCTATTCGGCTCTATTTTCATCAGCAGCCAAGCTTGGGAGTGGACGCACTTTATTAATGGTACCGAGGCTGGCACCCGCATGGCTGATGGCACCATCTTCCACGGGGCCAACCTGACGATGAATCAGTATGGTCCGCCGCTGTTTGCCGACCTGTTCTTCTTTATCACCGGCTTCCACGGCACGCACGTATTCTCGGGTATCTGCCTGCTGGTGTGGTGCTTCATTGCGACTACCAACGGTACGTTTGAGAAGCGCGGCCACTACGAGATGATCGAGAAAATCGGTCTCTACTGGCACTTTGTTGACTTGGTGTGGGTGTTCGTTTTCACCTTCTTCTACCTTGTATAAATTAATCCGGAGTTAAGGAATGCGAGCTGCGCTTTCGGCCCTGTCGGTCGGAGTCGCGGCTCGTCACTTATAAACTTCACTAGTTATTACTTAAAAGCAATGTCTGCTCACGCTGCTCCCGAACACGGTGAATACACCGGCGAAATCGCCAAGCCAAACACCGCCTGGATTTGGAAGACCTTCTGGATTCTGGTTATCATCACGGCGGCGGAATTCGCCATCGCCTTCAGCATGACCTCGCCCGGCTTGCGCACCCTGCGCAACACCATCTTTATCGTGATGACGATTTTGAAGGCATTTTTCATTGTGGGTGAGTTTATGCACCTTAAGCATGAAGTAAAGAGCCTTATTTGGACGATCCTCGTGCCGACCGCCCTGTTGGTGTGGCTCGTGGTTGCCCTCGTTACTGAAGGCTCATACGTGGGCGAGGTGCTGTCTCACATGTTCAGCAGCTAATTTCAAAGAATGAGACCACGCCAGACCATATTGCTGGGCCTGCTCTTGCTGGTGCCGGTGCTGGCGTTCTTATTCCTCTACGGCTTCGGCCGCAATCATTACGCGCTGCCAACCTACCTGCCCGAGCGAGCGGACTCTGTTCGCACCTCGGCGGGAGGATGGCAGCGCGATACTGTTTTCCACCGGGTAGCTCCTTTTCGGGTGCTAACGGCTGGGGGGCGCTCACTAGCCAGCAGCGAGCTGAGTAAGGGGTTGTATGTGGTGCAGTTTTACGCACCGGGCGAGGTGGGTATGCCGGCTACCCGGGCATTGGCCCGGCTGCAAGAGCGCTTCCGGCCCGACCCTCGCGTACGGTTGCTGACGCTAGTGGCGGCTGAGGCAACGCCTGCCACTACCGAGGCACAGCTCACCAAACTGAGCGAGCAATACGGAACTATCACGGGCAAGTGGTTTTTCGGGGCGGTTCCGGCCGATACATTGCAACTGCTAGCCCGGCAGGAATTCGGGCAAACTGCCTTGCGGCCCGAGTATTTTCCGTTCCGATCCGCTACTGAGCCGGCGAACTTGCTGCCGGCCCGCTTGTTACTAGTAGATAACGCGCAGCACGTGCGTGGTTACTACGACGCTGCCGATAAGTACGAAATCGAGCGGCTGATTACCGAAATTAACGTTTTGCTTTATACCTATGACCACCGCGACTGAGCAGCTGCACCCGCCCGTGCTGGAGCCGGGCGGCTACACTAAATATAAAATTATTCTGGGCACGCTCGGCGTGGTAGTCCCGCTGCTGGTAGCGGTACTGTTTTATTATAAGAACATTTTCCGCATCGAAGGAGCCGACGCCTACCTGCGCTCATTACCCGCCATCAACGCCGGACTCAACTCCCTGACGGCGGTGGCGCTGCTGGTGGGATACTATTTTATTCGGCAGCAAAATGTCTTGGCGCACCGCGCCGCGATGGGAACGGCCTTCGCACTGGGTGGGTTGTTCCTCGTTTCCTACGTCGCCTACCATTCACAGGTAGAAAGCACGCATTTCGGAGGCACCGGGGCAATTAGGGGCATCTACTTTCTCTTATTGCTCTCGCATATCAGCTTAGCAGCTGTTACGGTAGCATTGGTGCTCTTTACACTGTATTTTGCACTTACCGGTCAGTATACTAAGCACAAGCGCATTGCTCGCTGGACCTTTCCCATTTGGCTTTACGTTTCGGTGACGGGCGTTATCGTTTACTTTATGATTGCGCCGTACTATCCGGCTGGCTAGCCAGCTTAGCTTGACTCTTAATTTCTTTTCATATGAAAAAGCTTATTTTCGGCTTGCTGCTGGCTTTGTTGACGCTGGTGACGCTGGCACCTGCTCAAGCCCAATGCGTGATGTGCAAAAGCCAGGTGGAAGCCGCCCGCTCAGAGCGTGACGACTACGATGTAGCTGGCCTCAATAAAGGTATCTTGTATATGATGACGGTACCCTACATCCTGATGGGAGCCGTGGGTTTCTTCTGGTACCGTCGTACGCACCCTAAAGGCCCAGCTAAGTAGAAGCTGCATTTTAAAATTGATAGAGCCGGTGGCCCTGCGTACATAGCAAGGCCGCCGGCTTTTGTTTTTAACGGCGGCCGACTAACATTTTAACGCTAGCTTGCGCTTAACTGGCGGCCTGGTTTTTGTCGGCCGTTGAAGACCATTTACTTCGATTTGTTGCTTTGCCTGCTGCCTTCTCTCGTTTAGCTATCATGCGTCACTGGCCACTGGCCTTACTGTTCTTGGCGATGCTAAGCTTCGGGGCGAGTTGGGTGGCCAATACCTATTGGCAGCTGCCGGGTACTAATCCACTGTATCCTAGTGCGGCGCGTTTACAGAAGCTCGTTAATCAAGCTGCTACTACGGCCGGGCGGGAGGCCACCCGGGTGGCGGCCGAGTGCCAGCCCCCGGCAGAAGTCGATTTTCGGCTACTGCTGGCCCAGTGCACTTACCCCACCTTCGTCGCGGTAGATGGGCAATTGCTAGGCTGGTCGGCCTCGGGGCCGGCACCCACGGCGGCCGAGTTGGCCGATTCCATCCCTGAGCGCCTGGCCCAAACCACCTTAGGGGAGTTTTTGGTAGTGCGTCGGGCGCTAGGGCCGGTGGTAGTACTGACTTACGTGCCGCTGGCCCGTCATTATGGGATTAGCAACCGTTATCTACGGGAGGGGGCTGAGCCGGCGTTGCTGCAAGGGATGGAGGTGCAAGTGCGCGCCCGGCCCGTGCAACCGCACGAAACGCACGGCCTAGTTGCCGCGCTGGTTGATACACGAGGGCGTTATCTATTCTCGGTGGTACAGATGCCTGGCGATGCGCTGACAGGCCGCATTACCCCTCTGGTGCTGCTGCTGCTGGGCATTGGGTGCTACACGGTAGGTTGGCTGGGCGTGGCACGCCGCTGGTGGCAGCGGGGGCAGGTGTTGGCGGCGCTGGCCCTACTGGCCCTCACGCCGAGCGTACTGCGTCTGGGGCTACTTTATTTCGGGCTGCCGTATGCGTGGCTGGAAATACCGCTTTTTGACCCCCGCGTATACGCCGTATCGGGCTGGGCGCCCTCGCTGGGCGACTTGCTGCTTAATGGCCTGCTGGCCGCGCTACTGGCGGGGCTTGCCTTACTAGCTAGCCGGCACTACCAAGTGCCGACGCTCGCCCAGCGGGCTCCGGCCGGCCGCTGGGGATTGCCGGCGCTGGCGATGCTGGGCGTGCTGGTGTTTGGGCTGCACAGTTACTACCTAAGTGCCTTCAGTAACAATCAGCTTAGCCTCGACATTACGCAGAGTATCCAGGTAAGTGGATTTCGCTTGGTGCTGATGCTGGCGGTGGTGCTGCACACGGCGGCCTTCGTGACGGGTTTTTACCTCTGCAGCGAGTTGCTGTTGCCCGACCTGCGCCGCCTGCCCCGCCAGCCGCTACTACTGGGCGGGGCGTTGCTGACGCTGATACTAGTGGTACTGGGCGTAGTGCTACACCAAGCCCTGTTGTTGCTACCTGGCATGGTGGGCGCGTGCCTGGTGTTGATGCGCAGCGGACGGCTCGACCACCGGGCTACCCAAGGAGGGCCACGCTACTTGCTATTGCTACTGCTGCTGGCGCTGGCTTCGGCGCTGGGCGCGGTGGCGCTCTACGGACAGTTTGAGCGTCAATTGCTACTCGATAAGCAGCGGCTAGCCAGCAACCTGCTTGTTGACAACGACCTGCAAGGGGAGTTTCTGCTGGGCCAGCGTCTGCGACAGTTGGCTGCCGACCCGGCCATTGCCACCATGCTTACCACGCCACCCGTGCGCGCCGATGCATTGCGGCGGCGCATTGAGCGCCAATACCTGCGCAATTATTTCGATAAGTATGAAGAGGCAATCAACCTTTTCGACCCTAGTGGCCAGCCACTGGGCGGAGAAGCTGATGATACATTGACCTTCAATCAAATGCGATCGCGGCTCTCGCGCACGGCCACGGCTACCGACCAGGTAGGAGTGTACTTGTTGAAGTCAGACAATTCCTTTAGCTCGCGGCGCTACGTGGCCGTGGTGCCCATTACCGAGCCCGCGCCCAGCGGCATCGGGCCGCCCGCCCCGGCGGGTACTATTTTACTTACGCTCAGTCTCAAGCAATTGGCTAGCTACAGCGTGCTGCCCGAATTGCTGGTAGACCAGAAGTTCTTCCAGCCCGGGCTGGCCACCGACCTCAGTTACGCTGGCTACGCCAAGGGGCGGCTCGTGTACAGCGAAGGCGATTTCGACTACGCCAACCGCTTGCCGACCTCGCTGCTGCGCGACCCACAATTGTACAAGAACGGGCTCATCATAAGCGATTTTCACCACCTGGCGCTGACTGATGGCAGTGGGCGGCGCATTGTGGTGGTCACTACCTCGACCTATTCGCTAGCCGACTGGTTCTCGAATTTCTCCTTTCAACTGCTGCTCAACGTGCTAGTGTGGCTGGTGGCGGGTAGCGTCTACCTGCTGGGGCGGCGCGGGGGGCTGGGCCTACGGCTCAATTTCAGCGCCCGTATTCAGCTATTGCTCAATTTGGGCATTATCGTGCCGCTGCTGGTGGTGAGCGTGGCCACGGCCAGCCAGGTAATTTCGGGCTATCGCCGCGATCTGCACCGTACCTACGAGCGCCGTGGGCACATTGCCCTCGAAAGCTTATTGCGCCGCCGCGACCAACTCAGCGATACCACGGCCCGGCCCGTGCTCACGGCGCTGGCCCGCAATGTAGCCGCCCTCACCGAAACCGACCTCAACCTCTACGACGCGCACGGGCAGCTGCTGGTGAGCTCGCAGCCGCTCATTTTTGAGGCCGGTCTGTTGGGGCCGCTGCTCAATCCGCAGGCGCTCGTAGACCTGCGCGAGCGGGGACTGAGCCGCACGCTGCTTACCGAGCGGGCGGGCTCGCTCTCGTTTAGCTCGCTCTACTTACCGGTGCGGGCGGCCAGCGTAGACGGGCCAGTCGGGCCGTTGCTGGGCTACGTGGGCATCCCGTTTTTCGACTCGCAGAAGGAGTTGGACAATAAGCTGACCGAACTTTTTACTACGATTCTCAACATCTTTACCCTGATGTTCGTGGTGTTTCTGGGGCTGGCCTTCGTGGCTACGCGCCAGCTCACGGCGCCCCTTAAGCTCTTGACCCAGCGCCTGATGCGTACCACGCTCACCGGCCAGAACGAGATGCTCGACTACCGCAGCAACGACGATGAAATCGGCTTGCTCGTGAGCGAGTACAACGCCATGCTCGGCAAACTCGAAGCCAGCAAGCGCGAGCTGGCCGCCCAGGAAAAGGAAGCCGCCTGGCGTGAGATGGCCCGTCAGGTCGCCCACGAAATTAAGAATCCGCTCACGCCTATGAAGCTGAGCCTGCAATACTTGCAGAAAGCCATTGCCGAGCGTCGACCCAATGCCGAGGAGCTGATCGGGCGTATTTCCCAGACGCTCATCACCCAGATCGATGTGCTCTCCGACATTGCCACTTCGTTCAGCACGTTCACCAACCTGCCCACCATGCGGCCGGTCCGCCTCGACGTGGTAGCCGTGCTGCGCCGCTGTGCCAACCTGTTTCAGCAAAACGACGGGGCTGAGCCGGGGGAGCTCCACTTACACCTGCCGCCCGACGGAACCTACGTGGTTTTTGCCGACGAAAGCCTACTGGTACGGACCTTCAATAACTTGCTACTCAACGCGCGGCAGGCTGTGCCGCCCGGCCGCGCCCCGCGGCAAGAAGTGAGCCTGCAAGCCAGCGGGACCGACAAAGTGCTTATCGCTATCGCCGACAATGGGGCGGGCATTGCGGAGGACGTGCGCCCGCACGTTTTCCGGCCCAACTTTACCACGAAGGCCACCGGCTCAGGTATTGGGCTGGCAGTAGCCAAGCGCGGCATTGAGAGTGCCGGGGGTAGCATCTGGTTTGAAACGGAAGAGGGGGTGGGAACTACCTTTTTTATTGAGCTGCCCTTGGCGGGCTGAGGTAGGGGTGGGGGGCTGGGCCACTAGCTCACTCAGCCAGAACCAGCATCCGGCTACTGGGAACTGTCACCTACTAAGCGTCGGCGGCGTATAAGCGGAACTGAGCTAGTTTTGGTTAGGTTTAATCCAACTCTTTCTGTGCTATGTCAATTTTTAGGCGTCTGCGGAATTGCGTTGTGTGGGTTGGGCTGCTGAGTGGTAGCCTAGGAGTAGCGGCGCAAACTGCGCCCGCGCCGGTGCCAGCGGTATCGCCCCAGGCCCAGCGCATGAGCGATTATTTGGCCGATGCCCTGCACCTAAACCGCCGTCAAACGCTCAAGCTCCGTGCTGCGCTGCAAAAGCGCCTCGATGCCACGGAGGTGCTGAGTCACTTGCTCTTCGTATCGGACCAAGCCGCCACGGCCGCCTACGATACGGCCGATTTTCAGTATTACGTAGCTATGCGTAAGCTGCTTTCTCCAAGCCAGTTTCACCAACTGCTTCTGTTCGACCAGCCGCAGGGAGCGAGTGAGGCGCAGGTAACGGTGCAAAAACCCTAGCCCGCGGCGGGCGCACAATGGTTGGCTACCGCGGGCAGTGACGCAGGGGGCGCGGCTGGCCGGGACGTTTTAAGGGTGGGTGGTGCCACGGTTCAGGCACCAAACGGAATGGGTTAGGCGTTGTGCCCGCACTGCTGCCGAACTTTACCCTATGACCCAACGCTACCGTCTGTGCTTCGCCGTGGTGAGCCTGCTTGCGGCGGTGCTGTTGGGTGTTCGTTTGCCGGCCCGGGCGCAGCAGGCCCGCCCCGGCGCGGCGGCTGGCCCCGCGACCAGGGGAGGGGCTGAGCCCGGCCTGCTCAGCACCCGGCGCTGCCGCTACCTGCGGCTGACGGTTGGTAGCGACACGACCGCGTTTGCCATCGGGGATACGCTCACCGTAGTGCCCGCCTCAGTAACGGCCAACGGCCAGCCGGTGAGCTATGACCCGCGCACCGACCGCTACCGCTGGGTGCGGCCCGCCCGGCGTGACAGCGCCGGTGCGGCCCGTGCCGACTCGGTGCTGTTGTGTTACCGGGTGCTGCCCGTGTCGTTGCTGCGCGCCCGCTACCGCCGCCCCCGCCGCCTCATGGATAGCCTCGACTTTCGGGACCGGCCCATGCTGCGGATGGAAGACTTTTCGCAAAAAGAGCAGATTATCAGCACGCCGGGTATTAATAAGACGGGCAATCTGAGCCGGGGGATTTCCTTCGGTAATACG
Source organism: uncultured Hymenobacter sp. (assembly GCA_913776615.1). GTDB lineage: Bacteria > Bacteroidota > Bacteroidia > Cytophagales > Hymenobacteraceae > Hymenobacter. Next base: position 199,849 of record CAJYPK010000040.1, read on the forward strand.
CAGAACGTATTTGTAAACTCGGCGCTGAACCTGCAATTAGAAGGGCAGCTGACGGAGAAAATTCGCCTCACGGCGGCCATTTCCGACCAGAACGTGCCCTTCCAGCCCGAGGGAAATACGCAGACGCTCCAGCAATTCGACAAAATCTATTTGACCCTGACCGGCCCGCAGTGGAACCTGACGGCCGGCGACGTGGTGTTGCGCAACAAGCCCGACTACTTTCTGCGCTACTATAAGAACATCCAGGGCGCGGCCGTCGAAGCCAACCTCGGCGCGCCCGGTCCCCAGCCGCTGCAAGCCGGGGCCAGCAACAACAGCGTGAGCAATGCGCCGCCCTCGTCGTTTACAACTTACACCAATGGCGTGACCAACAACAGCGCCGCGCCGCCCGGCACCGGGGTAGCGCCGCTGGCCCCGCCCACGACGGCCGTACCGCCGGGCCAGCCGCTGCCCGGGGCGCCGCCGGTGCCCAGCGGCAGCGGCGCGGTTAGCATTTTTGACAAGCTGGGGCAGATTCGCTCGTCTACGCTGGTGGCGGGCGGGGTGGCCAAGGGCAAATTTGCCAGCCTCGATCTGGTGCCCATCGACAACGTGCAGGGGCCGTACCGTCTCACCGGCCCCAATGGTGAGCAATTTATCATCGTGCTGGCGGGCTCGGAGCGCGTGTACCTCGATGGTCGGCTTCAGACGCGAGGGTTTGACTACGATTACGTTATTGATTACAACCTGGCTGAGGTCACGTTTTCGCCCCGCCACCTCATTACCAGCAACTCGCGCCTGAAGGTCGATTTTGAGTATTCCGACCTCAATTATTCCCGCTCGCTCTACACGGTGAGCCACTACCAGCAGGTGGGGAAACTCAACCTGCGGGGCAATTTCTACCAGGAAGCCGATAACCCCGACAACGCCGCCAACCTCACGCTCTCGTTTCAGGACCAGGAGCAGCTGCGCAAAGCCGGCAACGTGTCGCAGGTGCCGGCACCGGGCGGTACGCGGGCGGTATTCAACCGTGCCCAGGTGCAGTACAATCGCGTGGCCCAGCTCAACGCCAGCACCGGGCTGCTCGACTCGGTGTTTGTATACGCCCGCGACTCGCTCAGTGCGGTATATACGGTGCGCTTTACCGACGTGGGCGCGGGCCTGGGCGATTACAACCTGAGTACGACCAACGTAAACGCCAACGGTCGCGTGTACGAATACGTGGGCGCGGGCCTGGGCCGCTACCGGGCGGTGCGCATTCTGCCCACCCCGCTGCTCAAGCAAATGGTGACCGGCGGGGCTACTTACCAGCTCGATCCTACGACCGCCGTCTTCGTGGACCTGGCCAGCTCGCAGCTCCAGCGCAACCGCTTTGCCGTGGGCACGGAGGATAAGGGCGGGGCTTTCCGGGTGGGGTACACGGTGCAGGACCGCGCCTTGCCCGGCTGGGTACCCGCTGCGATGCAGCAGTACCGCCTGCGCTCGGCGTTTGACTTCGAGCACACCGCGCCCAAGTTTGCGCCCATCGACCGCTACCGCGACATTGAGTTTGACCGTAACTGGAGTGCTACCAGCACGGCCAACGCCACGGTCATCGTGCCCCGGGAAGATAACATTCTCAATTTTGCCCTCGGTCTTACCCGCGATGCCAGCCACGCCATCAACTACCGCGTGAGCCACCGCAACCGGCCCGGCGAGGTGCGCGGCATTCAGCAGTGGCTGGACGTGGCCCAGCAGGTGGGGCGGCTGGAATTGCGCGGCTCGCTCTTTTTACTCAACTCGCAGGCCGGGCGCTACCAGTCTACCTGGGGCCGGGGCGAGGCCAGCCTGCGCTACGGCGGCGGGCAGCTTATCCCGAGCTACACGTATCGCTTCGATAAAAACCGGGTCGTCTCGCCCCGGGGCGATACCATTCGCTCGGCCAATTACTTCGACGAGCACACGCTCGCGCTGCAAAGCCCCGACTCGGGCCGCACCCGCTACGGCCTGAGCTACAGCCTACGGCGCGATCGTACTCCCACCGCCGACCAAAACAACCTCGACCTGCACAACCAGGCCCAGACCGTGCAGGGTAATCTCGCCACCCGCCTCGGCCGCAGCCAGGATTTGCGCCTGATCGCTACGTACCGCGACGTCAATCTCGTGAGCCGTCCCGACAGCGCCCGCCAGCGCAATTTGCTGGGTAAAATCGATTACAATCTGGGCCTGCTGCAAAATCAAATTCGCTCTGAGCTGAGCTACAGCGTGCAAACCGGCCGCGAGCTGCGCCGCGACTTCTCCTTCCTGGCCGTGCCCGCCGGGCAGGGTACGCACTACTACGCCGGCGACCTCAACCGCAACGGGGTGCAGGACAAGGACGAGTTTCTGGAAGCCCAAACTCCGGATGCCCAGTACCGCACCTACATCAAGGTGTACCTGCCTACCACCGACTACATTACCGCCTACCAGAACCGACTCAGCTACCGCCTCACCGTGGCGGCCCCGCGCGGCTGGCGCGAGGCCGGAGCCTGGCGTGCCGCGCTGGCCCGCTTGAGCAGCGTGAGCAGCGTCACCATAGACCGCCGGACTACCAGCCCCGAGCTGCTGGCTCGCCTCAGCCCGTTTAGCTTCACCAAGGAAGATATGAAGCTGCTAGCTTTCAATCAACTGCTGAGAAATACACTGTATTTCAACCGGGCCAACCCCATATTCGGCGCCGAGCTTACCTTGCAGCAGACCCAGCAAAAAACCTTGCTCACCCAAGGCTTCGACCTGCGCAACCTCTACACCCAGAGTCTGTTGCTGCGCCGTACCCTGGCGCGCTCGTTTACGGCCCGCCTCACCGTGGCCCGCGACGTGCGCGAGGCGCAGGCTACTTATTCCGAAGCCCGTAATTTTAAGTTGCTCATTTATACCACGCAGCCCGAACTGAGCTACCAGCCCAGCCCCGCGCTGCGCCTCACCGGCTCGCTGCTGCACACCAGCAAGCTGAACGTGCTGCCCACCCGCGACGCCGACAGCAACGGCAGCTTTGACGACCTGGGGCTCGAAACCCGCCTGAGCCAGGTAGGCAAGCGTACGGTCACGGCCGCCACGCACATCACGCGGGTAACTTTCACGGGTGACGTGGCCTCGGTGGTGGGCCTCGAAATTCTGCAAGCCCTGCGCCCCGGTACCAACTACACCTGGAACCTCAACCTGGAGCAGCGCCTGGCTAATGGATTGAACATCAATGTGGCGTATGATGGCCGTAAGGCCAGCGGGCTGGGCGTGGTGCACACCGGCCGCATGCAAGTGGCGGTGCTATTCTGAGAAATCAGCCGGGGTAGTTGCGCCGCATCGGGCGAGGTAGTACCTTGGAAATCCTTTTATTGCCTGGGGCGCAGAATTTTGCTATGCTTTCCTTCTTTCTCAACGACCAGCCCATCCACACTGCCGAGCCGGCAGGCAGCGCCCTGCTCGACTTCGTGCGCTACCACGAGCACCTGACGGGCACCAAAATCGGCTGCCGCGAGGGCGACTGCGGGGCCTGCACCGTGCTCGTGGGGGAGCTGGCCGAAGATGGACAGCGCATTCATTATCAGAGCATGACGAGCTGCCTCACGCCGCTCGGCAATTGCCAGGGCAAGCACGTGGTCACGGTGGAGGGCATCAACCAAGCCGGTGGGCAGCTCACGCCGGTGCAGCAGGCTATCGTGGACCACCACGGGGCGCAGTGCGGCTTTTGCACGGTGGGCTTCGTGATGTCGCTCACCGGTCACAGCCTCGGCGAAAAGCCCGTGACCGAACAAAGTACTCGTGCCGCCATCGACGGCAATATCTGCCGCTGCACGGGCTACAAGTCGCTGGAGCGCGCCGCCGCCCAGTTCAGCGCCGAGCTGGCTGCCCGCCCTGGTACCGACCGCGTGCAGTGGCTGAGCGAGCAGCGCTACGTACCCGCCTACTTCGAGCAGATGCCCGCCCGGCTGGCCGCCCTGCGCGCCACCTCGACCGCCGAGGCAACGGTTGCGCCGGCCGGCAACGGCCAGGACCCCAGCCACGGCGCTATCTCCACCTCCCCCAGCGGCCACGCCCAAAGTCAGAACGGCCACTCACCACTTCACCCTCTCACTAGTTCACCGCTGCTGGGCGGCGGTACCGACTTGCTGGTGCAGCGCCTCGACGAGCTGCGGCAGCAGCCCGTGCGGCTGCTCTTCGACCACGGCCCGCGCGGCGTGCGGCAGGCGGGGGGGCGCGTGGTGCTGGGAGCCGCCACCACGGCCAGCCAGCTGGTAGAGTCGGCGGTGATGCGCGGCTTGCTACCCCGGCTGCCCGACTACCTCAAGCTGGTGTCGAGTACGCCCATTCGCAACATGGGTACAGTGGCGGGTAATTTTATCAATGCCTCGCCCATCGGGGATTTGACGATATTGTTCCTGGCCCTGGGGGCTAGTGTTACACTGCGCAATGCCGCTGGTATCAGTCGCGACTTGCCGCTGGCCGAGTTGTATTTGGGCTACAAAAAGCTGGCAAAAGCAGCCGACGAGCAGCTTACCGAAATCAGCTTCCCGGCCCCGCAGGCCGGTGATTTCTTCAACTTCGAGAAGGTATCTAAGCGCACCCACCTCGACATTGCCAGTGTGAACACCGCCGCCTGGCTGCGCCTCGACAACGGCGTAATCAGCGCCGCCCGGCTCTCGGCCGGTGGGGTAGGGCCGGTGCCGCTGCTGCTAGCTCGCACCGGCGAGTATTTGGTGGGCCGCGAGCTGAGCGCCGATACGGTAGCCGGGGCCAACGAGGTGATGCAGGAAGAAATCAGCCCCATCGGCGACGTACGCGGTACGGCAGCTTATAAGCGCCTGCTGCTGCGGCAATTGCTCTTTGCGCACTTCCTGCGCTTCACGCCAGAATTGGCAAATCGTCTTGTAGAGTAGCACTGATATTTAGTATGAGTGCAAATTCCTCAGCTATCGTTTGTACGAAGCATGTTCTAGGTGGCTCACCAAGAATAGACGGGAGGCGGCTGGCCGTAGGTGACGTTGTTAGTTCACTCAGTCAGTATGGTGAAGTGGCTAGCGTGCTGCAAGATTATGAATTGAGTTATGCGCAAGTGCGACAGGCATTGCAATACTGTGCCAGCCAGCACTGCTTACTTGATAAGCCTATTGTGTTTTGCCATAATTGCTCCCTGCGGACAAAGCAGGAAGGCTCATTAGATATATCAGCGTTAGAAGAAGCTGACGGGAGGATCATTGGAAATGGGATAGTTTTCTTTGGAACAATGGAAGAGCTTTTGGTAGAATGGCAGGGTAGAGATAGGTGGTGTGATGCCAGGGATCTGCTTATCAATTTACGAAATGAATTAGCACTATTAGATTAGTTCGCAACCATGAATCACCTCGACCCCCAGCGCCACGTGCGCGGCGAATCGCAGTACCTCGATGATGTGCCCGTGCAGCAGGGTACGCTTTACGCGGCCGTGTATGAGTCGCCGCTGGCCCACGGGGTACTCAATGGGCTGAACGTGAGTGCCGCGCAGCAAGCGCCCGGCGTGGTGCGCATCCTCACTGCCGCCGATATTCCCGGCCGCAACCAAATTGGCGGCATCGTGCCCGATGAGCCGTTGCTGGCCGAGGGGCACGTGCATTTTCGGGGGCAGCCGGTGGCGCTCGTGCTGGCCCGTACCGAAGCCCAGGCACACGCCGCGCTCAAGCTCATCGTGGCCGATATCGAGCCGCTGCCCATCATCACCGACCCGCGCCAGGCCGCCGCGCAGGGCGAGCTGATCGTGCCGCCGCGCACCTTTCGCATCGGCGACTCGGCGGGGGCGTTTGCCGGGTGCGCGCACGTGTTCGAGGGCGTGGCGGAAAGCGGCGGGCAGGAGCATTTGTACATCGAAACGCAGGGTGCGTACGCCTTCCCGACCGAGCTGGGCGGGGTCAAACTCATCTCTTCGACGCAGGGGCCGACGGCCGTGCAGCGCCACTGTGCCGTGGTGCTGGGCGTGGGCATGCACCAGGTCGAAGTAGACGTGACGCGCCTCGGCGGCGGCTTCGGCGGCAAGGAAGACCAGGCCACGCCCTGGGGCTGCCTGGCCGCGCTGGGGGCCTTCGTCGCCAAGAAGCCCGTCAAGCTCGTGCTCGACCGCATGGCCGACATGCGCATGACCGGCAAGCGCCACCCGTACTCGTCCGATTTCAAAATCGGGCTGAGCGCCGACTTGAAAATTCTGGCTTACGAAGTCACCTACTACCAGAATGCCGGGGCCGCCGCCGACCTCTCGCCGGCCGTGCTGGAGCGCACGCTCTTCCACACCACCAACGCCTACCGCATCCCCAACGTGACGGCCACAGCCAATTCGTGCCGGACCAACCTGCCGCCCAACACGGCCTTCCGGGGCTTCGGGGGGCCGCAGGGGATGTTCGTGATCGAGTCGGCCATTACCAAGGCGGCCGAGGAGCTGGGCGTGCTGCCCAGCGATATTCAGCGGCGCAACCTGCTGCGCGAGGGCGACTTATTTCCCTACCGCCAGACGGCCGAAGGCTGCCACGCCGAGCAGGCCTGGGATACCGCCGCCGCGCTATTCGACCTGGCGGGCCAGCGGGCCGCCGTGGCGCAGTTCAACCGGGAGAACCGACTGTTTAAGAAAGGCTTGGCGCTGATGCCCATCTGCTTCGGGATCTCGTTTACCAAAACGTTCATGAATCAGACCCGGGCCTTGGTGCACATCTACACCGATGGTTCGGTGGGTATCAGCACCGGCGCGGTGGAGATGGGGCAGGGCGTGAATGCCAAAATCGCCCAAGTGGCGGCCAGCACGCTGGGCATTTCGATTAAGCGGATTAAAATCGAAACGACCAATACTACCCGCGTGGCCAATACTTCGCCCAGCGCGGCCAGCGCCACCGCCGATCTCAACGGCAAGGCCACCCAGCTGGCCTGCCAGGCGCTGCGCGAGCGGCTGCTACGCCACGCCAGCACCGAGTTCGCGGTGGACTACGAAGGTATTACCATCGAAAATGAACAAGTGCTGGCCGCTGGCATTCCGGCCGAAACCACCTGGGAAAAGCTGGTGAGCAGCGCCTTCGTGCGGCGGGTATCGCTCACCGAGAACGCCCACTACGCCACGCCGGGCGTGCACTTCGATGCCGGCACCGAAAGCGGCCACCCCTTTGCCTACCATGTGTACGGTACGGCCCTGACCACGGCCACCGTCGATTGCCTGCGCGGTACCTACACCATCGACAGCGTGCAAATTGCCCACGACTTCGGCCAGAGCTTCAGCCCGGCCATCGATCGGGGGCAGATTGAGGGCGGCGCGGTGCAGGGCATCGGCTGGATGACGTTGGAAGAAGTAAGCTACAACGCCGAAGGCCGCCTGCTCAGCAACTCGCTCAACAGCTACAAGATCCCCGACCTCTACGCCGCGCCCGCCGTGCTCGACGTCCACTTTCTCGATACCCCCGGCCACCCCAACGCCATCCTGCGCAGCAAGGCCGTGGGTGAGCCGCCGCTGATGTACGGTATCGGGGCCTACTTCGCGCTCCGGGCGGCGGTGCGGGCCTTTCAGCCTAGCGTAGCCCTGCCGCTGGCTGCCCCCATGACGCCCGAACGCGTACTCGGCGGCCTGTATCCAGCCTTTGTGATGCAGACAGCCGCGTTATCATAGTGCAAATTTTTAATTCGGCGATTCAAGAGTAAAAAAGCCGCTTTGTGGTAGACTTTATATTGCGTATGGGAATTATTCAATAAAATCTGCTGATGCCTTTTTTGTTGATTAAAAGGACATTAAAAACTCGGCGCTGGTAAACCGAAAATAGGTGAAACCTCGTAGGGTGGTAGCTAAGCTGCGGCGTTGTCTGCACTTAGTAACTGCCTATTTTCCACTTTATACTTATCGGTTCATGTCCACACCCCTACTGTCACCACCGGTCGCAAGCCGGCGGTTTCTTCACGTCTTAGGTACTGCGGCAGGCTTTGCCTTGGCGCTGGCCGCCCCAACGACGGCGCAGGCCCAAACCGTATTTGGCTTGTCGGGTACCGACCTGAGGTCGGTCAACCTGGCTTCGCCGACTAATTCGCAGACTGTCGTAGCCATCACGGGCGTTACCGCCGGGCAAACGCTGGTGGGAATTGACTTCCGGCCCGCGACCGGGGAGCTGTTTGCGTTGGGCTACGATGCCAGCACTACCGGCAATAACGCCCGGCTGTACGTGCTCGACCAAAGCACGGCCGTGGCGACGCCAGTGGGCTCCGGGGCCATCCGGCTGGAGCTGGGGGGTAGCTCCGACCGCATTGCGTTTGATTTTAACCCCACCGTGGACCGCATCCGGGTGGCGGGTACGAATGACAATAACTACCGCCTCAACCCCAACGACGGGACGCTGACGGCCACCGACGGCACCCTGGCCTACGTGGCCGGTGATGCCAACGCCGGGCAGAACCCGTTTATCGGGACGGCAGCTTACACCAACTCGTTTATCGGGACGACCAGCACGACGCTTTACTACATCGACGAGCAGCGTAGCCAACTGGTGCGCTCCGACAACCCGAACACGGGTACGCTGGCGACGGTGGCGACCATCGCCCCCACGGCGGGCGGCAATCCGACGCCCATCAACGCGCCCGGGGCCAGCACCGACCTGGACATCTACACCTTCGGGCCCAACGACCAGCAATCCTACCTGAACGTAAACCAGGTGGATGGCAGCGGCAATTTTATCTCCTTCATCTACCGCCTGAACCTGGCGACGGGGGCTACCTCGTTTGCCGGGTTTGTTAACGGTACGGGCGTGGGCATTACCGATATTGCCGTTCGCATCAACCGCACGGCCCCGGCCCCGAGCGGGCGCCTGCTGTACGCGGTGAGCACCAATAACAACCTGCTCAGCTTCTACTCGGGTACGCCGGGCTACATTAATTCGGCGGTGGCCATTACGGGCATCACCACCGGGCAAACGCTGGTGGGCACCGACTTCCGGCCCAATACCGGGCAGTTGTTTGGCCTGGGCTACAATACGAGCACCGGCGAGTCGCGTCTCTACACCATCGACCTGACCACGGCCGTGGCCACGCCGGTGGGCAGCGGCCCCATCACGCTAGCGCTGGGCGACGCTACCGACAACATCGGCTTCGACTTCAACCCCACCGTGGACCGTATCCGGGTGGTGAGCACCAACCGCGCCGACTACCGCCTCAACCCCAACAACGGGGCGCTGGCCTTTACGGACGGTAACCTGACCTACGCGGGCACCGACACCAACAACGGGCAAACGCCCCGCGTTGGCTCGGTGGGCTACACCAACAGCTACCCCGGCAGCACCAGCACCACGCTCTACGACATCGACGAGGCGCGCAACACGCTGACCACGCAAAACCCGCCCAACTCGGGCACTCTGAACACGGTGGGTACGCTGGGCGTCGCGCTGAGTGCCTCCAATGCCCTAGTGGACGTGGACGTGTACTTCGACCGCACCAACCTGACGAACGAAGCCTACCTGACGGCCAATCCCAACGGGCAGACTACCAGCAACCTCTACGCGCTGACCCTGGGCACGGGGGCGACCACGTCGCTGGGAGCCATCGGCCTGGGCATTCCGGTGCGCGACATTTCGGCGCAGCTGGCGGGGGCCGATGCCTCGGCGGCGCTCGTCGGACGGCTGCTGTATGGCGTGGCCAACGGCAACCTCGTGTCGTTCGACTCGGGTAACCCCAGCGTGATTCGCACGGCGGTGAACATCACCGGCCTGCCGGCCGATGGCTCGCAGGTGCTGGCGGGGACTGACTTCCGGCCTGCTAATGGTACGCTGTATGCCCTGGGCTACAATATCGGTACGCAGCAAGGCCAACTGTACACGCTGAACTTGACCACTGGCGCGCTGACCGCCGTTGGTAACGCGACTTCCATGCCGCTGGGCGCCAACGCGGCCAGCATCGGGTTCGACTTCAACCCCACGGTAGACCTCATCCGGGTGGTATCGGGGGCTAACCAGGCCAACCTACGCGTGAGCCCCGTGACCGGTACCGTTGTTTCTACTGACGGCGACCTATTCAATTCCAGCGGCACGCCGGTGCTGACCGGGGTGGCCTACACGAACAACGACAATAACGCCAACACTGGCACCACGTTGTACGGCATCGACCAGGCCCGCAATGTGCTGCTGCGCTCTACCAATGCCAACGCCGGTACCTACGTGGACCAGGGTAGCCTGAATGTGACGCTGAATACTGCGCTCGGGACCGATTTCGACATCTACACCGACCTGAGCAACGCTACCGCGCCCGTTAATACGGCCTTCCTGGCGGCGGCCGCTCAGGGAGCCAACACCGACAACCTGTACACGTTGGACCTGACGTCGGGCAACGCCAACCTGGTAGGGCGCATCGGCTCGGGCTCGAACCTGACTGGCCTGGCCGCCTTCCTCACGCCCGGCCCCGTCATCGCGGCGGGCCTGGTTTGGACCGGGTCTACGAATACCAACTGGGGTACGGCCAGCAACTGGGTGCCCGCCCAGGTGCCCACCTCTACCGACAACGTGACCATCCTAGACGTAGCCAACGACCCGGTAGTGAGCGGCACCCAGCAAGCCAACGGCCTGACCCTGGGCTCGGGCGCTATCCTCACCCTGGCCGATGCCTCGGTGCTGAACGTGAGCGGCAACATCACGAACAACTCGGCGACCATCGCAGCTGCGGGTACTGGCACGGGTAGCGTGACGCTGGCGGGCACGGCTGCCCAAACCATCAGCGGTACGCTGACCACCTTCCCCAACCTGACTACCAGCAGCGCGGCGACCACCGCCCTCGGCGGCCCGGTGGCCGTCCGGCGCGGCCTCACGGTGCGCAACTCGCTCGTGACCAATGGCCAGACGCTGACCCTGCTGTCGAGCGCCGCGGGTACCGGCTACATTGTATCGAGCGGCGGTACCGTTACTGGCAACGTAACCGTGCAGCGCTACATCGACCCCAGCCTGAACGCCGGCGTGGGCTACCGCCACTACTCGGCCCCAGTGAGCAATACCACCGTGGCGGACCTCTCCACCAGTACTTATTCGCCCGTGGTAAACTCGGCCTACAACACGGTAGGCACTACCGCCACGCCCTTCCCCACGGTGTTCGGCTACGACGAAACCCGGGTGAATACCAGCGGCAGCGCGGGTACCATCGATTTCGACAAAGGCTATATCTCGCCCTCCGCCCTCAGCGACGCAATGGAAGTAAGCCGGGGCTACACGGTGAATATCAACGCTTCGGAATTGGTTGACTTCGTGGGTACGCCCAACGACGGCGCTACGCCCATCGTGGCCGGCGGCCTCACCCGCGGCAGCCAGGACCAAAGCGGCTGGCACCTGCGCGGCAACCCCTTCCCCTCGGCGCTCGACTGGAACCTGATGGTGAGCAACAACCGCCTGAGCGGCGTCAACAACGCGCTGTATGTGTTTAAGAGCAGCGGCCAGTACACGGGTAGCTACGCATCCTACGTGGGCGGCTTCGGCACCAACGGCGGCACCAACGTGGTGCCGGTGGCCCAGGGCTTCTTCGTGCGGACCAGCGCCGCCGGTACCAGCGGCAGCCTGACCTTCACCAACAGCGAGCGGATTACCACCTTCGATGCCACGCCCTTACAGCGTACCGCCGCCGATACCCGGCCCCAGCTCACGCTGGCCCTGGGCAATGCCACGGCCCGCACCCAGGCCATCGTATACATGGAAGCCGGGGCCACCGCTGGCTTCGACCGGGCCTTCGACGCCAGCTTCCTGCCCGGCTCCAACGGCCTGACCCTGGCCCTGGAGGCCGGCGCTGAGCGCCTCGCCATCAGCGGCCTGCCCGTGCTGACGGGGGCTGAGGTAGCTGTACCCCTGCAAATGGCTGCCGCCACGGCGGGTACCTACAACCTGCAAGTGGATGCCCTGAACAACTTGCCGGCTGGCTACTTCGCCTACCTGCGCGACGGCCTCACCGGCACCTACACCAGCCTGAGCGCCGGCACTAGCCTCCCGCTCGCGCTGGCCGCTAACGCCGCTGCCGGTGGTCGCTACGCCGTGGTGTTCAGCACCCAGGCCCGTACGCTGGCCACGGCCCCGGCCGCGCTGGTCCAGCTAGCCTCGGTGTATCCCAACCCGGCCCACGGCTCGGCTACGCTGCTGCTGCCCGTGGCCCTGCGCGGCCAGCAGGCCACGGCCGTGACGGTAACCGATAACCTCGGCCGCACGGTACTGAGCCGCACCCTGGCCGCCGGTGCCGCCGAAACGCTGGAGCTGCCCACCGCCAACCTTGCCCCTGGTATCTACTCGGTGCTGGCCCGCACGGCTGCCGGCCTGGTAGCCAAGCGTTTGGTAGTCGAGTAATTAGGTAGTCCTTTGCCAGCCCCGGTACTTCATGGATTGGGGCTGGCAAAATGCTGCTTTCTGTCTTATCTAGCTGCTTTTACTTTCCCTATGATTTCCATTACCTCCTTCCTCCGCCTCAGCGTCGTTGCTGCGGGCGTGTACCTGCTGGCGGGCGTCGCGACGCCCGCTTCGGCGCAAGCTCCCGGCACTGGTGGCCCCCAGCCCTCGACCCCCGACCCCACGCAGGTGCCCATCGATGGCGGTGCCTCCTTGCTGCTCGCTGCCGGGGCTGCCTATGGCTTAAAGCGCCTGCGCACTGCCCGGCGCACTAAAGCCGAGTAATTTCCGCGTTTACTTACACTAAACAGGCCCCCGAAACCACGTTTCGGGGGCCTGTTTGCGTTTGTAGGCTGGTGCTTATTTACTACTGCCCAGGCGACCACGGCTGGGTAAGCCAGAAGCTGGTGAAGTAATTAGCCCAGCGTTGAACCCCGCGTCCAGACTATTGTCCGTTGATGGGCATCGTTTTACTCCTGTCGCCAGCGGTTAGCATCCAGACCTAGGGTCACGAGCAGCGCGTGGGGCAGCGTCACGACCGAAGCGGCCAGCAGCGCCAGGCCGATGAGTGTCGGCCCGCTCGCCGCCCGCGCCCAGGCCAGCGCGTACAAGCCCGCCAGCCCCGCCACGCTGATGGCCAGCAGCGGAGCCGAGCGCCGCAAAAAGAAGCCTAGCTGCGTTCGTAGCCCAGCCCAGCTGCCGCCAAATGGCTGCCCCATAAGCTCGCTCATGCGCAGCACGTGGCGCAGGCTGTGCCAGAATACAAAGTACACGCTCGCCGATAGCAGCGGCGGCAAGGTTACCAGTAAGAAGCTGAGTAGTAGTACTTCCTGCATGTCGGTGCGAGCCAGCCGCAGTTGCCGCGTCAGCCAGTAGCTAAGCCACAGGCCCAGGTGGCCGACTAGCACCAGCGGGCCGAGCCAATCTGCCGCTGCGTCTAAGGCGGCGAGGCTCACGGGGGTAGCCCCAGCCAGCGCCAGGAGATCATTGAGGAGCGTCCGCGTTTCGGTGGGCCAAAACCAGAGCGGCACGGCAAACAAAAGTCCGCCGCGTACCAGGCTGTGTATCAGCCACTGCATCCGGTAGCGGGCCGCTGGCGCATCGCCCGAGCCCCAGTGCCAGGCCGACAGGCCCAGGAAAAAAGCTAGCGCCAGGCCCGGCCGCCACCACCACAGCGCGCCCACGGCCGCCGCCAATCCGAGATAGCCTGCTAGAAACCCCGCCCAATAGCGTCCCGGGTGCCGCGCCAGCGCAGGGTGCGTAGCGGGCACTACGTACTGATCGCAGGCCCCGTGGGCCACGCCCAGCAACACCAGGCCCAGCAGCAGCGCCGGCCCCAACACCCAACTCGCCCAGTCGGGAGCCAGCCAGCCCAGCAGCCCGGCCAGCAGCACTACCCCGTAGGAGTAGTACTGGGGCCGGGCCGGGGCCAGGCTAGGCCGTGGCGTAGCCATCGAGTACTTTTTGCTCGTTGAGGCGCTCGTCGAGCAGGCGCTTGCCGACCAGGTAAGCCACGATGGCGATACCTACCTTGTTGAATACGTCAAAGATGCTAAAGGCAATGTGGATGTAATTCAGATCGATGCTTGTGAGCGTGAGCATGTAGCCCAGCGGGTACACGCCCCAGGTCGTGACGGTGGTAATGCCGATAAAGCGGAAGCCCCAGCGCTCGGTATCGTTGCCGCGGGCCGCGAAGCGCTTGTACAGCCCATATAGGGCCAGCAGGGCCACCACGTAGCCTACCGTCGAAATGGCCCCCCACAGCAGCTTGCCGCTGGCAATGATTTCGCCCGTTGCCGTCAGCTGCTGCTCGCCGATGTAGCCGGTCAGCACCATGAAAAAGTCGGCCAGCAGCATCACCGTGATAGCTGTGGCGGCCTCGTGGAAGCGGATGCGCAGCATCGACGCGGCCTTGAGCAGCAGCAGCGGCGTGGTGACGGCCCAGTCCATGTAGCGGTATTGCCCAATGGCCTGGTAGCTGTGCCGGATGAGCGCTGCCCGCGCCCCGGGGTCGGTCAGGTGGCTGAGGTCTTGCAGCATCCCGTGGTAGAAGCGGGTGATGAGCAGGTACGACACGCCCGCCACCACGGCAATCACCCCGCCGTAGGCCCGCGAAATGCGATGCTCGGGGGCGACGCTCTGGTTGGTGAGCACGCTGAAAAACACGTTGCCCAGAAAGCAGTAGCTTGCAACGGTCATGAAAAAATAGGTGAGCATCGGCAGCATGCCCACTTCCCCGGCGGTGGGGACAAACTCGGTAGCGAACGTCATGGAAAAGGAAGGAAAAGACGAAAAAATACGTCTGCCTCCTTACGTGCTCCTGCCAGGAAGTGTTGGCTATCAATAATCTGACAATGTGTAGCTTAACGATGAAGATTAAGTGAAGTATGCCGGCTTGTTCCGCCTGTTGGCAAGCAGCAAGCTGCTCAGTATAAAGCAGCAAACCCCGGCCGCCGGTCCCCACCCGATTGGGCAGGCGCAACCGACAACCGGGGCTGGATTTTTTTGTCGGGGAGCGAAAGAAGCTGTCCGCCGACAGCGCGCCGCCGCTTGCGGGCTACGCTTTGCGGCGGCGCCCTTGCAGAATGCGGTAGAACGAGCGCGTTTCGATTTCTTCGATGGTAAGGCCGGTGGGCGTAATGTCTTCCTCCGAGATAGCGCCGCAGTTCAGCGCTTTGAGGAAGAAATTGAGCAGGCCCTGGCCGGTGGCGGCATCATCGAAAATATCGCCGGTGAGGGTGGAAATGGCCGCCCGGTCCACGAAGGTTTTGAGCCGGTGCACGGCGCTCTCGTAGGAGCTGAGGAAGAAATTATAAGTGGCCGCGTAGCGCATGGGCAGCTGGGCGGGGTTGAGATCCCAGCCCTGGTAGAGGCCGCCGATGAGCGAGTGCATGGTGTGGCCGTAGGCCTGCCGCCAGCCACTGTGCACGGCCTCCTGGTTTTCGCGCAGCTGGGCAAACGTCAGGTGCTCACCCCGGTGCGGGCCGATGGGCATGACGTTGGTCGCGCCATCGCTGAGCCAGATGCCGGTGCCGCCGAGCGCCACCTTGGTCATGTGGTGGGCAAAGTCGCACACGGGGTGCGCCATGGTCTGGTACTTGGCCGTGATGCCGGCCGAAGCCGTGTAGTCGTAGGTGCCAAAGTGCGCCGCGATGCAGCGCCCCTCGCTGGCCCGGATGATGCGCATAAGCGGATTGCGGCCCTCGTCGTCCATCACAATTTGGGTGGCTTCCACCATCGTTTCCATCTTCAGGGTGCCGGGGGCCAGGTGATTGGCTTTTTCCAGCAATTCGAAGAGGCGCACCATCGTGGTCATCTGCTCGGGGATGGTGACCTTAGGTAGCATCACCACGAAGTTGGGCGGGAGCTGGCCGCCGGTGGCTTCAAGCAGGGTGCTCAGGAAAATGTCGAGCGTGCGTACGCCGCGGGCCTTGAGGTCTTCGGTGAAGGGCTTGATGCGGATGCCGATGAAGGGCGAGAGCGTGCCCTGCTGCATGCCCTTGGCTACCTCGTGGGCGGCCTGCACGGCGGTGGCGTCTTCCTCGGCGTCGGGGCGGTTGCCGAAGCCATCCTCGAAGTCGATGCGAAAATCTTCGACCGCCTCGGTTTTGAGCTTTTGCACCACCTTGTTATACACGGTGTAAGCCAGCCAGGCGGGCTCGCGGCGGCGCTGGTCGGCGGGCAGCTTGTCGAGCCGGGCGGTGAGGGCGTGGATGTCCTTTTCGAGGGTGGGCAGGCGCTCGTGGCCGGCCAGTTCCAGCACCCGGGCCAGCTCCACGAAGTTGGGGGCGTAGGTCTGGAGGTTGCGCAGGGCGATTTCGCCCATCCGCACGCAGGTATCGGCCTTGAAGAGGTTGGCCCCGCCGTACACGGTATGCACGGGCTGGCGGTCGGGCCGGTCGCCGGGGTAGGTGTGCTGGAACTTGAGATTAGCTACGCCGAGCTGGTCGAGCAGGGCGGTGGTATCGGTATCGTGGAGGCTGAGTTTCATGGGAGGAAGGAGGGAAGCAGGCTGCTAAACGATGCGCGCAAATTGAGAGAAATGCTGCGCTACGTAGGCACGCACAATGGCGGTTTGGCTTTCCGCTATGGCATAAAAATAATTTTCCAAAGGCTCAAACTGGTTGAATTCCTTGTACAGGGCTGAAAAATCTGATAAGGTACGCGGCCGTTCCAGATAAGCTCGGTGGGCTTGATAAATAGCGCGGGCTTTATCGATTAGCTCGGCTACCTGGGGAACGTCCCAATTCGCAATGTCATGGCTGAACGGACTATCGAAAATTGCGGGCCCGTAGCCATTTTGAATAAGCTGGATAAATCCACCATTTTCAACTTGCGCCTTCAACGTGCTGAATAGTAGCAGGACAGTAGCCTCATTAGTGAAAGAACTCAGCTTAGCGAGTGGTACGCCAGGGCTCGCTAAGCGCTCGTAAGCTTCTACTAGCAAGAATAAGTACTCCTCGTCGCTGGGCGCATTGGCTAACGCGGCGGCTGGTACGCTGGGTAGGATGGCTACCTGTTTGCGTAGCCAATCTTTTACTTTCCGAAATAAACTCACGAGCCGCGGTAGGTGCTGTAGCCGAAGGGGTTGAGCAGCAGCGGCACATGGTAGTGCGCGGCGTCGGCCACGGTAAAGCAGATTTCTACGAAGGGATAGAAGTGCGGCTGGTCCTCGCGCTCGAAGTATTCCTGGGTGAAAAACCTGAGCTTGTACGGGCCCGGGGCCAGGACTTGGCTGGCGGGTAGCAGGTCGGGGAGGCGGCCGTCGGCGTTGGTGGTGCCCTGCGCCAGCTCGCGCCAGTCGTCACCGGCTGGCGCGTACAGCACAATGCGGACGCCCGCCGCCGGGCGGCCCAGGGTGGTATCGAGTACGTGGGTAGTAAGCTGGCTCATGCGAGTAGTTTTTCGAGGCGCAGGTGAGTGATTTTGTCTTGCTCGCGCATGGCAACGTGGATTTCCTGGCTGGGATCATTTGGCAGCCGCGCTTGCAGCAGGGCCAGCATCTGTTCGGCCGACTTGCCGGTGGCGCACACAATAAAGATGTAGCCAAACTTCTGCTCGTAAGCGGTATTGCCGGCGGCCAGCGCTTCTAGTGTCTCTAAAGAAGCCTGCTTTACCGCGCCCTGCTCGCCGGCCGCCCAGGCGGCGGTGCTGGCAAACTTCTCTTGCAGCGCCCGCACGTCGCCGATTTTGGGGTGGTGCGTGAAGGCCTCGCGCCAGTCGGCCTCATCCAGATTGTGCCAGATGCGTTCGGCTGCCTCGTAGAGTGCGGCGGCTGAGGCGAAAGGAAACTGCGCATTGAGCGTGGCTACCCAGGCGGTGGCCCCGCAGCAGGTAGCCAGCGCCTGAGCGCGGGCGGCGGCATCCAGGGCGTTGAGAGCGGCGAGCGTCATGGGCTAGTTGATTTATGGTTGGTTGCTATTGGGCCTGGTGGCTTGCCGGCGCGAGCCCCGACGTTCTCTTTCTGCCAGTACCACGCCCAGCGTGATGCCCACCGCCGAGGTGATACCGGCGAAAAGCCAGCCCGTGGCACCGCTCATCGAGAGGCCAGAGCTTAGTCCGACGGCCACGGCGGTGAGGGCGGGCATAGCAGCAGTTTCGAGCCAGGCGGCCAAGATGGCCCGGCGGGATGGGGAGTTGAACATCAGTTAATAGGGTAAGTAGCGCGGACGTTGTAGTCCGCGTTTTGCCAGCCTAGCTAAACGCGGACTACAACGTCCGCGCTACATTACTGTCGGGAAGCGGTTGACGTTCTTGTAGTAGATATAGACCGACGGCTCCTTGCCGATGCTGGCCGCCCACTGCTGGCAGAAGGGGGCCATCCAGATAGAGTCACCCTTTTGCACCGGGTACCACTGCTGGTCGAGCATGTAAATTGCCTGCCCCTGTAAGTACAGCAGGCCGTGCTCCATGATGTGCGTTTCAACCATCGGCAGGTTGCCGCCGGGCTGGTAGGTGAAGATGTTGACGGCCATGTCGAAGGCCAGCTCATTGGGCAGTAGCTCCTGAATGCGCAGCGCCTCGTCGCCCATGTACACGGGCGCTTTGCTGTCATCTTTCTCGCCCCAGCACACGTTGGGCGCGGCGTGGCCCGCCAGCGGCTCGTACACCTTATGGAAGGTGAGTAGCTGAGCATTAGCCGTAGGGTTTTTGAATACGTAGTGCTGGCCGGTGGGCACGTACACAAACTTGCCGGTGGTCAGGATGCGGCTGTCGTCGCCGATGGTAGCCTGCACCTGGCCCTGCACCACGTAGAAGAAAATCTGGCTGGCCTCGGTGGTGCCCGTGAGCTGGCCGGCGTCGGTGAGGGTCACGAGCGTTTGGCAGAGGCGCGCCCCCATCTGCTCGTTGATAATGACGTTGACGGTGCAGCCGGTCCAGCCGGGCACGTTGCTGTTGATGTAGCCGTCGGGCGCGATAATGGCGTGATTGCGCCGGGTGACGGAGCGGGTAGTAGAGCCGAGGTGCATAAGGTGGGAGGGGGGAGAAGAAGCGTAAAAAAAGCGGTTGTCATGAGCGGGTGCAGCTAGCGCACCCAGCCGCGGGTGGGCCTGGAAATGGTCCGCCTGCTGCGCCGGCAATAAGCGCCAGGGCTAGGCGTATGTATCTTTCAATTCAAGCAAAAAGCGCTCGGCCACGGCCAGCGCCGCGGCCACGTCGGCCGCCTCCACGTTTTCCAGCGGGTTGTGGCTGATGCCCTTGTAGCAGCGAATGAACGCCATCGTGGCCGGGGCCACGGCCGAGGCGGGCACGGCGTCGTGGCCCGCGCCGCTCACCAGGCCGACCACCTCGGAGCCGCTGGCCGCGATGGCCCGGCCCAGCAGGCGGTTCAGCTCGGGGTCGCAGGCCACGGGCGCGGTGTACTGCACCAACTGCCAGTCGAGCCCCAGCCCGCGTCGGGCCGCGATGGCTTCGGCCTGCGTTAGCAAGTCGGCGTAGGCGGCGGCGAGCTGCCCAGCGTCGGGGCTGCGCAAATCGAGGCTGTGAATAACCTGGCCGGGAATAACGTTGCTGGCCGAATACGGGATGCGCAGCTGGCCCACCGTGGCCACCAGCCCCCGGCCGTGGGCCAGGGCAAACGCCTCGGCTGCTAGCACAAATTCGGCGGCGGCGGCCAGTGCATCCTGGCGCATGGGCATGGGCACGGTGCCAGCGTGGCCGGCCATACCCTGCCAGGTCAGCTCCACGCGCTGCTGCCCGGCAATGGCCGTAACCAGGGCCACTGGCACCCCGCTCTCCCACAGCACCGGCCCCTGCTCGATGTGCAGCTCGAAATAACCCAGCCACTCGGCGGTGGGCAGGGCATCGGCGGCCAGCGCGGTGGCGTCGCCGCCCATCTCGGCCAGGGCCTGGGCCAGGGTAATGCCGTCGGCATCGGTTTTTTGCAACAGCGCTGGCTCAAACGCGCCGGTGACCACCTTGCTGCCCAGGTAAGTGGTGTGAAACCGTACGCCTTCCTCGTCGCTGAAGGCCATCAGCTCCAAGTGAAAAGGAAGCTCAATGCCTTGCTGGATGATGCTTTCCACCAGGTTGAGCCCCATCAGCACGCCCAGCGGCCCGTCGTACTTGCCCGCATTGACCACCGTGTCGATGTGCGAGGCCAGCACGAAGGTCTTGGCCCCCGGTCGCCGGCTGGCCAGCCGCCCGCGCAGATTGCCAATACCATCGAGCCGCGTGGCGAGGCCAGCCGCCTCAAACCAACCCTGCACCAGTGCCCGACCTTGCACGAAAGCGGGCGTCCCAAACCGCCGCGTGACGGTGGCCCCGGTCGCGTCTTCGCTGATAGCCGCCAGCGCGTCGATGCGAGTGAGAATTTGACGGGTACGCTCTAGGTAATCAGACATCTGAGAAGAGAAAATGTAGCGTAAGCTTTAGCTTGCGGGCGAGCGCAGCGAGCAGCTGCGTAAGCGAACGTCCCCTTACGCGAATGCTCGCTGCGCTCGCCCGCAAGCTAAAGCTTACGCTACGGGCAGCCGGAAAGCGCAAACATACACGCTCAGCGCGTCACGAATTGCCCCCGGTTGAGGTGCAGAAAATTGGGATGCCGGAAAACCTCCTCGCCCGCCAGGAACGTGTGCGTGACGACGCCCCGCAGCTCGCGGCCCAGGTAGGGCGATACCTTGTGGCGGTGGTGCAGCAGCGCCTCCGTCACGGTGAATTGCTCATCGGCGGCCAGTACGAGCAGGTCGGCATCGTAGCCCTTGGAAATCTGCCCTTTGCGGTGACTTTGCCCGATGAGCCGGGCGGGGTGCTGGCTGAGCCAGCGGGCCAGGTCGGGGAGGGTAGCCCCGCGCGAGTGGGCGGTGGTCCACAGTACGGGTAAGGCCAGCTGGAGCGAGGCGATGCCGCCCCAGGCCGTGGCGAAGTCGCCGCTGGCCAGCTGCTTGAGGTCGGGCGGGGCGGGGGAGTGGTCGGTAGCCACGAAGTCGATGAGGCCGCTTTGCAGCGCCTGCCACAGCTGCTCATTATTGGCCCGCTCCCGAATGGGCGGCGCGCACTTGAACTGCGTCTGGCCGTCGGCAATCTCCTCGGCGTTGAAGAACAGGTAGTGCTGGCCGGTTTCCACGGTCAGGGGCAGGCCCTGGGCCTTGGCCTCGGCGATGGCGGGCAGCGCCGAGGCCGCCGACAAGTGCACGATATGCACCGGGCAGCGGTACTCGGCGCAGAGCCGAATCAGCAGGTTGATAGCCTCCTCTTCCCAACTCGGGGGGCGCGAAGCCAGGTAATTAGGGTAAGCGCGGGTGTCGCCTTTTTTCCAGTCGTCGTTTTCCTGCGATAGCTCGCAGTGTACCAGCAGCGGCAGGCCGTGGCGGGCCAGCAGCGGCATCACCCGGCGCAAATCGGCCTCGGTGGCGTTGGGAAAGTCGTCGATGCCCGAGTGCGTCAGAAACGCCTTAAAACCCAGCACGCCCGCCGCGATGAGCGGCCCTACCTCGGCCGCGTTGCCGGGCACGATGCCACCCCAGAAACCCAGGTTGCAGTGCCGCTGGCCCTCGGTGGCAGCCTGCTTCAGCCGCAGATTAGCCACCGAAGTCGTGACGGGTGCCGAGTTCAGCGGCATATCGACCAGCGTGGTAAGGCCCCCGGCCAGCGCCGCCCGGGTGCCGGTGTCGAAGCCCTCCCACTCGGTGCGGCCCGGCTCGTTGAGGTGCACGTGCGGGTCGATAACGCCGGGCAGGATGGCCGCGCTGCCGACATCGAGCACCGGGCCGGTAACGGGGGCGTCGTAGGGTAGCACGTCGGCAATGCGGCCGGCTTGCAGCACCAGAGTGGCCGGGCGCTGGCCCTCGGGCGTGACGACCGCCGTGCTTCTTAAAACTAAATCGAACATAAGGCGGGGATTGACGGGAGCGGCTGGCGACTATCTTGCCGCCCCTTCCGTGCCCGCAATCTACTGCCCCATGCCCATTAAACTCGGTACCAACGCCTACGGCAAAAATGCCGTGAACCTGTCGCGCATCATCCGCCACGCCGACCACCACGAGTTTCGGCAGGTGAGCGTGAGCGTGCAGCTGACGGGCGACTTCGAAGCCGCTCACACCTTGGGCGATAACTCATTGATTCTGCCCACCGACACGCAGAAGAATACGGTGTACGCGCTGGCCAAGGAACACTTCACGAGCACCATCGAAGCCTTCGGCCTGGTGCTGGCCCGGCACTTCATTTCCCGCAACCCGCAGGTGAGCAAGGCCCGCATCGAGCTGGTAGAGCACCTGTGGCAGCGCATGGCTTTCGAAGGCGAGACGCACCCGCATGCCTTCACTGGCGGTAACTCCGAAAAACGTCGCGCTGTGGTCGAGCTGCCGGCCGCCGGCCCCGCCACGGTATGGGCCGGTATCAAGGGCCTCATGCTACTCAAGACTACCGACTCGGCTTTCGTGGGTTACCCCAAGGACGAATACACCGTGCTGCCCGAAACGACCGACCGCATCCTGGCCACCGAGTGCGAGGCCGAGTGGGAATACTCCGGCGCCGACCTCGACTTCGAGGCATTGTACCAGCAAGCCCGTCACAGCCTGCTGCGCACGTTTGCGGCGCACAAGAGCCTGTCGGTGCAACACACGCTCTACGCCATCGGCGAGAACATCCTGGAGGAGCTCCCCGAGGTAAAGGAAATCAGCCTCATCATGCCTAACAAGCACCACATTCCCTTCAACCTGGAACCCTTCGGCCAGGCCAATACCAACGAGATTTTCGTGGCGACGGACGCGCCGTTTGGCTATATTACGGGTACGGTGGTGCGGGGATAGGTAAATGAGGCCTAGCAGACTAGATTATAATCTGCTCGGGGCAGTCTGTTTCTAAGGAGCTGTTTACGTTAGCTACCTCAGCTGTCATTGCGAGCGCAGCGAAGCAATCGCACTTGTTCAGCTTAGTCATTTGGGTGCGATTGCTTCGCTGCGCTCGCCGTGACAGGCAACCTCCGGAGGGCAGCAATAACCTAAACAGCTTTGTAGCAAAAAAACGGCCGTCACGCTGAGCTTGCGAAGCATCTTGTCAGATTCGGGCGGCTTATCTTGACGTGAGAAGATACTTCGCAAGCGGACGCCAGATGAGCATGACGGACGAAGAGGGGGCTTGATTGATAATAAGCAGGAGCTTTTTGGCCGCAATTCGGCACACGGCTTTCCCCAGCCTCATTCTAATAAGTAATAAATAGCCACCCATGCCCGCCACCCCCCGCGACCTACCCGCCTGGACCTTGGCCGCCGCCGCCCTGCGCGCCGGCCAGCCGGCCGCGCTGCTGTGCGTGGTGCAGAGCGCGGGCAGCAGTCCCGGCCGCCAGGGCTTTAAAATGGTGGTGACGGCCGAGGCCGTAGCCGGCTCCATCGGGGGCGGTATCATGGAGCACAAGTGGGTGGAACTGGCCCGGCAGCGCCTACGGGAGGGCGACTACCTGCCGCTGCTGCGCCCCCAGATTCATCGGCGCGAGGCCCCGGCCCACCGCTCGGGCATGATGTGCGCCGGCGAGCAAGAGGTGCTGCTGTGGCCCCTGCGGCCGGAGGATAGCCCCACTGTGGTGGCTATCGAAGCGGCGTTGCAGACGCTCGGCGGGGGCGCGTGGGAAGTGAGTGAGGCGACGGGTCTGCGGCTGGCTAGTACGAGTCCGGCCGATTTTTTTGAGTATTGCTCCGGCCCGGCCTGGCACTACCGCGAGCAGTTGGGCTTCCGCGACCAGCTCACGATCGTAGGGGGCGGGCACGTTAGCCTGGCCCTGGCCCGGCTGGCCAGTCACTTGGAATTCGAGATAACCGTGCTCGACGACCGCGCCGACCTGCCCACGCTGGCCGCCAACCACTACGCCCACCACCGTCGGCAAGTAGACTACGAGACGCTACGCGTACCGCCCGGCCCGCGCCGCTTCGTGGTCGTCATGACCGTGGGCTACCGCACCGACGCTGTGGCTTTGCGCCGCCTGCTGGGCCAGCAGTACGCCTACCTGGGCGTAATGGGCAGCGCCACCAAAGTCGCCGAGCTGCGCCGGGTGCTGGCGGCCGAGGGCTTCGACCTGGGCGAGCTACGCGGCCCCATCGGCGTACCCATCGGCAGCCGCACCCCCGAAGAAATCGCCGTGAGCGTGGCGGCCGAGCTCATCGCGGTGCGCAATCAGCAATTGACTTAACTGGGTTCTGAAGCAGGCGGCGCAGACGAGGCTTCTTCCCGGGCTTGTTCGTCAAGCTTGTCCAGGATTTCTTCTTCGCGCCAGATTTGCTCGGGGTTGAATAAGCCAGTCAGGGCGACCAGGTCGTCCAGGACGCTGGGCTCCGTAGGACGTTCGGCGTCGGATGGGAGGGGAGAATCGGGTTGCATAAGTAGCCTACGCAAAATAGGCGACCAGGGGTAAGGCCCGCCTTTGCTTTATAGTCCCAGCAGCCGCCGGGCCGCGCCGACGATGGCCAGCTCAGCCTGGCCCACGGGTTTTTGGGCGGCGTCTAGCTGGATTTTGGCGGCAGCCTGGGCGGCGGGGACGGCCGGCTGGCCCTGCTCCAGCTGGGTGAGGCGCGGGGCCAGCAGGTTGGCCACGAGGCCGAGCTGCACGGCCAGCGGGGCATATTCGGCCAGGCCGGGGTTGAGGGCGAAAAGCGGCGTAAGCGCCTCGGGGATGCCTTGCCAGTCGGCCACTTGCCGGCGCAGGCTGGCTAGCTGGCGCTGAGAAGCTGGCGATAGCTTGGGCGGGGTGGCGGGGAAGGTAGGCACGCCAATGCTAAGGCTGGCTAGCAGGCTATCAGCGGTAGCGCCGAAGCGCCGGGCCACGTCCGACTCGGCTGGGGCGGCGTCGACGAGGCGGGTGAGGGGCGTCTCGGTGGTGTACTTAAAGCCCTGGAAGTGGCGCTTATAGTCCTTGACCGGCTCGGCCAGGCTGGCCAGGGTTTGCAGGGCGGGTAGGGCGGCCGGGTAGGGGCTGGCCAACTGGCGCAGCAGGGCGACCGGGGCGCGGCGGTGGCGCAGGCCCAGCGCCTCCAGCTCGCTGCTTACGAAGGCCAGGCGGCGGTACATGTCGGGCACGTCCTGGGTGAGCGCGGCGGGGCTCCACAGGCGCTCGGCCACGGCGGCGGCGCGGGGCCACACCCGGCTGTCGTAGATGACACTGTCGGCAAACTCGGCCCACATGGCGGCCTCGCCCCCCAGCACGCGGCTGGCCAGTGAGTCGGGTACGCCTTGCAGCGGGTCGGCGGCGTAGTGGGTGGCGGCCGAATAATTGAGGTCGAGGTAGTAGCCGTGGGCGCGCAAAGCGGGGTGGCCCAGGCGCACGGCTTCGGCCACGGCCTTGGGGCCGCGCCAGCTTTCCACGACGATGGGCGCGGGCAGGTCGGGGCCGAGAATCTCATCCCAGCCCACCATCGTTTTGCCCAGCTTCTGGATGATAACGAGCATCCGGCGGTTGAAATACGTCTGGAGCTGGTGCTTGTCGGGTACGGTGGTGCCGGGCTTCACGAAGCCGTTGGTTTGCATAAAGGCCGCGATGCGCGGGGTGCGCCGCCACTGCCGGCCATCGTTTTCGTCGCCCCCGATGTGGAAATACTTGTCGGGAAACAGCCCGCTCATCTCGGTCAGCACCGAATCGAGCATGGTGTAGGTGCTCTCGCGGGTGGGGTCGAGCAGCGCCCAGTTCTGGCTAGTGCCCCAGCGCGTGGGCACGGCCTTGATGGAGTCGTTGGAGCCCAGGCGCGGGTAGGCCGCCAGCAGTGCCCCGGTGTGACCGGGCAAGTCAAACTCGGGCACCACCCGGATGCCGCGCTGGGCGGCGTAGCGCACCACCTCGCGCACCTCGGCTTGGGTGTAGTAGCCGGTGGCTCCCGCTACGGTGTGCAGGCGCGGAAAGAGCTTGCTTTCCACGCGCCAGCCCTGGTCGTCGCAGAGGTGCCAGTGCAGTACGTTGAGCTTCACGGCGGCCATGCCGTCGAGGTTGCGCTTCACCACGGGCACCGGCAGAAAGTGCCGCGCCGCGTCGAGCAGCAGCCCGCGCCAGGCAAAGCGTGGGGCGTCCTGAATGTCGCAGAGCTGCGCCCGCCAGCCCCGGGGCGTGCTTTCGATTACTTGCCGGAAGGTGGCCAGCCCGCGCTGAATACCCAGCGGCCCGACGGCCGTAAGGCTCGCCCCGGCGGCCGTCACGCGCAGGTGGTAGCTCTCGTCGGTGGAAGTGGCAGGGCCGGTCGTCTGGCGGTGCAGGGCCAGCAGGGGCGCGGTGGCGAAGCGGTAGTAGCCGGCGTG
The DNA here is from genome assembly GCA_913776615.1 of uncultured Hymenobacter sp. Classification (GTDB taxonomy): domain Bacteria; phylum Bacteroidota; class Bacteroidia; order Cytophagales; family Hymenobacteraceae; genus Hymenobacter. The sequence goes on from CAJYPK010000040.1 coordinate 225,885, forward strand.
CCAGGTGGCCTGGGCGGGTACCGGGAGGAGTGGGCGCTGGGCTTGAGCCGAAAAGCTCACGGCCAGTAAAAGAAAGATAGCGCAAGGTTTCGCCAGGTTGAGCAAGGTTTCGCAAAGCCTGCGGGTGAAAAAACTTAGCGAAACCTTGCTCAACCTGGCGAAACCTTGCGTGCTCATATCATGCCCCGGGCTTTAAATTCCAGGTATTGGTTAATCGTATTGGCCGTCAATTGTTGCGGCGGGGTGAGCAGCGCGTGAATGCCGTAGCGTTGAAGCTCCAGCACAATCTGCCGCTTTTCCTGCTGAAATTTTTCGGCGATGGTTTGGTTGTACACGTCGGCCGTGGTGGCGGCCGGCGCGTCGAGAAAGGTGCGCAGCTCGGTGTTTTCAAAAAAAACGACCAGCAGCAGGTGCGCCTTACTCAGACTTCGCAGGTGAGGCAATTGCCGTTCCATTCCCTGCAAAGTCTCGAAATTGGTGAATAAAATCAGCAGGCTGCGTTGTTTGATGCGGGCGCGCACGGTAGCGTACAGCAGCTCGTAATCAGTTTCGAGGTACTGCGTTTTCTGCCGGTACAGTACTTCCAGCAAGGCCCGCAGGTGGCCGGGGCGGCGCTCGGCGGGCACTACCGCCCCGGGCTTATTGGAGAAAGTAATGAGGCCGGCCTTGTCGTGCTTGAGCAGAGCAATGTTGCTCATTACCAGCGTGGCGTTGATGGCGTAGTCGAGCAGGCTCAGGCCCTCGAAGGGCATCCGCATTACGCGGCCCTTGTCGATGAGGCAGTACACCTGCTGGGCGCGCTCGTCCTGGAAGTGGTTGACCACCAGCGTATCGGCCCCGCCGCCGGTGGCGCGCCGGGCGCTGGCCTTCCAGTTGATGGTGCGCGGGTCGTCGCCGCTGGCATAGGGCCGGATCTGCTCGAACTCCATGCTCTGCCCCACCCGCCGGATGCGCTTGATACCCACTTCAGTCAGGCGGTTGTGAATAGCCAGCAACTCATACTGCCGCATCTGCAAAAACGACGGGTACACCGGCACCACCTGCCCCTCGCGCCCGAAGCGGAAACGCCGTCGCACCAGCCGCAGCGGCGAGGCGACGTACACGTTCAGCGCCCCGAAGGCGTACTCCCCGCGCTTGGTAGGCCGCAGCTGATAGGTAATAATCCGCGTCTGCCCCGGCTCGATGGTAGCCTCAAACAGCACGTCGCGCCGCTGAAACTGGTGCGGAATCTCATCAATCACTTCCACCTGAATACCGAAGCGGTAACGGCTTTCGAGGTACAGCTGCACGTCGTTGTCGGAGCCGTTGGCCAGCTTCTCACCCAGCGCCCGCCGCCCAAATACCGGGCTGGCCCCGCCCGCCGCGGGTGCGTAGAGCAGCAGTGCATCGAGCACCGTGAGCAGCGCGGTCACGCCTAGCAGCACTTCCAGCGGCCCCAGCAGCCAGGGCAGGAAAAAGCTGACTGCCAAGCCCGCAATGAGGGCGGCGCAGAGATAGAAAAAGCGAGGAGTCAGAAAAAAGCTCATGCCTGGCGGAGTTGGTCGCGCACTTCCATCAGGGCAAAACCCAGCAGGTTCGGTCCCTGCCAGCGGGTGGGGTTGGCGGCGTCGGGCGAGTCTGCGGCCAGGCCAATGCCCCAGATGGTATCGACCGGACTGGCTTCCACCAGTACGCGGCTGCCGGTGGCAAGCAGGAAGTCGCGCAGAGTGCGGTTCTGGCTGAATTTATGATAGTTGCCGGTGCGAACGATGTCGTACTTATGCGTTTCCCACCGCTCGGGCACGAAGCCGCGAATTTCCCGGCCCAGCTTCTTGGCCTCGGCGGGGCTTTTCACCGCCAGAATACGCGTGGCCATGTCGTCCTCGCCGAAGAGGCGCGCCTTTTCGGCCATCATCCAGTGTTCGGTGGAGCGATAAGTCAGGCCCGCTACCGTAAAGTTGGCCGGCCACCACTGGCTCAGGCAGGTCTTGGTGATAGTACCGTCCTTGCTGGGCTGGTGGCCCCAGAAAAACAAGTATTTGATGGGCTGACCCTGCTCTAGCTCGGCCAGGAGCCATTCGGTGGAGTACTGCATAAGCTAGCGCGGAACCTCCACTGACTGTACGATTTGCGCCACGACCTCATCGGCCGTGCCGCCCTCCATCTCGCGCTCGGGCGTGAGCATGATGCGGTGGCGCAGCACCGGCGCGGCCAAGAACTGCACGTCCTCGGGCGTCACGAAGTCGCGGCCGCGCAGGGCGGCCAGTGCCTTGGCCCCGTTGAGCAGGGCGATGCTGGCGCGGGGCGAGGCCCCCAGGTACAGCGCCTTGTGCGCCCGCGTCTGGCCCACGATTTTGGCGATGTATTCGAGCACGTTGGCTTCTACGCGCTGCTGGCTTACCTGCTGGCGCAGGGCAGCCAGGTCCGGGGCCGAGAGCACGGCCTGCACCTTGTCGAGCGGCGTGCCGCCGAAGCCGCTGTGGTGGCCCTGGAGAATCCGGATTTCCTCGGCCAGGGTGGGGTAGCCCACGTTCAGCTTGAATAAGAAGCGGTCGAGCTGGGCCTCGGGCAGGCGGTAGGTACCTTCTTGCTCCACGGGGTTTTGGGTGGCCAGTACTACGAAGGGCGTCGCCATGCGGTGGGCGGTGCCGTCCTGCGTCACGGTGCGCTCCTCCATCACCTCGAAGAGGGCCGATTGCGTCTTGGCCGGGGCACGGTTGATTTCGTCAATCAAGACCACGCTGGCGAAGATGGGGCCGGGCCGAAACTCGAAATCGCCCTGCGCGGGCCGGAAAATGCTCGTGCCCAGCACGTCGGCCGGCATCAGGTCGGGCGTAAACTGAATGCGGCTGAAGGGGACGGCCAGGGTGCGGGCCAGCAGCTTTGCCGTGAGGGTTTTGGCCACGCCGGGCACGCCCTCCAGCAGCACGTGGCCGTCGGCGAGCAGGGCCGTGAGCAGCAGCTCCAGCAAGTCGTGCTGGCCCACGATGACCTGCCCGATCTGCTGGCGCACGGCCTCGGTGCGGGCCGTGAGCTGCGCCAGATCGGTGCGCGGGGTAAAGGCGGCGGTGGGGGCCGCGGGCGTTTCGGCGGGTTGGAAAGGCGTTTCGTTTTCCATGAGACGAAGAAAAAGCGGAGTCAAAAACAAGCGGGCCCAAGCAGCCCGGGTAATTACCTTGCGCCGCTAAACGAACCGGTAGCGGCGCGAAAAGCGGCAATAATGGGCCTCCACGGGCTGCAAATGGTCTTTATTGGTAAAGTACAATTTGCTGAAAAGCCCGTTTCCCGGCACAGTGCAAAATGAAATCTCTCAGGTCGATTCGCGCTTAAAATCGTGAATGGCGCGGCTCAGCCGGAGCAGTTCCTGGTCGGTAACGGTGGGCGCGGTGCGGGCAAAGTTGATGAGCCGCACCAGCTCTTCCACGCGGGGGCGGGGCAGCCCGGCCTTCTGGCTCAGGCGCTCGCGGAAGGCCTCGTCGCCTAGGTCGGGCGTGGGTTCGTGGAAGCGGGTGCGCAGGTAGTCGAGGAAGAGCGCGACCTTTTTCTCGGCAATGCGCTGATGGTTGCGGCCCTGTCGGTAGAGGCTGGCCACGGTGCGCGTGAAGAGCAGGGTGGTATTGGGCAGCGGCTTATTAATGGGAATAATGCGCTGCCGACGCCGGGCTTCAACGAAAATAAACAGCAAGGCCGTGGCCCACAGCAAGTAGTAGGCTACGCGCAGGCTTTCGTGGGCCATCAGCACCCGCAGTACCGACTGGTCGCCGGCGCGGCCCTGTTTCTGGTACTCGTCCCACCACACCGGGCGGCCGGTGGGCAGGTACGAGAGCGCCGCCAGCGCAAATTGCCGCTGGCGCGGCGGCAGCACGAAATAGTTGGCAAAGGCCAGCGGTACGGTGCAGAGGTAAAGGTGCCCCTGGCCCCGGGCGAGGCGCACGAGCACCGCCCGGCCCTGCGCGTCGGTAGCCAGGGTGGTGGCTGGTTGGCCCGGCCGCACGGTCAGCCGGCTCGTGGCGGCCCAGGCGGGCAGGCGCAGAGTAGCTGAGGCCAGCGCCGGATTAACGAATTTTACCCGCACCGAATCGGGGCCGCGCAGGCTGGACCGGAGCGACGAATCGACCTCCGCCACCCGCACGCCCAGCGCCTGAGTAAGCGTGGTATCGATGCTTTCGGCGGCGACGAATACGTCGTTGCCAGCTTCGATAAATCGAAGCAGCGCCGGCTTTTCGAAGCGATTGAGCTCGAACGAAGTGTTGACAAACAAATAGGTAGTGGCCCGCTGCGGTAGGGTGGGCTCGCTTATGGCGGCGGAGTCGGCCGCAGCTACCGTGCTGGCCGCCGGCTCGGTTGCGGTTGGTACGGAGTCGGTCGCGGCGGCGTGGGCGGAGTCGGCCAGCGCGGGGGCCGCGGCAGAATCGGGCGTCGCTACGGAGTCAGCTGCAAGGGGCATTTCCTCGTCCGGCTCCGGCGCGTCGCCGCCGAAAAACTGGTTGTAGATCGGCAAGCGCACGCTGGTCACGTCGTCGGTACCCAGCAGTTGGGGCAGCACGTCGAACAGGGCGTAGGTGCCGTAGGGAATCTTATCGGCGTTGCTGAGGGTGGGCCGCCAGTCGAGGGGCTTGGGGCGGTAGTATTCCAGCGCCACGTAGGCCCCGAACAGGGCCAGCAATCCCAGCAGGTACAGGCGAAAAGAATTCACGGGGCGGAGCGTTAAGGGCGAAGAAGGTGGTCGTACACGGCCAGGTAGTCGGCGGCGGCCCGCGCCCAGCTAAAGCCCGCGGCGCGGGCGCGCAGCTCGGCGGCGCGGGCAGGCTGGGCCTGGTACTCGCGCAAGCCCTCGGTGAGCGTGCGACGCATAGCGGCGGGGGAGAAATCGGGAAAGTAGCGCGCCGCCGCGCCGCCCACTTCGGGCAGCGAAGTCAATTGACTTAAAAACACCGGCTTGCCAAATTGCATGGCTTCCACCACCGGCAAGCCGAAGCCCTCGGCCAGCGAGGGCTGCAAGTACGCCAGGCAGTGCTGATAGTACCAAGCCTTATCGGCCTCGCTGATGCGGGTGCGGATGGTCACGCGGTCGGCCACGCCGGCTTCGGCGGCCACGGCCCGCACCCGGGCTTCGTAGTCGGCTTCGGCAAAGCCGCCGGCCAGCACCAGCTCGTAGTCGGTGCCGACCAGCAGGGGCGGTAGCACGTGCAGGTTTTTTTTTGAGTTGATGGAGCCCAGACTAAACAAAAACGGCCGTTGGGGCACGTAGGCCGGTACGTGGCCGGGCGTGGGTACCAGCGTTTCGACGCCGTTGGTGATGCTACGCAACGGCTGGCCGGGGCGGTAGCCCAGCAGGTCGGCGTGGCGCAGGATATCCTGCCGCACGAAGTCGGAGATGGTTACCAGGTAGTCGGCGCGGCGGATGTTGCGGCGCACCATCGCCAACTGCCGGGTGTAAGCGTACTCACTGGGGCGCTCGTGCAGAAAGTTGAGGTCGTGTACCGTCAGCACCACCTTGGTGAGCGGGCCGGTGGGCACGTACCAGCTCAGCTGTGAAGTGGCGTGCCACAGCCGGAAGCGGTAGCTGGCCGGGTTGAAATACTTGTGTACGCTGCGCTGGGTGAGGTAACGTACGCCCGGCATGCCCAGCGCGCCCACGGCCGTGGGCGGCACGTAGCAGCTCAGGCGGTAGCGGTGGTTTTGGCGCACCAGCTCCTGGGCCAGGGGAAAAACGACGTGACTGAAGCCGCTGTGGCGGTCGCGCAGCGGCTCGCAATCAAGGCAAATGGCGGGAAGCGACAAGAGTAATGGTTAGTTGTTAATTGTTAATGGTTGATGAGTAATAGGTAGTAAGTAATTGCAGAAAGCTTCTTCCGTCATTACCCACTACCTATTACCCATTGCCAATTACCCAGTAAGAATGGCCCCGCCGAGCTGGCGGCCCAGCGCCACTTGCTCGGCCCGTACGGTAGCGTAGAGGGCGGGCGGGAGGGGCAGTTCGCCGTACCACACGTACTCAAACTGCCGCGTGGCTTCGGCAAAGGCCGGGCGCAGGGCTGGCCGCTGGCTGGCCAGCTCGCGCAGGTAAGCCTGGTTGGTTTTGTCGGGCTGCCACTCGATGAGGGCACGGTCGCTGAGCTGCTTGAGCAGGGCCAGGTAGCCCAGCCGCACGGCCAGCCGGAAATTGCCGGCATCCTCGGCTGCCCGCAGCTGGGTCGGAAAATCCAGCTCGTGAATGTTCTCGCTCAGCGTTTCGTAATCGAGCGTCGCCCGGCGCGGGGCGCGGCCGAAGGCCCGGGTGAGGTCTACTTCCAGCAGCTTGAGCACCACAAATACCACGGCCGTGGCCAGCAGCCCGTAGATGACCCAGCGCCAAAAGCCCTCGTAGCTCGGGGCCGACGGTCCGCCTAAGGAATCGCGCAGCCAGTTGAGTACGCGCCGCCAAAAGCGCCGCAAAAGGCTGTCCTGCGGGTTGGAGTCGGCCAGTGACTGGCGGTAATCGAACTCCCGCTGGCTGGCTAGCTCGCGCAGCCGCTCGGTGGCCGCCGCTGGCTGGCGCAGGCGCACGGTCGCAGCCCGGTCGGGGGCCGGAGCCTGGGCGGCGGGTGGCGTGGGCGGCGGCGCGGCCGCCCCGACCGCGAATTGGGCGCTCAATACCAGGCTGCCCAGCACCGCCCAGCGCCGGGCCTGGCGGGGTAGGAGATTAATACTCACCTTCTTCGTGGGGACGGTAGGTGGTGCCGCCGGGGCTGGCCCCCGGGGCCTGGCCCAGCTGGCTGACCAAATACGACAGCCCGACGCCTTCGCTGCGCTCGACCAGGTTGAAATACTGAAAGGCCAGGGCCAGCAGGATGGGCGGGTAAATCAGGAAGGTAACTATCGTGAAGAAGACGGTTAGCGCCACCACGAAGATGGTGCTGATTTGCCCGGGCTCAACCGTGGGCAAAAAGGCACTGGGAATGGCAACCCGTAGCAGACCGAAAATCATGCTGAGGGCAAACATCAACACGTAAATCAGCAGGGTCATGATGAAAATCAGCCCGAACGTAGACCACCATTTGCCTTTGGTAAGGCTGAGGCAGCGGCCAACGGTGTCGAAAAAATTCGTGTGTTCGACTACCCGCACAATGAAAAACAGGCTGAGCGCGACGGCCAGGTAGTAGCCCGGCAGTACGAAGAAGAAAAAGCCCAGTACTATCATGATACCCAGCCCCCAGAAGGAGAAGAAAGTAACCAGCAAGTGGCGCTTGACTACCGCCCATACTTCGCCGGGCGTGATGGGAGTGGGTACGGTGCCGGCCGGTCGCAAGCAGAGTACCAGGTAGCCGTACACGGAAAGCACAAATACCGAGGCAAAAACCATCAAGGTGACGATGCTCAGGTAATAAAGCGGATTCTGGAAGGTAGAACCGAAGATGGCCCGCTGCGCGGCCAGCGGGTCGCTGGGATTGTAGCCCGGTGCAGTGGGCGCGCCGTGCAGCAGAACGCCAAACATGCGCGACTGGATGACGGCCGTGAGAATGCCCTGGAGCAGGGCCAGCGGCGCTACCAGGTAGAGCAGTACCCGGCCCAGCGGCCGCCAGTGCACCCCGAGGAATTCGAAAGTAGCGCTGATTTTCTGGCCGAAGTTTCGCTCCTGACGAAAATCCGACTCGTGCGTGTAGGCAAGCGGCATAGAAAAAGGAAAGAAGAGGAGATACGAGACTAAGCAGCCAGTTCCCGCCGGCGTAGCTGCCGGGGCCGCCACACAAAATACCAGCCGATAAACGCCGCCGAGCCGCCGATAATGAGCAGACTAACCGCCACGGGCATTTCGGTGTGGCGCGTGACGAAGCTTTCCAGAAAGCCGGCGATGACGAGAATCGGCACCACGCCCAGGGCCAGCTTCAGGCTTTCGCGGGCGGCCAGGCGCAGGCTGTCGCGCCGCGAATAAGTGCCCGGAAACAGGATGCCCCGCGCCAGTACGTAGCCCGCGCCGCCCGCCAGTACGATGGAGGAGATTTCGAGCGTACCGTGAATCCAAACCGTGAGCAGCGAGGCCAGCAGCACGTGCTGCCGGTAGAAGAAAAATTGGAAGGCTCCCAGCATCAGGCCGTTGCGGAAAATGATGAACGTGGTGCCCACTCCCGCCGAGATGCCCAGCGCGAAGGTGAGCAGTGCCACCCGCACGTTATTGAACGTAATGGCCAGGAACATCGACGCCTCGGGGCTCTGCTTGTACACGGCCATCGGGTCGCCGCGCTTGATGCTGTCCAGCGTTTTATTGACGTAGGCATCGCCCAGAATCGTGCGCACAAACGTATCGTCGTAGGCGGCGGATAGGGCTCCCACCAGCATGCTCAGCACAAAGACGAGCAGTGCCCAGCGCAATTCGGGCCGGTGGCGGCTCACCACGAGCGGCAGCTCCACGGCCCAGAAGCGCCCGAACCGGCCCTGGTCCTCGGCCTTGTTTTTATACAGCGCCTGGTGCTGGCGGCTGGCCAGCTGGTTGAGGTAGGCCGTGGTGTCGGAGTGCGGGTAGAAGGTCTGGGCGTAGGCCAGGTCGTCGGTGAGGGCCACGTAGCGGGCGGCCAGCTCGTCGGGGTTGCCCCCGGGCACGGGGGCCTCGTAGCGCTGCCAGCGCTCCTGGTTGAGCCGGCGGAATACAGCTTCGCGCATAGTGAAAACAGGGCCGATTAGCGGGCGGTGAAGATAGGGGCGCGGCGGCGTTACTTTGCTGCGCCCGGCGGGCTGCCCCGTCGGTATTCCGATGCCCGCTATGGCCACCATCCGCATTCATACCACTCAAAACGTTGCCCTCGAATACGAAGTAGCCAGCGTGGGCGACCGCATTGTGGCGGCGCTGCTCGATTACCTCATTCTCTTTGCCTACGGGGTGCTGCTGACCATGCTCGTCCGGGCGCTGGCCGATGGCGGCGAGAGCTCCGGTGCGGCCATCAATTACCGCAATCCCGGCGAATTGCTGGGGGTATTGATAGTGGCGCTCATCTGCGCGCCGTTCTTCGTGTATTTCCTGGTCTGCGAAATTTTCTTCAACGGCCAAACGCTGGGGAAGAAGGCCCGCCACATCCGGGTGATGCGTCTCGATGGTACGCCCGCCCGGCTCGGCGATTATTTCCTGCGCTGGCTGTTGCGCCCAATCGAGATTATTTCCCCGTTGGGTGGGTTGGCCGTCATCACCATCTTGCTCAACGGCCGGGGGCAACGGCTGGGCGACATGCTGGCCGGCACCACCGTGCTCAGCCTGCGGCCCCGGGCCACCCAGCTGCTGGCCGCCGAGGCGGCGCCGCCCGCGGGCTACCAGCCCGTATTTGAGCAGGCCCGCCAGCTTACCGACCACGATGTGCTCCTGCTGCGCCAGCTGCTGGGCCGCAGCCTCCAGCAGGGCAACTACCTGATCCTGCACGAAACGGCCCTGAAAGTGAAGCAATTGCTGGCCGTGCAGAGCGACCTGTCGGACGAGGCCTTTTTGCGCACCGTGCTGCGCGACCACGCGTATCTGGTAGCGCAGGGCTAACGCGATACGAGGGGGCTTACCAGCAAAAGAGCGGCTGGCCCTGGGTGGGCCAGCCGCTCTTTTGGCACAAATGACGAGAGCTTAGTTGCGCGTCATCAGATTGTTAACTGAAAGCTCAGTTGAGGGAATCGGCCACACGTAGGCAGGGTTGCTGGGCGTGATAGCGCTGACAGTACCCTTAGCCGGAATGGTGGCGTTCAAGCGCATAATGTCGATGTTGCGAATGCCCTCGCCCAGAAACTCAATGCGCCGCTCTAGCAGGATGGCGTTGATAAAATCGGTGGCCGAAGCAAAATCGGTAGTGACAAACATCGGCGACGGAATGGCCGGGGTGGTAGACGTAGCCGCGATAGCTGGGTTAGAGCGCATCCGCACGGCGTTGAGCAGGGCCAGCGCCCGGGTATCAACGGAGTTGGTCGTACGCGCCAAGGCCTCAGCCAAGCTCAGCATCACTTCCGAATAGCGGATAACGGGCGCCTTGTCGGTGTAGGGCGAGCCCGTGGGATACTTGGCCAGAAACCGCTCGGAGCTGGTGCTGCTGGCGGCAACCACAAAATTGGTGCGGCGGGCATCGGTCGACAGCCAGGCGCTATTGCCCACAATGCCCCCGGTGGTAGCGTTCGTGCTGGTGTTGAGGCCGTACTCGCCGTTGCCCCCCAGGGCAGTGGGCAAATAGTAATAAGCCAGTTGGTTCTGAGTGCCGGGCGGGTCCTGGGCCGTGAAGGGGAAGGAAAGAATGCTCTCGCTGGTTTCCTGCGGGGCCGTAAATACGGATACGATGGAAGAGTTGAGGGCATTGGGTACGCCGCTGGCTGCCGCGTAGGGCGCCGCCGTGGGGACTAGCTTGTTGGCTTCCGTGATAACGTCGCTGTAGCGACCCATCGTCAGGTACACGCGGGTCTTGAGGGCAATGGCCGTATTGCGGTGCGCCCGGGTTACGTTGAGGGTCGATACGGCAATGCTACCCTGCGCGGCCGAGTAGCGGAGTGGCAGGCTCTGCTCGGCAAAGTTCAAGTCCTGAATTATTTGGTCGTACACCTGGGCCACCGTGCTACGCGCCAGGTCATTATTACCCAAGCCGGTTTCGGCAGCCAGCCGGAGCGGCAGGCCCGGCCGGGTACCATTGCCGTCGATGTAGGGCCGGGCGTAAAGCTGCAGCATGGAATAGTAGCACAGCGCACGCAGCAAGCGGGCCTCCCCACGGTAATTGGTAACGGTGGTGGCGTAGTCGCTGGGGAAGGGCGAGGCGGCCAGTTTGCTGGCGTTGGCATCGAGACCGGCCAGGAAAATGTTTACCTGGTTGATGGCCGCGTAAGCGTTGCCCCACACGCTTACCACGTCGTTGGCCGACGTTTCGGCCAGGGTGTGGTTCCAGACGGAAAGGCCCGTTACACCGTTGCTGGTGCGGTTGATAAAGTCATTGGCCCGGATGTCGCCATAGATCTGGTAGCGGCCACCCAGCAAGCCACCCACTTTAACGTAGCTATACAGACCGTTTACCTGGGCTAGCACGCGGGAGGGCGTGTCGAAGGCTACGCCGGCATCGAGCTGGGTAACGGGCTTCACGTTCAGTAGGTCATTTTGGCACGAAGAAAGAACGCTCAGGCCCAGCAGGGCGGTGCAAACCCAGGAAGCTGCACGCTTGTGAGGTACAAATTTCATAGAATACTATAGTGCTAATTTTTAAAAAGAAACGTTGAGGCCGGCCGTGAAAGTGCGGGCTTGACCCACCGAGTTGCGGTCTACCCCGGGGGCTAGGTTGCTACCGCCGTTCACGGAGATTTCGGGGTCGATACCAGAGTATTTGGTAAAGAGCGCCGCGTTTTGCACCTGTACATACACGCGAGCCGTGCTGAGCTTGAGGCCGCTGATGGTTTTGGTGGGGAAGGTGTAGCCCAGCGCTACGTTGCGCAGGCGGATAAAGTCCCCTTTCTCCACGTTCTGCGACATAACAATGGTCGAGCCGTTTGATACGTTGTCGCCAAACACCAGGCGGGGCCACTCGGCATTGGTGTTGTCGGCCGTCCAGCGGTTCTTGATGTCAACGTTGTTGTTCCAGAAGCGCTGGTCGTGCAGGCCCGCCCGGGTACCGTTGTAGATGTAGTTGCCGCCCGAGTATTGCAGGAAGATGCCCAGGTCGAAGCCTTTAAAGCGGAAGGTGTTGTCGAGGCCACCGTAGAAGGTGGGCAGCACCGGCCCGTAATACTGGCCGTCGGCCAGTTGCGTCGGCGACGTCGTATTGGCCCCCGTGCTCACGACCGTCCAGCCGGTACCGGTAGTCCCCAAGTGGTTATACTGCACCAGCGTACCATCTGCCTTCACCAGCATCCGTTGGCCATTGGCGGGGTTTACCCCAGCATTGGGCACGGCCAGAATAGAGCCGATCGAGCGGCCCACGGTGGTGTAGTTGGCGGTTTCGAGGCTCGACGTAACACCCGCAATGCGCTGATCATCGTTGAGCAGCGACAATACCCGGTTGTCGAGCGTCGTCAGGTTACCGCTGACGGTCCAGCTCAGAGCTTTATCGCGGAACACATCGTAGCGCAGGTTGAATTCAAAGCCCCGGTTGCGCATCGAGCCCACGTTGGCCGGAATCGAGTTGTTCGGAATACCCCGCGAGGTTGCTTGCGGTACATCCAGGATGAGTCCGTCTACCAAGTTGTAGTAGAATGTAGCGTCACCCGTTAACCGGCTTTGCAGGAAGCCGAAGGCGATGCTGGCATCCGTTTTCTTGCTCTTTTCCCACCCGATGTTGGGGTTGGCTCCCTGCGTGTAGTAGAAAGTACCGGTGTTGCCGTACAGGAACGAGCCGTAGAGGGGCAGCGACACGAAGTCGTAAATACCTTGGTTGTTGCCGGTAGTACCGAAGCTACCCGACAGCTTCAAAAAGTCGAAGGCATTAGCAATGCCCGACGTTTTCCAGAAGCCTTCTTCCGATACGATGTAGCCGCCCGAAAGACCATAGAAATTACCAAACTTGCTGTACCAGGCCGAGTAGCCATCGCGACGACCGGTGACCGTGAGCAGGTATTTGCGGCCGTAGTTATAGTTGAAGCGACCAAAGAAAGAGGCCAGGTAATTGGCTCCTTGGGTGTTGCCCGACGAGGCAATATTGATGTAGTTGCCTTGGAAGGTAGTGAAGAAGGGGTCAGCAACGGCCGTGCGGGTAGCGCCCCAGCGCTGCACGTCGGTGTACTGCTGCTCGTTACCTACCAGCAGCGAGAAATTATGCTCACCCGCCGTTAGGTCATATTGCGCCGTGTTTTGCCAGTTCCAACGTTTGTTGGTGCGGTAGTAATCACTAGCCGAGCCAATGGTGGAGAAGCCGTCACCCGCCAGCGAGGTATAATAAGCTTTATCCTCGAAGCTGAGGTTGTCGATCCCGTACTGCGTGCGCAGGTGCAGACCCTTGATTACTTCCAAATCGGCATACAGTGCCCCTTGCAGCTGGTTGCTTTCCGAAGTGAAGTAGTTGTTATCCAAATCGACTACCGGGTTGTAGTAGCCGGGTAGCAACGGCTGGCCGGTAGTAGGGTTGATGTTTGGGCCAGCGCCGATACCCGCCCCGTTAGTATTATAAGTACCGTCGGCGTTGTAGGGCGAAATGTTGGGCGGCAGTACGAGCGGCAGGCGGCCGAGGCCGGCCGTACCGAAGGCCCCATCGGCCACAGAACCGGAGTTGGGCGACGAGTTGAGGGAGTTGGAGTAGTTGACACGGGCACCCAGCGTGAGGCGGTCAAACAGCTTGTGCTCCACGTTGACGCGGGTAGAATAGCGCCGGAAGTCGTTGCGCACCAGCATACCATTCTGCTTGGTGTAGCCCACCGAGGCCAGGTAGGTGGTTTTATCGGTGCCACCCGAGAAGTTCAGGTTGTGGTTGTTGGAAAAGCCCGTGCGGTAGATGTAGTCGTACCAGCGCGTGTCGGCCGCGGCGGCCGTCACCTGCCCGAAACCCTCCACGTTGGTGCCCACCGTACCCGTCGCCCGCTGCCGGTTTTCGTTCAGGTTGCGCACGGCTTCATTTTTCAGGCTCACGTAGTCGGCTGCGTTCAGCACGTCGTAGAGCCGTACGGGCCGCGATACGCCCACCCACGCATCGTAGCTGAGCCGCGCCTGGCCTTTCTTACCGCGCTTGGTAGTTACTAGAATAACCCCGCCGTTGGCCCGCGAGCCGTAAATAGCGGTGGCAGAGGCATCTTTTAACACCTCAATGTTCTCGATGTCCTCGGGCGCAATATTGGCCAGTGGGTTGTTGGGCACGCTGCCCACGGCCGAGTTGTTGCCACTGTAAGTCGGGATGCCGTCGATAACGAACAAGGGGCTAGAACTGAGGGCGATTGAGTTGGCACCCCGAATGCGAATAACCGGTGGGTTATTAAGTACGCCGTTGGGCGTGGTAATATTTACGCCCGCCGCCCGGCCCTGCAGTGCCTGGTCGAAGCTCTGCACGGGCGTATTGGCGATTTCTTTCCCGGTAACCGTGGCTACCGAGCCCGTCAGTTCGCGGCGCGACTGCGTGCCGTAGCCTACTACGACGGCTTCGTCGAGGCTGGTAGAGTTGGCGGCTAAGGTGATATTGAGAGGCCCGCTGCCGATGCGTGCCTCCTGGCTGGTGTAGCCCACAAAAGAGAACACCAGCGTGGTGGCCGTGGCGGGAACGGCGATGCTGTAGCGGCCGTCCGTGTCGGTGGCAGTGCCCAGGCTCGTGCCTTTTACGAGTACGGTTACGCCCGGTAGGCCAGCCCCGTCGCTGCCTACTACCCGGCCGGTAGTCGTTCGATTCTGAGCATGCAGGTCCTGCGCTCCCAGTACCAATACGATAGCGGAGAGAGAAAGTAAATTTTTTCGCATGTGTTAAAGGTTGGTGAATTAAACATGAACAGGTGCGGCGAATATACTAGCGCGACTGAAACAGCAACCGCTCGCGGGTTAAGAAATTAGGCTTGCCGACAATCGCCTGAAATTATCCATTGATTGCCAATAGATTAAATTATGGTTAGTAGTGGCTGAAACAGCCCGTAAACCAGGCTGCCGGCTGCGTAAACAGCGTAAGGAATAGACTAGTAGCTAGCGGCTCAGCCCGTAAACAGACACCGCCGGCCACTTGCGCAGCCGGCGGTGAAAAGCAGAACAATAGATGATGAGAGAAGGGCTGGGGTGTAATAATAGACTTAATTGGTTGTGGGACAAGTTGATGATGTTAATGATTGGCATTTTGGCCGACCTCGACTCATGTTAAGAAAAAGGCCACTGCACCCGCGCTACCAACTGCGGCCCTATTTCTACTAAGCGCAGCTCCAGCTTCAGGGCCTGGGCCAGGCGGCCGGCTATCCACAGGCCCAGGCCGGTACCGGGAGCCAGCGGGTCGGCCTGGTACCAGGCCGTAGTGAGCTGCGCCAGGCGCGCGCCCAGCGGGGCCGCCAGGGTGTTTTCAACTTCAACCACCGGGCCTCGTCCGTTGGCCGGGGTCAGCAGTCGCAGCGTAACCGCCGTACCGGGAGCACCGTGCTTGCGGGCATTGTCGAGTAGGTTGAGCAGGATGGTCGTCAGTTGGTCGGCATCGGTAGCGGCGGTCAAACTAGCGGCTCCTGTCTCATCGGGCAGGCCGATGGTGAGGACGCGGCCAGCCGCCCGGAAGCGTGGCAATTCGCGGTCGGCCAGGGCCAGTACCAACTCGTCGAGGGCAACGGGCCGGGCGTGGATGGGCAGCGGGGCACCAGCCCCCAGCCGGCCCACCAGCAGAAAATCATCGACCAGGCGGCCCAGGCGAGCTAGCTCGGCATCGTGGCCAGCCAGCGCGGCGCGGGTGGCGGGGGGCAGGGCGGGGTCGCGGCCGCTCACGTCGAGGCCCGCTTGCAGGGTGGCCAGCGGCGTGCGCAGCTCGTGGGCGGCGGCCGCCAAAAAATTGGCCTGCGCCGTGGCCTGCCCGGCCAGTCGGGCCAGCAACTGATTCAGCGTTTCGGCCAGTTCCTGCACCTCGTCGCCGGTAGCGGGCACGGCCAGCGGGGCAATATCCTGGGCCTGCTTGATGCGCCGGGCCTGCGCGGCCATGCGTCGTAGTGGGCGCAGTACGGCCGCCGCTACCAGCGGGGCCAACACAGCCGCCAGCGTGAGGCTGCCCAGCAGCCCCAGCAACAGCGTGCGCTGCACCCGCGCCACTCCCCGCGCCAAGGGTGCGGCCGGGTGGGCCAGCCACAGCGTGAGGTAGCCCGTGGCAGCGGCTTCTTCGGCCCCAGGGCCGGGGGGGGCTGCTGCCCGGCCCACGGCCACTACCCGGTGCAGTGGCCCCAACTCGGTGCCGGGCGCATCGGGCGGCGGGAGGCCCGGCGCCGCCCCCGCCGGAAACTGCGCCGACCGGAAGAGCTCGCGCTCGGGTTGCCCGACTTCCCGAAAGGCTACTCGCATAAGCTCACCGCGTCCGCTGGGCAGCGGCAGGGTGGGCAGCGGGTCGAGGCTGACGCGCCCCAGCAGCTCCTGGGCGTGGGCGCGCAGCTGGGCATCGTCGGCGTGGGTGAGTTGGCGGCGCAGGCTGCGGTACTGGTAGCCGCCGGCGGCCAGCGTGGCCAGCCCCAGCACTAAGCCAAATACTACTAATAGCTGCCCGCGCAGCCCCAGCCGCCAGCGGCGAGCAACCGCCGTTCGGTTAGCATCCAGCTCATAATTCATACCTTATAACTCAGAATTCTTCAGCCGGTAGCCCTGGCCGATCACAGTTTCGAGTAAAGCCGGGGCGGGGGCAAAATCGCGGTCGAGCTTGCGGCGCAGCTGCGAGATGTGCACCTCAATCACGTTGGAGCCCATATCGAAATCCACGTCCCACACCTTTTCGGCAATGCGGGTTTTGCTCACCACCCGGCCGGCGTTGCGGAGCAGAAGTTCCAACAAGGCAAACTCGCGGTTGGTGAGGCTGATGACCCGGCTGGCGCGGGTGACCACCCGGCCCAGCGGGTCGAGTACAAGGTCGGCCAGGCGCAGGGCCTCGGCCCCGGCGGGCGCGGCCGTTTTGCGACCGATAATGTGCAGGCGGGCCAGTAGTTCCTCAAAGGCAAAAGGCTTGCGCAGGTAGTCCACCGCCCCGGCTTCGAGGCCACCCACTACGTGCTTGCTGTCGGTGAGGGCGCTCACGATGAGTACGGGCGTGGCAATGCCAAACTCGCGCAGGTTGCGCAGCACGTCGAGGCCGCTTTGGCCGGGGAGCATCAGGTCGAGCAAGATGGCATCGTAGGGCGTGGTGGCGGCTCGTTCCAGGCCCTCGGGGCCGGTGGCGGCTACGTCGGCCACGTGCCCGGCCTGGGTGAGGCCCTGCTGCACGAAGCCCGCCAGCCGGGCCTCGTCTTCGACAATGAGAATGCGCATATTAGTAGTAGCTGGCCGAAGAAACGACCGCGTAATGGAGCTTATAAACTGGGCTATACGCCAAACGTCAGCCGGGGTATTCCGGCTGACGTTTTTTCGGGAGGCGACGGGTGGGGTTAGCGCACCAGGTATTTATTGCCGCCGAGCGTCAGGGTTTCGGCGCGCACCACGCGCACCGGCGTGGTGGTCGCCAGGGCCTCGCCGGGGTGGGTGCCGCGTACTACGCCGCTGGCCTCGACGCTGGCCCCGGTGGTGAGCTTATCGGCCAATTGCTCCACGGCGCGGGGCGGCAGCTGCAACACGCTCTGGTCGCTAAGGACGAGGCTGCGCACCTCACCCCGCGGGCCGCGCCGCAGTTCGCGGATGGTGCCCTTTACCGTGGCCGATTCTTCGGCGGGCGGGGTGGTGGGGCGCTGGGGCGGCGTATCGCGGATGGTCTGGCTGCCGCTGGTGAGGCTCACGAAATGGAAGCGGCTGCGGCCGTCGGGGCCGACCTGCCGGAAGCCCGTTACCGTAACGCCGCTGCCAGCTTTGGCGGCGGCCGTCAGCTGCTGGCCGATGTGGCGGGGGAAATGAATGGTATCGGGCGCGGCGCTGCCGGCCGGGCGCAGTACGAAGGCATCGTACACCTGCTCATCGTTGATAGCCTGGTAGCCCGTGAGGGTGCCCTGTACGTCGGTGAGCGTTTGCACTTGGCCGCCATCGCGGCCCGGACGCGGCCCGCCGGGACCACCCATACCCGGGCCGGGGCCCATGCCAGGGCCGCCAGCGGGCGGCGGGGGCACCGGGGCACCGCCCAGGGCGGGGGGCGGGGTGGGCAGGCCGGCGGCCGGTTGCGCCGCGCTGGCCATTTTAGAGCGGGAAGACTTAGTCTTGGTTTTTACAACCGTTTGCTGGGCGTGGGCGCCGGGGCCAGCGAGTAGGAAGGCGGCGAGGAGCGAGGCGGCCAAAAATGACTTTTGCATGGGACTAAAGGAAAATTTGAAGGAGAAGTAAGTAGCTGTCGGCGAACTCCGGTTGCTCTTTCGACGCTACAAAATTTCTACTGCCTCCTTAGGACCGCCTGAAGCCGATATTAATTTTTCTTCAGTTTGCTTATGACCGAATGTGAGGTGATTCAGACTCCATACTCACCAAATATGACTGTCATGCTGAGCCTGCCGAAGCAGCTCGCTCGCTTCGTTGCTAAGCCATTCAACGAAGCGAGCGAGCTGCTTCGGCAGGCTCAGCATGACGAACGTATTGGGTAGAGATGCTCTGATTAAAAGAGACTTTCTAAACGGCTTTTAAAGCAGAAACCCGCCAGCGGTGCCCAACGCACTGCTGACGGGTTTAGCGAAATGAAATAAGCCTGGGGCTTAGCCGGCGGCTATCGCCTTGCGGCGGCTGGGCTTGGTAGCGGGCTGACGCTCCTCGCCCTGGGCCAGCAATTCTTCGTCGCGCTCGGTCTTCTTGGCTATCCAGCTCACTGAGTACAAGTCTTTGCGGCGGTCGCGCAGGTTGCGCACGGCCCCGCTGCTATTCAGGTCCTTGAGCAAGTCGAGGTCGAGGTCGGCGATGAGGGTCATCTCCGTGTTGGGCGTGGCCTCGGCCACGATGGCGTCGTGCGGGAAGGCAAAGTCGGAGGGGCTGAACACGGCCGACTGCGAGTACTGAATGTCCATGTTCTCGACGCGGGGCAGGTTGCCCACCGAGCCGGTGATGGCCACGTAGCACTCGTTTTCGATGGCGCGGGCCTGGGCGCAAATGCGCACCCGCTGGTAGGCGTTTTTGGTGTCGGTCCAGAAGGGCACGAACAGGATTTTCATCCCCTCGTCGCTCAGAATGCGCGACAGCTCGGGGAATTCCACGTCGTAGCACACCAAGATGCCGATTTTGCCAAAGTCGGTGTCGAAGCATTTGATTTTGTCGCCGCCGCGCATGCCCCAGTAGCTGGCCTCGTCGGGCGTTACGTGCAGCTTGTACTGCTCGTCTACGGTGCCGTCGCGGCGGCACAAGTAGCTTACGTTGTAAAGCTTACCATCTTCGTAAAGCGGCATCGAGCCCGCGATGACGTTGATGTTGTAGCTCACGGCCAGCTCCATCATCCGCACCTTGATGGGCTCGGTGAAAGCCGCCATCCCCCGGATGGCCGCCGAGGCCGATTCCTCGCCCACCAGGCCCATCATGGGCGCGTTGAAAAACTCGGGAAACAGCACGCAGTCGGCCTTGTAGCCGCTCACGGTATCGACGAAGAATTCGATTTGCTGAAAGAAGTCTTCCAGGCTCTTCGTAACGCGCATCTGCCACTGCACGATGCCGATGCGCACGTTCGACTTCACGTTGCCGATGAGCTTGTCGAATTCCTCGTCGTAGTAGACGTTAATCCACTCCAGCAGCGTGGCGTAAGCCTTGGACTCCGAGTCGTAAGGCAGGTAGCCGCGAATGATTTTGCGCACGTAAAACTCGTTCGCCAGCTGAAAGGTGAGGATGGGGTCGGTAAGCTCCTTGTTGCGCACCATCTCCACGTACTTGGCGGGCGTCATCTCGCCGGCGTACTGCGCGTAGCCGGGAATGCGGCCGCCGGCCACCATGGCGCGGAGGTTAAGGCTCTCGCACAGCTCCTTACGGGCGTCGTAGAGGCGACGGCCCAGGCGCAGGTTGCGGTATTCGGGGTCCACGAACACATCGACGCCGTAGAGCGTGTCGCCCTCCGCGTCGTGAGTGTCGAACTTGCCGTGGCCGGTGATTTTGGCGTAGGTGTGCTTGTCGCCAAACCGGCTGTAATCCACAATGATAGCCAGCGCGGCGGCGATTACCACGCCGTTGTCCTCAATGCAAATCTGGCCCTCCGGAAATTTTTTGAGCAGCGCGTTGTACTCCTCCTGCGCCCAGGCTCCTTCCATGTTGGAGTAGACCTTCTCCATGATGGACTTGATGGCCTTGAAATCGTTGCGGCGCAGCTGGCGCAGCACCAGCTTGTGGGCCGGGACGGCGGTGGGCGTCAGGCGCTCGTCGATGGCCGTGAGGGCGGGGCCCAGCTTACCGGATTTTTTGTGGTGATGCGCGCCGCCGGGGGCCGCCTTGCCGTTGGAAGAAGTAGCCATAGAAAACGAAAGAAGTCGAAGCGAAGCTGGGATGACGATCAAAATTACCCCAGAAAAAACCCGCTGGCGACGAGCCAGCGGGAGATATAACTGCTAAACGGGCAGATAGGTGCGCAAGTTTGCGGCGCGGCGAGCCAGGGCTAGACGCCCGTCATTTCGGGCACCGCTTCGTCGGGTACGGGTACCACCAGGCGGCCGGTGGTGGCCGCCCGAATCTGGGCGACCGTTACGCCGGGGGCGCGCTCGCGCAGCACGAAGCCGTCGGGCGTCACGTCGAGTACGGCCAGCTCGGTCACGATTTTCTTTACGCAACGCAGGCCGGTGATGGGTAAGGTGCAGTCGGTGAGCAGCTTCGAGCGCCCGGCCTTGTCGACGTGCTGCATGGCTACGATGATGTTTTTGGCCGAGGCCACGAGGTCCATCGCGCCGCCCATGCCTTTGACCATCTTGCCGGGAATTTTCCAGTTGGCGATGTCGCCGCGCTCGCTCACCTCCATCGCGCCCAGGATGGTAAGGTCCACGTGCTCGCCGCGAATCATGCCGAACGAATCGGCCGAGCTGAAGATGGACGAGCCGGGCAGGGTGGTGACCGTCTGCTTGCCGGCGTTGATGAGGTCGGGGTCAACCTGGTCTTCGGTGGGGAAGGGACCCATGCCGAGCAGGCCGTTTTCGCTTTGCAGCTCGACGTTGATGCCGGCCGGGATGTAGTTGGCTACCAGCGTGGGAATGCCGATGCCGAGGTTGACGTAGGAGTTATTTTCGACTTCCTGGGCGATGCGCCGGGCGATGCCGTGCTTATCAAGTGCCATAGACCGCAGATTTAACGGATTTAACGGATTGCGCGGATACGCCCGCCGGTGGCGGGCTGACTATGCGGGCGTGAGGGGTGGGAGATATGGAAGCGGGGTTATTTGGCTGGCTGGCGCTTGGCCAGGGCGGCGTACACGGCTTTGCGGAAGCGGGGGACTAGGTCGGGGGTGTTGTTGTGGGGAAATTTCTGGGTGTAGAGCAGGACTACCAGCTTTTCCTTGGGGTCGACCCAGTAGTCGGTGCCGAACGCGCCGCCCCATTCGTAGCTGCCGACCGATTGCCCGGTTTGAGCCGCACCGGCGGGCGTGACGATGCTGAAACCCAGGCCGAATTTGTTGAGGCCCTGGTTGATGTCGCCGATTTGATTTTGGGTCATGAGGTCTACTGTGCTGGGTTTCAGTAGGCGGCGGCCGTTGTAGGTGCCGCCGTTGAGTAGCATTTGCAGGAAAACGGCGTAGTCGTCGATAGTGGAGGACAGGCCCCCGCCGCCCGAGAAGTAGGTGCCGGGCTGGTTGGGAAAATCGGGACGCAGGCCCAGCATCCCCGAGGCGGGCATCGGCACGGTACGACCCTGGTACTCGGTATAGAGCGGCACGAGGCGGCTCTGGCGGTCGGCGGGCAGGTAGAAGTAGGTGTCGCGCATACCCAGCGGCTTAAACACGTGGGCGCGCAGGTACTGGTCGAGCGGCTGGCCACTCAGCACTTCGATGAGGCGGCCCAGCACGTCCACGCTCAGGCCGTAGGTGAAGCGCTCGCCCGGCTGGTTCATCAGCGGTTGGCGGGCCAGCGCGTCGATGGCCGTGGCGAGCGTGCCCGACGGCGAGCCCACGCCCGAGGGCACGTGCGCCTTGGCATAGATGGCCCGCGCCTCGGCCGAGCCGATCACCGCGTAGCCGATGCCCGAGGTGTGCGTCAGCAATTGCCGGATGGTAATCTCGCTGCGCGCCGGTACGGTGGTAAAGGTGGTATCCTTGGCGTTGAAGGTGGCCAGCACCCGCGGGTGGGCAAAGGCCGGCAGGTACTTTGAGATGGGGTCGTCGAGCTGAAACTTGCCCTGGTCGTAGAGCTGCATCAGCCCCACGCTCGTAATGGCCTTGGTCTGCGAAGCGATGCGCTCGATGGCATCGGGCCGCAGCGGCGTCTTGGCCTGGGCATCGGCGTAGCCGAACGCCTTGCGGTACACCACCTTGCCATCGCGGGCCACGAGCGCAATCACGCCCGGCAGCCGCCCATCGGCCACGTAGCCTTGCAGCACCTGGTCGATACCCGCCAAGCCCTCAGCCCGAACTCCTACGCTAGCCGGGGCCGCCACCGGCAGCACCACCGAAGACGGCGCCGCCGGCTGCGCTACCCCCCGCAGCCCACCCAGCAGCAGGAAGCCTAAAAACACTTGTTTCATCATTCAATAAGCGCAAAGCGCAGCTAAAAACGCGTGAGTCTAGTCAGCCAGTCAGCCCGCGCAGGCCAACGAGCGCATCCCCGAAATCCGTTAAATCCGTTAAATCTGCGGTTGAGATGTGGTGCGTTGCTCGATGCGCTTCTCGTAGTTTTTTCCCTGGAAAATACGCTGCACGAAGATGCCCGGCGTGTGAATCTGGTTAGGATCAAGCTCGCCAGCCGGCACCAATTCTTCAACTTCCGCCACGGTGATTTTGCCCGCCGTGGCCATCATAGGATTGAAATTACGGGCCGTGCCCCGGTAGATGAGGTTGCCGGCGGTGTCGCCCTTCCAGGCTTTCACCAGGGCAAAATCGGCGTGCAGGGCCGTTTCGAGCAGGTACATCTTGCCGTTGAATTCGCGGCTTTCCTTGCCCTCGCCGACCTCCGTGCCGTAGCCGGCCGGCGTGTAAAAGGCCGGAATGCCCGCGCCGCCCGCCCGGCAGCGCTCGGCCAGCGTACCCTGCGGAATCAGCTCGACTTCGAGCTCACCGGCCAGCAACTGGCGCTCAAACTCGGCGTTTTCGCCCACGTAGCTCGAAATCATCTTGCGCACCTGTCGTTGCTGCAAAAGCAGGCCGATGCCGAAGTCATCGACGCCCGCGTTGTTGGAGATGCAAGTCAAGTTTTTCACGCCGAGGCGCAGAATCTCCTGGATGGCATTTTCGGGAATGCCGCAGAGGCCGAAGCCGCCGAGCATCAGGGTCATGCCATCGGCGAGGCCAGCGAGGGCGGCCTGGGCGTCGGCCACAGTTTTCGTAATCATGGGTGGGGTGGGGGAGCGGGAGGGAGGTAATTGAGGGGCAAAAATTCACCCATTTTTTCAAATCCCCAGTACCCGTCGGTGAATACTGCCAGCGGATTGGCCAGTTGCCCGTTGGGTAAAATCTCAATCTCCGGCTGCATTAGAATAAGCTCGGACACCTGCTGGTCGGTGGGCAGGGTGGCCCCGCGGGCAAAGGGCGAGGGCCGCGGGTGATAGTTAGGATCAGGGCCAGCCAATAAGTACGTGACTTGCAAGCGGTCGCGAAAGCGCAGCAGCACCCGCTGCTCACCCGCCACCACGTGGCGCAGGCTGTCGAGGTGGCGCGGCGCGGTGTAGAGCATGGCAAACGCGGGCGGCACGCTGGCCCAGCGGCTAATGGAATCCTGCTCGGCCCTCGTAAAAGCCCGGCGCTGGCGCACCAGCTGCTTGCGGGCGCTGTCGGCGTGGGCAAAGCGGGGGTTGTTCACAATGCGCAGCCGCCGGGCCACGAAGCCCTGGGCGGTCATCTGGCTATCGCGCACACTACGCAGAAAATGCGATAGCGAGCCCAGATAAGCCTGCACGCGGTTGGCCTCCCAGCGGCGCTGCTGGCGCTCCGATTTGGCTTTCATTTCTTCGAAAACCGGCTGGCCGTAGAACGTGACAATCTGCCGGGCGAAGTCGCAGGCGAAGCGCAGGCCGTAGTACTTCACCCGGTAGCCCAGCGCGTCGTTGTCTACCTGCACGTACTTGATGGCCGAGGCCGTCAGTTCGTTGGCCTGGGCGTCGTAGTCAACCAAAACGTCGTCGGGATTGCGAATGCGGCACTGCTTGGAGAAGGTGCTGCGGCCCAAGAACAAGTCGGTGAATTTTTGGAAGTCGCTGGCCCGGTTGGGATTGGGCCGCACTACCACCTCGCCCAGCTGGTTGGCCGTGGGGGCCAGTCGCAGGGTCAGCTGCTGCGCGCTCGCGCTCACGCTGACGGCCTGCCGGGCCAACCGGTAGCCCACGTAGGAGGCAACCACGTCGTAATTGCCAGCCGGCACGCTGGGAAACGTGAAAGTGCCTTGCTCGGTGGTCGTTACGCCCAGCGTGGTGTTGGCCAGAAACACGCTGGCAAAGGCCAGTGGCTGGTGCGTGACGGAGTCTTGCACCACGCCGCTCAGGCGGCCCTGGCCCAGGGCCAGCCCCGGAAAGAGCAGCAGTAGAAAAGCCAGCGCGGTACGCATTTGCAGCAAATTGCAGATGAAATGCTACCAAGTACTGGCTTAGCGAGCCGAGGGTTGGCGGCTTGGTGGGTGAGAGCGTAGGCGAGTAAGCGCGTAAGAGATCAGCCTATTAAAGTTTTAGGACCACTAATTGGCGCGGGGTAGCACTGCGGACTTACAACGCCCAAAATACTACCCCGCATAAGCAGTTACTCTGGAGTAACTACCTGACAGGTTCGGGCTGGTAGTCGAGCGGCAGAAACTCGCCTACTTTCTCGAAGCCCCAGTACTCACCGGTCGAAACGTCGGCGGGGTTGCGCAGGGTGCCGTTGGCCCGAATCTCGGCCTCGGGCACTTGCAGACGGATGCGCGACACCTGGCGCTTGGTCGGGTAAGGCTGCTTGCGCGGCTCGGGGCCGAGCGTAGCCATGGGCGCGGTGTAGTTGGCGTCGGGGGCCTCGCCGAAATGCGTCACTTGCAACTCGCCCGTAAAGCGCAGGAAGGTGCGGCCGTCGGGCGCTACCCGGCGCAGGCTGTCGATGGGCCGGGCGGCGGGGTATAGCGTCGCAAATACCGGCTGCACGTTACCTAGCCGCCGTAGCGAATCGCGCTCAGCGGCCGTGAGCGAGCTGGCTGGGCGCTGCTGCAGTTTTTCGAGGCGGGTAAAGCGCGGGTTGGGCGTGATGCGAATCTGCTGGGTAAGAAAATCGTTGGCCTTTAAGCTGTTATCGTACACACTGCGCAGGAAGTGCGTGAACGACCCCACGTAGGCGATGGTACGGTTGGTTTCCCACTGCTGCTGCTGGGCCGCGTCGCGGGGCGTCATTTCCTCAAACACCGGCTGGCCGCTGAAGGCCACGAACTCCGTTTCGGGGTTGTAGGTGAAGAACATCCCGAAATATTTGAGCCGGTAGCCCAGCGCCTGGTTTTCGACCTCCACAAAGTTTTTAGCGGCCGCCGTCAGCTCCTTGGTCGAGTCGTTGGTGTATACTACTACGTCCTTGGGGTTGGTAATCTTGCACTGCCGCGAAAAGGTGCTTTCACCCAGAAAGTAATTGGTAAACTTCTTAAAATCTTCCTCACGGTGCGGATTGGCTTCTACCACTACCTCGCCCAGCTGCGGGCCCGACGAACCCAGTAGAATAGTGACTTGCTGCGGAGCCGCCGCCTTGCCGATGGTGATGGTTTGCTTACCCAGCCGGTAGCCCACGTAGGAACCCACTACGTCGTAGGTACCGGCCGGCACCTTCGGAAATTCAAACGTGCCCTGCTCGGTAGTAGTAGCCCCGAGCGTGGTGTTGGCCAGGAAAACGCTGGCGAAGGCCAGCGGCTGGTGAGTAGCCGAATCCTGCACTACGCCCGTGAGGCGACCTTGGGCCAGGGCCAGGCCGGGTAGCAGTAGAAGAAGGAAAATTAGCGTTTTGTGCATGGTAGCCATAGGGTGAAATGGCTGCTTACCGCCAGCAGCCAGCCGAGTGGTGCAATAGTCGGGCCGGGGAGCAGGCTACAACCCCAGCGCCGCCCGCGTGGCCAGCGCATCGAGGGCCAGCTGGGCCGTGAGGGCGGCGAGGCCATCGTACTTCTCCTCGCCCCGCAGCCAGGCAACGAATTCCAGCGTCAGTAATTGCCCGTAAAGGTCACCGTTGTAGTCAAGTAAGTTGACTTCAATGGTTTGCGCTAACCCTTCGCCAATGGTAGGACGCACGCCGATGCTGAGCATACCGGGGTGCCGGGTGCCGGCTGCCGTGGTGGCCCACACCGCGTAGATGCCCTGGGCGGGTACCAGCTTCAGCTTTTCGGGAACGTCGAGGTTGGCGGTGGGGTAGCCGATGGTGCGGCCCAATTGCTGGCCCGTCACCACGAGGCCCGTCACGGGATAGTGGTAGCCCAGGTAGGCGGTGGCGGTGGCCACGTCGCCCCCGCGCAGCGCCCGGCGAATGCGGGTGCTGCTCACGCCCACCGCGTCCACATCCTGGCGCGGAATCTCCTCCAGCGTGAAGCCGTAGCGCGCCGCGTGCTGAATGAGGTAGTCGAAGCCGCCCTCCCGATTTTTACCAAAGCGGTGGTCATAGCCAATGACCAAGTGCTTGGTGCCCACCGTTTTTAATAGTAGCTCCTGCACGTATTGCTCCGAGCTCCAGCTGGCAAACTCGCGGGTGAACGGCATGACCAGCAGATAGTCAACCCCAAACTCGGCCAGCCGGGCTATTCTCTCCTCCAGTGTATTGAGGAGCTGAAGCTCCAGCAGCTCGGGGTGCGAGGGCGGAGGCCCCAGCACTAGGCGCGGGTGGGGCCAGTACGTGATGACTACGGCCGGCCCGCCGACCGCGTCGGCTACTTGCCGCAGGCGGGCCAGGATGCGCTGATGCCCCCGGTGCACCCCGTCGAAGGTGCCGCTCGTCACGACAGCATTGGCCAGGGCCGGGAAGTCGGCGGGGTCAGTGATAACTACCATAGACCGCAGATTTAACGGATTTAACGGATTGCGCGGATACGCCCGCCAGCCTCCGGCGGCGGGCTGACTGTCTTAAGCGATGGGCTCGTTGGATGGGGTTTGGGAGGCTTGTTCGGCTTGCTGGGCGGCGTAGTAGTCGAGGCCGGCACGGGGCACCTTGATGCGCTCGCGGCGGGGGCGTTCGCCGGTGGGGCGCGGCGCGGCGGCGCTGGGGTTGGGAGTTGGGTCGGTATTCGTGGCCGGGCGCTCGGGGCGGGGCGGGCGCAGGGCCTGCACCTCGGCGACGGTCCAGGCGTCGGCCAGGCGGTGCTCGCCGATGCGGGTGCGCACCAGGCGCGTGAGGTGCGCGCCCGAGCCCAGGGCGGTGCCCAGGTCGCGGGCCAGGCTGCGGATGTAGGTGCCTTTGGAGCACACCACCCGAAAATCGATGTCGGGTAAGGCGATGCGCGTTATCTCAAAAGCTTTTATTTCGACAGTTTTTGACTTGATAACGGCCTCTTCGCCCTTGCGGGCCAGCTCGTAGGCACGCTGACCGTCGATCTTGACGGCCGAGAACAGGGGAGGCGTTTGCTCGATTTTACCCAGGAAAGCAGCTGCTGCCGTCCGAATTTCAGCTTCCGTGAGGTGGGCGTAGGGCCGCTCACTGTCAACGGGCGTTTCGAGGTCGAAGCTGGGAGTGGTTTGCCCCAGCCGGAAGGTGCCCTCGTATTCCTTTTCCTGCGCCTGAATCTGGTCGATGTCCTTGGTTTTGCGGCCGGTGCACAAAATAAGCAGGCCGGTGGCCAGCGGGTCGAGGGTGCCGGCGTGGCCAATTTTGCGCGGGCGCAGGGTATTCTTCACCTTGCGAACCACGTCGAACGAGGTCCAGGTCAGCGGTTTATCTAGCAGAAGTACTTCGCCTTT
This sequence comes from uncultured Hymenobacter sp., assembly GCA_913776615.1. Lineage (GTDB taxonomy): Bacteria > Bacteroidota > Bacteroidia > Cytophagales > Hymenobacteraceae > Hymenobacter. The sequence goes on from CAJYPK010000040.1 coordinate 253,363, forward strand.
CTCGAAGTCGAAATCTGCCAGTTGTTTTTTATCACTCATACTAGTTGCAGGTTAAGGCCCATGCCGAGCATCAGCAGCAGCAGCCCGCCCACGATAATGCGGTAAATACCAAAGGCCCGGAAGCCGTACTTGGCCACGAAACCAACAAACAGCCGAATGGCCAGCAGCGCTACCACAAAGGCTACTACGTTGCCGATTACCAGCAGTTTTATTTCGGTGCCCGAAAATAGGTGGCTCAGGTCAACACCTTGCTCGTGAGCATCTTTGTAATAATCATACACGTCCTTCGCCGCCGCCGCCGCCATGGTGGGCATGGCCAGAAAAAACGCGAACTCAGCCGCGGCCCGGCGGGTCAGCTTCTGGGTGAGGCCCCCGATGATGGTGGCCGCCGAGCGGCTAACGCCTGGTACCGCCGCCAGGCACTGAAACAGGCCGATGATGAGTGCTTCCTTGAAGCTTGGATTGGTTACCGGGTGGCCACCCTCCTTGGGGTCTTCCTGCGGAAACCACTTATCTACGAAAAGCAGAACGATGCCGCCCAGCAGCAGCATGACGGCCACCGTGTTCACCGATTCGAGCAGCGCATCAATGTACTTTTTGAAAGTCAGCCCCACAACCACGATGGGCAAGAAGGCAACTAATAACTTGAGGTAGAAGTCAATGCTTTGAAAGAAGCGCTTCCAGTACACTACCAGTACCGATAAAATAGCTCCGAGCTGGATAACTACCAGAAACAGCTTGGTAAACGGGGTCGGAGCCATGCCCAGGAGCTTGGAGGCGATAACCATGTGGCCGGTGCTGGAAATCGGGAGGAATTCGGTGATGCCTTCCACAATGGCCAACAAAAGGGCCTGCCAATAAGTCATTTAAGCAGTCGTAAGTAAAAATGGGTAACTCAGGCCGGCCCGCTGGCCTGGCGCGGGGCGGCCAGGAGTAGGCAATTATCGTGGGCGCCGTCAACTGTCGCGTAAGCGCCGCGGGCCGGATGTGTCGAGGAAAAACTAGCCGGGGCGCTTGTACGTCGGCCGGGCCGGAGCCGGGGCTACCGGCGGCACGGGTGTAGCGGCTGGGGCTACCGGGGCGGCTACCGGAACTGCGGCCACCGGTACTGCCGGGGCCGCGGGCACTACGTCGCCAGGGGTGCTGCGCACCAGGATGGCCGCAAACTCCAGCATAAAGCCCACAAATAGCAGAATGGGACCGAGCGTAAGACCCAGGAAGCCTTCGCCGTAGGGCGCACCGTCGAGCTTCATCGTGATAAAGCCGACGGCCAGTACGGCCAGGCCAGCCCACATCAGGCGAAAGTTGCGCGGTCCGAAGGCGAAGCGGGGAGCCGGGGTTATTGGTTGCATAATGTTTATTTTGAGATGATTAGCGGCGAAAAGCTTAATAAAGCTCGTCGAGCGATACGTTGAGGTATTTATTGACTGCCCAGTAAGAGCTGAAGAAGCCGATGGCCGTGCCCAGCCCCAGGACCCCCAGCAGTAGGAGTCCGGTGAGGTGGTCGTCGCGCAGCAGGCGGAGTTGCGGTATTTCCAAATAAGCGTATTGCAGCAGCGTGAGCAGCAGCAGCACGGCCAAGATGCCGCTGGACAGCCCTTGCCAGGTAGCCCGCCGTAAAAACGGTTGCTGGATAAAGAACCGCGTGGCGCCCACGAGTTGCATGGAGCGGATAAGCAGGCGCTGCGAGAACATCGCCAGCTTAATGGTATTGTTGATCAGAATGACGACCACGAGTACGAGCACCGCCGCAAAGCCCAGTAGGGCCAGGCTCACGCGTTCCAGGTTTTGATTGATGCTGGTGAAGAGGCTTTTGGGATATTGCACTTCAAACACTCCGCGTTCCTGGCCCAGGCTGCGGCTCAGCACGCGCAGGTGCATGGTGTCGGTGTACTCGGGGCGAATTTTGAGCACGTAAGCGTCGCGCAGCGGGTTGTCGTCGAGAAAGTTGCGGAAATCCTCGCCGGTAGTTTCGAGCAGTTGGCGGGCACCCTCTTCCTTGCTCACGAAGCGCACCTGCGGCCGGCCCTCGTGCTCGGCTACGTAAGGCTGGTGCTCCAGGTCCTGTTGCAGGCGCAGGAGCTCGGTTTCGGGTAAGTTGCGATCCAGGTAAACCTGTACTTCCAGATTCTCGCGTACTTGCTCGCTCAGCTTATGGGCGTGCAGCAACAGCAGGCCAAATAACCCGATGACCGTTAGGGCCAGCGTGATGCTAAATACTACCAGTAAGGTAGGGTAGGAGCCGAGAGTCTTCTTACGGGGCCGGGCCATAGGGGAGCAAAGGTAACCGCAGATTTAACGGATTTAACGGATTGCGCGGATACGCCCGCCAGCCTGCGGCGGCGGGCTGACTATTCGGGGCTTGTCATACCAAGGCGCTCATTGTCCACACACCGCTTAGTCAGCCCGCCGGAGGCGGGCGTATCCGCGCAATCCGTTAAATCTGCGGTCAGATGGAGGTGCGCTTGTCTTCTTCTACCGTCAGTACTTCGCGGGCGCGGCGGGTATCGCGCTCACGGCGGCTGGGGTTTTCGCGGCCGAATAGTTCGCGGAGGTTGTTGAATTCCTTGGTATGCAGCAGCGAGACACCGGCGCGGGGCTGGTTGACGGTGGTCACGATGTTGTCGCGCGGGGTGGTTTCGTAGCGCAGCTTGGCCCGGAATTTTCCGTCGGGCCGCAGGAAATACTCCAAGCTAAAGTCGCCGATGACCGAGGTTTGCGTGGCTGAGTAGGGTAGGCCGGTATTGGGGTTGATGGCCGACGAAGTAGAGTTGCTAATGCCGCCCTCGCGGGTGAGGCGCAGGCGGCCGCCCAGGAAAGAATAGCTCAGGCGCACCTGCAGGGCTTGCAACTGGTCGGCAGTGAGGCCGTTGATGTTGAAATCAATTTCCAGGTTCTGGTCAATCTGCGAGGTGAGCAGACCGAGCTGCGAGGAGATAATCTGGCCCAGGCTATTCTGTACCGCGTTGCCCTGCCCAGTGAGCGAGATGCCGCTGAAGCTGTTGCTGTTTTGTGGGGATAATGTGCGGAACACGAGCAGGCTGAATACTTGGCGATTCAGCTCCTGCTCGTCGTTGCGCAGCAGCGCGATAAAGGCCGCCAGGTCGTTTTGCAGCGAGCTGGGCGCGTCGTCAAACTCCAGCGCCAGCTTGATAACGGGTAGCAGCAGCGGGCCGGTCAGGTTCATTACAGCCGTGACGGGCACCACGGCCGCGCTCGTGCCCGAGCCGCTGGTCGAGAGGATCGGGGCCAGCGACGTGCGTTGGGTATAGGTGGCCGTCACGTTCATCTGGCCGTCGAGCGGGTCGCCATTCCAGGTGATAACACCGCCGGGCTGTACCACAAACTCTTTATTGACCAGCCCTTGCAGCGTGAAGTTGTACGCCCCGCGCACAATCTCCACCTGGCCGTACATGTTGAAATCGCCCCGCGTGTCGATGGCCAGCCGCAGCTGTCCGGTGGCCGTGCCCCGAATTACGTCGCCCGTGCTCTCGTCCAGCAGGATTTCCAGGTAGGCATCGGGCGTCACCGTCAAATTCATGTTGAGCTGAATGCCCGACAGGTCTACTTTATCCTGCGCGGCGATAAGGGCCGCCTGCCGGGCCTGGCGGCGGCGCACCGAGTCGGGCAGGTTACGATTGACGAAGCGGATGTAGCTGGCCTGCTCGGCCTTGGCGGCGTTGTCGAGGGGTAGGGCCAGCCGGGTGCCGGCCTCCGAGGTAGCGGTTACGTTGACTACCAGGTCGCTTACCGGGCCGCGTACGGTGGCGGTGCCAGTAGCGTAGGCCGTGCCGAAATACAGGTCGTTGTCGCGCCGCGTGGTACGCAGCACCTGAAACTTCCGGAAATTGGCGCTCATGTCCAGCGTCATATTCTGGAAGCCTTGGTGCTTGATGAGACCGGTCACGGTGCCCAGGTTGCCCTGCGCGTCGCGCAGCTGCACGTTGCTGAAGGAAATAGACGAGGTGGTGAAGCTGATGCGGTCGGCAAACTTATAAGTAGTGCCCAGGTAGCCAAAGGTGAAGCGGCCGTCCGTTACATCGACCGTACCAGCCAGGGTCGGGGCGTCGAACATGCCGCCGAGCTGCAATTGGCCACGCCCCGTGCCGCCCAGTCGCTGCAAAATACCTTCCAGAAAAGGCTGGGCTAGTACCACTGGGGCATCGTTGAGCTCCCCGACCAAGTTGAACTGCTGGGTAGTAGAGCGCGGTGCCAGGTAGCCCGTTACGGTAAGCACCCGTTGCTGCTGGCGAGCTACGTCGAGGTTAAGGCGTAGCTGGCTGGTTGGATTGTCCCAGTCGCCGCGCCCGGCCACCTGCCCGATGGGCGTACCCTCGTACACAAGCGAATCGACGGCCAGCGTACTATTGATAGCCAATTGGTTGTAGATGCCGCTCACGGCCGCCTGCATGTTCAGGCGCCCGCCCAGCCGCTGGCCAATAACCGAATTGAGGGTGCTCAGGTCAAAATTGGCGATGTCGAGCCTGAGCGGCGGTTGGCGTGGGTCGGGCGAGATGATGCCTTGCGCGCTCAGCCGCTCGCTATCGTGGCTGAGTACGAAGTTTTGAATGTCAAACTCCTTGCCCCCGCCGCTGATTTTAACCGAGTTATCCGCCGCGATTACGTAATCCTGGTTCAGCAGGTGCAGGCCGCTGCGGCGGAATACCACCTGCACCGCCCCCGGCAAAAAGCCCAGCGCGCCGTTGATAGTAGCCCGGTTGGTGGTACCACTCTGGGCCAGCGAGGTGGAGAAGTTGATGCGCTGCTGGTCCCACACCGCTTCGAGTACAAACTTTTCGGTGCGGCCCAGGGTAGGCACAATCTGGTGCTCCGATGTTACACTGGCCTGGGCCAGGACCTCAGGCTGGTAGGGTAGCTTGGAAGTAGTAAAATCAAACTCCGTGGCGGAGGTATGCACCGGCCCGTACCAGATGCTGTCGAACCGTCCTCCCAGCTGCAAAATCGACGTTTCACCCTGCCGGAACGAGCCGTCGAGGTGGCTGCGGTCGGCAATCTGCAAGTCGGGCATGAACAAATTAAGCAGCGGGTTAACGTGCTTAAGATTGACGTTCAAGTCGATGGTATAATTGGGCGATGCCCGCTGGCGCTTGCGCCGGTAATAGGCGGCCGTGACCGCCGCGTTGCTTTCAAAATTGAGCCGGTACTCGTGCCAGAGCGTCTGCAAGTCGCGCGATACGGCGGCGATTTCAAACGCCCCGTTAGCCGTAAGGTCCAGCAGCTCCGAGCGCAGCGTGACCTGGCGCTGGCCGCGGCTGTTGCGCGTGCTGCGCACATCCAGTGTATCGAGGTCGAGGCTTTGGCCTTGCAGCGTGAAATGCGAGCCGCGCAGCTGCGCGGTACCCAGCAGGGAGTCGAGCTGGGTGCCGCGCAGGTTGACGCGGGCCGTGGTGCTCACCGTGAGCGGCACACTCAGCAGCCCGAGGGCGCCGAGGTTAGCGTGAGCCACAGTAGCTTGCACGTCAATGCGTTGGTGCCGAGGGTCGAGGTTGAACTCCCCATCGGCGGTCAGGCGCACGGCTGGGTCGTTGGCCGTTATCTTACCCTTAAAGCCCTGGCCGGCAAAGTCGCCGTCGAGACTCAAATTGCGGTAGCGGTAGCCGTTGAGCCAGATGGCCGGCACGCTCAATACGGCGTGCCCCTTGGCGATGGGCGGCACGAAGCCCGTGCCGCTCACCCGTCCATTTACCGTTACGTCCCGGATAATTGACTCATCCCCAATAAATTTGCCCAGGTTGAAAGCTGTGCTGCGAACAGTGCCTTCGTACACGGCATGGTCAAAGTCGCTCTTGGTTTTTAGGTTGACGTCGGTGGCTACCGTTCCCAGCGCTGTGTTGAAGCTGGCTTTGCCTACGAAGTCGTTGTAAAAGCCGATAAACTGCCCGTTGAGCTTCACCAGGCCCAGCCGCTGCACCAGCCGGTTGGCCGAGGCGGGTAAAAACTTGCGCAAGTCGGCGGCGTCGATTTGTGAGGGTTGGAGGCGCAAGTCAATCAGGCTTTCGCGCCAGCGGGGTAGATTGTCGGCGTTGGCGCGGGCCGCGATGATATGGGTGCGGCGGCCGTAGCGCACATCCAGGTTTTTGATCTGAAAATTGCGCACGTAGCCCTTGGCATCACCCGAGAGCACCACGGAATCTTTCAGCGAGGCCAGCTGCGGGGCAAATTTGGCAATGTCGTCGGTGTAGAGCCGGGTGCCGCGCAGCTGCGTTACCACCCGCATCGAGTCGTTGAAATCCGAAAAATTGCCGAAGCGCTTGTACTCAAAGCGGACGTACTTGCGCAGTTCGCTGCGACCTAGCCGCAGGGTCAGATCTTTAAATTCCCAGAAGTGCTTATTGTACTGAATGTTGGCCGTCAGCTCGTGCAGGCGCGTTTTAGTGGGCGTCTCCACGGTCCGCAGGCCCGCGATGCGGGCGCGCAGGGTGTCAGTTTTCCAGTTGAGGTTGGAAATGTCGGCGTAGATGCTGTCGGCCACCAAGTGGTTGTAGTCGATGCTACTGCCGTAGTAAGGCTCGCGGGGCCGGTCGGGCCGCTCCAGGGCAAAGTGACCGTTGCGAATAGCAATGTCGTGGAGCTGAAAGTCGAAGGGCTTGCTCGTCGTGGTCGTATCCGGCGGCCCGCTCAGGCGCTTCATGGCGGCCAGAAACTGGTCGAGCGTAGTGGAGTCGGGCTGGCCGGCCACATCGCGCAGCACAAAGCGCGGCTCGGTGAGCGTGAGCGTACCCACGTGCAGGTGGCGCGGGTCGAACACCGAAAAAAGCTTGATGTCGGCATCGACCTTGCCCACGCCGAAGAGTTCGCCGCCGCGCCGGTCCAGCACCTGCACGCCCTCCAGCAGCACGTGCGAAAACGGCCGGATATCGACGCTGCCGATGGTCACCGACTGCCCTAGCTTGCCCGACAGCACGCTGGCTACCTGCTGGGCCACCCGCGTTTGTACGCTCGGTACGCGCAGCGCCAGTAGTACGCCACCCACCACCAGCACTAGCGCAATGGCCAGCCCAAGCAAGATTCGGAGCAGAATACGAAAAAAGCGACGCACAAAAAACAGCGAATGCAGGTTTAAGGAAAGCCGATTCTAGCCAATACCAACGCAAAGGTGCGGCTTTTAGCGCGCACTCACGCCGCCAACGAAGAAGCCGTAGCGCAGGTTCGCCCGAACTTTGTTGGAGTTATGAGTTAAAAGTTATGAGTTAGAAGTTGCCCAGCAATAGCATTACTACGGCGAGGCAGCGGCACCGCACTCAGAATTCCCAGCGCAGGCTCGCGCACTACAGCTAACTCATAACTTCTAACTCATAATTCATAATTACTTAAAAATGAACATACTTGCCATCGAGTCGAGCTGCGACGACACCGGCGCGGCGGTTTTTAAAGATGGCCAGCTACTCAGCAATGTAGTAGCCAGCCAGGCCGTGCACGAGCAGTACGGCGGGGTGGTGCCCGAGCTGGCCTCGCGGGCGCACCAGCAGCACCTGCTACCCGTAGTTACGGCCGCGTTGCGTCGGGCGGGCCTTACCAAAGACGATCTCGACGCCGTGGCCGTGACGCAGGGGCCGGGCTTGCTGGGCTCGCTGCTCGTCGGCAATCTGTTTGCCAAGAGCCTGGCGCTGGCCCTGGGCAAGCCGCTGCTGGCCGTCAACCACATGCGGGCGCACATCCTGGCGCACTTCATTCGCGAGCCCAAGCCCGGCTTCCCGTTTTTGTGCCTCACCGTGAGCGGCGGGCACACCCAGCTGGTGATAGTGCGCTCGGCGCTGGACATGGAAATTCTGGGCCAGACCATCGATGACGCGGCCGGCGAGGCCTTCGATAAAACGGCCAAGCTGCTGGGCCTGCCTTATCCCGGTGGCCCCCGCCTCGACAAGCTGGCCCAGACCGGCAACCCCCGCCGCTTCGAGTTCCCGCTGGGTGCGCTCGAAGGCTATAGCTTCTCCTTCAGTGGGTTGAAAACCTCGGTGCTCTACTTCCTCAAAAAGGAAACTGCCGCCAACCCCAATTTTATTCAGGAAAACCTGGCCGACCTCTGCGCCAGTATTCAGCACACCATCGTGCAAACGCTATTGCGCCAGCTCAAAAAGGCCGTGCAAGCTACCGGTCTGCGCCAAGTGGCCCTGGCTGGTGGCGTCGCCGCCAACTCGGGCCTGCGCCAAGGGCTGCTGGCCCTGGCCGAAGCCGAGGGTTGGGAAGTATTCATCCCGGATTTCGAATTTTGCACCGACAACGCGGCGATGGTGGGCCAGGCCGCCATCTTCCAGTATGAGGCCGGCGACTTTGCCAGCCAGCTCACCAGCCCCGACCCCCGCCTGAAACTAACGTAAGCAGTTACTTAAGGCCTCCCAGAATTACGTCTGCATAGTCAGCCCGCCGACGGCGGGCGTATCCGCGTAATCCGTTAAATCCGTTAAATCTGCGGTATGAAAGATAAAACTCCCGCTCCCGTCAACATTAGAAACCGCCGCGCCAGCCACGAATACACCTTCCTGGCCAAATACGATGCGGGCCTGATGCTGCAAGGCACCGAAATAAAAAGCATCCGCGCCGGCGAGGCCAACCTGCAGGATGGCTACTGTACCTTCGACCATAAGGGCGACCTGTGGGTGCATAGTGTACGCATAGCGCCTTATTCGCTAGGTACTTATAATAACCACGATGCCATGCGCACCCGCAAGCTGCTGCTCACCAAGCGCGAGCTTAAGCAGCTGGCCGGTAAAATGGATAATGGCCTTACCATCATCCCCCTGCGCCTGTTCATCACCGACCGGGGCTTCGCCAAGCTCGAAATCGCCCTGGCCCAGGGCAAAAAGCTCTTCGATAAGCGCGAAGATCTCAAGGCCAAAGATCAGAAGCGCGAAATGGAGCGCTTTCGGTAAGCGGTGAGGTGGTGAGATAGTGAATTGGTGAGTTTGCTATTCTTGCACTGAGCAGCCGAAGCAGCCCTACAATTAACTTTAAAACTCACCACCTCACTATTTCATCATCTCACCTTTTGAACCACGGTATTTGCGCGCTGAGCGCCGTGCCCGTCCGCGCTGAGCCTACCGACCGCGCCGAGCTGGTCACCGAATTATTGTTTGGCGAGTGCTACTCGGTGCTGAGCACGCAGGGCAACTGGCTGCGGATTGAGGCCGCCGCCGATGGCTACCTAGGCTGGATAGATTTCAAGCAGCACCGCCCGGTAAGCGAAAAATACTTTGCCGCCTGGCGGGCCCAAGACCATCCCCGCGTACTCGACCTGGTGCAGGTAGTGTCCAGCGCTACCATGCGGCAGCCCATTACGCTGGGGTGCCGCCTGCCCTTTTTCGACGGCATGACGCTGAAGGTGGGGGATGATAACCCGTTGTTTTACAACGGTACGGCCACCAATCTGGCCCAGCATTGCCAGCCCGAGCGCCAACTGGCTGTGTTGCGCAAAATGGGGCAGCACTTTCTGCGGGCACCCTACGTATGGGGCGGCAAGCAAGTGTTTGGTCTCGACTGCTCGGGGCTGATGCAGACGCTGTTTGGCCTCATTGGCATTCAGCTGCCACGCGATGCCCGCCAGCAGATTGCGCTGGGCGAGCCCGTCGACTTTGTGGCCCAGGCCCGGCCCGGCGACCTGGCTTTTTTCGATAATGCCGACGGGGCCATTGTGCACGTGGGCCTGATTCTGGACGATGGTCTCATCCTGCACGCGCACGGCGAAGTGCGCCTCGACCCCCTCGACCACCACGGCATCTTCAACCGCGACCGCCAGAAGTACAGCCATAAGCTACGCCTGATAAAGCGGGTTTTGGTATTCTGACGTAGCGCAAGCTTTAGCTTGCAGGCGAGCGGAGCGAGCAGCTACGTAAGCGAACGTCCCCTCACGCTCTTGCTCGCTCGCAAGCTAAAGCTTACGCTACGGGCTCTACCACACTATCGGCTTTTCGCCGTGCTGCTCCAGCCAGGCATTGGTTTGGCTGAAGGGCTTGGAGCCGAAGAAGCCCCGGTCTGCCGAGTAGGGCGAGGGGTGAGCAGCCTTGAGAATCAAGTGCTTGCTGGCATCAATCAGCACTTCCTTTTTCTGCGCGTAGGCTCCCCACAGGATGAATACTACGTGCGGCCGCCCGGCCGACACTTGGCGGATGACCTCGTCGGTAAACTCTTCCCAGCCTTTGCGCTGGTGCGAGCCGGGGGTGGCCGCTCGCACGGTGAGCGTGGCGTTGAGAAGTAGTACGCCCTGGCTGGCCCAGCGGTCGAGGTTGCCGTTGGCCGGGGCCGGCGTGCCGGGAATATCGTCTTGCAATTCCTTGAAAATATTGTGCAGCGACGGCGGCGTCCGCACGCCCTCATTCACCGAGAAAGCCAGGCCGTGCGCCTGGCCCTTCCCGTGGTAAGGGTCCTGGCCCAGGATGACGACCTTCACCTCGTCGAAGGGACAGGCGTCGAAAGCGTGGAAAATCTGCGAGCCGAGCGGGTAAACGGTGGTCGTGGCGTATTCGCCTCGCACCCAGGCCGTGAGCTTTTGAAAATAGGGCTTCTCAAATTCAGCGGCGAGCACGGGCCGCCAGCTTTCGGCAATCTTAACCATGAGGGGGAAGGGGGTAAGCGAAAAAAACGAGCCAAAACTAAACGGTCCGGCCCGGCGTTAGGCCACAAAAACAAAGCGTCCGGGGCTACTATTATCCCGGCAGCGTAATTTTGCCGGCCGCCGCCATGCCAACTACCACTACGCAGGGCGTAACCGTTACGGTTACGACCAACTATCTGCCCGACTACTCCAGCCCCGCCCAGGAGCACTACGTATTTGCCTATCGCATCGATATTCGCAATGATAGCGAATTTACCGTCAAGCTCTTGCGCCGCCACTGGTACATCTCCGACGTGGGCATGAGTGTGCGCGAGGTAGAAGGTGAGGGGGTCGTGGGCCGCACCCCCGTATTGGAGCCCGGCGAGGCGCATCAATACGTGAGCGGCTGTAATCTGAAATCGGGCATGGGTAAAATGCGCGGCACCTACCTCATGGAGCGCGTGGCCACCGGGGAGCATTTTGAGGTGAACATTCCGGAGTTTACCCTGATGGTGCCGTTCCGGATGAACTGATTTCTCTGGCGGTTAGCTGCTGGCAACTAGCTGTTGGCTTCTGGGCTGGCGGGAAGCTGGTAGTGGATCGCTTCATGCTACCTACTGCCACTTGCATCAATTTTTCGCCTTCCTTCGCTATTGGCTGTTGCGCTCGGGTAATGCGCACGGGCTGCATTCGCCGTTTGTTTTTGGCCTCTACACTACCGTTATCCGCCATAGCGGTCAGTACGCGGCGTATGCCAAGGTAGAAAAAAGGCGCCAAGCGCTTTTAGCCAGCCGGCAAACGCTGGAAGTGACGGACTTCGGCGCGGGTTCGCAGGTGGCTGGGGCGGGTGGCCGGCGGCGGGCGGTGCGCGACATCGCCCGCCACGCCGCCAAGGCACCGCGCCTGGCGCAGCTGCTATTCCGACTGGTAAATCACTTCCGGCCCGCTACCATTTTGGAACTGGGTACCTCGCTGGGCCTCACTACCGCCTACCTCGCCTTGGCCGACTCGCGCAATCAAGTCCTCACCTTCGAAGGCTGTCTCAACACTGCTGCCGTAGCCCGCCAAACCTTCGCCGAGCTGGGCATTCAAAATGTGCGCCTCGTCGAAGGCAACCTCGATACCACGCTGCCGGCCACGCTGGCGAGCCTGGCCCAGCCACTCGACTTTGTTTTCTTCGATGGCAACCACCGTTACGAGCCCACGTTGCGCTACTTCGAGCAGTGCCTCGGCCGTGCGCACGAAGACAGCGTATTTGTACTGGATGACATTCACTGGTCGGCCGAAATGGAGCGGGCCTGGGAGGCTATCAAAGCCCATCCGTCGGTGACGGTTACCATTGATTTGTTTTACGTTGGCCTGGTATTTTTCCGAAAGAAACAGCGCCGGGAAGATTTTTGGCTGCGGTATTGAGCTTGTTACCAGCTGGTTGTAACTTTGTTTTAGAATCTCACCTTCTTCTATATGCCTGCCGCCGACCAGCGCCTCGACCAATTGGAACCCGTCATCAGCGAAATGCTGGCCCGTCAGGATCAGTTAAGCGCTAAGCAAGACGAGCTTAGCGCCCGCCAGGATGAACTCGGGGCTAAAGTCGAGCGAGTGTCAGCCCAGTTGCGACAACTTACGGTCACCGTCGTAAACACGCTTACTGTTCAGAGCAACAATATCGAGTTTTTACTCGAAAAAACAGCGAGCTTGGAGCAGGGTCAGGCTGATCTACGTCAGGAAATGAATGAACGCTTCGAGAAAGTAGACCAGCGCTTTGACCAACTCTTTACCTATCTAAAAGAAAAGCTGACGTAAGTTACCTACGACTACAGGCCCTGCGGTTCGATGTCGCCGCTGGGGCGGATGGCTTCGCGCACGCGGGTGAGGCGCTGCAATAAGCCTTCGAGCTGGTCGAGGGGGAGCATGTTGGCCCCGTCGGAGAGGGCGGTGGCGGGCGTGGGGTGCGTTTCGATGAAGAGGCCGTCGGCTCCCACAGCGATGGCCGCCTTGGCGATGGTTTCGATGAGGGCGGGCTGACCGCCCGTGACGCCGCTGGCTTGGTTGGGCTGCTGCAAAGAGTGTGTCACGTCCATCACCACGGGCACGCCGAAGCTACGCATGGTGGGTAGGTTACGGAAGTCAACTACCAAGTCGCTGTAGCCAAAGGAATTACCCCGGTCGGTGAGAATAACGTGCGGGTTGCCGGCGCCTTGCACCTTATCCATTGCCCAGCGCATGGCCTCACCGTTCAGAAACTGGCCTTTCTTGATATTCACCACCTTACCAGTCTTGGCAGCGGCTACCAGTAGCTCAGTTTGCCGGCAGAGAAAGGCCGGGATTTGCAGTACGTCTACGTACTCGGCCGCCAGGGCCGCTTCGTCCGATTCGTGAATGTCGGTGACGGTAGGTACACCAATTTCGCGCCCTACTTTTTGCAGGATGCGCAACGCCGTTTCGTCGCCAATGCCCGTGAAAGAATCGAGCCGCGAGCGGTTGGCCTTGCGATACGAGCCCTTGAAGATGTAGGGAATCTGGAGCTTATCAGTAATATGCTTGATGCGCTCGGCGATGCGCAGCGCCATATCCTCGCCTTCGATGACGCAGGGGCCAGCCATAAGAAAAAACTGGCCGGAATTAGTATTCCGAAAATGAGGCAGTGCCTGAGCGAGGGAAGAGAGCATATGCGGTGAAATAGTGAGATGGTGAATCGGTGAGTGGGGAACTGGTGAGATGGCGAGTAGTGAACCGGTGAATGGGGAAGTAGTGGGTAGTGAAATGACGAACTCTTGTGCAATTCACCATCTCACCAGTTCGCTGTCTCACCACTTACTATCTCGCCATTTCACCACTCACCATTTCACCGCTGTAAGCAGATGAACAGTTCGCGCCCGGCGCGGGCCGGTAACGAGTTGTACGCCGTTTCGAAGTGAATAAACTTGAAATAAGGTTGAAAGTACGCGGCGTATTCGGCGCGGCTGCCGCCAAACGGCGGCTCGGTGGCGTTGGGAAACTCCGTGTCGAAGAGCAACCCCACCAGCTTGCCGCCGGGCCGTAGCAGCGTGGCGCACTGCCGGGCGTAGGCTGGCCGCAGGGTAGGGGCGATGGCGCAGAAAAACGTTTGCTCGATAATTAGGTCAAACGTTGTCTCGGCCGGGTTGAGAGCGAAGAAATCGGCCAGTAGCAAATTTTCTTTCGGAAAATCGGGTGCGCGGGCGGCTAGCTCGGCCAGCGGTTCGGGAGCCAGGTCGGCCACTACCACGTGGCAGAAGCCCAGCCGGTGCAGATACTCGGCTTCGTGGGCGCGGCCAGCCCCCGGAATGAGGATGCGCGGCTGCTGGGCCACAGCTAGTTGGTCGAAATACGCGCGGAGCGGGGGCGTGGCCCGGCCAGCGTCCCAGCCGGTGCGGCCGGGAGTGGCGTAACGCGCCCGCCAATAGGCGGCGTCGAAGTCCTCGGAAACCGTTTGCATGAGAGCCAAGTATAACACAGGCCGGAGCCGACTGGAAATTTCTCCTATTTTTACCCGCCACAAAGGTAGGTAACGGCCCGGCCGGCCCTGGTTGCCCACCTTTTTTCTGCCACTTCTTTTCCCCAGCCCTTTTTCATGGAGCCCCAACAGGACTACCCCGAACCCCGTCAGAACAATAGCCGCGTCCTGCTCTGGGTGGCGCTCGTCCTCGTGCTGCTAGGTATCAACGGGGTACTGTTTTACCTGAATTCGCAGAAGAAAACCGAAAACGAGCAGCTCACTACTCAGGTGCAGGCCAAGGACACCAAGCTGCAAGAGCAAATCAAGGAATACGAGGACCTGAAAGCCAGCTACGAGCGTCAGAGCCAGGACCTGCAAAAGCTGGGCCTCAGCAACGACTCGCTCGAAGCCCGCATCGCCGGCATCAACGCCGACCTACTGAAATTACGCTCTTTCAAGGCCGGCTCGTTCTCACTGGTCGAGCAGCAGCGCTTCAAGCAGCGCGCCCTCAACCTGGAGAGCCAGCTGCGTAAGAAAGACGACCAGATTGCCGACCTGCGGAAGTCGAACGAAACGCTCTACACCGAGACGACGACGCTCAAGGAAAAGCAAAACAAGCTGACCGATACTATCAGCACCATCGCCAAAACCAACCGCGACTTAAGCGAGAAAGTGAGCGTGGCCTCGCGCCTGCAAGCCGACAACATCCACGTAACGGTGCTGAATAAGAAGGATAAGGAACTGGAAGACGATAAGGAAGAATTCAAGGCCAAGCGCGTAGATCGCGTGAAGGTGAGCTTCAACCTGGCTCGTAATGACGTATCGCCGAAAGACACCAAGACTATCTACCTGCGCATTCTGGAGCCCGATGGCGCGGCACTCTATAACCTAAGCACCGGCGGCGGCACGTTTACCGTGGATGGCCAGGAAGCTTTCTACACTATGAAGCAGGATGTGGTATTTGATAATACCAAGCAGGGGCTCAATTTTGTGTATGCGAAGGGGGGGGATTATAAGATTGGCCAGCACACGGTGGAGCTGTATGAGAGCGGGGCGCTGATGGGCAAGGCGACCTTTACGCTCAAATAGACCGCAGATTTAACGGATTTAACGGATTGCGCAGATACGCCCGCCAGCCTGCGGCGGCGGGCTGACTGTTCGAAGGATTGCGGCCTGTCGCTTTGTGGCGACGGGCCGTTTTTTTGTGGCCGCTGCTTACTGTACTGGGATGCAGCGGTGGTTGACTTTGTATGGCTTCGCGGGCTTGGAATGCTGTTACGTAAGGGATATTGCTTGCTGGGTGGTGATGGGGTAGAGAACTTAACTTGGGTTCTGGCATGCTGAGCCGGTGGAGCAGCTGAGCATGGTAGAGCGAAAGATTGCGCGGAGGAGTGGAAGCGCGGCCCGGGGTAGGCGCACTTGTTAAATCTTGCCGACTTTTGCAGCTTTCCCATTTGCTGCTTAGTCGCTTGTCTGCTAAAAAATACCTCCTCCTGCTGCTCTGGCTGGCCCTGCCGCTGCTGGCTTCGGCGCAGCGCCGCCCCGCCGCCCGCCCCGCGCCTAAAAAGGCTGTAGCGGCGGTCAAGAAAAAAGCAGTGGCTGGCCAGCCGCCAGCTTTTCTGCGCCACCTGCACTCGCCCTGGGTCGATAGCCTCATGCGCACGCTCACGCCCCGGCAGCGGGTAGCGCAGCTCTTCATGGTGGCGGCGTACTCCAATAAGCCGGCTATCTATCAAGACTCTATCTCGACGCTTATTCGCGATTACGGTATTGGCGGACTGATATTTTTCCAGGGTGGGCCGGTGCGGCAGGCGCGGCTGCTCAACCGCTTTCAGGCGCAGAGCCGGGTGCCGCTGCTCGTGGCGATGGACGGTGAGTGGGGCGCGGGGATGCGCCTCGACAGCGTATTGCGCTTCCCGTACCAAATGAGCCTGGGCGCGGTGCCCGCCGCCGACTCGACCCTCATCTACGACATGGGGCGCGAGGTAGCCCGGCAGTTTCAGCGGCTGGGTATGCAAGTCAATTTCGCCCCCGTGGTCGATGTCAATAACAACCCGGGCAACCCCGTCATCGGCTTCCGGGCCTGGGGCGAAAATCCCGTCGCCGTGGCCCGCCTCAGCCGGCAGTACATGCGCGGGATGCAGGATGCCGGCGTGCTGGCCGTGGCCAAGCACTTCCCCGGCCACGGCGACGTAGATGCCGACTCGCACCTGGCCCTGCCCGTGGTGCGCGTAGACCGCCGCCGCCTCGATACGCTGGAGCTGCCACCCTTCCGCAATATGATTGCCAACGGAATTGGCGGCATGATGGTGGCCCACCTCAACGTGCCGGCCCTGGATACCACCGGCGCGCCCAGCACCTTATCCAAGCCCATCGTGACCGGCGTACTACGCCAGCAGCTGGGCTTTAAGGGGGTGGTGTTTACCGATGCCATGAATATGCAAGGCGTTATCAAGAAAACGCCCACCGGCGAGGCCGAAGTGCGCGCCCTGCTGGCTGGCAACGACGTGCTGGAATTCAGCAAAAACGTGCCGCTGGCCCTCTCCACCGTGCTGGCCGCCGTGGACAGCGGCCGCATCTCGCAGGCCCGCATCGACGAAAGCTGCCGCCGCGTGCTGGCCCTCAAGCAGTGGGCCGGCCTGCGCAAGCTGCGCCCGGTGAGTGAGCAAAACCTATTCGCCGACCTCAATCCGCCCCACGCCCGCTACCTCGCCCACCGGCTGGCCGAGCACAGCATCACGCTGCTGCGCAATCAAGGCAATTTTTTGCCCTTGCAGCGGCTCGATACCCTGCGCATTGCCACGCTCGTGCTCGGCGGCAGCCCCGCCGATACTACCGATTTTCAGAAGGCCGTGGCCAGCTACGCGCCGTTGGCCCACTTCCACCTGCCCGCCGCACCCACGATGGACGAGCTGATGGACATCCGGGCCAAGCTCTTCAGCTACGACGTAGTGCTGGTGGCCTTGCAAAGCCTGGGCCGACTGCCCGCCACCAATTTTGGCATCGCGCCCGAGGCCAACTTGCTACTGCGGGAGCTCACTAAACCTGGCCAGCGGGTAGTGCTCAGCATCTTCGGCTCGGCCTACGCGGCGGCCCGGGTGCGTGACTTCGACCGGGCCAGCGCCGTGGTGCTGGCTTACCAGGAAAGCCCCGACGCCCAGGCACTGGCCGCCCAACTCATCTTCGGCGGTATTGGGGCGCGGGGTAAGTTGCCGGTATCGGTGACCAATAGTCTGCCCGCCGGCTTCGGCCTTAGCACCAAGCCCGGCCTGCGCCTGGCCTACGGCCACCCGGAAGATGCTGGCATGAGCCCCCGGCTGGAGGCGCGGGTTGATAGCATTATGGCCCAGGCGCTGGCGGCGGGCGCCACGCCCGGCGGGCAGGTGGTCATTGCCCGGCGTGGGGTGGTAGTGCTGCGCAAAAGCTACGGCCACCTGGCCGCGACTGGTGAGGCGCCGACGCTGATGACTGCCGCGCCCGCCGCTGGCCTGGCCTCGGCAACGGGCAATTTCAGAAGTGAGCCGGGCAGCGAGCCAGCCGTGGCCGGCCAGCCCGGGCCACCTGCGCCAGTTGCCCCGCCGAGCATTCGGCTCGTGCAGAACACCGATGTATACGACCTCGCCTCGCTGACCAAGGTGCTGGCCGCCACGCCGGCTTTGCTCAAGTTACAGGAGCAAGGTAAATTCAGCCCCGATAGCACACTGGGCCAGTTCTTTCCCTTCCTGCGCAAGACCGACAAGGCCGGCCTCAACCTGCGGGCCGTACTCGCGCACCAGGCGGGCCTGCCGGCCTGGATTCCCTTCTGGAAAGCCCTGACCAAGCCCAGCGGGGAGCTGCAAAAGCGGTGGTTCCGGCCCGACTCGTCGGCGGGCTTTCCGCTGCCGGTGGCGCGGGGGCTGTGGGGCCGCAAGGAGCTGCCCGCCTACATTCGGCAGCAGATTGCCGCCGCGCCCCTCACGCCCCAGCCCGGCTACGTGTATTCCGACTTGTCATTTTACCTCTACCCCGACTTGGTGCGCCGCCGCACGGGGCAGGCATTCGAGCAGTTTTTGCAGAAAGAGGTTTATGCGCCGCTGGGCTCGGGCCTGCGCTTCCAGCCGCTGCACCACTACGCCGAGGCGCGCATTGCACCTACGGAGTACGACTCGCTGTTTCGCCGCCAGCTGTTGCGCGGCTACGTCGATGACGAGGGCGCGGCGCTCCTGGGTGGCATCTCGGGCCACGCGGGCCTTTTCGGCTCGGCCAATGACGTAGCGCAGCTGGCGCAGACCTACGCCTGGGGCGGGCGCTACGGCGGGCAGCAGCTGTTCAGCAAGGACATCCTGGCCGACTGGACCCGCCAGCAGTTCCCCGGCACGGCCAACCGGCGCGCCCTGGCCTTCGACCGGCCGGCCAGCCCGGTGGCGGGTAATACCGCGCCCGGGGCCTCGGCCGGCAGCTTCGGGCACTCGGGCTTTACGGGGACGTATTTCTGGGTCGATCCGGCGCGGGAGCTGGTGGTCGTGGTGCTCACCAACCGGCTCAATCCCTCGCGGCGAAATAATAAGCTGGGGCAGCTCAACGTGCGCACGCAGATTCAGCAGGTGGCGATTGAGGCGGTACGGTAGGGTTGGGTAGAATAGGTAGCAAGCTTCTGATTATCCAGCCAGACTATAAAGGTCTTGAAAGCGTTGGTAGTCCGGCTGGGGCAGCCGATTCTGGTAGCATAATGTCTGAAAAATAGGTAGCCGCCAAGTAGTGAGACAGTCGCGTTGCGCTGTCTGTTGGCAAGTTTTAAACTGTTGGATGAATCGTCGAAAGTTTTTGGGGACGGGCGCCTCACTGCTGGCGGCCCCCCTTGCGTGGGGCGGGGCTGCCCGTCGCCCAAGCTGGGAGCAGGAATTTGCTACGTTTGTGGAAGCGGGATTGACCAAAACCCACACTCCCGGCCTGGGGGTAGCGATAGTGCGCGGCGGGCAAACCCTCTTCGCCGCCGGATACGGGCTAGCCGATGTGCAGGCTCGGCGAGCGGTGACGCCAGACACTGCCTTTCACATTGCCTCCGTCAGCAAGGTGGTGACCGGTGCAGCGATGCTGCGGCTCCTGGAGCAGCAGAAATACCAACTGGACGACCCTATCGGGCCTTACCTGGATTTTCCGGTGCAACACCCGCTCTTTCCTGCCATTCCGATCACGTTTCGCCACCTACTCACGCATACTGCCGGCATTTCCGATGCGCAGTATGGGCAAACCGCTGCCTTTGCTGTAGTCGGTGATCCGAGCTTGCCGCTCCGCGAGTTTCTTACCGGCTACCTCAGTCCCGGTGGCCGTTGGTACGCAGCGGCCGAGTGCTTTACGGCTGCGCCCCCGGGTGCGGAGTGGCACTACAGCAACGTTGCCATTGCCCTGCTGGGCTACCTGGCCGAGCGGCTTGCTGCGACCCCACTGGATGCTTTCACGCGGCAGCAATTTTTTCAGCCCCTACGCACCCGCCACACGGCCTGGAAAATAGCGGATATCCCGACGCAGCACCTGGCCAAGCCGTACCAGCTAACGGAAGGCACCCTGCGCGAGCTGCCGCCCCCCGGCTACCCGGACTGGCCCGCCGGCTCGCTGCGCAGCTCCCCGCGCGACTTTGCCCGGCTGCTGGCCGTGTTTACCAATGACGGTGCCGTGCAGGGCCACGCTTACCTGCAACCCGCTACGATACAAACCATGTTGGCTCCGCAGCCGGGCATAGTAGTTGCGCCCGGCAACCCTACTATTAAGCAGGGCTTAATCTGGCTGCGGCGCGAGGTTGGTGGTGCCCAGCTGGCCAGCCACAGCGGCGGTGACCCCGGCGCCGATACCATCGTGTGCCTTGACGTACAAAAGCATACGGGGGTGCTAATGTTCGCAAATGTTTCGGGTACGCCTGAACTTCGGGCATTTCAAAAAGAAGTGGTGCTGCGTTTACTGGACCGGGCGGCCCAGGCCTAAACGGCGGTTGCGATGCCGCCGGGTTGCTATCTTCCGGTCTTCGCTTACTTCCCACCCGCCCTGAACATGCTCGGACTCATGATGCAAACGCCCCTGCGCATCGCGGGGCTGCTCGAACACGCCGCCAAGTGGCACGCCGATACCGAAATCGTCTCGCGCCTGCCCGAGGGTGGCCCCCTGCACCGCTACACCTACGCCGCTGCCCACGCCCGCGCCAAGCAATTGGCCAACGCTCTTCTGAAGCTCGGCATCGAAGAAGGCGACCGGGTAGGTACGCTGGCCTGGAATACCCACCGGCATTTTGAGCTTTACTACGGCGTGTCGGGCATCGCATCCGTGTGCCACACCATCAATCCGCGCCTGTTTTTCGAACAGCTGGTGTACATCATCAACCACGCCCAGGACCGGCTGCTGTTCTTCGATCTCACGTTTTTGCCCCTCGTCACCAAGCTGGCCCCGCACTGCCCCAAAGTGGAAAAATGGGTGCTGCTGGCCGGCGACGAACACCTGCCCGCTGGCTCTGAGCTGCCCGGCCTGGCTAGCTACGAAAGCCTGCTGGCTGCCGAGAATGCCGATTTCGAGTGGCCGACCTTCGACGAAAACACGGCCTCCTCGCTCTGCTACACCTCCGGCACTACCGACGAGCCCAAGGGCGTGCTTTACTCGCACCGCTCCACGCTGCTGCACAGCTACGCCGCCTCGCTGCCCGACTGCTTCAACTGCGGTGCCCGCGACGTGGTGCTGCCCGTGGTGCCGATGTTTCACGTCAATGCCTGGGGCATTCCGTACGTGGCCCCGCTCAACGGCTGCAAGCTGGTGCTGCCCGGCCCCGGCCTCGACGCCGCTAGCCTCTACGAGTTGTTTGAAAGCGAGCGGGTGACGTTCTCGGCGGGCGTGCCCACCATCTGGTTCGGGCTGCTCGCGTTCATGCGCGAGGGTCGGCGTAAGTTCTCGACCTTGCGCAAGATGATAGTGGGCGGAGCCTCGTGTCCGCCGGCCCTGCTGCGCGCCTTCGACGAGGAGCTGGGCGTCGAAATTCGCCACGCCTGGGGCATGAGCGAAACCTCGCCGCTGGGCACCGTGAGCACCCTCAAGGCCAGTCAGCTCGACCTGCCCGCGGAAGCGCAGTTCTTCTACAAAATCAAGCAGGGGCGCGCCATTTTCGGCGTCGATATGGAGATTGTGGACGGGGAGGGCCAGCCGCTGCCGCACGATGGCGTCGCCTTCGGCGACTTGCTGGTGCGCGGGCCATTCATCGCCAGCGACTACTTTGGCACGGCTCACCCCGGCCAGCTCACGGCCGGCGGCTGGTTTCGCACCGGCGACGTGGCCACCATCGACCCCGAGGGCTTTATGAATATCACCGACCGCTCGAAGGACGTAATCAAGTCGGGCGGCGAGTGGATTTCCAGCATCGACCTCGAAAACCTGGCCGTGGCGCACCCCGCCATCGCCGAGGCCGCCGTCATCGGCGTACCACATCCCAAATGGAGCGAGCGCCCGCTGCTGGTCGCCGTGCGCAAGCCCGGCCACGCAGTCACGGGCGCAGAGCTGCTGGCCTTCCTCGACGGCAAAATCGCCCCCTGGTGGCGGCCCGACGCCGTGGAGTTCGTGGAGAGCTTGCCGCACACGGCTACTGGTAAATTACTCAAAACCCAATTGCGTAAAGACTTCGCGGGCTACGAGCTGAAATAAGTCATAACCCCTAATGGTAAGTGGCCAGGCATCAGGTTACGTGAAGAATAAAGCCGGAGCTTAGCAGCGCTATTTTAAATAAAGAAGGCCCCGCTGGCGTGCTGCCAGCGGGGCCTTCTTTTAGCATACTTGCGGCTTACTGCCCGCGTTCCTGCAGGTAGGGCGCGAGTACATCATACGCCTTTTTGGCGCGGGCCTCATCTTTCACTTGGGCAGCAGCCTGGTACACGCTCTGGAGCGTGAGCAGGTTCATGCGGGTAGCGTCGTCGAAGAGGGCGCCGTCGTGCGTCTGGAAGTAGCTCAGGGTGTTGATGCTGCGCTCGGTGAGCTTGTCGAGGATGGCGTTGGCCTTGTCCTTTTCGCCCACGGCGTAGAGTACCGGTACGAGCTGCGGCGTGTAGTAGTCGTAGGGTACGGCCGCGTCGGGCATCACGGCCAGGCACTTGTCGGCTACCTCCTTGGCCTTGGCCATATCCCCGCTGGCGGCGTAGGCGTTGGCGAGGCGGGCAAACTTATCGCGGTAGTTCGACGGGAAGCGCAGGTTGTTCTCGTCGTAGAAAATGTTGGCATTGTCCAGGCCCCGGTACTGGAATTTTTTCATCAGGATGTCGTAGCAGATGGGCTTCTCCACGTAGCCCTCGTCGCCGCGGCGGTCGTAGTTGGGGTCGCGCAGGGGTAGCAAGCGGTAAGCCATGCCTTCGAGCTGGAAGTAGGGCTGCAGGTTCATGTAGTCGCTGGGGGCTACCGTCGAGCTGAAGTAGATGGGCCGCTTCCAGTTGTTGGTGGCTATCATGTCCAGGATCACCAGGTTTTTCTTCTCGATGGCGCGCTTGCCCATGCTCCAGTCCATGTGGCTCACGAGCTGGCTTTCGCGGTCTTTGGGGATGATGCCCAGCTTCTTCACGGCCGACGTGTCCACGTTCAGGAAGAACTTGGGCGTGGGGAAGGTCATGGTCGAGTAGTTGCCGTCGGTGTACTTGAGCAGCGGGCTGCCCTGGCCCACCAGGCTGATGAACTGCTTGAGGTCGAGGCTATCCACGGCCGGGTTGGGCGAGAAGGGCAGCATGTCGTTGTTGCCCTGCACGTAGGTCGCGTCGTTCATCGAGATGGGCAGGCCCTCCGAGAGGTAGGCGCGGCGCTTCATCTGCTGGATGTACCAGTCGGTGTTCAGGTACGAGAGCACGGCCACGCGCACGTCGGTGCGGATGCCCTCTACTTCCTGGGCGTACCAGAGCGGGAAGGTGTCGTTGTCGCCATTGGTAAAGAGGATGGCGTTGGGCGCGCAGCTGTTGAGCAGGTTGCGGGCCGAGTCAACCGAGTTGTAGCGGCCCGAGCGGTTGTGGTCGTCCCAGCCCTGGGCCAGCAGGATGGTGGGCGAGATGAGGCCCAGCAGCACGGCCACGCCAGCGCGGGCGTTCTCAGCCTTGAGGGCGGCGGCCAGCAACTGGCCGAGACCAATCACGCCCAGCCCGATCCAGATGGCGAAGGCAAACGTGGCCCCGGTGAAGGTGTAGTCGCGCTCACGCGGTTCGAGGGGCGGCTGGTTGAGGTACACTACGATGGCGATGCCGGTGAACAAAAACAGCAGACCCACCACCAGGGCGTCGTGTCCGCGCCGCCGGATTTGCACGAACAAGCCAATCAAGCCCAGGATGAGCGGAATGGCGAAGAAGTTGTTGTGCGCAAAGCTGCCGCCGATGCGCGCGGGCAGCGTCGATTTGCCGGGACTGAAGGGTGTCACCACGCCCGCCTGCTGAATGTCAGACTCACGCCCCACGTAGTTCCAGAAGAAGTAGCGCCAAAACATGTGGCCGATCTGGTAGCGGAAGAGAAAGCCCAGATTTTGGCCCATCGTGGGCTTCACGCCCTCCTGCAAGTCGGGCACCCATTTCTTGTACTCTTGAATGTGCTCGGGCTGGTAGCTGTAGAGGCGGGGTAGCAGCATCTTATCAGCATCGGCGTAGCCGGGCTCCTGGGCGCGGGGCAGAATCTCGACGTACTTGCCGCCCTCGCGCTTGTAGCGCGGCGCGCCTTCCTCGTAGTGGTCGGGCTGGGCGTTGAACTGCGGGCCGTAGAGCAGCGGGCGCGAGCCGTACTGCTCACGCTTGAGGTAGCTCACGAAGCTCAGCACGTCCTCGGGGTTGTTCTCGTTGATGGTCGGGTGAAACGACGAGCGGATGGGCACGATCAGGTAGGTCGAGTACCCAATAAGGATGAACGTGAAGCACAGCATGGCTGTGTTCAGGAGCTGGCTGCGGCGCTGGTAGGAGAGGCGGAAGCCAAACCAGATGGCCCCCACGAACAGCAGCAGGAAGATAATCAGGCCTGAGTTGAAGGGTAGGCCGAGACTATTAATAAAGAACACCTCGAAGCCGCCCGCCAGCGTGGGCAGACCCGGGATGATGCCCACTAGTACCGAGCCCACGATGAGCAGGCTCACCGCCAGCGTGATAATGCCACCCATCGTCGTGGGCTTGGCCGCGCGGCGGTAGTAGTAGATGAAGGCCAGCGCCGGCACGGCCAGCAGGTTGAGCAAGTGCACCCCGATGCTGAGGCCGATAACGTAGGCAATGAGGATGAGCCACTTGTCGGAGTCGGCATCGTGGGCGTGCTCTTCCCACTTCATCATGATCCAGACCACGGCGGCCGTGCAGAGGCTCGACATGGCGTATACCTCGCCTTCCTCGGCATTAAACCAGAACGAGTCGGAAAACGCGAACGAGAGCGCGCCCACCACGCCCGCGCCCAGGATGAGCAACGTTTGGTAGCCGGTCGGCTCGGGCGTTTCGGTTTCAAACTCGCTCGTGGCTACCAGCAGCTTGCGACCCATGCGGGTGATGATCCAGAACAGGAATAGTACCGTGAACGAGCTGCTCAGCCCCGAGAGGGCATTGACCAGCACCGGCACCTTAGTCACGTCGCCAAAGCTGAACAGCGAGAACAGCCGTCCCAGGATGAGGAAGGTCGGGGCGCCCGGCGGGTGCGGTACCAGCAGCTTGTAGGAACAGGCAATGAACTCGCCGCAGTCCCAGAACGAGGCGGTGGGCTCCAGCGTGAGCATGAAGACGACGGTGGCCACGGCAAAGACTGCCCAGCCAACCAGGTTATTCAATCGTTTGAATGAATGCATACGGGGTAAAAATGGCCCCCTGGCACTGCCAGCGGCAGCGGCCGGGGCGGCCAGCGAAAAATACCGTTATAGCTAAACCGTTGCCAGCGGGCAACAAGCCCCCAAAAGTAGGCAACAACCACCGAGGGGTTGCGTGGCGGGCCAGACCGGGCGCAAAAAAAGCCGCTTCCCGGCGGAAAGCGGCTTCTCGTGAAACAGGGCGCTGGCTTACAACAGCGTCAGGCGATTAGTACTCACGGCCTTGTCGTTGACCAGCAGCGAGCAGAAATACAAGCCGGCCGGTAGGCCAGTTACGTCGAGCGGTAGGCCGGTGGCGGCGGTAGCCAGCGGCAGGGGCAGCAGGCGCACCTCGCGGCCGAGCACGTTGCTCAGGCGCATCTTGTAGTCGGGGCCGTGCTGGGCCGACAGCTGCACCGTGAGTAGCCCCCGGGCGGGGTTCGGAAATACGCTCAGCGAGGGCGCGCCAAGCTGGCTGGGGGTCGGGGCGGGGAGCGTTGCCAACGCCGTGTGCAGGCTAGGAGCCGTGAAGATGGCAGAGCTGGCGGGCTTCAGGAAAGCGGCCATGCCGGGGATGGGGCTGCCGGGCGTCCAGGCGGCCAGCGGGTTGCCGAGGCCGGTGGGGCGTACGCCGCGCGCCCACACCAGGCGGGCCGTGGCGGCGGGGGCAATAGCCGTCTGAGTGGTTTGAGTGGGCAACTGTTGAGCAGCCACTGCCTCGGCCCGGACGGCACCCACGTGCGCGCCGTAGGTGGCAGCGGCGGCGGGCAGCAAGGCCAGCCCAGCCATGAAGAAAGTTAATAGACGAGTAGCAAGGCGCATGGGAGCAGGAAAAGACGAGGTGGGAAAGCCAGTTGCTGGCTCAAAGGTAGTTATTTACCGGTGAGCTACCAGTGAACAAGCACCGTGCCGGGTGCATAAGTTTCTCAACGGCGGCAATCTATCGACCAACGCCGCTGCTTACTCGGCGGGCAAATAATCGGCCTAGTGGCCGGTACTGCCCTTTTAAGTCCCGTTGCACCGGATTGCCTGAGTCTGCCGAGCTGGCAGGCCTCTGTATCGATAAGGATACCCAAACCGCCGATTTGGCTGCATGGCCCAGCGAGCCCGTGCGCGAGGCGAGCGGACATTAGCCTGCGGGCTGCTCGACCGGGCAAGGCTGCTACGTGCTAGCTGCTATTCAGATCCTGCTCTTTTAGTGGTGCGATAGGGTGGTGGCAACTAGCTCATAACTCGGCGATTTTGCGAGCTGGGAGCGTGTCTTGTAAAAAAAGTTTTGACTTAAAAACCGCCCTGGCGCTCAGCTTTCGCAGAAAAAAATAACCCCGACATAATTTTTGCTTCACCAAAAATCCATGTGCGAAACATTGCGCGTAAATTGGTGAAACACTACACGAAGCAGAGATGAGGTGCCCGCAGTGAGGGTCTGCCCGCCTTATCCGCCGCTTCACTTCTTTTCCTTTTCTCAATAGCCAAACCTTTACTCTACCATGAAGCAAATACTATTTGCTGCCATCCTGCTGGCTGGCCTTGGCACCACTGCGTCCTATGGTCAAGCCACGATAGATCCTGAATTGCGAGCCGCGCTGGCTACCAGCCCCACCGCTGAGGTAGTAGTCACCTTCAACGGCGACGGGGCCCCGCAGCTGTCGCAGCTGAACTTGCTGAAGCAACTGGGAATCACTACCGGCATCACGTTTCAGGCAGTGCCCATCGCGGGCGTCATTGCCACGGCGGCCCAGGTTGAGGCGCTGGCCCAAAGCCCGGCCGTGCGCTCACTGTACATCAATAAGCAGCTTGAATACTACAATTACCACGATACTAATCTGACCGGGGTGCGCCGCCTGCGCAACGACAAAGACGTGACCGCCCGCAACGGCGGGATGCCCGTTTCGGGGCGCGGGGTGGGCGTGCTCATCAACGACAGCGGCGTGGACGGCACCCACGACGACATCAAGCTCGGGACGCACCTGGTGCAGAATACGCTGGGCTCGACCAACCTGCATAACCTGAATGCGATGCTGCCCGTGACGTACATCGAGGGCGTGCCCAATACCGACAACAACTCGGGCCACGGTACGCACTGCGCCGGTACGGTGGGCGGCAACGGTGCCAAGAGCAGCGGCAAGTACGAAGGCGTAGCGCCCGGGGCCTCGCTGCTGGGCTACGGCTCGGGCGGCGCCCTGCTGGTGCTCGATGCCATCGGTGGCTTCGACTACGCGCTTACCCACCAGTTTCAGTACAACATCCGGGTCGTAAGCAACTCCTTCGGTACCTCGGGTGCCTTCAACCCCGACGCCCCCATCAACGTGGTGACCAAGAAGGTGTACGACAAGGGTATGGTGGTTGTATTTGCGGCTGGCAACTCGGGGCCGGGCGCCGACACGCACAATCCGTACGCCATTGCCCCCTGGACGATCTCGGTGGGGGCCGGCGACCGTAATGGTCTGCTGGCGGGCTTCTCGTCGCGCGGGGTGCGCGGGCAGGGCGGTACGTTCACCGTGGATGGTGAAACCTGGACGTATAAAAATGAACCGGTTATCGTCGGCCCGGGCGTCGATGTGGTCTCGACCCGGGTAATCGGGCCAGTAGCTTCGCTCGGCATTCAGGCCGACGCAGCTACTCTCACGCCGGGCGAGCTGCCCTTCTACACTACCATGAGCGGTACGTCGATGGCCACGCCCCACGTGGCGGGCATCGTGGCCCTGTTGCTGGAAGCCAAGCCCTCGCTCTCGCCAGCCCAGGTGAAGGACATTCTGCAAAAAACGGCTACCAACATGCCCGGCCGGGAGGCATGGGAAGTAGGGGCGGGCTACGTCAATGCCTACGCCGCCGTGGACCAGGCCATGCGCGCCCCCGGCTTCGGCTCGACGGTGAATGCTACTAAGCGCTTCAATAGCAGCGTAAACTCGATGATGACGGAAGTGCCGTTCACCGTGAATTACAATCCTATCACGACGGCGGGCAACCAATTCACCTTCCAGGTGCCGTCGGGGACCAACAGCATCGAAACGAAAATCTCGTCGACCGGCCTGCTCGGGGAAACTGGTAACCCCACCAATCTCATCCTGATTGACCCCGCCGGCACGCAGTATCGCTCCGGTACGCCCGTAACTTTTACGCTGAGCACCGACCGCAGCGTGGCGGTAACTTCCCCGCTGGCTGGCACTTGGACGCTGAAAGTAGATGGCCTGCGCGGCGTAGCACTGCCCGAGGCGATCAGCGGTAAAATCACCCTCTTGACCCCGGCGGGTACTACCAACCTGAACGATATCGCCGGCAACCCGGCCGAAGCCGCCATTAAGCTAGCCGTTACCAACCGCCTGGTCGATGGCCTGCCCAACGGCTTCAAACCCAGTGATAATTTGACTCGCATCCAGCTCGCCAACTACCTGCTCATGGGCCAGGAAATCCGGCAGTACCTGCCCACCAACGGCGCGTTCTCCTTCACCGACGTGTCGGGTACCGATGTGCTGCTGGCCGAGGCCGTAACGGCCAAAGGGGCCGCCATGCGCGACCGCTTCCACGTCAACAATGGGGTGATGAAGCCCACTGCCGCCGGCAGTTTTTCCCCAAATGGCCTAGTGAGCCGCGCCGACCTGGCGTACTCCATCGTGCAGGGGCTGGGCTTCCAAAGCCAGGCGCTGGGTCGTAACGGACAAAACGTTACGGTGACCGTGGACGGTAAGAAAATAGCCATCGACGACGCGGCCAGCATTCCAGAAGGCCTCGAAGGCTACGTGAGCGTGGCCCTGGAGCTGAACTTGATCAACGCCTATTACTCGGTAACGCAGGGGCCATACGACTTGCAGCCCACGCTGCACGCCACCTTCAAGCCCACGCAGCGCGTTACGCGTGGGGACTTCGCGGTGGTCGTTACCCGCACTTTCCCGCAGTACAACGCCCAGACCCAGCCCGTTGCCAGCAATGCCCGCTCGGCCGCTCCGGCTTCGGCCGAGGCTATCGCGCCCGTCAGCAAGGAGACGGCGGCTTATCCTAACCCCTTCAGCGGCAGCACTACCCTGAGCTACTACCTGGCCCAGGACGGCCCGGTGAGCGTGGAAGTGTACAATACCCTCGGCAGCAAAGTGCGCACGCTGGTGGTCGGTACCGAAACTGCTGGCAGCCACCAACTGCGTTTCGACGCCGCGGGCCTGGCCCGCGGTAGCTACCTCTTCAAGGTGAAAACCGGGGAGGCCGTGAGCACCAAGCGTCTGGTGGTGCAATAATGATTCAGCGGTGAAACAAAAGCGGCCTGCTCAGCTGAGCAGGCCGCTTTTTTGCGTTAGTTAGAGCAAATCATAAGTCAGTGCACACATTTAGGCTGTCTAAGCGTGTGCGCCTCACCCCCGGCCCCCTCTCCGAAAAGGAGAGGGGGAGCCGACCGTAAGCTCGCGTAAACAGTCGCTGAGATAGTCGTTTGGCTCCCCCTCTCCTTTTCGGAGAGGGGGCCGGGGGGTGAGGCGCACACGCTTAGAAGCTGTTTAAGTTAGCTAAACCAACGGTCCTTGCGAGCGCAGCGAAGCAATCACACCTGTTCAGCCTGGCCGTTTGGATGTGATTGCTTCGCTACGCTCGCAAGGACAAACAGGTGTTAGATGGGGAGTGATAACTTAGACAGCGTAAATGTGCGCACTAATGTATAAGTCACTATAAATTACTATTCCGTAGCGCTAGGCAGCGCCCCGCGCCCCTACCTCACCCGCACCACACCGGCTCCGTTGTACGAGTGGTACTCGGCGTTGTACATGGCGTCGGCGCTCACCGGGCCGAGCTTGAAGGTGCCCTTGCTCACGGCCCGGGCCAGGTAGTAGAACGTCTTGGGCTTGGGCGTGGCGGTAGTGAAAAGGTTGAGGCGGTCGTCGCGCACGTCGAGGTAGTCGGGCTGGTCGGCGTTGGCCACGAAGCCGATTTCGCGGGTAACGCCCAGGCGCGGGTTCTCGATTTCGAGGCCGGCGGGCAGCAGGTCGGTGATGGCCACGTTCTTGACCTCGCCGGCTGCGTCGGCGGCCTGGATGGTGAGCTTCACCACCACCAAGTCATTCTGGCGGAAGCTGGCCGTGCCCACCGGCTGGCCGGTGCGGGTCAGGAACTGCCGACGCACTTTGAGGTAGCTGTCTTCCTCGCGCACCCGGCCGCCGGCCGAGATGCCTTCCAGCTCCCAGAAATAGTAGAGCGCGCCCGCGCCGCTGGCCTTCAGCAGCAGCTGGTAATTGGCCACGTTGTTTACCGTGAGGTCTTTACCATCGAAGCTGCCCAGCTGTTTGCCGCCCGCCGCGATGGTGGCGGTAGCGGTGCTGGCCTGGCTCTTGCGGGCAATTTTGCCCAGGGCCAGCAGGGCAAAGGCGCGCTCCTGGGTGTTGAGGTAGGAAGCCTGGCGCACCTGCCGGCTCAGCTGCCGGGCAATGCCGTTGACCTGCGGATTGGTGGGGTCGGCTTCGAGCAGGGCGTTGAGGGCCAGCGCCTCGTCGCGGATGGGCGAGGCAAACGAATCGCCCAGCTCGCGGGGCGCTTTCTCGGGTGTAAACTGGGTGGGCAACACCTCGCGGAAGGCCCGCTGCTGGCCGCCCAGCGCGTAGGTGCAGGCCAGCAGGAAGCGGGCGTCGGGCGTGAGCAGCGGCCGGTTGGCCTTGTAGTAGTTGAGGGCCACGGCATCCTGGCGGCCGGCCAGGGCCAGCACGTAGAGCGAGTAGGTGATTTCGCGCTTGGCGATAATGCGCTGCCGGGCCAGCCCATCCACCGTGAAGTACTGGTAAGCCTCCGTTTCGCGCTTCTTGAGGCGGAACTGCAAGTAGCGCAGTACTTTATCTAAGATACTCTGATTCACGGCGAAGCCAGCCTGCTTGGCTTCGAGCAGGAAGTGGGCGGCGTAGGTGGTGGCCCACCAGTTGTCGTAGTCGCCGCCCGGCCAGTAGCTCAGGCTACCGTTATACAGCTGCATCGCCTCGATTTTGCGGATGGCCTCCTGCACGTTGTAGTTGGGGTTGTAGCGCTGGGCCTTGGGGCCAGCCCCCGTTTTCTGGCGCAGCGTGGCCGCAAGGTCGCCGAAATACAGCTGCGGAAACGCGGCCGACACGGTTTGCTCCAGGCAGCCGTAGGGGTATTCGAGCAGGTAGCTCAGGTCTTTAGAGAATTGCGTGAGCGGCGAGCGGCTCAGCATCAGGCGCGAGCGCTGGCCGGTGGGTAGGAAATCGGTGCGCAGGTCGAGCCGGGCGGGTGCGCCGGCCGTGAATTCGCCGCTGCCGGTGCGCTTTTCGAGCGGCGCGGCGGGGCGGATGGGGAGTTCTATCCTTTCCTCCGCTGTGGTCTGGCCTTGCTTTTCATCTTTATAGCCCACCATTGTGACAAGTGTAGCATTGCCAACACCTCTGCCAAAAATGCGAAAAGTGGTTTTTACTTCGCTATTGGGCTTCAAAACGATTTTCTCTTGCCCAGGTAAGCAACCAGCTGGGTAACCTGCACTGCTCACTATGAAGCCAATTAGCTTACCGTCTTTCTTCTCAAAAGGTAATACCAAGGCTACTGTTGGACTTAGAGTCTTTTTCGTTGTATTCGTCAGCGTCACCGGCACGTCAATCGTATCACCGGGGCTCATAAAGCGCGGCAGCGCCGTGCTAATCACCACCGGGTCGGCTACCTTCATCATCTGCTCGGCATTGCCGAAGGCGTCATCCTTATAAGCTACGGCCATCACGTGCAGCGCCCCGCTGAACTGCGGCACGCGCACCCGGTAGCGCACGAGGCCATTGGCGTCGGCGGTGAGCAGGCCGCTCCACTTGGCCACGAGCTTCACGCGGCGGCTGGGCACGGGCGAGGTGCGGCGGGCCAGGTCGGCCGCGTCGCCGCCGCTGCTGCTGGTGCCCAGCTCGGGCAGCAGGAAGGGGTAGATGTCGAAGGCGCTCACTTCGAGCGCCCGCTTCTGGTAGAAGTAGCCGTAGGGGTCGGGCGTGCGGTAGTCTTTGCGCTGCAAAATGCCCTCATCGACCACCGCCAGGGTCACCTGGGCCTTGGGCGCGGTGCGCACCTCGATGGTCTGGAAGGTTTGCGAGCGGCTCAGGCTGGCCGCTTTCAGGGCCACGGCCAGGTGGGTGCCGGGCTTCTCCACCGTCAGCGGCACGAAGCCCCGGGCCACGGTGAGCGGCAGCGAGTTGTCGGTAATGGGCCGGATAGCGGTGGCCGTCACGTACACGTTGGGCGCGTAGCCGGTGCGGATGGGCACCCGTACCTGGGCCGATTTCTGGTCGGTATCGACGTAGAAGTGGTCGAGCACGCGGTTGCGCTCTACCGTCACGAGCACCCGGCCGGGGAAGGGCGTCTTGAGCAGTAGCTGGGCCGTTTCACCCGGCTCGTACTTGGGCTTG
The DNA here is from genome assembly GCA_913776615.1 of uncultured Hymenobacter sp. Lineage (GTDB taxonomy): Bacteria > Bacteroidota > Bacteroidia > Cytophagales > Hymenobacteraceae > Hymenobacter. The sequence continues at coordinate 285,510 of CAJYPK010000040.1, forward strand.
TCGGCCTCGATGGTCACCTCACCCTCATTGTTGACTTCGAAAGAGTTGCCGGCCGTGTCGCCGTGGCCGTAGGCGTAGAAGTGGGCCGCCACGTAGCTCTCCGCGCCCGGCCGGAACAGCCGCACCTCGTACTCGCCCGAGTAGGCCGGGGTGAAAGCCAGCTGGCTGTCGGTAGCCACATCTACCAGTTGGTTTTGCAGCACCTGCTCGCGCTTCTGCGAGTTGTACACCAGGCGGCCCCCCTGGCGCTCCAGCACGGTTTCCCAGAGCAGGCGCACGATCTGCACCTGCGCCTGGGCGCGGATGGGCTTGCCGGCCGGCGTGAGCGCAACCATTTTCAGGGGTACTTCCTGCCGCGTGCTCACCAGCTCGCCGGGGGCCTGGATGCCGAACATCACGGCCTGGGTCTGCACCTCGAAGGTCGCCAGCCGATTCACCGGCCGCCCGGTTTCGTCGAACACCGTGGCGAAGGCCACGCCCTCCAGCGTGCCGAGGTCGCGCACGTCGGGCAGGGTGTAGGCAGCAGTGCCGCGCCCGCCGGCGTCGGTTTCGCCCTCGCGCACCTCCTTCTGAAAGCGCTCGGTAATGCCCGAGAGGGCCGAGGCGTTGCGCCCCGTGCCGCTGCGCAGCTGGAAGGAGTAGTCCGGGTATTTCGGGGCCGAAAACGTCTTTTCCTTCAGTGAAAACTCGACCTCAAACTTGCGCCCGGCGGCCGGCGGGCCGAAGAGGTTCTGGGCCAGGATGCTGGCCGTCACGGTCTGGGCCGGACGCAGGATGGTGGGCGCGGCGGTTACGGTCACTTTCATCCGGTCGGGGATGAATTCCTCCACGCTCACCTGCTTGGAAGTCAGCAGCACGTCGTTGCCGGTCAGTACTTCCAGCGAGTAGAGGCCCGTCATCACGGTGGCGGGCAAGATAAAGCGCGACTCGACCGCGCCGGTGGCGCTCAGTTTTTCGCCCAGGCTGGCGTATTCCTTGCCGGTGGGCAGCAGCAGGCGCACCTTCACGGGCAGGCCGGCGGGGGGCGTGCGCCAGTCGTCGGTGCGCACCACCACGTTGGTGTGGATGGTATCGCCGGGGCGGTACAGGTCGCGGTCGCCGTAGAGAAAGGCCTGGTAATGGGCCGCGTTGCTGGTCAGCCCGCCCACCTCGAAGCGCGAGGTTTCGACCCGGCTTTTGGGCAGACTGAGGAACGTAAAGTCACTGCCCTGGGTGGCCGTGATCATGCCCAGCTTCAGGCGCGAGCCCATTACGCTGTCGTAGCGGGCCACGCCCTGGCCGTTGGTGGTGGCGGTGCCCATCAACTGGTTGTTGGTGCTGATGAAGCGCACCGTGGCCCCGCTCACCGGCCGCGCCGTGCGCAGCGAGTTGAGAAACACCACGGCCTCGCCGCTGGCGTTCTGCTTGGCAATCACGCCGAGGTCGGTGAGGGCCACCAGCTTGTCTTCGCGCAGCCAGAGGTGCTCGGTATCCTGCACGCGCACCACGTACAGCCCTTTGAGCGGGGCGCTGAATTCCAGATCTTTGAGGCTGAGATTGAGCAGGCGCAGGCCGTTTTCCTTGGCCAGCCCGGCCGTGGCGTAGGTGCGGGTAAAGAGCACGTCGCCCCGGTTTTCGAGGTCGTAGTACTGGTAGCTGTGGCCTTCGGAATACTCACCCTCGCCGCCTTCGCCCTCGTCGTCGCTGTCGTAGCCGTACTGCCGGTCGGCGCGCAGGATTTCCTGAATGTTGCTGGCGTAGACCTTGGCGATGGTCACCTGCACGTTCTCGACCTCGTTAATGCGCAAGCCCAGGTTGCGGGTGCCGTTGGCCCCCAGGTACAGCGCCTTGTCGGTGCTGGCAAAGCTGATGCTCGGCTCGCTGCTGCCGAAACTCACCGTCTGGTTGAAGCTCTCGACCAGCTGCCCGCCCAGCGCGCCGCGCAGGCCCGGCGTGATGCTCACCTGGTAGTCGCGGCCCACCTCGAAGCCGCCGCGCAGCAACAGGCCGCTTTCCAGCGCCTCAATTTCGTAGGGTACAGCCGGCTCCACCTTCAGCAGCGGCTGAATGTCCGCTACCGAGACCGGCTGGTTGGTGAGCAGCGTTACCACGGCCTGGCCGTTGAGCACCTGGCCGGTGAGCTCGCGCACTTGCAGGGTTTGCTGGTCGGGCACCTCGGCGTCGGCTTGCAGCGGGGCCGCGGTGGGCTGGCTGCCAGCCACGGCTTTCAGACCGGGGTCGATTTCGACGTGCAGCGGCTGGCCGGTGTCCACCTCCTGGTTGAGGGTGAGGGCCAGCGTGCGGTCGGGCTCGGCGGCGGTGAGGGTGAAGGCCACCGGGCGGCCATTCTGGGTGAGGTGCAGGCGCGGGCGCAGGTCGGCCGGCCGCACGGGGTAGTTGAACAGCACGTTGGCCCGCAGCTCGGCCGTGCCGGAGGCCCGGCTACTGCGTCCGTAAAACACCTGCGCGCCCGTCAATTCCAGAAACGGGGTGTGAAACTTCGAGCGGGTCAGCGTCAGCTTTTGCTTGCCCGAGGGCAGGGCGGCGCTCCGCAGGCTGGCCGAAAACGCCGTGCTCGGCCGAAATGGCTCCAGCGGCGAAAACACCAGCTCGCGCCCGTCGTTTACCCACTTAAACTTGCCCTTGATGGCCGGCTCGAACTGCACGTAGCGCGTGGTGTCCCAACGCCCGCCCTGGCTGGCTGGCACCACCGGCTCGTCGAAGCTGAAAACCAGGTTCTGAGTGGGGTCGATTTCCTCGCCCGCCGTCTGGGCGGCGGCGCTGGCCTGCTCGGCATCAGGCTTCTTGGAGCAGGAGAAAGCGGCCGTGAGGGCCAGGAAAAACAGCGGCAGCAGGGAGCGTTGGCGCATAGCGGGGCCGGGAATAATCGGCGCGGCAAGGTACTGCAAAAGCCTGTCAGACGGTTACATTAGCAATTTATCCACCTAAATCGCCCCGCTTATGTTACCCAAATTCACCAGCTCTGCGACGCTCACCAACGAGGACGATTACGCTTACGGAAGGGTATACATGCTGGAGCGCACGCCCACCTACACCCGCCTGAAAATTGGCGCTGCTCCAAACGGCATCAACCTGCTGCTGGGCCTGTGTGAAACCCTGGAAGCGCCCTTCTTTTGCCTCTACGTATTGGTAGTAAGTCGTTCAGAAACTGAGGCGGGCAGGTATCAGTCTCCGCCCCTGGCCAATAAGGCGGAGCTGGTCGATTTTCTGCTTGATTACAAAGCGCTTTTCGAAACGGACGGGCGGCATCACTTGTGGGTAAGCGCGCCCGGGATGGGTGCTACGTTGGTGTACGACCGCCACAACGTCCTGTACGCCTACGGTCCGCTGGAAAAAATCAGCGCCCGGCTGGATGAGATGGGCTACCGGGTCGAAAATTTCGAAATGCCTTTTCCCCACGCGCATTATTTCCACGCAGAGAACGATCCGGCCGTAGAAGCCCTGCTTCAGCAGTGGGACTGGCAATACTTTCCGCTGCAAGAAGCCGACGAGTAAGCAGTAAACTTTTACAGCAGCTAGCCCGCGTATGCTTTCCCACCCCCACGAAGTTTTCCTCGAAGTAGCCCAGCGCCTGAGTTTCACCCGGGCCGGGCAGGCGCTGTTTATTAGCCAGTCGGCGGTGAGCAAGCAGGTAAAGGCGCTGGAAGAATATTATAAAACGGGGCTTTTCGAGCGGCTGGGCAGCAGCGTGCAGCTCACGCCGGCGGGGCAGAAACTGTATCAAAAATTATTGCAGGCCAAGCAATTGCAGCAGGAGCTGCAGCAGGAGATGAGCGAGGCCAGTCCGGCCTTCGCGCCGGCCGTGCACTTGCTCATCGGGGCCAGCACTACCATCTCGCTCTACGTACTGCCGCCGGTGGTGGCGGCCTGGCTGCGGCAGCACCCACAGCACCAGCTCAGCCTCAAAAACCGCAACAGCGACAACATCCTCAAGGCGTTGCTGGAGCACGAGATTGAGCTGGGCATCATCGAAGGCATCCACAAAGTGAGTAACGTGACGTACACGCCACTGCTCACCGATGAGGTGGTAGCCGTGTGCGCCGCCGCCAACCCGCTGGCTGGCCGCGAACTGGTCCCCGGCGATTTGCTCCGCATTCCGCTGGCGTTGCGCGAAGTGGGCTCGGGCACTCTGGCCGTACTCGAAGAAGCCCTCGCCACGCACGGGTTGCGGCTGGCCGCGCTGCCTGTGCGGGTGCGCCTGGGCGGCACCGAAGCCCTCAAAAATTTCATTCGCGTCGAAACGACCTGCCTGGCCTTCCTGCCCCGCCAGGCCGTGCTAAAGGAACTGGCCAGCGGCGAGCTGGCCGAAGTGAAAGTCAAAGGGTTGTTTTTAACGAGAAAATTCAATTTCATTCAGCGGCGCGGGACGGAAAATAATGGCCCGTACCGCGATTTTCTTCGCTTTACCCAACGGTATTATTCCTCAAGGGAATAGACTATGCGAAAATCCCATTTCGCTGGGGCATAGAGCTGCGTAGTAGGCAGTCTGAACTTTGTCCCATGAACCACATTGCCTTGCCGCCCCTCACGCGGCTCCACGCCCTGCACTGCGCCAATTGCAGCACGGTTTATTCGCCCTTCGAACTGCAAGGCGTGTCGGCCTGCTGCCAGCAGCCACTGGTGGCCGATTACAAGCTGCGCCGCCCGCTCAGCCGCGAGGAGGGGATTAACCTGGCCGACCATTCGATGTGGCGCTACGGTGCCCTGCTGCCCCTGCTCGATGAGGCCAACAAAGTGACGCTGGGGGAGGGCTTTACGCCGCTGCTCGCGCTGCCGCGCCTGGCCGCCCGGTACGATTTGTCTGCCCTGCTGCTCAAAGATGAGGGCCAGAACCCCACCGGCTCCTTTAAGGCGCGGGGGCTGAGCATGGCCATTTCCAAGGCCAAGGAGCTGGGAGTGGAGGGCTGCATCATTCCCACTGCCGGCAACGCGGGCGTGGCGATGGCCGCCTACTGCGCCCGCGGCGGGCTGAGCGCCACCGTGGTCATGCCGCGCCACACGCCCGAGGCATTCAAGGAAGAATGCTACTGGTACGGGGCCAGCGTAGAGCTGGTCGATGGCCTTATCAACGACTGCGCGGCCCGCGTGCGCCAGCTCAACGCCAAGGGCGAATTACTCGACATTTCCACCCTCAAGGAGCCCTACCGCCTCGAAGGCAAAAAAACGATGGGCTACGAGCTAGCTGAGCAGCTGGGCTGGGAGCTACCCGACGTGCTGCTCTACCCCGCCGGCGGCGGCACCGGCCTCATCGGCATCTGGAAGGCCTTCCAGGAAATGCAGGCCCTCGGCTGGCTGGCCCCCGATGCCAAGCTGCCGCGCATGGTGGCCGTGCAGGCCGAAAACTGCTGCCCCCTGCTCGAAACCTACCTCGGCCACCAGCCCAATTGCCTGAGCTACAACGGGCGCCCTACCCTGGCCAACGGCCTGGCCGTGCCCCGCCCGTTGGGCGAGGCTCTCATGCTCCAGGTGCTGCAAGAGTCGTGCGGCACCGTAGTAGCCATCAGCGAAGAAGAAATGCTAGCCGGGATGCGCGAGCTGGGCCGCCACGAGGGCCTGTTCGTCGCCCCCGAGGGCGCTGCCGTGTGGATGGCCGCCCGCCGCCTGCTGGCCCAGGGCTGGCTGCACCCCAGCGAGCGCATTCTGCTCCTCAACACTGGCAGCGCCCAAAAATACCTGAGCAACGTAGCCGGCCGCGCCTGGGAGTAAACTCAGCCGTAGCGTAAGCTTTAGCTTGCGGCGAGCGCAGCGAGCAGGTGCGTAGGGGGACGTTCGCTTACGTAGCTGCTCGCCCGCAAGCTAAAGCTCACGCTACATTTACCTTTGGGGGTATGCGTATCCTGCACGTACTGTCTGCCAATTTTTTTGCCGGCTCGGTGGCGTATGCCGTGGCGCTGGCCGAGGCTCATCACCGCGAAGGCCACCAGGTATGGCTGGCCTCCGATGCGGCGGCGCTGCCTACGGTAGCCGGGCAGGTGCAATTGCCCATCAGCCAGCGCAAGTACGGGCAGCGGCTGCGCAACATTCGCGCCCTGCGCGAGCTGGTGCGTCGGCACAAGATCGACGTGGTGCACGCTCACTCGCGGGCGGCGAGCTGGGTGAGCTACTTCGCGCTGCGCGGGCTGGGGGTGCCGCTGGTGAGCACCGTGCACGGTCGGCAGCACCTGCACACTTCTACCTCGCTCTTCGACATCTACGGCCAGAAAGTCATCGCCATCTGCGAAAACCTGGCCCAGCACCTGCGCGAGGAAGTGAAAATGGCCCCGGCGAAGATTGCGGTAGTACCCAATGGCATTAATTGGGAAGTAGGAATTAAAAATGAAGAATTAAAAATTAAAAATGAAAAAATAGGGGCCTCAGATTTAATTTTTAATTCTTCATTTTTAATTCCTGATTCCCTGCGGCTGGCCTTCATCGGGCGCTTCAACGGGCCGAAGGGCGAGCGGGCGGCGGCGCTGATTCAGCACGTTTTTCCGTCGCTGCTGCGAGAGTTTACCCAGCTGCGCGTAACGCTTATCGGCGGCGAGCTGGAGCAACTGCCCGCAGCCGGCAAGGCTGCCCTGGCCGAGTTGCAACGCCAGTACGGCGAGCGCGTCGAGGTCATCGGCTTTACCGACGACGTGGTGAGCTGGCTGCGGCGTACCGACCTCGTCATCGGGGCCGGGCGCGTGGCGATGGAAGCCCTGGGCGAGGGCCGGGCCGTGCTGGCCCTGGGCGAAGCGCTGTACGCCGGCCCCGTGTCGCCGGAAAGCTACCCGGCGGTGGCGGCTTCCAACTTCGGCGACATCCTGCCCGAGCTGCGGCCCGCCGCGCCCTTCGACCCCGCCCCGGTGCTGGCCGATGCGCGGGCCTTTCTGGCCCAGCCGTACCGGGTAGATCCGGCCTTGCGGGCGCGGGTGCGGGCCGACTACGACCTGGCTCGCGTGGCCCGGCGGGTGCTCGGGGTGTACGAGTCGGCGCGCATGGCGCTGGCCGTGCCCGATTTTATCCCGGTGCTCATGTACCATAAGATTCCCGACCAGCCGCCCGCGACCAAGCACCAGATTTTCGTCACGAAGGAAAATTTCGCCCGGCACCTGGCGTATTTCAAAGGGCGGGGGCTCCAGCCCCTTACGTTTCAGGACTACCAGGATTTTGCCAGGGGCCGCCGCCCGCTGGCCGAGTTTCCGCGCCGGCCGCTCATCCTTACTTTCGACGACGGCTACCTCGATAATTACACTAATCTGCTACCCCTCATGCAGCAGTACGGCTACCGGGGCGTGCTCTACCTGCTGGGCGACTTCGAGGTGCGCTACAACCAGTGGGACTTGGCCGAAGACCCCGGCGAGCCCCGCGCCGAGCTCATGAACGAGGCCCAGAAGCGGGCCTTCGTGGCGGCGGGCTGGGAAATCGGGGCGCACACCCTCACGCACCCGCGCCTGGCGGACCTGCCCGCCGCCGAGGCCGCCCACGAAATGGCCGCCAGCAAGGCTGAGCTGGAGCGCCGGCTGGGCGTCAGCGTGCTGTCCTTCGCGTACCCCTACGGGAGCCTCAGCCCCGAAGTCAAGCGCCTGGCGGCCGAGGCGGGCTTTACCTACGCCGTGGCGACCGACAGCGGCGGCATGCACCTCGAAGACGACCGGATGCAGATTTTCCGCATCAACATGTTCCCGCACGAGTCGGCCGGTAGCTTGTTTAAAAAAACGTCGTCGTGGTACCGCCGCTACTACCGCTGGAAACGCAAGCAGTAAGCCGGGCGCGGAAGAATGGCTAGCGGCTGGCGGCCAGTAGCCGCTTGGTTAGAAAGCCGCGCACCGGCTCATCGTAGAGCTTCAGGCACAAGTAGGCCAGCCCCAGCGACCCGGCAACCAAGGCCGCCGCGCCGGGCAGCGACTCGGCAAAAGAGAGGTTGTGATTCTTGACCCAGGCATAGTACACGTAGATAAACGGGTAGTGCACCATGTACAGGGGGTACGAAATGGCCCCCAAAAACCGGCAAAGGCGAGTGGTGAAAGGCGTCGTAATTCTTTCGGAAGCCCCGCAGTAAACCAGCAGCGGAAAAACCACAACGCAGCAAAGCGTATCATACAGACCGTTCCACGCCAAATGCTGGCTGCCGCCCAGGCGCGGAATGGCGGCCACCACCACGATGGCCAGGCTACCCAGCCAGAACGCCCCGCGCACCGGTACCGGCCGAAATACCCGAAACAGCAGCAGCCCCGCTGAAAAGGAAAACAGCAGCCGCAGCAAGCCCCCCAGCACATTATCGCCCGTCAGGGCAAAGCCCACGCACACGTCGCCGTACGGCCCCCAGATGGCGAACGCGGCCAGGCCGCACCCCGCCAGCGCCACCACCAGGGTCAGCGCCGGGGTAGCGAGCCGGCGCAGGCACAAGGCATACAGGAGGGTGCCGACGTACTCAAAAAGCAGCGACCAGCTCGGGCCGTTGAGCGGAAACATCTCGCCCACGCCGCGAATCTCACCGGCGGGCGTGGCGGGCAGCAGGGCCGCATTCAAGAGCGTGGCCCCGGCCAGCTGCGCCCCCGAAACCTTGGATACGTCCCAGGTCGCGCAGCCCTGGAAATAAAACAAGGCCGCGCCCAGCAGCGCGCCAACAACAACCAGCGGATGCAGGCGAATAAAGCGGCGTTTGAGAAATTCCGCTACCGTCAGCCGGGGCCAGCGCGCATCGTAGGCATAGCCGACGACAAAGCCGGACAGTAGAAAAAAGAAATCGACGGCCAAGTAGCCGTGATTGATTCGTTGGTCAAGGTGGCTAGTGGCGAAAGCCTCAAATAAATGGAAGCACACCACGGTAATGGCCGCTACGCCCCGCAGACCATCCAGCACGTGGCAGTGTGGCTTGCTACCCGTCGGAATAATAGGGGAGGCATATATAGCCGGGGCGGGAGCAGGCATAGGCGGTAAAAAGTAGAAAAGGCGAGCCGTACGAGCAATGATGGCTAGCAAAGCCCTGCGGTGAGATGTGCTACAAGGTATGCGCCACACCTCAAGTCCCCCGCCCCTGGGGCTAGCTCAACTCAGTGGCGCACCGCGCCAGTACGGCCGCGCCGGCTTCGTCGCTGAGGCCACTTATTTCCACTTTCTTAAACGGGGCCGTGTGGCCGCTCAGCAGCAATACCGCCCGCTTGGGCACGGCAAACAATTTGGCCAGGAAGGCCAGCAGTACGGCATTGGCCTGGCCCTCGTGGGGCGGGGCGGCCAGGCGCACTACCCAGCGGCCGTCGGGGCCGGGTAGTAGCTGGTTGCGGCGGGCATTGGGCTTGGCGTGCAGATGCAGAATCATGGTGCGTGTCAAGAAAAAATGAGGCCAGGCGCTTATTCTTGACGGACGGGTGTAAAGAATGAGTGGGAATAAAATACCATTCTTTACCGCAAAGCTACTGGCGTCATTTCGCCCTCGGCATCTTTCTGCCCGGCCAAGCCGCTACCCGGCTCCCGGCGCGCCTTGCCGCTCCTGGCCCACTGGGCACACCTCCAGCATGACGCAGCGGGCGCACGCGGGCTGGTGATAATAGCAGCACTTCTGGCCGTGAAACATGAGCGCTTCGTGGTGGTCGTACACCTGCTGGGCCGTCCAGTCGGGCGGGAGCAGGGCCGACAGGAGCGCGTGGGCCGGCCCTTCGCCCACCTTGGGGCCGATGAGGCCCAGCCGCTGCGCCACGCGGTGGTGGTGGCTATCGACGGGCATGGCCGGGAGGCGCAGCTTGCTGAATAGGAGCGTAGCCGCGCTGGTCTTCGGCCCCACGCCGCTGATGCTTTCGAGCCAGGCGCGGGCCTCGGCGATGGGCCGGTCGGCCAGGAAATCGAGCGAGCAGGGCGGCAGATTTTCGTCGCCGCAGCGCCGGCTTACCTCACGTAGCACGGCTTGGATGCGGGGTGCCTTCTGTTCGGGCCAGGTGCAGGCGCTGATGGCCCGCTGCACGTCGAGCGTGGGTGCGTCGCGTACATCTTCCCAGGTTGGAAAGGTGGCGCGTAGCTGCTGGTAAGCGCGGTGCGAGTCGGCATTTTTAGTGCGGTGCGAAAGCAAGGCGCTTATCAGCTCGCTCAGCGGATCCTTCGTGCTGAAAAATAAAAATGGTGCGCCATACTCGGCACACAGTCGCCGGTGCGCCAGCAGGGCCAGCGCCTGGCGGGCGGCAAAGTCAGGGGCCTCGGTAGCAAGGGCAGCGCGGGAGGAGGGCATAGAGCGAGGTGCTGAAGTAATGGAACAGGGCAAAGCGCGGCGGCGAGTGCCTGCCCGCAAAAGCAGATGTCAGGCCCGGGCAGCATAAGCTGACCAAGCCTGACATACGGCTGAAAAGAAAGGAAGTCTTCCCGAGCTGTCGCTGTGGCGCTGGCGCGAGTTACGGC
>CAJYPK010000041.1 GCA_913776615.1 uncultured Hymenobacter sp.
GTCCTGCCCGCGCCCACCTTTGGTCCCTTCTCGGCCCGGCAGCAGCGGCGCAATTCGACCCCACTGCGCATCCGTCAACAAATAGTCCATGCCCAAACATAACCACTACTGTTAACACTTCCTAGCAGCTTACGAGAGGCTCCCCTCTCCCGAAGGATGTCGCGCATCAAGCGAGGTGGGCCGGGGGTGGGGTCCACCGGCAGGGCCGCTACCCGACGAGCATTGCCTAAATAGCTTCTTTGTCATTTTTAATTCAACCTAAAGGCATACAGTAACTTAGAGCGGTTTTCAACTTCCTCGACAGAATTAAAAATTAAAAATGAGAAATTAAAAAATGAGCAAGTTATTGACCTGCAAATTTTTAATTTCTCATTTTTAATTTTTAATTCAACCTAAACTTGTACACCAACTTGAAAACTGCACTAGGAGCTGCATTAATGCAACTCGCGGGCGATGGGGTAGCGTAGCTGGTAGGGGTGGCCCGGCCCCGCGTGCGCGTAGAGCCAGGCCAGCCGGGCGTCGGGGTTGGTGGCGAAGGCGGGCTCGGCGCGGAGCTTGACTTCGAATTCAGTTTGCAGCGCGGGGTTGGTGGCCAGCAGGCGCTCGCCCAGGGCCGCCAGGATAAAGTCGTCGGTACTGGGGGCAGGGGCCATGATTTCGGGGAAGAAGCCCCAGGCCAGGAAGGAATCCTGGCTTTCGGGCTCCAGCAGCGCGGCGGCCAGCAGGCCCAGGGGCTGGTCGGCGGGTACGCGCACGCTGCCCGCGGGCATGGTCTGCTCGCCGGGCTCGTGCACGAAGGTGGCCGTGATGGGCACGCGGCCTTCCTTGGGTTGTAGCAATCGGGGCTCGACGACCCGGACCCTATCGACGGGCAGCGTGCGCGGGGCGGTCAGGGTTTCGAAGGTGATGCCGTGCAGGCGCAGGCGGTCGAGCACCTCGGCCTGGCCGGCGGGCACCCACCAGGCCCGGGGTAGCTGCACCGTTTGGGTAGGCTGCTGCCCGATGATGGGCATACGGAAGGTAATGGGCTGGCCCAGCCAGCGCTGCTCCAGCCGCCCCGAGGCCGGCGACGGGTACAATTCAAAGGCGATGCCCTTGAATTGCTCGATCCAGGCTATGGGCTGCGACGCGGGCTCCCAGCGCGTGAGCAGCTCGGTAGGGCGGCTGGCGCGGTCCTGGGCCTTGGCGGCGGCGATGCGGTCGGCATCCTGCGCCGCGACCTTGAGGGCAGCCTCCAGCAGTACGTAGGTACCGAGCACACGCTGGCGGTAGGGCTTGAGCATGTGGTTTTCGACCAGCACGGTGGGGATGCCGATGAAGTCGCCGTAGCCGGTAGAGTAGCGCGGGCCTTCGGGACTGTAGCGAATACCCTTGGTGGGCTCACGGGTGTCAATGGGGCTGGGGTAGATAATAGGCAGGTGGCCCGCCTCAGTCAGCGCCCGCGTGGTGGCCGGGCCGAAGCGCGCTTCCAGCCAGTCGGCCGTGGCCCGGTGGCGGGCATATTTGCCCCAGCCCGCGTAGGTGAAGGTGATGTCATACTGCATGTCGAAGCCCTCGCTGACGTGGCAATCGACGTACAGAATGGGGTCCAGCTCGCGCAGCAGCGTGAGCATGGCCCGGGTTTCGGGCGCATCGGCCTTGGCGTAGTCGCGGTTCAGGTTGAGGTCGCGGGCGGTGTTCTCGTAGCCTTTTTCGACGGGGCCGCGCAGCTGGGGGAAGTTCCACGCGCTCATTTTCTCGTGACCGTCGATGTTGTAAATCGGCACGAACACCAAATCGACGCGGTCGAGCAGCTTGTCTTTGCCGCGCAGCGCGATGTCGCGCAGTAGCATCAGCCCGGCGTCTTTGCCATCGATTTCGCCCGCGTGGATGCCCGCCTGCACCAGTACCACCGGTTTGGCGGGGCCGCCCTTGCTGGCCCGCACGTAGAGCAGGTCGCGGCCCTCGCCCGTGCGGCCGAAGGTGCGCACGGACAGCAAAGGAGAGGCGGCCGCCAGGCGCTCCAGCCAGGCACGCACCTCGGCGTAGCGCGGCGTAGTTTGGAAGTTGGTCGCCTCGGCCGGCGTAATCCACGGGTCGGTGGGCGGGGCGATGAGCCGCTCGCTGCGGCCCGACCACGGCCGGGCGGGGGGTAAGTCCAGGACGTTTTGGGCCAAGGCGCAAGTAGAGTTGCTGACCAGTAGTGCTGCTACGAGCGCGGCTGCCCGGCAAGCAGAAAGAACTGCCATAGTAGCTTGGTAAAGGCAGGCGGGGTACCACGCAGAGGGCTTAGGGGCCGAAAACTGCCGGGTAGGGAACACGCGCCGCCTGCCTAGGCGGAGGTAATCTGAGTTTCAACAAAGCTAGCGCCAGCCTGAACTATTTACAACGTTGTTGCAGTATTGTTGCCCCTTGCCTTTGATAAGGTCCGACAACTTCAGGCATGCCCGAGTGATAGCAGTAAAGTAATCGGGCCTACCGGAGCGCTAAGAAACTGTTTTAGCTAACCTAGCTGTCCTTGCGAGCGCAGCCAAGCAATCGCACCAGTTCAGCTCAGCCATTCGGGTGCGGTGCAGTGACAGGTATTAAATAGCTTCTAAGCTGGCAGGGTAATGCCGGGGCTGTTTCATGCTCTACCGCTGAGCTACTGCTTCTTCTCCCACCGCCCGCGAAAAAGCCAGGTAATTGCGCGGCTATTCCAGATAAAAGAAGTAAGCCGCGCTTGACCTGGCCTTTTCAAGCTGGGCGAAGGAATTCGAGCCGCTAAGGTAGCACTATTACCAATACGGAAGCTGAGGTGGTCACGAGTAGCTTTGGCCCTGTACCTAACCTCCTTGTATGCACCCGCTGCTGGCTTATCTGCGTCGTTTCGTGCCCACGCTCACCGAAGCCGAGTGGCAGTTGTTGGCCGGGGCCGTGCGCCCGTGCCACCTGGCACGGGGTCAGCACTTTGTGCGGGCCGGCGAGCACCGGCCCGAAATTGCGCTGCTGCTCCGCGGAAACTGCCGGCTGTATTACCTGCGGCCCGGCGGCGAGGAGCGCACCACGTATTTCTTCTTCGAAAACCACCTGTTGGCCGACTACGCCGGCTGCCTGCTGGGCCAGCCCAGCCAGCTCAACATCCAGGCCCTCACCGAGGCTGAGCTGCTGGTATTTGACTACGCGGTGCTGCGGCGCCTCTACGACGAGTGCCCGGCCTACGAGCGCTTCGGGCGGGTGCTGGCTGAGTACCACCTGCTGGGCACCGACGCCCGCCTTACCGAGCAGCTCCTGCTCTCGCCCGAGGAGCGCTACCGGGCGCTGCTGGCCAGCGGCAAAACCAAGATTCTGGAGCGCATTCCGCAGCACCTGGTAGCCAATTACCTCGGCGTCACGCCCGTGTCGCTGAGTCGCATCCGGGCGCGGGTGGCGCGGGAGCGATGAGGGCGGCGCGTTTCTTAGCTTTTGTTATCGTCGGGAGCCTGGGGGAAGGCAGAATTTTGGGTATTGATTTTCACCATCATCTCTTCCCTCCGCCGCCCCATGAAATCGCTGCTGAAACTCGAAGAACTTGCCGAATTGCTGCTGGCCACGTTCGTTTTTATCCACCTGCCCTTTGCCTGGTGGGTGCTGCCCGCCACCTTCCTGCTGCCCGACCTGAGCATGCTGGGCTACCTGGCCGGCCCGCGCGTGGGGGCTGCCAGCTACAACCTTGCGCACCATAAGGCGACCGCCCTCGCCGTGGGCGCGGCGGGCTGGGCGCTGGGGCAGCCCGGGCTGCTGCTGGCGGGCACGGTGCTGCTGTTTCACAGTGCCTTCGACCGGCTGCTGGGCTACGGCCTCAAATACGCCACTGGCTTTGGGGATACGCACCTGGGCCGGGTGGGTAAGGCCACGGCGACTAGTCCGGCCGTGGCCTGAGAAAACAAGCTGTTTGGTAAGCTATTGACTTAAAGCAGCCACGCCCCGGGCCGCCCGGCACGTGGCTGTTTTGCAGGCGGGTACGTAAGTGCCAGCCTATCTAATACTAGCAACTATGACCAAGCTGATTGCCATCGAAGAGCATTTTCTGACGCCGGCTATTCGGGCGGCCTGGGCGGCGAGCGCGCTGGGGCAGGAGGGAACGGCGAGCTTCGACCGGGGCGAGATCGAAGCGCGGCTCGATGACCTGGGCGCGCAGCGCCTGGCCCTCATGGACGAGAGCGGCGTAGCCGTGCAGGTGCTGTCGGTGACAACCCCCGCCCTGCACAACCTGGAGCCCGCGCCGAGCGTGGAGTTGGCCCGCCAAACCAACGACCTGGTGGCCGCCACCATTGCCCGGCACCCGACGCGCTTCCAGGGCTTTGCTACGCTGCCCACGGCCGCGCCCGCCGAGGCCGCGCCCGAGCTGGCCCGCTGCGTGCAGGAGCTTGGCTTCAAGGGCGTGATGCTGTGCGGGCGCACCCGCGCCAAAAACCTCGATCATCCCGATTTTCTCCCGCTGTTCGCGCAAGCGGCGGCGCTGAAGGTGCCGGTGTTTATTCATCCGCAGGTGCCGCAGCCGGCCGTGCGCGAGGCGCTTTACTCCGGTTTTGGGGAGGCGGTCGATACTGCCTTTGCGGCGTTTGGGCTGGGCTGGCACTACGAAGCCGGCATTCAGTTTGTGCGCCTGGTGCTGGCGGGCGTGTTCGACAAGTACCCGGACCTGCAAATTATCCTGGGTCACTGGGGCGAGGTGGTGCTCTTTTACCTGGAGCGGCTGGGCTCGCTGAGCCGGGTGGCCAGCCTGCAACGCCCCATCGCCGACTATTTCCGCCAGAACCTCTACGTGACGTCCAGCGGCATGTGGAGTCAGCATTACTTGCAGCGAGCGCTGGAAATTGTCGGGCCGACGCGCCTGCTGTTTTCCACCGACTATCCCTACCAGTACAAGCCGGGCGGCCAGGCGCGGGCGTTTCTCGAAGAAGCCGCGCTTTCGGCCGATGACAAAGAGCTGTTTGCGCACGGCAACTGGGAACGGCTCACGGGGGGCGGCGCGCCCGGGTAGTAAATTTGGGCGTATGCAGACGCTCGCCAGCCGGCCGCCGGTGCCGATCTATCCATTTGAGCCCGACGAGGCTACCGGCAGCCAGTCGTTTTCGCTGGTGCGCTCGGCGGGCGAGCTGCCCTACGAGGCCGATGTACTACTGCCGCACCGCAAGGCGTACTACATGCTGGTGTTTACCAAGCACACGCGGGGGCGGCACTGGGTCGATACCATACCCTACGTGCGGCAAGACCACGCGCTGTACTTTTCGAGCCCCCGCCAGGTGCTGGTGAAGGAAGAGCCCACCCCGTTCTGGGGCACCCGGCTCACGTTTACGGAGGAGTTTTTGGCCGTGCAGCACCACGCGGCCCTGCGCCAGCTACCGCTCATCGAGAATCCGCAAAACGGCCACGAGCTAGTGCTGAGTGCCGCCGACGAAGCGGTGGTAGACGACCTGCTGGCCCAGCTCGAAGCCGAATACCGTCGCCCCGGCGAGTGGCAGCACCCGCTGCTGAGCGCCTACCTCACGGTGCTGCTCACTTACCTGAGCCGGCTCTACGCCGAGCAGCTGCCGGGTGGCGAGCCCTCGGCCGACCAGCGCCTGCTGCGCGCCTACCGGGCCAGCATCGAGGTGCATTTCCGGGAGCGGCACGAGGTGAGTGCCTACGCCGAGCAGCTGCATATCTCGGCCGGGCACCTGAGCGAGGTGGTGAAGGCCCAGAGCGGGAAGTCGGCCATCAAGCATGTGCACGAGCGGCTGATTCTGGAAGCCAAGCGCCTGCTGCTCTACACGCCGCAGTCGCTCAAGGAGCTGGCCTACGACCTGGGCTTTGCGGAGCCGTCTTATTTCAGTCGCTTCTTCAAGCGCGAAACCGGCCTGACGCCGGCCGAGTACCGGGCCAGCATCCGCAAAATGTACCAGTAGTACCGCGAAAAGGGTGCCCCGGGCGCTGACCGCGCCCAGGACCTTTGTGCTGTTCAAACAAAGCACCCTTTTCCCCATGAAAACCGCCCTCATCACCGGCGCGAACAAAAGCATCGGCTTTGAAGCCGCCCGCCAGCTTCTTCAACAAGGCTACCACGTGTACCTGGGCAGCCGCGACGCCCAGCGCGGCCAGCAAGCCGTAGACCAGCTCTGGGCCGAGGGGCTGCGTGAAGTGGAGCTTCTCGTTATCGACGTGACTGATAGCGCTTCCATCACCGCCGCCCGCGAGGCGCTGGGCCAAAAAACGGCCACGCTCGACGTGCTCATCAACAACGCGGGCATCCTGGGGGGCATGGCCCAGCCGGCCCTTACTACCAGCGTCAGCCTCATCAAAGAGGTGTTCGATACCAACGTGTTCGGCGTTATCGAAGTCACGCAGGCCTTTATCGATCTGCTGCGCCGCTCGGCCGCCCCGCGCATCGTCAACGTCACCTCGGGCCTGGGCTCGCTCACGCTCCACACCGACCCCAGCTGGAAATACTACGCCGTGAAGGGCGCGGCCTACCAGCCTTCCAAGGCCGCGCTGAACGCCTACACTATCATGCTGGCCTACGAGCTGCGCGATACGCCCTTCAAAGTCAACGCCGTGGACCCCGGCTACACGGCTACCGACTTCAACCACCACAGCGGCCCCGGTACCGTGCACGATGCCGCCGCCCGCGTGGTAAAAGCGGCCGTACTCGGTCCCGATGGCCCCACGAGCCAGTTTTTCAGCGATGATAATGCGCCTGAGACCGGCATCAGCCCGTGGTAGGTAGCGCGGACTTTTAGCCCGTGCTGCTTGCTAAGGAATAGGCTGCGCGCCATGATAAATCGTATGGGAAGGCCGCTCTTGCGTACTGCAATTCCTTTTCCACTCCCTCAACTCATGGCAAATTTCGAAGACAACCTCGGCGGGCGGCTGGCCCTGCTGGCCCCCGATGCGCTCGACTCAACCCAAAAGAAACTCTACCAGCAGCTGCAAGACACGATGGTCCCCTGGGCCGAGAAGTCAGGCTTTCGGGCCGATACGTATGATGACCGGCTCATCGGCCCTTTCAACGCTATGCTGCGCAGCCCGCGCATCAGCCAGGCGATCCTGGAGGTGACGGCAACCGAAGGCAAGGAAACTTCGCTCAGTAAAAAGGTGCGCGAGGTAGTGATTCTGACCGTGGGTGCGGCCTGGCAGGCGGCCTACGAGCTGTATGCCCACGTGGCGGTGGGCCAGTCGGTGGGCCACGAGGCCGCCACCGTGCAAGCGCTGGCCGCCGGCCAGAAGCCCGCTGACCTCACCCCCGAGGAGAGCGTGGCCTACGACTTCACCCAGCGCCTCGCTACCTGGCACCAGATCGACGCCGAGCTCTACGAGCAGGCCATCGTGACCTTCGGCGAAAAGGGAGTGGTTGACATGATTTATCTGGCGGGCCAGTACATGACCATCAGCGGCTTGCTCAACACCTTCGCCGTGCCCGCGCCGCCCGCCGCCTGAGTTGGGCGTATACTAGGCCATGATTCCGCTCATTACCCAAACGCCCCGTCTGCAACTGCTGGCCGCCAGCCGGGCCTTGCTCACGGCCGAACTCCACAAGCCCCAGTACTTTCCCACGCTGCTCGGGGCCGCCCTGCCCGCCCACTGGCCCCCCGGCGAGTACAGCCGCACCACCCTGGAAGTGTTTCTCGATAAGCTCACCGCCGGGGGCCGCGACGCGGCCGGCTGGTACAACTGGTACGCCCTGCGCAAGGCCGAGGGCAGCGTGCCCCGCACCCTGGTGGGGGCGGGCGGCTTCGCGGGACCGCCCGACGCGACTGGCTGCGTCGAAGTGCGCTACGCCATTGCCGACGACTGGCGCGGGCAGGGCCTGGGCACCGAGCTGGTAGCCGGCCTGGTGCAGCAGGCCGCCGCCACGGGCCTGGTGCGCCGCCTGGTGGCCCACGCCGATCCCGACAACCTCATTGCCCAGCGCGTGCTGCTGGCCAACGGCTTCGCCTCCGAAGGCACCGATTTCAACGGCCGCCTGCGCTTCGAGCGGGCCGTGGAGCCCGCGCCGCATCCGCAGCTGCAAGCTCCGGCTTAGACTTGGCGGCTCGTACTTTATTGAAAAAGCCCAGCTACTACCGAGTAGCTGGGCTTTTTCCGCTAATGAAAGGGGGGCAAAAGCTATTTTTTCTGCGTTTTCACGGCTTTGCCCGAGGGCTTGTCTTTGATGACCTCCTCGTTGGCCTTCTCTTTTTTCTTGGTTTCGGGGTCGGTGTGGCTGGGGGTCTTGACGGTAGTGGCCATGGTGGTAGGGCTTGGGAAAAGGAATTGTTGAGCTATACGCAATTAGTCGGGCAGCTGGCTGATGTCGGTGGGCTCGGTGCGGGGCGCGGCGTTCATCATGTGCCGGTACTTGGCGCTCGATTCGTAAGCCTTGATGCGCACCCGGTTGATGGAACCCAGCGGTAAGTGCTCGGGTAGGCAGTGAAAGGGGTTGAACGACAACACGTCGTCGGCGTACACGCGGCGGGCGGGGCTGTAGGCATCCTGGGCGGGCAGCACAATTTTGCCCAGCACCTGGTAAGGGCTCTGGTCCTGGGGCCAGTCGATGCTGGCGTCCTCCACGGGCATGGCCTGGAGGTCGGTGCAGAGCTGGGCGCGCAGCTCGTACTCGGCGCCCTGGGTGCGGAAAAAATCCACCACCATGTCGCGGTAGGCGCCGGGCTCGCTCACGTCCATCTCCTTGCCGGCAATGGCTTTCAGATTTTCCGACAGCGGGGCTACGCTGATTTTGGCCACGTAGTCGCCGTAGCGCACGGCCCCGAGCGTGGTGTAGGTTTCGCCCAGCATGTGGTTGTTGGGGTGGGCCTGTACCACCATGTTCACTTCCTTTTTGGGGCCGCCCACGTCTTCGAGCAGCTCCAGCGCCTTATCGGCCAGCACCCCTACCTTATTGATGGCGGTTTGCAGAATCTCGGGGCCTTGGGCCAGCTTCTCGATGCGCAGCTGCATGTCGTGGTAGCTTTTCACGTCGCCGGTCGGGATGATGGTATCGTTCACCATCAAGAAATCCTGGGTCACGGCGTCGGCTTCGGCAGCCAGAAACTTCTTGCCCGCTACCCCGATGATTTTCAAGGCGAAGCCCTTTACGGCCGGCTGCTTGTCGGGCTCGATGGCCCCCGGCGAGGTCGAGAGGCGAATGATGACCGGGTAGGTTTTGGCTTCCTTGAACATGCCCTGGGCCAAATGCTCGGGCAGGCCCGGCGCTACGTGCAGCTCGCCGCGCAAAATGCCGTGGCTCTTGGCGTGGGCATCGCGGATGGCGTGGCGGTTTTTCTCGAACATCATGCGCGCCATGCGGGCCATCGAGGCCACGGTCTCATCGCCGAGCTGTTCTTCATTGGGTTGAATCTCTTCGACGCCGTCGGCGAAGCGCACGTAGGAAGTCGGGGTAGGGGAAATCGCCATAGGTAGAAAAAGGGACAGGAATGCTAAGCGGTTACGCCGGAATAGCGCGCAGGTTGGGCGAGTTTTCCGACCCGTCCCGATTAGCTAAACATTACCCTTGGCTAGCAGCTTGACAGCCGCGGGGTTCCCAGGCCCCAATTTTACTTGCAGCTCAACGGTTGCGTTGCCGGGCTAAGCCAGCAGGCGCTGCACCTCGCGGGCACGGGCCTGCACCTGGTCGCGGTCGTAATCGGTGGTGAGGGCGCTGGCGGCCGCCTCGGATACGCGGGCAGCGTGGGCGCGCAGCACGGCTCGGCGGCTGGGTACCTGCGTGCGGGTGGCGGCGGTGCCCAGCGCCGTGAGCAGGCGCAGGTACACGGCCAGGTCGCCCTCGCCGGCCAGCAGTATTTGGTCGAAGGCGGTGTTGACGAAGGTGGTGAACGAGGGTTGGCGCGTGATAACGCGCACCGGCCCGTCGTCGTCGGTGCGCAGCGGGTCGGCAAAGCGGCGGGCAGCCAGGCTGGCCACCAGTGCCCCCAGGTAGTCGATGCAGATAACGGCCGTGGAGGTATCGTTGATACCCGGCGAGAGCGCCTTCAAGGCAATGTCCACAATCTGACGCACACCGAAGCCGGCATCCTGCTCGGTAGTGCGCTGGCGGCCGATGGAGAACTTGTCGTTGAGCTCAGTTTGCAGCTCGTCGGTGAGACGCAAGGGGTTATCGGCACCGTAGCGGGCCACCGAGGCCAGCGGGGCACCGTGGGTCACGAAGCTGCCCACGCCGTGCTCCATGCGCACTACGCCGCCCAGGTGGCGGGCCAGGGCCAGCAGGCCATCTTCGTCGATGGTTTGGATGTAGCCGGTGACGGCAGCGGGCACGGGTACCCAGGTCAGCGTATCGGCTTGCTCGAAAAGCGCCGCCTGGGCCGGCTCGCTGGCGGCCTCGCCCAGCTCTTGCGGAAACAAGCGCCGGATGGCGGCCGCCGTTTCATCGGCCACCCCGCCGATGATGACGCCCGCCTGCATGGCCGCCGCCATGTGGTGAATGAAAAACACCAGCACCCCGATGCTGATCACCGCCAGCACTAGGCCGCCCGTTACGGCCAGCGGCGGCACGAAGCCACCCTCGTCGCCGTCGCGGATGGTCCGCAGCACGAGCAGGCAGTACACGAAGATGCTTACGAACGTCCCCAGTACCAGTTGGTTGACGCGGTTGCTCATGAAGTTTTGCAGTACCCGCGAGGTGTACTGGCTGGCTACCTGCCCCAACGTGCTCAGCGTGAGCGAAAAGCCCAGGGAGGCAACCGTCATCATCGAGCCCGCGATGGCCGTGAGTACGCCCCGCGCCCCCGAGGCCCCGGCCCCGAACAGCAAGGGATAATCCTTGACCCAGCCGTGGTCGATGCGCAAATCGAGCGTGACCAGCCCATAGGCCAGGCCCGCGGCCCCGGCCACCATCAGGGTGGGGACAAACCAGAGACTGGCGTTGATGTCGCGCCAGAGCGTGTGCAGCTTATTCATATGCCGGGCATACTGCCGGGCTCGGATACGGGTTGTCGGGCGCGATTGACGGGCCTCGTGGGCAGCCATGATCCGGCTGGCCTCGTACAAGGCCAGTACGTTCTTTCACCTTTTCCCCTTTGCCATGTACCGCTTTTTAATAATGGCCCTGCTATTCGTCGGGGCCTCGCTGGGCCGGCCGGCCGTGGCCCAGACGGGTGCCGACCTGCCCGCCCGCCCCGTCCCCTTCACCTTCGTTACCGACCAAGCCAACCTGCTGAGTGCCGCCGATGCGAAAAAGCTCGAAGGCGGCTTGCGCAGCTACGCCGAAAAAACGGGCACGCAAGTAGTGGTCGTGACGGTGCCCACCCTGGGCGGCCGCAACGTATCTGACTACGGCCGCGAGCTGGGCACCGCCTGGGGGGTGGGCCAACGCGATAAAAACAACGGCCTCGTGGTTCTCATCGGGGCTAAGGAGCACAAAGTGACCATTCAACCTGGTTCGGGACTGGCCAGCAGCATTACCCCCGCCGTGGTAAGCCGCGTCATCAACCAACAAATGACGCCCGCCTTCAAGCAGGGTAACTACTTCGCTGGCCTGCGCGCTGGCCTCAATACCTTGATGGTAACGGCCAACCCCAGCTCCGACCCGCGCAAGGCGGCCAACGCTACCACGGCCACCACCAACGGCGAGCTGACCGACAACCCCGCCAGCGCGGTTACGGCCACGCAATCGCAATCAACCGTAAATGATCCCGTTAGCACTCAGCAGAGCGAGGGGCGAATGGATACTTCCACTTCCAATTCAAGCATTTTTTCTATGAGCACGATCATCTGGATTCTGATAATCGGCGGTGGGATATGGTTCCTTATCCGCATGTTTCGCAACCGGAACTCAGCCAGCCAGGCGGGCGGCTCGCCTAATTTCTACCCCAACCAGAGCGGTAATTCCAACGGCCCGCGCCCCAATCAACCCAACTTTTACCCCAACCAAGGGCCGGGCAACTACGGCGGCGGCAACTACGGCGGCGGTTACCCCAACCAAGGGGGTAGTGGTAGCGGAATGGGTGGCATTCTAGCCACGGGTGCCGCGGCGGCGGCGGGGGCTTACCTGGGCAACCGGCTGTCGCACAACTCAGACAATGACTCGGCTCAGCATTTCAGCAATAACGACACGTCGAGCTTAGGCGCCGGTGTTGGGGCGGCTGGCGCAGCGGGCACTGGTGCCGCTGGCGATTATTTTGCCGACCGCAACGGCGGGGCTAGTACCGATAGTGGTCCCGATTATTTTTCGGGCAACGACGCGAGCGACTCGTCGGGCGACTATTTCTCGTCCGACAACTCTTCCTACGACGATATGTCTTCCGATGACACCGGCGGCGGGGGCTTCGACAGCAACGACGATAACAGCGGCTCGTGGTAGGTTTAGTGCGGGAGATGTAGAAATGTGAGGAATGGAAAATGGGGAGCTGCGTGTAGGAAAAGTATTTGTTTTCCCTGCACGCAGCTCCCCATTTTCTACTCCTCACATTTCTACATCTCCCGCATTACAGCGGTTCTCGGGTCGGTGTACTGATGTAACACCAAGCTCCAGCTTGGTGATGTGCTTAGTGAGCGTATCCAGACGCCTCACCAAGCTGGAGCTTGGTGTTACATCAGTACACTAGCTTGAGGATTGCTCTAATCCTACTTCCAGCCCAGAGCTTTTTTAAGGCGGAAGTAGAGGTCAGTATTCTGGTACATGCCGGTGAAAAGCTCGCTACCGGGACCGTAGGCGAATACCGGGACCATCACGGCGGTGTGCTTGTTGCTGGCAAAGTTGGCGACCACTTTGCCGGCCTGGGAATCACCTTCCACGAGGCTGTAGCCGCCGGTTTCATGGTCGGCGGTGACGATGACGAGGGTTTCCCCATTGGCCGCTGCGAAGGCGAAGGCCCGGCCCACCTGCTGGTCGAAATCCAGTACTTCCTGCACGTTGTAGGTCGTGTTGTTGAAGTGACCCGCGTCGTCGATTTGGGAGCCCTCAATCATCAGGAAGAAGCCGTCTTTGTTGCGGCCCAGAATTTCGAGGGCCTTATCGACGCCCTGGCGCATGTAGGCGGCGGTACGCTCGGCCACGGGCTTGGGGCCGCCGGGGGCCAGCAGGGCTACGGCCTTGGGGCCGGTGAGGGCGGCGGCCTCGGCGGGCGTGGTGGCTACCTGGTAGCCCTGACGCTGCCAGGCAGTAAGGAGGTTTTGCTGGTCTTTGCGCTGGGTAAAATATTGCAAGCCACCCGCGTACATAAAATCGATGGGGGCGGAGAGGTACTTGGCGGCGATGGCCTCGTGGTCGTTGCGGTCGGGGTGCACGATGGCAAAGGCAGCGGGCGTGGCGTCGGTGAGCTCGCAGCCCACTACCATGCCGGTAGCCTTGCCGTGCGCCCGCGCATCGTGCATGATGGACCGAAACTCGTGGCCGGCCGAGTCGATGGCCAGCGCGGCGTTATAGGTTTTGTGGCCGGTGGCCATAGCCGTGGCCCCGGCCGCCGAATCGGTAATCTTCCCGTACTGATTCTGGGTCAGCGACAGCCCCGTAGCCTGGGCCTGCTGCATGAAAAGCTGGCCGTGATTGGCCAGCAGGCCGCCCATCACCTGGGCCGGTCCCATGCCATCGCCAATCATGAAAATCACGTTTTTGATGGGCTTGCGCGGGCCTTTGTAGGGAGCCAGCGGCGGTACGGTATAGGCCGCCTGCGGAGCTTCATACTGCGTTTTGTACAGCGGCACCTCGGTGGCCGGGGGCGGGGTGGGCTGGTGCTTGAGCGCCTCAATGATGACGCTGCGCGAAGGGGCAGGGGCCGGAGTCTGGGCGTGCGCCAGCTGCAACGAGAAGCCGCTCAGCAACAGCGCGTAGGGACGGATAGTCATAAAAAGCAGAAAACGGGAGGAAGCCCACGAAGGCGCGGGCAGAAAGGGGTTCGGCTAGTGCGCCTGGGCTTCGGCAATGGTTGGGGCTAGCTCGGTTAGCTCGTCGGCACCTACCAGCAGGCGGGGGTAGGCGAGCAGCACGCGCCACACCGTGCGGCGCTGGACCGGCGTGGCGGCGGGCAGATTCCAGAAGCGGATGCGCTGGCCGGTGCGGGCGGCCAGGGCGTTCCACTGGCGCAGGCGGGCGGCCTCGGCGGCGGGCAGCGGCCCCCGGCCATCCCACTGAAAATGCGCATGCCAGTCGGCATTCACCGTCGGAATAGTTGCGGCGAGTTCCGGCTGCAAGTCGGCGGGGAGCTGGCCGTCGAGAAACACCAGGCGACTATGGTCGGCCAGCACCTCGGCGCGGGGGTAGCCGCCGGTGAGCATAACCCGCACGCCCGCCGGCCGGGCGTGGCTCGGCGTGCTGAGCAGCGGCTCGTAGCGGGCCAGCACGCGTCGCAGCTGCTCGTAAGTGGCCGGGCCGGCAGTTTTAAAATCAATAAACAGCCACAGCTCGGCCGGCTGGGCGTAGCGATTTACGCCGAGTTGGCGCAGGGGCGCGAGGTAGAGGCTTTCGAGGGTGCGGGCGGCGCGCAGGTCGGCGCGCTCGTGGCCTACCAGCAGGGTGGTATCTACCAAGAAGATATCAGCCTCCACGCTCTTGAAGCCCAGGGCCAGCGCGTCGAACAGCGGCCGGGGCCGCCAGTAGTCGTTGTGCGAATGACCCTGCTCCAGGGGCGGGGCGGGCCGAAAGCCAACTGGCTGGGCCAGGGCAGCGGTGGCCAGCAGCCAGAAGCAGCAGGCGGTAGCAAAGCGAAGCATGATGGGCAGGGCTGGTTACACAGCGGCACCGCTGGCCCCAGGGCCGGCGGTGCCGAAGCGTTTAGTCAGCTAATTGGCAAGTGATTACCAGCCTTGGTTTTGGGCAATGTGCGAATTGGCCAAATCTGCCGGCGGAATGGGCCACACGTTGTGAATGGCGGGGTTGAAGGTGCGGGCGGGCCACACCGTCACGATCGTAAAGGTGGAGTTGGGGTTGGTTTTGTCGGCATAGGAACGGCCGAGCTGGGGCTGGGCGTAGGTAGCCTGGGCATCGCCCCAGCGCACGAGGTCGGCGTGGCGGTCGGCAAATTCGCCGGCCAGCTCCACGCGGCGCTCGTGCTTGAGGTCGGCGAGGGTAGCGCCGCTCTTAGCCGTGAGGCCAGCGCGGAGGCGCACGGCGTTGAGGGCGGCGTCGCCGCTCTTGCCCTGCATAATCTGGGCCTCGGCCTTGAGCAGCAGCACCTCG
This sequence comes from uncultured Hymenobacter sp., assembly GCA_913776615.1. Classification (GTDB taxonomy): domain Bacteria; phylum Bacteroidota; class Bacteroidia; order Cytophagales; family Hymenobacteraceae; genus Hymenobacter. The sequence continues at coordinate 15,089 of CAJYPK010000041.1, forward strand.
GCGTAGCGCATGATGGGCACGTTGAGGTCGGTGGTGGGCTCGTTGCCGTTCGAGTTGAGGTGGTCGGTAGCCGGCGTAGCGAACGGCTGCATGTACTTGTTGAACTGGAAGCCCGTCAACGAGTTGGTCGAGTAGTACGTGCGGGTGCTGCCCAGGTAGGGGAACGTATCACCGAAGCTCAGGATGGTGGCCGACCGGCGGGCGTCGCCAGCCTCAAACTCGTTGTAGAGGCCCAGCGTGGGCTGGAAGTAGCCGAAGCCGTTGTAAAGGCCCCAGCCCTTGTTTTCGAGCAGTACGCCGGGCAGGATGCTGCCATCCGTCTTGCCCGAAACGGCCGACCAGATGTATTCGCTCGACCAGTTTTTGTTGATGCTGAATACGCTGCGGAAGTCGGACGAGGGATTGCCGGTGTTGAGCAGCGCCCGGCCCGAGCCGGTGGTGGCCACCTTGGTGGCGGCATCTTCGGCCAGCGCCCACTTGCTGGCGTCGTACTGCGCCCAGTACACGTAGGTTTTGGCGAGGTAGCCGAGGGCAGCGTCTTTGTGGGCGCGGCCCAGGTCGTTGCTGCCGTAGCTCGTCACGAGCGGCAGCAGGTCGGCCGCCTTCTGCAAGTCGCTGGCGATAAGCTTGTAATTCTCGATAACGTTGGCCGGACGCGGGAAGTCGTTCTGGTCCATGTTGTCTTCCGTCACGATGGGCACGCCGGCGCGCAGGTCGCCGTAGCGGCTGGCAATGTGGAAGTACGAGAAGGCCCGCATGAAGTACGCCTCGCCCAGCACCCGGTTTTTGAGGCTGCTGCTGATGTTCATGTCGGGCACGTGCCGGAGCACCTCGTTGCAGCGCCGGATAACGCGGTACGAGTAGCTGTACATCTTGTTGATGTCGCTCTCGTTGCCGGTGGCCGTGAAATTGCGGGTGGCGAAGGCATTGGCGCGGGTGCGGCCCGTCACCATGTCGTCGGAAGCATTGATAAACCAGAAAAACCCGCGCCCGAACATGTCGTCGTTGTACATGTAGGTGTAGAGCGCGTTGGAAGCGGCCGTGGCGTCGTCGGCCGTCTGCCAGAAGTTGGCCGCCGTAATAGTGCCCTGGGGCGTAAGCTCGGTAAAGGAGTCCTTGCAGCTAGTGGCGGTGGCCAGCAGGCCAGCGGCGAGGAGTAGGGTAGAGGGTTTCATTATAGCGTAGTTGATTTTTAGAATCGTAGTGCTTGGTAGGTGTAGCGCCAAGCTCCGGCTTGGCGTCACGCTCGGTGAGCATACCCAGATGCCTCACCAAGCTGGAGCTTGGTGCTACAGCTTAAATTCCCAGGTTCAAGCCTACCGTGAGGGTGCGGGGCAGGGGATAGGTACCCACGTCGATGCCATTGCCGCCCACTTCGGGGTCGAGGCCCGAGTACTTGGTGAAAGTCACCAGGTTTTCGGCCGTGACGTAGAAGCGCAGGCTGGCCCCGGAGCGCACGCGGCCGGTGAGGGCGGCGGGCAGGGTGTAGCCGACCGTCAGGTTCTTGAGGCGCAGGTAGGAGCCATCTTCCAGGTACCAATCCGAGACGGTACCGAAATTCTGGTTGGCGTCGTTGACCGAGAGGCGCGGGATGTTAGTGTCGGTGTTGGTGGGCGACCAGGCGTTGAGCACGCGGCGGTCGAGGTTGTAGCCCTGCAAGCCTGCGTTGTAGGTCGAGTACTTATAGCCGTTGAAGAGCTTCACGCCGCTCACGCCTTGCAGAAAGAGGTTGAAGTCGAAGCCTTTACCCTGGGCGCTGAGCGTGATGCCATAGGTGCGCTTGGGCATGGCGTTGCCCATGTACACGCGGTCTTTGTCGTCAATCTTCCCGTCGCCGTTTACGTCCTGGAACTTGAGGTCGCCGGCTTTGGCATTGGGCTGAATGCGCTTGCCGTCGGCGGTGGTGTAGTTGGCCGCTTCCTGATCCGACTGAAACAGGCCCTGCGAGGGGATGAGGTAGTACGAGTACAGCGGCTGGCCCGCCGTAGAGCGGAGCGGGTTGAGCTGCCCCCGCACGTTGTCGCCGTGCTGAATGTAGTCGCTGCCGTAGCCGTTGAGGTCCTGCACGCGGTTTTGCAGGGTGGCCATATTGGCGTTTACCTGGTAGGTAAAGTCACCGGCCTTGCCGTTGTAGCTCAGGCTCAGTTCCAGGCCCTGGTTGCGCACGGTGCCCACGTTGGAGGTGGGGCCTTCGCTCACGCCCGCGCCGGTGTTGGGGGCGATGGGCAGGATGAGGCCGCGGGTGTATTTGCGGAATACGTCGGCCGTGAGGAGCAGCTGATTACCGAGCAGGCCCACGTCGATACCGGCGTCGATGGTCTCGGAGCGCTCCCACTTCAGGTTGGGGTTCGACTGCTTATCGACGTAGTAGGCGTTGTAGTAGGTCGGCGTGCTGCCCAGGTACGCCTGGTTGGCTACGAGCGGTACGTTGTAGGCGTAGTAGTTAACCGACTGGATGTTACCAATCTGCCCCCACGAGCTGCGCACCTTCAGGGTCTGGATAACCTTCGGATTCCAGAACGACTCCGACGAGATTTTCCAGGCCCCCGACACGGCCGGGAAGTAGTCGGTGTTGTAGTTGGACAGGCGCGAGGTCTGGTCGCGGCGAATGCTGGCCATCAGCAGGTAGCGGTCGGCAAAGTCGTAGGTGATGCGGCCGATGGCCGCAGTCAGCGCATCCTGGTACACGCTGCTGGTGGGCCGCACCGGAAACTCCTTGGCGTTGCCGATGTACTGGTACCAGTCGTTTTCGCGGTCGAAATTCTGGCCCTGCATCGAGGAGTACTCGTAGTTGGTGCGCTGGGCCGAGTACACGGCCGTGAGGTCGAGCGAGTGGAGGCCAAACGTTTTCTGGTAGCTCACCTGGTTATCCCATACCCACTTGGTGCGGGCCGACTGGCTCTGCGTCAAGTAGTTCATGAGGGTAGTGCGGCCTGGCTCGGGGGCGCGGGGGTCGAAGCGCTTGTAGCTCTCGTTGAGCAGGTCGAGGCCGAAGCTGCTGCGCAGCTTCAGGCCGGCCAGCGGCGCGTATTCCACGTAGCCGATGCCGTTGACGTCGAGCACCGGGTTGTCGATGGACGGGCGCAGCAGCAGGGCCACCGGGTTGTACACGTCGCCGTAGGCCCCGGCGTATTGAAACGCCGGGTCGGGCGAGAGGGGCGTTACGCCGCCGAAGCTGCCGTCGTCGTAGCGCACGGTAGCCGCCGGGGGCATGTAAATGGCGTTGATGATGGCGCCCGAATAGCTGCTGCTCGTGTTGGTGCCCCGCCCGTTGGTACGGCTAACGTACAGGTTCTGGCCCACCGTGAGCTTGTCGCTGAGGTCGTAGTCCGACTTCACGCGCAGGGTGTAGCGGTCCTGGTTGGTCCCGATGAGCAGGCCCTGGCGGTTGAGGTAGCCAAACGAGGTGAGGTAGCGGCCGTGGTCGCTGCCGCCGCTCACCGTGGCGTTGAGGTTGTAGATGCTGCCGGTGCGGAAAATCTCATCCAGCCAGTTGGTGCGCGTCGTCTGGCCCCAGGGGTTTTTGGTGGCGTCGTGGGCGCCGGGGCGGGCCACGCCGGCATTGTCGGCGGCCTGGTTGTAGGCGTTGGCCTGCTCCACGGCGTTCAGCGCCTCGGGGCGCTTGTAGGCCCGCTGCCAGCCCTGATAGGTATCGACGGTCACGCGGGGCGTGCCGCTTTTCCCGCTCTTGGTCGTGATGACGATAACGCCGGAGGCGGCCTGGGCACCGTAGATAGCGGCGGCGGCGGCGTCCTTCAGCACCGTCACGCTGGCAATGTCGTTGGGGTTTACCGGGGCCCCGAAATAGGGCATGCCATCGACCACGTACAGCGGCTGCTCATTGTTGATCGAGCCTGCGCCGCGGATAACCACGCGCGGGGTGGCCGTGGGGTCGCCGCCGGGGGGCAGCACCGTTACGCCGGCCACGTTGCCCTGCAACATGCTTTCCACGTTGGTAATGGGGCGGTTGGCCTGCTTAGCCGCGTCGGGCAGGGTACCCACGGCGGTAGTCAGGTTGTCGCGCTTGGTCGTGCCGTAGCCGGTTACGAGTACTTCCTCCAGGCCCGTGGCGGCCGCCCGCAGCGTAATGTTGAAGCCCGCCGTCTGGTCGCCAATCGGTACTTCCTGGCTTTCAAAGCCGATAAACGACAGGGCCAGCGACGCCTTGGCGGGGTTGGCCACGCGCAGCTGGAATACGCCTTCCGAGTTGGTTGCCGTACCGATGCTGGTACCTTTTACGAGCACCGTTACGCCGGGCAGGGGCTGGCCCGCCTCATCGGTAACTTTGCCGCTGATGGTGCGCTCAGCCTGGGAAGCCTGGGCGAGGGCGTTGGCCGGTAGGCCAAGCACCAGCGCGGCCGGGCCGGCCAGGCCCAGGGCGAGGGCCGCCGCGGCCGTACGGTTTTTGGAGGGGCGATACTTGGGTAAACGGGTTGGCATAGGGCAACAAGGAGCTGAGACACCGGAAGGCCGGCATCGGAGTGGCAATTGCAGTAAAAAGAGAAGTGCGCGTGGAAGGCCCGGCGGGCTGCTAGACAATGAAAGGGAGACTAATTGAAGTCGCCAGCATTAAGTAGCGGAGCGGGTAGGTTTGACGCTGCAAAGTTCCTCTTAAACGATTTAGCGAATGTGTTTCGTAGGTTATGCAATTATTAAGACGACTCGCACTCCGAAAAAACAGCCCTATAAAATCGGCCTCGAACCTACTCAGTGCAAGTAGGTTCGAGGCCGATTTTAGAAAAGTGCGTAGCGTCAGCGCGCCAACCGCAAAATGGATTTTTCCTCGGGGGCAACTATGCCTGGCTGGCTAGCCCGCCAATCGCCGCCGTAGCCACACTACCAGCAGCGGCACCCCAAACGTGGCCACCGTGAGTACGGTGAGGCCCACGTCGGCGGCTTCGCTGGCCAGAAACCGGCTGGCGGGGTGCGTCGGGGCCAGGTGCTCGACCAGCGAGAGCACGAGCTTCAGGCCCAGAATACCGATTACCACGAAGGCGGCGGTTTCCAAAAACGGGAACTTACCCATGAGCAGCACGAAGGCCTGGGCCACCAGCCGCATGGCCAGGATGCCGATGAAGACGCCCGTGACGATAAGCAGCAGGTTGTCGGTAAAGGCGACCACGGCAAACACGTTGTCGATGGAAAAGGCCAGGTCCATCAATTCAATCAGGGCCACGGTGGCCCAGAACTTACCGACCAGGCCCAGCGTGCGGCGGTAGAGCCAGCTCTTTTCCTTTTCCACGGCCTCGTCGCCTTCCTCCGACGCGTGGCTGCGGAAGTGGTCGTACACGAGGTATAGCAGATACAGGCCCCCCAGCGGCTTCAAAAACCAGAAGTTGATGAGAAAGGAGGCGAACAGCAGGCACAGACCCCGGAAGATATAAGCCCCAAAAATGCCGTAGCGCAGGGCTTTCTTGCGCTGCTCGGGCGGCAAGTCGCCCACCATCGTGGCCAGCACGGCGGCATTATCCACCGACAGCAGGCTTTCGATGATGACGAGGTTGCCCACGATGGCCAGCGCGGCCAGCGGGTTGTCGATGATTTGCTGGAGGTGAGAATTCATGTAAGAAAGACTACTGGGGCAGGAAGCGCACGCGGCGCTCGGGGTGGTCGGCCGACCAGCCGAAGTCGTGGCGCAGGATGAAGGCCACGTAGTTGGAGCGGTTCTGGCCGCCGTCGAACTGCGTCATCCACAGCAGCTCGCCGCCCAGGTTTTTATTGAAGATGTAGCCCACGCCGCCCCACACGCGGTTGCTGTCGAAGGGGTTGGCCTGGTCGCTGATGCGGATTTCGTCTTTAATAGCCAGGTACCACTTGGGGTTGAGGTCAGTTTTGGGAGCCAGGGGCAGGCGCAGCGAGGCCAGGTAGCGAAAGCGCAGCCGGAAGCCGGTGGCCGTCCAGCGCTCCTCCACGCGGTAGCGGTGAATGAGGCGGGCACGGTTGATTTTTTGGGTCGAGATGAGCTGCTGATAAAAGCGGTTTTCGCGGTTGTCGGCCTTCTCGGTCTGGTCGGCGTTGAGGTAGGGCTGGAGCTGCAAGTACATGTAGCCCGCGCCCACCGAGAGCGGCGCGTTTTTGAAGTTGTATTGCAGCAGGGCCAGGCCCAGCAGCAAGCGCTTGTCGGTGAGGCCGCTGTAGGCGCGGTACTGCGCGCCCAGGTTGAGGTCGAAGCGCTCGTTGAGCGAGTAGGTACCGGTGTATTGCAGCCAGCCGTTGTAGGCGGCGCGGTTGCTTTGGGCCTGCGCGGCGGTGGTGAGCAGGAGCAGGCAGGCGAAAAAGAGGCAGATCTTTTTCATGGATAAGGGGGGAGTGGGTGGGAAATGGAATGTTGGAAAAGGGGCGCTGGGTGGGGAATTACCCAACGGGCACGCCCAGACGCATCACCAAGCTGGAGCTTGGTGTTACAGTGGCACCACGCCCAGCAGCAGGCACACCACGAGCATGACGACCACCGTGCCGCAGGCCCACTTGAGGGTGAAGCGCTGGTGGTCGCCGAAATCGACGCCGGCCAGGCCGGCCAGCAGGTAGGTGCTGGGCACCAGCGGGCTGAGCAAGTGCACCGATTGCCCCAGCAGCGAGGCCCGGCCCATGGCTTCCACGCTCACGCCAAACTGCGTGGCGGCCTTGGTCACGAGCGGCAGGATGCCGAAGTAGTAGGCATCGTTGCTCATAAAAAAGGTAAAGGGCGCGCTCGTAATGCCGGTGAGCACGGGCAGGTGCGGCCCCAGCGAGTTGGGAATGAGCGTGACGATGGTTTGCGACATGGCATCGACCATCTTGGTGCCCGCCAGGATGCCGGTGAAGACCCCCGCCGCGAACACCATGCCCGCCACGATCATGGCGTTGCCGGCGTGGGCGTTGAGGCGGCCGCGCTGCTCACCCAGGCGGGGATAGTTGATGAGCATCCCCAGCGCGAAGGCCGTCATGAACAGCACCGGCAGCGGCATCAAATCCAGAAACAACGCCACGAGCAGGGCCAGCGTGAGGGCGGCGTTGAGCCAGAGCAGCTTGGGGCGGCGCAGGCTCAGGTCTTCGTGGTTGGCCTCGGCCACCAGGGCGTCGGCGTCTTCGGTGATGACGGTGACGCCCAGCCGGGCGCGCTCGCCCTTGCCCAGCACGTAGGCCACGAAGATGACCCAGCCGGCCGCCACGATCATGGCCGGGATGAGGGGCGTAAATACCTGGCTGCTATCGAGGTGCAGGGCCGAGAGCACGCGGGCCGTGGGGCCGCCCCAGGGCAAAATGTTCATCACGGCGCTGGATAGGAAGGCCGTGGCCGTGAGCACCAGCGGGTTCATGCGCAGGCGCTTGTAGAGCGGCAGCATGGCCGCGACCACGATGATGTAGGTGGTGGTGCCGTCGCCGTCGAGCGACACGGCCAGGGCCAGCACGGCGGTGCCGATCACTACTTTGAGCGGATCGCCGCCCACTACTTTCAGAATCTTCCCCACGATGGGGTCGAACAGCCCGGCGTCGGTCATGATGCCGAAGTACATGATGGCGAAAATCAGCATCACGCCGGTGGGGGCGATTTTCTTGACGCCGTCGAGCATCATCGTCCCGATGTCGGCCCGGAAACCCCCGATGAGCGCAAACAGAATGGGAACGAGAATCAGCGCCGTCATGGCAAACATGCGCTTGGACATGATCAGGTACATGAACGTACTGATCATCAAAAACCCGAGGAGGGAAAGCATAGGGTGGGGACTGAGAAGAGAGAAGTGGGGTAACCCCACGGGGCTACCCGAAGGCTGGGGCGAAGTAGCCGGCCGATTTGGAATACATTTGGAAGAGCGACGCTTTCGCCGATTTTTTTGTATCCCCTATCTGTCATGCTGAGCTTGCCGAAGCATCTCTGCCGCTTCCTCCAAGCCGGCCGACTGTGTGGGGGAGGCCCTGCGATGGGCTAAGCACGCCGAGCGTTTGCGCATCGAATTTTCCCCAACGTTTACCCATGCCATCCCTGCTGCCATGAAGCTGCTCATTGTCGAAGACGAGCCCGAACTGCTCGACACGGTGGTGCGCTACCTTCAGGCCCAGCAATACGCCTGCGAAACGGCCACTACCCACGCCCAGGCGCAGGAAAAAATGCTGCTCTACGACTATGACTGCATCATCCTGGACCTAACGCTGCCCGGCGGCGACGGCCTCGACCTGCTGCGGGCCTTGCAGCGCTTTCAGAAGCCGGCCGGGGTGATTATCACCTCGGCCCGCGCCGCCGTCGATGACCGTATCAAAGGGCTGGAGCTGGGGGCTGATGACTACCTGCCCAAGCCCTTCTACCTGCCCGAGCTGAGCGCCCGGGTGGCCGCGCTGGTGCGCCGCCGTCACTTTCAGGGCACCAACCTGCTGCGCGTGGGCGAGCTGACCGTGGACGTGCCCGCCCGCCGCGCCGCCGTGGCCGACCGCCCGCTCACCCTCACCCGCACCGAGTTTGACTTGCTCCTGCTGCTGCTGGCCAATCAGAACCGCGTCGTCACCAAGGGCGCGATTGCCGAGCACCTCTCGGGCGACGCTGCCGAGCAGTTCGACACCTTCGAAAACGTGTACGCCCACGTCAAAAATCTCAAGCGCAAGCTCACCGAGGCGGGCGCGCCCAGCCACATCCGCATGGTATACGGCCTGGGCTACCGCTTCGACCCCGACCCGGCTACCTAAGGCAAGTAGCGCGTATCAAAGAGTATACGCTTCTCTCTGTAATAAGCTATTGATAAGCAGCGGTTAAACCAGTTGTTTAAAGTCGAAGGGGGATATAACGCTACTGCTTACTGGCCGTCAGAATAGGAAAGCGCCCAGCGTCGGCGCAGTGTTAATTTGCTGTGCTATTGCTACAAAATAAAACTGTCTTAGTGAATATAACTTATATTCACTAAGACAGTTAGCTCGCTTCTTATCGCTGCGGGCGATTACCGGGCGCGGCGGCGGTTATGCAATTTTTTCAGGCCAAAGGCCACACCGCTGGCCAGTAGCAACGACGCGCCCCCGTCGAGGGGCACAGCGGTGGGGTCGGCCTGCGGCGTGGGGCCACCCGTGCTGGGCTGCTGCGCTACTGCTGGCCCGGTGGCGAGCAGGCCAACGACCAGGGCGCCAGCCAAGGAAGGTAGGTAGGGATATTTTTTCATGAGGAAAATCGAAAGGATTAAGTAGAACACGAGAGGGGCGCTGCGCCAAATCGTATTACCGACCTTGCGCAGCGCCCTTCTGCCTTATTGCTCAATAACTAACCGCTTGGTTACTCGGGCATCGATGCCCGACAGCTGCAAGGTGTAAACCCCCAGCGCCAGACCGGTTACGTCGAATTGCGAGGTCGCGCCGGCGGCAGTCATGGCGAGCTTACGCTGGGCTACGGATTGGCCGAGCTGGTTGTAGAGCGTGGCCGTTACGGTGCCTTTGCCGAGCTCCGCGGGCACTACTACCGTAAAGCTGCCCCGGGCGGGGTTGGGGAAGAGCTGCACCTGCTGGGTCAGCGCCGCGTTGTTTACGGCCAGCGCGGTAGCCGGGCCAAAGTACAGGCTAAAGCGGCCCGGCAGCGCCGTAGCGGCGGCCGTGAAGCTATATAGCGGCTGCTGCGCCAGGTTGATGCGGGCGCCCGTTTCGGCATCGAGCAGCAGCACCGTGGTGGCACTGGTGAAGTTGGCCAGCTTGGCGGCGTTCAGGGTGTAGGTACCGGTGGCGGGCACGTGCACGTTGAGCGGTACGGTGGTGGCTGCGGTCAGATTCAGCGGCGAGAGGCCATTGATGGATAGCTCGCCGCCGGTGATGTAGCTGCTGATGTTCATACCCGACGAATTGGGCAGCTTGTAGGCATCGTAGTGGGAGTCGAAACCCGCCTGTGCACCCTGCTCAAAGTACACCGACGTTTCATCGCCCAGCTGCAGCGAGTTGCCTTGCAGGCTCAGCGTTACCTGGGGGCGCGAATCGGCGGTGGTGCGGTTGAAGCTCGGCGTAGCACCGAACGTCGTGACGCGGGCGGCGTTGGTCAGGGCCAGGCTGCCGTTGCTGGTGCCGGGGGCCGTCACCCGCATGAAGAAGCCCTGCATGGCGGCTACCAGCGGGTTGCCGAAGCCATTGACGTAGCTGCGGTATTGCCCGGTGTACTGGCCGGTGCTCTGGTACACGTACACCGCATCGTCGAGGTTGGTGCGCGTGACACCGGCCGTCAGGCTAAAGTCAAGCGGCGAGGGGTAGGGGTTGCCGAGCAGCTGCCAGCCGCTCTGGGGCTGGCTGCCGCGCGCTAGGCCGTTGCGCGTAACAGTTCCGTTGTTGAACGTACCCGAAAGGTCAACTACCGCGCTGGCCGGAATATTCACGGTGTAGCCACCGAGTACCGTCATCACGTCGCTGGCCTGCGGCACCACGAAACCCATGTCGAAGGCGGCCGAGGTGTTGGCCCCCATCGTCACGCGGCTCTGGTCGTAGGCAAACACGTTGGGGAAGGGCGTCACCGTTCCTGGTGTGGGGGACGAGTTATAAGCCTGATTGAATATCGGGCTGAAGCTCGGGGTGTTGCTGCCCAAATCGCTGAGCGTGGTGCTGGCCACCGGCGAGCTGTAGTGGCGGTAGCCCGCGCCGGCGTTGAAGGCGGGGTCGATGGCGCGCTGCATAGTGGCGGGGCCGGTCACGGCACCGTTGGTATTCACTACGAGGGCCGTGCCGGAGGTGGGCGTCGAGAGGAGGGTCAGCAGCTGGTTGGCGCTGCTGATCAGGTTGCCGTTGGTCAGAGTCACTAGCTGGCTCACGCCGACGCCGCCGTTGTTCAGGGTGAGGCCGGCCGCGTTGTTCACCGTCAGGCTGCGCACCCGGCTGGGCAGGCCCGTGCCGCTGGTTTGAGCCTCGCCGCCGATGTACTCGTACGTCGCATCGTTGGAATACGTACGCGAGCCCGTGAGCTGAATGGCCCCCGAAGCCGTACCCGTAGCCGCGATGCCGTTGCTGTCGCAGATGCGCAGAGTAGCCCCGGCTTGCAGCGTGAAGCTGCCCGAGCCCGTGATGGGAAGGCAGTTGGTCGCCAGCACGCCGCGCGTGCTCATGACGCCGCCGGTTTGCACGGTCAGCGCGCCATTCACCACGACGGGGCCGTTGAACGAAGCCACGCCGGTGCTGGTAATGGTGATGTTGTTGTAGGTGCCCGACTCTACGTTCATCGTCGTGCTGATCGTCAGGTCGGGAATGACGACGGTGTTGGTCGGGCCGCTGGCCGAGCCGGTGCCCACCCAGGGCGTTTGCACGAACGGAAACTCGGCCCGGAGGGTCGTGTCGTTGGCCTCCACGCCCGTGGTGAAGCCCAGCACGTTGCCGAGCTGCGGCGTAACGGGGTTGGTCGCGGTGGCGGTAAAGTCGTCGTACCACAGGCCGATGGCGGCCAGCACCACGCCGCTCACGGCCTTCAGCTCAATCTGGTCCACGGCATCCTCCAGGCGGCGGCCGTTGGGGAAGCCGTCCATGTTGGGGATGAATTGCAGGTTGGCGTTGGTATTATAGCGCCCATCAGTCAGGCCCAGCGCGGCGGCGGCCAGCAGGCCCTGGTTGCTGAAATCGGCCGAGGTGCGCGGGGTAGCCGGCACGGCCATGTTCAGGCGCAGCATGTCGCCGATGACGGGCAGAAAGTTATTGATGAACGGCTTGCCCGCCGCCAGCGGGTTGCCGCCCTTGCCCGTGGCCAGCTGGTACGGAATCAGGTTAGGCACGCCGGTGTGGAAAATCGGCTTGATGTCTACCGAGCGCGGGCTACCGGCTTGGCCGCTGTTCAGCAGGTACTCGCCAAAGCCCGCCGGGGCCGGGGCGAAGGCCGTGCCCGCGTTGGCGCCAGCGGCGTTGCTGTACAGGGCGCTCAGGCCCGCCGCGCCGTTACGGAAGTCAAAGCCGTTGCCGAAGCCCGGCCGCCCGGCCAGCGACTTGGTTTGGATGCGCAGCTTCGAGATGTTGGGAATCGCTTCGCCGTAGTAGGTCTGGCCGGCGGGCTTGGGGGCCGCGCCGTTCACGGGGGTATCGTCCGCCATGTACAAACCCAGCTCCGGGTTCGAGAGGTAGTTGTCGGTCACGGCCGCCTCGTTGTAAGGGGTGCGAGCGTTCCAGGCATCCTTGGCCCCGACGGGGTTAATCACTTCGTTAGTAAGCGGCATGCCCAGGCGCGATACCTGCACCCAGCTCCCGCTGTTGGTGGGGTCGGCGGTGTTGCTCAGGGTACGCATGGCCGGGCGACTGGCCGAGGCCCACACGCCGATCACGTAGTCGGGGTCCAGAATATTGGCCGCCTGACTGACGGTTTTCCCGGTCTTTTGCAGATTTTCCACCGGAATGCTGAGCGCGATGCTGTGGCAGTTTTTGCGCGCGAGCCCGTCGGTAGGCGTGCCCGCCCCGCCCGAAGCACCGCGGATGTTGGCGAGGTCGAAAATGGCCCCCAGGTCGGCAAAGAACGGGTCGTCCGACGGACCACACAGTACGCGCTCGCCCGTCGAGGCCAGCGTAATGGCATTCAGGCGGCGGTCGGTGTAGGAAGTGCCCGAGTTCAGCCCCGCCGCCCCGTTGATGGAGCGCGGCCCGATGTTGTTGAGCGGCACTTCGCCGTTGGTGATAATGGCCACCGGCGAGCCGCCAGCCAGGATTTTCTCGCAGGTGTACGTGGTTTTCAGGTTTTGCTGCCCCAGCCGGACGTTGAAAAACGTGCTGGGGTCCTGGTTCGTCCGCGTGAAGGTGAAGCGGTACGTTACGTCGTCGCCGGTGGTGGCGGTGTTGTTTTTGACGTGAATCTCGTAGCGCACGTTCTCCCCAAACGTCGAGTAGTTGGGGCCACCCTGCGGCAGCTCAAACGGAATGTAGTTGGCAATGATGATGATTTTGCCAGCATCATTGGGGTCTTTGAAGGCGTAGAGGTCGGTGTTGTCGGCCACTGGGTCGTCGGCAATCAGCGGGGCCTCGCGGTGCGAGGAAGCCTCCAGGGGCGTGTAGCGCAGCTGGCTCCAGAGGGTGCCGCCGACTACCGCTATCGCGAGCGTGGGCAGCGCGACGTAGGTACGTAACTGTTTGGTAGTCATTTTAAATAGGCGATAGCAAGGTGAGACAATGAGTTAGCGACGCACGCGCATGCCCTGCCACGGCGTTTGCACGTAGGGGAAGGAAGCGCTGAACGTGGTATCGTTTTTCTCGACGCCCGCCGTGAAATTCAGCACGCCCTTCAGCTGCGAGGTGGCGGGGGTGGGCGAAGTGCCCGGCGTGTAGTCGTCGTACCACAGGCCGATGGCGGCCAGCACGGCTCCGCTTACTGCCTGTAGCTCAATCTTCACTACCTCATCCTCCAGCCGGCGGCCGTTGGGGAAGCCGTCCATGTTGGGGATATTTTGCAGCGCCGTGCTGCCATTATAGCGCGAGTCGGTGATGCCCAGCACGGCCGCGGCCAGCAGGCCCTGGTTGCTAAAGTCGGGCGAGTTGCGCGGGGTGGCGGGCACGGCCATGTTCAGGCGCAGCATGTCACCCAGCACCGGCAAGAAATTGTTGATGAACGGCTTGCCCGCTGCCAGCGGGTTGCCATTCTTGCCCGTCGCCAGTTGGTACGGCGGCAGGTTAGGCACGCCCGTGTGGAAAATTGGCTTGATATCTACCGAGCGCGGCTTGCCAGCTACCAACAGGTAGGGACCAAACGTGGCGTCGGCAAATACCGTCCCCTGCCGCTGGGCGCTGGTCAGGCCCGACAGGCCGGCCGCCCCGTTGCGGAAGTCAAAGGAGCCCAGCGACTTCGTTTGAATTCGCAGCGCGCTCAGGGCCGGCACCGCCTCGCCGTAGTAGGTCTGGCCGCTGGGCTTGGGAGCCGCGCCGTTCACGGGGGTATTGTCCGCCATGTACAGGGCCAACTCCGGGTTGGAGAGGTAGTCGTCGGTAATGGCCGCCTCGTTGTAGGGCGTAGTGCGGTTCCAGGCATCCTTGGCCCCGACGGGGTTGATGGCTTCGTTGAGCAGCGGCATGCCTAGGCGCGACACCTGGGTGTAGTTGCCCGAAGAGCTGGTAGTGCCCGTGGTACCGCCGTTCAGCGTGCGCATGGCGGGGCGGCTAGCCGAGGCCCACACGCCAATTACGTAGTTGCCATCCAAGATATTAGTAGCCGCCGAGGCTGGCTGGCTGTTCTTTTGCAGCGTGGCTACCGGAATGCTCAGGGCTATCGAATGCACGTTGTATTTGGCTAGGCCATCGCGGGCGCCCCGGTTGGCGCGCAGGCCGGCCAGGTCGAAGATGGCCCCCAAATCCACGTAGAACGGGTCGTCGGCCGAGCCGCAGAATATCTGCTCGCCACCGCCGCCGCTGGCGGCGGTCACGGTGCCCTGCCGGTAGGCCGCGTACGAGGCCTGCGCCAAGCCCACGCCCGTATTCACCGAGCGCGGCCCAATGTTATACGCCGGCACCACGCCATTGCTTACGATGGTAACCGGCGTGCCACCCGCCACGATTTTCTCGCAGGTGTAGGTAGTTTTCAAATTTTGCTGCCCCAGCCGCGCGTTGAAAAACGTGGTGGGGTCGCCATTGGTCCGCGTGAAAGTGAAGCGGTACACGATATCATCACCCGTAGTCGAGGCGTTGTTCTTGACGTGAATCTCGTAGCGAATATTCTCGCCAAACGTGTAGTAGTTCGGCCCACCCTGCGCCAGCTGAAACGGGATGTAGTCGGCAATCAGGATAATTCGCTCCGAATTATTGGGGTCCTTGAAAGCGTACACGTCCGTGTTGTCGGCCAGCGGATCGTCGGCAATCAGCGGAGCCTCGCGGTGGCTGCTGGCTTCCAGCGGCGTGTACTGCACGGTGCCCCAGGTAGCGAGCGCCGTAATTGCACATGCCCCGACCGCCCATTGAAGAGGTCTGGTAAATCTGTTCATGGAGAAAGTGAAAGGGTGAAAAAGGGTAGGGAACGCAACAAACAATCCTGCCTCGCGCAGCCGAAGCCACACAAGGAAACTATTAGATAATACCAAGCCCCAGCAGTCCCAAAGCTCAAAGGGTAGCTAAGAAGCCTAGAATGTTATGGTAGTCGGATTGAAGAAACGGAAAGCAGGGAAGCTGCCCAAACGGGTACCATCCAGCCGAAGCTGGCAAATGCATTAGCGGCGCATTGTATCCTGCTCATTGGCTTGACTCAAGCTATTGATCAACCAACAAGTATGCTGCCCGCCTTATTAGTACATCTACTTTTCTAATTGTCACCACATACGTGATTAATCCGAGGTCGGACTTCCGAAAGGGAACTTTTTTCAAAAAAATTTAGCTCGGCGTAGCTTCTTCCTAACTCCAACTAATTTCCTTCAGAATTGAATCAACATAATTTGCACTTATCTAACAAAGGCTGCTCATCAAATAGTTATAAAAAGTACCGAATTTGCCACTAACACCCGCATTGCGCACCCTAGCGCAGGTTTTTGCCCCGACCTCAAAATCAGAAGGCCCGTTCGGGTGCGAACTGTAGTTCACACCCGAACGGGCCAGTGGGGAGGAAAACGGTACGCGCTAGAAAAAAACGCTGGCGTTAACTTTTATAAAAAACGGTGTACCGGGCGTAAAATTCAGTTCATTGACCGAGGAAGCCTCGCCGCGAAGCTGGCTATCGGTGGCAAATTGTGCCTCGTTCCAGGCCACGTTGGCCAGGTTTTCGGCCGTGGCAGCCACCTGGAAACGCGGCCGGGTGTAGTTGACCACTGCATCGAGCAAGAAATAGCCCCGCGCCCGAATGGCGTTGTCCTCCTGCGCCGGGCGGCTGTCGATGTGGCGGTAGCGTAGGCTGGCGCTCAAGCCATTAGGATTTCTGAGCGTCAGCCCGCCGATGCTGGTGAAGCTCGGGGCCAGCGGGATGTAATTCTCACCGGCCGGTACGCCCACGAGCCGACCGTGGCTGTAGTTGACGTCGGCATCGAGAAAGAGCCGGCCGGTGAGCTGGTAGCGGGCCGACACATCGACGCCGTAGCGGCGGGTGGGGCCGGCACTTTCGGTAGTACCCTCGTCGCCCGAGTACACCAGCTCGTCTTGCAGGTGCAGGGTCCAGAGGGCGGCGTTCACTACCAGGCTGGGCACGGGCTTGAAGGTGCTGCCTACCTCGGCGCCCACGGCGCGGGGCAGCGCGTTGAAGTGGCCGGTGCCCTGCACTACACCCCGCGCATCGTTGGAGTGAAAGCCCAGGCCCGAGCGCACGAATAGCTGCACCGCCGGCGAAAGTTGGTAGTAGAAATTGAGCTTGGGCGAAACCCGGCCCCGCACCACGCGCCCCGTGAGGGGCACAAACCCGGCCGCCGAGTCGGCTTTCTGACCCCGAAACTGGAAGATGAATAAGTCGGCACGCACGGCCGCATTTACGGTCAGGCGCTCGGTCAGCTCCAGGGTTTCGTCGAGGTAGGCGTTGATATTCTGTTCGTAAAGGCGGCCTGTGCTTACGGTATCCAGGATGCGCCGCTGCACGGCGTGTCGCAGCCCCAATTCGGAATCGTCGAGCCGGGTGCCCAGGCCCACTACTGTGTGCAGGGTACGGCCGCCGTGACCCAGGCGGTCGTCGCGGTCGTAGGTGGCGGTGTAGCCGTAGAGGTTACGGTGGTCGGTCTGGTCGATTTCATCGCCATTCACCGGGTCGTTCTTGAAGAATGTGAAGTTCGAGAACAAGCTGAAGTTGTAGCGCGAGTAGTACGCCTGCTGGCGCAGCACCGCCGCCTGGGGCAGCGCCGTGGTCAGTACCACCGAGGCGTTGGTGCGGTTGGTGCTGCCGCCCTCGCTGGGGTCGAGGCTGCCAAAGCGGGAGATGAGGCCTTCGTTTACCGCGCGGTCGGGTATTTGGCCGCTGGCATCCCAGCTAGAGGTGAAGTGCGAGCCCAGCAGCGTCAGCGAGGTGCGGTCGGTGAGCTGGCCGGTATATTTGAAAAGGCCATTGAAGCGCTTGAAGTGCTGCGGCGCGTCGAAATAGGAGTTGGTGAAGTTGTACTCGGCGGCCACGTAGGCGCTCTCCGGCCGCTTGCTAAACAAGTGGTGCGAGCCCAGCAAATCGAGCATTACCAGCGCCCGGCGCGTATCGAAGCGGCCTACTTCGAGCTTCACCTGGCTACGGTCGAGGCTGGTTTTGGTGGTGAACTCGCCCGCGCCGGCGGTGGCAAAATCGCCGAAGCGGGCGGTGTAAGGGCCTTTGTACACCCGCAGCTGCTCGACCGTTTCGGGGATTACGAAGTGAAAGTCGGCGTAGCCCTGGCCGTGGGCGTGGCTCACTATGTTCACCGGCAGCCCGTCGATGCTCACCGCGAAGTCGGTACCGTGGTCGGCGTCGAAGCCGCGCACGAAGATCTGCTCGGCCTTGCCGCCACCCGCGTGCTGGGCAATAAATAGGCCCGGCACCAGCCGCAACAGGTCCTGGGCCGAGTTGATGGGCCGCAGTGTCTGGTCGATGTGCGAGATGGCGGCCAGCGTCTGATTGGGGTCGCGGGGTTGGCTTACGGTTACTTCGGCCAAGTCGAGGCTGGTAGTAGCGAGCGTGGCCGTGAGGCCCCGCGTCTCGCCGGCCACCAGCGTTACCTCCCTGGTTTTGAGCCGATAGCCGAGCGCTCCCAGCTGCACCCGGTAGGTGCCCGCCGCCAGGCCGGCCAGCCGAAACTGCCCCAGCGCATCGGTAGCCGTACCACCCGGCTGCCCTAGCACTACTACCCGCACGCCCACCAGCGGCTGGCCCGATAGCGAATCGGCCACGGTGCCGCGGAGCGCGGCCGGGCGCTGGGCCAGGGCTACCGGCGCGGCCAGCAGTCCCAGCCCCAATATGCCCCACAGCGTTTTATTTTTCAGTAATTTAATAAGGTACATATCAGCGTTCTAACAACGCCCAGCCCGTACCCGTCCGGGCGCGCTACTGGCGTTAGCTTCAACCACAATGGCCCGTCGCGCAGCGCTTGGCTAGAACGCGCTGGGCCAGCCAGCGACCGGGCGGACGCTGGGGCGGATAGCGTTAGCTAGATTGGGGTGGCGGGTAGTCGCTGAGGCTGACCCAGGAGGACCACACCGCCGGGGCCTGCGCAGGGTGTTGCGCCAAGCTGGCCCAGGCCAGTGGTGGCACCAGGGCGGCCACGGGCGCGGCGGCAAAATGCACGTCGAGTCCCTTCAGCTGGGCCAGGTAGTGCAGGCCGGTACCGGTAGGTAGCCGCCGGTGCACGACGCGCTGGTCGCCGTTGCACCGCTCGAAGCAGTCGAGGCGCAGGTAGTTATGCTGCTGGCAGTCGTGACTATGCACGTAAGGATGCGCGGCCGAAAAGGGCGGCTCGGGGGGCCGGCTCACGACCAGGCCCGCCCCCACTACCAGTAGGTAGTTGAGCAGCAAAAGCCAGGTGAGTAATGAGCGCAGCATGGTTTGATTATTTAAAATATAATACACCAGTGCGAGCGCAGCGAAGCGGGCCGTTCGGGTGCGATTGCTTCGCTGTGCTCGCAATGACCATCAATTTTTATATAATTTCCATCAAGAATAACTAGTGAAATTACCCACTTGCTACGCCAGCAGCCGTTCTACCGTCCAGTAGGCGGCTACCAGGCCCACCACTACCGACACTGGTACTACCACCCGCGCCCGGTACCAGGGCCGGCTGGCGGCCCAGCGTCCCACGAGCGCCCAGCACAGCAGAATGATGGTAACCTGCCCCAGCTCAACCCCCACGTTGAAGGAAATGAGCGAGCCAGCATAGTCCCTCTGCGGTAGGCCTAACCCAGTGAGCGCGCCAGCGAAGCCCATGCCGTGAATTAGTCCGAACCCAAATACAATAGCCAAGCGCCACGGGCTGAGCGTAGTCGTGAGGATATTTTCGAGCGCGACAAACAGGATGGACAGCGCAATAATCGGCTCGACCACGCTGCCCGGCGGCCGAATAACACCGTACATCGCCAGCCCCAGCGTAATGGAGTGGGCCACCGTGAAGGCCGTGGCCTGCCACAACACCGGCTTCAGCCGCGGCTCTAGAATGTAGAGGCTGATAATGAACAGGATATGGTCGAAGCCCAGCGGCAAGATATGAGTAAAGCCAAGCTTGATATAGGTCCAGAAAATCTCGGTGCGCGAGAGCTTGCTCAGGTCGGCGTCGATGACGTGGGCGGCGGCGGGCAGCGTGAGCAGGAAAAGGAGGGGTAGTACTACTGCTCGCCGGGACTTGCGAGTGCAACGAAGCAAGCGCATCGGGTGCGCCGCGCCGGTCGGGTGCCGTCTGGGTGCGCTTGCCTCGCTGCGCTCGCAAGGACCGGCGGTCGTAAGCGTAGCCATGTTCTAGCGGGCGGCCAGCAGGTTTTCGCTCTCAACCGTTACTTCGGGGTTGAGGTAGGGCGCGACTTTCACGGCTTTCTCGATAAGGGCGCGGCCCTCGGCCGCCCGGCCGGTCTTGCTGAGAATGAGGCCAGCGCGGCACAGCAGCACCGGGTTTTGGGAGTTGGTGCGGCGGGCCACCTGCATGTATTTCTGCGCCTCGGCGTACTCGCCGCGCTTGTAGTACACCCAGGCCAGCGTTTCGTTGACGTCGATGTTATCGGGGCGGCGGGCGTACTCGATTTTGGCGTGTTCTAGGGCTTTATCTAGGTTGCCGGTTTTGAGGTAGGCGTAGGCCAGCTCGCGGTCGGTGTAGTGGCCTAGCTCTTCGTTATCATTGGCTTGCTGAGCGGCGTCGGCGAGCATGGCTACCGATTCCTGCGCCATTTTAGCGGCTTCGGCGGGCTGCTTATTCAGGCGGTAGATATCCACTAGCTCATCGGTGAAGGCGTAATCCTTCACCGTGGCGCGGGCCAGGTTTAAGTTGGTAATGGCAGTAGCGTAATCTTGGTGGGCCGCGGCCACGCGGGCCAGGCCAGCCAGCGCGTAGGCGTAGTTGGGACGCAGGGCCAGTGCCTGCTGGTAGTAGCCAGCCGCCTGGTCGAGGCGGCCGCTTACTTCGTACAGGTGGCCCAGGGCCACGCGGCTCCACTCGGTTTGCTCAAGGCCCGCAAAGCCGGCTTTCACGGCCATGTCCATCGCCTCGATGGCACCCGGCACGTCGCCGTGAATCTCGCGCAGGTAGCTCACCCGGGCGTAGGCCGTGAGGTCGGGGCGCACCTGGTTCATCTTGTCGGCCATCTTCACGGCTTGGTCGTAGTGACCCAGCTCCACGTTGGCATCGGTCAGCAGGCCATAGACATAGCCGCTGTTAGGGTTGATGGCCTGGGCTCGCTCGGCCAGCGCCAGGCCCTGCGAGAAGTGGTGCTGCGTGAGGCTCAGCGAGGCCTGGCAGCACAGCGCCTCGAAGCTTTCGGGGTCAGCCTTGAGCACTGCTTGCAGCAGCTGCATGGCGGCGGCATCGTAGTAGGGGTGATTGCCGGTGATGCGCCCTTCCTGCATGTAGGCTTCGGCCAGCAGTAGGCGACTTTTCTGGTCGTTGGGGTCGGCGCGCAGCTTGGCCAGCAAGCCTTCCATGGCGGCTTTGGTGTTCACCCACTCGCCACCCAGGGCCAGGCGGCCGATGCGGTCCTTGGGCTCGGGTAGGGCGGGCGGGCCTGGGCGCTTGAAGAAGATAATGGCGGCTACGGCCAGGGCAAAAGTAACTAACAGGCTAGCGTAAAGTTTCTTATGCATAGAAAGAAGAGGGTTAGGTACTGGACTTCAAGCGATAGGTCAACAGGTTTTTCGTTTCAGTGGGCCTTCTGCCGCTATTGACTCTGCCGCTACCCAGCGGTAGGCTGAGCGGCCGCTAAGGTAGAGGGTACTGCCGGTCTCGCACCACTCAAGCAGGAGCGCTACCTGGCAGCCCTGGCGACTAGCATGTTGGGCAGGAGCAATCATCCGTACTTACGACTAAGACTACCCCGGCAGATTGCCGCTGGCAGCAGATACCCGTATCTGCTAGGGCCCGCCGCCCTTTGCCCCCGGTGGCGTCGGCTGCTATTTTTGGCGCTTGGGCTTTGGGTACCGCAGTAGCCATCATTTCGGGCCTGAATAAACCTCAACTACCTTGCTTGTAAAACTTAAGCGGGCCCTGGCTGGCTGGCGCGGGGGACTCCTGCTCCTGTTCGCAGCGGTACTCCTCAGCCGCTGGCTACCCCCAGCCTACGTAATACCCTCCGAAAGCATGGAGCGCTCGCTGCTGGTGGGCGACCACGTGTATATCAAGAAGTTACCAGTAGTTGGTGCGAGGGCCCAGCGCAACGACGTCGTGGCTTTCTACGCCCCCTATGAGCCGCTACGCGCCGCCGGGCGGCGCACGCACCTCATCAAGCGCTGCGTGGCCGTAGCTGGCGATACGCTAACAATCCGCCAGGGGCAGGTGCTACTCAACGGGCAGCCCGCACCCAGTAAAGGCCAACTCCAGATGACCTATTTTCTCGAAGTAGCGGCTCCTGGCACCGAGGTGCAGGCTGCGCTGCGGGCGCACGGGATAGTTGATAATACGGAGCCGGGGGGGATACCGGCGGTGAGTACCAATCCGGAAACGGGTGCGCTGGGCTACCTCATCAGCTGCCCCGATACCACCGCCGCTTACCTGCGCCGCCAGCCCTACACGCGGGCGCTCACGGTGGCCGGCGGCCGCGTGCCCGATGGCTCGCTCTTTCCGGACCAGGCTGATTTTCGGGCTTCGGGGGTGCGCAGTACCGTGCTGCGGCACTGGCAGCTCGATAATTTTGGGCCGCTGGTGGTGCCCCGAGAAGGGCAGGTCGTCAACCTGTCGCCGCTTAATGCCGCCATTTATTATAAAATCGTGGCGCAGTTTGAGCGTAACCCGGGCATCACGTGGCGCGACGGAATGATTCAGCAAAACGGCCGGCCGCTCACGCAGTACACGATTAAACAAAACTACTACTTTGTGCTGGGCGACAACCGCCACAACTCCGAAGATTCCCGATTTTGGGGATTCGTACCTGAAAGCCATCTGGTGGGCAAAGCTGCTTTCGTCTGGTTTTCCCTCGACCCGTATGCTGCTTTAAGCAATAAAATTCGTTGGCGCCGCATCGGTAAAGCAGTTGACTAAGGAGCTTATTTACCCGCTTCCCTCCCGCGCCGACCAGTTGAAAGACCCGTGCCTGTTCAACGTCCTCAAGTTAACCGGCAGAGCGACCACGCTTGACCAGCAATTTGTTGCCAATACCGAGCTTGGGCCAGCCACGGCTCCGCAATTCAAGGCCAGTTGGTAATTGCTCGACAAGGGGCGCCAGGCGGTACCTTGCTGGCTGGCCGGGGTTGGGATGCCCAGGCCAGTTACTGCTATGAGGTTGCTGGCCCGCACGACGCTAATTTTGCTGCTCTACGCCAGCGTGGTAGCGGTCGGCGGCACGTTTGTGTACTACGCCATTATTCACCGGCTCTACTACGCCTACGTAGACCGCACGCTGGGCCGCCGCAAGCAGCGCGTGGAGCTGGCCCTGCGCCAGGAGCTGCGCTCGGCCGCCGACCTGGCCTTCTGGCATCGCATCGACCACAACGTGGAGTTTAGTCCGCTGCCGGATGCGCCGGCGAGGCAGCCGCTGCCGAATGAGTTTACCAACCGGCTGATGTTTAATACGCTTACTGGTAAGCAGCAATGGTACCGGCAGGTGGCGGGTACGGTGGCTTTTCAGGGAAAAACCTACCGGCTGGAAGTGCGCTCTTCGCTGCTCGACGAGCCCGTGCTGCTGGGGGGTATCGTGCTGGCGGGGGCCGTGCTGTTTGGCCTCACGGTGGGCGGGATGCTGCTGATTCAGCACGGGCTGGCGCGGCGCTACTGGCGGCCGTTTTACAGCACGCTCGATATTTTACAGCACTACAAGCTCGACCAGCACCACGCACCGGTACTGGCGGCCACCAACATCCCGGAGTTTAAGGCCCTGAACGCGGCCCTCACGCGGGTGCTGGCCCGGCACCAGCGCCTGTACCAGCGCCAGCGCGAGTTTGCCGAAAACGCCGCCCACGAGTTGCAAACCCCGCTGGCCATCCTGCGCACCAAGCTCGACCTGCTCGTGCAAGCCCCGGGCCTGACCGAGGAGCAGGCCAGCCACATCGAGCCGCTGCTGGCCGTGACGCAGCGCCTCACGCACTTGTGCCGCAGCCTGTTGCTGCTCGTGCATCTCGACCAGCAGCTCTACTTCCCCACCGAAAAGGTTGACCTCGCCGCCATTATCAAGACCCAGCTAGCCCAGCTGCACGAGCAATTGGAAGCGAATGAGCTGACCCTGCAAACCGAGCTGGCGGAGCGGGTAATCATCTCGGGCAACCGCTCGCTGCTGGAAATTCTGGTCAGCAACCTCCTCGTAAACGCCATCCGGCACAACGTACCCGGCGGCTTCGTGGCCGTGACGCTGACGGCGCAGGCGTTCACCGTCGAAAACAGCGGCCGCCCCCAGGCGCTACCCGCCGACCAGCTGTTCGCCCGCTTCCGGCCCAATCCCGGCCGCCCGCCCGGCAGCGTGGGCCTGGGCCTGCCCATCGCCCGCCAGATCTGCGAAACCAGCGGCTTCCTGCTGGCCTACCAGTACGAAGAGCCGGGACGGCACGCCTTGCGGGTGCGGATGGGGTGAGATGGTGAGATGGCGAGATGGCGAGATGGTGAGATGGGGAGATGGGGAGGTGGTAAGATGGAGAAGTAAAATAGGAGTTTTTCTTGAGCCTCTGACTACTTTACCAGCTCGCCATTTCACCGTCTCACCATTTCACTATCTCGCCATCTCACCTTACCGCTGTTCTTGCAAGTAAGCCGCCAGCGGCAGCGCCGCCTGGGCCACGGCTTTGCCCGGCAGGTGCACGATTACCGCCTGGCAGCGGCTGCTGCTCGCCGTGCCGTCGGTTTCGAAGGCGATACCGCGCTTTACGTCGTCGTAGAGGTAGCGCGGGCGGTTGGCGACGCGGTAGGTAGTGGCGAGCGGCAGCTTGCCGTATGCCTGCTGAATGGCGCTGAGCCGGGAGCCGGGCCGCAGGCCGTTGGCTAGGTGAAACCAGGGCGAGGTGGCGCGGACCAGCTGCACGGTGTGGCGGTCCACGTCGTTGCCGGCGGGGGCGGTGTACACGTCGAGCTGGGTGGGGGCGCGGCCGTCGGCGGGGCGGCGGCCGCGCCAGGTGCTCCAGGCTTTTTGCATGGCGGCATCGCTGAAGGTGGCGGGGCCGAGCGTGGCGAGGGTGGTAGCGTTAGCGCCGAGGGTGAGGTTGCCGAGGCTGCGGCCGGGTACTACCAGCGAGTTGGGGGCGGTGGTGAAGGCCAGCAGGGGAGAGAGGCAGACGGCGAGCGTGCGCGGAAGAAACATACTACGTTGGGCAATGAGTGACCAGGCAGTATTGTACGAAAACAAGGCTATCGGCGTCCGAAACAGCTGGGGTTATTTCAAGGGTGAAATGCGGCTGAGTCGCTGCGGCTTAGCCAGGCCGGGAGGGGTATTTTTCAGGAGTAGCCCCAAAGTTTTGGGGTGCCACTTGGGCGGCGACAGTAAATTTGTGGCCGTAGTCACGGGTTTTCAAGCGAATGCCCGCGTTTCCCGGCGGGATAACGCCCGGCCCGATAGCCGGCCATCCGCCTGTCGGTTTGCGCTCGCGCTCCCGGCCGCAATCCTGCTTTATCGACCACCCAGGGCTGTCCTGCCCTTTACGACCAGGCTCACCATGAGTACCCCTTCCACTTCCGACGCCCCCGGCCAGCCGGTAATCGGCGTCGTAATGGGTTCCAGCAGCGACTGGGACACCATGCAGCACGCCGTGCAGATTCTCGCGGACTTCGGCGTGGCCCACGAGGCCCGCGTGGTATCGGCCCACCGCATGCCCGACGACTTGTTTGCCTACGCTGAGCAGGCCGGCCCGCGGGGCTTGCAGGCCATCATCGCCGGCGCGGGCGGGGCGGCCCACCTGCCGGGCATGCTGGCCGCCAAAACTACGGTGCCCGTGCTGGGCGTGCCGGTGGCCAGCCGCCATTTGCAAGGGGTTGATTCGCTGCACAGCATCGTGCAGATGCCCAAGGGAATTCCGGTGGCCACGTTTGCGATCGGTACCGCTGGCGCGGCTAATGCCGCGCTGTTTGCCGTTAGCCTGCTGGCCCTGCACAACCCGGAGCTGGCGAGTAAGCTGGAGGCATTTCGCGCCGCCCAAACCGAGGCCGCCCGCGCCATGACGCTGCCCGTATGAGCGCCGATAAGCACGCTGCAACGCCACCCCGGCTGTACCCGGGCAGCCAGGACGCCGAGGGCCAGCGCATGACGCTCGGCGTAGTGGGGGGCGGCCAGCTGGGCCGGATGTTCGTCCACGCCGCCCAGCGGCTGGGGTACTTTACCGCCGTGCTCGAGCCCGACGCCCAAAGCCCCGCCGGACAGGTGAGCCACCACCACATCCAAACCGGCTACGACGACCCGGCCGGGCTGGCGCAGCTGGCCAATTTGTGCCAGGCCATCACCACCGAGTTTGAAAACGTGCCGGCCCAGGCCCTGCAAACCCTGGCGCTGACTCGCCCCGTGGCCCCCGGCGCGGCCGTGGTGGGCATTGCCCAAAACCGCATCGAGGAAAAGGCGCATTTTACCGCCTGCGCCGACGTGTCGGGCGTGACCTGCGCCCCCTACGCGGTGATCGAAACCCCGGCCCAGCTGCAAGCCGTGCAGCACGACCGGGCCGACTTGCTGCCCGGCATCCTGAAAACGGCCCGCCTGGGCTACGACGGTAAGGGTCAGGTCCGCGTCAAGACTGCCGACGAGCTGGCCGCGGCCTGGGCAGAATTGGGCGGCGTGGCCTGCGTGCTGGAGAAAATGCTACCGCTCACCGCCGAATGCTCGGTGCTGGTGGCCCGCGGCTGGGATGGGCAAGTGGTCAGCTTCGCCCCGCAGCGCAACGTGCACGTCGAGGGCATTCTGGCCGTAACCCACGCCTACGAGGGCAGCGTGCCCCCGGCCCTGGCCGAGCGGGCGCGCACGGCGGCCATTTCCATCGCGCACCACCTCGGCTACGTCGGGGTGCTGTGCGTCGAGTTTTTTGTGATCGAAGACGGTAGCGAGCACGGGGGCTTGGTAGTCAATGAGATGGCCCCGCGCCCGCACAACAGCGGCCACTACACGATAGACGCCTGCGATGCCTCGCAGTTCGACTTGCAAGTTCACGCGATGGCGGGCCTGCCCTTGCCCCAGCCGCGGCAGCACTCCCCGTCCATCATGCTCAACCTGCTGGGCGACGTGTGGTTCGACGCCGCCGGGCAACTGCGGGAGCCGGACTGGTACGCCGTGCTGAGTTTGCCGGGCACGCACCTGCACCTCTATGGCAAGCTGGAAGCCCGCGCTGGCCGCAAGATGGGCCACCTGACCATCACCGGCCCGGATATAGCCAGCGTCCGAGCCGTGGCGCAGCGCGCTGCGGAGCTGCTCGACCTGCCGGGGCTGGACGCCATTTAGCAGCTTCTATGTAACACCAAGCTCCGGCTTGGTGAGGCGCTAGGGAAGTAAGCCCGAACGCCTCACCAAGCCGGAGCTTGGTGTTACATGTAAGAATAGCGCATTGCCTCGCACCAAGCGGCGTTCGAGCTACTGCGCACTGCCCGCCACGGCCAGCGGCGGGGCGGCTACTTCCACGTTGGCCGAGCGGGGGAAGGCTAGGAAGTGCGTAACGTGCGGCGGGGTCTCGCCCCGGTGAAAGCGCCGCACTTCGGCCTCTACCAACTGGTCCTCGCGGGTGAAGCGGCGGTGCTGGCGCTCGTGCTCGGCCCAGGTCGCCACGTAAAAAAACTCGGTAATGCGGGTTGGCTGGGCCACGTCGGTGAAGACGCCGGCCCGCAGGGCGCCGTCGCGCAGGCGCAGGCGGGTGAGCTGCTGGGCCGCCAGCCGGAAGGCCGCGTGGTCGGCGGGGTCCACGTTGTACTCGATCATGACCACCACGGGGCCGTCGTCGGGGTCGATGGCTTCTTCCAGGGCGGGCAACTGGTCACTCCAGGGCTCGGCGGGACTGAAATCGAGGCCCTCGGGCTGGTGCATGGGGAAGGGCAGGGCCAGCGCCAGGCTGGCCAGCATCCAGCCAGCGGCGACGAGCAGGGCCAGCGGCAGGCTGATGCGGTCGGCCAATTCGCCCCACACGATGCTGCCCAGGCTCATACCCGCCTGAAAGACTAGCATGTACACGCTCACCACCCGCGCCTGCACCCACTTTGGCACGTGCAGCTGCACGCTGGTGCTGAAGCTCGTCATGGTAATGAGCCAGGCGGTGCCCGACACGAACATCATGGGAAACAGCCAGTACTCGCCCGGCACGAGGGCCAGCGCCAGGTTGGTACCCACGAAGACAAGCGAGCCTAGCAGCACCCGGCGGTTGAGGTTGAGCCGGTGGCCGATTTTACCAATCAAAAATGCCCCCGACACCGCGCCCGCCCCCAGCCACGACAGCATCACGGCGTAGGAGCCCGATTGCAAATGCAGCCGCCGCGCCACCACCACGCTCAGCAGCGCCCACATGGCCGAGGCTCCGAAGGCAAACGCGAAGCAGCGCACCAGCACCGCCACGATGGCCGGCGAGTACTGCACGTAGCGAATGCCGGCCCGCAGGGCCCCCGAAAAGTTCTCGGCCGGACCACCGTCGGCGCTGGGCTCGCGCTTCCAGTTGTAGACTACCAGCCAGGTACCCACGAAGGATAAGCCATTGAGCACAAATACCCAGCCCGGCCGGTAGTAGGCGATGATGAGCCCGCCCAGCGCCGGCCCGATGGCCCGGGCAATGTTGTTGCTCACCCCGTTCAGGGTAATGGCGAAGGGCAGCACCGGCCGGGGCACCAGCTCGGTGGTGACCGTTTGCCAGATGGGGCCGTTGAGGGCCGAGCCCATGCCCAGCAAAAAAGTGAAGCCCAGCACGTCGATGGCCCGGATGGCCCCCGACAGCGCAAACGCCCCCAGCCCCAGCGCCACCACCGCCATAAATCCCTGGGTGAAGAGCAGCAGCTTGCGCCGGTCGATAAGGTCGCCGATGGCCCCGGCGGGCATGCTTAGCAAAAAGGCGGGCAGGCTGGTGGCCGTCTGCATCAGGGCCACGAGCAGGGCCGAGGTGGTGAGGGTGGTCACGAGCCACACGCCGGCCACGTTCTGCATCCAGGTGCCCACGTTGCTGACCAGCGAGGCAATCCAGATGGCCCGAAACAGGCTGTACGTGAACGGGGTGCGCAGGCCCGGCGGGGCCGCCGGGAGGGTGGGCGTAGGAGTCATGCGGAGGGTGGTCTGCTGCGTCCTACGCTAGTTGGTCGGGTTGGGATTAAGTATCGGGCGGCGAGTAGGAGGGACCGAGCTCGCCAGCCCACGGAAATAAAATCCGCTACACCCACTGGCGCAGGTATTGGTACACCCCGGCATTGTACAGCAGCCCGCCGTGGTGCTGCTGGCCGAAGCGGGCCGTGCGTACCGAAGTGCCGGGCGGCAGCTCGGTTTCGTCGCTGAAGAGCTGGCCCCGGCCGCTGGCCGCGCTCACCAGGCCGTCGCCGAAGTAATCGCGCAAAGCCTGGAGCCGGCCGGCGCGTAGCCAGTCGCCCACCAGCACGTGGTAGCGCACGCCGGGCAACAGCGGCACCGTGGTGCGGGGGCGGGGCAGGGCGGGGTCGTCGGGCTGCTGCCAGTCCTCATCGACCAGCAGCGCCTGGCCCAGGTCTTTGATGCCGTTGGAGCGCCGGGCGATGGCGTCGCTCAGAAAGCGGGTGGGAAAGAGGTTGATGCGCCGCAGTAATCGCTCGACCAACTGGCCGTTCTGCTCCAGGTAAGAGCCCTCGTGCGGCACGCCCAGCAAAAACACTGAGCGCAGGTGTGCCAGCCAGGGGGCCTTTTTGGGGTGAGGAGGTGCTGAGGTAGTAGGGCGGTAATTTTTTGCCGCTGTTTTCTCGCCAGTTCTGATTCCCTCACCTTTCGCCTCCTTACCGTTCACCTCCGCACTTCTCACCTCATCGCCTTTCACCGCATAGTACCCCGCCGAGCGGATGAGCAGCCCACCCATGCTATGGCCCACCAGAATCAATTCACCAACGGCATCGGGATAAGTTTCGACCAGCTCGGTGAGCAGGCGGGAGAGGGTGCGGCCGTTTTCGGAAATGTGCAGGCCCGAATTGTAGCGCAGATACAGGGGGCGGCAGCCGGCCTCGGCGGCCAGGCGCGGACCGTAGCGCAGCGGACCGACGGGGGAGTCGGGAAAGCCGGTTTGCCAGATCAATTCATCGCCCATGAGGCCGTGCAGGAAGACGATGGTCTTCTGCTTGGGCTCGGTCAGGTGTAATTCGGCCACGGGCACGTCGAGCCCACCGCGCCGAAAGCTGAAGGCGATGGCCCGCGGGTCGTGGCGGGCGGCCAGCTGGTCGCCGAGCGCCCCGTTGAGCACCGGCTGAAAGAAGTGCTGGTGGGCGCGCCCCGCCCGGTACAGCAGCTCGGCCCCGCGCACGGGCAGCAAAGCCGCCTGGGCCAGCGTAGAAAAAGCGCGACGCAGCATGTGGTGAGTGGTGAGTGGTGAAATGGTGAGTTGGCGAGTGGTGACGGAGTGTACGAGTGGTACGGTGGCCAAGTAGTTAATACGCAGGCACGCCGATACTAGCGCGAGTTTAGCGCAGCGTAATTCGTGCTGGTCATGACGTGGAGGCTGCGCCTCCACTGCCGCAACGCGGCAATCATACGTTTGATATGCTACACCATTCAACGCTGCCCAGACGCTGGCTTGCCGCGTTGCGGCAGTGGAGGCGCAGCCTCCACGTCACGACCAGCACGAGTTACGCTGCGCTAAACTCGCGCTAGTGCTGCGGGCTTTATAATTCACCACCTCACCACTCACCACCTCCTGGGCAACTAAAATCCGGGGGGTACGTCTCAACGAGTATTGGCGGCCGGGCCGCATCTTTGCAGTAGTTAAAAATCACCCGCTTTCAGCATGAACTTCTCTTTCCGCCCTGCCCTGGCCCTTTTGCTGCTCGGCAGCGCCGCGACCCTTACTTCCTGTGACTACGCCTCGCTCAGCCCCGGCGAGAACCCGCAGGAGCGCGAAGGCTTCAGCAACCCGCCCGGCTACACCAATGCCGACGTGAACCGCGACAGCATCAACTACAAGCAGACCGTGACCAAGCCCGTGGGCGTAGGCTCGGCTACGGCTATTGCCAACGGTAGCACGCAAGACAAGCTCAATTCGGCCCCGGCTGGCAACAGTGCCGCCTCGCCCCAAACGGCCAGCGGCAAGCTCGGCCCGGCCGACCAGGCCCAGCCCAAAGCCACCAACAGCACCAACGGCAGCGGCAACAGCAACGACGCCAGCGCCAAGCAAGGCGGTATGTAGGCCAGCAGCCCGCCGTTTCGTCTTACCAGCTTGAGAAAAGCCCCGCGCCAATTTCGGCGCGGGGCTTTTTATATGGTCGAGCTAAGCCGGGCAGGCCAGCGGCGAGTCGCACCTATCGGTAAAGTTGCGCTGGAAAAGCTACTGTATGTTTAGCGCGGCTCCGGCCCTGCGGGCCGCCGGACCCCGGCTGCCCTGGGCGGCAGCCAGCACGAATACGGCCCGTTAGCTACCAGAAAATGAATCTTAAAACCTTGCTGCTGGCGGCTTCGGCCGGCTGGCTGACCCACTCCGCCGCACTTGCACAATCGATTGAGTTGGTCAATCCCATTCTCACCGGCTTCTATCCCGACCCCAGTATCGTGCAGGTGGGGCCGGATTATTACCTGGTAAATTCGACGTTTTCGTACTTCCCGGGCATCCCGGTGATGCACAGCCGCGACCTCAAAAACTGGAAGCAGGTGGGCAACGTCATCAGCCGGCCCTCGCAGATGAATTTTTTGGGCGACCGCATGACGCGGGGCTTGTTTGCGCCGGCCATTGACTACCACAACGGCACGTACTACGTCACGTGCACGCTCATCGACCACAAGGGCAACTTCGTGGTGACGGCCAAAAACCCCACCGGGCCGTGGAGCGACCCGGTGTTTCTGCCCGAGGTGCGGGGTATCGACCCCTCGCTCTACTTCGAGGGCGACAAGGCGTACGTTATCTACAACAGCGACCCGCCCGACAACAAGCCGCTCTACGACGGCCACCGCTCCATCAAAATCATCGAGCTGAACCCGCAGACCCTGCAAACCGTGGGCGAGGCTAAGATTGTGGTCAACGGCGGCGTGGACCTCAGCAAAAAGCCGGTTTGGATCGAAGGCCCGCACCTGATGAAGCGCAACGGCTGGTACTACCTCTACGCGGCCGAGGGCGGCACGTCGGTCAACCACACGGAGGTGGTTTTCCGCAGCAGGGCGGCGCTCGGGCCGTTCGTGCCCTACGAGAAAAACCCCATCCTGTCGCAGCGCGAGCTGCCCCGCGACCGCAAGGACCCCATCACCTCGGCCGGACACGCGCAGTTTGTGCAGGGGCCGGATGGTAAGACCTACGCCATCTTCCTGGCCGTGCGGCCCTACGAGGGAAATTATTACAATACTGGTCGCGAAACGTTTATCGTGCCCGTGACCTGGAAGGACGACTGGCCCGTGATGGAGCCCGGCCCCAACGGCGTGCAGTACTCCTACACCGCCAAGTACCCCGAGGTGAAGCAGCCCGGCGCCCGCCCCCAGAGCGGCAACTTCGCCTACACCCTCACCTTCGACAAGCAGCTCGACCCGGCGCTGCTCTTCATGCGCACGGTGGACAGCAGCAGCTTTTCGCTGAGTAAGGCCAAGGGCCTGACGCTGAAACTCAAGCCCGAAACGGTGGCCGAAACCGGCAACCCGTCCTTCGTGGGCAAGCGCCAGCAGCACATGTACTGCACCGCCGAAACCGAGCTGAGCTTCGCGCCGAAGGCCGAAAACGAGAAAGCCGGCCTGGTCATCTTCCAGGATGAAAAGCACTTTTACTTTCTCGGCAAGTCGGTAGAGAAGGGCCAGCCGCAGCTTCAGCTCTTTAAGAGCACGACCGACGCCAAGCAGCCCGAGCTGCTGGCCCAGGCCCCGCTCAAGTCGGCCGCGGGTAGCGTGCAGCTGCGCATCCAGGCCCAGGCCGATAGCTATAATTTCAGCTTTTCGGAAGATGGTAAGACGTGGAACGTGCTCAAGGACAAGGTCGATGGCAAATTCCTGAGCACCCAGGTAGCGGGCGGCTTCATCGGCTGTTTGTTCGGAATGTACGCGACTTCCGCGGGCCAGCCCACGACCAACACGGCATCCTTCAAGTGGCTGAAATACGCCGGCAACGACCCCGTCTTCAAGCCCGCCCGCTAGGGTAGGGGCGCGGCCGGGCACTGGTCCGGCCGCGCCCTCGGGCTATGCTTTCATGCCTTTTCCACTCGCAATGAAACCGCTGCTTTTTACCGCCCTGCTGGCCCTGGCGGCCTGCCCCGGCGGGTGGGCGCAAAACCCCATTATCCGCGACGTCTTTACGGCCGACCCGGCCCCGCTGGTGTACCGCGACACGCTGTTTCTGTACACCGGCCACGATACGGCCTCGATCAAGGAAACCAACTATAAGATGCCCGACTGGCGCATCTATTCCACCACCGACATGGTGCACTGGAAAGACTACGGCGTGCGCCTCTCGCCCCGCACCTTCGCCTGGGCGACCGGCGATGCCTACGCGGCGCAGTGCGTGTACCACAAGGGTAAGTTTTACTGGTTTGTTTCGACCTTCCACAAGAAGGACGCCCGCAGCCAGGGTGGGGCGGCCATCGGAGTGGCCGTGGCCGACCGGCCCACCGGCCCGTTTCGCGACGCCATCGGCCAGGCGCTCATCGTCAACGAGATGACCAAGGACAAGCCGCACCCCTGGGACGACATCGACCCCACGGTGTTCATCGACGACGATCAGCAGGCCTACCTCTACTGGGGCAACGGCAGCTGCCGCTGGGTCAAGCTCAAGGACAACCTGACCGAGCTGGCTGGCCCCATCACGGTGCTCAATCCGAAGAATTACATCGAAGGCCCCTGGGTGTACAAGCGCAAGCAGCTCTACTACCTCGTGTACGCCAGCGCCGGCACCAAGCCCGAGATGATAGAATACTGCACGGCCCCCAGCGCCACCGGGCCGTGGACCTACCGGGGCATCATCCAGGGCAACGTGCCCAACAGCTTCACTACCCACCCCGGCATCGTCGATTACAAGGGCAAGAGCTACTTTTTCTACCATAACGGAGCCCTGCCCACCGGCGGCAGCTACCGCCGCTCCATCTGCGTGGACGAGCTGCGGTACAATGCCGACGGCACCATTCAGCCGGTGGTGCAAACGGTGAAGGGGGTGGGGCTGGTGAAATAAAAGGGCGAGGGGTAAACCCCGGCTGTTGTAACGCCAAGCTCCAGCTTGGTGATGCGCCCGGGGAGAATAACACCAAGCTACATCCGGCGGGTTGCTCGGGGAATCCACCCGGGCGCATCACCAAGCTGGAGCTTGGTGTTACATGCTATCAATCATGAAATCACTCCTACTTCTCGCGCTAGCTATCGCCAGCCTCGGCCAACTCCCCACCGCCCACGCCCAGGCCCGCAACCCGACGGTGTACGCCGACGTGCCCGACCTGTCGATGATCCGGGTGGGCAAGACCTACTACATGAGCAGCACCACCATGCACATGAGCCCGGGGGTGCCCATCATGAAATCGACCGACCTGGTAAACTGGCACCTGGTAAGCTACGCCTACGATACCCTGGCTGGCAACGACGCCATGAGCCTGAATCGCGGCCAGAGTACCTACGGCCGGGGCTCGTGGGCCAGCAGCCTGCGCTACCACCAGGGCACTTACTACGTCAGCACCTTCGCCCAGACTACGGGCAAGACCCACGTGTATGCTACCAAGAATATTGAGAAAGGCCCCTGGAAAGCGGTTTCCTTCCGGCCCAGCCTGCACGACCACTCGCTGTTTTTCGACGACGACGGGCGCGTGTACATGGTGTACGGCTCGGGCAAAATCCAGCTGGCCGAGCTTACCGCCGACGTGGCGGGGCTGAAGCCGGGTACGACGCCGCAGGTGATCATCGAGAATGCCAGCGCCCCGACGGGCGTCAAGGAAGGGCTGCCGGCCGAAGGCTCGCAGCTGTTCAAGGTTAACGGCAAATATTATCTGTTCAACATCGCCTGGCCGCGGGGCGGGATGCGGACGGTTATCGTGCACCGGGCCGATAAGCTGACTGGCCCCTACGAGGGCCGCGTAGCCCTGCAAGACCTGGGCGTGGCCCAGGGCGGCCTCATCGACACGCCCGCCGGCCAGTGGTACGCATACCTGTTCCGCGACTTCGGCGCGGTGGGCCGCATCCTGTACCTGGTGCCGGTGCAGTGGGAGGCCGGCTGGCCGGTGCTGGGCTCGCCGGCCGGCAAGGTGCCCGCCACGCTGCCCCTACCCGCCAATAAGAGCCTGATTCCCGGATTGGTGGCTTCCGACGACTTCACGCGCCGGGCGGGCCAGCCGGCCCTGCCCCTGGTGTGGCAGTGGAACCACAACCCCGCCCCCGCGCTGTGGTCGCTGACCGAGCGCCCGGGCTACCTGCGCCTGCGCACCGGGCGCGTCGATACGTCGTTTCTGCTGGCTCGTAACACCCTCACCCAGCGTACTATCGGGCCGCAGTGCAGCGGCGCGGTCGCGCTCGACGTAGCCCATCTGCACGCCGGCGACTTTGCCGGCCTGGCCGTGCTGCAAAAGCGCTACGGCCTGGTGGGCGTGCAGGCCAGCCCGACGGGCAAGGCCCTCGTGATGGTCAGCGCCGAGTCGGAGCGGCCCGTGGAGCTGCAACGCCTGCCGCTGGCTCAAGACAAGGTTTATTTTAAAATCAACTGCGATTTCCGGGATCGCCGCGACGTGGCCACCTTCTTCTACAGCCTCGACGGTCGGGCCTGGCAGCCCATCGGCGGCCCGCTCAAGATGGCCTACACGCTGCCCCACTTCATGGGCTACCGCTTCGGCCTGTTCACCTACGCCACTCAGCAGCCGGGCGGGTACGCCGATTTCGACTACTTCCGCATCGAAGACCACCCGGCGAAGTAGTTGCTCACTCCCTTATGAAAACCACGATGCGAAGTATAACATTTTACGGATTGCTCGCGACGCTGGCGGGTGCCGGGCTGCAATCCGCCCAGGCACAAAATCCATTTATCACTACCCAATTCACGGCCGACCCCACGGCGCGGGTGTTCGGCGGGCGGGTGTACGTGTACCCCTCGCACGACATTCCGTGCGGGCCGGGGCGGGGGCGCATCGGGTGGTTTTGCATGGAAGACTACCACGTGTTTTCCTCGGCCAACCTCACCGACTGGACCGACCACGGCGTGATCGTGACCCAGAACAAGGTGCCCTGGGTGCAGCCCGACAGCTACAACATGTGGGCCCCCGACTGCGTGGCGCGCAACGGCAAGTATTATTTCTACTTCCCCAGTACGCCCCGCGATACCACCGGCGGCAAGGGCTTCCGCATCGGGGTGGCCGTAGCCGACCAGCCCACCGGACCATTTGTGCCGCAGCCCGCGCCCATTGCGGGCGTGCGCGGCATCGACCCCAATGTGTTTATCGACCGCGACGGGCAAGCCTATCTCTATTGGTCGCAGGGCAATATCTACGGGGCTAAGCTCAAGGCCAACATGCTGGAGCTGGCCACCGAGCCCAAGACCCTGGGCGAGTTGCCCAGCCAGGGGTTAAAAGAAGGCCCGTACGCGTTTGAGCGCAACGGTATTTACTACCTCACCTACCCGCACGTAGCCAATAAAACTGAGCGCCTCGAATACGCCACCAGTACCAGCCCGCTGGGGCCGTTCACGGTAAAGGGGGTGATAATGGACGAGTCGCCCACCGGCTGCTGGACCAACCACCACTCCATCACGCAGTTTCAAAATCAGTGGTACCTCTTCTACCACCACAACGACTTGTCGCCCAAATTCGACAAGAACCGCTCGATTAGAATTGATAGCCTGGCCTTTGCCCCCGACGGTAGCATCCGGAAAGTGACGCCCACCCTGCGCGGCGTGGGGCGCACGAGTGCCCGCCAAAAAATCCAGCTCGACCGCTATAGTCGCCTCAGCGCGCAGGGCGCGGCCATTGCCTTCCTCGACACGGCCAATACGTTTCGGGGCTGGCAAACCCGGCTGGCACCCGGCGGCTGGGTGCAGTACAACGGCGTGGATTTTGGCGCGCGGCCGCTGCGCACGGCGGTGCTGCGGGCCGCCGCCGCCGCGGGCGGTACGGTGCAGCTGCGCCTCGACAATGCCCAGGGGCCGGTGCTTGCGACGGTGGCCGTGCCCAAGGGCGGCTGGCAGGATATAAGGGTGCCGCTGGCCACTTATCGGCCCGGGCCGCACGCGCTCATTGCTGCGCTGAGCGGCGGCGCAGGCGTCGCAATCGACTGGGTCAGCTTTGAATGATGAGCTTCCACCGGACCCTGAAAAGCTGTTCGAGTTAGCAAAACTATCGGTCATTACGAGCGCAGCGAAGCAATCGCACCTAAATGGCGCGGCTGAACAAGTGCGATTGCTTCGCTACGCTCGCAATGACAGCCTCTCCTCAACCAACTGGCGGTGACTTAAACAACCGCTAAAAAACCTGGCCCCCAGTCAGCCGCTTCCCTATCGGGTTGCCGGCTGGCTGGGGGCCAGGTTTTGCAGCTTGCGTCGCTGGGCTAGCCCGGTGCTAACGCTTCACGAAGGGCGCGTGCTTGGTCGAGCCGTCGGGCAGGGTGACGCGCAGTACGTAGGTGCCGGTGGGCAGGCTCGTGAGCGTCAGGTCGGCCTGGCTGGCCGCGCTGAGCTCGGCGCGGAGCACCGCCTGGCCCAGCACTGAGTAAGCCGTGAGCGTGGCCCCCGGGGCCGCCAAGCCGGTGAGCACTACGTGCAGCTGGTCGGTGGCCGGGTTGGGGTAGAGGCTGAGCTGCGGCGCGCCAGCCGCGAACGTTACCGTGCGCACGGGCGAGTAGGTAGTAGCGCCATCCTGGTCTACCTGGCGCAGGCGGTAGTACACGGTACTGCCCTGGCTGGCAGCATTGGCCTCGCGGTAGGTGTACTGTTGCGGGCTGGTGCTGGTACCCCGGGCCGGTACAGTACCGATTTCTACAAACGAGCGGTTGTCGAGCGAGCGCTCCACGGCAAAGAAGCGGCTGTTCAGCTCCTGGGCGGTAGTCCAGCTCAGGAGGGCGTCGGCTTGGCGCGGGCTGGCCTCGAAGCGGGACAGTACCACGGGCAGCGGCCCGCCCACTACGGCTGAGCACAGGGCGCTGGCGGGCACTACCGTCGTAGCGTTATTGGTGTCAGGGCCGTTGTAGGAGAGCGTCAGAACGTTTTCCCCGCCATTCTCCCCGTACAGCATGGCCAGCGGATAGGTACCGGCGGCCAGCGTTACCGTGCCGGTGTAGTTAGTGGCACCGTGCTGGCCGCCACCGTTTACGAGGGCACTACTAGTTTGTAAGGGCGAAACCTTGGCAGTGTTGCCCACCCACAGGTAGGCGGCATCGTCGGAATTGAGAGTAAACGTGTAGCTCCCGCCCGTAGTAATGGTGAGGTAGCCGCGGTAGCGGGCCGAGTATGCATCGGGATTGGTCGCGTTCCCGCCGTTGATGGCCGAGGTGATATCGCCCCAGCCGTTGGTGCCGTAGCTGATGCTGGTTTCGGAGCGCGTGAGGCTGACGGCCGTGTTGTTGAAATACGCCGTGTTGTCGGCGAAGTAGCCCTTGAAATACTCCGCGTACAGGCCCTGGGTCGAGGGCTGCCCGTTGGGCGTAGTGCCACCGCAGGAGCCAGTGGCCAGCGTGACGGTAGTCGCCACATTGGCTACCGACTGGCTGCCGTTGTTGTTGGCGGCGGCGGGGTCGGCAGTAGTAGACGTGCTGCTGGCCCGCCCGCTCACGGGCTGGTTGTTGTTGGGTAGGGTGAAGGTGATGTTGTAGCTCTGGGTGCCATTGGCGGCCAGCGAGCTGGTAGTGGGTAGCGTGACGATCCCGGTATTGGCGTCGTAGCTGGCCCCGCTGGGCAGCGACAGATTGAGCAAGGCCTTGGGTAGTAATACGCTGGGAGCCAGGTTGGCGGCGGCCGAAGGGCCGTTGTTCACCACCGTCGCCACGTAGGTAGGCCGGGTGCCGGCGGCGGCCGTGGTCGGCCCGGTCAGCGTCGTGACTACATCGGCCGAGGGCGTAGCCGTGATGGTCGCCGAGGTCGAGTTGTTCGGCTGCTGGGGGTCGAAAGCATCCGAGCTGATGCTGGTCGTAGCCGTAATGCTGCCCCCGGCGGCCGGGGCCGTGAAGGTCACTACCGAGGCTAGGTTGCTGCCGCTCGTAAACGAGCCGAGCACGGGGTAGGTAATGACGCCGGTACTGGGGTTGTAGTCGTTGTTGCTGCCGGTAGCCGTCACGTTGGTGAGGCCGGTAGTCAGCTGCACCCGGCGCACGGCGTTGGGGGCGGCGTTGGGACCGGCGTTTTGAAACGTGAGGTTGAATTGCCCCTGAGCATTAGCTGCAATGGTGGCGTTGGCCGCGCTAGTGGTCGTGAGTACATCGGCCGACGTGTTGGTCACTGTGGCGTTGAGCGTGAACTGGTCGGCGGCGCCGTTGCTGCCCTGGCTGGTACTCGTGCCGGTGTTGCTGGTTAACACTACTGCGCCCGTGGTACTAGGGGCGGTAAACGTAAACTGAAAGCTAGTGGTAGCGCCGCTGGCCAGCGTGGTGGCCAGCGGGTAGGTAATAGTAACGGTGCCGTTGCTATTGGTTACAACCGATTGCGAGCCGGCCGCCGTGACGCCGGTCGAGCCAGCGGGCAGCGTCACCGTCTGCGTTACGTCGGCGGCCGTAGAGGGGCCATTGTTGGTAAACGTAGCCGTATAAGTAGCGGAGGTCCGGCCCGCGCCCAGCGTTGCCGGGCCGCTCAGGTTCGTCGTTACGTCGGCAACGGGCGTCACGGCAAACGAGCTGCTGGCCGCGTCGGGATTCGTGTTATTACCCTGCCCAGTGGTCGTGCTGATGCTCGACGTCGCGCTTATCGGGCCGCTGGGGGGCGTGGTAAACGTAATATTGGACGAAAATGACTGGTTGGGCGCGAGGCCGGTAAGGGCGGCATACGTGACGAGGCCCGTAGTGGGGTCGTAGGTGCCGCCGTTGGCCGCTGCTACATTGCTCAGGCCGGCTGGTAGTTGCACCTGGCCCGCAATATCATTGGCCCCGGTGGAAGTCGAAGTGTTGCTAAACGTCACCGTAAAGCCCCCCGACTGCCCAGCCTGGGCCGGATTGCTGATGGGCGCCAGCGTAGTAGTTACGTCGGCCACCGCGCACTGCGCATTGTAGAGGAAGGTGCGCACCACGCCAGTCCCGCCGCGCGTACCGCCGTTGAGCGGAAATTCGCTTACCTGGCTGGAGGTGGTAGTTCCGCTGGCCGCGCCCGCCGCCTGGGCCGTCAGGGTGGTACCGTTGGGGTTGGTGTACACCACCAGGCCGCCGCCGCCGCCGCCGCCGGGACCTTCCGCCTCGCCGTTGCCGCCGGCCTGCGAGCCGCCCGTGCCCCCCTGTGCCGTGGCCGTAACGCCCGTAATGGTGCCGCTCACGCTCAGTACGATAGTACCGCCGCCCCCGCCGCCGCCGGCCGCGTCCTGGGTAGTGGAGGTGAGGGTATTAGTGCCCCGGAAGCCGGTGGTGCCATTGGCTACCAGGGTGCCCGAGCCGCCTACGGCTCCGCCCACGAGCAGGTAAATGAGGCCGCCACCGTTGCCGCCGGCCGTGGCGCCGCTGTTATTGCCGTCGCCCGCGCCGCCCCCGCCGCCCAGGTACAGGCGGCCACGCTGGTCGAGGGGGCGTCCCCCAAAGCCGCCGACGTTCTGGCGGTAGTTGCCGCCCCAGGTCGTGTTGCCGGGAGCCACCGTTAGCGCGTCGCGGTCGGCGGTAGAATAAGTGTAGCCGCCCCGCCCGCCGCCGCTCGAAGTGGAGAGGGCGAAGTTGGTGCCCTCCAGGTTCCAGGCCGGGTCGTAGGCGTTGTTGGTACCCCGGTCGGGATTACCGGTGCCGGTCCAGGTACCGGTGCCCACGTTGGCCCCGCCCCCGCCGCCGGCATTGTGCGAGTTGCCGCCGCCGCCGCCGTTCGCGGCCGCGCCACGGCCGTAGCGGCCGTTGAGATTGTCGTAGTCAGCCTGGTAGCCCACGATACTTTCCCCCTTCTCGGCCCCGAAAGTGGCATCAGTGCCCCGGTAGCCCGTGATGATGGTCCCTGCATCGGCCGAGGAATTATCAATGGCCCCGCCCCGGAAGCCCAGGCCCGTGGCCGAAACAGTACCGTTAATCGTAGTGCCGTTCTGTACTTCGGCCGCTACCACGCCGCCCACGGTGCCGTTCCAGGCGGCACCGGTAAGGGTAGCGCCGGCATTGAGCGTCAGGGTGGCGTAGCGCGGCAGGCGCACCACCTGCGCCCGGCCCGCCGCCGAATAGTTGTACTTCAGATTGCAAGCCAGGGTGATACCCGTGGTGCCCGAGATGGCTTGCACCTCGGCTACCTCGTTGCGCCCGGCATTGTTGTAGGCCGTCACGGCGCCGTAGCTGGCCGCGTCGGAGGCATCGATAGTCGCGCCCTGCATCTGGATGATCATCACCAGGTCACCCGGAGCCAAGGCTGCCGCGAAGCGGTTGTTGGTATTGAGGTTGTTGCTGGCCACGGTGAGCGTGGCCGAGCCAGCCGCCGCGTCGGCCGTGAGGGCCGTGTACTCATTCACGATGGTCGTAGCCGCCGTCAGCGTCACGTTGCCGTTCTTGCCGGTCTGAGCCCGTGCGACTTGAGCCCCTAGCAGCACCGCCGCGAACGAAGCTGCTGGCACCAGTTGCCGCGCCAGCCGGCCAGACACGCCGTGCCCGGCTACCCATGTAGAAAAAAGCATATGAAAGAAGAGAAGGTGTGGAAGAGCAGGCCAACTTCTCGTGGTGGAACACGTAGCAGTTGGCCTGCAAAATTAAGTTTTAACTAGCTGATTCTAAGAAATATTTGTTCGGCAAGCCTCCTATTCGCTACCGTGTACCATTTTGGGATTTACGGCTGGCAGGCGGAACAAGTGTTTTCCCTAAAATTGATAAATAGTACTGTTGGATAAGGTTTTAGCTTATAAATTTTCACTTCCTTTTTCCAAGTATATCCAAGGCAGCATGAATGCGCCAAATAACGGTAAAATGCCAAAAGTCCGCCACCAAGTGGTAGCGGACTTTAAGAAGGTTAAGTAGGATAATAATTAGAGTAGTGGGTTGTCAGGTAATTATAGCGGAGTAGGCATTTGGCCGGGTCGGGCGTAGCCGTAGCGCACGGGAGGTAATACTTCGTGGTAACCATCGAGGCCCGAGATGGCTACCTCGTGCAGCGCAACCAAGTCGAGCGTACCGTCGGGGCGCAGGGCCTCGGGGCGCAGGTACACGTGCTCTACGGTACCTACCAGCAGCACGGTACCGTTGAAGATGGGGTGCTCCTCGCGCAGCCGCAGCCCGATGCTGAGCGGACTCTCGGCCACGTAGGGTGCCGCGAAGCCGTCGCGAAAATCGGCCGTAAAGCCGCAGGCTTCAAATTCGGATTCATCCTCAAAATTGGCCGAAGTGTAGTGGGCCTGCGCCGTCAGGGCCAGCGGTACGTGGTTGAGGGTGTAGGCTCCGCCGTTGTCCTTGATGTTTTGGTAAGTGTGGCGCGGCACGGTGGTGGGGCGCGTAACCATGCCCAGCACGGCCGGATCGGAGCCCAGGTGCAGCACCGAGCTGAAAATGGCCAGGTTGGTGCGTCCGCCGGGCGCGGCGGTCCCTACTAGATTAGCCGGCTTGAAGCCCGGCAGCCCGTTGACGAAGTTGAGCCGGTAGATTTTTTCAAAAGCCGCAATGTCGGCGGCAGTAATGTGCTGCATAAGAAGAAGGTTGCGCGGGCTTGTAGCCCGCGTGGTGGTTGGCAGGAGCCATTACTGAGTACAATAGCAGACAAAGCGCTCGCGCTACCGCTCCCCGGCGAGGCCGTTATTATTCGTACAAGTCGCTTATGTCGGCCGCCGCCAGCTCCACCAAAAACTGGCTGACCTCGCCAATGATGGCCGCCAGAAAGGCCTCGCCCTTGGCGGCGGTGGCGGCGGCGGGGTCGCCCGCGCCCGTGTCGGCCGTTACCTTGCTCCATTCGCGCTGCGCCCAGGCCCAGCTACGCAAGGCCCGGATGCGAAACTGCTTGTTGGCCCCCGGGCCGGCTTCGGCCAGCGGGCGCACCAGCTCGGGGGCGAGGTGCAACATCATGCTCGTTTCCATCTCGTCGGCGTGGTCGCCGGGGGCGCTGAAAAAGGCGTTGCGGTCCACCACCCGAAACAGGGTGGCGGTGCTGAGGAAAACACCGGGAAACTCGGCTTGCAGCTCGCGCAGCATCTGGCGAAAGTCGTTGCCGCCGTGGCCGTTGAGTATCACCAGCTTGGGAATGCCCTGGCGGGCCAGCACCTGCACTACGTCGCGCAGGATGGCCAGCTGGGTGCTGGGGTTTAAGTTAATGTCCAGCGTAATGTCGAGCTGGCCGGTATTCACGCCGAATGGAATGGCGGGTAGTACGACCACCTTGGCGCCCTGCTCCCAGGCGAGGCGGGCGGCCTCGGCGGCCACGTGCTCGCACTGGTAGTTGTCGGTGCCGTAGGGGAGGTGGTAGTTGTGAGCCTCGGTGGCTCCCCAGGGCAGGACTACCACTTCCACGGCGGTTTCTTTGATGGCCTGCCAGGTAGTTTCGGCCAGGATGTAGGGGCGGGGCGAAGACATAAAGCTCAAGAAGAAAGAAAGGCTAGCCGGCCGCAGCCAGCGGGTCGAGGCACAGGCGGTTGCGCTGTAGGTGCAGCACCAACATGATGATGTAGAGGCCGTAGAGCATCTGGTCGCCCACGAGGCTCCATTTTTCGAGCAGGCTGCTGCCGAAGATCAGGCTCATAATTACCAGCATGGCCGCCACCAGCGCCGGCCGGGTAAACAGCCCCAGCAGCAACAGCAGCCCAATGCCGCCCTCCACGAATGGCAGCGCTGTGGCGTAGGCACTCACCAGCCCCGGCGGCAGCGGCGCGGCCGCAAATTCCTTGACGATGCCGGCCCGAAACGCTGCCAGCTTGGGCAGGCGCACCAGCCCGTGCAGCAGGAAATTCAGCCCCAGCAGCAGGCGGCCCAGCACGAAGGCCAGCTCGTAATTGGTAAGATTCATGGGGTACCGGGAAGCGTACGGGTCAACTTTACGCACGGTGGGAGGGGAAGTTGAAGAGATTGGCCCGCGCCCCGGCGCAACCTGCGGGCGCGAACGCCGTCGCTACTCGCCGGGCCGCTCGCGGCGGGCTTTTTTCAGTGCTTTTTTCGCTTTTGCTTATGCATGCTGTTTCTTGTCGGATTGCCAGTTGCGCGCTGGCGCTAACGCTGGGGGCGGCGGGGCTCCGGGAGGCGCGGGCGCAGGAGCCGGCGGGGACCGCCGCGCCCGCGCTCACCGCCGCCGGCCGGGCGCTGTTTGCCGGCGAACCCACGCCGCAGCTCGTGGCCCGGCAGTTCGCCTTCACCGAGGGGCCAGCTGTGGATCAAGCGGGCAATATCTTCTTTACCGACCAGCCCAACGACAAAATCTGGAAGTACGACCGGGCGGGTAAGCTCAGCGTGTTTCTCAGCCCCGCCGGGCGGGCCAACGGGATGTACTTCGATAAGCGCGGCTACCTCATCGCCTGCGCCGATGCCCAGGGGGAGTTGTGGTCCATTGCCCCCGACGGGAAAACGACCGTGCTGCTGCGCGACGTGGCGGGCCAGCGCCTCAACGGCCCCAACGACGTGTGGGTGGCCCCCAGGGGCGGGCTTTACTTCACCGACCCCTATTACCAGCGCGACTACTGGCCCGCCACCCGGCCGGCTCCCATCGCCCAGCACGTGTATTACTTGGCCCCCGGCGCTACCCAGCCGGTAACCGTCGAAACCACGCTCAAAAAGCCCAACGGCCTCATCGGTACCCCCGATGGCCGCACGCTTTACGTGGCCGACATCGAAGCCAATAAAACCTATCGTTACCGGCTCGGGGCCGGGGGCCAGCTGCTCGACAAGGAGCTCTTCGTGGCCCAGGGCTCCGATGGCATGACGCTCGACGAGCGCGGCAATGTGTACCTCACCGGTCGGGGAGTTACTATCTACAGTCCCGCCGGGCAGCGGCTGGCGCACATTGAAATTCCCGCCGCCTGGACGGCCAACCTCTGCTTCGGCGGTAAGGACATGCGGACCCTCTTCATCACCGCCTCGGAAGCCGTGTACACGGTGCCCATGCGCGTGCGCGGCATCCGCTAGAAGCAAGTGGATAAACCCTGCGGAGCCCTGCGGGAAAATCAGCCCACCCCGCCCAACCTTCGATTGGAAAAGCGAGTA
Source organism: uncultured Hymenobacter sp. (assembly GCA_913776615.1). GTDB lineage: Bacteria > Bacteroidota > Bacteroidia > Cytophagales > Hymenobacteraceae > Hymenobacter. The sequence continues at coordinate 59,300 of CAJYPK010000041.1, forward strand.
ACTACTTGGTAATCGGTACTTACTAATTCTTTTCCACTCGTTGCCATGATTATTTCTACCCAATGGGGCCGGCTGGCGGGCGCGCTGCTGCTAGCGGCCCTGACCCGCCCGGCTTTGGCCCAGCTGCCGGCCCCGGCTACCGTAGCGCTCACCGTGCCAGCGGGCCTGGCCAACGCCCCGTTTCAGCAGGCGCGCACCATGCAGGTACCGGCGGGCTTCGGCATCGCGGTGTATGCCCGGGTGCCGGGGGCGCGCTTCCTGGCCCTCACGCCCGATGGCAGCCTGCTGGTGTCGCAGCCCGGGGCGGGCAAGGTGGCGCTGGTGCGACCCGGCAGCGCGGGCGGCCTGCCCACGGTGACGGACTTCGTGACCGGCCTGCGCAATCCCCACGACTTGGTGTTTCACACCATCGGCAGCACTACCTACCTCTACGTGGCCGAAAGCCACCAGATCAACCGCTACGTCTACCAGGCGGGCGACCTCACCGCCCAGGGGCGGCAGATCGTCATCACCGGCCTGCCCGATGCCAGCACGCCCGAGCTGAACGGTACCTACGGCCACCAGCTCAAAAACCTGGCCCTCGACGGCAATCACAAGCTCTACGTGAGCATTGCCTCGACTTGCAACGTATGCCTCTCCGACACCCAGAGCGACCCCAAGCGGGCGGCCATCTACCAGTATGATGCCGATGGTACCAACCGCCGGCTCTTTGCCCAGGGCCTGCGCAATGCCGAGGGGCTGGCCTTCGTGCCCGGCACCAACACCCTGTGGGTGACCGTAAACAGCCGCGACAACACGCCCTATCCCAAGCAGGATAACACCGGCCAGTACGGCCAGGTAATCCCGGCCTACGTGGACAACCACCCGCCCGATCTGTTCACCAAAGTAGTCGATGGCGGCAACTATGGCTGGCCCTTCGCCAACCCCAATCCCGACGCGGGCTTCGACAACATGCCCTACGACCTCGACTACGACATGAACCGTACCGGGGCGGTGCCGCTCAGCACGTTTACGCCCATCAGCAAGGGGATTCAGGCGCACTCGGCGGCGCTGGGGCTCACGTTTTTGCAGGGTACGGCCTTCCCGGCGGCCTACGCCAGCGGGGCCGTGGTGGCCCTGCACGGCTCCTGGAACCGCACTACGCCCACGGGCTACAAGGTGGTGTATTTTCCCTGGGATGCCGCCACCCAGACGCCCGGCGCGCAGGCCGACCTCGTCACCGGCTTCACGAGCGGCGGCAGCGCCTGGGGCCGCCCCGTCGATACGGCCGTGGACCCGCAGGGCCGGCTCTTCATCTCCGACGACCAGAGCGGGACCATCTACCAGCTCAGCGCGCCGACTACGCCGCTGGCCGCCGCGCCCGGCGCGGGCGGCAGTGCCCCAGTGCGGCTCTATCCCAATCCCGCCCCCGACGGCGTAGCTACTCTCGACCTCACGGCCCTGCCCCCCGGCCGCTACACGGCTACCGTGCTCGACCTGCTGGGCCGCGCGGTGCTGCCCGCCGAGGCAGTGGCGGGCGGCACCCCGGCCCAGCTGGCTGGCCTGGAGCAGCTCGGCCGGGGCGCCTACCTGCTGCGCGTTCAGGGTGAGCAGGTGAGCCAGGTAGTGCGCTTCGTGCGGCAGTAGGGGAGGTTTTTTTAAAGCCTGACTACGTGCCGCAGTAAGTGGCTGATTGGTAGAGTGGAGAAAGGAGCACGGGCTAATCGGCAAGCTGAACGCTATCCGCTGAGTGCTAAGACGTTAGCGAGCGAGAGCCGTACGCTAGCCGGTGCCCGACGGGTGCCCGGCCCGGTATTCTGTTCCCCCTGCTTGCTGCCTATGCTTTCCAACCACGCCTCGCGGGCCAGTACGCCCGCCTTCATGCCCGTAGCGGCGGGCCTGCACGTGCTGCGCAACGTGTTCGTCAATCTCTACTACGCCGCGGCCGACCCCAGCCAGCCGGCCGGCGAGTGGGTGCTCATCGACGCCGGGCTGCCCGGCTCGGCCGCTACCATCCGGCGGCACGCGGCCGAGGTGTTCGGGGCCGACAACCCGCCCGTGGCCATCGTGCTGACGCACGCCCACTTCGACCACGCCGGTAGCCTCGACGACCTCGCGGATGCCTGGCCCGGCGTGCCCGTGTACGCTCACCCGCTGGAGCTGCCCTACCTCACCGGCCGCTCCAGTTACCCCCCGCCCGACCCCACCGTGGGCGGCGGCCTCATGGCCTGGAGCTCGTTTCTCTACCCCAAACACCCTTACGACCTCGGCGAGCGCGTGCACGCCCTGCCTGCCGATAACTCCGTGCCCGGCCTGCCCGGCTGGCGCTGGGTACCCACGCCCGGCCACACCCCCGGCCACGTTTCCTTTTTCCGCGCAGCCGATGGCGTGCTGGTCGCCGGCGATGCCTTCACCACGGTGGTGGCCGAATCGGGCCTGGCTACGCTTACCCAGCAGCAGGTGGTGCACGGCCCGCCCGCCTACTTCACGCCCGACTGGGACGCGGCCCGTCTGTCGGTAGCCACCCTGCTGAGCCTGGCCCCCGAGGTGGCCGCTACCGGCCACGGCATCCCCATGCACGGGGCCGAGCTGCGCCGGCAGCTGGAGCAGCTAGCCGTTAATTTCAATACTGATTCCCGCCCCCGGCTGGGCCGTTACGCCCACGAGCCCGCCGTTGCCGATGCCAGCGGCGTGCGCTCGGTGCCCCCGCCGCTCGTGAGCCCCTGGGTGAAGGGGCTGGCCCTCGCGGGCTTGGCCCTGGCTGGTGTTGCGCTGGCGGCCAGCAGTAAGCGACGCAAGACCAAACCTTACCGCGCCTGGTACCGCGACCACCCCGCCCGGCCGCGTGGGGGCATTGCTGCGCGGACTTTGTAGTCCGCGCTTTAGTAGTACGAAACGCGGACTACAAAGTCCGCGCAACAATGCCCCATTGGTATGCAAAAGGGCGAGCCGACGGCTCGCCCTTTTTAGTTCGAATAGCAGTTACTAAGACTACTTCTGCTTGGCGGCCCAGGCATCCATTTTCGTTTCGAGCACGGCCAGCGGCATCACGCCGTCTTTTAGCAGCTCGTCGTGAAAATCGCTGAGTTTGAACTTACTGCCCAGCTCTTTCTCGTACTTTGTGCGCAGCTCGCGGATTTTGAGCTGGCCGGTTTTGTAGCTCAGTGCCTGGCCGGGGATGGCCATGTAGCGCTCAATCTCAGCCGTGGCCCCGTCTTCGCTGATGGGCTCCTGGGCCATCATATAGTTGATGGCTTCCTCGCGGGTCATGTTGCGCGAGTGCAGGCCGGTATCGACTACGAGGCGCACGGCGCGGTGCATCTCGTCGCCGAGCGCGCCCATGTACTGGTAGGGGTCGGTGTAGAGGCCCAGCTCTTTACCCAGGCTTTCGCAGTAGAGCGCCCAGCCCTCGCCCATCGCCCCGTACCACGCAAACTGCCGGAACTTGGGCAAGTCCTGGTTTTCCTGCTGCAACGACGTCTGGTAGTGGTGGCCCGGAATGGCCTCGTGCAAAAACAGCGACTCCATGCCCGAGGTGGTGTTAAACGTCTTGGCGTCCACAATCGGCACGTAGAAGATGCCCGGCCGCGAGCCATCGGGGGCGCCCGGGTTGTACTCGGCCGAGGCCGAGGCGGCGCGGAAGGCTTCCGTCTGCCGAATCTCGAACGGCGTCTTGGGCGTGCGCCCGAACATCTTCTTCAGGTTCGGGTCGATGGTCGCCTGAATCTTGCGAAAGGCGTCCAGCACCTGGCTGGGCTGGGTGTAGGGCATGAACTTCTTGTCGGTCTTCAGGTAGTTGAAGAAAGTCGGCAAGTCGCCCTTGAAGCCCACCTGGGCTTTTACTTTCTCCATCTCGCCCTTGATGCGCGCTACTTCGGCGAGGCCCGTCTGGTAGATTTCCTGGGGCGTTTTGCTGGTGGTGGTCCAGTAGGCCACGTCGTAGGTGTAAATTCCCGGTCCACCCGGCACCGCCGCGATGCCGCTCGTGGGCCGCGCCTTGGGCAGGTATTCGGTGGCCAGGAAATCGCCCAGCTTCTTATAGGTGGGCACCAGCTCGGTCATGATGGCTTGGCGGTAAGCCTCGGTCAGGCGCTTTTTATCGGCTTCCGAAAAGTCTTTCGGAAACGCCTTGATAGGGCCGTAAAACAGCGACTGGCTGGGGTCGGTCACCGCAATGTCCTTGCCGCGCATCTGCGGAATCATCTTCACCACGAGCGCTTTGGGCAGCACTACGCCGGCCTTCATCCCGCGCCGGAAATTACCGATGGCCGAATCGCTCCACGCCACGAAGCCGTGCACCCGGCCCAGCCAGTTGTCGTAATCCTTTACCGTCTTGAACGGCTGATTGCCCGAGCCCGAGCCATACTGCCCCAGCGTGAGCGGCAGCCCCCAAAACTGCTGAAACGGCATCATCCAGGTGTTGAGCTTCAGGCCGTCGAGGCGCTGCTTCATCTCGTACTGGAAGATGTCGTAGCTGATTTTGTCGTTGTCGTCCAGATTATTACGGTTAAATTTTTCGAGCCGCGTCAGGTAGTCCTGGTAAAAATTGCGCAGCGTGTCGCGATAAGCCTGGGTCTGGTCGTTGGGCAGCTGATCGTTGAAGCGGTTGTCGCCCTGGCCGGTGGCGGCCAACGGGTCGAGGCGCGACTGCTTTTCCCAATATTGGCTAAACAAGCCACTCAGGTCCTTATTGCCGCCGCTGGCCGCCTGGGTTTTATCGGAGGAAGTAGACGACTGGCAGCCCGCCAGCCACAAAGCCGCGGCGGCCAGGGCCGCGTGCGCGAGGTATTTCATCAGAAAAAAGGGTTAGAGTAGAAAAAGCGGAGCGAAATAAAAAACTTGAAGCAAACTAAAAAACGCCCTAAAAATAGTCTGTCATGCTGACGAAGGAAGCATCTTATCACGCCGGGGCTAAAGCCGTGCGAACTTGACAAGATGCTTCCTCCGTCAGCATGACAGACGTAAGAAAGCGGCCGTAAAAAGCAGACGAGTTTAAGACCGTTAGTAGGGGAGGGCTAGCCTTCTTTCAGGCTGGCCTCGTACTCGTCGAGCTTCTTGAGGGTGCCGGTAATATTCTCGGTCAGCAGCACCACCACCGCGCCCTCGGGAGCCGTGGTCAGCACATGGTCGATGGCATCCAGCTCATTTTCAATGTACGTCACGGGTAGCTCGGGCTTGTCCAGCCGCAGGCCGCGCGTCATGATCTCCTGTAGAAACTCGGCTGACTTGCCGCGCAGGTCGCGGTCTTGCCGCAGCACTACCTCGTCGAAGATGCGGCCCGCGATGCGCGCAAAGCCCAGCGTATCCTCGTCGCGGCGATCGCCCAGGCCCGAAACCACGCCAATCTTGCGGGTGGCCGTGGTGGCGTTCATAAAGTCGGCAAACTTGGTAATACCGGCCGTGTTGTGCGCGTAATCGACTATTACCTCGAAGTGCGGGAACTTGTAGACGTTCATGCGGCCCGGCGTCTTGGTAGCCGAGGGCACGAAGGTGCGGAAGGCCGTTTTAATGGCATCCTTGTCAAAGCCCGCCAGGTAGCCGGCCAGCCCGGCGGCCAGCGCATTTTCGATGTTGAAAGTGGCCCGCCCCCCGAACGTAACCGGAAACTCGGCCGCCCGGTCGATGCGCAGCTTGTACGAGTTCTTATAAATCGTGAGGTAGCCCTCTTCGTACACCGCCGCCACGCCGCCGGCCTCCACGTGCTCCTGAATGCGCGGATTATCCTCGTGCATCGAGAAGTACGCCACCTTGCAGTCGAGGTGCCGGCCCATCTCGTACACCAGGTCGTCGTCGGCGTTGAGCACGGCCCAGCCGTTTTTGCGCACCGTGCGGGGCAGCACGCCCTTTACGGCGGCCATTTCCTCCACGGTGTAGATGTCGCGCAGGCCCAGGTGGTCGGCCGCTACGTTGGTCACCACTGCGATGTCGCAGGTGTGGAAGCCCAGCCCCGAGCGCAGCATGCCGCCGCGGGCCGTTTCGAGCACCGCGTAGTTCACCGTGGGGTCTTTGAGCACGAACTCCGCGCTCTGTCCGCCGGTGCAGTCGCCCTTTTGTAGCTGCACGCCCTGGATGTAAATGCCATCGGTGGTCGTGAAGCCCACCTTGTAACCGGTGCTGGCCACGAGGTGCGCGATGAGGCGGGTGGTCGTGGTTTTGCCGTTGGTGCCCGTCACGGCGATAATCGGCACCCGTGCCTCGGCGCCGGGCGGAAACAGCATGTCCACCACCGGGGCGGCCACGTTGCGCGGCAGGCCATAGGTAGGCGCAATGTGCATCCGGAAGCCGGGGGCCGCGTTTACCTCAATCACCGCGCCGCGGGTCTGGTTCAGCGGAATGGCGATGTCGCTGGTCAGCAGGTCGATGCCGCAGATGTCGAGGCCCACGATGCCGGCCACGCGCTCGGCCAGCAGCACGTTGTAGGGGTCCACGAGGTCGGTCACGTCGGTGGCCGTACCGCCGGTGCTGATGTTGGCCGTGCTCTTGAGGTAGATGGTTTCGCCGGCCGGCAGCACCGAGTCCAGGGTCAAGTCCTTGCCTTTCAGAATATCCAGCGTGTGCTGGTCGGCCTTGATGGCGGTGAGGACCTTCTCGTGGCCCACGCCCCGGCGCGGGTCCTTGTTTACTTCGTCGATGAGCTGCTGAATGGTGTGCTCGCCGTCGCCGGTCACGGCGGCGGGCGTGCGCTTGGCGGCGGCAATGAGCTTGCCGTTGACCACCAGCAGGCGGTAGTCGTCGCCCTGCACGTACTGCTCCACAATCACCGCCCGCGAATACGCTTTGGCGGCCTTGAGGCCCTCCACGGCGTCTTCCCAATTCATGATGCGGATGGTGGCACCCTTGCCGTGGTTGCCGTCGAGCGGCTTGGTCACGATGGGGAAACCCAGCTCCTCAATAGCATCGCGCAGGCCGTCTTCCGAATACACGGTAGTGCCGCGGGGTACCGGCACGCCGCCGTCGGCCAGCATGGCCTTGGTGCGGTTCTTATTGCCCGCCACCTCCACGCCGGCGTGCGAAGTCAGGTTGGTAGTCGTCGCCCAGATGCGGCGCTGATTCACCCCGTAGCCGAGCTGAATGATGCTACTGTTCTTGAGCTGGATGTACGGGATGTTGCGCGAGGCCGCCTCGGCCACAATGCTCCAGGTGCTGGGGCCGAAAAATTCCTCCTCCCGAATGTCGTGCAGTTCGTCAATAACGGGCTTGATGTTAAACTCCTCGCCCTTGCACAGCGCCTCCACCAAATCGACGGCGGCCTCGGCGGCGTAGCGTCCGGCGCGCTCCTCCTGGTAGGCAAATACTACGTACTCCACGCCTTCCTCGCGGGCGGGGTAGCTTTTGCCCCAGTATACCGGCATGCCGGCCTGGCGCTGCAGCTCCAGCGCCACGTGCTGGATAACGTGACCCAGCGGCTCGCCGTCGGCCAGCTGCTCCTGGGTCAGGGGCGGGTGCTTGGCCAGCTGCTTGCTGCTCGGCCGACCGGCTTGGTAGGGCTGCCCGATGCCGGGTAGCAGGGCGGTGAGGCGCTCGGCGAAGTCATCGATGGTGTTGCTCCATTCGCCGGCAAATTCTTGTAAATCAACTTTGCATACGATTAATCGGTAGTGCTTTACCGACCAGTAGCTCGGCCCGCGCATGGTGCGGAGGTCAATAATCTTCATATAGCCAAAACAGGGATAAGACGCCGGCCCGGCCAGCGGTGCGGCAAGGTAGGCAGTACGCTACTTAATCCGCCTGCGTTGGCCCTTTTGGCCACGAAAAAGCCCCCGCCGCTTCGTTGAGAAGCAGCGGGGGCTGTCGAGGTAACGGGCGGATTCGAACCGCCGTAGGAGGTTTTGCAGACCTCTACCTAGCCACTCGGTCACGTTACCGGTTTGGGTGCACAAAGGTACACCAAAAGCTGGTATTGCCAAGCCCAGCGCGTAAAAAAGCCCCGTAAGCTGGCGCGCAGAAATAGGATCTGGCGATTTAAGGGTAGAGTATCAATTAGGTGTCTTGCGAGCCAAAGGGCCAAGCCCGGGGCATAGCCAGCGATAAGCCGTCTCGTAACTGCTGAAGCTCGGGAGTCAACCCAGGTTGCTGCATCCAGTCGAGGTCACTGAAATCATCTACCCAGTAAGCCCGGTCGGCCCGTCCGGTTTGCCAGTCTTGTTGCCACGCCTCCATTTGCGCCAGGCGGGTTAGGGGTGGTCCGAGGTCTGCCAGCATTGCCTGGCGCATTGCGGCGTAGTCGTCTATCTCCCAAAAGACGGAGAGCGGGTGGCTGTTATCGGCCAGATACGTTACCTCACCGCCCCCCAGAGCGCGCACCAACGTAGCCAACGCCATGCGGTAGGCGGTGCGTATGGGCCGGTCAGGGGCCGCTTCGCTGGGACCAGTCCAGCCTTGGTAGCGGAAGGGGAGTAAGTCAATATCAGTCTTCCCGGGGCTAACGGCGATTGACCACTCAAATGGCCCGTTGAAGTGCAGCTGCCCGTAGGTCCACTGGTCTTGGCGGTAAAACTCAGTGCGTCGGTATTCATCCGTGCTGTGCTGCCAGGGGCGTAGTAGCGAGGTAGCATCTGCGCGAACTGGCCGGTAGGGGCTATCCTCCCAATACAGACGACTCAGCCAGTAAAATAAGGGGTTCGGTAACAAGGCCCCGTTGAGGCGAGCGGCCACTTCGCGCCCCAGCCGGTCAAAATCAAAGCCAGTGTAGTCGATTGCGTGATTGCTGGTAATAAGTAGATCGGTACCCATTAGCAGAGAGCGTAGGTTCGCTGGTAAAGTAGTGTTGAACGAACACAAAAAAGCCCTGGCCGGCTGGCCAGGGCTTTTCTTAGAACCTATAAGCAAGCGCTTACGCGCCTTGGATGTCGGCGTTGTCGGGCGAGTTGCCAGCCAGCGGCGTGTCCTGACGGGCGCGCAGCTTGTCTTCGCCAGCCTGACGCTCAGCGCCGGCCAGTTGGTCGCGCAGGGCGCTCAGGGCGTCGAGGTCGCCGAGGGTGTTTTTCTCAGCCGGCTTCTTGAGGTCGCTCAGTTTGCCTTCGCCTTGGGCAGCGCCGCCGGCGGGGGCTTTCTTCGCGAACTTCGAGTTGGAAGCGCGGTTGCTTTCATCCTCTTTGTTGTACACGGCAGTGTGCGAGAGCACGATGCGACGGTCATCCTTCGAGAACTCGGTTACGCGGAAGTCCAGCGACTCGCCGTTTTCGGCGGTCGTGCCATCTTCTTTCACCAGGCCTTTGGGGTAAGCGAAGCCTTCGATGCCGTAGGGCAGCTCGAGCACCGCGCCGCGGTCCGACTTCTCGGTGATGGTAGCCTTGTGCACCGAGCCGGGGGTGAACACCGTCTGGAAGGTATCCCAGGGGTTTTCTTCCAGCTGCTTTACACCCAGGGCGAGGCGGCGGGCAGCCATGTCGAGCTCGAGTACTACTACGTCGAGTTTGTCGCCCACTTTCACCACTTCCGAGGGGTGCTTCACTTTCTTGGTCCACGACAGGTCCGATACGTGCACGAGGCCGTCCACACCTTCTTCCAGTTCTACGAACAGGCCGAAGTTGGTCAGGTTGCGCACGGCACCGCTGTGCTTGGTACCAACGGCAAACTTCTCAGCGAAGTCGCCACGGGTCCACGGATCTTCGGTCAGCTGCTTGATGCCCAGGCTCATCTTGCGGTCTTCGCGGTCGAGGGTCAGTACTACTGCCTCTACCGTGTCGCCCTGCTTGATGAAGTCCTGCGGGTTGCGCAGGTGCTGGCTCCAGCTCATTTCCGAAACGTGGATGAGGCCTTCAACGCCCGGTACCACTTCCATGAACGCGCCGTAGTCGGCTACGTTCACGATGCGGCCCTGTACGCGCGAGCCGGGGCCGAGGTCGGCCGGCAGCGAATCCCATGGGTGGGGCGTCAGTTGCTTCAGACCCAGCGAGATGCGCTTCTTGGCCTCGTCGAAGTCGAGCACTACCACGTTGAGTTTCTGGTCGAGCGTCAGTGCCTCGCTCGGGTGAGCGATGCGGCCCCACGAGATGTCCGTGATGTGCAGCAGACCATCGACACCGCCGAGGTCGATGAACACGCCGAAGTTGGTCATGTTCTTGATGTTGCCTTCCAGGATCTGGCCTTTCTCCAGGTTGTTCAGGATGGCTTCGCGCTGCTGCTCGAGGTCCTTCTCGATGAGGACTTTGTGCGATACAACCACGTTGTCGAAAGCGGCGTTGATTTTCACCACTTTCACTTCCATGCGGCGACCAACGTAGATGTCGAAGTCGCGGATGGGCTTCACGTCGATTTGCGAGCCGGGGAGGAAGGCTTCTACGCCGTCCATCTCCATGATGAGGCCGCCCTTGGTGCGGCGCTTCACCACGCCTTCCAGCACGGTGTCATTCTCCAGGGCCGCGTAGATAGCGTTCCAGGCCTGCTTGATTTTAGCCTTCTTGCGGCTCAGGATGAGCTGGCCGTTGGCATCTTCCTGGTCTTCGATGAATACGTCAACCTCGTCGCCCACCTTCAGGTCGGGCATATCGCGGAATTCGCTCAGGGGCACGAGGCCGTCCGATTTGAAGCCGATGTTCAGGATTACGTCGCGGTCGGTGATGCCCACCACGGTACCTTTAATTACCTCTTCCTCCTGTACGGTGGTGAGGGTGTCGCCGTAGAGCTTTTCCAGCTCGGCGCGCTGCTCGGGGTTGTAGTTACCGCCGAAGCCGCTTGCTCCAACATTGTCCCAGTCGAAGTCGTCAACCAATTCTGCCATGTATAGCAGGTTCCTAAATCACTGAACACCACGGCCGGAACCAGAACCGAGGCGCAGTTTGAGTTGATACCAGGCCCGAAAGCACCGGCCCGCCACCTTGACGGGGCCGCAAAGGTACGGATTTTCAAGCTGAAAACCTAGTAATCAGCAGTGAAGCAAGATACCTGCCTAATGAGGCCAGTTTCGCACCGGGGCTTGGCTCAACACTGCTTCGACGTAGTCTTGCGGGGGGTGGTCAATGTCAATAATATGCTCCGCTTGAAAGGGTATTTCGACCCCTAAGGATAAATAAAAGGTATCATTAGGGACCAGGCAAGCGGGCTAATTATCCAGGATGTCGATGTACGTGTCGCCTATTTTTTGGCCGACGATAACCCACATGCGTTCGCCACCGACTTCTATTTCACCGTCATTATCGGTCTCGATATCAAAGATGAGCCGTACTGCTTGCCCTGGCCTTACGGCCTGCCGCTCTTCGATACTTGGAATCCAAAAGTCCACTCCATACTTAGCGCGTGCTTTTTCGGCGGACCGTAACTCCCAGTGGTCGGTTTTTAATGATAGTTGGCGCATTAGTTTCCTTCTACCAGTGATAAAACCCGTTTTAAAACTGAGCGTCCCAGCCCGCTTGTCATGCTGAGCTTGCCGAAGCATCTCGCTCGCACTGCCTAACGAATTGATTAAGTGCGCCACGCGAGATGCTTCGGCAAGCTCAGCATGACAAACAGGCTAATTATATAAGTCGCATAAATTTACTCCGGCCGCCGAAACAGCCGGCCCACCAGCAACGCCCCCGTCGCCACCAGCGCGCCCGTGGCCACGCGCCGCCACTTCTTGGTAGCGGGCGATTCGTACGCCTTGCCGCCGGCCAGCTCGGCCGTGACGGCGTTGAGCGACTTGACCTTGGCGGCGAAGTCGCCGGCTAGCTGGCCGCGGATGACGGTCATTTGCTGCAACACTTCGTCGAGTTCTTCGGGCAGGGCTTCTTCGAGCAGGGCGCGTACGCGCTTGGCCACGGTGGGCGACTTGCCATTGGTGGAGATGGCGATTTTGAGCTGGCCCTTCTGCACCACCGAGGAGAGGTAGAAATCGCAGAGCTCGGGCGTGTCGGCCACGTTGACGAGCAGGCGGCGGGCGCGGGCGGCGGCCTTGATGCGGTGGTGCAGGGCCGGATCGTCGGTGGCGGCGAAGACGATGTCGGTGGCGGCGAGGTCGGTTTCGAGCCAGCCGCGCTCGACGAGCTGGCAGCTAGGGTGGCTGGCCGCCAGGGCGCGCAACTCGGGCAGGAAGGTGAGGCTAACTACCGTGACTGCCGTTTGGGGACTGCTGCGCAGAATGGCGGTGAGCTTTTCGAGGCCCACGTGGCCGCCGCCCACGAGCAGTACGCGTAGGGTTTCGAGCTTGAGAAAGGCGGGGAAAAGCGGGTTCTGGTCGGGCATGGGGTGGGGGAGCGGTGGCCGCGTAGGGCAAGCTAGCGGCTAAGTTATTTCCGAGGTTGCACCCGAAGGCAGTTCAGCGCCGGTCCATAATGCCTTAGGTACGAGGCGAGATACTCCGACGATGCCCGCTTGGTCGGTAGTGCTTAGAAACCGGACAAATATCGCATAGGCAGCGCTGCTCAATGCGCTGGCAAACGGCTTAGGACTAATGCAGCACAATATACCGCTCGGCCAGCTGCCGGCCCGGTTCCAACCACCGGGAGTTAACCATACCGTAACGCCCGGGTAACCCCTCCGTAGCGCCTTCCCGGTAGCTTTGTCTACCAGTATGACCTTCCCGCTTAGTTCATCTGATCAGGCTTATCTGACTGCGCTGGCGGCGGGCAATGAGCGGGCGTTCGAGGCGCTCTTCACTCGCTTCTACGGTGGGCTGCTGCGCTACGCCAAGTCTATTCTGCGCTACCCCACCGACGCGGCCGACGACGCCGTCGCCGAAGTCTTTTGTGCTTTGTGGGCCAGCCGGGCGCAGCTGACCGTGGCAGGCTCGCTGGCCGCCTACCTCTACACGGCCGTTAAGCACCGCTGCCTCGACAAGCTACGCGAGCAGCGCCGCTCTTTGCTGGAGGTGGCCGAGGAGCTGCCCCATACCCAGCCCGAAGCCGCCTACCAGCAGCCCGATCAGCTGCTGGCCTACCAGGAGCTGACCGCGCAGGTAGCGCACCTCATCGATCAGCTGCCAGCGCGCACGCGCCAGGTATTTCAGCTGCACCGCGACGGCGGCCTCACCTATGAGGAGCTGGCCGAGTTGCTGGGCATCTCGCTCAATTCGGTGAAGACGCACATGTTCCGGGCACTGCGTTTTTTGAAAACGGCCCTGTACGCCTCCGGGGTACAGTAGGCGTGTTACGCGTTCATTACGTGCGTTACCATTCGGTTATCAGTCGTTTCGGGTGTCACGAGGTAGCGGCGCGGCGGCGTCTTAGAGGCAGATGGCTGCTTAGTGGTCATCCGGCCCTCACTTGCAGCAAGAAGAAATTTACCTGCTCATTGCCCGCTACCTGGCCCGGCAAACTTCGTCGGACGAGAACGCGTGGCTCGCTACCTGGGTAGCGCAGGCCCCGGCCAACGAGCAGACGTTTGAGCAGCTCAAAACCGTGTGGCAGGCCAGCCCGGCGCCCGCCGCCCCGGCCGATACCACCGCCGCGCTGCACCGCCTCAAGGTGCGACTGGCCCAGCCAGCGCCGGCGGCGGAGCCGGCCCCCGAGCCCGTGGCCACCCCTCGCCCCTGGCGGCTGCGGTTACGGCGACCGGTGCAGCTGGCGGCGCTGGTGCTGCTACTGGCGAGCGCGCTGGGCGGCACCTACTTTTACCATCAATACGAGCCTACCGTGGCCTACTTGCAGTACCGCACCCCGGCTGGCCGGCCGCAGCAGCTGCGCCTGGCCGATGGCACACTCGTGACGCTGGCCCCGCAAAGCCAGCTGCGCTACCCGGCGCAGTTTGCCGGGGCCAGCCGGGAGGTATACCTGGAAGGCGAGGCGTTTTTTGAGGTAACCAAAAATCCGCACCGGCCCTTTCGGGTGCACAGCGGCGACTGGGTGACGCAGGTGCTGGGCACCAAATTCAACGTGAGCGCCGTGCGCGGGGCCGGCGAGCTGGCCGTGTCGCTGGTAGAAGGTAAAGTAGAAGTAGCTGACAAGCAGGGTAAATACCTGCTGACTCCGGGCCAGCAATTGCGCACCGACCACGCCACGGGGCGCATCTACCGGCAGGCGTTCAACCCGGCCAGGGTGCTGGCCTGGCGCAGCAACAAGCTGGTGTTTCAAAACGAAAAGCTGGCCGACGTGGCGGGCCAGCTGGAGCGGCGCTACGGGGTGAAACTGGTGTTTGCCGACCCCGCCACCGCCGACGTGCGCCTCTGGGCCACCTTCGACAACGAGCCCCTGCCGGCAGTGCTGGCCGCCCTGCGCCTGGCCGGCCACCTCAGCTACCGGCAGGAGGGGCAAACCATTTACCTCAGCCAGCTACCGGCCGGGGCAGGAAGTGATTAGTGTTTGTAAAACAGCTGATTACGGCGAAATAACCCGCCCTATCAGGATGAGTGCCGACCCCGCTAAGCGGCCGGCGCAGTGAAGAAAGACTGTAAACCCTACCTACCGAAGTACGCCCCGGCGTGATTGTTATGAAAAAACCGAGATACCCCCACTTGGGACGGGGCTGGCAAAGCGCGCTCGTAAGCCTGGGGCTGGCCACGCTGAGCCCGGCCCCGGTCGCCCTGGCCAACTCGCTGGCCGCCAAGCAAGAGCCCACCGTGGTGCCCTGCGCCCTCACCGTGCGGCAGCAGCCGCTGGCCGAGGTACTGGCCAGCATCGAGCAGCAAACCGGCTACCGCTTTTTGTACGTGGACCAGGCCAACCGGCTGGGCCGGCGCATTAGCGTGGATGCCCCGCACAGCACCTTACAGGTGGTATTGCAACTGGTAGCGGCGCAGGCCGGCGTGCAGTTTACGGTGCAGGACAAGCGCATTCTGGTGAAGGCGGTGGCGGCCAGGGCCGACGTGCCGGTGAAGGGCCGCGTGGTGGATGCCCAGGGCGCGGCCCTGCCCGGCGTTTCCATCCGGGTGAAGGATAGTCCGCTGGGCACTACTACTACCAACGATGGTAGCTATCAGCTGAGCGTACCCGCGGGCAGCACGCTGATTTTTAGCTTTATCGGCTACGTGGCCGAACAATTAACGGTAGGCGAGAAAACCACCTATGACGTAACGTTGCGCGAGGACGCGACCAGTCTCGACGAAGTGGTGGTTACCTCGCTGGGTATCAAGCGCGAGGAGCGGGAGCTGGGCTACGCCAATGCGAAAGTTTCCACCGAGCAGCTTACCGAAGCCAAGTCCAACAACTGGACCGACGCCCTGTCGGGTAAGGTGGCGGGGCTAAACCTGATTCGCTCGGGCGGCGGGCCAGCGGGCTCCAACCGCATTGTGCTGCGGGGCGAAAGCTCGCTGGCCGGCGACAACGACGCCCTCATCGTGGTGGACGGTGTGGTGCTGGGCGGCAGCAACCGCGCCACCGGCAACGGCAGCACCGCCTACTTGCAGAGCGAGTCGCCGGTCGATTTCGGCACCAGCCTCAACGATATCAACCCCGAAGACATCGAGTCGGTGACGGTGCTCAAAGGCCCTGGTGCCACGGCCCTCTACGGCGCGCGCGGCGGCAACGGCGCGGTCATCATCACCACCAAATCGGGCAAGGCCCGGCCCAAGGGCATCGGCGTTACCTTCAACTCGAATTCGGCCTTCGAGTCGATTTCGCGCTGGCCCGATTACCAGTACGAATACGGCCAGGGCTCGGCGGGCGAGAACTACTATTCCTATGGCGCCTCGGCCGATGGCCCCAGCACGCGCAGCACCAGCTCGGCCTGGGGGCCGAAGTTCAACGGGCAGTCCTATTTTCAGTACGACCCCGCCACCAACGCGGCGGGCACCGAGCGTACGCCCTGGGTGGCCTACCCCAACAACCGCAAGGACTTCTTCCAGACCGGCAAGACGTTTACCAACACCATTGCCATCGACGGGGCGACCGACCGCACGGCCGTACGCCTGTCGCTCACCAACTTACAGAATACCTGGATTATTCCCAACACCGGCTACGACCGCAATACGGTGGCCCTGTCGGCCAGCCACAAGGTCACCGACAGGCTCCAGGTGTCGGCCAAAGTGAACTACACCAACCGGGCCAGCGACAACCTGCCCTCGACCGGCTACAACAACCAGACGATTATGTACTGGGCCATTTTGCAGGTGCCCAACGGCAACCTCGACTGGCTTAAAGACTACTGGGCCCCCGGCGCGGTGGGCGTGACGCAGCGCTACCCTTTCAGCAGTTTGGTAGATAATCCCTATCTAATTGCCAATGAGATGCTAAACAAGTCGAATCGCAACTCGCTCACCGGCAACGTGCAGGTGAATTACAAGTTTGGCAAGGACTGGAACCTGATGCTGCGCTCGGCCCTGGACTACTCGTACGAGGCACGCTCGCAGCAGCGCCCCAAGGACACCGAGCGGTACAAGGACGGGATGTTTCGGACGCAGAGCATTTTCTCGCAGGAAACCAACCACGATTTTCTGTTGCAGTACGCCCACACGTTCGGGCAGTTCGACGTTAGCGCCTCGGCGGGCGGCAGCAGCCTGCGCAACCGCTACGACAAAAACGAGCTGCGCGCCGAGCGCCTGCTCTACCCGCAGGTATTCACCTTTGCCAACAGCCGCGACCTGCCCGTGGCGCTTCCTTACCGGGCCGATTTTGCGGTCAATAGCTTCTACGGGCTGGCTACGGTGGCGTACCGCAAGCTGCTGTACCTCGACCTGACGGGCCGCCAGGATTGGACCAGCACCCTGGCTACGGCCACTTCGACGGCGGCCTCGCGGGTACCCTTTTACCCCTCGGCCAGCCTGAGCACCATCGTGTCGGACCTCGTGCCGCTGCCCGAAATCGTGTCGTTTGCCAAGCTGCGGGCCTCGTGGGCGCGGGTGGGCAGCGGCGGCACCACGCCCTACCTCACGGCCTATACCTACGCCGTGGCCACGGGCTACCCCTCGGGCTTGTCCAACCCCACCTCCATCGCCAACGCCGGCCTGAAGCCGCGCAGCACCGAGAGCCTGGAGCTGGGCGCGGACCTGCGCTTTCTGCGCAACCGCCTCGGGCTCGACGTGACGGTGTACCGCAATAATACCTCTAACCAGATTCTGAGCGCGCCCATCGACCGCTCGGCGGGCTACAACGAGGTGGTAATCAACGCCGGCCTCGTGCGCAACCAGGGCTTGGAAATTCAGGCCAACGCCACGGTGCTGGCCCCACCGCAGGGCCTGGGCTGGCGCGTGTACGGCACCTTCACCGCCAACCGCAACCAAGTGGTGGAGCTGGCCGATAGCCTGCTCACCTACCAGCTCCAGCGCGGCCCCGGCGGCCGGGGTACGGTGGAGGCCCGGCCCGGCGGCAGCATGGGTGCCATCTACGGCCGGGGCTACGAGCGTGCCCCCGATGGGCAGATTATCTACGAAAACGGCTACCCCGTGCTGGGCGACGCCAGCAAGTACCTCGCCAACGCTCTGCCGCAGTGGAAGGCCAGCGCCGGCACCGAGTTTAGTTACAAGCGGCTGCGGCTGAGCGTCTTGTTCGACGGGCAATTCGGGGCCAAGGCGTATTCGCTCACCAATGCCTCGCTGGCCGAGGGGGGCAAAACCACCATCACGCTGCCCGGCCGCTACAACGGTATTATCGGCCAGGGGGTGATTCGCAACAGCGACGGCACCTTCCGGCCCAACGACGTGGTAGCCGACAATATCGTGACCTACTACAACGCTCACTACGGCCGCGACAACGTGGAAGCTAACCTCTTCCGCACCGACTTCATCAAGCTGCGCGAAATGCGCCTCGACTACGCGCTGCCTACGGGCCTGCTGCGCAAGCTTCGGCTCACGCAGGCCTCGCTGGGCGTGTACGGCCGCGACCTGCTCATTATCAGCAACTGGCCCGCTTTCGACCCCGAATTCGGTACCCTCAACAACGGCTCCATCGACCTGGGCTTCGAGCTGGGGCAGTTCCCGAGCACCCGCACGGTGGGGCTGAACCTGACGGTGGGGATTTAGTCTTGTTGTCCTCGATATTATTATTTATCAAGAAGTTATCTCGTGAAAAAGCTACTCGCCTACTTCCTTCTCGCCGCCGCTAGCATTACCACCTTCTCGGCCTGCACCAAAGGCTTCGAGGAGCTCAACATCAACCCCAACCAAAACCCCAATGTGGTGCCGGAAGCGCTGCTGGCCCCCGCCCTCACCGACCTGGTGAAGCGCAACATGGACCGCGCCTTCCGCATTACCAACGAGCTGATGCAGGTGCACGTGTCGCGGGTCGATAACGACGAGTTTCACCGCTACGTCATCCGCTCGGCGGAGGCCGACTACATGTGGAATGCCTGGTACACCCAGCTGACCGATTTCCGCGACATGTACGCCAGCGCCGCCGCGCTCAAGAGCAACACGTTTATGGCCATCGCCCGCATCTGCGAGGTCTGGACGTTTTCGCTGCTCACCGACACCTTCGGCGACGTGCCGTACTCGGAAGCCATTCAGGGCCGCGCCGGGGTACTGCTGCCTAAGTTTGACCGCCAGGAGGATATCTACCGCGACTTGTTTATCAAGCTCGAAGAAGCCAACGAACTGCTGAAAACCAACGTCAACCTGAGTGCCGACCAAGCCCAGCTCGACCCCTTGTTTCAGGGCAACGCGCTGAAGTGGCGCAAGTTTGGCAACTCGCTCTACCTGCGCCTGTTGCTGCGCGTATCCAACCGCACCGACGCCGTGGCCAACGGCCTGAGCCCGCAGGCCAAGCTGCGCGACATGGTAAATACCAACCCCGGCAGCTACCCGCTCATCGCCAACAACTCGGAATCGGCCATCCTGCGCTGGACGGGCACGGCGCCCTACCAGTCGCCCTTCCAGACTTATCGCACGGCCGACTTCACGGCGTTCAGCTCGATGAGCGAGTTTTTCATCAACAACCTACTGGAGTGGAACGACCCGCGCCTGGCCAAATGGGCTACGCTTTCCAACGGCACCTACGAGGGTATTCCCAGCGGCTACCTGCCGGCCCAGATTCCGGCCGCCAAATCGACCTACCCCACGGCCCTCATGACCGAGCCGCTGCTGGGTAATATTCTCAACTACCCCGAAGTGCAGCTCAACCTGGCCGAGGCCGCCCTGCGCGGCTGGATCAGCGGCGACGCCAAAGCTTACTACGAAACCGGCGCCACCAACGGCATCACGCTCTGGGGCCTGCCCGTGCCCAGCGGCTTCCTGACCAATGCCGACGTGCAGTGGAGCCCCACCAGCCCCGAGGCCAAGCGCCTCGACCAGATTCACGTGCAGAAATACTACGCGCTGTTTTTTACCGACTTTCAGCAGTGGTTTGAGTACCGCCGCACCGGCCACCCGGTGCTGCCGCTGGGCCCCGGCCTGCGCAACAATCGCCAGATGCCAGCCCGCCTCAACTACCCGGTCTACGTGCAGTCGCTCAACCAGGTGAACTACCAGGCCGCCGTGGCCGACCAGGGGCCGGATGACATCAACACTAAAGTATGGTGGCAGCAATAAGGCCGTACCGTACTTTTTCTTTCTCGCAAGTCAATGAACAATAAGCTTTTCGTCGGGCTATGCTGGGCCGCCACGGCCCTGGCCGCTACTGGCTGCCTGGAAAAAGACCCCGATTACGCCGCTGGGGCTCCCAGCCCGCTCATTTCGCTCGAAGACGTGCGCCGCCTCTACCAGGGTACCGACGTGGTGCTGGAAGCGGCTCAGCTCTCGGGCGCGCACCAGGTTACCGGCCTCGTGGTGTCGGATGCCGCGGGCGGCAACGTGCCCGGGGGCACCACCAGCCTCGTGGTGCAAAGCACGCGGCGCGGCGTGGTGCGCGGCATTCTCATTCCGCTGAGTGGCCCCGCCGCGACCTTCGCGGTGGGCGACTCGGTGGTAGTCGATATCAAAGGGGCTACCCTGGCCCGCCGGGCGGGCTCGCTGCGCCTGGAAGGCATCGCGCCCGACCGCGTGCGGAAAATCAGCAGCCGCAACGCCGTGACCACCCGCGACATCAACGTGAGTACGCTGACTGCCAGCTTCGAAGCCTACGAGAGTACGTTGGTGCGCATTACGGGTAGCGGGCTCACGCCGCTGCCCGTGTCGGGCGAGACTTACGCCGGTGATAAGACCCTGGCCGACGGCGCGGGCAACCGCCTGACGTTGCATACCGAGCCCACGGCCGCCTTCGCCGCCCGGCGCGTGCCAGCCAGCGCTACCTTCGTCGGCATTGCGGTGGGGGGGCTCGATGCCGCGACCCAGACCGTGGCCCCGCAGCTGTGGCTGCGCACCGCCGCTGATGCCCTCGACCCCAGCGGCCCCATCTACGCCAAGTTTCCGGAAAGCTTCGAGGCCGTGCCGCAGGCCACCAAGGGCAGCTACAATATGAACACGGTCGCCGTGCCCGACAACACGGTAACCTTCGGCACCGGCCCCTGGAAGCTGTACCAGAGCATCCTGGGCAACACCTCGGGCCGCGACCGCTACACCGGCACCCAGGGCATTCGCATGCAGCAGGGCCTCACCGAGTCGGCCACGGTCGAGATGAAATTTGACCTACCCAACGGCGCGACCAAGGTCACGCTGCTCTACGGGGCCTACTACACCGACGCGGCCAGCTCGTGGAAGCTGGAGTATTCGCAGGACCAGGGTGCCACCTGGCAGCAGACCGGCACCACCGTCACCGACGCCGGCAACTTCCAGCGTACCATCACCTTCCTGATGAACATCAGCGGGCCGGTACGCTTCCGCATCAATAAGCTGGGCCTGGGACCGAGCAACCCGCCCACCGTGCTCAATGGTCGCCTGGGGCTCGACGATATCGCCATTTACGAGAATTAACAAGTTGCGCGGACTTTGTAGTCCGCGTGCGTCGCATGCACAGTGCCTGAAAGGGACCGGATATCCTCCCCAGCACCAACTACTCACTACTCCCTTTCGCGGACGGCAAGTCCGCGCAACTCCTCCTTTCCTATGTTCCGCCGCAAATTTTTGCAAAGCCTGGGCCTCGTGGGGGCGGGCCTTAGCCTGCCGCTGGCCCCCGCTACGCTCGCCGCCGAAGCCGACCCGGCCCCGTCCACCGGGCACAAGCTCGACCTGACGCCACTCACTATCAAGGGCAAGGTACACCAGGGCGGCACCGGCCTGCCGGGCGTGGCCGTGACCGATGGCTACAACGTCGTGCTCACCGACAAGGCCGGCAAGTACACGCTG
Organism: uncultured Hymenobacter sp.; assembly: GCA_913776615.1. GTDB lineage: Bacteria > Bacteroidota > Bacteroidia > Cytophagales > Hymenobacteraceae > Hymenobacter. The sequence continues at coordinate 80,283 of CAJYPK010000041.1, forward strand.
GAAAGCAATGCCACGGCCGAGTTTGTGTACATCTCGGTGCCGCGCGGCTACGCCTTTCCGCATACGAAAGGCATTGCCCAGTTTTACCAGCCCATCAAGCCGGGCGTCACCAAGCTCACCGCCGACTTTGCCCTGCAAAAGCTGGCCGGCGATGATGCCAAGCACACTTTCATGGTGTGGGCCGACCCGCAGATGATTAATAAAAAGGACTGCCGCGAGCTGCTGACTTCGTCGGCCCCCGACCTCAAACAACTGGCCGCGCAGTACGACGCCAACACCTTTGCCATCGGCTGCGGCGACTTGGTGTGGGATAAGTTTGACTTGTTTGAGGACTATAAAAAGGCCGTGGAAATCAGCGGGGTGCCCTTCTTTCAAGTAGCTGGCAACCACGATATGGACCTGACTGCCCGCACCGACGAAGGCGCGTCGGCGACGTTCAAAAGCCACTTTGGGCCGACGTACTACTCCTTCAACCGCGGAGAAATTCACTACGTGGTGCTGGATAACGTCTTCTTCATCGGCCCGCCCAAAAAGTACATCGGCTACCTCACCGAGAAGCAGCTCCAGTGGCTGGAGCAGGATTTGAGCCACGTGAAGCCGGGCACGACGGTGGTAGTGGCGCTGCACATTCCGGTGAACAGTGGCGACCAGCGCCGCAATAACCTCAAGGAAGAGTCGCTGGGCGGCGTGGTCTCGAACCGGGCCGAGCTCTACCGCATTCTGAAGCCCTACACGGCGCACATCATGTCGGGCCATACCCACATTTGCGAGAAGACCTTCCACGAAAACACCATCGAGCACACTCACGGTGCCGTGTGCGGTGCCTGGTGGACCGGCCCCATCTGCACCGATGGCGCGCCCAGCGGCTACGGCGTGTACGAGGTGAGCGGCCCCGACGTCAAATGGTTCTACAAGTCGGTGGGCTACGACCGCCAGCACCAGTTCCGCACTTACCCCAAGGGGGCCGCCGCCGACCACCCCGACGATATCGTGGCCAACGTCTGGAACTGGGATCCGCAGTGGAAAGTCGTCTGGTTTGAGAACGGCGTGCGCCAGGGCGAGATGCGCCAGCAAATCGGCCTCGATCCGCTGGCCGTGCAGCTGCAGGCCGGCGACAAGCTGCCCGCCAAGCACAAATGGGTCGACCCCACCCTGACCGACCACCTGTTTTTTGCCCGCCCCTCGGCCAGCGCCCGGGAAATCCGTATTGAAGTGACGGACCGCTTCGGTCAGGTTTACAGCAATACCCTCACGGTTTAGAGAATGGCTAAGTATTTATTGGCCGGTGCCTTATGGTGGCTGGGGACTAGTCTCCCGGCCTTCGCTCAGTCGCCGCGGACTTTCGATTTGCAAGCGCACCGCGGCGGCCGGGGCCTGCGGCCCGAGAATACCATCCCGGCCATGCGGCACGCGCTGGCCCTGGGCGTGCCGACCCTGGAAATGGACGTTGCCATCAGCCAGGACAAGCAGGTGCTGCTCTCGCACGACCCATTTCTAAACGCCGACTTTGTGTATCGGCCCGACGGCCAGCCGATTGCCAAAGCCGAAGAAAAAAGCCTGAAGCTCTACGGCCTGCCCTACGCCGAAATCCGGCGCTACGACGTGGGCGGCCACGGCAATCCGAAATTTCCGCAGCAGCAGGCCCTGCGCACCTACAAGCCGCTGCTGGCCGAAGTCATCGACTCGGCCGAGGCCTACGCGCAGCGCCACCACCGGCCGGCCCCGTACTACAACATCGAAACGAAAACCTCGCCGGCCGGCGATGGCACGCTCCACCCGGCTCCGGCCGAATTCGTGCAGCTCCTGCTGGCGGTTATCATGGCCAAGGGCGTCCAGGACCGGGTCATCATTCAGTCGTTCGACCCGCGTACGCTCGAAGTAGTGCACCGCACCCGGCCCCGGCTGCGCACCGCGCTGCTGGTCGATAACCCCGACGGCCTGGAGGCCAATCTGCGCCGCCTGAGCTTTCTCCCCACCATCTACAGCCCCCAGTACAAGCTCGTAAGCCTGGAAATGGTACAGGCCTGCCACCAGCGCCACCTCCTGGTCATTCCCTGGACGGTGAATACCGTCGCCGAGGCCGAGCGTCTAACCCAGCAGCAGGTCGATGGGCTGATTACGGATTATCCGAATCTGGTACGGGGCGGCGGATGAGCCGATTGCTGGCCGCGCACTAAGCCGTCAGCTTCGCTGGCCACATCCCTGCCTGGCCAGCGAAGCTCAGGGGCGAGTTCTTTAGATTTTACGGCATTACCAACTGGTAGTCAGTAGTCAAGGCGAAATAAGTAGCTCGCGAGGAAAACAAGCTTTCAAAATAATGTTTGTAACATTGAAGTTTATAACATTGAAAGGGCTACCTTTGCAGTGTTAACCACTCCAACCCCCTGTTCAACCCCCATGAAAACGTTTCAAGTCCCTACCCGGGAGCAAGTTTCGCCCGCCGTGCAAGGTGTTTTCGATCACATGAAATCGGCCATGGGCATGGTGCCCAATCTGTATGCCACCGTTGGCTACTCCGAGAATGCCCTGACTTCTTACCTGGCGTTTCAGCAGGCGCAGGCCAAAGGCAGCTTTTCGGCCAAGGAGCGCGAGGCGGTATTTTTGGCCGTATCGCAGGTAAATGGCTGTGACTATTGCCTGGCCGCCCACACGATGCTGGCCAAAATGAACGGCTTTACGGAAGCCGATACGCTCGACCTGCGGGCGGGCACCCCGGCCGATGCCAAGTTGCGGGCCATTACGCAGCTAGCCGCCGGCATCACGGCCACCCACGGCCGTCCTGAACCCCAATTGCTGGAAAATTTCTTTGCCCAGGGCTACACCGAACAAGCGCTGGTCGACCTCGTAGCGCTGGTAGCGGATAAGACCCTGACCAACTACCTGCACAACATTACTCACATTCCGGTCGATTTCCCGGCCGCACCGGCGCTGAGCGCCGTAGCTGCCTAACCTACGAGTTGCCAACGAGGCACCGCCGGGCAAACTGCCCGGCGGTGCCTTTGCGTTGAAGCTGATAGGCGGGCACCGCTCGTTGAGTTGGTAGAGCTTCCGCCGTTGGTTTGCGCTCTGGGTGCCTTCTTTGCGTAATTCCAGGCGGGCGGCAACCGGTACGCCTCTTTCATTATGCAGGTTTTTTGACTTATGCCTCCTGTTTATTCCAGTGAATGGCACCATTTGCGCACTAATTTGCTGCGCGTTTCGGGCTGGCTGCGGGCCGAGGTTACGCGCATGCTAGAGCCCTTCGGTATTACGCAGCCACAGTTCAATATTCTGCGCATTCTGCGCGGCCAGAAGGGCCAGCCAATCAGCACCCAGGAAATTCGGGAGCGGATGGTGGATAGCAAGATGAGCGATGCCTCGCGCCTGGTAGACCGCCTTGCCCTCAAGCAATTAGTGACGAAAGCACCTTCCCGGGCCGACAAGCGCCTGGTCGATGTCGTAATCTCGCCGCAGGGCCTGGAGCTACTGCGTCAGCTAGACGAGAAGATGCAGGAGCTGGACGCTGTGATGCAGGTAGTGCCGCTGGAACAGGCCCAGCAACTCAACCAACTCCTGGACCAGATGGCGGCGGCTATTCCAGGCCGGCCGCTTTCATAAGTCGCAGCGCGTCGTCCTCACCAAAAAGGGGTTTGCTGAAGCCAATTTCCTAACGGTTCCCCCGGTGTCCGTTTCGTGAGCCGGTAGCAATCTTACGCCCTGAGCAGTTGGTAATACTGGCGCTTCTCACCAGGCGATTGAAAGCTTGTTTTAGCTTCCCGCTGCCAGCTTATTTGACGCGGGTTTTACGGCTGGCTCCTTGCTTCTTTTCATCATGCTCGTCCGCTCCCTTCCCGGCGCCTTCGTCGGCGCTCTGCTGGCCTGTGCTGGTTCGCAAACCGCGGCTGCCCAGGCAGCCCCGCAAGGCGTTAAGAATATCGTACTGGTACACGGCGCCTTTGCCGACGGCTCCAGCTGGGCCAAGGTTATTCCGCTGCTCGAAGCTAAGGGCTACCACGTAACGGCCGTGCAAAATCCGCTCACCTCACTGGCCGCCGACGTGGCTGCCACCAAGCGCGTGCTGGCCCAGCAAGAAGGCCCCGTGCTGCTGGTGGGCCACGCCTGGGGCGGCATGGTCATCTCCGAGGCCGGCAACGACGCCAAAGTGGCGGGCCTGGTGTACGTGGCCGCCTTCGCTCCCGACCCCAACCAAAGCCTGGGCGAGCTTACCAAAAACGCGCCCACGCCCGGCCTGCAAAAAATCAGGGCCGACGCCGGTTTTCTCAGCCTGACGCCGCCGGGTATCAACGAAGACTTTGCCCCGGACCTTACGCCCACCGAGCGCACGGTGCTGGCCGCCACTCAGCAGCCGATAGCCGCCGCAGCCTTTGATGAAAAAATATCCGCCGTGGCCTGGAAAACCAAGCCCACGTGGTACATCGTGGCTGCCAACGACCACCTGATTAGCCCGATTCTAGAGCAGGCCATGGCCCAAAAGATTAAAGCCACCACGCTCGTCTTGTCGACCAGCCACGTGCCCATGCTCTCGCAGCCCCACAAGGTGACCGCCTTTATTGCCGAAGCTGCTAAAAATTTGCTGGCTAAGTAGTTGTTAGTCGAGCGCTTAAGCCAACGCCTTTGCTATCAAGGCCCGCGCCTCCAGGGCGAATGGCAATTGCAAGGCTAGCGCGTGGCCGCGCTCCGTCATCTTGGGCCAGGTTTTCTGCACAATCTCAATCACCTTTGCTTCGGGGTGCTGCGCGGCGAAGGGCAGGAAATAATACTCCAGGAAAACCAGGCAGATAACGTCTTCCAGCAGCTGCACCTCGGGGTCGTCTTTGAGGCGCAGCTTTTGCACGAGCTCCTGCACGCGGGTTATCAGCACCAGATCGTAGCCGGCCTGGGCCAGCAGTTGCCCGGCCAGCTCGGCGTGATACTTCTTGAGGGCATTGCGCCATTGGTGGTAGCCGGGGCGAGTCATGGGGAAGTCGGCCCGCGGAATGGCCCAGCGGCGAATGTGCTGGCAGCGGGCGGCAAGCTGCACGGCCTCGGGCGCGTCGGGGGCCACCCGGGCCAGGCAGGCCGTCATGCGCTGGGCGTAGAGCACTTCCTTAGGTACGGGCCGGCCGGTGGCATCGGGCTCCAGGTTAGGGTCTTCGGCGTTGGCGGCGTCGAACAGGCGGAAGGCTTCGGCGAGGCGGGGATTATCGGAACTCATGCGCGGGTGGGCGGTAGGAAAAGCCCACCGCCCGCCGCGCAAAGTACGGGGCGCGGCCCGGCCTAGCGGCTGGCTACGCCACTAGCTTCGGGCAGCGGCAGGCCGGGGCGCAGCAGCGGGCGCAGGGCGGCCAGCGGCAAAAATACCCGCACCTCACCCTGCGCGTAAGACGCGATTTCGTAGGGCTGATAAATAAAGACGGCCCCGCCCGCCGTGAGGTACACGTTGCGAGTAACGGGCATCTGCTTTACGAACAACTGCTTATCTAATGGCTCGCCGGCCGCCAGGCCCACGAGCGGGCGCACGGCCTCGCCCAGCAGGGCGGGTAGTTGCTGGGTAGCGGCGGGCTGAAAAATATCGGCGTAGCGCAGGCGGCGGCCGGTGCGCAGGTCGTAGCTAGCCCCGGTGCTGCTATAATTGCCATGCGCGCCGCCGCTGTAATTGTAGTGAAAAAACTCCAGGCTCAGCAAGTCGGCCTGACGATAGAGCACGTAGGTGGCCAGCTGGTCTTCGTAGCTGAGGCCGGGGGCGTAGGGGCCAACGCCCGCCGTATCGGCCGGGGCCAGGCGACTATCGGCGGCATCGGCGCGGTAGTCTTCGAAAAACTGCTGGCGCTGCTCTTTGTACAGAGCCGAGAGGGTGATGGGCGGCAGGCCGTCGAGCGTGTCGCCGCGCAGGTCGGTCAGGAGGTTGTCTTTCAAGGTCTGGCGCCGCGCCCCATCGCCGCCCACGGGTAGCAGGGCCTGGAGGCTGATGTGGCCCTTGGGCGATTTAGGATCCTGTGGGTAGGCGGCGGTCGAGTCGGCGAAGTAGCGCACTACAAACGTGAGCTCCCCGGCCCGGGGCGGCACCAGGCGCAGCCGGGTGGGCTGCCCATCGACCGTGCCCACGAGGTCGCCGCGCCCCGGCTGCCGGCGCAGGCGCCAGTACAGGGTCGGGCCGTCGAGCGCCACGGCTTTTTCGGGGCTAGTTTCAAACAGCACCACGCTGTCGGGGGCCAGGCTGGGCTGACCTTGTAAGGTGTAGGGGTGGCCGTCGGAGCCGTAATAGCTACCAAAATGCCCGGTGCCGCTCGTAAAGTCGAAGCTGCGCGGGGCCGCCACCAAGTGCAGCGTAATGCTGTCGGCCTGGCCTGGCAGCAGCGCCCGGTATACGTGGTAAGCAGTACCAGGCGAGTTGACATCCTTAGCCGCCGGGGCCGTGGCTACGCCGGACTTAGCGGCGGTGGTGGTAGAAGAGGAGGGCGAGTTGCAGGCCGCCAGGCCCACCAACCCCAGCAGGGCGTACGGCAAATACTTCATATAGGCAAAACGGGCTCCAACGCCACGGGGTTGGCCCTGAGCAGCAAGCGTGCCAGCCCCGCCGTTCTGCCCGGTGTTACCGCTAGAATAATTAACGGAAAAAATTAGGGCATTCATCATCCTTGTGGCTGAGCCTTGCGTAAATCCGGCCCAGGTTTCTTTTCATTTCCTTTTCCGTTTTTATGAATCTCATCAAAGTAGGTAGCGACGCTGCCGGCAAACCCGTCGAAATTAATTACGTGGACTACGGCCAGGGCAACCCCGTGGTGCTCATTCACGGCTGGCCCCTCGACCACCAATCGTGGGAATATCAGCTGGCCGAGCTGCCCCTGCACGGCGTGCGCGTGGTGGCCTACGACCGCCGCGGCTTCGGCAAGTCGTCGAAGCCCTGGGATGGCTACAACTACGATACCCTGGCCGACGACCTGAAAGCCGTACTCGACGAGCTGGACCTGCAAAACGTAACCCTCGTGGGCTTCTCGATGGGCGGTGGCGAAGTAGCCCGCTACATGAGCCGCCACCAAGGTGCCCGCGTGAGCCGGGTAGTCTTCGTGAGCGCCGTAACGCCCTACCTGCTGAAGACCGAAGACAACCCCGATGGCGTCGATAAATCGACGTTCGACGACATGCTGAAAGGCCTCGGCAAAGACCGCCCGGACTTCCTGGCCACGTTCAGCAAAGGCTTCTACGGCGTGGGCGTACTGAGCCACCCGGTAAGCGATGCCACTCTCACCTGGAGCCAGAGCATTGCCCTGCAAGCCACCCCGCGCTCGACCAGCGAGTGCGTAAAAGCCTTCAGCGCCACCGATTTCCGCCAGGATTTAAAAGGTATTAAAGTGCCGGCGCTGTTCATTCACGGCGACGAAGACAAAACCGTGCCCCTCGACAACAGCGCCAAGCGCGCCGTGGAGCTGGTGCCCGGGGCCCAGCTGGTGGTGTACGAGGGTGAGGCCCACGGCCTCAACGTAACCGCCGCTGACCGCCTCAACCGCGACCTGCTGACCTTCGCGAGCGGCCGCCCCGTGTCGGACGAGTATTCGGACAGCGAGACCTACCCCGCTGGCCCGGCCGAGGAGCAGACGTACTAGGTAGCCAGTAATTCTGATAAATAGAAAAGCGCCCGGCCAGTCAGGTCGGGCGCTTTTTTTTATTGTAACACCAAGCTCCGGCTTGGTGACGCGGCAGGGCACACTCGCCGGGCGCATCACCAAGCCGGAGCCTAGTGTTGCATCAAGCAAGGCGCGTCAACTGGCTAGCTCAGGTAGGCGTGCCAGTTTTGGTCGAGGGTGCCGGCCGAGAGCTTGAGGAAGCCCGCCAGCGTGGGCTTTTTGGGCTGGGTGCGCAGCGGCATATTGGCCTCGGCGGGCGTGCGCTGGCCCTTGGCGTGGTTGCAGCGCGAGCAGGCGGCCACGAGGTTGGTCCAGCCCGAGTCGCCGCCGCGCGAGCGGGGCATCACGTGGTCGAGGGTCAGGTTTTTGCCCGAGCCGCAGTACTGGCACTCGTACTGGTCGCGCTTGAAGATGTTGTGACGGCTGAGGGCAATGCCCTTGTAGGGCACCCGCACGTAGCGCGCCAGCCGGATGATGCTGGGCTTGGGAAACGCCTGCGAAATCGTGCGGAGCGTCCCGTGCTCCGACTTTGCCACCATTTCAGCCTTATCTAAAAAGAGTAAAACGAAAGCCTTTTGCACGCTGCATAAGGTAATGGCGGTGTAGTCGCCATTTAGTACAAGCACTTTTTGGTCCATATACGGTAGGCGAAAACTAGTGGTGCGCAAGCTACTAGATTTCATGCACATGAACAAGAAAAAGCGGGTGAATAATTCCGGCAAATCACGGACTAATGGCCGGGCTTGGGGCCAGCGCGCCCGTGGCGGCAGTTTGCGGGAGAATTAAATTATTGTTGCTCGGCGTGCCGAAGTCACTTACAGCTCATCAATGCGCGCCGATTACTACGCACTAACCTTATTTTTACAGGCTTTACCCTTGCCCGCTTCTAATGCCCGAAGGCACTATTTTGCTCATCGACGACGAGGCCAGCCTGCGCCGGGTAGTGGCGCGGGTGCTCGAATTTGAGGGCTACACCGTGTGGCAGGCGGCCGACGCCCGCAGCGGCCTCGACCTGCTGCGCCAGCACGCCGCCGAGATACTGGTGGTGCTCTGCGACGTGAAGCTGCCCGATGCCCACGGCGTGGCGTTGCTGCCCCGGTTGCGCGCCCTGGCCCCGCTGGCCGAAGTCATTCTACTCACCGCCTACGGCACCATTGCCGACGGCGTGCGCGCCATGAAGGAGGGGGCGTTCGACTACCTCACCAAGGGCGACTCCGACGACCAACTGCTCGTGCTGGTGGCGCGGGCCGCCGAAAAAGCCCGCCTCCAGCACCGCGTGGCCGAGCTGGAAAAGCAGGTGGGCAGCCAGCACAGCTTCGCCTCCATGATTGGCACCTCACCCGCGTTGCAACGGGCCAAAAGCCTGGCCGAGCGCGTGGCCCCCACCGAGGCCGCCGTGCTGCTCGAAGGCCCCACCGGCAGCGGCAAGGAGCTGTTTGCCCAGGCCATTCACCAGGCCAGCCCGCGCCGCAGCAAGCCCTTCGTGGCGGTCAATTGCAGCGCCTTTCCGAAGGATTTATTAGAAAGTGAGCTGTTTGGCTACCGTAAGGGAGCCTTTACCGGGGCGATGACCGACAAAAAGGGCTTGTTCGAAGAAGCCAACGGCGGTACGCTCTTCCTGGACGAAATCGGGGAGCTCGATAGTGGCCTGCAAGCCAAGCTGCTGCGCGTGCTCGAAACCCAGGAGTACTACAAGCTCGGCGACTCCAAGCCCGCCCGGGCCAACGTGCGGTTGGTGGCCGCCACCAACCGCAACCTGCGTGCCGAGGCCGATGCGGGCCACTTCCGGGCCGATTTGTACTACCGTCTCTCGGTGTTTGTGGTGCCCGTGCCGCCGCTCAACGCCCGCCGCGAGGACATTGAGCCGCTGGCCGAATATTTCCTGCGCTTTTACGCCGCCAAGCTGCGCAAGCGCCTGCGCGGCATGAGTGCCGAGTTTGCCCGCCTGCTGCGGGCTTACGACTGGCGTGGCAACGTGCGCGAGCTCAAGAACGTGCTGGAGCGCGCCGTCATCTTGGCCGACGAGGAGGAGCTAACCGCCGACACGCTGCCGCCCGAGTTTCAGGCGCTGGCCCTGGCGGGTGCCGACGAGCCCGCCGGCACCCGCAGCCTGTGGGCCGTGGAGAAGCGCCAGATTCAACTGGTGCTGCACGAGGTCGGGGGCAATAAGACCGAGGCCGCCCGGCAGCTGGGAATTGGCGTGAAAACGCTGTACCGCAAGCTGCAAGAGTATGGGATGGCTTAGTTCGATAGGATGTTTTGGGCTTCGGGCACATTGCTAGTTTGTCGATTCTGCGTCATTGCGAGCGTAGCGAAGCAATCGCACCTATTCAGCTACCGTTCGAGTGCGATTGCTTCGCTACGCTCGCAACGACAGGCCCTAGGTTGAATTTACCCTTATGCTGAAGTAGCCTCCCCGTCTGTCATGCTGAGCCTGCGAAGCATCCTGTCGCGTTTCAACAGGTCGTTCTAACCGGACAAGATGCTTCGCAGGCTCAGCATGACAGACGGAGAAAGTGATGGGAGAGGGGCGATTGTTACTGGCATTGGTGCCGAATAGACAGGGCCTTTTTGACCCGGCACCGGGTCATTTTGACCCGGAAGGGACCAGCTTAGACTAAGAGTAAAAGAAAACTGTCCGCTAGTTGACTTTATTAGTCAACTAGATAGGTTGGAGAGGCATCCTTTCCGCCCAACCTGGCGCAGCATTGGCAGCCCCTGGCACGAAGCGTTCGGCATCAAGCCGCACTTTCGCGCTATGAGTGTCAAATCATCCATCACTATCGGGCTGCTGGCCATGCTGGCGCTGCTGGTCGGCGGCGGCAGCTATGCCTACTACACGGTGCAGCGGCTGGAGCACAGCACCCGGGCCATCCTGCAAGATAATTTTTATTCGGTGCAGCTGGGGCAGGGCATGTTGCAGGCCCTCGACCAGGTAGAGGCGGCGCCCTCGGCGGCGGGCCTGGCGCAGTTTGAGGCGCAGCTGACCCGCGAGGCGGGCAACGTGACCGAGCGCGGCGAGCGCGCCCTCGTCGATGGCCTGACGCAGACGCTGGCCCGCTACCGCGCCCAGCCCAGCCCGGCCGACCTGGCCCAACTGCGCCGCCAGACTCACCGTATGGTAGAGCTTAATATGCAGGCCCTGACGCGCAAGAACGCCGCCGCTGCCCACGCCGCTACCGTGGCGAGCCGCTACCTCATTCTCTGCACGGTGGTGGGCCTGCTGCTGGCCTTGTCGCTGGTGCTGAGCGTGCCCGAGGCCGCCGTGAGCGGGCTGCGCAAGCTGTCGGCCAGCATCGCGCACGCCACGCAGGGCGATTTTGCCGCCACCATTCCGGTTGAGAGCCGCGACGAATTTGGGCGCGTGGCCGAGGGCTTCAATCGTCTGCTGGTGCAGCTCAACACCTTCCGCCACACCAACCTGGCGGGCATCATGGCCGAGCGCAACCGTGCCGCCAGCATCGTGCGAACGCTCGACGAAGGCATTTTACTGCTCGACGAAAATGGACAGATATTAGTAGCCAACCCGCTAGCCTGCAACCTGCTGGGCCTGCCCGAGCGCCAGGTAATCGGCCGGCTGGCCCCGGAGCTGGCCGAGCAGCAGCCGCTGCTGCATCAGTGGTTGGCCTACGCGCAGCGGCCGGCTGGCCGGCGCACGGGGGCGCTGCCCTTCACCGTAGCGCAGCAGGGCGAAGATGTTCATTACCAATTGGTAGTGCACGACGTGCTGAGTCCCAGCCCCACGCTGGGCCACCTGGAGCTGGCGGGCACCATCCTGGCCTTGCACAACGTGTCGGACTTCGCACGGCGCGACCAGACCAAGTCGCACTTCCTGGCCACCGTGAGCCACGAGCTGCGCACGCCGCTCTCGTCCATCAACTTCCACCTCAAGCTGCTGCAAGACCCCCGCGTGGGCACCCTCACCGCCGAGCAGCAGGAAATCCTAGCCAGCGTGAAGCAGGAAAATCAGCGGTTGCTGGCCCTCACCGGCAACCTACTCGACGTGTCGCGCCTCGAAAGCGAAACCCTGCCCCTCGATGCCCAGCCCGTACCCGTGGCCGAGCTCGTGGCCCAGGCTGCCGCCCCCGTGCAGCTTCAGCTGGCGCCCAAGCACTTGCAACTAGATGTGCAATTGCCGGCCGACCTGCCGCCCGTGCGCGCCGACCGCGAGAAAACGGTGTGGGTGCTGCTCAATCTGCTCACCAACGCCGTGCGCCACTCGCCCGAAGGCGCCGCCATCGCCATCGCGGCCGCCCGCACGCCCAATGGCCGCGCCGTGCGCGTAACCGTGCAAGACCACGGCCCCGGCATCGCCCCCGAAGACCAGGAGCGCATTTTTCACCGCTTTACCCAGCTGGCCGGCGAGGGCGACGCGCCCCGCACCGGCAGCGGCCTGGGGCTGAGCATCGGCCGCGAATTCATCACCTCGCAGGGCGGGCAACTGGGCGTCGAGAGCACACTGGGAGCCGGGAGCACCTTCTTTTTCACGCTTCCCATTGCGGATGAGTTGGGCTAAAGCTGCCTTAGCGATAGAGGTTTGAATTAAAAATGAAAAATGAAGAATTAAAAATTAAGCAAGTGAAAAAATATAATTTTTAATTCTTCATTTTTCATTTTTAATTACTCGTAAGCTCAGCGAGTATTTGCACAAAAAACTGACAATCAACTTATTTTTCATGGCTCCCGCAGCGCATTCCGAATCCAACATTCATACTCGTAGCATCACGGCCGCCGGGCTGCTCGTGACGCTGGGTATCATCTTCGGCGACATTGGTACGTCGCCGCTCTACGTTTTCAAGTCCATTCTCGGCGACCGGCCCATTAGCGAGCTGCTGGTGTATGGCGGCGTGTCGGCGGTGTTCTGGACGCTCACGCTTCAGACGAGCATCAAGTACATCTGGCTCACGCTGGAGGCTGATAACCACGGGGAAGGTGGCATTTTTTCGCTCTACTCGCTGGTGCGCAAGCGGGGCAAGTGGCTGCTGTGGCCGGCCATTATAGGGGCGGGCACGCTGCTGGCCGATGGCATTATCACGCCGCCCATCTCGGTGTCGTCGGCCATTGAGGGGCTGAAAATTCTGGACCCCAGCCTGTCCGAGACCTACATCATCGCGGTGGTGGTCATTATCATCACGCTGCTCTTTGGCTTTCAGCAGTTTGGAACCAAGGTGGTGGGCGCGTCGTTCGGGCCGATTATGCTGCTGTGGTTCCTCACCATTGGGACGCTGGGCCTGGTGCAGGTGCTGCACCACCCCGGCGTGCTGGCGGCAATTAACCCGCTCTACGCCATTAAGTTGCTGACGGTGTACCCCAAGGGCTTCTGGCTGCTGGGCGCGGTGTTTCTCTGCACTACCGGGGCCGAGGCGCTGTACTCCGACCTGGGCCACTGCGGGCGGAAGAATATTCGCGTATCCTGGCTTCTGGTGAAAAGCGCGCTCGTGCTCAACTACTTCGGGCAGGCGGCCTGGGCCATGCAGTTTGTGGGCAAACCCCTGGGCGGTGACCAAAATCCCTTCTTCCTCATTGCGCCCACCTGGGCCGTGCTGCCGCTCATTTTGCTGGCCACGATGGCGACCATTATCGCCTCGCAGGCACTTATTTCGGGGTCGTACACGCTTATCTCCGAAGCCGTTAGCCTAAATTTCTGGCCCAAGGTGCGCATTACTTATCCCACCGACCAGCGCGGGCAGATCTACGTGCCCAGCATCAACTGGATGCTGTGGGCCGGCTGCGTGGCCGTGCAGCTGTGGTTTAAAACCTCGTCGAACATGGAGGCGGCCTACGGCTTCTCCATCACCGTGGCCATGATTACGACCAGCATCCTGCTTTCGCAGTACCTGCGCGGGGTGCGGCACTGGGCGCTGCCGGCAGTGGGGCTTATCATGTTAGTATTCATGACGGTGGAGCTGTCCTTCCTCATCGCCAACATCACCAAGCTGCTCAACCGTCTGGGCATCCTGATTTTCGAGTGGGCGCTGATTCTCAGCATGTGGGTGGGCTACAAGGGCCGCCAAATCAAGAACCGCTACCTCGACATGACCACCTGGGGCGGCAACCTCGCCATGCTGCAAGAGCTGAGCCAGGATGAAACGGTGAGCAAGTACGCCTCCAACCTCGTGTACCTCACCCGCAGCAAGGACGCCAAGCAGATTGAGTCGCGCATCATCTACTCCATCCTGCGCAAGAAGCCCAAGCGCGCCGACCACTACTGGTTCTTGAACATCAGCCTGTTGAACGAGCCCTTCGGGATGCGCTACACCCTCGAAACGCTAGTGCCCGATGTGGCTTACAAAATCAATTTCCAGCTCGGCTTCCGCATCCAGCCGCGTATCAACCTGTTGTTTCGCCGCGTGCTTGAAGACATGGGCCGGCAGGGCGAAGTTGACATTACCTCGCGCTACGCCACCCTGCAAAAGCGCAACCTGCCCGGCGACTTCCGCTTCGTGGTGCTCGACAAAGTGCTGAGCTTCGACAACCAGCTTTCTTTCAAAGAGAGCTTCATCCTGAAGGCCTATTTCTTTATTAATAAGCTGGCCATCAGCGACCAGCAGGCTTTCGGCCTCGATACCAGCGACGTAACGGTGGAGAACGTGCCGCTTACCATTCAGCCCTACCGCGAGCTGGATTTGCAGCGCGTGGCGGTAGGGGAGGAAGCCCCGGTGCGGGCGGTGCTGGCGCATTAGCATGTAGTAGGGCGTTGCTCGCCGCCCGTGTGACCCCACCCCCGGCCCCTCCCCTTCGGGAGAGGGGAGCCTGACGTTTGCTTACGATTGGCTCCCCTCTCCCAAAGGGGAGGGGCCGGGGGTGGGGTTATGCGTTAGGGCAATACTCAATCCCTAACATTGTGTCCTGATTTTGGGCTATTACTACCCGCCCGCCCCGATTACTTGCCATGTCCGCCAACACCATCTTACTAATCGACGACGAGGAAATGCTGCGCCTGGCCGTAGCGCGCACCCTGGAGCTCGAAGGCTATCCTGTGCTGCAAGCGCCCACTGCTTACGCCGGCCTCCAGCTCCTCGCCGACCACGCCGCCGACGTTAGCGTAATCCTTTCCGATGTGAAGCTGCCCGATGGGCGCGGCCTCGACCTGCTGCCGCGCTACCGGGCGCTGGCCCCGCTGGCCGAGGTTATCCTGATGACGGCCTACGGTACCATTGCCGACGGCGTACGTGCGATGAAAGAAGGGGCCTTCGACTACCTCGCCAAGGGCGACGCCGACGACCGCCTAGTGGTGATAGTGGAGCGCGCCGCCGAAAAAGCCCTGCTGCGCCGCCGCGTGGCCGACCTCGAAAAAAAGGTGGGCGGCCAGTACAGCTTTGCCGAGATGATAGGCCACTCGCCAGCCCTGGAGCAGGCCAAGCGCACCGCCCAGCAAGTGGCGCTCACCGAGGCCACGGTGCTGCTCGAAGGCCCCACCGGCGCGGGCAAGGAGCTGTTTGCCCAAGCTATTCACTACGCCAGTCCCCGTCAGCAAAAGCCCTTCGTGGCCGTCAATTGCAGCGCCTTCCCCAAAGATTTGCTGGAAAGCGAGCTGTTTGGCTACCGCAAGGGAGCTTTTACCGGGGCGATGACCGACAAGAAAGGCTTGTTTGAGGAAGCCAATGGCGGGACTATTTTCCTGGATGAAATCGGCGAGCTGGCCCCCGAGGCGCAGGCCAAGCTGCTGCGCGCCCTCGAAAGCCGGGAGTTCACCAAGCTCGGCGACTCCAAGCCCACCCGCGTAAACGTGCGCGTGGTGGCCGCTACCAACCGCAACCTCAAGCAGGAAGCCGACGCCGGGCACTTTCGCCTCGACCTGTACTACCGCCTGTCGGTGGTGGTGCTGCGCATCCCGGCCCTGCGCGACCGCCCCGGTGACGTGCCCGTGCTGGCCGAGTATTTCGCCCAGTACTTTGCCCAGCAGATGCGGCAGCGCCCGCTGCGCATCAGCCCCGAGGCCCTGCACGCGCTGCAAGCCTACGCCTGGCCCGGCAACGTGCGCGAGCTGCGCAACGTGCTGGAGCGGGCATCCATCCTCACGCCCCCCGGCCAGCCCCTGGCCGTGGCCGACCTGCCCGTCGAAATTCAGGTGGCCGCGCTTGATGTGCCAGCCGGCCCGGCCGTGAGTGCGCCCGCTCCCGAGGCGCCAGCCGAGCCCAGCGCCAACGACCCGCGCCTGTTGCGCAACGTCGAGAAGCAGCACATCCAGCGAATATTGCAGGAGTGCGGGGGCAACAAGGCGGCTACGGCGCGGGTGCTGGGCATCGCCCACACGACGCTGTACCGGAAGATTGAGGAATATGGGCTGTAGGGGCTAGGCGGGGCGTAGGTGTCATTCGCACCGGTGTCACGTAGCGGCTGTAGTAGCTCGTCTAGTGTCGACCTCACTGGCGGTGCCGCGTTGCCGGCAAATACCAGTTGCCGCATGTAGCAGCTCGTCTGGCGTAGACCTCACCCCCTAGCCCCCTCTCCTTGGGGAGAGGGGGGACTAGCCCTAGTTTTTAGAAACTATGATTAAGACTAAAACTAGTTCCCCCTCTCCCCAGGGAGAGGGGGCTAGGGGGTGAGGTCTACGCCGGGCGAGCCGCTACGGTATCCTGCCCAATCCACGCATCATAAGCTGCTACCGATAACCGCTCGGCCATAAAATCGCGCATCGAGTACCCTCGCAATTCCAGGCACCAGCGCAAAAAATCGGGCTCCGACTGGGTGGTGGTGAAGCCCCGCTTCAGTACTTCGGTTCGGCGGGCGAGGGAGAGCGAAGCCAGCCAGTCGTAGAAATCGGTGGCGGTGAGCGGGAAGTCGGCCATCTGGGCGTAGTAGGCCTGGGCGGCAGCGTTAATTTCAGGAAGCAGCGAAGACATAGTAAGCTGGCCCGCCCACAATTGGCCGGGCCGCGCAGCCCCGTACCAACCTGGGGCCAGCCCGCGCACTATGCCGCTACGGCCCTTAAAGCCAGTTTCGGCCGCGCCGGCTGGCTGGCAAAACGCACGCGGGCCTAGCAAAATGCTAGGCCCGCGTGCGTTTTGCTAGGGGTGCCAATTGGCGATAATGAGTAGATAAATTTTTGATAGTGAGTGCGATTGTCGCCAGGTGATAAAGCTGGTGCGTCGTGGCACTGGCCTTGGTAAAAGGGGGTTTGCCGCCAGCTAGTTGGCGGCAAACCCCCTTTTTCTTTCCCCCATGACTGCCCACGAAACGGCCGACCTGCTCACCTTGGAATTTCCGGAGCTGGACGCCGAGCTGCACGCCCCCAGCACGCTGCACAGCGTGTACCGCCAGCTCGATTGCTTTGCCGCCTTCACCCGCCGCGCCCTGAGCGCCGACCGCCTGGCCCTGCTGCGCCGCTGCTTCGCCGTGGCCGATAGCCTACTGCGCCACGCCGACCAGTACCTCACCCGCGCCATCGAAAACGTGTACCTGCACGGCCTACACCTCGACGGCAGCACTGCCCACCTGCACCTGGCCCAGCAGCTCATGCCCCAGGGCCTGTACCGGGCCTACTGCCACCCCCATACCAACATGCTCCCCTAACGAGCCAGCCAGCTAGCATTCTGCACCGGCCCCCTAGCAAAACGCTACGCTTGCCCTACGCACTACCACCTGAACGCCGAGTACTGCTAAATTATTTATCGTTGTTGGTCAATGAATTACCTCGATAAGCATCCCCATATTCCTTACTAGGGCCAGCCTTTGCTCTATGGCTGGCACCCCCGCCGCTGGCGGCTTTTCTCGCCTTTTTTCTTCCCCATTTCTCTCATGACCCCCGCGCTGATGATTCCGCTGCTCACGGCCGCTGGCCTGGCCGGCTTCTGGCTCTTCTACAAGTCAGTCGATTTTTTTGATAACATCTAACTGCTTCGCGCTATGATGATTGCCCTCTTTGCCTTATCGCTGGCCGTGTTTGGCTACCTCGTGTACGTGCTGTTGAAGCCCGAGCGCTTCTAGCCGCTTTTTCTCTTTCGAATTACTGTCATGACTACTGGTTTACTGGGGATTGTTGTCACCTTCGGGATCACGCTGCTGCTGGCCCTGCCGCTGGGCCGGTTTCTGGCCAACGTGTTTCAGGGCAACAAGAACGCCCTCGACTTTATGGCCCCGCTCGAGCGCGGCATTTTCCGCCTCTCGGGCATCGATGAAAAGCGCGAAATGACCTGGCAGCAGCACATGCTGGCGCTGCTCACCATCAACCTGGTGTGGTTCGTGTTTGCGATGGTCGTGCTCTGCACCCAGGGCAGCCTGCCGCTCAACCCCGACGGCAACCCCTCGATGTCGCCCGACCTGGCCTTCAACACATCTATCTCCTTCCTCGTCAACTGCAACCTGCAACACTACTCCGGCGAATCGGGCCTGAGCTACCTGTCGCAGATAGTGGTAATTACCTTCCTGCAATTCGTGACCGCCGCCGTCGGCATCGCCGCCGCTGTGGTCGTCATCAACGCCCTGCAAACCCGCACTACCGACAAGCTGGGCAACTTCTACAACTACTTCGTTAAGAGCATCACCCGCCTGCTGCTGCCCATCTCGCTGATTATCGCCCTCATCCTGGCGTTCAACGGCTCGCCCATGACCATGCACGGCAAGCAGTCGCTCATCACGGTGCAGGGCGACACGACCGCCGTCTCGCGCGGCCCGGTGGCCGCGATGGTGGCCATCAAGGAGTTGGGTACTAACGGCGGGGGCTTCTACGGCGCCAACTCGGCCCACCCGCTCGAAAATCCCAACTTCATCACCAACGTGACGGAAAACGTGTCGCTGGTGCTGATCCCGCTGGCCATGATTTTCGCCCTGGGTTTCTACCTCAAGCGCAACCGGCTGGCCTACATGATTTTCGGGGTGATGACGGTGGGCTTCCTGGCCCTGCTGGCCCCCACGGTGTACTACGAAATGCACGGCAACCCCGCCATTGCCCACATGGGCGCCGACCAGGCCCTGGGCGCGATGGAAGGCAAGGAAATCCGTTTCGGCGCGGCCGCCTCGGCCTACTGGAGCATCACCAACACCATCATCAGCTGCGGCTCGGTCAACTCGATGCACGACTCGTTCATGCCCCTCTCCGGGATGTGCCAGATGCTGGGCATGATGACCAACGCCTTCTACGGCGGCTGCGGGGTGGGGCTGCTCAACTTCTTCGCTTATCTCATTATCGCCGTGTTTATTGCCGGCCTGATGGTGGGCCGCACGCCCGAGTTTTTGGGTAAGAAAATCGAGGCCCGCGAGATGAAAATCGCCGTTATCGTGACGCTCCTGCACCCGCTGCTCATCCTGGCCGGCACCGCCATGACGGCCCACCTCTACGCCGGCAACCCCACCGAGTACGCCGGCTGGCTGGCCAACCCCAGCTTCCACGGCTTCAGCGAGATGCTCTACGAGTTCACCTCCTCCTCGGCCAACAACGGCTCGGGCTTCGAGGGCCTCGGCGACAACACGCCCTGGTGGAACATCTCGACCGGCGTGGTGCTGCTGCTCTCGCGCTACCTGCCCATCATCGGCCCGGTGGCCATCGCCGGCCTGCTGGCCCGCAAGAAGGTGGTGCCCGCCAGCGCCGGTACCCTGCCCGCCGATACCGCCACCTTCGGCGTGATGGTGCTGGCCGTGATCGTGATTATCGCCGCGTTGGCCTTCTTCCCGGCCCTGGCGCTGGGGCCGCTGGCCGAGCATTTCTCCTTGTACTAGTCTCATCTAACGCCGCGCCTCACCCCTAGCCCCTCTCCAAAAAAGGAGAGGGGGACTAGCTCTAATTCTAGTCTTAATAGTCCCACGTTTTTCAGCGTTTCCCCAACTGGTTTCTAGAGCTAGAAGCTAGTTCCCCTCTCCTTTTTTGGAGAGGGGCTAGGGGTGAGGCGCTCCGCCTGCCCGGCCCCCCTCAAAATGGCAACCCAATCCCAATCCTTATTTCAACCCGCGCTGGTGGCCGAGGCCACCAAGCAAGCGTTCGTCAAGCTCGACCCGCGCATCATGTTCCGCAACCCGGTGATGTTCACCGTGGAGCTGGGTACGCTGGTGATGGGTATCGTGACCGCCGCCCAGCTCCTGCGGCCCGATGCCAGCCAGGGCAGCTTCGGCTACAATTTCACGGTGTTCATCGTGCTGTTTTTGACACTCTTATTTGCCAATTTTGCCGAGGCCATCGCCGAGGCGCGGGGCAAGGCCCAGGCCGACTCGCTGCGCAAAACCCGCCAGGACACCCCCGCCCGGGTGCGCCTCGACAACGGCAAGTTTGAATCCGTCAGCTCGGCCCAGCTGCAAAAAGGGCAGGTGTTCGTGGTCGAAGCCGGCGAGATTATCCCCACCGACGGCGAGATTATCGAGGGCCTGGCCACCATCGACGAGTCGGCCATCACCGGCGAATCGGCCCCGGTTATCCGCGAGGCCGGTGGCGATAAGTCGTCGGTAACGGGCGGTACCAAAGTGCTCTCCGACCGCATCGTGGTGCTGGTGACCACCGCCCCCGGCGAATCGTTCCTCGACAAGATGATTGCGCTCGTGGAAGGCGCGGCCCGCCAGAAAACGCCCAACGAAATTGCCCTCACCATCCTGCTGGCGGGCTTCACGCTGGTGTTCGTGATTGTGTGCGTGACCTTGCAGCCCTTTGCCGAGTACTCCAACACGCCAATTGCTATCTCGGCCTTTATCGCGCTGTTTGTCTGCCTGATTCCGACTACCATCGGTGGGCTGCTCTCGGCCATCGGCATTGCGGGCATGGACCGCGCCCTGCGGGCCAACGTCATCACCAAGAGTGGCAAGGCCGTGGAAACGGCCGGTGACATCGACGTGCTGCTGCTTGACAAAACCGGCACCATCACCATCGGCAACCGCAAGGCCACGCACTTCTGGCCTGCCCCCGGCGTGAGCGAAGGCGAGCTGATTGAATCGGCCGTACTCACCTCGCTGCACGACGAGACCCCCGAGGGCAAGAGTATCGTGGAACTGGCCCGCGCCAACCGTCGCCTCGACGAAAGCGGCCTGCAAGAGCGCCTGCTGGGCAGCGAGCCCATCAAGTTCACGGCCGAAACCCGCAGCAGCGGCGTCACCCTGGCCAGTGGCCTGCGCATCCGCAAGGGTGCCTCCGACGCCATTCGCAACCTGGCCAACGCCGCCGGCCAGACCTTCCCCAACGAGACGACCCAGCGGGTGGCCCACGTATCGAGCAACGGCGGCACGCCGCTGGTGGTGAGCGAAAACGACCGCATCCTGGGCGTGGTCGAGTTGCAGGACATCATCAAGCCCGGCATCTCGGAGCGTTTCGAGCGCCTGCGTAAAATGGGCATCAAAACCGTGATGGTGACCGGCGACAACCCCCTTACCGCCAAGTTTATCGCCGAGAAAGCCGGCGTCGATGACTTCATCGCCGAGGCCAAGCCGGAGGATAAGATGAAATACATCCGCGCCGAGCAGCAGGGCGGTAAGCTGGTGGCCATGATGGGCGACGGTACCAACGACGCCCCCGCCCTGGCCCAGGCCGACGTAGGGGTAGCCATGAACTCGGGCACCCAGGCCGCCAAGGAAGCCGGCAACATGGTGGACCTCGACAACGACCCCACCAAGCTCATCGAGGTGGTGGAAATCGGCAAGCAACTGCTCATGACCCGCGGCACGCTCACCACTTTCTCCATCGCCAACGACGTGGCCAAGTACTTCGCCATCGTGCCGGCCCTGTTCATGGTAGCTATCCCCTCGCTGGGTGCACTCAACATCATGGGCCTGAAATCGCCGCAGTCGGCCATTCTCAGCGCCGTGATTTTCAACGCCATCATCATCCCCGCCCTGGTGCCGCTGGCGCTGAAAGGCGTGGCCTACACGCCCATCGGGGCCTCGGCCCTGCTCCGCCGCAACCTGCTGATTTACGGGCTGGGTGGGGTGATTGTGCCATTCATCGGGATTAAGCTTATTGACCTGGTAGTTGGGGTTTTTCTTTAGAAAGCTCCACCACGCGGAAGTCTTTAGCAATGACGTAGCCTTCACCAATTAATAGTAGAAAATATGGTGAAGCTACCGGCAAGGTGTTACCAATGTCACCAAGAATATAGGTTGACGCTCCGTAATCAGTGCAGGCTTCAATAACAGCTTGAGCTACAACAGGTGGCGCGCCAGGCAAAAGCAGCCCAGACCCATCAAGTAAGTTTTGTTTAAGCTGCTTTTCTCCCGCACTTTTCCGACCGGATAACACATAGCGCCAATCACGCCAACCTTGAAAAATAGCTTCAATTCGCTTGCGAATCTCAGCTAATAATCCCTCCGGGTCTTCAGGCCGCGAGTTGATGTAGACCTCCTCCAAACGGCTATTATAGCTCAGTAGCAAAGGATGCTCCGAGTAGCTCTTGAAGTTTCCCCGCATCCCCGGCTTGAGATGCGCCTCGGCCTTGTCAATAAAGTCAATTCGAAAACGTGCTTTCGGCGTGGTCAGGACGGCAAAAGTGGTTTGTGCCACGGCTACCGTCACTAGCTCGCCATCGGGAATCAAGCTCGTAAGCATACAGTCAATTTTTTAGACGAAAACTACCCATGAAATCCCATCTCCTGCCCGCCGTCCGCCTTACCCTGACCCTGCTGGTGCTGTGCTGCGTTATCTACCCCGCCATTGTATGGGCCGCCGCCCAACTGGCCCCCGGCCACGGCGAGGGCGAGCAACTTATGAAAAACGGCCGCCTGGTGGGCTTCGCCAACGTGGGCCAGAAATTCGACAAGCCCGAGTACTTCAACTCGCGGCCCTCGGCGGTGGGCTACAAGGCCGACGGCTCGGCCGGCTCCAACAAAGGCCCCAGCAACCCCGACTACCTGAAGGAAGTACAAGCCCGCCTCGACACCTTCCTGGTGCAAAACCCTAGCGTGCACCGCAACGAAGTACCCGCCGAGCTCATCACGGCCAGCGGCTCGGGCCTCGACCCCGACTTGTCGGTGCAGGGCGCGCTGGTGCAGGT
The DNA here is from genome assembly GCA_913776615.1 of uncultured Hymenobacter sp. Classification (GTDB taxonomy): domain Bacteria; phylum Bacteroidota; class Bacteroidia; order Cytophagales; family Hymenobacteraceae; genus Hymenobacter. The sequence continues at coordinate 102,790 of CAJYPK010000041.1, forward strand.
GGCTCGCGTGGCTAAAGCCCGCGGCCTGGCCCCGGCCAAGGTGCAGGCCCTGGTGGCTCAGCACATTCAGTCGGGCATGCTCGCCCCCGACCGCGTGAACGTCCTCAAGCTCAACCTGGCGCTGGACGATATGACCGGCAAGAAATAGGGCGCGAACCAGTGCGCCTGGCCCGCCCGCTGTAACGGCTGGCCAACCCCAACGATATACTCCCGAAGCGCTTGCAGTTGAGCGCCTACCCGATGAAAAAGCTTTTCCTGCCCGTGCTGGCGACCCTTTGCACAACCGCCGCTCTGGCCCAGACTACCCCCGCTACCGACCCCGCGCTGGCCGTGCCGCCGCCCGTCGCCCCGATTCAGTCGCCCACGACTGCCCCGGTTACCACCTACGGCTTCATCGACGCCTACTACGGGTTCGATTTCGACCACGGCAACACCAACCAGCGGCCGGGCTTCCTCTACTCGCACAACCGCCAGAACGAGTTCACGGTGAACAACGCCCTGCTGGGGATGCGCTACGACGACGGCAAGGTGCGCGGGGCCATCGGCATCCACGCCGGTACCTACGTGAGCGCCAACTACGCCGCCGAGGACCAGGTGCTGAAGCACATCTACGAAGCCTACGCGGGCTTCCGGCCCTTCGAAAAAGCCTGGCTCGACCTGGGGACCTTCAGCTCGCACATCGGGTTTGAGTCGGCCATTTCGAAAGACAACTGGACGCTGACCCGCTCGCTGATGGCCGAAAACTCGCCCTACTACGAGTCGGGGGCCCGCTTCACCTACGAAGTGGACCCCAAGCTGACGCTCACCGCGCTCGTGCTCAACGGCTGGCAGAACATCCGCGAAACCAACCAGGGCAAGGCCCTTGGCACCCAAATTCAGTGGAAGCCCACCGCCAAGCTGCTCATCAACAGCAGCACGTTTTACGGCAACGAGCAGCCCCAGGACTCGCTCAAGCGCCGCCGCTACTTCCACGACTTCTACCTCACCTACGCCGCCACCGACCGCCTGAACCTGGCCGTGGTGTTTGACGTGGGCAAGCAGCAGAGCGAAGGCCGCAGTGGCTACGACACCTGGCACACCGGCTCGGCCTTCGTGAAATACAAGCTGGCCGAGAAGTTTTCGACCACCCTGCGCGGCGAGTACTACAACGCCGACCGCGGCGTGATTATCAGCAGCATCATGCCCAGCCGCACCGATATGCGCTTCCTGGCCGGCGGTACCTCGCTCAACCTCGACTACCTGCCCACCGCCAACGTGGCCTTCCGCGTCGAAGGCCGCTACCTGCGGGCCCAAAGCCCGATTTTCGAGCACGACAACGGCTTCTCGCAGAACTACGGCAACCTGACGACGAGCGTGGCGCTGTCGTTCTAGAACAACCTGAGCACTACGGGGATGGTACGGGCAAAATACTCAGCCCGTACCATCCCGACTCCCGGCCGCCGGCGGTGCCCCCGCGCCGGCGGCCGACCCGCTTGGCGCAGCTGCGTACTTACCGCCATGACAACCGCTAACCACCCGACTTCCGCCAGCCTGCACCAGCGCATTACGGCCGCCGGCACGCTCATTGCCCTTGGTATCGTGTACGGCGACATCGGCACTTCGCCGCTCTACACGGTGCGGGGCGTCTTCGTGAGCCGGCCCGTTACCGAAGACGTCGTGCTGGGCACCGTCTCGGCCATTATCTGGACGCTCACGCTGCTCACCACCGTCAAGTACGTGCTGCTGGCCATGCGCGCCGACAACCACGGCGAGGGCGGCATTTTGTCGCTCTACGCCCTGCTGCGGCGGCTGCACCTGCGCTGGCTCTACGTGCCGGCCATTGTGGGGGCGGCGGCGCTGCTGGCCGATGGCATCATCACGCCGCCCATCTCGGTGGCCTCGGCCATTGAGGGGCTGCAAGTACTCAAGCCCGACCTCAACACGGTGCCCATCGTGCTGGCCATCATCGTGGGGCTGTTCGTGTTTCAGCAGTTCGGCACGGCCGTTATCGGCCGGCTGTTCGGGCCGGTGATGCTGGTGTTTTTCTCGATGCTGGCCGTGCTGGGGCTGCCCTACGTGCTGCGCGAGCCGGGCATTCTGCGGGCGCTCAACCCGTACTACGCCCTGCACATGGTAACCCAGCTGCCGGGCGCGTTCTGGTTGCTGGGCAGCATTTTTTTGTGCAGTACCGGGGCCGAGGCGCTCTACGCCGACATGGGCCACGTGGGGCGGCGCAACATTTACCTGTCGTGGACTTTCGTTAAAATCTGCCTGCTAATTAATTACCTGGGGCAGGGGGCCTGGCTGCTCCAGCACCTGGGCCGGCCGCTGGGCGAGCAAAATTTGTTTTTTGAGATGATACCCCGCTGGGGGCTGCTGCCGGCCATCGGCCTCTGCACGCTGGCCACCATCATCGCCTCGCAGGCACTCATTTCGGGCTCCTACACGCTCGTGATTGAGGCGCTGCGGCTCAACTTCTGGCCCAAGGTGAAGGTGAGCTACCCCACCGAGCTGCGCGGGCAAGGCTACGTGCCGTCGCTGACCTGGCTGCTGGGCCTGGGCTGCGTGGGCGTGGTGCTGTACTTCCGCGAAAGCTCGCGCATGGAAGCGGCCTTCGGGCTGGCCGTGACCATCACCATGCTCAGCACCACCGTGCTGCTGGCCTACTACCTGCGCCTGCGCCGGGCGGCCACCGGCTGGATCCTGCTGCTGCTGGCGGTGTACTTCACGGTAGAGGGCTCGTTTCTGGTGGCCAACCTGCGCAAGTTTCCGCAGGGCGGCTGGCTGAGCGTGCTGCTGGGCAGCATCCTGCTGCTGGTGATGGTCAGCTGGATTCAGGGCCGGCGGCTGTTTCGCGACTTCAACAAGTACGTGCCGCTGGCCGAGTGGCTGCCCAAGCTGCGCGCCCTGAGCCGCGACGATACCGTGCCCCGGCTGGCCACCAACCTGGTGTACTTCACCGACTCGGAAGACCCGGCCCTGGTGGAGAACGCCATCATGCACAGCATCTTCCGCAAGAGTCCCAAGCGGGCCGACCTTTACTACCTGCTGCACGTGACCACCACCGACGAGCCCTACACCCGCACCTACCACGCCGAAGTCATCTTGCCCGACGATTTGGTGCGCATCGATTTCCACCTGGGCTTCCGGGTCGACCACGCCATCAATTACATGTTCCGGCAGGTGGTGACGGACCTGGTGAAAGCCGGCAAAATCGACATCTGCTCGCGCTACGCCTCGCTGCGCGACGAGGCGGGCGACTTCCAGTTCGTGATCCTCAACCGCACGCTGCCCTACGCCCAGAGCCTGAACGGCTGGCAGCGGCTGGTGGCCCGGCTGTCGGGCGCGCTGCGCTGGCTTGGGGCCAGCCAGCAGGAAAGCTTCGGGCTGGACAACTCCTCGCTGACGCTCGAAAACATTCCGCTGCTCACTCCCGAGCGTCCCGAGCTGCATTTGACCCAAGTATAACCTGACCTTATTCCATGTCCCCTTCTGACGACCTCCAGCGCGACGCCTCGGCCGAGCGGTTTCTGCGCCTGGTGCAGCAGAAGCGGCGCGGCACGCTCAAAATCTACCTGGGCCTGGCCGCCGGCGTGGGCAAAACCTACCGCATGCTGCAAGAAGCCCAGGAGCTGCACCGCTACGGCGTGGACGTGCTGCTGGGCTACATCGAAACCCACGGCCGGCCCGGTACCGTGGCCCAGCTCACTCGTGAGCTGCCGCTGCTGCCCCGCAAGCAGGTCTTTTACAAAGGCCACGCGGTGGAGGAGATGGACCTCGACGGCATCGAGCAGCGCCGCCCGCAGGTGGTAATCGTGGATGAGCTGGCCCACAGCAACGTGCCCGGCTCGCGCCACGAAAAGCGCTGGCAGGACGTGCGCGAGCTGGTAGAGCGCGGCATCTCGGTGATAACGGCCGTGAATGTGCAGCACCTCGAAAGCCTGCACGACCAAGTGCTGAAAATCACGGGTACCGACGTGACCGAGCGCATCCCCGACAGCCTGCTGCGCGAGGCCGACGAGGTAATCAACGTGGACCTCACGGTGGGCGAGCTGCGTGCCCGCCTCGAAGAAGGCAAAATCTACGACGCGGCCAAGGTGCCCACCGCGCTGGCTAATTTCTTTCAGGCCGAAAACCTCTTGCAATTGCGGCGGCTGGCCGTGCGCGAGGTGGCCCAGCTGCTGGGCCGGCAGGTCGAAACCGGGGCGGGTGGGGCGGCGGCCGTGCCAGCCCAGCGCCGCAACGACGACCGCCTGCTGGCCTGCATCAATACCAACGAGCGGGCCGCCAAGGAAATAATTCGCAAGGCATCGCGCCTGGCCGACCGCTTCAGCGCCGCCGCCTGGTACGTGCTCTACGTGCAGACCGGCGAGGAAAGCGCCGACCGCATCGGCCTGGCCGCCCAGCGCCACCTCATCAACAACTTGCAGCTCGCCACTGAGCTGGGCGCGCAGATTATGCGCGTGAAGGACAACGACATCGTGGCGGCCATCCGCCGGGTGGCGCAGGAGAAAGAGGCCACGCTGCTCGTGTGCGGCATCACCCGCGAGAAGGGCCTGTGGCAGCGCCTGAGCCGCGGCGGCGTCACGCACGATTTGCTCACGGCCGTAGCCAGTGATGGCAGCGACCTGGATGTGTATTTAATAACCTATTGATTATGTAGCTTATCGATTGTGTGCTTGTAACACCAAGCTCCGGCTTGGTGAAGCATCTGGTGAGTAAATCCGGACGCATCACCAAGCCGGAGCTTGGTGTTACAAACCCGAGCGATAGCCTAAGCCCCCGACCTCCCATGAACCTCAAAACCAAAATCACGCTCGGCTTCACGGCGATGCTGCTGCTCTTGCTCGGCCTCGGGGGCTATGCCTTCTACACGGTGCAGCGCCTCGACCGCAGCTCGCGCAATATCCTCAAGGATAACTTTTACTCCGTAGAGCTGGGCCAGCAGATGCAGCGCGCCCTCGACCGCATGGAAACCGACCCCGGCGCGCCCCAGGGCCTGCCGCAGTTTCGGCAGAGCCTCACCCGCGAGGCCGGCAACATCACGGAGGTGGGCGAGCGGGAGGTGGTAGACAGCCTCACGCAAAACCAGGCGGAGTTTCAGCGTCTGCTCGACGCCGGCACGCCGCCCGCCGGCCGCGCCGCCACCCTGGCGCTGCTGCGTCAGCAAACCTACCGGATGGTGGCCCTCAACACGGCCGCGCTCACCCGCAAAAATGAGCAGGCCAACCACAACGCCGCCCGGGCCAACCAATACCTGGCCCTCATCGTGGGCCTGAGCTTGCTACTGGGGCTGATGTTCGTGCTGAGCGTGCCCGAGGCGGCCGTGGGGCCGCTGCGCAAGCTCACCAACAGCCTGGAGCACGCTACCGAGCAGGATTTTACGGCTACCATTCCTATCGAAAGCAAGGATGAGTACGGCCGCGTGGCCACGGCCTTCAACCGCATGCTGGTGCAGCTGCAAGAGTACCGGGCCTCCACGCTGGCCGAGCTGCTGGCCGAGCGCAACCGCACCGCCAGCATCGTGAGCGGCCTCGACGAGGGGTTGTTGCTGCTCGATGAAAACCGCCGCATCATCCTGGCCAACCCCGCCGCCTGCGCCCTGCTGAGCTTGCCCGCCGAGGCCCTGCTGGGCAAGCCCGCCGCCGAGGTCGCCAAAACCAACGACCTGCTGCGCGAAATTCTGCGCCCGCTCGACGTGGAGGCCGCCCGCCGCGACCAGGCCGTGGCCGACGCCCCGCTGCTGCGCATCGCGCAGCGCGGTGAGGAAGCCTTCTACCGGCTGGCCATGCAGGAACTGGTTTCCTTCAACGAGGCGCGGCAGAAAAACGAGTTCGTGGGCCAGATTATCACCCTGCGCAACGTGTCGGACTACAAGAAGCTCGACCAGGTAAAGTCGAATTTCCTGGCCACCGTGTCGCACGAGCTGAAAACGCCGCTCAGCAGCATTGGCATCAATACCAAGCTCTTGCAGGATGAGCGCCTGCCCGCCGACGAGCGCCAGCGCATCACGGGCCACATCCGGCAGGAAACCCAGCGCCTCCAGCGCATGGTGAGCGAGCTGCTCGACGTGTCGCGCCTCGACGCGGGGGCCGGCATTCAGCTCGACCTGCACCCCACCAGCCTGGCCGACGTGGTGCGCTTCGCCACCACTACCGTGGAGCCCCAGCTGCGCGATAAGCAGATTGCCCTCGACCTCCAGCTGCCCGCCGAGCTGCCGCTAGTCCGCGCCGACGTCGAAAAAGCCACCTGGGTGCTTATCAACTTGCTGGCCAACGCCATCCGCTACGCGCCCAGCGGTGAGCCGCTCACGGTGCGCGCCGCCGTGGCCGGGGCCTTCGTGCAAGTGAGCGTGCAGGACCGCGGCCCCGGCATCGCGGCCGAAAACCACGACAAGATTTTCCAGCGCTTCGCCCAAATACCCGACAAGACCGGCTACCGCGGCGGCTCCGGCCTGGGCCTGAGCATCGCCCGCGAGTTCATCACCACCCAGGGCGGCCGGCTGTGGGTAGAAAGCGAGCTGGGCAGCGGCAGCACGTTCAGCTTTACCCTACCGATTGCGAAGTAGGGGCGAGGCGCCCACGTTAAGGCAGCGTAAAAGAGAATATCGACTTGAAACCCGCTAATAACATGCAGCTTATCTCTCATCCCGATTTTCCCGCCGCTCATTATTACAGCCTGGGCGAACCGGGGCCGGCCATCCAGCACGTGTGGTTTTGCCTGGCGGGCCACGACCAACCGGTAGCCGATTTAGCCGCGCAGCTCGTGAACCTGGATACGCCCGAGCGACTGCTCATTCTGCCGCAGGCCCCGGGCGCGGGGCTGGCCCCGGCGTCCGTTCCTACGTGGTTCGACGAAGCCGATCCGGCCCCCGGGCTGGCTGCTACGCGGGCTTACCTGGCGGGGCTGGCGGCGCCTATCCTGGCGGCGTGCCCGGCTGGCACGCCCGTCACCGTGCTGGGCTACGGGCAGGGCGCGGTAGCCGCCTGCGCCTGGCTGGCGGGCAACACGGTGGCGTACAGCCGCCTGATTTTCTACGCGGCCGTGTTTCCGGCGACGGTCAGCCGCGCCGCCCTGTTTGCGGCGCTGCCGCCGCAGCCAGTGGTAGTGGCGGCTACTACCACCGACGTGTACACGCCCGAAGCCGAGGGCGTCGGTCTGGTGCAAGACCTGCAAGCGGCCGGGCTCCGCGCCCAGCTCCGCTACGTAGATGAAGGCCCCCTTACGCTGACCGCGCTGGGCGCGGGCGGGGAGCCCAGCGGCCTGCGCGCGCACTGACAAACCGGCTGCTCCGTACGAAGCCGCGTAAGTAGGTCAAACTTCGAACCAAGGCACCTGCTCTATGCACGAAATCGAACTACTGGTAATCCTGCTGGCCGTGACGACGGCGCTGGCGGAGGTGGCCAACCGGCTGCGGGTGCCCTACCCGGTGCTGCTGGTAGTGGCGGGGCTGGCCCTGAGCCTGTTGCCCGAGCTGCCGCCGGTGGTGCTGGCCCCGAATCTGGTATTTTTCGTGTTTTTGCCGCCGCTGCTCTACGCCTCGGCCTGGGAGCTGTCGTGGTCGGCGTTTCGGACCGAGGTACGGGCCATTACCTGGCTGGCGGTGGGGGGCGTGCTGTTTTCGCTGGCCGTGGTAGCCGCCGTGGCCTACTACGCCGTGCCGGGCTTTGGCTGGGGGCCGGCCTTTGTGCTGGCCGCCATCGTGTCGCCCACCGACGCCATCTCGGCCGCGCTGGCCACCAAAGGGCTGCCGGTGGCGCGGCGGCTACTCGTGGTGCTGGAGGGCGAAAGCCTGGTAAATGACGCCACCGGCCTGATTGCCTACCGCTACGCGGTAGCGGCCGTGCTCACGGGGCAGTTCGCGCTCGGGCAGGCGGCGGGGGAATTGCTGCTCGTCACGGTGGTCGGTATTGGGGTAGGGGTGGCGGTAGCGGCCCTGTTCTACGGCGTGCACCGGCTTTCGCGCACCAGTATTGCCATCGACACCAGCCTCAACTTACTCACGCCCTACGCGGCCTACCTGCTGGCCGAGGCCTGGCATGGCTCGGGGGTACTGGCGGTGGTGGCCGCGGCCCTTTTCGGTAGCTACTACTCGGGACGCATCTTCGCCCACGACCGCCGCCTGCAAGCCAACGCGGTGTGGGATACGCTGGAATTTCTACTCAATGGCTTGGTATTTATTCTGATAGGCTTGCAGCTGCCGGCCGTGGTGGCGGGCGTGGCCCCCGGCTTGCGCTGGCCGCTGGTGGGCTACGGCGTGCTCATCGGCCTGGCGGTGCTCGGTGCCCGGATGCTGTGGATATACCCCAGCGCTTACCTGGCGCGCTGGCTGGGCGGCCGCCGGGCCGCCGAAGCTCCCACGCTGGCCGAGGCCACGCTGCTGGGCTGGGGCGGGATGCGGGGCGTGCTGTCGCTGGCCGCCGCGCTGGCCTTGCCGCTGGCGCTGCCGGCGGGCGAAGCCTTTCCGCAGCGCAACCCCACGCTGCTGCTCACTTTCGTGGTTATCCTGGTGTCGTTGCTTGTGCAGGGCCTCACGCTGCGCCCCCTCATCGGCTGGCTGGGGCTGGAAGCCGACGGGCAGGCCGAGCGGGAGGAGTACGCGCTCCGCATTCGGCTGGCTGCTAGTACGCTGGCTTACCTGCAAAGCCCCGCCGCAGCCAGCCAGGCCCCGGCCGAGGTGCTGAGCCGCATGCAATCGCGCTACCAGATTCGCCTCGACCGCCTGTACCGCCGGGCTGCCGAAGGCCCTGCCGCCGTGCCCGAAGTCACCCTCAGCCCGTTTCAGCAGTTGCAGGAAGTACTCATTCACTTCGAGCGGAAGCAGCTGGAGGAGCTGCGCCGCGAGCCCGGCACCAGCGAGGAGGTGCTGCGCAAGCTCGAAAACGAGCTGGATTTAGAGGAAGGCCGCCTGGCGCTGGATAAGACCTCGTAGGCGGGGCTACTGCCGGGCCGCGTCCAGGGCCAGGTTGAGGCGCAGCACGCTCACGTGCGCCGGCCCCATGAAGCCCAGCCAGGGCTGCTCGATGTGCTGGCGCACCAGCTGCTGCACCTGGGCGACGGGCAGGTGCCGCGCCCGCGCCACGCGGGCTGCCTGCACGTAGGCCGCTGCCGGCGACAAGTCGGGGTCGATGCCCGAGGCCGAGGCTGTCACCAGTTCCACGGGCACCTGGGCTTTGATAATGCCGGGGTTGTGCTGCAAAAACGTGTCGAGGCGGGCGCGGACGGCGGCGTGGAAATCGGGATTATTCGGCCCCGCGTTCGACGCGCCCGTGGCGGCGGCGTTGTAGTCCACGGCCGACGGCCGCCCCCAGAAGTAGCGCGGCTGGGTAAATTTCTGGCCGATGCGCTCGAAGCCCACCACGCGGCCCCCCACTACCACCGGCGAGCCCGCCGTCCGCTGCGGCAGCAGCTGCGCCACGCCCCACAGCAGCCCCGGAAACCCGAACCCAAACACGAGCAGCAACAGGCCGCTCACGATAATCGGCCGCAAAAAAGATTTCATCGGAAAAAACCAGAATTTATAAATGAAGCAATTAGAGCAGTGCTCAGTCGGGTATCGGGGATGTAACACCAAGCTCCAGCTTGGTGATGCGCCGGGATATGCTCGCAGGGTACATCACCAAGCCGGAGCTTGGTGTTACATCCCCGCCGCCTGATTGAGCACTGCTTCAATAAGAATTTTACAGGAAGAAGACGGCCTACTTACCCTCAAAATATTCGGCCAGCGGCCCCAGTGTAAGGGCCGGGAAAAAAAGCAGCGCCCCCAGGATGCCAATCACCACCAGCAGCAGCCCGCCAAACGTGAGGCTGTCGAGCCGGATGGCGCCCGCGCCCGGCTCGGTGTAGGCCTTGGCCTGCAAGCGAGCGGCGATAAACAAGGCTCCCAGCAGCGGCACAAACCGCCCGCTGAGCATGGCCAGGCACGGCACCAGGTTCCAGAACGGCGTATTGTCGCCCAGCGACTCGTAGCCCGAGCCGTTGCCCGCCGCCGCCGAGATAAACTCGTAGAGCATGGCGCTGAAGCCGTGCGCGCCGGGGTTGGGCAGCCACTTGAGGGTGGTAGCCGCGCTGGGCGTGCTGGCCCACACCCAGGCCGCCAGCGCCGTGCAGGCCAGCACCACCACGGGCTGGGCCACGGCCACCAGCGTCGCGGCCTGCATTTCGGGGGCTTCGATTTTCTTGCCCAGCAGCTCGGGCGAGCGGCCCACCATGAGGCTGGCTACGAAGGCTGCGATTATCAAGTAAATAAAGAAATTGAGGAAGCCCGTGCCCAGCCCGCCGAAGAAGGCATCGATTTGCATGAGCAGCATAAACGGCACGCCCGTCAGCGAGGTGAAGCTGTCCTGCGCCCCCACCAGGGTGCCGGCCGGGATGGCCATGTTGAGGGCGTTGTAATACGCGGTGTGAAACACGCCGAAGCGGATTTCCTTACCTTCGAGGTTGCCCGCCCCGGTGTCGATGCCCAGGGCGCTGAGCGCCGGGTTGCCGTGCAGCTCGGCCAACACGGCCGGCACCAGCAGCAGGAACAGGCCGGCCGTCATCACCCCAAAAATGAGCAGGGCCAGCCGCCGCCGCTTCAGGTAAAAGCCCATCATGAACACGAAGGCCATCGGCAGCAGCATTACCAGCAGGTGGTGCAGCACGAAGGCCGCGAAATTGGGCGTCTCGAACGGGTGGGCGCAGTTGGGGCCGAAGAAGCCCCCGCCGTTGGAGCCCAGCTCCTTGATGCTGAGCATGGCCGCGACCGGGCCGCGGGCCACGGTGCCGGCCACGCCTTCGAGCGAGGTGTAAGCGCCCGCGCCCTCAAACGTCATGGGCACGCCGGTGAGCAGCAGCCCCACCGAAAAAATAAAGCCCAGCGGCAGCAGCACGAGCAGGCACGAGCGCACCAGGTCTTGGTAGAAATTACCCACGTTGGCAGTTTTTTCGGCCCGGCCCAGGGCGCGCACCACGGCTACCCCCACGGCCAGGCTGGTGCCGGCGCTCACAAATTGCAGGAAGGTAAACACCGCCATCTGGGCGAAATACGAGGCCCCGGTTTCGCCCGAGTAGTGCTGGGCGTTGGTGCTGGTGAGAAAGCTGACGGCCGAGTGCAGGGCCTGCGTCAGCTCCATGGCCGGAAGGTGGTCGGGGTTCCAGAACGGCAGCTGGTGCTGAATCAGCAAAATGCCCAGCCCCCAGAGCAGCCACACCGCGTTGACGGCCAGCAGCGCCCGCACGTACTGACCCAGCGTCATGGCCCGCGCGGGGTCGAGGCCGGCGAGGCGGTAAAAGCCCCGCTCCAGGGGCGTCAGGAAGTGCAGCCAGGTGCGTTCGCCCGCGTACACGCGGGCCAGGTAGCGGCCCGTGGGCCAGGCCAGCAGAGCCGCCGCCCCGAAAAGCAGCAGCGCATTCAATACATTCATCGTCGCGTAAGCCCGCCCTTTTTTGCCGGGCACCGGGGGCGGGCGCCCTCGCGGCGACCAACATGGTGCCAACCGGCAGAAACCCATCGGAGAGCCTGCGTGAGGCTTTTTAAGGGGGCTTGCCGCTAGCGTTTTGCTAGCGCGCTCCCGCAAAATGCTAGGGGAGGGGCGCATCGCTAGCAACTGCTACTTAGTGCTGCGTGCGGGAGGTTGATACGGGTTCCGGTTCTGGGGCAGTACGTTTTTATGCTATCCCGGCGTGGTTACCTCACTCCCGGCCCCCTCTCCCCAAGGAGAGGGGGCCGGGAGTGAGGTACCCACGTTAGGGTAGTCCAAAAGGTGTGCGCGAACCCAGAACCCGCGTCAATCTCCCGCACGCAGCACTAGCACAAGGTGTACGTCGGCTAGCAAAACGCAGCAAAGCCTATCAAAACGCTAGCGCCGCCAAGCTCTCGTATTGCATTGCCGAAGCGGTATTTTGAAGACAATTAATTTGTATTCAATGTATTGTAACAAAGGTGGCCTCCCCTGGCACTGCCTTTGTAATTTCTGGCCCGAGCTATTAGTGAGTAGTCCGGCAGCTCGCCGAACTACGGCTAGCCTCTCGCTGGTCGGTAGCGCGCCAGGCGAGAGGCATTCTGCCGTGCCAGCGGTGGCTGGCGGCTACAGATTGACTTTATGAAATCGACCGACAAGAGTAGTATCGCCCTCGGTGTGGTGCTGGCACTGCTGCTGGGGGCTCCCGCCTACGTGTTTTACATGCTGTTGCGCCTCGGGCCGCTGGGTAGCGCGGCGGCCCGGGCCGACTACGGGGCGGCGCTGGCCGGCCAGCAATTGGTGCTGGTGCTGGCGGCGGGGGCAATGGGGCTGTTCCTGCTGAAATGGCGGGCCGCCCGGGCCGCCGAAGAGTCGTTGCGCGCGCTGCTGGCGGGCCTGGAAGCGGCCGGGCCGCAGCGGGCACCCATCAGCCTGCCCACGGGCACCCCGGCCGAGCTCGACCGGTTGGCCGCCGCCTGCAACCACTTGCTGGGGCAATTGCACGAGTGTCGGACCACGACGCTCACCCAGGTGATGGCGGAACGCGACTACCTGACGAGCGTCGTCAACGCCCTGGACGAAGCCCTGCTGGTAGTCGATAAAAACGGCCGCGTGGAGCTGGCCAACCCCGCCAGTAGCCGCCTGCTGGGCATCCCGCTGGCCGAGCTGGCCTGCGGCGTATTACCCGAGCTGGCCCCGCGTAGCCCGTTGGCGGCGCAGCTGCTGCCCCACCTGGCGGGCGTAAGTGGTGAGCGCGGGGCGGCGCGGCCCTTCTTCACGCTGCCGCAGGCGAGGGGCGAAGCGGCGTATCAACTGCTGGTCGGCGAGGTGCAGACGCTCGAAGCAACCACCCAGACGGCCCGCACGGCTACCCTGCTAACCCTGCGCGACGTGTCGGCCTACAAAAAGCTCGACCAGGTGAAGTGGCGCTTTCTCACCACCGTGTCGCAGGAGCTGCACACGCCGCTCTCGCGGATGCAGCTGAGCCTCCAGCGCCTGCAAGATGGTAAATCCGGCCCGCTCACCCCCGAGCAGCACAACCTCGCCTACACCCTCAGCCGCGATAACAAGCACCTGCTCAAGGTAGTCCACGACCTGCTCGACGTGTCGCAGCTCGAAGCGGGGGCCATTCAACTGAATTTCCAGACGACTCACCTGCCCGACATCGTGCAGTTTGTGGTGGCCACCATCCGGCCCCAGCTCCAGCCCAAGCGCCTGGCGTTGGAAATGCAGGTGCCCGACGGCCTGCCCGCCGTGCGGGCCGACATCGAAAAAACCACCTGGGTGCTGCTCAGCCTGCTGGCCAATGCCATCCGCTACGCGCACTTGCAGGATACGCTGCGCATCCGGGCCAGCCTGCTGCCCACCGGCCAGCACGTGCAAGTGAGCGTGCAAGACCAGGGGCCGGGCATCGCGCCCGAGTTGCAAGAGCGCATTTTTCAGCGCTTTACCCAGCTGCCTGCCCAGGGTGGCGGCGGCCTGGGGCTGAGCATCGCCCGCGAGTTTATGGCCAGCCAGGGCGGGCAGTTGCGCGTGGAGAGCGAGGTGGGCAAGGGCAGTACGTTTTCGTTTACGCTGCCCCTCGCGCCTGCGGAGTAGCGCCGCGAGCAGCGTCTCCGCACCGGAAGGCAGCTCTGGCTTCGTGCCGGGGCTGCCTTTTGGCGCGGGGCGCAAGCTCATGGTGTTACGATTTTATTAGGTGCGTGCCGTACTGGTAACGCGCTGATAATCCTCATAAGACCTTCATTAAAGCACGATTAACAAGTAGTATTTAAGTAATGATGCCGTAATCCTGAGGGGGGAACTTTGCACCGTCAAACCGAGCCATTGGCTGACCGCTTTTAATTAAGCTGAAGCGCTGTTCTGCTTGCTCCGCCGCCCACCGGCGAGCCTTGTCCGCTGCCTATTCGCGTTCTCTCCTCTTTTTTTCATGAAGCAATATTCTACTAGTATGAGCACCCGCCTGGGGTGCTTCCGGCGCAGCCTTGCCCCAACTCTCGTGCTGGGCGTGCTGGCGGTGCCCGCTCTGGCCCAGACGCAGGCCGTGAGCGGCCAGGTAAAGGCCACCACCGGCGAGGGCCTGCCGGGCGTAAACGTCATAGTGAAAGGTACTTCGGTGGGCACCGTGACTAACGCCGAGGGTAAGTACTCGCTGGCCGTGCCGGCCAACAAGGCGGGCACCACACTCACGTTCTCTTTCATCGGCTACAAGCCGGAAGACGTAGTGGTGGGTAGCCAGACGAACATCAACGTAACCCTGGGCGAAGACACCAAGGAGCTGGCCGAGGTAGTCGTGACGGCGCTGGGCATCAAGAAAGACGCCAGCACTATTGGCTACACCACCCAGGAAATAGCGGGGGCGCAGCTGGTAAAAGCCCGCGAACCTAACCCTATCAACTCGCTCACCGGCAAAATCGCGGGCCTCACGGTGGCCCCCAGCGCCGAGCTGCTGGGCCGCCCGCAGCTGCTGCTGCGCGGATCTAGCGAGATTCTGTACGTAGTTGACGGGGTGCCGATTAACTCCGATACCTGGAATATCAGCGCCGACGATATCGAAACCTATACCGTGCTAAAAGGCCCCAACGCGGCGGCCCTCTACGGCTTTCGGGGACGCAACGGGGCCATTATGATTACCACCAAGCGCGGTACCGGCGACAAGCGACGCGTGGCGGTGGAAATCAACAGCAGCACCCAGCTGCAAACCAGCTTCCTGGCCATCCCCGAGAAGCAGAATGAGTATGGCTTCGGATCTAATTACCAGTACGCCTACTCCAACAGCCTCTACGACGAGGGCAACGTGAACCGCCGGGCCAACATCTGGGGGCCGCGCTTCGAGGGGCAGAACGTGCCGCAGTACGACTCGCCGGTTATCAACGGGGTGCGTCAGGGTACGCCCTGGCTGGCCAAGGGGGCTAATAATTTCCGCGACTTTATGCGGACGGGCGTGCTCTCGACCAACAACGTGTCGGTGTCGTCGAGTGGCGATAACTACGACGTACGCCTGTCGGTGAGCAATAACTACCAGCGGGGAATGGTGCCCAACACCGGCCTCAACATCACCAACCTGAATCTTAGCTCGGGCGTGCATTTCAGCGACCGCCTCAAGTTTGACGGTGCGCTGAACCTGAGTGTCCAAAACTCCCCCAATATTCCGCAAACCAGCTCGGGGCCGGAAAGTGAAACGTATATTTTTCAGGTGTACGGCTCGTCGTCGTGGGCGCTGGCCGATATGCGCGACTACTACAAAGGGCCGCAGGGCGTAGCCAACCTCCAGCAGTACTACGCCGAATACGGGCGGGGCAACAACCCCTATTTCGTAGCCTACGAGTGGTTGTACGGGCACCAGAAAACTGATTTGTATGGCTACGGCCGCCTGCAATACCAGTTAGCCAAAAACCTGAACCTGGCTTTGCGTTCGCAGGTCACAACCTGGAATCAGCTCCGCACCGAGAAGGTGCCTTATTCGGCCATCACGTACAAGACGCCCGATTTGCGGCAGGGAGATTATCGCGAAGACCGCCGCAACCTGCTCGAAAACAATACCGACTTACTGCTGACGTATAACAAGGACCTCGGTGCCAACTTTACCCTGAGCGCCCTGGCCGGGGCCAACGTGCGGTTGTTTACGTACAATTCGAGCTGGGCTACCACCGACTTCCTCCTCGTTCCGGGGGTGTATAATTTCAGCAACTCGAAGAATCCGGTGCAGGCTTACCAGGCCAGCTCCGACATGACGGTGCTCAGCGCGTATGCTACCACCGACTTAACCTGGAAGAAGTTTGGTACGCTGGGGCTGACCGGGCGTTTCGATAAGCTCTCGACCCTACCGGCCGATAACCGTACGTTCTTCTACCCCTCGGTATCGCTGAGTACGGTGGTCAACGACTACCTGCCTCTGCCGGAGGCTGTTTCGTTCGTGAAGCTGCGCGGCTCGTACGCCAACGTTGGTAGTGCCCTCACTGCCCCAACCATCGGTTCGGCCTATCAGCAAGTAACGGGCAACTCGGTGAGCAGCCTCATCGGCTACGGCAGCGAAGTGGTAACCTCGTACGATGGACCGACTTACGGCAACCAAAACAGCATCAACATTACCAAGCCCTACAACAACCTGCCCGCCGCTGGCCTCAGCGGTACGCTGGCCAACCCGAACATCAAGCCTGCCCGCAATTCTTCTTACGAATTTGGCTTTGACGCTAAATTTTTAGGTAATCGCCTGGGCTTGGACGTGACGCACTTCGTAAGCGACAATGGGCCGCAGATTTTTCAGCTGCAAGTACCTTCTTCTTCGGGGTACAATGCCCAGCTGCTGAATGCCGTAACTACCCGTCGGAAAGGCTGGGAGGTTGCCCTGACCGGCGCAGTGCTGGCCAACCCCACCGGCCTGAGCTGGGACGTGCTGGCCAACTGGAGCACCTACAAGGAAACGCTGAAGGAAGTCGGCTACAACAACGAGCAGAGCATCTACCTCGCGGGGCCGAACCACGTCTTCAATGTCGGCGACCGGCTCGACGGCTATTACAGCTACAACTACCTGCGCTCGCCCGATGGGCAGGTGATTATCAACGGCACTACGGGTATTCCGCTGGCGCGGCCCACGGGTACCAACACCTTGCAGTTTCTGGGCAACACCAACCCCGACTGGGTGTGGAGCGTCAACAACCGTTTCTCGTACAAAAACTTCAATTTCAGCTTCCAGTTCGACGGTCGGGTAGGGGGCGTGATCCGCGACCAAGTATATGCCTACGCCATGAGTTCGGGTAACGCTACCGACTTGGTAAAAGGCGATTTGGGCGCGGCCCGCCTCAAGGAATGGCAAAGCACTAACCTGGGGACGAAAGCTCCCACGCCGGCCTACGTAGCTCCGGGCGTAGTGGTGAACAGCGGGACGGTGAAGTTCGATGCCAATGGTAACATTAGCAACTACAACGAACTGACGTTTGCGCCCAACGCCAAGGCCGTGACGGTGCAGACTTACGCCCAAGGTGTATACAACAGCGGGATTGAGGAGCCTTACATGGTGAGCAAAACCTATGGCAAGCTGCGGGAGGTCATCCTGGGCTACACGTTCAAATTCAGCCCCGAAAAGTCGCGCTACATCAAGGGGTTGAATGTATCGGTAGTAGGGCGCAACCTGCTGTATTTCGCTCAGCGCAAGGATTTCGACCTCGACCAATACGCCCAGGGCTTCGATGCCAGCAACCTCGGCACCCTCAAAAACCCCAGCCTGCAATCGGCTACGGTGCGCTCGTTTGGTCTTAATCTGAACGCCAGCTTCTAACCGCCTGCGCCGGGCCCGCCAGCGGCTGGCCCGGCCTCATCCGCATAGTCTCATTCAATATGAAATTCTATTCCCTCGCCCTCGCTACCGTGGCGTTGGGCCTGGCTGCCGCCGGCTGCAAGTCGCTCGACGCGCAGTTGCCTAACCCCAACGTAGCTACCAGCGATAGCACCGTGCCGCCCTCGCTGCTGTTGCCCCGCATTGAGTACGATTTGTATAACAACGGTGATGGGGGGCCCTTCACGCAGGTGCAACGCTGGAACCAGTACGTTGTATCAAACGACGTATACTACGGCGGTTCAAACCAGTATAACTGGACCACCTCGGGAGGAATCTACGGTATTCTGCGCAACGTTAACCTGATGGATACGAAGGCCGTGCAGCAGTACGGTACCCGGCAAAATCCCTACAGCGCGCTGGCAAAGTTTTTCAGGGCTTACATATACGTGTGGCAAGCGCAGCGCGTGGGCGATACGCCCGCCTCGCAGGCTGGCCAGGGCCTAACCAACCTGACGCCCGCCTACGATACGCAGAAAGCCGTGTACGCTCGCAGCCTGGCGATGCTCGATACGGCCAACACTATGCTGGGCGGCAACCTGACGGGTAGTTACAATGGTAGTATCTACTTCAGCAACCTCAGCCAGTGGCGTAAGGTGGTGAATAGCTACAAGCTGCGCGTACTCATCAGTCTCAGCCGGCGGGCTGCCGATAATGCAGACCTGCAGATTCCGCAGCAATTCGCCGCTATCGTTGGCAACCCTACGCAGTATCCGCTGCTGACCAGCAACGCCGACAATCTGGCCTTCAACTTTAACTCGGCTTACAATACCTATCCGCATACGCCCAACGACGCTAACAACCAGCGTCAGAACATCGGGAGCGCCTACCTGAGCCTGACTACCGCCACCCAGGATCCGCGCACGTACGTGGTGGCTACCCCGGCCCCGGCCCAAATAGCCGCCGGAAAATCGGTCCGCGATTTTTCCGCGTATGTGGGCAGCAGTCCGGCGCTGGGCATCAGCGACCTGACGACTGGCTCTAACGCCGGGCAGTATTCGTTTACCAATTTCCTGCGCTATTATTCGTCGGTAGCCGGTCCGGAGCCCTACGTACTGCTGGGCTACGCGGAGCAGAATTTCAACATCGCCGAAGCCATCAACCGGGGCTGGGTGCCGGGCGCCTCGGCTAATAGCTACTACGTGCGGGGTATCAATGCGTCGCTGGATTTCTACGGCCTGGCCGACCGGCAGGTATTATCCATCGGCAACGTATCGGGCAAACCCTTCAGCACCGCCCCTGGTGCCAAGCTGGATACCGTAACGGTGTTCCGGACGCGCTTTCTCAACAATCCCGGCGTGGCGTATAAGGGCGACAACGCCAACGGCTTAGAGCAAATCCTCAATCAGAAGTACGTGGCTTGCTTCCAAAGCTCGGGCTACGAGCCGTTCTACAACTGGCGGCGCACTGGCCTGCCCCGCACGTTTGTGAGCACTGGTGGCGGCATCAACGCCAGCGGGGTTATTCCGCGCCGCTGGCAGTACCCGGTCGATGAGCAGACTTACAACCCCGACAACTACCAAAACGCCCTCAAAAATCAGTTTGGCGGCACCGACGACCTGAACCAGGATACCTGGCTCACGAAGTAATCGCCAACGTAGCGGCCCAGCCGGCGGGTAACCGTGCGGGCTGGGCCGCTTCCTTTCGCCTGCTTCCGCATGAAAAAGCTCCTCCTTTTCCTCGGCCTCGCCACGCCCGCCCTGGCCCAAACGCCCGATACGGTCGTGTACAACCCCAGGCGCGCGCTCGCGCTGCAAGGGGCCAGCAACTTCCGCGACCTCGGCGGCTACCCCGCCGCCGGCGGTAAGCGCGTGAAGTGGGGCCACCTCTACCGCTCGGCCGACATCAGCAAGCTGACCGACGCCGACTTACTGGCCCTGCAAAGTCGCCACGTGGCGCTGGTGTGCGACCTGCGCGGTCCCCAGGAGGTCGCCCAGGCCCCCGACCGCCTGCCCGCCGGGGCGCGCAGCCTGGCCCTGCCCGCCGGCAGTGAGAAAATCGACCCCCGCCTGCTCATGGGCGGCGGCAAGAATATCAACCGCGACTCGCTGATGCGCGCCGTGTACACCAACACGAGCTTTTTCAGGGCCAAGTACAAGCCGATGTTCGACGAGCTGCTGGCCCTGCCCGGCAATGAGGCGTTGCTTTTCCACTGCTCGGCGGGCAAGGACCGGACCGGCATTGGGGCGGCGCTCGTGCTCGCGGCGCTGGGGGTAGACCGCGCCACTATTTTGAAAGACTACGCCGCTACCGATACCTACTGGCAGGCCGGCCGCGAGCAAAGCTTGCAGCGCATGGCCCAGGCCGGCATGTCGGCCGAGGCGATAAACGCCGTGCGCCCCCTGCTGGCGGCCAACCCGGCCTACCTGGCGGGCACCTTCGCTGCGCTCGACCAGCAGTACGGCTCGGTCGAAAAGTACCTGGCCAGCGAGCTGGGGCTTACGCCGAAGAAGCTGTCGGCGCTGCGTGCCAAGTACTTACAATGAGTGTTTCATGAGTTCTGGAATATATAAAATAGTGGCAAAAAATTAATCTCTCCGTGTTATTGCCGTAACGCTGCCGCCGGAGCTTTGCCTTGACAATAAGCTAGTTAAGTTATGCAAGGCTTTGTACTGCTGCTGATCAGTTTGGGCCTGACTGCCTGGGTAGGGCAGGCGCAGACGCTCCACGCTACGGAGCCGCTGGGCGCGGCGGCCGATACCCCGGTGCTCAACTACGCCGAGCAGATGCCCGTTTTTGCGGGCGGCGACGAGGCCCTGCACCGCTACCTGGCCGCCCAAATCAAATACCCGGCGCAGGCCATGCAGCGGGGAATGTCGGGGCAGGTAGTAGTGCAATTCATCATTGACGAGCAGGGCCGGGCGCTGGAGCCAATTGTTGTAAAATCGACGGCCGACGATTTCAACGAGGAAGCGCGTCGGCTCATCTGGCTGATGCCCCGCTGGGAGCCCGGCCGCGACAAGGGCCAGCCGGTGCGCGTGCGCTGCACCTTACCCATCATTTTCACTTTCAGGCGGTAAGCAGCGGCTCCGGTGGGGGCGCTGCTCCGCCGGTTCTTTATCTGCTACATGACTAAGTATCTGCTGCTGACCGCAGCCCTGTTTGCCTCCGCGCCGGCCCTGCGGGCCCAGAATCGCCCCACTCCCAAGCTGCTGGTCGGTATCATGGTCGATCAAATGCGGCCCGACTATCTCACCCGCTTCGCCGATGATTTCGGCCCCGACGGCTTCAACCGGCTGCGGCGCGAGGGCATGGAGTGCCGCAATACCCATTACAACTACATTCCCACCGTGACCGGCCCCGGCCACTCCTCGGTGTACACGGGCACCACGCCGCGCTACCACGGCATCGTGGGCAACTCGTGGTACGACCGCCGCCTGCGCCACGACGTGTACTGCACCGACGATACCACCGTGCAGCTCGTGGGCACCGCCAAGGGCATGGGTGTATCGGCCCGCAACCAGGTAAGTACCACCCTCGGCGACGAGCTTAAAATGACATACGGCGGCCGCAGTAAAGTGCTGGCCCTGTCGCTCAAAGACCGGGCTTCGGCCCTGCCCGCCGGCCACATGGCCGACGGGGCCTACTGGCTCGATACCAATACCGGCGATTTTATTTCGAGCACCTTCTACGTGCCGCAGCTGCCGGCCTGGGTGAGCGAGTTCAACGCCCAGAAAAAGGCCGCCGCTTACCGCAGCCAGATCTGGACGCCCCTGCGCGGCCCCGAGGCCTACCGCAACAGCCTGCCCGACTCCAACCGCTACGAGCGCATTTTTAAGGGTAAAGCGGCGGCGACCTTCCCCTACGATTTCAACAAGCTGGCCCCGCAGAATCCGCCCGCCTTCGAGAGCATGTATACCTCGCCCTTCGGCGACGACCTGCTCACCGACCTCGCCCTGGCAGCCCTCAAAAATACCGACCTGGGCCGCGACGACGTGCCCGACCTGCTGGCCATCAGCTTCAGTAGCCCCGATGCCGTGGGCCACACTTTCGGCCCGCTTTCCAAGGAGGAAAACGACCTTTACCTGCGTCTCGACCTCGACCTGGCCCGCCTGCTGCAAGCGCTCGACCAGACGGTGGGCAAGGGTAACTACACCGTTTTCCTCACCGCCGACCACGGGGCCAGCGAGGTTACCCGCTACCTCGCCGACCACCAGGCTCCCGTGGGCTCGTACTCGCAAGCTGCTCTCAACCAGGCAGCCAACGCCCACCTCACCGCCCAGCTCGGCCCCGGCCAGTGGATTGAGGCCGAGCGCAACCACATGTATTACCTCAACCGCCCGCTGCTGGCCCAGCACAAGATCGAACTGGCCCACGCCCAGCAGGTACTGGCCGAGTTCCTGCGCGACCAGCCCGGCATTGCGCAAGTCAATACCACCTCGCAGCTGCTGAATGCCGGCTACACCACCGGCCTCGAAGCCCGCCTGCAAATGGGCCTGTACTACCCGCGCTTCGGCGACGTGCGCTTCGAGCTGCTGCCCGGCTGGACCGGCGACATCGGCGTAGGGGCCAGCCACGGCACCGGCTACGCCTACGATACCCACGTGCCGCTGCTGTGGTGGGGCATGGGCATCCCGGCCGGGGTGAGCTACGCCCCGCACACCATCACCGACATCGCCCCCACCGCCGCCATGATCGTGAACAGCAAGCTGCCCAGCGCCTGCACCGGCCAGCCCATTGTGGAAGTGCTCAGCAGCCCGCCCGCTGGCAAGAGCCGCCGCAAGTAAGGGAGGAGCTTTTCTGAAAAGGCCCGTTACCAGGTTGGTAGCGGGCCTTTTTGCTTGGGTAGTGTTGGTTTGCTCGTCGGCCACGTAACCCCATCCCCGGCCCCTCTCCTTCGGGAGAGGGGAGCCTTTCGTGAGCTGTTAGCCTTTAGCTGTTAGCTACTAGCTTTTCTGAACAGTGAGCTAATAGTTGATAGCTTACGAAAGGCTCCCCTCTCCCGAAGGGGAGGGGCCGGGGGTGGGGTTACGCGAGCGACGGGCTACGTAAGTCTACAGGTACGAAAAAGGCCCGTTACCAACTCGGTAACGGGCCTTTTGCTTGCCAAAGCGGTAAACAGCTAACAGCTAGTCAATCGTGTGAAACAGCCGTCCCCAGCGCACCTTGTGCGCCGCGTTGCCAAACGGATCGAGCGACAGCCAGATGAGCACGGCCTTGCCCACCACGTGGTCTTCGGGTACGAAGCCCCAGAAACGCGAGTCCTCCGAGTTGTGGCGGTTGTCGCCCATCATCCAGTAGTAGTTCTGCTTGATGGTGTAGCTGGTCAGCGGCTGGCCGTTCTGCTGAATCATGCCATCCTTCCAGGTGATGCCTGCGTTGTGCTCGTACTGGCTCACGATTTTATAGTAAATCGCGGCGTTGGCGGGCGTAAGGGCAATGGTCTGGCCTTTTTTCGGAATGGGTAGCGGGCCGTAGCTGTCGAGCTGCCACTTGCGCTGCACCGCGCTCATGGCGTCCGACACGTGGAAGTCGGCCACGTCGGGGAAAAGCTGCACCTCGGGGGCCGTCACGGTGAGCGACTTCACGTAGGGCTGCTTGCGGAAATACTCGGCCACGTTGGCCGGGCAGCTAATGATGTAGCCCACCTTGCCCGTTTCGGGGTTGGTGCCGGCGGCCGGGATGCCGTCGGGCTGGTCGTAGTCCACCACGCCCTGGTCGTGCAGCGCCTGGCGCACCTCGTCGTTGGGCGTTTCCACCTCCAGGAAGTAGGTGGTCTGGGGCGCGCCCGCAATGGTCCCGGGCTTGCCATTGATAAAAACCTGCCCCTGGCGAATCTCCAGCGTATCGCCCGCGATGGCAATGCAGCGCTTGATGTAGTTGGTGCGCAGGTCGGCCGGGTACTGCTGCTCGTGCGGCACGTGGAATACTACCACGTCGTTGCGCTTGATCGAGCTGAAGCCCGGCAGCCGGTAC
Organism: uncultured Hymenobacter sp.; assembly: GCA_913776615.1. Classification (GTDB taxonomy): domain Bacteria; phylum Bacteroidota; class Bacteroidia; order Cytophagales; family Hymenobacteraceae; genus Hymenobacter. The sequence continues at coordinate 125,962 of CAJYPK010000041.1, forward strand.
GTGGGCAGCTGAATGAGGTCGGAGTAGCTCTTGAAGTTGAAAATCGGCACCGTCTGGTGCGTGAGCGGCACTTGCAGGGGCGTCTGCGGCGTAATCGGCCCGTAGTGCAACTTGCTCACGAACAAGTAGTCGCCTACCAGCAGCGAGTGCTCCATACTCGGCGACGGAATAACGTAGGCCTCAAACGTGGCCCAGCGAATAAGCGTGGCCGCGATAACGGCAAACAGCAGCGAATCGACCCACTCGCGGCTTTTGCTCTTGGGCGGCTTGGGCGGAGCGTTCGGGTCAGGTTTACGAAAGAGCATGAAATAAAAACGGGAGCGCGGCTCCTCTAAAGAATATGCAGCAAATAAACGACTGTAAAACGGAGTGGCACTCCGTTTTGCGTACGCAGGCAGCTTTCGAAATAGAGCGCCCCTGACCACGCCAGCTTGGGGATGCCAGTTTACAGCCCCAGCAGCTCCTTCATGCCAAATACCCCGTGGCGGCCGGGCAGCCACTCGGCGGCCAGCAGCGCGCCCAGTGCGAAGCCCTCGCGCGAGTGGGCCTCGTGCCGCAGCTCGATGGTATCGGCGCTCGATACGTAGCGCACCTCGTGGGTGCCCACCACCTCGCCCTGCCGCTCGCTAAGCACGGCCAGTTCGTGCGGGGCCTGGGCGGGCGCGTTGCGCCAGCTGGTCTTGGCCGAAAAATTGGCCAGGATACCCTCGGCAGCCGTGAGGGCCGTGCCGCTGGGCTGGTCTACCTTGTGAATGTGATGAATCTCGGTCATCTCCACGTCGTAGCCGGCCGCAAACTGGTTCATCTTGGCCGCGATGTACTCGTTGAAGTGGAAAAACAGGTTCACGCCCACGCTGTAGTTGGAAGCGTAAAACAGCGCCCCGTTCGTGTCCTTCGCCAGCTGGCTGGCTTCCTCAAAGTGGTGCAGCCAACCCGTGGAGCCGCACACCACCGGCAGGCCCTGGCGCAGGCAGGCCGCCACGTTGCCAAACGCCGCCTCGGGGTGAGTAAACTCAATGGCTACGTCCACCTGCCCGGGCGTAAAATCCTCGATGCGCTGGGGGGAGGTCTTGTGATCTACGATGCCCGCGATTTCGTAGCCCCGGCCGGCGGCCAGCCCGGCTATCGTCTGGCCCATTTTGCCGTAGCCGATAAGGAGGATTTTCATGTTGTTAGTTGTCAGTTGCTTATTGTCAGTTGGTAGAGTTGAAAGAGGCTGGCAACGCAACTGACAACGCGAAAAAGGCTATTTCACCCGGAGCGAGAGCGCCACGCCCCCAGCGGGCACCAGCTGGCCCGGGACGGGCAGCAGCGCCGGCTGCCAGTTCAGCGATAAGTTATCGCTCACGTCAAACTCGTGCAGGTGGGCATCCACGACCGCGTCCAGGATTTGCAGCGAGTAGCCCAGCGACGCGACTAGGATGGCCAGGTCGCGGTAGGAGCGGTAACCGGTAAGGTTGTTGTAGATATTGCTCAGCGACGTTTCGCGTCGGGCATTAGGAAACCGGTCGGCGTCGAGATAAGTCGAGGGCAAGGGGGCCACCGTAGTGGCGGGCTGATCGCGGGCGATGTAGTAGGCATCGCGGTACTCCGCGTAGCGGCTCTGCTGAAACCACACCCAGTACCCCAGCCCGCCCACCATGCCGTACACGATGGGCAGCTTCCAATAACGCTTATTGTAAATCTGCCCACCGCTGGGAATGAGGGCCAGAATGCCCGCCTTTTCGGGCCGCGTGAGCCGCCAGCCAAACAACCGTTCGGTGCGGCGGGCCGAATCGGCGGCCGCCTGCTCGCGCTTCTGCTTCTTGTTGGGCTTGCGGACGGTCGCCGTATCGGGGCGCACCAGCTGCGGGGCGGCCGGGTTCTGGGCTGGGTCGAGGGGATTGGTGGTCACCTGCGCCCGGGCGGGCAGCCCGAGCGCCAGTAGCAACCCGGCCAGCCCCAGCAGCCAGCTCAGCGAGCGGCCCCGGGGGCCGGGGGCTTTCGGCAAAAAGTCGTTCATAAGCAAGCAGCTAACGCCGGCCCGCGCAAGGAATTGCGAGCTGTTCCCTACGCTGGTTGCAGAATGTGCAGGATGCGTTGCATGTCCTCGACCGAATCAAACGAAATCTTGATTTCGCCGCGCCCCTGGGCGCTGGGCCGCAGCTGCACCTTCGAGCCGAAGTAGTCGGTGAGCTGGCGCTCGGTGCGGCGCAGCTCGGCTACGGGCACGGCCGGCGTGGCGGGCTCCTGCGCTTTGGCCGCGCCGCCCGGTACGGGCTGGCCAAAGCCGTTGCGCACGATTTCTTCCACGCGGCGCACCGACAGGTCTTCCGACACGATGCGGCGGTACAAATCGACCTGCTGCTGAGGGTCTTCGATGTTGATGAGCGCGCGGGCGTGGCCCATGCCGATAATCGAATCACGCAGCCCAATCTGGATGCTGGGCGGCAGCTTGAGCAGGCGCAGGTAGTTGGTGACGGTCGAGCGATTTTTACCCACCCGCTCGCCCAGGTCTTCCTGGCGCAGCTGGCATTCGCTCAGCAGGCGCTGGTAGCTGAGGGCAATTTCGATGGCATTCAGGTTTTCGCGCTGAATGTTTTCGATGAGTGCCATTTCCAGCATCTGCTGGTCGTCGGCCTTGCGCACGTAGGCCGGAATGGTATCCAGGCCCGCCAGCTTGCTGGCTTGCAGGCGGCGCTCGCCCGAGATGAGCTGGTAGGCATTAGGCCCCAGCTGCCGCACCGTGACGGGCTGAATAATGCCTTGAATCTTAATGCTGTCGGCCAGCTCGGCCAGCGCCTCCTGGTCGAAGTGCGTGCGCGGCTGATAGGGGTTGGCCTCAATCTGGGCCACCGGAATCAGGCCCACTGAGCTTACCGGGTTGGGCGTGGCCGCAATCAGGTGCTCGCTGGGCTTGTCGTAGCTGCCCTCAATGAGCGCGTTGAGGCCCCGGCCCAGGCCGCCAATGCGGCGCTTGGCGGCAGCCGCCGCGCCGGGGTTGGCGTTCAGGGCTGCCTGGATTTTCTCGTTGTTCTTCTCTGCGGACATCTTGGCTAGGGTCTGGGGGGCCGAGAGGCCGGCGCACCCAGAACTTCAAAATTACGGACTAAGGGCCGAAGGGCAAGCCTTCGGCGAAGGAGAACGCCGGACTATCCTGTCGGATGCACTTATTGCGGCTCTTGGTGCCCCCAAAATACCTCAAGTACTTCCCAAACGCCCATCCGCTGGCTGCCTTCCACAAAATAACCGCGCGTGCCGGGTTGAATTAGTGGCCGGTACTTGGCCTGCAAAGTAGAATTTAGGGGAAACATGTTGGCGCGGCCGACCGGCGCAACCGGACCGTTGGGAATGATGAACCCGTCAGGGTCAATAAATTCTGGGTACACCATCCAGTTGTGTGGTCGGGTTTCATCAGCAAGGCGGCTATCCCAGCGAATACCTTGATAGACAGGCGTTCGGTGGCCTCCTTCTTCAGGGGAAAACAAACGATACGTAACCTGAAAATCAGCCGGCCTGCTAAGCGACTCGGCGTAGGGAGCTCTCCGATCCGCCAAATAAGCGCAGGCGGCGGTAACGTGCTCGGTAGTTAACTCGGGAAAATCAACTAGAATGTCGGCCACATTCCTGCCGTCAGCTAGCCGCGCCCGCACCTCGTGCACGCTGATGTGGGTACCCACTATGCATGCCCGCCCGGATCGGACTGCGGGGTCGATACCAATGAGAGGATGCGCAGCGGAGGATAACATGGGCTATTAGGTAAGCAGCATACCTATTGGTAAGAATGCGGACTCGCAGAGTCCGCGCTACTGCCTACACCAACTCGTCTTCGGCTGCTTCCTCGGGGTTGGCCTCTACGCTGTTTTTCTCCACGATTTCGCGGGCCAGGTTGAGGTAGCTCACGGCGCCTTTGCTCTCGGCGTCGTGCAGGATGACGGGGATACCGAAGCTCGGCGACTCGCTCAGCTTGACGTTGCGCGGGATAATGGTGTCGAATACGAGCTGCTGGAAGTGCATCTGCACTTCTTCCACTACTTGGTTGGAGAGGCGCAGGCGCACGTCGTACATCGTGAGCAGGATCCCCTCGATTTCGAGGTCGGTGTTGAGGCGGCTCTGAATTATCTTGATGGTATTCAGGAGCTTGCCCAGGCCCTCAAGGGCGAAGTACTCGCACTGCACCGGAATAATAACCGAGTGCGCGGCCGTGAGGGCATTCACCGTGATGAGGCCCAGCGAGGGCGAGCAGTCGATGATAATAAAGTCGTACTGGTCGGCCAAGGGACGCAGGGCCTCCTTCATTTTCTCCTCGCGGTTGGGCAGGTTGATCATCTCCACTTCGGCCCCGACGAGGTCGATGTGCGAGGGCATGAGATCGAGGTGGGGCAGGATATTGGTCGGCAGAATGGCATCTTGCGGGGCAATGCCATCGACCATGCACTCGTACACGCTGTTCTCGATGTCCTTGGGGTCGAAGCCCACGCCCGAAGTGGCATTGGCCTGCGGGTCAGCGTCTACGAGCAGGGTGCGGTAGTCGAGGGCCGCCAGCGAGGCAGCTAGGTTGATGGCCGAGGTGGTTTTGCCGACGCCGCCCTTTTGGTTGGCTACCGCGATAATTTTGCCCATAACAACAAACGAATAACTTAGGAAAACACTTACGCGGCAGGGTTAAAGCCAGCCGTTAGCAGCGCGGTTCAATCTACAAAATAAGGCTAAAAAAAATGGATTTGCCAAGCCCCCCACGCCGTAACACCAAGCTCCGGCTTGGTGAATCGTTATTGAGCCTCGCATTGATTGCTACTCAACGATTCACCAAGCCGGAGCTTGGTGTTACAATTCTACCGACTCGCCGATGCGCAGCAGGCGCAGGTTTTTGCCAGCCGCTTTAGCCTCGGCCAGCGCCGCCGCGTGGTCGATGGCGATGGCGGGGAAGGTATCGTAGTGCATGCCAATTATTTCGCTGGTACCCACCCAGTCGGCAGCCACCAGCGCGTCGGTGAGGCCCATGGTGTAGTGGTCGCCGATGGGCAGCAGGGCTACGTCAACCTTATGGCGCTCGCCGATGAGTTTGAGGTCGTAGGTGAGGGCCGTATCACCGGCGAAGTAAAAGGTCTTGTGCGAGCCATCGTTGGCGTTGACGACGAAGCCCATCGCCACGCCGGCGTACGAGCCGTCGGGAAACGACGAGCTGTGGGCAGCCGCCACGCAATGCACTGTGCCGAAGGGCAGCACCACCTTGCCGCCCAGATTGGTACCGATGGTCTCGATGCCCTTGGCACCGAAGTAGCCGGCTATTTCGGCGATAGCCAGAATCTTAGCGCCTGTGCGCTTGGCGATAGATTCCACGTCGGCGATGTGGTCGCCGTGACCGTGCGAAATCAGGATGTAGTCGGCCTGAATGGCATCGACGTTGATGGCCGAAGCCAGCGGGTTGGGGCTGATGAAGGGGTCGAACAGCACGCGCACGCCGCCGATGGTGGCCAGAAAGCTGGCGTGACCGAAATAGGTAAGCTGCATGGGAAAGAGTAAAAAGGTGGGAGGATGTGAGAATGTGGAAGATGGCTGCGGTGCCCGGGCGGCCCACCCCGCCCCTACCTTTGCAACCGACACTCCGAACCGATGTTTCTACCCGAATTGCGTTTTCGCTGGCTCGCCGGGCTGGCCTCCGTCGCCAGCCTGGCGCTGCTGGCCGCCTGCTCGGGCGCCGGCCTTTCGGCGGCCGACGAGCGGCGCGTGTTCCGCTACAACCAGCCCGAGGCCCTGACCTCGCTCGACCCCGCCTTCGCCCGCAACCAGGCCAACAGCTGGGCGGTGGCCCAGCTCTACAACGGCCTGCTGGAGCTGGACTCGACCTTGCAGCCCGCGCCCGCGCTGGCCCGGCGGTACGAGATTTCGCCGGACGGGCTTACCTATACGTTCTGGCTGCGGCGGGAGGCCAAGTTCCATGCTAGCGAGGCCTTTGCCGGGGGGCAGGGCCGGCCGGTGGTGGCCAGCGATTTCGTATACTCGTTTCGGCGGCTATTCGATGCGGGCACAGCTTCGCCGGGCGGCTGGATATTTCGGGGCAAGGTGCTGGAAGACAGTAAAGGAAATATCAGCGATACCTGCTTCGTGGCGGTGAATGATTCTACGCTGCGTATTCACCTCAAGGCCCCGTTTATTCCTTTTCTGAGCCTGCTCACGATGCCCTACACCTACGTGGTGCCGCACGAGGCGGTAGCGAAGTACGGCAAGGACTTCCGTGAGCACCCGGTAGGTACGGGACCATTTCAATTCAAGGTGTGGGATGAGGGCAACGTGCTGCTCTACCACCGCAACCCGCACTACTGGCGCGTAGATGCCCAGGGCAAGCCACTGCCGTACCTCGATGCCGTGGCCATCAGCTTCATCGCCGACCGCAAAACGGAGTTCTTAACTTTCCTGCAAGGCAAATTAGACTTCCTAAGCGGGATCCGCGAAGGCTCCCGCGACTTGATTCTCAACCCCGACGGCTCGGTGCGGGCCGATTTTCAAGGGCGCTTCAACCTGCAAAAAGCGCCCTACCTCAACACCGAATACCTGGGCTTCCAACTCGACTCGACCAACCTCACCGGCGAGCAGGCCCGTCAGGGCCGCGCCCTGCGCGACGTGCGCGTGCGCCAGGCGCTGAGCTACGCCCTCAACCGGCCCGAACTGCTGGCCTACGTACTCAACCACGTGGGGCGGCCGGGCGAGTCGGGCTTCGTGCCGGCGGCGCTGCCCTCGTTTTCGCCGGCCAAGGTGCCCGGCTACACGTTTCTGCCCCAGAAGGCGCGGGCCTTATTGGCCGCCGCGGGCTACGGGGCCCGCCGGCCGCTGCAACTGCGCTTGAGCACGGTGGCCGAGCGCAAGGCCGTGGCCGAATACCTCCAAAAAAACTGGGCCGACGTGGGCGTGCAGGTTCAGATCGACATCAACCAGTCGGCCGCCCAGCAGGAACTGGTAGACAACGGACGGGCGGCCTTTTTCAGCAAGAGTTGGCTGGGCGACTACCCCGACGCCGAGAATTACCTGGCCCTGTTTTACTCGCCCAATTTCAGCCCCGCCGGACCGGATAAAACGCACTACAAATCGGCGGAGTACGACCGCCTGTACACCCAGGCCATCCGGGAGCAGGACGCGGCTCAGCGTACGGCCCTCTACCAGCAGATGGACCGCCTCGTGGTGCGCGACCAACCGGTGATTTCACTGTACTACGACGAGATAATCCGCCTCACCCAGCGCAACGTGCAAGGCCTCACCGCCAATCCCATGAACCAGCTGCTGCTGGAGCGGGTAAGAAAACAATAGCCGGTGCGCTGTAAAACGGAGTGGTACTCCGTTCATCCATCGCCCGCAAAAGGAGTGGCTATTCACGGCAGCCTACGTCAAGAGCAAGGCAAAGCTGAGTGGAAATTTGGGCGTGTTGACTTAGGAGTTGACGAAAACCAAGCCCGGCTCGGCCATAAAAAGAGCGTCCGGTCGTGCTCAGCACGACCGGACGCTCTTTAGTAGCAGCTAGTTGGTAACTGGCTAGGCTTTGCCCGAGGAGGGTTTCTTGGCTTGCGCCTCGCGCTCCTGGGCGGCTTTCATGGCCTCGGCCAGGCGAGCCTGGAAGCCGGTGGGTTTCTTGTCTTTGTTTTTCACCTTGTTGGCTTCGAGCTGGGCGCGAATCTTGGTATCGTCCACGAACGAGCGGGTGAGAGCCTGCTGGCCCAGCGTGACAAGGTTCGACACGAGGTAGTACCACGTGAGGCCCGAGGCAAAGCTGTTGAGTACGAAGAAGAACACGAGCGGCATGAGGTAGCTGTAGAACTTCATCGGCCCCTGCATGGCGGCGGTGTTCATCTGGTTGCTCTGGTAGGTCATGAAGAGCGTCGAGATGGTCATCAGCACCGTGAACAGGCTGATGTGATTGCCCAGGTAGGGCAGCGTGAAGGGCAGGATAATCGGGTTGTCGTACGTGCTCAGGTCGTGCGCCCACAGGAAAGACTGCTGCCGCAGCTCAATCGCGTTGGGAAAGAACTGGAACATGGCGAACAGAATCGGCAGCGTGAGCAGCGTGGGCACGCAGCCGCTGAGCGGCGACACGCCAAACTGCTGGTACAGCTTCATGGTCTCCTGCTGGCTCTTCACCTGGTCGTCGGGGTACTTGGCCTTGATCTCGTCGAGCTCGGGCTTGAGCACTTTCATGCGGGCCTGGCTTTCGTAGGTCTTGTAGGTCAGCGGCCAGGTTACGAGCTTGATAATCACCACCAGCAGCAGGATAATGATGCCGTACGACGAGATGAATTGCTCCAGGAAGTGGAACACCGGCAGCACCACGAAGCGGTTGACCCAGCGGAACAAGCCCCAGCCCAGGTACACGTTGCGGTCGAAGTTGGGCGCGACGTCCTTGAGCAGGTTAAATTGGTTGGGGCCGAAGAAGAAGCGGTACTGACCGCCGGCCGGGCTGGTCACGTCGGCCACGGGCAGGGCCAGCGTGGTGCTCAGCGTTTTGATAAACGTCGAGTCGGCCAGGTTCACCGTCGAGTTGAAGGTGCCGCTGGCGAAGGGCTGCGAATCGGCAATGAAGCCGGCCACGAAGAAGTCGTGCTTGTCGGCCGACCACTTGATGGGCGAGGTGATTTTCATCTCCTCGGGCTTCTCGCTGGCCTCGGCCAAGGAGCCCGGGTCGTCGCTGGCCAGGTAGTGGTTGATGGTAGTATGGTTGCGGTTCTGCTTGAGGTCCTGCTCGGTCTGGCGCACATTGTCCACGAAGCTGAACGTGAGCGGCTGCGGGGCCACGGCCACGCCGCTCAGCTTGAGGTTATACTTCACCTCGTAGCCGGTTTTAGGCAGCGTGTAGGTCTGGGTGATGGTGCCGCCCGCCACGGGCGCGGTAAAGGCCAGCTGCTGGCCACCGTCGGCAGTGGTAGTGGGGGCATCGGCCCGGAAGTTGAGGCTAGCGAAGTCGATGGTCTGGCCGCCGGTGGTAGTCAGCTTGGTGCCGAAGCGGGCGCTCTGGGCATCAAACAAGTCGAGCGGCTTGCCAAAGAACGTCTTGTAGTTGTTGAGGCGCACGGCCGTTACGCGGCCACCCTGCGTCGAGAATTGCAGCGTCAGCTCGGGGTTTTTGAGCTCGATGCCGCGCACCGGGCCAGCCGTAGTATCGGTGGGGGCAGCCTCGGGGGCGAGGGCGGGGGTAGAGCCAGCGGGCTGGCCCGTAGTGGCGGTAGTGGGGGCCTGGGCCTTGTTTTTCTCTACCTTCTCTTTGGGCGAGAAGAAAAACAGGTATACCAGGAGCAAGGCCGAGATAAGGAAAAGGCCAGTCGCTTGGTTGCGGTCCATTTACTAATAAAAAGAATACGAGGGGCAAAGGTAAGGCTGCTTTAAGCTGTTAGCCGTTAGCGGCTAGCTGTTAGCTTCTCTCGCAGAAAAAAGCTAACAGCTAGCCGCTAACGGCTAACAGCTTAAAAAACCTTATAACGCACTGCTGGCCGCCGTTTAGCGCGCAGCGCGTAACGGCTGGCCGACCAGTGGGGTGGGTTTCCAAACCCGCGAGCGGCAGGCGGGATGTGCGTCCTGCCACGCGAGTCTGGAGACTCGCCCCACTGGTCGGCCAGCCGTTACGCGCTGCGCGCTAAACGGCGGCCAGCGGTTCTATTGGGAAAAGAGCTAACCGCTAGCAGCTAATAGCTAGCAGCTTAAAGCAGCTTTACAGGCCCTTCTTATGCTGAATGGCGGCTTTCACGAAGCGCACGAACAGCGGGTGCGGGGTTTCGACGGTGCTCTTGAGCTCGGGGTGAAACTGGCCGGCCACAAACCACGGGTGCACCGTTTTGGGCAGCTCGATTACTTCCACCAGGCCGGTCTCGGGGTTGGTGCCCGAGAGGTGCAGGCCGGCATCTTCAAACCGCTGGGCGTAAGCCCCGTTGAACTCATAGCGGTGGCGGTGGCGCTCGCTGATAGTATTGCGGCCGTAGGCCTTGGCCGCGCGCGAGTTGCGCTTGAGCTCGCAGGTGTAAGCGCCGAGGCGCATGGTGCCGCCCTTCTGAGTCACGTCCTTTTGGTCGGCCATGAGGGCAATAACCGGGTCGGGCGTGAGCGGGTTCATCTCGGTTGAGCTGGCCTCGGGCAGCCCCAGCACGTGGCGGGCGTACTCCACCACGGCCACTTGCATACCCAGGCAGATGCCGAAGAACGGAATGCGCTGCTCGCGTACGTAGCGCACGGCCGCCACCTTCCCCTCGAAGCCCCGCTCGCCGAAGCCGGGGGCTACCAATACGGCGTCGACGCCTTCGAGCTGCTGCACGGCGTTCTCGGGCGTCAGAAATTCGCTCTGGATGGTGCGCACCCGCACCTTGCACTCGTTGGTGGCACCGGCGTGAATAAAGGCCTCGGTAATCGACTTGTAAGCGTCGGGCAGCTCCACGTACTTGCCTACCAGCGCGATAGTTACCTCCTCGGTCGGGTTCTTCAGGCGACCCAAAAACTCCTTCCACTCCTCCAGATCGGGGGTATGGCCACCGTTGAGCCGCAGCTTGCTAATGACGCGGGCATCCAGCTCCTCCTTGAGCATGAGCAGCGGCACTGAATAAATGCTGTCGGCGTCGAGGCTCTCGATAACGGAGTTGATTTTGACGTTGCAGAACAGGGCAATTTTGCGGCGCATCTCCACCGGAATGGGGTGCTCGGAGCGGCACACCAGGATGTCGGGCTGCAAGCCGGCCTCGCGCAGGTCGCGTACCGAGTGCTGGGTAGGCTTGGTTTTGAGCTCGCCGGCCGCCGCCAGAAACGGCAGCAGCGTGAGGTGAATCACGAGCGAATCGTGGGGCGGCAGCTCCCAGCGCAGCTGGCGCACGGCCTCCACGAAGGGCAGGCTCTCGATGTCGCCGATGCAGCCGCCGATTTCGGTGATGACCACGTCGAACTTGCCGTCCTGACCCAGCAGCAGCATCCGGCGCTTGATTTCGTCGGTGATGTGGGGCACTACCTGCACCGTTTTGCCGAGGAACGCGCCCTCGCGCTCGCGCCGGATCACGGTGTCGTAGATGCGGCCCGTGGTTACGTTGTTGGCCTGCGAGGTGGGCGTGTTGAGAAAGCGCTCGTAATGGCCCAGGTCGAGGTCAGTTTCGGCCCCGTCGTCGGTGACGTAACATTCGCCGTGCTCGTAGGGATTGAGCGTGCCCGGGTCGATGTTGATGTAGGGGTCGAATTTTTGAATGGTAACTCGGAAGCCTCTCGCCTGCAAAAGCTTAGCCAGGGAGGCGGAAATGATTCCTTTTCCGAGTGAGGAGGTAACGCCGCCGGTGACGAAGATGTACTTCGCGGCCGACGCTGGGGGGGTAGGAGTGGAGCGTTCAGGCATGACGGGGGACAAAGTTACGGCGCAGCCGGCGGTGCTGGCGGGTTTATTTTGAACTGCCCCGGCTGGCCGGCTGGGTATTTTTGCCCCCTGGCACACTACTTGGCCCGGTGGGCGAGTTAGCCAGCACAAGCTTTCACCGACTGCGATGACCCTAGTTTCCCTCACTTTCCCCATCCGCCCTCGCCGCTGGCTCTGGCTGCTGAGTAGCTTACTCTTAGCCGCGGGCCTGGCATCGGCCCAGCCCGCGACTACCGTCCTGCGTAAAGACCTGAAACGCGATTTCGGGGCCGTGGGCGACGGTAAAACCAACGATCAGGCGGCCTTTCAGAAAGCTGCCGATTTTTTCAATCAGCGCGCCAAAACTCCGGCCGGGACGGGACCCGCCGTGCTCGCCATTCCGAGGGGCGTGTACCTGGTCGGCCGGCAGAATCCGCTCGGCGGCGATGGCATTGACGTGCTGCGGCTCACCGGCTGCCGTAACCTCACGATCCAGGGAGCCGATAGCGTCGATACCGAAATCCGCTTTGCCAGCGGTTTGTACTACGGGGCGTTCGATCCCGCGGCCCGGCGACCATTCGAGGCCCCCACGGCTTTCTTTGTGGATAGAAAATACGCGGCCATCGTGGGGACCTGCCTCGTGCTGCAAGGCTGCGAAAACGTCACCGTCACCGGGCTGGCCATCAATGGCAACGTGGGCCGCGCCGTGGTGGGCGGGCACTGGGGCGACACCGGCATCCAGCTCAGCTACGACGGTATTTTTGTGGGTGACTCGCGCCGCATTACGCTGCGCGGGCTGGCCCTGCACCACTTTGGCCGCGATGGTATTCAAGTGCTCAACTACTTGGCAAAGAGCCTCGACGATGCCCAGGCCGACAACATTCTGCTCGAAAACCTGACCTGTACGTACAACGGTCGGCAGGGCCTGTCGGTAACGGGCGTGAGCGGGCTGCGCGCCGTTAATTGCAGCTTCAGCCACACCGGGCGGGTGGTGGTACCCTCGCTGGGCAAAGCGCTGTTTTCCAACCCCGGCGCGGGCGTAGACCTGGAGCCCGAAAATGGCTTCGTCAAAAATGTGCGCTTCGATAATTGCCGCCTGCTTGACAACGCCGGCCAGGCGCTGGTGTCGGACCGGCCCGCCGGCGACCACCCCGAAAAGACCAAAAATATCGTCATCGCCAACTGCCTGCTCTGGGGCACTACCAACTGGTCGGTCTGGGTGACGCAACCCGATTTTCTGTTTACCAACTGCCGTATCTACGGGGCTTTCGTACACGGCTGCCGGGCCACTACCAAGCGCGAAGCCACGCGCTTCGTGGGCTGCACCTTTGAAGACCGGCCGTATCGGGGGCAAACGGCCTACGGTAATTTCATGCTGCACTCCGATGAGGCGGCCCGCTACATGAGCTTCACCGATTGCCGGTTTGTAGGTACCCACAACTATCTGCTGTGGGCCATCGTGAGCAAGCCGCCGGGCGGTGGCAACCCCGACACCGCCAGTTTTTTCCACCTGCGGCGCTGCACGTTTCTCTACGATTATACCCAGCCCACGCAGGGCTCCTACGATAATCTCCAGGGAGCCGTGTTCACGGGAGCCAACGTGTTTCGCGATGGCCCGCACCGCACCAGTAAGCACCGGACTAACGTGACGCTCGGCACCGGGGCCGCCTCGGGCTCGACGGTGGTGCGGGCACCGGGCAGCCTTCAACTGCTGGCTACCAACACGGCCTATACCGTGGTAGCGGGCCTCGATATCGGGCGCGAGCCTGCCCGCGCCCGCGATTCGGCCAGCGTAGTGGTAGGACCGGGCAATAGCTTAGTCATCAATGATCTGGGCTGGACGGTAACGGAGCTGTACATCGGCCCTACCTCGCGGTTAGTACTCAAAAAAGGCGCGTCGCTGGACGTAGCAGCGCACACCAAGGTGACCATCGCCGGCCAGCTGATAGTGGAAGACGGGGCCTATTTCAACGTGGACCCCGCCACCCCAGTCACGACCGTGGGCCGGGGCCGCCTGCGGCTGGCTCCCAAAGCCATCCGGGGCCGGCGCCCGAATTAGGGTGCGCCGGGCGGTGAGCGTGGCGTCGAGAGCAGTTGGTCCACCGGCCGAGTAGGGGGCGCGGCCAGCCGCCTACTTACCCTTCTTGCAATTTGAGCAATATTGTTATTTCGCCCCTCCCCGCCGCCCCGGTCGCGGGGAGGGGCGTCATTTTTTGCTTGCACCGTGCCCGATAGGCGGGGCTTCGCACGGGCATCATGGAGTGGTCGCGCCTGGTGGTGCCGCGGGCGGGCCGGCACTCACTAGCGATTGCCACCTGACGGCTGCCGGCTTCTAGCTAAAAGTGCGGTGATTGCTCACCTCAAGCCAGTCCGGCAAACAACAACTCTGCGTCGCCGGCGAGCGGGCGCTTGGCCCCAGAAACCAGCATAAAAGCCGGCTGACGGACGGGCTAAAAATATTTTTAGTCAGGCACTAGGGGGGAGGCGCTTCGGCGGTGTAGTACAAGTGGCGGGGCCTGCAAACGTTTGCGGGGGCCGACCATCCTTTTCCACCTTTTTCCCACCCATCAATGCCCACTTTTATTCCTCGCGCTCCCAAGCGCGCCCTGGCGCAGCGTGCCCTCGCTTGCTGCGTTCTCTTAGCTGGCCTCGGCTGGCAAACAGCGGCGGCCCAAAGCTTTCTGCAAGCCAGCGGCCCCCGGATTATTAACGCCAGCAACCAGGAGGTCGTCTTGAAGGGCGTGAACCTCGGTGGCTGGCAGGTGCAGGAAGGCTACATGCTCAAGCCCGGCTACGGCAACAACGGCACCGGCACCCAGAGCCTGGTCAAGCGCGGCTTGTTCAACCAAGGCCAGAGCGACGGCCAGGTCGAGAGCTTTTATCAGCAGTGGCGGGATAATTTCTTCACCAAGGCCGACATCGACTACCTGAAGGACAAGGGCTTCAACTGCGTGCGGCTGCCGCTGCACTACGAGCTGTTTCTCACGGCCAGCCAGCGGGCCGTGCGCACCGGCGTGAGCAAGGGCAGCACGAGCTACGGCGACTACCTCAACGCATTGCGGAGCTGGTACAATAATAATCAACTCTTTACCGACCCCACCCAGCAGGAAGGCGTGCGCCTCATCGACGAGGTGCTGAGCTGGGCCGGGGCCAACGGCATGTACGTGGTGCTCGACCTGCACGCCGCGCCCGGCGCGCAGGGCAAAGACATGAACATTGCGGACGCGCTGGTGACCGATGGCAACGACTTCTGGAACAACCAAATAAACCAGGACATCGCCGTGCGCCTGTGGAGCGTGCTCTCCAACCGCTACAAGAGCGACCCGCGGGTGGCCATGTACGACGTGCTCAACGAGCCCAACAACATTCCCAATACCTCGTCGCAAAACGGCAATCAGCGCCTGCACGATGTGATGCAGCGCTTCATCAACACCATCCGGGCCAACGGCGATAATCACCTCATCCTGCTGGAAGGCAACGGCTTCGGCAATGACTACAACTGGATGGAGAAGCGCACCTTCACCAACACGGCCAACCTGGTGTACAACTCGCACCGCTACAGCGGCAGCGGCTACGAAATCGACAACAATCCCAACTCGGTCGATGGCAACAACCCCAACAGCCTGCGGCTCATCGGCAACCTCACGCGCTTCCGCTCCGACAATAACGTGCCCATCTGGGTGGGTGAAACGGGCGAAAACTCGGCCCAGTGGATGGCCGACGCGGCCAACGGCCTCAACAGCGTGGGTATCGGCTGGTGCCACTGGACGTACAAGCGCTTCGACACCAACTCGATGGCGGCCCTCTTCCGCATCAACCCACCCTACATCGTGGATGGGGCGGGCAACATCCCGGCCGTGGTGCAGAACATCAAGTTTGCCAACTGCGTGGTGAATACGAGCACGCTCAACGCCATTGCCCCCAACCCCGGCGGCACGGTGCGCAACACGCGGGCGCCCATCGGTAGCCTCATTACGCTGCGCGCCGTGAGCAACAACGCCTACCTCTCGGGCGAGAATGGCCAGCAGGCCGTGACATGCACCCGCACTACCGCCGGCACCTGGGAGCAGTTTGCGGTGCTCGACGCGGGCAACGGCAAAGTGTACCTGCGCAGCCAGGGCAAGTACGTATCGAGCGAAAACGGTACCCAGGCCATCACGGCCAGTCGCACGAGCCCCGGCTGGTGGGAAGCCTTCGACTGGATTGTGAACGCCGACGGTACCATCAGCCTGGGCGGCTACAACGGCCGCTACGTCTCCAGCGAAAACGGCCAGCAGGCCGTAACGTGCAACCGCCAGACCATCTCGGGCTGGGAAGCTTTCCGCTACACCGTGGTGGGCAACGCCCGCCTGGCTGGCACCCTGGCCACCACTACCAGCGCCGCGCCCGCCGACTTCACGGCCTATCCCAACCCCGTAGCCAATAGCCTCACTTACGCCCTGCCCGCGGGCACCCAGGCCCACACCCTCACCGTGACCGACGCCATCGGCCGCACGGTAGTCGCCCGCACCTACGGCGAAACCGGGGCCCAAAATACCTTCGACGCCTCGGGCTTAGCCAAAGGCCTCTACGTAGTGCGCCTGGTAGGGGCCGACTTCGCAAAATCATTCAAAGTCACCAAGGAGTAAGCCGTCATTACTCGGTAGCTACGCAAAAAGGGCGTTACCCCACCAGGGTAACGCCCTTTTTGCGTGCGCTGGCAGTTAGAGCGGTTTCCGGGTCAGTGTATATTTTTTGTTGTCCTAACGTGGGCACCTCACCCCCCGGCCCCCTCTCCGAAAAGGAGAGGGGGAGCCTGACGACTGCTCACCGACTGCTTACGTTCGCCTGCGTTCGGCTCCCCCTCTCCTTTTCGGAGAGGGGGCCGG
>CAJYPK010000042.1 GCA_913776615.1 uncultured Hymenobacter sp.
CTAGGAAGTGTTAACAGTAGTGGTTATGTTTGGGCATGGACTATTTGTTGACGGATGCGCAGTGGGGTCGAATTGCGCCGCTGCTGCCGGGCCGAGAAGGGACCAAAGGTGGGCGCGGGCAGGACAACCGCCGGTTTGTGGAAGCCGTGCTGTGGCTGCTACGCAACGGGTGCCGGTGGCGGGCCTTGCCCAAGGAGTGGGGCAACTGGCACACGACGTACACGCGCTTCCAGCGTTGGACGGCCTCGGGCGTGTGGGTCCGCGTGCTGGCGGCGGTGCAGGAAGACGACGCGCTGCACACGCTGCTGGTGGACTCGACCACCGTGCGGGCGCACCAGCACGCGAGCGGGGCGCGCAAAAAAACGGGCCGCAAGCCCTGGGCCGTAGCCGCGGCGGGCTGACGACGAAGCTGCACGCGGTGGCCGATGCCCGCGGCCGGCCCGTGCGCCTGGGCCTGAGCGCCGGCCAGCGCCACGACGCGCCGCAGGCCTTGCCGCTGCTGGGGGAGTTGGCCCCCGCCTACCTGATTGCCGACCGCGGCTACGACTCCGACCCGTTCGTGACGGTTTTGGCCGCCCGCGGCACCCATGCCGTGATTCCGCCCCGACGCAAGCGTCGCCACCCGCGGGCCTACGAGGTAGCCCGCTACGCCCAACGCCACCCCGTGGAGCGACTCTTCAGCCGACTCAAACAATTTCGCCGCGTGGCCACCCGCTATGACAAGCTCGATGCGCATTTTTTAGCCTTTATCCAACTAGCCGCAACCGTCCTCTGGTTGCGCGACTGTTAACACCTCCTAATTGCTTGTCGGGTGTAATGGCGTTGAAATTCCTCCTTTTCTCTGGTTGCCGCCCGTACTCAATTTTGAGGATAGACTGGTTGAATCCAGCCGTCCGCCCGCTGCTGCCTACTGAGCAGCGCCCGGCCCTCTTTGTGGGCTCTTTAGCCTAACCCCTTCCATTTCCTGGCCTGCTTGCCCGAAGGGGCAGGATGATTGCCGCAGCCTCCAGTGGGCCTGCTGGCTGAGCGGGCTATTTTCTGCCTTGAGGTATATGCCAGGCTTCCTTTATCCTTTTCCACTGAAGTTATAGTTAATGACAGCGAGTTCCTACCGCTCGTTCTCCAGCCTCGGCCCTACTGCGCAGGCGCTGGTGATTCGGCTCATCCAAGAAGAGTTACACCCCTTTCTTCAAGTTCCCCTTACCGCCACCAGTGAGGTCTGGGCCCGGGCCATCGAGGCCGCCGACCCCACACTATACTGTCACTACACCGACATTTTTACCATCAAAATTTGCCCGGAATCCCGCCCGCTGCCGCTGCTGAGCATCCAGCAGGAATTAACCAACGCCGCATAGAAAATTGATAGTCAAACGAGAAAGCCCGGCCAGCTAACTGACCGGGCTTTCTCGTTTCATGCCTTTCGTCGGCAATAAGCTAGCGGAAGTGGTAGCGCAGGCCGAGGCCAGCGTAGCCCGGCCAGCGGTCGATAAGCGGATTGTTGAACAGGTAGCCCTTGGTAGCGGTGGCCACCACCGACACCCGGTTGCCGAGGAAGAAGTCGACCTCCGCCCCGGCCTGGGGGCCGTAAGTAAAGCGCTGGCTACGCTCGGTGCCGAGGCCGTCACGGGTGGGCTGCTCACCCCCGAATTCGTAGTTGCCGGCTACACCCAGCAGCAGATGCACGTAGGCAAACTCGCCCAGGTGCAGCAGCTGCGGGGCAATGAATACCCGCCCACCATAGGAAGAGTAATGGCCGGCCGCGTCCAGCGCCCCCCGCTCGTAGAGGCCACTGACCCGCAGGGCCGTGCGGTCGGTCAGATAAGAGGAGAATCCCAGCTCGTAGTAGTGGCCCTGCTCGGAGCGGCCCACCTGGGCGCTGAGGGTGGAAATGTGTTTGATGTGGCGCTGAGCCAGGGCTGGCCGGGAGCTGGCCCCGGCGAGCAAGAGCAGCCAAATAAGCTTTTTCATTTAGTGTCGGGCCCGCCGCTGCCGGTCGAGCTGAATGAGGGAGTTCTGTACCAGCACGTCCGAGTACACCGTTTCGGCCGCCGCGCGGGCCGGGCCTTTCTGCTGCGATTCGGCCATGAGGCGGTCGCCTTCCTGGCGTAGCTGCATGGCCTTTATCATGTTGTCGTTCGAGTTGTTGAGGGCGGTCATGCGCTCGCCCTCGGTCATGGCGTAGCGGCCGGGGTTCTTCAGCGTGGCGTTCAGCTCGATGCTTTGCTGGGTCATCTCATCGGCTATTTTGTAATAGCCAAAGGCTGTGGCAATCTTCTTTTTCTGCACCATCTCCTCGTAGGCGTAGCCCGAGACGGCGGCCTCTTCGCGCCGCGACTGGTAAGTGGTCGAGCTCATCCGCTCATTGGCATTGCCCCCGTCGCCCAGACGCGAAAACACGGAGTACACGGTTTCGATATCCTGCGTAGGATTCTGATTTTGCAGGGCAATACGCAGGCGCTGGGCTTTCTGGTAATTGGGCATGTAGGTGGTGCCGCTCGACGAGCCCGCCATGGCCAGCGCCCGGGCAAACAGTTGCTGGGGATTGGCCAGGCGCAAATCCTGAATGCTTTGCACCTTGCGCAGGTCGGCCTGAATCTCGCGCTGCAAGTCCAGCCCCTGCGAAGTGAGGTCCTTGACCTCGCCGGTGATGTCCTTGGTGGCCGATGCGATGCCCCTGGCATCCTTGACCACCTGATAGTTCTGTACGGTGGTGGACCATTGCTGCAACCGCTTGGCAAACTCACCAATTTGTACGCCCATGTGCAACGGGTCATTCACAATGGCCTGAGCACGGGCCTGGTAAGCCGGTGCCAGGGCGAGCAGTGCCCCGACTATCGGAAAAAGAAGCTTTTTCATCGGTAAAAGGATTAAAGGGAAAAGATTAGCGCGCCGCCACGGCCGTCGTAATCAGGATGGGGTAACCGTCAGGCAGCAGCACGTCGCGCAGCTTGGTGCGGGTGCGGGGCCGCGCCAGCAGCGTGGTGGCCAGCCGGCCGCCCACGCCCACCACCGAGTTGGCCGCCGAGGCCGAGCGGTCGATGGCCGTGCTGATTTCCTGGGTGGACTGCTGCTGCAGCGACTGGCCGGCGTAGTCGACATCTTTGGCCACCTTCTTCACCGGGTCAATCATAATGCCGGGCATGTAGTTGAAGTCGAAGATGTCAGCCTGCACGCGGGTGGCCCCAAGTCGGGTGACGGCCAGCATCACGTTGTTGGCCCCAACGCTGGCCACCGAGGCAAAAACCATGTTTTTGGGAAACGTAACGCCGCTCACCACGGCGTCTTCCAGCAGCCGCAGCAACACCACCGAGCCGGTGCGCACCTTCTGCTCGCCGTTGATGACGCACTTGAAAAACACGTCGGGCGTGAGCTGCTCGGCCTGCGCCCCGGCCGCTGAGCGGGCGTTATTACCCACTTTTACCGTGAAAAAGCCATCCAAACCCGGTACGCTGGCGGCCGCTTTGCCCGAGCGGGCGGCCAGCATGGCCAGCGCCGCTTCGGGGTCGCGGTAGCGTTTGCCGGTGGTTTTTTCGTAGGTGTCGCGGGTGGTCTGGGGGGACGCGGCCAGCATGCGCAGCACGTCAGGGTCGGTTTCGAAGGGAGTGCCATCGGTGTCTTTGGCCGGCAGGGCGGCCAGGCCCCGGCTGCCGGCGTGGCCCCCGGTACTGCCGTGGCTACCTGCCCGCCGGCGCGGCACCAGCACGGTGGCCGCCCGGTACATTCCCGTGTTGGGGTCCTGCACGGTGGTTTCCACGGTATCAACATTGGCCGCCGCCAGGCGGGCCGCCTCGGCGCGTTGGGCGTTGGCTGCGGCGGCGCGCTGGTGGGCCAGGCGGCGGCGGGCTCCGGCCTGGGCCGTGTCCACGGCGAAAGCACTGACCACATCATCCTGGGTGGGGCCGGCTGGCAGGCTGCGGGCATCCTGCTCGGCGCGGCGCTGGGCTTCCAGCTGGGCCGAGGGCGACACGGCTTCCGGCGCGGGTGCGGTTTCCGGGGCGGCAATGCTGGGCTCGATGTTGGCCGAGGTGGCCGCCACGGGCTCCGGGTTGGCCTGCGCCTGCTGGGCGGCCGAGCGCAGCCAGAGTGCGAGGCCCCCGACGATGAGCAGCACGATAAAGCCGGCTAGCGGCAGCCAGTATTTGCGCAGCAGCTCCGTGGAAGTAGGCCGGGCGTTTAGGGCCGCCTTGCGCGTGGTGGGGGTAGCTTCCTCTTCGTGGTAGTCGTCGTGACTGTCGGTTTCGTGGGGAGGCGTGGGTGGGGTCTGGGGGTGTAGGGGTTCCATAGTAGCGCTTGCGAAATGCTTAAATGGTGGCGGCCCGGTTGATGACCCGCGAGGGTACCGGCAGCACCAGCACGCGGGCCCCGTTCAGCTCGCGCAGGGTTACTTCCAGGTAGCCGCGCTCGGTGGCGGCGTACAGCGGGATGGCATAAGTCAGGTAGCCGGTGGTGCGGCCCGTGATAATCTGGTTGGGCGAGCCACCCGAAGGAGCCAGCGGCCGGCGGGCCTCGTTTTTCTTACGGGCCAGAAACTTCTTTTGGGCGTTTTCCACCAGTTGGAAGTCCGTGAAATCCACGTTGTAGTCGATGGCCGTCTTGTTGATGACCTTGAAGCGCAGATAGGTAAAATCCTTGTCGTTGCGCACGTTGGCTAGCGACAGCACCAAGTCGTTATCGACCACGGCCACCGTCTGGTGCTCCTCGCGGGCTTTGCGCAGCTGGCTGAGCTTGCCTTCCACCGCATTCTTCTTTTCCAGCTCCTTATCCATGGCCAACTCATTTTCAGGGGCGGCCCCGGCCTTAGCTCCCGTGCCGGCGGCCCCGAGCAGGCCGCTGCTGTTCTGGTAGTCGTAGAGCTGCAGCACGGGGCGGTTGACGAAGACCAGCCGGCCCATCCAGTACTTGCTGCCGAAACGGATGAGCATGGGCGTAGCCGGCGGTAGCTTGCGGCGGGCGCGCACAAACACGGCATTGCCCTCAATCTTGACCAGCCAGTTATTGACCATGCCCACGTCAACCAGCGTCACGGGGCCGGGGAAAACCAGGTAGGTAGTCGAACTATCCGAAACTGCTACGTCCTGTAGTTTTTCAGATGCCACCATAGCAGTCGGGGATGGGGACGGACGGCCAGCGGCCGGCGGCGAGGTCTGCGCGGCCGCCCCAATGGTGGCCAGGAGCGCAGAGAGCAAAGGAATAATACGCATCGAACGAAGAGAAGTGGAAAAGTAGAGAAGTAGATAAAGGGAGGCTAGCGCGTAGGCGCAGCCGGAGCCACGGATGCTGGCCCGGTGGCCGGGGCCTGGCCGGGCTCGGCCGGGGCGGCAGCGGCTTCTTTCAGGCGGCGTTGGCGGTCCTGCTCCTGCTGTTCGAGGGCGTCTTTCTCTTCCCGCGAGGTGGGCGGGTTGTAGGCCACGTAGTCGAAGTTGGTAATAAGCAAGCCGTAGGGGTTGGCGTCGGAGCGGTCGGTTTCAATCAGATTGAACTTGGCCGCCAGGGGCAGGGCTTCGCGCTGCTGGTCGCCGATGAAAATGCGCTGCTTGGTGTAGACCACGCCCGAGTAGGGCCGCTGCTCCATGTTGAGCTGGATGCTGTCCACGTCCACCACGTTGCGGGCCGAGTAGCGCTGGTAGTTCTGCAGCACCTGGCCCTGGGTGAAGCCCTCAAAGATGCGGCGGCCGCCGCGCCCCTCAATCAGGGGCAGGGCGGCGTCCAGATGCTGCTTGAAGGTGTATTGGTCGTGGCCGAACATGGTTTGCATGAAGGACTTGACCAGGTTGCGGGCCTCAAAGGAGGTGTGCACGTCTTCTTTCAGGGCCAGCGCGGCGGCTGAGCCGTTGGCGCTGACCACGTACACGCGCCGGCCGGCGTTTACATTGGTGCGGTACACCATGAAGCCGGAGCCGATAACCACCACGATAAGGCCGAACACGCAGGCCAGAGCCACGTTGCGCATCGTGGTGAAGGAAGAGTTTAAGTCTTTAACAGTGCTCATAAAAAGTCGAAATGGAGTGAGTGGGACATTGCTTCCCGACAGCCCCGGCTAGGGCCGGACAGGAAGCGTGACCATCTGCCGCGCATCGGGCAGTGAGTTGGCGTGGCGGTAGGGATACACCACCAGCAGCGGGTGATTGGCCGGGTCTTTGCCGGCGAAGGCGTAGAGGGTGCCGTGCACGGTCACGGGCTCGCCGGGCCGGATTTCACTGACGGTGAAGCGCTCCGAACCCGGTACGTTGGGGTTGGCCCCGGCCACCTGCCAGCCGGCCAGCGAGTCCCGGCCGTTGGGCGAGTACAGGGTGATGGTGGCCGGCACCCGCTCGCCGGGCCGGTAGCCGGTGGGCTTCCAGCGTACCACTGCCTCGAAGGGGATGCGGTAGCCCGGGGCCACCGGCGGGTAGTTGGGCTTGAGCGAGGCCCAGAGGCCGGGCAGGCGCACCAGGGCCGGCTCCACCTTTTGGGGTGTGGCCGATATCAGCTCCAGGTAGCCCTGCGCAGGTAGCAGCTGCTTGATGCCGGCGCTCAGGTCCACCGCCGCTGGGGCTAGCGCCGGGGGCAGCGTGGTGGCCGTTTTCCAGGCAGCTTGGCGGGCTTTTTCCTGCGGCGAGCTCGCTACCTTTTCGGCGGCTTTGGTCAGAATTTGGGCATCAACGGCGGCGGCCTTTTTAGTATTTGACTGGCAGCCCGCCAGCAGTACAAAGGCCAGTAGTACAAAAAAAGGCTTATAAAAAGTGGTTTTTGACTTATAAAAAGTGGTTTTTCGCATGGTAATATTGGCTGGAGTGGGAAAAAAGGACTGGTCAGGATGTCCAGAGGCCGGAGGCGCGCTGCCGGTACTGCGGGTTCAGGGCATCGGACATGGTGATAGCGGGCAGGCCGGAAGAAGCGGAGTTGCTGCCTTCGCCCCCGCCGCCAGCACTACTGCCAGCCGAGCTACCCGCGCTCCCGCCCGAAGCGCCGCCCGAGCTTGTGCCCCCGCCGCCCGCCTTGCCGTTGCCCAGGGCGCGGCCCACCGCGCCGGCCACCCCGCCGGCTCCCGGCGAGGCTACCCCGGCCACCGTGGTGGCGGCCCCAATGGTCATGCCCATCATCGAGCCCGCGAAGCCCTGCACGGCCGAGGAGCCGATGAAGAGGCTGGTCAGGTAGGGCACCATGCAGTAGAGCAGCACGAAGGCCACGCTCATCATCATGAACTTGGCATCGGCCGCTGAGTTGACCTGGCCGGAAATGGGGTTGAAGACCCCGCCGCTACCAATGCCCGACTGGGCCGTGGGCGTGGCGGCGTAGTAGGTGTACATCGTGTCGAGCAGCACGAAGGAGAGCGACCAGAACTGCACGGCAATGAAGTTCTGCAGCCACTTGATAGCCAGCTGCCCGAACGAGGGCACCACCGACAAGCTCATGGCAATCGGCCCGCAGACGTAGAGAAAGCCCAGCACGAACTGCCGGATGAAGAGCATGATTTCGCGAATCAGCATCACGGTAGTGCCCGTGAACAGCCGCGTCATCAGCCCGGTGAAAGTGAACGAGCTGAGCGTTTCCGAGATGCTGGCCACCAGGTTGCTGGCCCCCGTAACCACGTCGCTGATGCCAAGCGAGTCATTGGCCGCGGCCGCCGCAATCGGAGCTGGGGTGGTCAGGCGCTGGAGCGCTTCGGCGGCCGAGGTCGCGCCCGCTTGGGTGGCAAACAGCCCCGTAAAGCCGCTGATGCCGGAGCCCAGCACGTCAAGCAAATCGCGGTAGAAGTACAGCAGAAATAGCACCCACAACGCTTTTAGCAGCGGGCTGAAATCCATTTGCAGGCCGTTGCCCATCAGCAGGCCCCGGCCTACGGTGTAGAGCAGGGCGATGCTCATGAAGGTGGGCGTGATGAAGCGGCAGTTCACCAGCACCAGGTTCAGGGTGTTGTCGCAGGCGGCCAGAAAGCCGGGGTCCACGTCGTAGGCGACCATCAGAAGCAGGCTCATCGGCGCAGGGCTCCTTTCTGCTTGTCTTCCACAAACTGGTCGACGGCGTAATCGAGGCGCTGCACCACCGTGGTTTTGAACTGCGGCACCCCGTCGATGAGTACCGGCTGGCCATTCTTGTCCAGCTTCAGCGTGCGCTGGTGCTGCTGGTAGAACTTAACCAGATTGTTGAGGTGGTTGCGCTCCACCGGCTTCGAGGTCAGAATGGCGTCGAGCTGGGGCGAGGCTTCCAGGGCGTACACCTTGGCTTTGCCGCCCTGCTTGATGAAGAACTCGCGCAGCTGGTCGGTGGCGCGGACCGACTTAATCAGGTCCATTTCGTGGCCGGTCAGGCCGAGCGGGGCCTGCAGCTGGGCCAGCGAGTCGGGGTTGATGTGGCGCAGGATAATCTTGGTCGAGCTGTTGTTGATGACGGCCGGCCCGATTTTGCTGCTGGTGATTTCGTGGATGCCCTGGGTGATGATGGTGACCGAGCCGTTGGTTTTTCGGATGGTGCGGTACATGCTTTCAATAAATTCGGAGAGCACGCCGCTGAGCATGGTCCAGGCCTCATCGAGGGCGATGTACTTCACCGCGTCGGGAAACTTGCGGAACAGGTCGAGGCTCAACTCGGTGATGAGCATGGCCACCACCGGGTAGAGGTCGGGGTCGGCCTGTACCTTGGCTAAATCGAAGCAGATGAGCCGGTACTCGCTCAGGTCCACGTCGCGGTCGGCGTTGAGCACCTTCTCGTAGCGGCCGCCGGTGACGTACTGACTGAGCACCAGGAAAAACTGATGCATGTCGATGTACTTCATGTCCTTCTGGTACTTGCGGCGCTGCCCGTCGCGCGGGTCGGGCTCCTCCCCTTCGTGATGCTCGCGCACGGGCCGCATCATTTCCACGTCGTAGGCCTGCACGAAGCGGAAAAAGCTTTCCATGTTGGGCCGCTCCTCGTCGGTCTGGCCCAGCCGGTCGCTCTCGTTGAGTAGCGCGTAGTACTCAATCAGAAAGCGGCTCAGAATGGCCCGCTCCGACTTATCCAGCCCGGTATCCTTGCTGCCCTTCCAGAGGGCCGCCAGCAGCGCCAGGTGAAAATTGGTTTTCTCGTCGGTATAGAGCCAAGGACCGGTTTCGTCCTCGCGGGGTACCAGAAAAGGGTTAAACTCAATGGGGTTGGCCGGGTCGTACTCGAAATAGGTATTGACGAAATCGGCCCCGTTGAGCGACTGCAGCACGTTGCGGTAAGTGCCGCCCACGTCCATGATAATCTGGCGCGCCCCCTTCTCGAAGCGCTGCACAATCAGGTTCCCGAAGGTGTAGCTTTTGCCCGAGCCCGAGGGGCCGATAACCAGCGCGTTCTGATTGTCGAGCGAGGTATTGAAGAGGTTTACCTGCACCAGGTTGCGGAACCGGTCGGTGAGGTACTCCCCCACCGCGTCGGTTTTATAGGTGGCCGTCCAGTGGAAGTAGCAGCTGGCCCGGTCGGCGGTGGTCGTCAGCCAGCGGTCGGGCACCTGCCAGCCGTTGCCGGGCAGCAGGCCGAAGAACAGCGGCAGGGCCAGGTGGCCTTCCACGACGCTCTCGGTGCCGAACATCGAGCGAAAGGCGGCCGTGACCCGCTCCACGTTTTCGCGGCGGCTGGTGTCGTTCGTGTCCCAGAGCAGCACCGAGAGGTGCAGGCTCACAATCTGCTTGTTTTCGGCCCGCACCTCGGCCGTGAATTCCTCGACTTCAGCCGCCCGCAGGTGGTTGTCCTGGGTAGCCAGGATGGCCAGTGAGTTGTTCAGCTTGCGGTCGGTATCCAGGCTGCCCAGCGCCTGCTTGGTGTTCTGAATGAGCAGCGCCTGGGTGAGCACGTGCGGGCATTGCAGCACATGGGTAAGCGGGAACAGCATGGGCGCGGTTACGCCGTAGCCGTTGCGCACGGCCGGATAGGTATCGCTCCCCTGCCCCACCATCGACACCACGTTGACCTTGTTTTCGCCCACGGCGAGGGTGCCGACTTCGTTGGCGATTTCGCGCTCCTGCCGCCCCGGCTGGCCGTCGAAATTGAGGTTGAAGTACTGGAGGTAAAGCCCCCGGATTTCCTCGCTGGCCAAGCGGGTAAATTCCACCCCGCCCAGCTCGCGCACGGCCTGCACCAGCTCCAGGGCGGCGCTTTCAGCCACTTCCAGGGTTTGCAGCAAACTGCCGAAGGGGTTCTTTACCAACGCCTCGCCGGCCCGGGTCACCAGCGCGTTCACGGCGTTGGTTTTGGTGGGCTTCACGTCGACGGGCGCGAAGGAAATGAACAGGTAGGACTTCTGAAACAGCACCAGCCGCTCGAAGAAGTGCTTGTTCATCTTGCCCTCGAAGTAGGTCTGCTGGGTTTTGTCCTCGCGGTAGGGGCGGTCGTAGTAGATGTCGGTTTTCTGCACGATGGTGCCGGTGGGCAGGGGGCGCAGGGCTCCGAGCAGCGCGGTTTGGAAGGCGTTGTAATCGTCCTCGGTCCAGCTTTCCATCTCGGCCGGCTCGACCGCGAAGCCCACGGCCACGCGCCCGTCGCGGAAGATGACTTTGTCATCTTCGAAGCTGTGCACGGGCAGCACTGCGTCAAACGCGGCGGTTTTTGGTTTTTTCATGGGCGGTGGGAATAGGCCCCACCGCAATGCGGCGGGGCTGGATGAAAGTGAAGGAGAGCCAGCCCATCAGGAAGCCCGGCGCGCGGGTCTTGCTCAGGTAGCGAAAACCCAGCAGCAGGGCCAGCTCTACCAGGATGACGACCAGGTACACGAGCCGGGGAACCTTGATAGCCATGCCCAAAAAGCCGAGCAGCAGCACCGAGCCGATGAAGAGGCCCACGACCAGGCCCAGGTCCTGCAGGTTCATGCCCAGCACCTGGGCCGGCCGCTCAATGGATTTGTAGGAGCGCATGGCCGCTTAGCGAACGCCGCCCCCACCAGTACCACCCACGGCACTCACGAGGTCGTCTTTGAAAAGCTGGAAGCCAAACCACAGAATCACGCCGCCCACCAGCCAGCCTAGCGCGCCCAGGGCATCGGGCGCGCCCTGAATGAACTTCATCACCACCCGAATCAGCCCCACAATCAGCACGATGGCAAAAATGACCTGCACGATGCCTACTACGGTTTCCTGCACCCCGCTCAGGGCCGCGGCCGCGCCCCCACCGCCCGTCTGGGCCAGGGCCGGGCGGCTGGCCAGTGTCAGCGTAGTCACGAGGGCCGCCAGGCGCTGTTCTGTTTTAGAGGGTTGATAAGCCCGGCCGGCGACGAGCAGACGGGTGAGCGAAGCGGTGGCCGCCGCGAAGGGGATGCGGCCCCCGGTAAAAGGTTGGTTAAGCATAAAGGAGGTTTATAGATGAAAGAAGGGCGCTTATCTCCCCAAAAGCAGGTTGAAAATCAGGAAGCTGGAGCGGCGGCCGGCTTGCTGGTCGCACCGGGGAAAAGCCCCTGCAGCGCGTTGCGCTGCGCGGCGGTATCGGCCGCCATGCTGGCGCGGCGCTGTTTGCGCAGGGCGATTTCGGCGGCGCGATTGGCCTGGTCGTTGGCGCTCGGGGCCGGGGCCGTAATCGGATTGTAGAAGAGGGCCGGCGCGGCCGGCTCGTCCTCGGATTCCGGGGCCGGCTCTGGGGCGGGAGGTGCTGCGGGCGCATCGTCCAGCGTATCGAGCAGCGAAGCCACGGCCCCGGCCGCGTGGCGGGAAGAAACCGGTTGGGAGGCTGCCGTTTCAGCCACCGTTTCATCAGCTGCGGCCGCAGGCTCGTCGGCTGGTTCGGTTGCTGGTACTTTGTCGGACGCGGGCGTTTGAGCCGTTGCCTCGGCGGCGGTCTGCTCCCGGCTTTCAGCCTGTGCGGCCTCCGTGCGGTCGGCCTCGGCCTGCAGCTCGGCGGCTTTCTGCGCTCGGAAATCTTCTTCGGGCAGCAGGCTGGCCAGCACGCTACCCGGCGCTGGGAGCGCGGCCGCTACCACGGCGGTAGTCGGGGCTGCGCCGGCCCGCTCGTAGCGAAAAAGCGGCAACGAATGATGATTGCGCGTGGCCACCGGAGCCAGCGGAGCCGCAATGGAGCGCCCGTTGCCTTTGAAGCGCCACCACAGCAGCGCGCCCAGCGCCACGGCTGCCCCAAAGACTACAAACAAAATGATACCGGTGCGCATACCGGCTCCCTTACGGGCAGGATGCTTGCTGAGTTAGTAAAATGTTAGTGAAAACTTAAAATTAACTTATCCGTTAAAGCGGGCAGCGTCGGGCGGCAACCGGCGGCAATCTGGTTTCCCGTGGCCAATGGGTACAAGATTTGGGTTTTTCGGCGGGTGGTAATGCAGCGAGTAAGCGGCGATATGCGTCCTTTGGGCTTATTTTCTCTTTCTCACTCGCTGAACCTTCCCTCAGCTCGCCTAGCCGCATGGTACCATCCGACCACGTTACCTCCCCGTTGGGGTTTCCTGATTTAAGCCTTTCCGCTCCTTATAACGATTCCCTGCGCTACGTGCAGTTTCGTTTAAAAGCGCTCGGACAAGGCGAGTTAACCAGTTTTTGCGCGCAACATGGCCTTACCTATACCAACGTAGTCAACCTGAAAAACGGCAAGCTCAAGCGCGACGAGCCGCGCCTGGTGCAGCGCGTGCTGCGCGCCCTGGGCGTACCCACCGAAATCGTGCGCATCGACATCGGCACCGGGGCCAACCAGTACGTTTTCCCGAGTGCGGAAGTGCTGGCGCAGTTTCGCGAGCAGCTGGCCTTTTTCGACGCCACCGCCCAACGGGCGGCTGCGGCGGCCGGCAGTGCCGCGCCGGAGTCTCCTACCCCCTAAACCCGGCTAGTTTTCGACGGGCCCGGCCACTGGCCGGGCGCGGAGCTGCTGGGCTCCCTTCCTCCACCCAGCAATTCCGCCCCGCATGCAGGCTCCCCGGGAAAACGACCCCTCCGAACTAGACCGTTTCAAGCGCGACATCGACCTGGTTGACTACGCCCAGCGCCAAGGCTACGAAGTCAAAAAAGAAAGCCGGCGCGGCGACTGGCACCACCTGGTGAAGGACGATGAGCACGTCATCGTGACCCGCAAGGGCGACCACCAGGTGTACCTCAATACCGGCGACGACCGGGATGCGGGCAGCATCATCGACTTTGCCAAAACGCGGGGCGGCAACGGCTACGGCCTGAACCTGGGCCAGGTGCGCCAGCAGCTGCGCGAGTACCTGGACGGCGCACCCGCGCCCCGCCGCGAATATGCCACCCCGCCCGAGGCGGCTCGACTGACCAGCCTGCCCGTGGGCGACCCCGCCCAGGAGCAGGCCGCCGCCGAGGAGCGCAAGACGCGCCTGATTTCCGAAGTGCTGGGCGTGAAAAAGGAGCTGACCGACCGCACCTACCTGCACAGCCGGGGCATTGAGGACAGTACCCTGGACAGTCCGGCCTTCCAGGGGCGCATTTTTACGGCGCAGCAGAACGAGCACAAGAACACCGCTTTCCCGCTTTACAATGAGCAAGGGCTGGCCAGCGTCGAGCAGAAAAACGAACATTACAAAAGCCTGCTGCCGCTGCCCAAAAACGGCATCTGGGTATCGCACCCCACCGAGGGCAGGGACACGCCCGTGGAGCGCGTGGTGGTGAGCGAGTCGGCCATCGACTCGCTCTCACACTTCCAGCTCAAGCACGGCCAGGATTCGCGCAACACCCTATACGTGGCTACCAGCGGCACGCCTACCGAGGCACAGATTGCCCTGATTCAGCGGGTGATTGACAAGCAGGAGCCTAAAGAGGTAGTGCTGGCCAACGACCGCGATGCCGGCGGCCGGCAGTTCAATATCAACTACCTCAACGAGCTGCAGCCCGCCCGGCCCTTCGTGCCGGTGGGCGAGCAGGCGGCCTACAAGGAAGCCACCCGCCCCGTGGAGTGGCACGCCACGTCGGACAAATACCACGTCAGCCTGAAAGTGACTTACCAGCACGACAGTGCTGAGCAGGGCGCGCAGCAGGTGCAGCAGCTCAGCGAGCGGGTGGCCCGCATGAACAGCACCCAGGAAAACGGCCCCGCCCTGGCCGTGGAAGTGCAGCGCAGCACCGACACGGCCACCATCGTGCGCCTGACGGTGGCCCGCGCTGATACCGCCCAGTTGGAAGTCATTGCCCAGGAACTGTACCGCCAACGCGAGCAGCTGCGCCCCGAGGCCGAGCGCCAGCAGCAAAGCTTTTTGCGGGTGGACTACCCGCTGGCCAAAGACTTTAACCAGGAGCTGGAATACACCCGCCAGGGCCTCACGGCCGAGCAAATCCGGGCCGAGGCCCAGCGCGAGGAGCAGCAGCGCGAGTCGGAGCGCCAGCAGCGCCTGGCCGAAACCCAGCGCCAGCAGCGCGAACACCGGGAGCAGGAGCGCCAGCAAGCGCAGGCCCAGCGCGAGGCCAGCCCCGAAACCCAGCAGGAGCGCCAGGCAGACGACCGGCAATTCACGCAGGCCGTGGTGGGCGCGGCCGTGGCCAGCGCCGCCGACGCGGAGGCGCGCCCGTTCCGCTCCTACCGCACCGAGCAGGAGGCCGCCGCGCATACCGCGCAGTTCGTGCACGCCCGCGACGCCGGCCTGGTGCTTTTGAAAGAATACATCAACGACAACCCGCCGCCCACCGGCCGCAAAGTCGATAAAGCGGAACTGGCCGAAAACCGGGACCAAGCCCGGTTCACGGCCGCGCAAGCCGTAGCTGGGGCCGCCAGTGAGGAAAAAACCGCCACCTGGAAAATTGACGAGCTGGCCGCCAACACCACCGGCCGGGCCGAGGCGTGGAAAGAGGTGCTCGACAAATCCGGCTACTCGATGCAGACCAGCGAAATCCGCAGCTCCGTGGATGAGCAGGGCATCCGGCGGGCCGAGTTCGACATGACCTACCGCAACAACCAGCCCGACATTGCCATCATTCACGCCATCGTGACCAATACCAACGAGCGGGCCGCCGCCGGTTTGGAGAAGTTTGCCGGGGTCAGCGTCGCCGAGTCCGAAGCCGACCGGGCGGCGCGCCAGGTGGCTGCCGAAGCTGCCGCTATTCAGCCGCACAACCGTGACCGCAGCCGGGATGTGGCCGCCAAGCCCGCGCCCGAAGGCCAGGTAGAGCGTCAGGCCGCGACCATGGCCACGCCGGCTGCCGTCGCGTCATCAACTCCAGCAGCAGAGCAGCCCGAGCGGCAGGCGGCTACCACCATCCTTATCTACCTGAACGCCGTGCCGATGCCGGACGGGGCCATTCACGACCGCGACACCAGCATGCAGGCGGCTCACTACAGCCTGTATCAGATTCAGGTGGATGCGCAGGACCCGAAAAAGGCCATTCTGCTGCCCGCGCCGGGGGCCGACCCGCAGCTGCTGAACGGCTACCACCAGGTGCTGCGGCCGGCGTTCGAGTTGAATGGCCTGCCCCAGCCCGGCGATGCCTACGTGGCCGTCACCAGCCCCGCCCGGCTGGAGCGTACCGATGAAGGATGGCGCATTACCGAGCGCGGCCAGGCCGGCTTCTCCCCCACCCGGGCGGCCGAGCGCAGTGAAGCCGCTGCCGCACCCACGCCAGCCACCCCGGTGCAGGGGGCGGAGAAGCAGGTGATTATCCGGGTTGATGAGCCCGCGCCGACAGCCGGCAGCCGGGGCCAGGCCGAGGCCGTGAAAGAAGCCGTGACCGCCAGCGGGGCCAAGACCGGCGACGTGCAAAGCACGGTGGATGCCCAGGGCATTCGCCACTCCGAAATGCAGGTTTCCTACCGCACCGACCAACCCGAGATTGGCAAAATCAGCCAGACGCTCGATGCCGTGGCCCAGCAAAGCGGCAGCCAAGTGGTGGAACACGGCAACGACCGCGCCGAGCGCCAGCAGGCGGCTACCACCGGGCAAGCTGGGCGGGCAGCTACCTCCGCCCAAGTGGAACGGTAAGCCGGCGCGGCGCACTCCCGTCGATAAACAGCCAGATTGCCTTGCCAGAATGCCTGACCTGCGAAGCTAATATTTTGCGGGCCAGGCGTTTTTGTTGCTGGATGCCGGTGTTTGCAATCCCCGCGTCCGGAGAGTGCGGAGCCACTATAGGCATAGAATGGAATGGTTACTATTGGAATGATATGCTCATCATTAAAAATTTTATTAGCCTGAAAATCTGAGCTATAAATCGGATATGGTTGCTTTTGCCGGTCGTGGCGCAAAACCCCGACCTATTTACGACTATAACCTTCACATGAAGTCAAATTTTTATTTCCACCTGCCCCCGCGCCAGCTGGCTTCCGGCCAGCCGCCAAGGGGGCCACCGTGCCCATCTAATTAGGCTGGTACCGCATGCCGAAGGGTGGTGCGCCGCAGGTTATTTTCTTGCCTGATTCCAAGGAGAGCGGGTTTTTACGTATCCATTCCTAGAAACCCATCCGGGCCTGCGCCCGGACCCCCACCAGTTCGCCGCCCTGCGCGGCGGCCTGGCGATAACCGGAACCACCAGGTTCCACCCGCCTACGCGACTTTATTAATCGTCGCCGCAGCAAACCAAAAAAATCCACTTTACTTAATTGACGAACAAACATGACAAACCAGTACGCAACGCCGCCCTCGCGGGCGAAACAAATCCAGAAGCTCTTCCGCGTTGTCCTTCTGATAACCTAGTCTGCCCGCCGGCCCCGCCGGTCGGTTGGGATGCCAGCCCGGCTCCCACGCTGGCTTCGCAGCTGCCGCCGTTTGTGCTGCGCCACATGGCGGAGCAATGCGCCGTGTGGGATGTGGCCGTGCGCCGCAAGCTCAGCTCGCTGACCACGCCGCCGGCGCTTGAAAGCGACCTGCGTCAGGCGGCCGCCAACGTGAAGGGCATCCTTGCCCCAGCCATCCCGCAGCTGCGGGTGGGCGGACAGCTGCGAGCGGGCCAACTGTACGCGCTGGGGCAAATCCTGGCCAGTGGGCGGGTGCAGACCCAGTTCGATACGAACACTTCGGGGGGCGCACTCGCCCATAATGTGCGCGCCAACCTGGAAGCCGAGCTGTTTGGCTACCCACTGGTGCTGGACCCCCGCCGGCGGCCGGTTTACGGCTACCTTACCACTCTGGGGTACGAGCCGCTGGCTGTGGAGAACTACGGCCATTTTGCCCTGCGGCTCCGGCCGGCAATTCTCCGTCGTACCACGCTTTCCGCTGCCGATACCCTCGACCGGGCTGTGCTGCCGGCTGCCTACACCAACCTGCCCATTACGGCCCTGATTCCAAATAAATCGGGCTTTGTCAGAGAGTCATTGGACAGGCTGCTAACCGCTCGCTGCATAGCCGGCCTGGAAGATTGCTACGTGGAAGCGCAGTACCACGGGGGCGTGAGGCTGGCCGACATCGAGGCCATCCTGACCTGGGACCTCGCCGCCGTGCCGGCCGACCTTCGTGAAGGCTATCTGCGCGCCGGAATTGAGTTCCGGGAGTTTGAATGCTAAAGCTCCCGTAGTTGGTAGCGCTGCCTGAGTTCAGCCAGCCCGGCCTTGTTCGCTTCGAACGGGAAGGGCTGGCTGAATTTTAGCATTTTAGCCCACAGCAGCGGGCTGCCCTCACCCACGAACTGCACCACCAGCCCTTCCAACGCGGGGGGTGCGATGGCATTGCTGAGCCCCAGTGCCAGCAAGGGAATGCGGGCGGTACCGGCATAATAGCCCACGACAACGGGCTCGGCAAACCATTCAACTTCTTCACCCAGGCCCAGCCGGTAAGCGGGGCACGCGGGGTCGACCCGCCGCCGCGAGTGGCTGCCCGCCGCGCCGCCGCGGGCAGCCGGGCGCTTGAAAATGTTGCCGTCTGAATCCACTTGTTCCCTCATCATGCGGGCCTCCCCTGCCGGTAAAGGTATACGCAAAACCGCTAGCAACGCGCTGGGCCTTGCGCCCAAAGTCCCTGCTTAAAAACAGGCCGCCACCTGATTTTTATCATGCCATGTTGCCGGCGGCGGGCGAAACCTTGCCGCATTATTCACTGCCTCTCCTTGCTTGTCATGAAAGTGCTGCGTTGGCTGTTATTCGTCTGGATGGGTTGGGCCGGGCCCAGGGCCTTTGGGCAGGCGGTGCCCCCCGCCATTCCGTACCCCACTCCGCACCGGGGCGACCTGCTGGTTATCTCGGATGTCAACGTAATTGATGCGCTAACCGACTCCGTTTTGCCTAACCAGCGGGTGGTGGTGCGGGGCGGCGTCATCATTTCGGTGGGCCAGTGGGAGCCGGCTGGTCGCGGTATTCCCCACTTCAACGGGAGGGGGGGCTACCTGATGCCAGGCCTGTGGGACGGCCGCACCAGCGCGCTGAGCAGCCCCGCCACCCAGGGCAGTGCGCTGCTTGAGTACGTGGCTAGCGGCATCACCAGCATCCGCGAGGTAGGTTCGGCGCAGGCTTACGACCAGGCCGCTGCCACGTGGCAGCAGGTGGAACATGGTCAACAGGTAGGGCCCCGGCTGGAGCTGGCAGGTGCCGTGCTCGATGGCCCTCCCGCCGGGCCCCTGCCCCGCTGGGCCACGCGCATGCAAGGCCGGACTAAGGCCACGGAGCTGATGCAGCAGGATTGCTGGACGCACCTGCAGGTTGGTCCGCAGTTGGCGCGGGAGGCGTATTTCGGGGCTGCACAGGCCGCGCACGATGCCGGCGTACCCCTGCTGGGGCAAGTGCCCGAAACCATAACCCTGCCGGAGGCGCTGGCGGCGGGCCAGCTGGGCTACGAATACCTCGATAAGTTGCTGCTGGGCTGCTCCACGTGGGAAGCCGCTCTGGTGAAAGCCCGGGCGGCGTGCCTGCTGGGACCCCGCCCCGCCCCGCAGCTAAACCGCTGCATTCGGGCCCAGCAGCCCGTAGTTGTTGCCTCGTTCAGCCGGGCCCGCTGCACTGCGCTGGCCCAGGCACTGGTAA
Organism: uncultured Hymenobacter sp.; assembly: GCA_913776615.1. Classification (GTDB taxonomy): domain Bacteria; phylum Bacteroidota; class Bacteroidia; order Cytophagales; family Hymenobacteraceae; genus Hymenobacter. The sequence continues at coordinate 18,814 of CAJYPK010000042.1, forward strand.
AGGCCCACGCTTTTGTCGTTCCGGTGCTGGCCGCGCAGTCCCAGGGGCACTCGCTCGACTCCCTCAAGCGGGTGATGGTGGCGGAGTTTCAGCGCCAGGGGGTGCGACTGGTAGCGGGTTCCGACGCTGGGCCCAGCCGCTCCGACCAGCTTTACGGGGCTGGCCTGGTAGCCGAGCTCGAAAGCCTGGTAGCCAGCGGCCTCACCCCGGCGCAGGCCCTGTGCACGGCGACTACCAACCCGGCCGCTGCGACGGGACACGGCTGCGAGGTAGGTCGCATTGAGGCGGGCTACCTGGCCGATATGGTGCTGCTTAGCGCCAATCCGCTCGATGACATTCGCAATGTGCGGCAGGTAGCGGCCGTGCTGCTGCGCGGCCGCTTGTTCGACCGGGCGGCCCTGAATACCTTGGCTACCAAAGCCGTCCGGCCCAACGGCGCAAAAGCGGCCCCCACTGTGCAGTGAGGCGGGCCGGCCGGGCTGGTGGCCCCGCTCCAAACGCGCAGTACCTTCGCCAGGGCAACGGGGGCCGCCCCCTGGTAAAATCCCCGGCGCATGAGCTACCCGACCCCCACCGAATTATGGGCTATGAGCCCGGACGATTTCAACCAATGGCGGCGGGAAAACGACCTTCAGCGGCTGTTCGCGGGGTTTGGGCGGGCGCTGCCGCATTTTGAGGAGTGGCTGACGGCCAATGCGCTAACGGTAGATTTTATGCTGGCAACGGACAACCCCGGCCAGTTTTTCTACTGGGACACGGCAACGTACTGCATCAAAACGGTGAAGCAGCTAACGGAGCCCTACCTGCTCGAAGCCGGCATAACGCAGCGCGTGACCTACTTCTTCGTGCCCGTGCACGATGCCCGGCACGAGCGCCAGATACAGGCCATTCAGCAGGTCGAAGGGGAAAATGAGCAGGTGGAGCGCTTGCGGTTCACGCCCTACTTTGCCTGGGTCCGGGAAAAGCACCGCCTGCAAAATCCCATCAAAACGAAGTACAGCGGGGAGCTCAGCACGTTTCATTACACGAGCGGCACCGCGCCGGACGTGCCGGAGGCGTGCAACTGGAGCATTGCGCCCGGTATCCAGGTGCTGAAGCTGGGGGGCACCACCATCGAGAACTGGGCCACGCTGCAGGACCGGAACCTGGATTTCGTCAACCTGGATTTTCTCGAAGTGACGGGCAAGTACACCTGGAACGAGGAAAAGCAGATTTTCTTCTCCACCTGCAATCACCTCACCATCCGGAACGTAGTGGCGAACTTCACCAAGTTTTACCGCTGTGAAGTGTCCGATTTAAAGGCCTTTGATTCGCGGCTGTACTGGGTGGAGTTTTATGAGTGCAATCTCTACCAGGCGTACTTTGAAAACGCCAGCCTTTCAAACCTGATTATCGAGGAGTGCTCGGCCAGCAATTTCTCCTTCAACCGGGTGGAGGTGGACAATATCGTGTACTCGCCCCCGCGCCGGGAGAGGCCCCTGGGCACGGTGAGAACCTACGAAACGGTGTCGGCCAACTACAAGCGGTTTCGCATTCTGTACCAGGCCAATGGCCTGCGGCAGGAAGCCAGCGAGGCGTATTTTCAGGAGCGCTACTACGAGTGGCGGCACGACCTGGCCACCCTGGAGCTGTGGCGCTCGTTTCGCTACCTGTGGACCGTCAACCCGGAATACGGCCTGTCGGCCCTGAAAGCCAACTTCAGCAAGCTGCTTACCGGCGTGGCCGATGGCATTGCCTACGTGTTGTGGGGCTTCGGCGAGCGGCCGCTGCGCATCCTGTCCTCGGCCGGGCTGGTGCTGCTGTTCTACGCGGCCGTTTACTTCTTTTCCGACATCGGCAAGCTCCACGGCAACTTCGTGAATTCGCTGTATTTCTCCATCGTGACGTTCACCACCCTGGGCTTCGGCGATATTACGCCCTCGGAGAGCAGCGGCTACAAGCTCATTGTGGGCTCGGAAGCCCTGGTAGGAGCCTTTTGCGTGGGGCTGCTGGTGGCGGGCTTTGCCAACAAGTCGCGGTACTAGCCGGCGGGCCGGCGCGGCCGGTCAGGCCAGGTGCGCAGGCTCCAAAGGGAGCTCGGCCACCGCGCGCAGGGCCTGGTAGCCGCCCGCGATGTTGACCACGTTGCGCCAGCCCCGCGCCCGCAGCATGGAGGCCGCCACCATGGAGCGGTAGCCCCCGGCGCAGTACACGTACACGGCCCCGGAGCGCGGAATCTCGTGCTGGCGCTGGCCAAGGGATTCGAGGGGAATATGCAGGGCCCGGGGCAGCGTGCTGGCCGCCACTTCGCCGGCCCGCCGCACGTCGACGACTACGGCGGCCGGGCCGGTGCGCTGCCGCCGGGCAAACTCCGCCGCCGAAATCGACTCAATGGCATCCAGCGGCTTGCCGGCCCGCTGCCAGGCGGCAATGCCACCCACCAGATAGCCCAACACGTTGTCGTAGCCGATGCGGGCCAGGCGCGTCACGGTTTCGACCTGGCAGCCGGGCGCGGTCACCAGCAGCAGGGGCTGGCCCACGCCCGGCACCAGTGCCCCCACCCAGGGGGCAAAGCTGCCGTCGAGCCCGATGTTGAGGGACCCCGGAATAAAGCCCAGGGTGAAAACCCCGGCCGGGCGGGTGTCCAGAATCAGCGCCGCCCGCGCCACGGCTTCGCGGGCGAAGGCCTGGGGGCCAAGCGGCGTGAGGCCCTGGCGCAGCACCAGGTCGAAGTCTTCGCTGCCCTCCTGGTTAAGGCGCACATTATCGGGGAAATAGCCCGGCGGGGGCAGCAGCCCGGCCGTCACTTCGCGGATGAATTCCGCGCGGCTCATATCGGCGCGAAGGGCGTAGTTGGTGCTTTTCTGGTGGCCCAGGGTATCCACCGTGTCGGGGCTCATGCGCTGGCCGCAGGCCGAGCCGGCCCCGTGGCCGGGGTACACGGTCACGGCATCGGGCAGGGGCATGATTTTGGTGCGCAGCGAATCGAACAGCAGGCCCGCCAGCTCCTCGCGGCTGAGGCCGGTGGCCTGCTGGGCCAGGTCGGGCCGGCCCACGTCGCCCAGCAGCAGGGTGTCGCCGCTGAACAGGGCCGCCGGCCGGCCCGCCTCGTCGCGCACCAGGTAGCAGACCGACTCCCGGGTGTGGCCCGGCGTGTGCAGCACCTCCAGCGTGACCCGGCCCACGCGCAGCACTTCGCCATCGGCGGCGATGTGGGCCGCAAAGCCCGGCCGGGCCGTGGGACCAAACACGATGGTGGCCCCCGTTTTGCGGGCCAAGGCCTGGTGGCCGGACACAAAATCGGCGTGGAAGTGGGTTTCCAGCACGTATTTGAGGGTGGCCCCGTCCTGCCGGGCGCGGTCGAGGTAGGGCTGCACCTCGCGCAGCGGGTCGACGACGGCCGCTTCGCTGGCCGACTGCAAATAGTACGCGCCGTGCGCCAGGCAGCCGGTATACATCTGTTCGATTTTCATGCGGGAAGGGGCCGCCGGGCAGTGGTGCAGCCCCGGCAACTGCGCAAATATGCCGGGCCTGCCCCCGCAAAAACCTGTTTAAAATCAAGGGATGAGCTGATTTTAAACAGGGCGCGCTGCCCATTGCCCGGCGGTACTTGCCGGCCAGACCAGGCCGGCGGGGCGAGTTAGCATTCAAATCCCGTACTTTGGTTAATCAACTTCTCCCGGCAGCCCCTCGCGAATGCCCACCAACCTGTACCGCAATCCGTTAACAGAAATTCTGTTTGAGCAGGCTCCGGGCTTTGTGGGCCTCTACGACCTGGCCCAGGGCTGGTTTACGCACGTCAACCCGGCGGGCTACCAGCTGCTGGGCTACCCCTCGGCCCAGGCCCTGTACGACGACCCCGCGCGCACGCTGCGGGCCCGGCAGCTCACGGCCGAGGAGTGGGCCCTGCTGCGCGAGCGGGTACTGCGGGAGGGCCGCCACTCCCTGGAAGCCGAAATGCGCCGGCAGTCGGGCGAAACCTTCTGGGCCCAGCTGGAGCTCACCAGCCTGGCGCTAGACGGCCACGACTACTTCCTGGTGCGCCTCACCGATACCGAGCGGCTGCACGCGGCCGAGCGCCGCCTGGCCCAGAGCGTGGGCCGCTTCGAGGCCGTGTTTGCCCACGCCACCATCGGCATCGTGGTCTGCAACCGGCAGGGCGACATCGTGCTGGCCAACGAGCAGGCCTACCGCCAGTTTGGCTACCCCGCCGGTGAGCTGACGAGCCAGGGCATTGAGGCGCTGGTGCCCGAAGCCGTGGCCCACCACCACGCCAACCTGCGCGCCTCCTTCAGCGCCCACCCCCAGGTGCGCAGCATGGGCGTAAACCGCGACCTGACGGCCCGCCGCCGCGACGGCTCGGAGTTTCCGGTGGAGGTCAGTCTGAGCCACTTCAAGCTCGATGAAGAGCTGTTTGTGGTGGCCTACATCATCGACATCACCTTTAAAAAGGATGCCGAGCGCGAGCTCATCACCCAGCGTCAGCGCGTGGAGCGCCTCAATACCGAGCTGGAGCAGAAGGTGGCCGACCGCACCCACACCCTGGAAACCACCCTGGCCCAGCTGGAGCTGCGCACCCGCGAACTGACCCAGGCCCTGGCCGCCGAGCAGGAGCTGGGCGAGCTGAAGTCGCGCTTCGTGAGCATGGCCTCGCACGAGTTTCGCACCCCGCTCACGGGGGTGCTCACCTCGGCGGCGCTCATCGAGAAGTACACCACCACCGAGCAGCAGGACAAGCGCCTGCGGCATCTGGAGCGCATCCGCACCTCGGTAAAGCACCTGACCGATATTCTGGAAGAGTTTCTCTCGGTGGGCCGCATTGAGGAGGGGCGGGTGCAGGCCCACCCCACCCGCGTAGAACTGCCGCTGCTGCTGCGCGAGGCCCTGGCCGACGTGCAAAGCCTGCGCAAGCCCGGCCAGCGCCTCGAAACCCAGCTGGATGCCACCGAGCCGCTCTGGCTTGATGCCTCGCTGCTGCGCAAAGTGCTGGTCAACGTGCTGGGCAACGCCCTGAAGTATTCGGGCGAAAACACGACCGTGACCGTGCGCGCCACCTGGGCCATGCGCCAGCTCACGCTGAGCGTGGAAGACCAGGGCATCGGCATTTCGGCCGAAGACCAGGAGCACCTGTTCGAGCGGTTTTTCCGGGCCCGCAACGCCACCAACCTGCCCGGTACGGGCCTGGGGCTCTACATCATTGCCCGCTACCTCGACTTGCTGGGCGGTACCATTGCCCTGCACAGCGAGCTGAATGTGGGCACCACCGTTACCCTAACCATTCCGTATGCCGACCATTCTACTGATTGAGGACAGCGACATCATTCGCGAAAACACGGCCGAGATTCTGGAGCTGGCCGGCTACACCGTGCTGACGGCCGAAAACGGCAAGGTGGGCGTGGCGCGCGCCCTGGACACCCGGCCCGACCTGGTGGTGTGCGACATTATGATGCCGGTGCTCGACGGCTACGGCGTGCTGCACATCTTCAGCCAGAACCCGCGCCTGGCCAGCGTGCCCTTCATATTTCTGACCGCCAAAACCGAGCGCGCCGACCAGCGCAAGGGCATGGAGCTGGGGGCGGATGACTACATCACCAAGCCCTTCGAGGAAACCGAGCTGCTCAACGCCATTGCCAGCCGCCTCAACCGCCTGCGCAAGCTGCAGCCCGCCTACGATTTGCAGCAGCCCGAGGGCCTGGGCGAGTTTTTGCGCGATGCCAGCGCCGTGGGCCACCTCGAAGGCCTGGCCACCAACCGCAAGCCGCACCAGCTGCGCAAAAAGCAGGAAGTGTATACCGAAGGCGAGGAGCCCACGCGGCTGTACTTCGTGCAGGCCGGCCGGGTGAAAACCGTGCGCCGCACCGCCGGCGGCAAGGAGCTGATAACGGGCGTGTATGGCCCCGGCGAATTCTTTGGCTACCTGCCCCTGCTCCAGCAGCTGCCCTATGCCGACTCGGCCGTGGTGCTCGACGAGGCCACGCTGCTTTATATTCCGAAAGAAGATTTCATGCAGCTGCTGCACCGGCATCCGGCGGTGGGGCAGCAGTTTATCCGCCTGCTGGCGGGCCGCGTCGACGAGCGGGAGCAGCAGCTGCTGGGCATGGCCTACAACTCGCTGCGCCGCCGGGTGGCCGACACCTTGCTGCGCCTGCACGAGCAGGCCAGCGGCACCGCCGAGGCCAGTATTATGCTCCTGCGCGACGACCTGGCGGCCGTCATTGGCACGGCCCCCGAGTCCCTGATTCGGACCCTGACCGAGTTCAAGCAGGATGGGCTGATTGAGCAGACGGCCACCGGCATCCGGGTGCTGCAGCCCGACAAGCTGCGGCGGGCGCACTGGTAGCCCCAACGCCGGAAATCGTTGGGATGCCCCATCTTGCGATATGAAGCACCATTTTGCCGTCCTTAATTCCAACGAGGTTACGCTCGACGGCACTTCCTTTCCGCTCGAAGCCCTGGCGGAGTCGCTCTGGCAAACGGCTGTGGTGGGCATCCCCAGCAATCTGGGGCACGACGCGCACCGCCCCATCGGCTGGATGCTGCCCTACGGGCTGTACTTGGAACCCCAATTGGTGCGCACCGTGGGGGAACTGCTGCTGCCCGACTCCGCCGCCGATTCGCAGCAGATTGTCGATGCCCACGAGCGCGCATTCTACAACCGCCAGCAGCGGATGGGCGCTCCTTTCGAGGCCCCGCTAACGGCGCTGCTGAAGAGCTACGTTACCGAGGCGCGGCGCTACCTGTACTGCGAAGCGTTTGCCTGCATTGAGCCGGGCCTGGCGCAACGGGTATTTCCAGAAATCACGCAGAACCTGGACAACAAAGGGCTGGTGTACCTGGCCGATATCCTCAAAACCTTCACCTACCTCGGGCAGGGCGTATTTGCCCACAAGATTAAGCCGCTGACGGTATTTGCGCACCCTTACTTCCGCCGGTCGCTGTCGCGGCGCAACAACTTCCATTTTCTGTTTCTGGACGAGCTGCTCTCGCACGCCAATAACCCGCACGTGCGCATCCGGCTGCGGATGGACTGGGACATGGTGGGCTACGCGCCGTCCGTTCAAACCCAGCTGGAGTATGAGTTCTGGCGCGGCCCCCGGTACGATGATGATATTGCCGCTATCACCCCTGGGCTGGCGCACTACCACAGCAGTGAGTTCGAGCGGGTGTACTACGGCATCGCGGCCACCGAATTTATCTGGGAAGCCAGCGAAGAAAGCGATGGCAAGCCTCAGTCGAAGCCCCGGCGGCTCCACGAGTTTGAAATGGAGGAAGTGAAGGACGCCGAGGTGCCCGGCACCGAGTCGTTCGGCTGCCGGTATATGCACGCTTTTTACGACAAGGATGCCGCCACCTTTGAGCATTTTGACGGGGCCATCCGCCTGTATAATTGGGAGCAGATGGCCGAGCGCGTGGGCACCCCCATGAACAAATTTGGCCACGGCAGCGACTACACCAAACTCTTTCGTATCGATGACCCCCTGCGTCTGGACGAGAAGCGCCCGGGCCCGGGCCTGGCGCTGCGCGACTGGAAGTCGTTGGTTACAAAATATATGCAGGGCAACCCGCAGGTGTATGAGTACTTTGGGGAAGACAAGCCGGGCGGGACGCACCTGCTCGAAGATGTGCCTCATTCCGTGCGGGAAGAGCTGGTGCCCTACAGCATGCAGGCCGGCGATGGCGTGCGGCTGCTCGCGTCCTTTCACGCGCTGGCCGCGCCTGCTACCGAAGAGCGGGTGGTCACGGGCCGCGATGCAGTGACGGACATGCGCGGCCAGCAGCGGGTGGTGCTGGAATACGATGTGATAGAAGTGAGAAAAGCCCTGCTGGCTTTGGGAGCCGACCTCACTATTCCGACCGACGTCGGCTTTATTTACGCCGAAGATGGCTACTGGAACATTCCCACCATTTTCCACGGCGGCCCGGACCCCCAGGCAGCCCTGAATCTAACCGTCAGGGCCCTGAACAACCTGATACAAGCCGCGCACGCTCAGGGCAATGACCAGGTTATTTCTTTCACCCTCGCCTGGGCGATGGAAGATAAGGAAGCCCGGGTTTCCGCGTTGGGGCACGTTGCCGATTTGGCGGCGTGGCTCCGCCAAGTGCGGAGCATTCCAACCCAGCGCCCGGCTTTTAACAAGTGGCTGGGGCAACAGGAAAGCTACCTGAATGCCCAGGCCAGGGCGGCCACCGATTGGCCCAAGCTGGACTACATCGCTAAAAGCGATGGCGTGCTGTTTATTGAGCGGCGCTTGGTAGACCAGCAATACATCAGCAAGCTCGGCTACGCCGGCCATGCGCTGCGCTATGAGCTGGCCCTGCCCGCCAGCCGCCGGGAGCTGGCCGAAGCATTCGTGCGAGGGGAAATTGCCGCCGTAGCCATGCGGGAAGCTTACCGGATGGATTGCAGCAAAACCGGGCAGGACTATTGGCTTAGTCCGCATTCCAAACTGCTGGAACCCGATGTAAAGGCAATCGTGGTGGATGTCAAGCTGGCCGCGCTGTGCTGGACTGATAAGCCGGATATTTAACCAGTCGCTCTTTGCCAAGTGCTGATAAACTGGTTGTTAATTAGATTGCGGTGATACTATTCCGGGAGCCCGGATGGCCACTTCTGGCCGTGCGGGGGCACGGGCAGCTTCAGGCTTGCTGCTGGGCTTGCTTCACCTTCTCCACCAAAAAGCTGAAAATCTCCTGCACCAAGTCGTCGGTGGAGTAGAAGGTTTTATCGGCCTTCCACTGCGGCTGCTCGCCGGGGCCCAAGTCAAACACATACGTTTTCTCGCGGAGCGGGTGCTTGGGACGCTCACTGGGGGGGATTTGGCCCAGGTTGAAGGGAATAATGCCCGGCAGGTACACCACCCGCAGGGTAGAGCCGTCCACGATGTTGGCGTAGGCCTGCCGCCAGAATACCATGACGGTGTGCCGGCCGGCCACGATGCGGCATTGCTGCTCGCCGTAGCTGTCGTTGCCCTCGAAGTAGAAGCCAAATCCCGGTGCGGCCTCCTTGTAGCGGGTGCTTTTCTCCCGGAGCAGCTGAAATAGCCGGCGCGACTCCGCAATGGCGCGGTCCAGGCCCACTTCCGAATTGAGGATGCCCGCCAGCCGCTCACTTTCGCGCTGGGTAGCGCTCAATTGTTGCAGCTCGTAGAGGTTGGGGTCGGTAGCGGGGCTGGTGAAGTCGGGCACGGGGCCCAGCGCCGGCTTCACCAGGTCGGGCTCGTTGTAGAGGCGTTTGGCCAGCTTGTGAAGCTGGGGCCCGTAGGGCTCAGCCGGACGCATATCGTGGTATAGGCGGCCCTGCACGTACAGGGGGGCCGCCTCCTCCAGCTGCCCGGCGCGCAGCACGGGAATAAACTTGTCGCCGCTCACCTGCGTGGCCATCATCTCCTTGGAAATCATGGAATACTCAAACCCCGCCCCTCCCTGACGGTCGCCGGCCTTATTTTTGTAGCCGGGCGTGAGAATGACCAGTACCTTATCGGCCCGTTCCAGGGCACTTTCCATAAAGTAAGTCAGCTCATGCCCGGCCTCCAGCTCGTACTGGTCGAGCAAAACCGGCACGCCGTAGCGGCTCATGAGGTCATCGGCCAACTGGCGCACCCACCGTTGGTGCTCGGGCGAATCGTAGGCGTAAGAAATGAAAGTAGTCGGACGATTCATGCGCGTTTGAAGGGGTGGGTAAAGCCGCCCGGCAAACTTACGCTTTCCTGACGAGCCCTAGCCGGCCTCATTCAGCAAACTGAGCAGGGTGCGGGGCGGGCGCTTGTACTCGAAGCGGCGGGCCACTTCCTGGGCCGTGGCCTTGGCGGCTTCGGCAATGGGGCCGGTGAAATTCTCTTCCACGGCGGCCATAAACAGCTGCCGCCAGCGCTGGAAGTACTCGCCCGTGGCGGGCAGGGCCATGCTGCTGGGAAAGGGCCAGCCGTCCTGGCCGCCGGTGTTGAGCAGCACGCGCTTCCAGAACGCGCCCATCGTGACCAGCGGCTGGGGCCAGTGCACCTGAGCATCGGCCTGGAAGAGCGGGCCGAGCAGCTCATCAAGCCCTACTTTTTCGTAGAACGTGTTGATGAGCGTATTGATGTCGGCCTCGGTTTTGATATCGGGGAGCAGGGACGTTGCCATAAAAAAATAGGCTGGCTAGGGAAACAAGAGGGATGGTGGCGGCCGGCGCTTGGGGTGGGCACTATAGCGGGGCCAGCGCCGGGCAGCAAGTCAAAATTCCAGCACCGGCCGCCACTGGGTACTGAGCGGAATCAGGCCGGGCGGCTGATGTTTATCAGGCCCGGCCCGGCCGCCGCCCAATAGTTTTGCCCCAGGTGCCGGCCCTGGGCTGCCCGCCGCTGCCCGCCTAATGACCTTTCTCGCCTTGACAGCGGGCACCTGTCCGCTGGTGAGCCCAAAGCTCTGATTCTCTTACTAATGGATAACGCCAAATCAATTGCGGGCATCGTGGGGCCGGCCTTAGTGGTAATGGTCTTGTCGGAAATGAAAATCTGGAATCCGACGCTCTACGCCACGCAAATCGTGCCGCTGGTTTACGTGTCCGGGGTACTGCTGTTCATTGCTGGCCTCGCCGTTATTCGCCAGCACAATGTCTGGACCTGGAAATGGCCGGTTGTCATTACCCTAATCGGGTGGCTGGGTGGGCTGCTGGGGCTGGTGCGGATGTTCTTTCCGCAGCGCTACCAGGCCCAGTTCAAGAATGACATTTATGCCCTGGTTCTGGAGCTGCTGCTCGTCACGGCAGGGGTGTTTTTAACCTATAAGGCGTATCTCTCAACCGATAAGCCCGCTGCCTAAACGAGCCGCCTGCCGCCGGGAGCCTGATAGAAATCAGGCTCCAAAGCTGATATCCGTCAGCCCGACCCGGTGGCCAGCACCGGAGCTTTGGGGACCTCAATCCCGCTGCCGTGTCCGTTGCCCTTGCCCCTGCTGCCCCTCCTACTCGCACCGCCTGCGCCCACTGCGGCGACGCCTGCCCCGACGAGCCGCTGCACCTGGCCGCTGAGCCGGCGCTGCCTTTCTGCTGCACGGGCTGCCGGGCTGTATATGAGCTGCTGGCGGCCAGCAACCTCTGCACCTACTACCGCCTTGATGCCCACCCCGGCCAGAAAATCAAGGACCTGGAGCTGCCCGGCCGCTTCGACTACCTGGATTCCGAAGAGGTGCAGGAGCAGCTGCTGGCTTTCCGCTCCCCCACCCTGGCGCGGCTCACCTTCCAGATTCCGCAGATGCACTGCGCCTCCTGCATCTGGCTGCTGGAGAACCTCTTTAAGCTGAACCCGGGCATTGGTGCCTCGCGGGTAAATTTTCTGCGCAAAGAGCTGACCGTAAGCTACCATCCCGCCGATACGTCGCTGAAAGAAGTAGTGCAGCTGCTGGCCGCTGTGGGCTACGAGCCCCAGATAACGCTGGCCGAACTGGGCGCGCAGCCCCACCCCGGCAACCGCCGGCTGTATTACCAGCTGGGCGTGGCGGCCTTCGCCTTCGGCAACGTGATGCTGCTGGCCCTGCCGGAGTATTTTTCCTTCACGGCCCAGCTGCAAAGCCTGTTTGGGCGCTTTTTCGGTGGGCTGAGCTTGCTGCTGGCCCTGCCCGTGCTGCTGGTGAGCGCGCGCGACTTCTACCGCTCGGCCGGGCAGGGGCTGCGCCAGCGCTACATCAACCTCGATTTTCCCATCAGTCTGGGGCTGACGGCGCTGTTCGTCACCAGCGTGTTTGAAGTGGTAACCGGCCACGGGCCGGGCTATTTCGACTCGTTCACGGGCTTGGTGTTTTTCATGCTCATCGGCAAGTGGGTGCAGCAGCGCAGCTACGATGCCCTGCGCTTCGACCGCGACTTTACCTCCTACTTCCCGGTGGCCGTAACCCTGCTTGGGCCCGGCGGCCAGGAGCACACCATCTCGGTGAAGGAGCTACGGCCCGGCCAGCGCATCCGGGTGCGGCACCAGGAAATTGTGCCGGCCGATGCCGTGCTGCTGCGCGGCGCGGGCCAGATTGATTACTCATTCGTGTCGGGCGAGAGCGAGCCTGTGCCCAAAGCGGCTGGCGAAATCATCTACGCCGGTGGCCGGCAGGTGGGTGCGGCTGTGGAGCTGGAAGTGGTGCGCGAAGTCTCGCAGGGCTACCTCACCCAGCTCTGGAACAACCCCGTTTTTCAGAAGGAAACCCGCCCCACCCTCGAAACCTACGCCAACAAGGTGGGCCGCTATTTCGTGGGCCTCACGCTGCTGCTGGCGCTGGGCGCGGTGGCCTACTGGTACCCACGCAGCCCGCAGATGGCGCTGCGGGCGTTTACGTCGGTGCTGGTTATTGCCTGCCCGTGCGCGCTGTCGCTGGCCACCCCCTTTGCCCTGGGGGCCGCGCTGCGGGTGCTGGGCCGCCGGAAATTCTACCTGAAAAATTCGGCTGTGGTGGAAACCCTGGGCCGGGCCGACACCATCGTGTTCGACAAAACCGGCACCCTGACCGAGGTGCAGCGCACGGCGGTGGACTTCATGGGGCCGGCGCTCAGCCCCGCGCAGCAGCAGGCCGTGGCGGCCGTGGCGCGCCACTCCACGCACCCGCTCAGCCAGCGGCTGGCCACGGCCTTGCCCGGGAGCTTGCTGCCGGTAGCAGGTTTCGCCGAAACGCCGGGCCAGGGCATCAGTGGGATGGTAGCTGGCGTACTGGTGCGAATTGGTGCCGCAGCGTTTACCGGCGCGGCTCCGGCCGCTAAGCCTGAGCCGGCCGCCGCGCAGGCCCGGGTTTGGGTCAGCTTTGATGGCCTGGCCGCCGGCTGCTTCGTCTTGCTCAATGCGTACCGCGAGGGCCTGCCCGAGGTGCTGGCGGCTCTCGGCCGGCGCTACCAGCTGGCGGTGCTTTCCGGGGATAATGACGCGGAGCGGGAGCGGCTGCAGCAGCTGTTCGGCCCCCGCGCCGAGCTGCGGTTTCACCAAAGCCCGCAGGCCAAGCTGGACTACATTGCCCGGCTCAGGCAGCAGGGCCGCACCGTGGTGATGGTGGGCGACGGCCTGAACGACGCCGGGGCCCTGCAGCAGGCCGCCGCCGGCATTGCCGTCACCGATGTCCTCACCAACTTCTCGCCCGCCTGCGACGCCATTCTGGAAGCCGGCAGCCTGGCGCAGCTGCCCACCCTGCTGGCTTTCTGCCGTGCGGCGCTGCGCGTGGTGCTGGCCACGTTTGTGCTCTCCTTCTGCTACAACGCGGTGGGGCTGACGCTGGCCGTGCAGGGCCGGTTCACGCCCATTGTGTCGGCCATTCTCATGCCCGTCAGCTCGCTGAGCGTAATGGTGTTTGCCACGCTGCTGGTGCGGCTGGCCGCCCGGCGGCGGCGCTTATAATCCCAACCTGATACCCCCGGCCATGACCATTATCTTCCTGCTTATCGGCATCAGCCTGGCGGTGGCCCTCACCTTTCTGGGCGCGTTTCTGTGGGCCGTTCGCTCGGGGCAGTACGAGGACGACTACACGCCCTCGGTGCGCATGCTGTTCGACGACGAGACAGCGGCCGAAGAAACCGGCCAACCAACCACCTGACGAAAATCAGCTAAAGCGCCTGATTCTCGTCAGACCCGCGCAATAGCCCGGCCGGGACCTTTGGAGCAGTAAATAACCTACTCCTCCGACGATGCAGGCCGATTCCCTTGTCCCCGCCGCCGCGCCCCGAACGCCGCTGATTCCCAACGCGCCCGAGCGGCGCGTGGAAACCTTCTATTACGACAATAAGATTGTCCGCGACTTCGGCATTGCCACCGTCATCTGGGGCATTATCGGGATGCTGGTGGGGGTGCTGGCGGCCTTCCAGCTGGCCCGGCCCGAGCTGAACATGGGCACGGCCTTTACCACCTTCGGCCGCATCCGGCCGCTGCACACCAACGCGGTGATTTTCGCCTTCGTCGGCAACGGCATTTTCACCGGCATTTACTACTCCCTGCAGCGCCTGTGCAAAACCCGGATGTACTCCGATTTTCTGGGCAGGCTGCACTTCTGGGGCTGGCAGCTGATTATCGTGTCGGCGGTGGCCACGCTGCCCTTCGGCTTCACCACTTCTAAAGAATACGCGGAGTTGGAATGGCCCATCGACATTGCCATTACGCTGGTGTGGGTGGTGTTTGGCTGGAATATGTTCGGCACCATTGCCCGGCGGCGCGAGCGGCACCTCTACGTAGGCATCTGGTTCTACATCGCCACGTTTCTGACGGTGGCCGTGCTGCACATCGTCAACTCGATGGAGCTGCCGGTGAACTTCCTGAAAAGCTATTCCATGTACGCCGGCGTGCAGGATGCGCTGGTGCAGTGGTGGTACGGCCACAACGCGGTGGCCTTCTTTCTCACCACGCCCTACCTCGGGCTGATGTACTACTTCCTGCCCAAGGCGGCCGGCCGGCCGGTGTATTCCTACCGCCTGAGCATCATTCACTTCTGGTCGCTGATTTTCATTTACATCTGGGCCGGGCCGCACCATTTGCTCTACACCGCCCTGCCCGACTGGGCCCAGAGCCTGGGCGTGGCTTTCAGCGTGATGCTGATTGCGCCGAGCTGGGGCGGCATGATAAACGGCCTGCTGACGCTGCGCGGAGCCTGGGACAAGGTGCGCGAGGAGCCCGTGCTCAAATTCATGGTAGTGGCCGTGACGGCCTACGGCATGGCCACCTTCGAAGGCCCGATGCTGAGCTTGAAGAACGTGAATGCCATCGCGCATTTCACCGACTGGATTGTGGCGCACGTCCACGTGGGCGCGCTGGGCTGGAACGGCTTCCTCACCTTTGCCATGCTGTACTGGCTGTGGCCCAGGCTCTACCGCACCACGCTGTATTCGAAGAAGCTGGCCACGACGCACTTCTGGCTGGGCACACTGGGCATCCTGTTTTATGCCATTCCGATGTACTGGTCGGGCTTCACGCAGGGGCTGATGTGGAAGCAGTTCAACAGCGAGGGGATGCTGCAGTACCCCAACTTCCTCGAAACCGTGCTGCAGCTGGTGCCCATGTATTACCTGCGCGGCATTGGCGGGCTGCTCTACGTGAGCGGCGTGTTCCTGCTGATGTACAACCTGTACCAGACCGCCAAAGCCGGCTCGCTGCTGGTGAATGAGAAAGCCCAGGCCCCTGCCCTTTTGCCCGCCGAGCTGGTGGAAGAGCACCAGACCGGCCACTGGCACCGCTGGCTGGAGCGCCGGCCCTTCCAGTTGGCGGTGGGCGCCACGGTGGCCATCCTCATCGGCGGCGCGGTGGAGATGATTCCGACCTTTCTGGTGAAGTCGAACGTGCCCACCATCGCCTCAGTGAAGCCCTACCGGCCGCTGGAGCTGCAGGGCCGCGACCTCTACATCCGCGAAGGCTGCTCGAACTGCCACACCCAGATGGTGCGCCCCTTCCGCTCCGAAACCGAGCGCTACGGCGAGTACTCCAAAGCCGGCGAGTACGTGTACGACCGACCCTTTCTGTGGGGCAGCAAGCGCACCGGCCCCGATTTGCAGCGCGTGGGCGGCAAATACCCTAGCTCCTGGCACTACAACCACATGCTGGACCCCACCAGCATGTCGCCGGGCTCCATCATGCCCACTTACTCCTGGCTGTTCGACCAGAAAATCGACTACAGCATCCTGCCTTCGAAGATTAAAGTGCTGCGCAACCTGGGCACGCCCTACCCCGCCGGCTTCGACCAGGTGGCCGTGGACGATGCCCGGCAGCAGGCCCAGGGCATCGTGACCGAGCTGAAAAAGGAAGACATCGAGGTGATGCCCGACAAGGAAATCGTGGCCCTGATTGCCTACCTCCAGCGCCTGGGCACGGATATCAAAGTGAAGCCGGAGCAGGCCGCCAGCGTCACGGCCACCACCCGCTAATCAACCCCCTCAACGCCATGGAAAAGAACGTGCTGCAATCCATCTCGGGCGTGGCGATTTTCCCGATTATCTCCTTCGCCATCTTTTTCCTCTTCTTTCTGGGGCTGGCCGTGTACGTGCTGTTCGTCAACCGCCGCCACGTCGACACCATGAGCCAGCTGCCCCTGACCGACGAGTCCGGCGACCCCGATGAAACGCTGAAATACCACCTTAACCACGACATCTTATGCTAACCAAACGCACCTTCCTGATGACTGCCACCGGCCTGCTGATGGGCTACCTTGCCGCTGGCCAATCGACTACGCCGGCCCCGGCCGCCGGCCCCAGCCCCGTCGACCTGCTGAGCTGGGTAACCTGGGGAGCCGCCGGCGTTGTGCTGCTGATGGGCGTGCTGGTGGCCGGCTCGCTGGCCAGCGCCGGGCGCATCCGGGCCGCCGCGCTGAGCGCTGCCGCCGAGCCGGTGGCCGCAGTACCGGCTATTGCCGCCGCGCCCGCCGCCGCAAAAACGGCACCCGCCCCGGCCCCGGTCGCGGCCGAAGCCGCTATCACCGCCGAGCCCGTATTGGTATGAGCCACCGCCGTCATCTTTTCTACGGGGCGGGGCTGGCCCTGCTCAGCACGGCCCCGGCCCTGGCCCAGGAGGCCGCCGCGCCCGTAGCCCCCACGAGCGCCGAGGCGTCGCTGCGGCTGATGTGGGTGATGCTGGGCGTGCTAGCCGTGGTGCTGCTGCTTTTTATCGTGCTGCTGGTGGGGCTGCTGGCCTTTCTCAAGCCGGTGCTGCGCAAGCTCTACGACCAGCCCGCCGTGCACAACAGCTGGAGCGGCCGGGTGCTGGGCCTGCTGGTGGGCGATGCCCGCCTGATGCAGGGCGAGGTGCGCGACGAGCTACTGGACCACGACTACGACGGCATCCACGAGTTTGACAACGACCTGCCGCCGTGGTGGAAGTACGGCTTTGCCTTCACCACCGTCTTCGCCGTGTGCTACCTGACCTATTACCACGTGCTCAAAACCGGGCAGCTGCAGGGGGCCGAATACGCCACCGAAATGCAGCAGGCGGCCCTGCTGGTTGCCACCACGTCCGACGACCCCAACCAGCTCACCACCTACACGGCCCTCACCGCGCCGGCCGAGCTGAGCAGCGGCAAGGGCCTCTTCACCACCAACTGCGCACCCTGCCACGGGGCCAGCGCCGAGGGCAAAGTCGGCCCCAACCTCACCGACGAGTACTGGCTGCACGGCGGCGAGGTCAACCACATCTACCGCACCATCAAGTTCGGCGTGAACGGCAAGGGCATGGTGGCCTGGAAGGGCAAGCTCTCGGGCAAGCAGATTCTGCAGGTCAGCTCCTACATCCTGAGCCTGCAAGGCTCGAAGCCGGCCAACGCCAAGCCGCCGCAGGGCGAGAAGGAAGCCCCGGCCAAAACGCTGGCCGTCCGCTAGCCCCGACATCCCTTACCACTAGTTGCTACTCCCATGCCCACCACCCAGTTCAAGCCCAACGACTCCTACCGCGACTCTATCGCCACGATAGACGCGGCCGGGGCGCGGGTGTGGCTGTATCCCAAGCAGCCCGCCGGCCGGCTCTACACCCGGCGCAAGTGGCTCAGCTACGGGTTTCTGGCCCTGCTGTTTGCCGGGCCGTGGCTGCGCATCCACGGCCTGCCGGTGCTGCTGCTCAACCTGCCGGCGCGGAAGTTTATCATCCTGGGTCAGATTTTCTGGCCCCAGGATTTCTTCGTGCTGCTGCTGGCCATGCTCACCTTTCTGGTATTCATCATCGTGTTCACGGTGGTGTACGGGCGGGTGTTCTGCGGCTGGGTGTGCCCCCAAACCATTTTTCTGGAAATGGTTTTCCGCCGCATCGAGTACTGGCTGGAAGGCGACGCCCCGCAGCAGCGCGCCCTCGACCGCCGCGCCCTGGACTGGGACAAGCGCTGGCGCAAAACCACCAATCACGCGCTGTTTCTGCTCATCTCATTTCTGATTGCCAACACCTTCCTGGCCTACATCATCGGCTCGGAAGAGCTGCTGAAGCTCGTTACCGACTCGCCCACGGCCCACCTGGGCGGGCTGGCCACTCTCACGCTGTTCACGGGCGTGTTCTACGCCGTGTTTGCCCGGTTTCGGGAGCAGGTGTGCACCATTGTGTGCCCCTACGGCCGCCTGCAGGGCGTGTTGCTCGATAAGGACAGCCTCGTAGTAGCCTACGACTACCAGCGCGGCGAGCCCCGCGGGAAGCTGCGCAAAAACCAGGTGCGCACCGCCGGCGACTGCATCGACTGCCACCAGTGCGCGCAGGTCTGCCCCACGGGCATCGACATCCGCAACGGCGCTACCCAGCTCGAATGCATCAACTGCACGGCCTGCATCGACGCCTGCAACAGCATCATGAACCTGATAAACAAGCCCGAGGGCCTGATTCGGCCCGCCACGGTGAACAGCATTGCCACCGGCACCCGGTTCCAGGTCACAGGCCGCGTGAAGGCGCTGTCGGGCGTGCTGGCCGGGCTGCTACTGGTGCTCACGGGCCTGCTGGTGTCGCGCAATAATGTGGCGGCCACGGTGCTGCGCACGCCGGGCCAGTTGTTCCAGAAAACCGACCACGGCACCATCACCAACCTCTACAACATCTCCGTCATCAACAAAACCAACCGGCCCTACCCCATCACCCTGCGGGTGCTGGAGCCGGCGCAGGGCCGCATCTCGCTGGTGGGCAGCCCCGGCCTCAAGCTCCCCGCCCAGGGCCTGGCCGAGGGCGTGTTTTTTGCCGAACTGCCCCGCACGGCCCTGCACCACACCAACCAGAAAATCCGCATCGGCCTCTTCAGCGGCGGAAAATTAGTGGCCGAAACCAGTACTAAGTTCCTCGGCCCGATGCAGTAAGCGCCGCCCTTCATTTCACGCATGAAAACCCTCGATTCACCGGCTCCCCCTTCGGCTGCGCTGCGCCTGCTGCGAAAACACCCCGTGCTGGGCTTTTTCGGGTTGGCGTACCTGATTTCGTGGGGGCTGTGGCTGCCGCTCTACTGCCCGCCGCTGGCCGGCTGGCGCGTGCCCTACCACCATGCCCTGGGCGCGTTTGGCCCCCTGCTGGCGGCCGGGCTGCTGGGCCGGGGCCTGTACGGGCCGGCGGCCCTGCGGGCCCTGCTGCGCCGCATGGCGCAGTGGCGGGTGCGCGCGGGCTGGTATGCGGTGGCGGTGCTGCTGCCCCTGGCCCTGGCGGCGCTGGTGCAGCTTGTGGTGGGGCCGCCGCCGGCCGGGCCGTGGCCCGGTCTGGGGCATTCGGCCGAGTTTCCGCACTGGAATGCGCTGGCCATCGGGCTGTATAACGTGCTGGTTTTTGGCTACGGCGAGGAAGTGGGCTGGCGCGGCTTTGCGCTGCCCGAGCTGCAGCAGCGCTACGGTACCCAACGGGCCGTGCTGCTGGTTGCGGCGGGCTGGGCCGTCTGGCACCTGCCGCTGTTCTGGTATCGCCCCGGCTACCTGCACCTGGATGCGGGGGGCGTGGCGGGCTGGCTATTGAGCCTGGTAATGGGCAGCGCCCTGCTCACCTGGCTTTTCAATGGCACGCACGGCAGCCTGCTGCTGTGTGCGCGCTGTTTCACGCGGCCATTGACGTGGCTTTCAGCAGCCTGGCACCCAGCACCCGGGCCACCAGCCTGCTGGGCGTTGGCATTACGGTGCTGAGCGTGGCTGCCTTTTGGGCGGCGGTGCGCCGCCGTCCCCTCTTACCGCTTTCCGGCTACGCCGAATACGCCCATGACTAATGTTACTCCGGCAGCGGCTGGCCGCACCCGCTGGCCCTACGCCATTGTGGCGGTGTTCCTGCTTTTCGCCGGCTACATCGGCTTTATGGTGCAGCAGGCCCTGCGCACCACCGTCGACCTCGTCAGCCCCGACTACTACCAGCAGGAGATGGCCTACCAGCAGCGCATGGAAACCGTGGCCCGCACCGCCGCCCTGCCCGCGCCGGTGCAGCTCACCTACGATGCCGCCGCCCGGGTTTTGTGGTTCCGGCTGCCGCCCGCGCTGGCGGGCCAGGCGGTGCGGGGCAAGCTGCATTTCTTCCGGCCGTCCAACCAGAAGCTCGATTTCAGCCTGCCGCTGCAGGCCGGCAGCCAGCAGTTCAGCACCGCCCGGATGCAACCGGGCTACTGGCGGGCGCGGCTCGATTTCACGGCCGGCGGCCAGCCCTATTTCATTGAAAAAGAACTAACCCTCAAATAAACCATGCTCTGGGCCGGCTTTCTGTTTGGGTTGTTGGGCAGCTTCCACTGCGTGGGCATGTGCGGGGCCATTGCCCTGGCGCTGCCGGGTGCAGCCGGGGCGTCGGTCGGGCGCTACCTGACCGGCCGCGCGCTCTATAACCTGGGCCGCATCTCGACTTACGCCACCCTGGGCGGGCTGGCGGGGCTGCTGGGCCAGGGCCTGCGGCTGGCCGGCGTGCAGCAGGGCCTGTCCGTAGTGTCGGGCGTGCTGATTCTGCTGCTGGTGCTGGTGCCCGCGCGCTACTCCCAACGCCCGGCGGCCGCGCTGGGCCTGGGCCGGCCGCTGGCCTGGGTGAAAACCACGCTGGCCGGCCAGTATCAGCGGCCCTCGGCGCGGGCGCTTTACGCCACGGGGCTGCTCAATGGCCTGCTGCCCTGCGGCCTGGTGTACCTGGCGCTGGCCGGGGCGCTGAGTGCGCCGGGCGTGGCCGGGGCGGCCGCCTACATGGGCTGCTTCGGGCTGGGCACGCTGCCCCTGATGCTGGGCCTGAGCCTGAGCGGCCGGCTGGTGCCGCTGGCCTGGCGCACCCGCATGCGGCAGGCCGTGCCCTACACGGCCGGGCTGCTGGCGGTTCTCTTCATTGTGCGCGGGCTGGGGCTGGGCATTCCCTACCTGAGCCCGCCGCTGCCGGCCGCCGCCGCCCCTGCCCCCCGCCAGCCCCTTACCGTGCACTATTGCCACTAACTCACCCTTGCCCCGCCGCTTGCCGGCATATACTCCGTTGATGAAAACCATTCTCGTTCCCCTCGACCACACCGCCGCCGCCGAGGCCACCCTGGCTTATGCCAACAAGCTGGCGCTGCGCTGGCCCGCCGAGCTGGTGGTGCTCTATTGCCACCCCGCTGCCCCGGCCCCGGCCGCCGTGCTGCAGGCCGAGGAGCAGCGCCTGCGCAGCCTGGTGGAGCGCCTGCGCTACCAGCAGCTCACCCGGCACGACGGCCGCCGCCTCACCTACCGCTACCGGGTGCTGGCCGGCTGCCTGCACGACCACGTGCAGACCGAAGCCCTGGCCTGCGCCGCCGACCTGCTGGTGATGGGCCTCGAGCACATCGACTGCGGCCGGCAGGAAGCCCCCGGCAACCACGCCGCCGCCATCACCGCGCTGGTGGGCTGCCCCGTGCTGGTGGTGCCGCCCGGCCGCCGCAGCCTGCCCACCCGCCTGGCCTTTTACGCCAACTTCGCCAACCTGGAGCTCAACGTGCTGCCCCGCCTGGCCGCGCTGGAAACCCTGTTCCCGGCCCCGCTCGACCTGGTGCAGTTTTATGCCCCGGCCGAGCGGGGCCGCCGCCGCCAGCTCTGGCAGGGACTGCGGCGCGCGGCCGCGCACCTGGGCTGGGCGGGTAGCCTTACCCACCTGCTCGAAGACGACGCGCCGGTGGAAGGCATTGGCGAGTTCTGCGCCCGGGCGCAGGCCCAGCTGCTCGTCATTGCCCCCGGCAGCCCGGCCGAGCTGCTGCGCTACTTCGACGGCTGCTACCGGGCCACCAGCGCCTACCACACCCGCATTCCGCTGCTGGTGCTGCCCTCGGCCAAGCGCCCGCCCGCCGTGGCCTGCTGCGACAAGTGCGCCGAGCGCCTGCGCCAGGAAGCCCTGGCCCTCGGGCCGTCCCACCCCGCTTATCACGCCGGGTAGTGGGCCCAAGCCCGCGCCGCCCGGTTACCCCCCCCCCTGCTTTTACTTTTCCGCTATGACGAAGTCCGTTTTTATCCCTATTGCCCCCACCCGCACCGTGGTCGAGCACTGGATGCGCCAGTTTCAGGACTGGCTCTGCCACCGCCTCGAAGCGGCCGATGGCAGCGGCGTGCGCTTCGGCCGCGACGACTGGACGCACGCGGGCGGCGGGGGCGGCTCCACCCGTGTCATGCAGCAGGGCGACGTGCTGGAGAAGGGTGGCGTGGCCTTCTCGGCCGTGTGGGGCGAGATGAGCGAGGCCGCCGCCCGCCAGCTGCTCATGCCCGACCGCCGCTACTTCGCCACCGGCGTTTCGGTGGTGCAGCACCCGCGCAGCCCCATGGTGCCCATCTCGCACATGAACGTGCGCTATTTCGAGGCCGGCAACGGCGAAGCCTGGTTCGGCGGCGGGCTCGATTTGACGCCCATTTACGTGGACGTGGCGCAGGCGCGCCGCTTCCATGAGCAGCTGCACGAAATGTGCGCCCGGCACGATGGCAGCTACTACCAGCGCTTCAAGCAGTGGGCCGATGAGTACTTCTACCTGCCCCACCGCCGCGAAACCCGGGGCGTGGGCGGCCTTTTCTTCGACCGCCTCACCGTGGGCAAAGACGGGCTGTTTGAGGAGCTGTTCGCCTTCGTGCAGGACGTGGGCGAACTGTACGGCCGCGCCTACAGCGCCATTATGCGCCAGAATGCCGACCTGCCCTACACCGCGCGCGAAAAGCAGTGGCAGCTGGTGCGCCGGGGCCGCTACGCCGAGTTCAACCTGGCCCTGGACCGGGGCACCCGCTTCGGCCTCGAAACCGGCGGCCGCCCCGAGTCCATTCTCATGAGCCTGCCGCCCCAGGCCGAGTGGCACTACAACCTGACGCCCGAGCCCGACTCGCCCGAGGCCGAGTCGCAGCGGCACCTGCAGCCCGGCGTCGACTGGCTGAGCGCGGAGGTTGTGCAGCGGTAAGGCGGGCCACGGGCCTGGCGGGCAGGGACCTGGCCGCCGCAGGTGCAAAAACCTGAGAAAAGTCCGGCTATGGCCTGATTTTCCTCAGGTTTTTGCTTTACGACCGCTGGTTATTTCGGGTCGGCATTGCAGCACTCTTCAGGGAGGCTGCCGGCCTTTCTTTTTCTTAACCAGCCATTGAGTAGTATGCTGCCCCCCACCATGAAAGCCGCCGTGGCCCACGCCTACGGCCAGCCCCTCCAGCTTGAACAAGTACCCGTGCCGGCCGTGGGGCCGGGCCGCATTCTGGTAAAAGTGGCCGCCTGCGGCGTGTGCCACACCGACCTGCACGCCATCGACGGCGACTGGCCGGTAAAGCCCGCGCTGCCCCTGATTCCGGGCCACGAAGGCGTGGGCACCGTGGTGGCCGTGGGCGCGGGCGTCAGCGCCGTGAAGGTGGGCGACCGGGTGGGCGTGCCCTGGCTGCACACGGCCTGCGGCCACTGCGAATACTGCCTCACGGGCTGGGAAACCCTCTGCCAGCAGCAGCAGAACACCGGCTACTCGGTGCCGGGCAGCTACGCTGAATACGTGCTGGCCGACCCCGACTACGTGGGTATTTTGCCCGACAACCTCTCTTTTCAGGAAGCCGCGCCCATCCTCTGCGCCGGTGTCACGGTGTATAAGGGCCTGAAGGAAACCGAGGTGAAGCCCGGCCAGTGGGTGGTGATTTCGGGCGTGGGCGGGCTGGGCCACCTGGCCGTGCAGTACGCCAAGGCCATGGGCATGCGCGTGGCCGCCGTGGATGTGCGCGCCGACAAGCTGGCGCTGGCCCAGGCCGTGGGGGCCGAAGTGGTGGTGAACGCCGCCGAAACGGATGCCGTGGCGGCCATTCAGCAGGCCACGGGCGGCGGGCACGGCGTGCTCATCACGGCCCCCTCGCAGCCGGCCTTTTTACAGGGCGTGAACATGCTGCGCCGCCACGGCACGCTAGCGCTGGTGGGTCTGCCGCCGGGCAGCTTCGAGTTCAACATCTTCGACGTAGTGCTGACCCGCAAAACCGTGCGCGGCTCCATCGTGGGCACCCGCCAGGACCTCACCGAAAGCCTGGCCCTGGCCGCCGCCGGCAAGGTGAAAGTGCACTACCGCTGCGAGCCGCTCGACAACATCAACCAGGTGCTGGACGCCATGAAGGCGGGCACCATAGCGGGCCGGGTGGTGCTGGATTTGGAGGCGGTATGAGGGCGGCCGCTCCCCTGGCTTTGCTGCTCAACGGCGGCTCCTCCAGCATCCGGTTTGCGGTGTATGGCCCCGGCGCGGCCGCCGGCAGCTCGCGCTGCCTGCTGCGGGGCGAGCTCAGCCGCATTGGCCTGGCGGGGGCGCAGCTTACGGCGCAGGCGCAGGCCGAGCCGCCCACTACCTGCCCGGTGGCGGCCCCCGGCTACGCGGCGGCCGTGCAGGTGCTGCTAGCCTGGCTGGCCGGGCAGCCGGTGCTGGCCGCCGTGCAGGTAGTCGGGCACCGGGTGGTGCACGGCATGGAGCACCAGGCCCCGGAACTGGTGACGCCGGCCCTGCTGGCCGAGCTGCACCGCATCAGTTGCTACGACCCCGCGCACCTGCCGGGCGAAATCCTGCTTATGGAAGCCTGCCGGCAGCAATACCCGCACCTGCCGCAAGTGGCCTGCTTCGACACCGCTTTTCACCACAACCTGCCGCGCGTGGCTCAGCTGCTGGCCATTCCGCGCCGCTTCACCGACCAGGGCATCCGGCGCTACGGCTTTCACGGGCTGTCGTTCAGCTACCTGCTCGAAGAGCTGGGCCGGGTGGCCGGGCCGGCCGCCGCCCAGGGCCGGGTGCTGCTGGCGCACCTGGGCGGCGGGGCCAGCCTGGCCGCTGTGCGCGGCGGCCGCTGCCTCGATACCAGCATGGGCTTCACGCCGGCCGGCGGACTAGTGATGGGCACCCGCCCCGGCGACCTCGACCCCGGCGTGGCCGCGTACCTGATGCAGGCCAAAAACCTCACGGCCCGGCAATTCAACCAGCTCATCAACAAAGAATCGGGCCTGCTGGGCGTGTCCGAAACCAGCTCGGACCTGCGCGACCTGCTGGCCCGCCAAGCCACCGACGAGCGCGCCGCCGAAGCCGTGGAGCTGTTCTGCTACCAGGCCCGCAAATGGATGGGTGCTTTTGCCGCCGTGCTGGACGGGCTCGATACGCTGGTGTTTGCCGGCGGCATTGGCGAGCACGCGGCCGAAGTGCGGGGCCGCATCTGCCAGGGCCTCGGGTTTCTGGGCGTGGCGCTGGATGCCGACCGCAACGCGGCCCACGCGGCCATCATTTCGAGCGCCGCCAGCCGGGTGTGCGTGCGCGTGATGCCCACCGACGAAACCGGCATGATGGCGCGCCTGGTCGGCCAGCTGTGGGCCACTCACCTATCCCCTTCAACCATTACTTAACGCACTGATTACGCTAGCCAATGGAAACGCTCCTCGCCCCTGCTTATTCGCCGCCGTCCGTGGCCCCG
Organism: uncultured Hymenobacter sp.; assembly: GCA_913776615.1. Taxonomy (GTDB): domain Bacteria; phylum Bacteroidota; class Bacteroidia; order Cytophagales; family Hymenobacteraceae; genus Hymenobacter. The sequence goes on from CAJYPK010000042.1 coordinate 44,051, forward strand.
CTGCCCCTGAGTCCGCTGGAAGTTCAACAGCTCGATGCCTACTGGCGGGCGGCCAACTACCTCGCGGTCGGGCAGCTTTACCTGCGCGCCAACCCCCTGCTGCGCGAGCCGCTGGCGCTGGCCCACGTCAAGCCCACGCAGCTGGGGCACTGGGGCACCACGCCGGGCCAGAACTTCATTTACACCCACCTCAACCGCGTCATCCGCCAGCACGATTTGAACGTGCTCTACCTCTCCGGGCCGGGCCACGGCGGGCCGGCGGTGGTGGCCCAGGCCTATCTGGAAGGCACCTACAGCGAAGTATATCCCGAAATTAGCCCCGACGAGGCGGGCCTGCGGAAGCTGTTTGCGCAGTTTTCCTTTCCCGGCGGTATTTCCAGCCACGTCTCGCCGCACGTGCCGGGCTCGCTGCACGAGGGCGGCGAGCTGGGCTATTCGCTCAGCCACGCCTTCGGGGCGGTATTTGATAACCCCGACCTGCTGGCTGCCTGCGTGGTAGGCGACGGCGAGGCTGAAACCGGCCCGCTGGCCACGGCCTGGCACTCCAACAAATTTCTGAACCCGGCCACCGATGGCGCGGTGCTGCCCATCCTGCACCTCAACGGCTACAAGATTTCCAACCCCACGGTGCTGGCCCGCATCAGCCCCGAGGAGCTCGACCAGCTGCTTCGAGGCTACGGCTGGACGCCCTACTACGTGGAAGGCCACGAGCCCGCGCTGATGCACCAGCAGATGGCCGCCGCCCTCGACGAGGCCATCCGGCACATCCGGCAGCTGCAGTACGCCGCCCGCCACCTGGGCGAAGTATCGCGGCCCCGTTGGCCCATGTTGGTGCTGCGCTCGCCAAAGGGCTGGACGGGCCCCAGGCAAGTGGACGGGCGGCCCAACGAAGGCACGTTTCGGGCGCACCAGATACCACTCCTGATTTCGGACACCACCCCGCCCGCCCACCTGGCGCAGCTCGAAAGCTGGCTGCGCAGCTACCGGCCCGAGGAGTTGTTTGATGCCCAAGGGCAGCTGCGGCCGGAGCTGGCCGCGCTGGCTCCGCAGGGCGAGCGCCGCATGAGCGCCAACCCGCACGCCAACGGCGGCCAGCTGCTGCGCGAGCTGCGCATCCCGCCCCTGAATGCCTACGCCGTGGCGGCGCTGGTGCCGGGGGCCACCGTGGCCAGCGCCACCTCCGTGGCCGGCCAGCTGCTGCGCGACGTGATTCGGCTGAACGAGACGGCGCACAACTTCCGGATTTTCGGGCCCGACGAAACGGCGTCCAACAAGCTGGAAGCCGTGTTTGAAGCCACCAACCGCCAATGGCTGGCCGACATTGCCCCCAACGACGAGGCGCTGGCCCCCACCGGCCGCGTGCTGGAAATGCTGAGCGAGCACCAGTGCCAGGGCTGGCTGGAAGGCTACCTGCTCACGGGCCGCCACGGGCTGCTCAACAGCTACGAGGCGTTTATTCACCTCGTCGACTCGATGGTCAACCAGCACGCCAAGTGGCTGAAAGTGACCCGCGAGATTCCCTGGCGGCGGCCCCTGGCCTCGCTCAACTACCTGCTCACGTCCACCGTGTGGCGGCAAGACCACAACGGTTTCACGCACCAGGACCCCGGCTTTATCGACCATGTCCTCAACAAGAAAGCCAGCATCGTGCGCGTGTACCTGCCCCCCGATGCCAACTGCCTGCTCTCGGTGCTGGACCACTGCCTGCGCAGCCGCCACTACGTGAATGTGATGGTGGCCGGCAAGCACCCCGCCCCGCAGTGGCTGAGCCTGGAAGCCGCCCGCACGCACTGCGCCGAGGGCATTGGCATCTGGCCCTGGGCCAGCACCGACGCCGGCCAGGCACCCGATGCCGTGCTGGCCTGCTGCGGCGACGTGCCCACCCTCGAAACGCTGGCCGCCGCCAGCATCCTGCGAGAGCACCTGCCCGAGCTGAAAATCCGGGTCGTGAACGTGGTGGATTTGCTGAAGCTGCAGCGCCCCGACGAGCACCCCCACGGCCTGCCCGATGCCGACTACGACGCGCTGTTTACCCGCGACAAGCCGGTGGTGTTTGCCTTCCACGGCTACCCCTGGCTGGTGCACCGCCTCACCTACAACCGCGCCAACCACGCGCAGCTGCACGTGCACGGCTACCGCGAAGAAGGCACCGTGACCACGGCCTTCGACATGACGGTGCTCAACGAGCTCGACCGCTTCCACCTGGTGCTGGCCGTGCTGGCGCGCCTGCCCCAGCTGGAAAACCGCACGGCCTACCTCCGCCAGCACCTGCACGACCAGCTGGCCGAGCACCGGCGCTACATCTGCCAGCACGGCGAAGACATGCCCGAGGTGCGCGACTGGCAGTGGCCGGCGGCCTGAGTCGTGAAATGGCGGGAATTAGAGCAGACCTTCCGTCGACAGGCTAGCCACAATGTCCCGTACATCGCTTTTATTCAAGCGGTCTACCAAGGCGTACTTGTTGCCCAAGCCATTTAGAGAGGTGCCGACAATCAGTCCCTGTTCCCGCCCGTTCGAAATCCAAAACCGGTCGTGGTAGTTATCGGTCGTGGTATGACTAATAATCAAGCCGGGTCGGCGGGCCTTTAAATCCGTTTCCACCTGTGCCCTGATAACCGCATTGTAATTAGTGCTGGTTACCACTTTAATCTCATTCAACCCAGCTAGGTACGGGGTCAGTATGTCGGCGATAAATTGACTGTATCCGGCTGGAAAATTACGCGGGTAGAAATAAGGGTCGACGATGATTAGCTCGCTATCGGGAGCCATCTTGTTGATGTATCGCTGCAGGATGCTGATAAGCTTTGCCTGCGAAGTGCCCGGCGTAGTCAGGTGCTCATTAACTGCCTCTTCCCGCAGGATATCGGTTTGCCCCCGCTCAATCAGTAGCTCCTGAATTGCTGCTGTATCCAGGCCTGTTTCTAAAGATTCTTTGGCGTCAAATTTCTGGAGAATCGGATTGTTGCGCCACTCTTCAGCAAAGGCGTCAAAATCGGCTCCTGGAAGAGCTGTTACTTTTAGAATCATTGGTTTAGGTAGTGCACGGGGAAAAGAATAGCGTAACTAGAGCTAGGAAGCCCGGACTTGCTCGCGTAAAACTAGCCCAAATCCGAATGGTCCCGGTCTCTGCCCCACCGGTACCGGAATTAGCCCAGTAGCGCGGGGTCCAGTAGCGGCAGGCCGGCTTCGGCGCGGGCGGCCAGGCGGGCCAGCAGGTTGACGTTGAAGCGGGCCGCGTCCGTTTCAAAGTTCAGGTGTTCCAATGACGGCATGATGCAGCCCTGGCCGGCAAGGGGCTGCACGAGGTCGAGCACGCGCTGGGAGCGGTCGGTGCCTTTGTCGTGGTCCCGGCAAGCCAGCGCGACCACGCCGGCCAGCAAATCGGCTACCTGCAGGCCAGGCTCCAGGGCTGAATTGGCGAACTGAACGGGGCGGGCCAGCTGGTAATTGAACGGCAAGCCGTCCCCCCAGCCATCCGGCAGCACCTTCAGCGGGCCGGCTCCCAGGTCGTTTAGAATGCGGGTGGCGGCTTTTAGCGGCTTGGAGTCGTCCAGGGTTACTTCCAGCGAACCGTATTGCGCGCTCAGGTGGCGCAGCACCGAGGTGGCGGATGTTACCGACAGGTCAAGCATGAACTTGATGTGCCCCTGCTCGTCGCTAATGGAGTCTAGCTCTGCCTGAATAGCGGCCTGGGATTCTGGTAACCGTACCAGGCGCATGATGTCCATCAGCATGCCGCTCGGGTCATTGCTGGTGCCGAGGGCCTGGGTAAAAAGGCCTTCGGCTTCGGCGGAAGGCCGGCGCATCAGCTCAATAAAGAGATTCATCACCGTTTCCGCATCGGCATCCCCGCTGCTGAGCAGCATGTACATGAGGTTGGAGATGAACTGGTGGAACCTGACGTGGTAAAAAAAGGCGTTCTTGCTGGCTAGGAAGGGTTCCAGCGCATATTCGAAGAACTTGGCCCCCAGCGCAAACGCTTTGTTGTGCACCACGAATGTTGCGCGTCCCGCCAGTCGTTGCACCAGAATGTCAATCCCCTGCACGCCCAGCCGGTGCGCGTAGAGATGCTTGCCTTTGAGCTCGGGGGCTTGGGTGCGCAGCAGCTGCCTTATTTCCTGCATAATGTCCCCGGCTTCGGCCGAGCTGATAGCTACGCCGGCGTAGGAGAAGTAGGGCTGCTGAACTTGGCGTAAATCGTCGCCGTTGTAGCCAGCCTCGTCACAGTAAACAGAGGTTGTCATTGCTAAGCACGTAAAATCAGGCTTAACGGGGCGCAGCCCGGAAAGATATTTTCCGGGCATTCATCCTTCCTCCGTCCTGGTACGGCCACTGCCTAACCGGCCCGTCAGGCAGTTTGCAGCTGCGGTTCCAAATCAAAAAGCCCCGCCAGCAGCTCGACCACGGGGCCGGATTCGCCGCGCTGGCAGGCAGCCTTCAGGTGGCGGGTAGGCTGCTTCAGCACCTTCTGCATCAGCGACCTGGTCAACTCGTCCATGCGCCGGGTCTCCTCCGCGCTCAGGTGCTTGCTAAAGCGTTGTAGCTCCTCGGTGCGCAGCTGTTCCAACGCATTTTTGAGCTGCTGGATGGTGGGCGATACTGCCTGCTCGCGGCTCCACTGCGCCAGGTCGGCCAGGCTTTCGGCGATGAGGGCGCGCACCTGGGGCACGGCCGCCAGCCGGCGGGAGAGGGTGGCCGAGGTAGTGTCCGCAATGTCATCGAGGGTGTAAAGCAGCACGCCGGGCACCTGCTCCACGTCGGCGGCCACGCTGCGGGGCACCGATAAATCGATGAAAAACTTGTGGCTGAGCACCGTGAGCTGCTGCACCAGCGCCAGCGTGAGGCAGGGCGCAGCCGCCGCCACCGACGAAATGACCACATCGGCCGCCTGCAGGCTGGCCGGCAGGTCGGCCCAGTCCAGCACCAGCAGGCCGTGCGAAACGGCCAGCGCCTCGGCCTTGGCGCGGGTGCGGTTGCACACCGTGACACGGGCAAAGCGCGGGCTGGCCCCAAAATGCCGGGCCACGTCGGTGCCGATTTCGCCCAGCCCCAGTATCAGAATGTTGGGGGTGGGCAGGTGCGCTGTCAGGGTTTCCGCCAGCTCAAGGGCGGCGTAGGAGGTGGAAGCGGCCCCGTCGCGGAAGCTGGTTTCGGTCTGCACGCGCTTGCTGGTGAAAAACACGGTGTGCAGCAGCCGGTGCAGCCAGGGGCCGGCGGTGTCTTCCTCCACGGCCCACCGGTAGGCGCGCTTCACCTGGTGGCTGATTTGCTGGTCGCCAACTACCTGGGCCTCCAGCCCCAGCGCCACTTCCAGCAGGTGCCGGGAAGCCGCTTCGGCACCGTGCAGATGCACAAAATGGGCGGCCTGCTCGGCGCTGACGACCCGGCCCAGTACCTGCCCCAGCGCGTCCAGCAGGGTAGCCGACTGCTCCTGCCCGGCGCAGTAATAGATTTCCGTGCGGTTGCAGGTGCTCAGCACCAGCACATCCGTTAGCCCGGGCGCGGCCCGGAGCGTGCGCAGCAGCTGGCGGCAGGCCGCCTCGTCGAGCGCCAGCTGCTCGCGAACGGCAAGGGGCGCAGTGCGTTGGGAAAGGCTAAGAACGTGGAAAGCGGGGCTCATCAGGCATCGTAATCGGCCGGGCTTACCCGGCCGGGTGGCTACCTGCAAAGCTCCGGCGGGTGCCCGGCGCGTGGGCTGAGCATAATCAGCTAATCCACCTGACTTTCGTCAGCCGCCGGGAGCCCGAGCCGCTTTCGGGAGCTGCCCGCTCAGGGTTGGTGCGCCACCTGCGCCCGTTGTTGCCGGCGCTGCTGCCGGCGCAGGTAGCCCCTTAGCAGAAAGTTGTGCTGCAGTGCCTCCATGCTGCGGCTAAAGCCCGCCGTGCCAAGCTCTACGCTGTGCATACTCTGGCGCAGCTGGCGGCTGAAGGCCGTGTCGGCCAGCAGCGTATTGAGCGCCCCCGCGCCCTGCAGCTGGTGGCGCAGCCCGGCGAGTGTAGCGGCCAGGGTATCGGAAGTGCCGGCCAACTGCCGGGCGGCATGGTCTAGCTGGCCGCCCAGAGCTTTATTGGTGAGCAGGTAGCCCGCCGCGCCGTGGCCCTGGCGCACGCCTTGGGCCAGCAGCTGCACATCGCGCGAGGCCGTGCTGAGCCGGCCGGTGGCGGCTTCCACGTTGCCAAGACTGCGGCGCACGCGGCCCGCCAACTGCCGGTCATCAAGCAACTGCCACAGGGGTTGGCTGCCGTTGAGCCGTTGCGTCATCTGACGCAGGTCGTGGGTGATGGCGACCAGGTTGGTGCTGGAGGCCGCCAGGGGGCCGAGCATGGTCTCGAAGCTGGCCGGCGTACTGGTCGGCAGCACATCGCCCGAGCCAATGGGTAAGGCCGGCCCAGGCTGGGTATTGAGGTTGATAATAGTGTTGCCCACCAAGCCATCGGTGCCGATGGTGGCCAGCGTATTCTGGTGCACAAAGGCCCGCACTTCCTGGTTGAGGCGCATTGTGACCCGGACCGTGCTGTCGTTTCGAATCTCAATAGTCCGCACGTTGCCCACCGCGATGCCACCCAGGCGCACGTTGTTGCCCGCGAGCAGGCCCGACACGTTGCGAAAGTCGGCCTGCACCAGAATGCTGCGGTTGAATAAGCGTTGCTGCTGGCCCAGCATATATAGGGTAACCACCAGGCACCCCAGGCCCACGGCCACGAACAGGCCCAGGCGAACGTAGTTGTGAGTGGTGCGTTGGCTCATGGCAAAGGGTGAAAATGAAGGGTCAGGCAAAAAACTCGTGGCTAACCGGGTCGGGGCGGTCGCGCAGCTGCTCGTAGGTGCCCTCGGCGTAGCAGCGGCCGTCCACGAGCAGGGCCACGCGGTCAGCGGTGAGGCGCACGCAGTTGAGGTCGTGCGAGATGATGAGCGCCGAGGTGCCGTACTTGCGCTGCACTTCCCGGATAAGATGGTCGATTTCGCGGGCCGTTACTGGGTCGAGGCCCGTGGTGGGCTCGTCGTACAGAATGATGTCGGGGCGCAGGATGAGCGTGCGCGCCAGGGCAATGCGTTTGCGCATACCCCCCGACAGCTCGGCCGGCAGCAGGCCCGCGGTATGCGCCAGGCCTACGTCTTCGAGCGCTTGGCGCACCAGTTGGTCTTCCTCGGCGGGGCTGTGGGCCAGCCAGTGCCGGCGCAGCGGAAAAAGCAGGTTTTCGCGCACCGTCATCGAGTCATACAGGGCGTTGCTCTGGAACAGAAACCCCACCTTGGTACGCAGCTGGTCGAGGGCTGCGTGGCTGAGAGTGGCCACGTCTTGGCCCAGCACGGTAATCCGGCCGGCATCGGGCAGCAGCAGGCCAATGATGCACTTTATCAGCACCGACTTGCCTGAGCCGGACTTGCCCAGCACCACCACGTTTTCGCCCCGGTGCAGCACCAGCGAGAAGTCGCGCAGCACGTGGTTGTCGCCAAAGGACTTTTCGACGTGCACCACCGTCAGCACCGCTTCGGGCGGGGGCGAAGCGGCAGCAGAGTGCACCGGTGCAGAGCAGGTTTCGGATAGCATAGCGGGTGTCAGGCAATGCCCAGTACGAGACAGACTTGCACAGCGAGCAGGTCGAGGATAAACACCGCCAGCGACGACACCACCACGGCCGAGTTGGCCGCCTGCCCCACGCCTTCGGTGCCCTTGTCGGCGTAGTAGCCCTTGTAGCAGCCGATGAGGCCGATGGCAAACCCGAAGCAGAAGGTCTTGACTACGGCGGCGGTGATGTCGCTGAAATTCAGCCGCCCCAGTATGTTGTGCGAAAACAGCGCCAGCGTGGTCACCCCCTGCATGTTAACACCCAGGTACGAGGCGTAGAGGCTGATGGCATCGGCTACGATGGTAAGCACCGGCAGCATGAGCGTGGTGGCCAGCACGCGCGTCACCACCAGGTACTTAAAGGGATTGGTGCCGGACACTTCCATGGAGTCAATCTGCTCCGTCACGCGCATCGAACCCAGCTCGGCCCCGATGTTGGAGCTGACCTTGCCCGCCACCATCAGGGCCGTGATGATGGGGCCCATCTCCCGAATAATAGTGAGCCCAACCATTGTCGGAATCCAGGATTCGGCCCCGAACTGCACCATCGTGGGCCGCAGCCGCAAGGTGAGCACCAGGCCCATGATGAAGGCCGTGCTGCCCACCAGCGGCAGCGACTGGTAGCCCACCACGTAGCACTGGTACAGCCACTCCTGCACCTCGTAGCGCGGCCGGACCACCTCGCGAAAGAACCGCCCGGCGAAGTGCGTCAGGGCCCCGGTACTGGCCAGAATGGTAGGGTGTGGCATGTTTCAGAAGAATAAATCGTGAGCACCGCGATGAGTCAGGTCTGCAGAAACCAGTGGACCGGCCGGCGCACACTCGCGGGGCCGGGGTAATCCCCCACGTTGCCCAGCCAACTCGTGCTGCGGCCGGCGGTGGCTGCCACGTTTGGGAAGCAGGCGCGGTGGTGGCTAAACGGGAGCCCAGACCACCTGCTGCATATCTGCTTCAGGCCGGGCCTCCGCCACTTCAACGGTGGGCAACAGCAGCATAGGTACCGGGCAGGTACGGGATACCTGCGCCGCCACGCCGCAGCCAACTACATTGGCTACCAAGGTGCGTGGGCGCACCGGCAGCACCAGCAGGTCGGCCTGCACGTCGAGGGCCGCCTGCACAATGCCCGCCCCGAAAGGCTGGTGCTGTACCTGGTAGGTGCGGCACCGGCCCTGCGCGGGCAGCAGCCCGCTGTCGAATACGGCTTCCTCGATTTGACGAAAGTTTGCTGCCGGTTCGTCGGGGCGGGCTACATGCACCAGGTAGAAGTCCGCCGGCCAGCTCGCCAGGAGTCGTTGCAGCGCCCGCGCTGGGCTGGTGAGCTGAAAGGCGTCGCCATCGGCCGCCACGGCTATCACTCGGGGCAGATGCGGGTTTTGGGCGGCGGTTTCGGGCACCAGCAGCAGCGGCAGCCCGGCTTCACGCAGCACGGGCAGCGCCTGGTTGAGCAGCAGATGGTCGAGCACGTCGTGCTCAGTGGCCAGGGATAGCACCAGTAGCTGCGGGTGCCAGCGCCCAGTAAGGTCGTCCAGGGCTGCTTCCAGGCTAACCACGCCACGCTCCAGGTGCGTGGGCGCGGGCAGCAGGGCGGCCAACTCGGCAAGGGCACTGGCAGTAGTGCGATGCTCCTGGTGATAGTACTCCAGCGGCACGCCCAGCAGGCCCATTTCGGCGGTGGGCGGCAGCGGTTGCTCCACGGGTACCAGCACCAGACACCCCCCTACGGCGCGAGCCAGCAGGGCGGCAAAATAAGCCGCCCGGTGAACTGCGGGCGACAGGTCGGTTATCACTAAGAAGGTAGTTTCCATGGGGAGTGCCAGGCGGGTAAGGTTGGCCAGGCGGCGCGGCAGCTGCCCGCCCGGCAGCCTGGTTTGCAGCAGCAAGTTGCGCACTTTTATTGGGGTGACACCTGATGATAGTCAGCTTTTTATCCGATTTTTGTCAGGTGCCGGCCGTCCCCTGCGACACCAGCTGGCCCGGCGCGCTTGCTGGCCGGGCACCGGGTAAGCGAACGGCTGGTAAACGAGCCATTGCGCGGTGGTGGTAGTGCCTGTAAAACCAGCGCTTTATCCGCTCGGCCGCCAGCGCGTACAGCGCCACAATCCCCAGAATAGCACCGTAGAGGGCGGCCGGCAGTTGGGTAAAGCCCAGCAGCTGCGCCAGGGGGCTCAGCGGCAACAAGAGCACCACGCCCCCAACCAGTACCGTGGTGCGCACCAGCCAGCGCCCCGGCCGGCTGCGAAAAAATGCCTGCCGGGTCCGCACGACCAGCACAATACTGGCGGCCGACAGCACCGACTCGACAAACCAGCCCGTGCGGAACAGCGCGGGCCCGGCCCGAAAGCCCAGCAGCAACACACCGAAGCTCAAGTAGTCGAAGGCGGAGCTGAGCAGCCCGAACGCCAGCATGAAGCGCCGGAGAAAACCCAGGTCCCAGCGGGCCGGCCGGCGCAGGGCCGCGGCCTCCACGTTGTCCGACGAAATGGTCATCTCGGGCAGGTCGGTGAGCAGGTTGGTGAGAAGAATCTGGACGGGCAGCAGCGGCAGAAACGGCAGAAACAACGATGCACCGGCCATGCTCAGCATGTTGCCAAAATTGGCGCTGGTGGCCATAAACAGGTATTTCTGGGTGTTGGCAAACGTGCGCCGCCCCTCGCGCACCCCGGCCACCAGCACGTTCAGGTCGGGCTGCAAAAGCACAATGTCGGCCGCTTCCTTCGCCACATCCACGGCCGAGTCGACCGACAAGCCCACGTCGGCGGCGTGCAGGGCGCTGGCATCGTTGAGGCCGTCCCCCAAATAGCCCACCACCGCCCCGGCCTGGCGCAGGGCCAGCAGCAGTGCCTCTTTCTGATTAGGCTCAATTTCGGCGAATACGTTGATCCCGGCCACCTGTTGGCGCAGGGCTTCGGCACTCAGCTGCCGCAGGGCCGGGCCGGTGAGCACCACCGGCGTGCGGATGCCCACCGCCAGCGCCACGGCCTGGGCCACCAGGGCGTTGTCGCCGGTTATCATTTTCACTTGGATGCCCTGCCCGGCCAGTGCGGCCAGCGTGGCGCGAATGCCGGGCTTGGGCGAGTCGAACAGGGTGATAAACCCCAGGAAGGTCAGGCCGGCCTCGTCGGTGGCCTGGAGCGTGGGCGGGCCGGGCAGCTCCTTCACGGCCAGGCCCAAGGTGCGCAGCCCCCGGGCGCTCAACGCCTGAAAAGTGCTTTCCAGCTGCGCCCGGCACCCAGCCAGCGGTACGGGCGGGGCATCGTCCGACTGGACCCAGGCGCACACGTCCAGCACGTTGCGCAGGGCCCCTTTGGTTATCAGCAGGGAGCGCCCGTCGACCTCCGTCAGAATAGAAAGCCGCTTCCGCACAAAGTCGTAGGGCACCTCGCCGAGGCGCGGGCAGGTGGCTGCCTCGGCAGGTGCGTAGGCCAGGATGGCCTCGTCTAGCGGGTTGCGAAAGCCCTGCTGCAGCTGCGCGTTGAGCCGGGCCAGGCGCTGCACCCGGGGCGCGGGCTTTCCTTGCCAGTCGGTGATGGCGCTGACCCGCACGGTGCCCTCAGTCAGCGTGCCGGTTTTGTCAACGCAGAGTACGGTCATGCTGCCCAGGTTCTCAATCGACGACAAACGCTTCACGATAACCTGCTGCGCCGCCATTCGCCGGGCACCCTGGGCCAGGTTGAGGCTGATAATGGCTGGCAGCAGCTGCGGCGTAAGCCCCACGGCAATGGCCAGCGAAAACAGCAGCGCCTGCAGCACGGGCTTGTGCAGCAGTACGTTGCTAGCAAAAATAAGCAGCACCAGCCCCAGCGTAAGGTCGAGCAGCAGGTAGCCGAAGCGCCGCGTGCCCCGCTCAAAGTCGGTTTCGGGGGGCGCAGCCGCCAGCCGCTCAGCCAGCTGGCCCACCTGGGTGCGCCGGCCGATATGCACCACCACGGCCGTTGCGCTGCCGCTTACCACGCTCGTGCCCATGTACAGCAGGTTAAGGCGTTGGGCCAGGGGGGCATCGGGCGGCTGCACCCCTGGCTGCTTCTCGGCTGGGAAGGTTTCGCCGGTAAGAGCGGCCTCATTTACAAATAACTGATTGGCGTTAAGTAAATAAGCATCGGCAGGTACCAGGTCGCCGGCGCGCAGGTCCACCACGTCGCCGGGCACCAGCTGCTCGGTAGGGAGCTCCTGCGGCTGGCCGTCGCGCCACACGCTGGCGCGCACGACTACCAGCGCCAGCAGGCGCTGCATGGCCGCCGAGGCCCCGTACTCCTGCCAGCACCCCAGCGCGCCACTCACCAGTAAAATGCCCAAAATGAGGCTGGCATCGAGTTCGTCGCCCAGAAAAAACGACAGCCCAGCCGCGCCCAGCAGCAGCAGCGAAACCGGGCTCCGAAACTGCTGCCAGAACAGGCGCGCTCCGGACACTGCCGCCCGCTGCCGGAGCGTATTACGCCCGTACAGCTGCCGAATTCCAGCGACTTCTTGTTGGTGTAGGCCCGACGCCCGGGTACCCAGCCGGGCGAGCACCTCGGCGGCGGGCAGCGCCCAGTAGGCCGCCAGCGCATCGGTTTCGGTGGTAGGGGCATTCATCTGGCAGGGGTTTGGTTTAGCAGTTACAGTCGCAGTAGCTTATAGAGTTCGAGCCCGCCGGCCCCTAGCAGCGCGGCCACCGTGCAGCCGCTCAGTGCCGCCCAGGAGATGGGTACGAAGCCAAACAGCCGTTGCGCAGCGGGCACCAGCAGCGCGCTAAGCAAGAGCGCCAAAGTCAGGCCCAGCAGCAACCACAGCACCACGTTTTTCACCCGAATGGTTTGCAACACCAGCTGGGTGAACGAGCGGTCGACCAGGGCCAGCAGAATATTGCTCAGAACCAGGGTGGTGAATACCAGCGTGCGCACGACCGGCAGCGTGGCCCCTTGCTGCATTAGGCCGTAGTACACGCTTAGCACGGCCACGCTGATACCCAGCCCCTGGGCGAGGCTGCGAGCCAGGGCCGGCCCGGCCAGAAACGACGCCGTGAGCGGGCGCGGGGGCTGGTGCATCTGGCCGGCTTCGGCCGGCTCATTCTCGAAGGCAATGGAGCAGGTGGGCCCCATTACCAGCTCCAGAAAAATAATGTGAACCGGGCTGAACAGGTTGGTGAACTGCCAGCCGACGAGCAGCGGCACGGTGACCGTGAGAATGATGGGCAGGTGGATGGAAACGATGTAGGAAACCGCCTTTTGCAGGTTCTGGTAGATGCGCCGCCCCTGCGCAATAGCCACCACCATGCTGTGCAGGTCGTCATCTACCAGCACCAGCGCGGCGGCCTGCCGGGCTACCTCCGTGCCACGCCGGCCCATCGCCACCCCAATGTGGGCCGCCTTCAGGGCCGGGCCGTCGTTCACCCCGTCGCCGGTCATGGCCACTACTTCGCCGCGGTGCTTGAGGGCTTCGACCACCCGCAGCTTCGCCTCGGGAAACATGCGGGCAAATACCGCCGTGCTTCCTACCTGCTGCCGTAGCGCGGTTTCGTCGAGGGCCAGCACCTGCGGGCCGGTCAGTAGCGTATCGGCCCCCGGCAGGCCCACCTGCCGGGCAATGGCCTGCGCCGTTTCCGGGAAGTCTCCGGTTATCATCTTTACTTGTATGCCCGCTCCGTTAAATGCCCGGACGACGGCCGCCGCATTGGCTTTGGGCGGATTTTCCAGGGCTACCAACCCCAGAAATGCCCACTCGAAGTCGTCCTGCGCCGCCGGAAAATCGGGGCCCTGGTACGCGCCCCGCGCCACGCCCAGCACCCGGTAGCCCTGCGCCGATAGCTGCCGGGCCAGGTCGCGCACCTGCCCGGCGGCGGCCGGGGGTAGCTGCACAATGGCCAAAATGTGCTCTACCGCGCCCTTGCCGGCCACCACCAAGCGGCCGTCGGGCGCTTGCCGCACGTGGGTCATCATGGGCGGAGTGCCGGCCAGCGCATACTCATGCACCATCGGGTACGCCTCGGCGGCCAGCGCCGGCGCGGCAGTGGCCAGGGCAGCGACGAGGGCTTTTTCCATCGGGTCGAACGGTTCGGTTTCGCTGGCCCAGCGGGCGTAGGCCAGCACCAGCGTGCCCGTGGCGGGCAGCGGGCCGGGCAGGGGCACGTGCGTAGCCGTCGCGGCATCGTAGAGCTGCGCCACGCGCATGCCTTCCTGAGTGAGGGTGCCGGTTTTGTCGACGCAAATCACGGTGGCCGAGCCCAGGCTTTCCACCGTCTGGGGCTGCTTGGTGAGCACCCCCCGGCGGCTGAGCCGGGCCGCGCCCAGCGCCATAAAGCTGCTGAAAGCCACCGGTATTTCTTCGGGCAAAATGGACATGGCCAGCGTCAGCCCAAAAAGCAGCGCCGTGACCCAGTTGCCGGAGCGGGCGTAGTTGATGCCCCACACCAGCAGGAAGGCACCCACCCCCAGCCAGGCCATGCGGGTTACGAAGCGCGAAATCTGCTGCTGAAGGGGCGTTTTTTCGGGCGTGATACCCGCCATGCGGCGGCCGATACCCGCCAGCCGCGTGTGCAGCCCCACCGCCGTGAGCGTGAGGCAGGCGCTGCCCGAGGCCGCGCTGGTGCCGGCAAAAACGGCCGCGCCGCCAGCTTTCGTGACGGGCACGGCCTCGCCGGTCAGCACAGACTCATCGACCGAGAAGTCATTGGCCTCGCGCACAAGGCCATCGGCGGGAATGCCCTCGCCCTCCGCTACCAGTACGGCATCCCCCACCACCAGCTCCGAGGCCGGCAGCGTAACGATGGCTCCGTGCCGCCAGACCTGGGCGCAGGGCTGGGTCAGGTCGCGCAGGGCCTGCAGCGCCCGGTTGCTCCGGGCCGCCTGGTAAACCGAAATACCCGCCACCAGCAGCAGCGCCACGCCCAGCAGCACGGCTTCCAGCCGCTGGCCCAGTGCCAGGTACACCGCGCAGGCCGCCAGCAGCAGCAAAAACATGGGCTCCCTGACGACTTCCTTCCCCATCGCCCACAAGCCAGGCGCGGCGCCAACGGGCACCGTATTGGCCCCGTGCGCCGCCCGCGATTGGGCCACGGCCTGGTCGGCGAGCCCCGGTAAGGTAATTGAGGAGGAAAGCATGAGCAGGGCGGGAGCTTAATGTAGCCGGAGAATTCCCTACTCCGCCAGAGCGGCGTGGGCGTGGGCCATCTGGGCGGCCCGGGGCTTTTCAGTGGCCGTGGGCAGCACCAGCACGGGCTTGGGGCTGCGATTCAGCAGGCGGGCCGTCACGCTGCGGTGGAAGAGCTCGCCCAGGTAGCTGCGCTGGCGTGCCAGCACCATCACCAGGTCGGCCTGGGTATCGGCGGCGGCCGTCAGCACCCCGTCGGCATAGTCGCCGGCCACGTAGCCGCGCAGCTCCGGGGTAAGCAGCCCGGCCAGGCCGCTGGTTTGCACGGCGCGCAGGGCCGCCCCGCAGCCGGCGTCATCTTCCACATCTTCCGACACGTGGGCTACCACCAGGCTGGTCGCAAACAGGTTGAACAGCTGGCGCAGCGGCTGCGCGGATGGGGCCAGCGCGAAAGGCTCGCGGTCGGCGGCAATGAGCAGGCGATGGGGCACCACCACCGGCGCGGCCACCGGCACGGTGAGCACCGGGTAGTGCCCGGCCCGCAACAGCTCGCCGCAGGCGGCGGCCACGCCGGTGCGGTCGGGGTGGGCCTTATCGGGCTGGCCGATAACGAACAGGGCCGGGTGAAAGCGAGTGGCCAGGTCCCGGGCAATTTCCGGGAGCAGGTCGGTCACTACTTCCACGGTGGTGGGCACGGTCATTTTCTCGGCCTGCCGGTACAGGGCCGCCGCCGTATCCACCTGCTGGTTCAGCTCGTCGCGGTGGTAGCTTTTGCCCACGGCATCGGCCAGCACGTAGGGGTCAAACAGCGAAGCCCGGTTGGCGTGCAGCAGCACTACGTGGCCGCGCACGGCCTGGGCCAGCGTATCGGCATATTGAATGGCGTGGTGGGCCGGGGCATAAAACCCCGCCAGAACAATGAGGGTGAGTGACATGGGAAAAAGCAGTCAGGAGGTGAGCAGTGGTTGAAAAATCTCAGGCATTTAGGCCGCCCAGGGGGTGAGGTGGCCGGCCAGGAGCAGCACGGGCACGGGCGTATGCCGCAGCACGTGGTCGATGACGCTGCCGCTGAACACTTTGTGCAGCAGGCCGTGGTCTTGGTCCACCAGCGCCAGCACATCGGCCGACAGGTCCTTGGTGGCTTGCAGGATGCCGCTGGCGGGGCGCTCGCCTACTACCTTGTGCAGCCCGCAGCCGAGCATGATTTTGGCGAGGCCGCAGCGCTGGGCGGCCCGCAGGGCGTCCCAGCCGCCGGTGCTTTCGTCAGAGGGCAGCACCGTCACGGTGATGATGTCGCAGGCCAGCGCATCGAGCAGCGGGGCCACCCGCCGGGCGTTGGGGTTCAGGGCAAAGGGCCGGTCTTCCACGGCCAGCACCACGGTGCAGGGCGGGCTGAGCGCCTGCGCGGGCAGGTGCTCGGGCACCAGCAGCAGCGGATAGCCGGTTTGGCGGGCCAGGGGGATGGCGCGGTTGCTGAGCCACTCATCCACCGGGCCGCTGGTGGCCGTGAGGCCGGCTACCAGCAGCAGGGGCTGGTACTGCCGCAGCGCCTGCTCCACGGCCCCCGACCAGTCGGCCTCAATCAGGTCGGTAGTGGCCGGCACGGGCAGCGTGGCCGCCAGCTGGGTTAGGTGGCGGCGGGTTTCGGGCGCGTACTGCTCATCCACGTAGGGCACCACCACGCCGGTTTCGGTGGTCATGGTCATGGGCAGAAACACGTGCACCAGGTGCAGCTCGGCTCCTACCGCTTCGGCCAGCATGGCAGCGTAGGCGCGGGCCCGCTCGGCGGCCGGCGAAAAATCAGTAAAAACAACCAAATTGGGTTTCATGGCAAAGAGGAGTAAGCTGAAAAGGACGTAAAGGCGCACTATATGAGGGCCTTGCCCGGCGGGCGGCTCAGGCGGGGTCGGCCGCTTCGGCCGGGAGCAGCAGCACCGGAATGCGGCAGCGGCGCAGCACCTGCGCCGTGATGCTGTGGTGGAACAGCCTCCCCAGAAAGGAGCGCGACCGCACGATGAGCACCAGCAGGTCGGCCCCGGTTTCGTCGGCGGCGTGCAGGATGCCGGTGGCCGGAAACACGTCGTTTTCTTCCCGCAGCGCCAGGGCTCCGTCCGGCACAACGCCGCAGGCCCGCACGTCGGCCAGCCCCATGCGGCCGGGGCGCGAGAGCTGGCTGTTTTGCGAGCTTACATTGACCACCGTGTACGCGGCGGGCCAGCTGCTTAGCAGCGGAGCCAGGAGCTTAGCGGCCGCGTTCAGGGTGAAGGGCTCGCCATCGACGGCAAACAGCACCTGGCGCGGCAGCCGGGGCGCGGGGGCCTGCTCGGGCACCAACAGCAGGGGCCGGTGCGTGGCGCGCAGGGCGGGCAGCGCCTGGTTGTGCAGCAGGTGGTCAATCAGGTCGTATTCCGGGCTCAGGCCCATGGCCAGCAGCAGCGGGTGGTCGCGGTGAATGGCCTCGGCCAGGGCCTCGGTAATGGACTCCACCGATACCTCCAGGGCCGCCGGAGCCGGCAGCCGGGAAGCTAATTCCTGCAGCGCCCGGCGGGTGTTGCCCGGGCTGCCAAAAGCCGCCGGGGCGGTGGCGGTGGCCAGCTCCAGGTCCAGCACGGCATCGTGGTAAACGTGCAGCAGCGCCAGGCGGGCGCGCAGCGGGGTGCCCAGCGCGGCGGCCCAGCTGGCCGTCTTTTCTGCTGCTGGCGATACATTGGTCAGAACCAGGAAAGTGGGATTCATGGCAAATCAGCAAAAAAGAACGGTTGAGAATAGGAAAACGCCCGGCCGCTGGCCGCGCTACCCTTCGGCTGGCAGCACCAGCACGGGAATGGGGCATTGCTGCAGCAGGCTGGCCGTGACGCTGCGGTGGAACAGGCTGCCCAGCAGGCTGTGCCGCCGGGCAATGACGACCAGCATATCGGCTTCGAGCCGGGCAGCTTCCTGCATAATTCCCTGCGTGGCGAAGGGCATGGGCACCACGTGCAGCCGGCTCGGGTCGAGCAGCTCCTCGGTCAGGCCGTTGCGCTGCAGGCTGTCGATGATGGCCAGCGCGTCGGGGTGGGCGTGGCCGTCGGTCACGTGCACCACGTCGAGGGTGCCCCCGGTGGTGGCCAGCAGGCGGCGCACGGCCTGCCCGGGCTGCGGCAGGTGAAAGGGCTCCCCGTCCACGGCCAGCAGCAGGCGGCGGGGCGGAAAGGCCTCCCAGCCCACGGTGGGCACCACCAGCAGCGGATAGGGCGCGTGGCGCAGCAGGTCCATGGCCGTGGTGACGACGATTTCCTCCGGGGCGTGGGCCATGCCCGGCCGGCCCAGCACCAGCAGCAGCGGGTGGTGGCGGTGCACCACCTCTTCCACGGCCTCTGGCAGAAAGTCCTCCGAAATGTCCACCTCCGTGGGCACGGGCTGGCTGCTGGCCAGGTGCTGCAGGGCCTGGGCGGTTTTCTGCTCGCTTTGGCGCGAGCGGTAGCTGCGGTATTCTTCGGGGGCCAGCAGGCCATCGTGGCGCACGTGCAGCAGCACCAGGTGGGCCTGCAGCGGCACGGCCAGCCCGGCCGCGTAGGAGAGCGCCCGATTAGAAACGGCAAAAAAATCGGTCAGCACAACCAGGGAAGTATGCATGGCGAAGGAATAGAAAAGGTTAGGGTTTGGGCAAAGGGTGGGCACCGGCCGGGAGGCCGCCGGCGGGGGCGGGCTGGTTTTCGGCCACCCAGGCCGGGTAGTCGCAGGCCCAGAGGTCGCGCGACATGGTGGCATCGGCGTCCTGCACCAGGCGCAGCGCCTCGGGGCTGATGGCCGGCGCGGGGCTACTGTCGCGCGGGAAGTAGGCGGGAGCGGCGGGGCGGACGGGCATGGCGCAGCGCAGCAGGCCGCCGCTAGAGGGCAAAGGAGGGCTGCTGCGCCACCAGCAGGTGGTTGTTCACGTCGCGGGCCCCGAGCTCATAGGCTTCGCTGGCGGCTATTTCGCGGGCCAGCTTGGTGGCCACGGTGCCAGTCAGGGTCACGCGGCCCTGCTCAACCTGCACCTCCACGTCCTGGTCGTGCAGGCTGGCCGACCAGTAGTAGCGCGAGCGAATGCGCTCGGCCAGCCGGTGGTCGGCAAACCCACTGGCCGGCGCGGCCTCTTCCGGGCTGGGTTGGTCGCAATCCGCTGCGCTGGCGGCGGGCCCGGCCCCGGTGGTGAGCAGGTTCTCAATGGCTACCACCCCGGCAATGCCGGCCGCCGCATCCTCGGCCTGGTGCAGCTCAAAATGGTTGCGGACGCGGCCGTAGAGGTAGGCTTTGCCGCTGAGCACGTTCACGCTGAACTCCAGCCCGGCCAGGTAGGGCTGCCGGGCCAGCGCATCGAGCACCGCCTGCCGGATTTCCAGGTCGGGCCGGGTGCGCTCGGGGCGCACTTTCAGCAAGTTGTGCACCTCCCACACGCCCACCACGTGGTGGGCGTCCTGCGTAGCAGCCTGCCGGGCCCGCAGGTTGCTCACGGTGCCGGCCAGCGTCACCGCCCCGTCGTGCACCTGCACCAGAAACCCGAATTTTTCCACCCGGGGGTCGTAGCGCAGGGCATCGCGCACGGCCTGCTCCACTTCCTGGTCGGTGCGCGGCGCGCCGGGATTGTAGGGCAGCTCCTTGCCCAGCACCCAGCGGGCCACAAATAGGTCGCGGGCATCCACACGCACCGCCCCGGTCTGGTAGGCCGTGGCCACGATGCGGTTTTTCTCGGCGGCCGACCCCACCGTGCCCGATACGTGCACCACCCGGTCGTTGGTGCGCACTTCCACCAGCGCCGGGTTCACGCGAATGTCCCATTTGAGCAGCTCCCGGATTTGCTGGGTCATCTCCTCGTCGGAGTTGATGAGCTCGCCGCCGCGCACGTGCAGCAGCTCGGTTTCCAGGGCCTGCACGCCCCGCACGCCCTGCACCACGCGCAGCACCAGCTGCTTTTCGGCCCACGACTGCACGGTGCCGGTCAGGGTAATCACGCCGTCGGCCGCCGTGCAGCGCACGTTGTAGTCCTCGGTGGCGGCATCATTGGCCAGGGCGCGCTCCACGTCGAGCCGTAGCTGGGCGTCGGGCACGTCGTCGGTGCCGATAACCAGCTCGTTGATAACGCCGCGCACCCCGCGCACGGCCAGCGCAATTTCTTCGGCCCGCTGCTGGGCCAGCAGGCTGTCGGTGAAGCCGGTGAGCTCCACGATGCCCTCGCGGGTATTCACGACAATCGAGGAGCTGGCCACGCCTTTTTTAGTGAGAAAAAACTGCCTGATGGCGGCCGAGATATCGGCGTCGCCCAGGGTTTCGACGGGGGCCGTAGCAGGAAATAATTCGGCGGTTTGCATGGGGAAAATAATAAGGGGTGGGAAAAAGCCGGCCCGGGCCGGCGCACGCGGCAGGGGCCGCTTCAGGCGTGCTGCTGGCGGCCACGGTAGTAGGCACTGGCCAGGGCCAGGGCGGCCAGCAGCATGGCCGAAAACAGCAGGGAGGGCGTTATCATGGCGGAGAAATGAATGGTGAAAACCCGGCCCCCGAAGCGCCGGGGAACATTCCAAAATTCCGTTTTTAGCCCCGCCCTGGCCCTGACCGGCGTTAGCCCAAGGGGCTGACTTTTATCAGGTCGTCGCCAGGGGCTGGTTTTCAGGGCCGTCCGCCGAACAGCGCCTGGCGCAGGGGCTCATCGCGGCCGTAGATATCGGCCAGAAACCGGAGCCGGCCGCTGCTGTCGGCCACGCACGTGGCGTAGCACACGTGCAGGGCCAGGGGCCGGCGCAGCCGCACCTCGCGGGGCTGCGGCAGGCGGGCGCAGGCGGCGGCATCGGGCAGCCGGTCGGGGCGGCCTTCGCGGCGCAGCAGGTAGGCCGCCAGGGCCAGGGGCTCGGCCAGCCGGATGCAGCCGTGGCTGAAGGCGCGCACCGGCTGGTCAAAAAACTGCCGCATCGGCGTATCGTGCAGGTACACCGCGTAGGGATTGGCAAAGCGAAATACCACGTTGCCCAGCGCGTTTTCGCACCCGGCCGATTGCCGGATGGAATAAGCAAAGCCGGCCGGCGTAACCCGCGCCCAGTTGATGCGCCGGGGGTCGAGCGGCCGGCCCCGGCTGTCGTAGAGGGCCAGGTTGTTCAGGGCCAGGTAGCCGGCGTCTTCCTGCAGCCGGGGCAGCATTTCCCGGATGGCAATGGAGCGCGGCACGTGCCAGTCGGGAGCCAGGGTGAAGGAGGTAATCGTGCTGTTGAGCGTGGGCGTGGGCGTCTGGGGCTTGCCCACTATCACCCGGTGCCGCCGCACTACCGAGTCGTGCGCCACCACCTGCAGCTCGTAGGCGGGCAGGTTAATCAGCAGGTACTCCTCGTCCGGGGGCCAGGCCTCCCAGCGCCAGCGCTCCAGCGTGAGGCAGGCCTGCTCGTAGCGGGCCTGGTGCTGCGCCAGCGAGTCGGGCGGCACCGGCAGGATTAGCCAATCGGCCAGCGCCTGCTGCAGCCGGCGGTACTCGCGGTTGGCCGGCTGGCCCGCCAGCATGGCGGCGGGCACGTCGCCCTGTGCCAGGGCGCGGCGCAGGCCGGCCACCGGCTGGTCGGCCCCGGCTGCCTGCAGGCGGGGCGGCACGGCGGCGGGCCGCAGGCGGCCCCGGCTTACGTCGCGCATAAAGTGCAGCACGGCATCGCTCAGGTACACGTCCAGCCGGGCGCGCTGCCCGGGCCGCTGCTGCCGGCCGGCGGGGCGCAGCAAAGAATCCCGCCGCCGGCCCAGCAGTTCCACCTCGTAATCAGCCGGCCGCAGGCCGTAGGCGGCGGCCCGGCTGAGCAGCCCCAGGGCGGCCGTGGCCTCAGCCGTAAACGTGTCCCCGGCCGCCGTCCATACCGGCTCATACGCCGTGCCGTACAAGTCGCGCACTTCCGGGCCGGCCTGCAACGTTCCGGCGCGCCCGGCCGGGCTTCCGCTCGTAGCGCGCGCGGTATCGAGCAGCTGCCGGATAAGGATTGCCACCGGCACTACGGGCCCGGTGGCCGCCGCCGGCCGGGGTGGGGTGGTTGGGCGTTGCGAAGCAGCGCTACACCACGACAAGGCCAGCGCTAACGCCCAGTAGCAGTAGTAGAAGAATGGCCGCGCGGTCATGGCAAGGTTGGCGGAGTAGGCTTGATTTTCAAAAGGGATAAGGGGCTTACCTGCCGGGGTGGGCAGCTGGGCTGACCGGGACGCGGCGGGCCCACCAGCGGCCCGCCTGCACCAGCAGCAGCGGTAACAGGCTGCCGGCCGCAATCAGGCCAAAGGCTGCCCCCGGCAGCGAGCCGATGCTCAGGGCCTGGCGCAGGGCCGGTACCAGGTAGGTGCCGGCCAGCAGCGCGCCGCACAGGGCCTGGGCTCCCCACACGTAAGGATTGCGGGTGACGTCGGTGCGCAGCAGGCCGGTGCCATCGGCGGCGAAATTGAAGACGTGCACCAGCTGTCCCAGGGCCATGCTGTAGAACAAAACATTGTTGCACGCCGCTAGGGGCAGGCCCAGGCCCCAGCGCGCCATGGTAAAGGCCCCGGCCCCGCCCACCGTCAACGCGCCCGCGTACAGGCCGGCCCGGCCCCAGTCGGCGGCCCTGAGCAGGGGCCGGCGCGGCGAAAGCGGGGGGCGCTGCATCTGGCTGGCCCGGCCTTCGCCCAGGGCCAGGGCCAGGGCCGGAAACACGTCGGTGAGCAGGTTCAGAAACAGGATTTGCAGCGGCCACAGCGGCGCGCCGGGGTGCAGCAGGGCCACGGTGGTTACTATCAGCACCTCGCTCAGATTGCAGGAAACCAGGTAGAGAATAAAGATGCGGATGTTGCCCAGAATGGTGCGCCCCTGCGCAATGGCCGCCACAATGGAGCTGAAAGCATCGTCCTGCAAGACCAGGGCGGCGGCTTCGGCAGCCACCTGCGTGCCCTGCTGGCCCATGGCAATGCCGATATCGGCCCGGTGTAGAGCCGGCGCGTCGTTCACGCCGTCGCCGGTCATGCCCACCACCGCGCCCTGCTGCTGATAAAACGTAATCAGGTCGAGCTTTTGAGCCGGACTCACCCGGGCAAATACCCGGACGGAATCCAGGCGCGCCTTCGCCTGCTGGGGCTGGCTCAGCACCTGGGCTAGCTCGGCTCCGGTCAGGACCCCGGCCGGCTCATTTTCTCCCAGCAGCCCCACCTGCCGGGCCACGGTGCAGGCCGTGGCCGGGTGGTCGCCGGTCACCATCAGCACCCGGATGCCGGCGGCGTGGCAGGCGGCCAGCGCCGGGGCTACTTCCGGTCGGGGCGGGTCAAGGAAAGCCACCAGGCCCACCCAGTCTAGCTCCTGCACAAAGTCGGCCCCCGGCGGCTGGGGCCAGTCGGCGCTGGCGAAGGCCAGCGTGCGCAGCCCCCGGCCGGCCAGCTCGTCGGCGCGGGCCAGCCAGATGGCCCGGTCCGCGTCGGTGAGGAGCGGGCAGGGGCCCTCGGCGGTCCACTGCGCGCGGCACAAGGCCAGCACGGCCTCGGCCGCCCCTTTTACGGCCACCACGCAGTGCCCGCCGGGCAGCTGGTGCACGGTGCCCATCAGGCGCGTTTCGGCGCTGAAAGCCTGCTCGGCCAGCCGGCAGGGCACGCTCCCGGCGGGTGCGGCCCCGGCCAGCTGCCAAAGGGCAATTTCCAGCGGGTCGCCCGTGGTGCGGCTGGCGTCCTGTGGGTGATACGTAGCGTTGTTGCAGAGGCCGGCCAGTTGCTGCAGGTGCGCGAAGGCGGGACCGGTGAGCGCAGTTGCCGGCGAGTCGGCGAACCCCGTTATTGTACCGGCCCGCGGCACCTCGGCATAGCCCTCGGCCAGCCAGACGCCCTGCACCTGAATCCGGTTCTGGGTCAGCGTACCCGTCTTATCGGTGAAGATGACGCTGGTGCTGCCCAGCGTTTCCACCGCCGGCAGCTGCTTTACCAGCACCCGGCGGCGGGCCAGGGCCAGCGAGCCGTAAGCCAGGGCCAGCGTGGCCACGATGGACAAGCCCTCGGGAATAGCCGCCACCGCCAGCACCATGCCCGTGCGTAGCACCTGGCCGGCAGGCTGCCCCTGCGCCCAGCCCACCAGCACGTAGGCCAATGTCAGGCCGCCCGTGAGCAGAATAAGCTGCCGGGCCAGCCGGTTCAGCTTGTTTTCCAGGGGCGTAACCGGGCGATTGGTGGTTTGCACCAGCCGGGCGAGGCGGCCCAGCTCGGTGTTCATACCGGTGGCCAGCACCCGGGCGCGGCCGTTGCCGTCGACCACGGCCGTGCCTTTGAAAACGCGCTGCGGCTGCTCGCCCAGCGGTTTTTCCGGGGCGGCGGGGCCCGGCGCTTTGGCCACCGGCATCGACTCGCCGGTCAGGGCCGACTCATTGACTTGCAGCTGATGCGCTTCCAGCAGCTCTGCGTCGGCGGGCACCACGTCGCCGCCTTCCAGCAGCAGCACATCGCCGGGCACCAGGTCGGCGGCGGGCACTTGTCGGGGCTGGCCGTCGCGCAGGGCGCGGGCCCAGGGTTGACTCAGGGCGTAAAGCGCCGCCATCGACAGCCGGGCCTGCCATTCCAGCGCGAAGCCGATGGCGGCATTCAGCAGAATGACAGCCCCGATGGCCCCGGCCTCCAGCCAGTCATCATTTCCCATTGAAACTACGGCGGCCCCGGCCAGCACCAGCACCGTGAGGCTCCAGAACTGCCGGCCCGCCAGCCGCCACAACGATTCCTGGGCGGCGGGCAGCAGCACGTTGGGCCCGGCATCCCGCAGGCGCTTCTCGGCCTCGGCAGTGGTCAGGCCCTGCGCCGCCGGGCTGGGTAGCGGGCAGCGGGCCGGCGGCATTGGCCGCCGAGGTTCGGGCGCGAGGAGCTGCGGCATAATTTATTGGTTGTAAGGTTGTAGGTGCTCATAATCCAGGTCCTGCACCACGAAATGCGCGTAGGCCTGGCGCTGGCCGTTGACCACCCAACTGGCTTCCAGCACGGTGGGCACGCGTACCCCGTGCCAGAGGCGGTAGCACCAGAAGCAGCCCACCCAGGGCCGCAGCTGCCCGTCGGCCTGGTAGCGCAGCGTCTCGCATTCCCCGATTTCGTTTTGCTGATTAAAGCGCACCAGGTAGGAGCCGGCCGTGCCCCGGTGCTCAAAGCTGAGGCGGGCCGAATGGTCATCCACGGCGGCCCAGCGCAGGTCCGGGCCGGGCAGCAGGCGGGTGGGCAGCCACGCGCATTCGGCCAGCCAGCGCAGCAGCTCTCCCTGGTCGAAGGAAGGCCCCGCACCGCGCACGATGGGCACGAGGCCGAGCAGCCGCACCGTGAGCTGGCCCCGGCCCCGGCGCAACTCATCGCGGGCCTTAAACCAGGCCGTGGTGTCCTGCCAGATAAAGCCGGCCGGCTGCGCCGTGATGTACTGCTCGCCGGTAATGGCTACCCAGTCGTTGCGCAGGTCGGTTTTAAAGCGGCCGGTGTGGCGCAGGCGCAGGCCCCGCAGCGCAGGCTGGCCCTCGGTAAGCACGTGCCGGAAGTAGCGCTGCACCGGCGCGGGCAGCCCCGCCAGCCGGGCTGCGCTGAAGACGGCCGTATCGGCCTTCTCCGCTTCGGCAAACAGCTGCCGCGCATCCTGGTGCAGGCGGCGGGCCCCGGCCGCGCGGGCCAGCAGCGCCCCGCCCGCCAAAGCGGCCAGCGCGGCCGCGCCGAGCAGCAGAATCTTGGTAGTGGCCATGGTGCGTTGCGCAAGCTGATTACCGTCGCCTTACCGGATGGCCGTGGGCTGCCCCAGCGGGCTTGGCTGCCCGGCTTGCTCCGCTTCGGCGGCCAGGCCGGCCAGGGCCGGCAGGTCAAACAGGCGGCCGCGCAGCACCACGGCCCGCACCTGGCGCAGGTTGCGGATGTCGGCGAGCGGATTGGCCCCGAGCAGCACCACATCCGCCAGGTAGCCGGGGTGAATGCGGCCCAGCTCGTAGCCGTGGCCGGTGGCCAGGGCGGGCGCTACGGTGGCCGCGCACAGGGCCTGCGCCGGGCTCAGGCCGGCCGCTACCAGGTGTTCCAGCTCATCGAGCAGGCTGCTGCCGTGAAACAGATTGGGCGTATCGGCCCCGGCATCAGAGCCGGCAACGATGCGCACGCCCAGCCGGCCAAACTCTGCCACCATGCGGCGCTGCAGCGAGTCGGCGGCCCGGGCCAGACTTCGCTCAGCGGCGGCGGCATGCTGCCGGCTGCGGGTGGCCTGGGCCCACTGCTGGCGCACGGCGGCGGGCACCGAGCGGAAGTGCGGGTTTTCCGGGGCGGGGTCCTGCTGCAACGCGAAGTCGTGGGTAACCAGCAGCGGCATTACAAAGGCTTTGTACTGCGCCAGCGACTGGCCCAGGGCCGTGCAGCGCGCCGGACTGAAGGTGGCCAGCACCTCGCGGCGCTGCGCTTTTGTGCAGCCTTGCAAGGTGCCGAGCGGCTTCGGCCCCGCCAGGGCCTGCGCCCGGCTGGCTACCAGGGCGGCTTCGTGGCTGGAGCAGCCCAGCAGCAGCTTATCGGCGCTCTCAAAGATGTGCTGGCCGGCGGCCAGGGCTTCCAGCACGGGCAGCGATTCGGGGGCCGGGCCCGCCACGCGCACCCGCCCTTCCTGCGCGGCGGCCACTATGCCCCAGTACGCATCCGGCGAGAGCAGCGGGCCGGTCTGCAGGCTGCACCAGCCCGCCTGCACCACGGCGGTGGCGCGCGCCCGGCCCTCGGCGCGGCCGGCATTCAGCCGCAGGCCGGTGTGCCCGTCGGCCGAGGCATCGAGCACCGGGCCGGCCATCTCGAAGCGCGGTCCGGTCCGCTCGCCGGCTTCCAGGGCCTGGTAAGTTTTGAGCAGCTCCGCCAGCGGCCGGGTAGTGGTCACGTCGCGGATGCTGGTGATGCCGTGCGCCACGTACAGCGGCAGCGCGGCCCGCTCCTGCGCGGCCGTGGCCAGGGCGTGGGTGCGGGCATCCCACAAGCCCGGAATCAGGTACAGGCCCTTGCCGTCGATGCGCGGCACGCCCCGGCCCGCCGGCACCCACTCGCCCACCGCGATGATGACGCCGTCGCGCATCACCACGTTGGCGTGGGGCTCCACGTCGCCCGTCGAGGGGTCTACCACGTTCACGTTGGTTATCACCAGCTCATCTGTCGGCTGCCCGGCTGGCAGGGGGGCAGTGGGCAGTTTCGTTTGGGCCGCCACCGGCCCGGCGAGGCCGCTCAGGGTAAAGGCCAGACCCAGGAGAAGTCGAAGTTTCATAAGGCGTAGCAGTAGGCGTGAACGCCGGGGGAGCGGGCCGGGCGGCCGGGCGGCGGCGAGGTAAATGACGCCGCAAGGTTGCCGCCGGCCCGGCTGCTGAAACATGACTAAAATCAGCCGGGGCAGCTAATCTTGCGCAGGGCATTCGGGGCCTGCCAGCCAGTCCTTTGGGGGAGTCTTACCAGTCCGCCTTCCCGCTCATGACCCCTTCCCTGCTCATCCTGACCGATTTTTTTCAGGCCGCCAACAAGGCACTGGATTATGCCACCAACCTGGCCCGCCCGCTGGGGGCGCACCTGGTGCTTATGCACGTGCGCCGCGATTCCATCCTCGACCCGGATATGTTTACCGGCCAGCTGACCAACCTCAACAAAGAGGCTACCGAGCTGGCTATGAATAGCGTCGCTCGCAATTTGCCGGTGCCCGTGGTGGCCGAGGTCGGCTACGGCCGGGTGGCCTGCGCCGTAGCCGATGCCGTGACCCGCCACCACCCCCTGCTGGTGGTGCTGGGCCGGCCCGACCACCACGGCACCCCCGACGAGCTGGTGCAAACCACCTCGCTGGACATTCTGCAAACCTCGCCCTACCCCATGCTGGTGGTGCCCCACAACATCGCCAGCACCGTGCCGCCCCGGCGCGTGCTGCTGGCCGTCGATGGTGCCCCGTTTTCGCTCGGCGACCACGCCGGGGCCATGCGCCAGCTGCTGGCCGCCCTGGGGGCCGTGCTCACGGTGCTGCACGTCATTCCCGAAACCGGCCCCGACGAACTGCCGCCCCTGGTAGTTGATTCGGTGGTGCGCACCGGCCTCGTCATCGAGGTGCCGCCGCTGCACATTCGCACCGAAGTCAATAAGAGCGCCGCCGAGGGCATCCTGCGCGCCATCCGCCCGGCCGACTACGACCTGGTTATCCTCATCGCCCGTGAGCATACTTTTCTGGGTAATCTGTTTCACCACAGCGTCACGCACCAGGTGCTGCTCGACAGCCCCATCCCCGTGCTGGTGCTCCCGGCCACATAAGGCTGGGATTTTGCGGCGGCTAGTTGCCCCACTCCCGGGGGCGCTGGCAGTTGAACGTGGCCCCAGCGTGGCCGTATGCAGGAGCTGGCGCATTCCTAACAAGTCGGGACTGTGGCCGCTTTAGCACTATGACTGGTTACCACTACCGCTTTGCCATCCGGGGCTATTCGCTGCCGTTGCTCTATGAGCTGTCGGCCTACAATCCCAGCCCGGACCTGGCCTTTATGAATGAGGAGTACGACGACGGGGCTCCCCACTTCTACTTCACCTCCGCGCATCTGGACGAGCTAAGTGAGCCGGCGCAGGTGTGGGGCCGGGCCACGCAGCTGCTGGATATGTTCCACGGCATCCACGTGCTGGCCACGCTGGCCATCAATTCCCCCTTCAGCACGGCCCGCCCGGTGCTGCACAGCCTTTACGATTTGTGGGAAGGTAAGTCGCGGGAGCCGGTAGCGCCGGAAATACCAACCCCGCTACCCTATACCGCCGCCGTGCTGTGCGAGCCGATTCATGCCGTGTACCAAAGCGGAACGATGGGCCGCACCCTGCTGCTGGCCCGCACCGAGCCGGATGTAAGAACCCTGCTGACGCAGCTGGGCCAGGAGCTGGACCTGCGCACGCTCTATGCCATCGTGGACACGCTCCGCTACTACGACGGTACCGATTTTGACGAGCGCCTGACCCGGGCCGGGATTTCCACCAAGCAGTACAAGCGCTTCACGCGCACGGCCGACAACTTCACTGCCTCGGGCCTGCTGGCGCGCCATGGCCCCAGCAATAATGAGCCCCCAGCCAAGCCCATGCCGTTGTCCGAAGCCCAATACCTGGTTAAGCGGCTGACCCGGCAGTACCTGACTGACCGCCACGGTATTCAGTTTCTGGAACCCGTCGTGTACAAATCGACCGGCGGGCTGCTGGAGGATTTTTAGCGATGTCCGGTTTTCGAATCTTGGTCGACATCCTGCTGCTGCTGGTGCTCATCCCCCTGTCATTTATCATCAACGCCCTGGCCCACGAGCTGGGCCACGCCATCGCCGGCAAGGCCGTTGGCTTGACCATCCACCGGGTGGTGATTGTAACCGACCTGCGAAAAGGCTCGGTGAAGCCGTTGTTTACGCTGGCCGGCACCGAGTTCTATTTGGCGGCAAACAGCCTGCTGTCAGCTGTCACTTCCTCCGGCATTGCCTTCAGTCAGCACCCCATCAAGCAAATTATCTTCAACCTGGCGGGGCCGCTGAGCGGCGCGGCAATGGGTGTCCTATTTGCTGTTTACGCATTGACCCTCACCCAGACTACCGCCGTTAACGTGGTGGCATGCGGCATAGCCGGGTTCTACATCATTATGGACTTGGCGAACCTCAAGCCGGAGCTGCAAGCGCATGACACCCCCAGTGACGGCTGGAAGGTGCGAGAGGCCTGGCGGCGGCTTAGAGCCAGCAAACAGAAATAAGCGGTTCACTCGCACCAGTGGCTCGCCTGCGCGAAACCTCTTGGCTGTCGCTTTTCAGTACCGCTGTGAACCACGGCTCCTCCCCTACCTTGCCAGCATTATCCTCCCGGGCAAGTGGTGCAATGGCCAAAAAAACAGCTGATGATTTTGCAACGCAGGCGTATGCGCTGCTCCAGGCCGATACGCCGGTGGCGGACGTCAAAACCGCCATTGGTGGGGATAGCACCCGGTGGAGCAAGGTGAGCGCGCTGGTTTACGAGAAAGCCAAAGCCGCGGCTCGAAAAGAGCGTGACGAATGGGCACAGCAGCGCCACGTGGCTACCACCTCCAACTCGGAAATTACGGACCTGCTGGCCCTGAATCTGCAGCTGGCCCCCTACGCCTTACTGGCCCCGCCCCACCTCACGGTGGCCGAGTTCAGAAAAATCAGACAGCTTGCCACCGGGCTGCCAGCTTCCGAACCGGCGCTGCTGGCGTTCCTGGGCCCCATCTTCACCTCCCCCAAGATGTGCGCCATCCTCAAGCAAGGGTTTGACAACTTCCCTGCGTTCAACGCCTTTGCGCCGCTGGTCGAGGCGGCCATCATCGCCTACTACCAGGAGAATTACGTGAGCTCCTTTCTGACCCTGGTGCCCGTCGTCGAAGGCCTTATTCTGCGCTGGAAGGGCTTCGACGGCACCGGTCCCGAGCCCAAACCCGACTTTGAGGCCGTGCGCAAGTTTGTGGGCAACTCTTACCTGCGCCAGCCTAACCCCGGCAATGTACTTTTCCACGAGGTGTATGTGCTGGCTAGTCAGGCTATACTGACCAATCACTTGTACCAAAGCTCGGCAGCCGGGTCGGCCTACGCCAACTTTAGCCGGCACCTGGCCGCGCACCTGCTCAGCAACGAGCCGTTCGCCACGCAGCCAAACTGCATCCGGCTGTTCACCCTGCTCGATGCCCTGCTCACCGTGTACACCTACGAAACCAAACCTGATAAAGACCCTCGGTTCCACGTGGATGAGGAAGCCCTGCAACGGGATATAACGTATTATCAGGGGCTAATTGCCCTGCAGCGCTTCTTTCACGCAACTCGGTAAGGGTCGCGGCTGTCGGCAGGTATTGAATGCATCGAGTTATCGCTCGTTGCCGCCAGTGCAATATGGGGCAGTGGGGGAGAAAAGCGGAATTTAAATTTAAATTAAAAGAGCAAAAAGATATTAAATAAAGAGCAAAAAGAGAACTAATAAAGCCTGTTTTGCGTATAATAGGTATAGCAAACGCACCGAAAAACAGCGCTTTATCATGAAAAAGACCCGCCCGACCACCGCCAAGAAAGCCGCTTCGGCCGCCAACCGCCCCGACGTTTATCAGCTGGTTACCGACCGCATTGTGGCCGCGCTCGAAGGTGGCATCATCCCCTGGCGCAAGCCGTGGAATGCCGTGTACGGCCTGCCCCGCAACTACGCCACCGGCAAAGCCTACACCGGCATTAATGCCTTTCTGCTGCACTTCAGCGGGGCGCTGCCGTTCTTTCTCACCTTCAAGCAGGCGCTGGCCCTCGGGGGCAACGTGCGCAAGGGAGCCAAGGGGCATCCGGTGGTGTACTACAACGTTTCCGTGCGTGAGAACCAGCAAACCGGGCAGGAAGAGAAAATGCCCTTCCTGAAATACTACACCGTTTTTTCGGTGGAAGACATCGAAAACATTGACTTCAATCTGCCCGAGGTAGTGCAGCGCGCCCACACGCCCCTGGCCGCCGCCGAAGGCATTGTCAGCGGCTGGGAAGGCCGGCCGGCTATTCAGCACCTGCACCAGCGCGCTTACTACGCCCCCGCCCTCGATGTGGTGAACATGCCCGAGCCGGCCACCTTCACCAGCGCCGAAGGCTATTACGCCACCCTCTTTCACGAGCTGACGCACAGCACCGGCCACGCCTCCCGCCTCGACCGCCCCGACCTGACCGCCGGCGAAGGCAAGCAGTCGGGCAGCTACGCCCGCGAAGAGCTGACGGCCGAGATGGGCGCTTCCTTCCTGTGCGCCGCCGCCGGCCTCAACACCGAGCAGACCGAAACCAATGCCGTGGCCTACATTCAGACCTGGCTGGAGCGGCTGAAAAACGATAAAAAGCTGGTGCTGCAAGCCGCCAGCAAAGCCCAGCGAGCCGCCAAGCTCATCCTGGGTACCCCCGACGAAGACCCCGAGGAGCCCACCCCGGCGCAGCTGCCCGTGCTGGTGGAAGAAGATGAGACGGCGCGCGAGTACGCGGCTGCCGAAAAAAGCTGGCTGATGGCCGCCTAAGCCCAGCCGGTCGGGAGTAGTCGCCAGCTACTCCCGATTTGCTTTTTGCAATTGCAAAAAGCAAATCGAGAAAAGAAAATCGTTGGAATCTATAACAGTAATTTTTCCTGATGAAAGCTTCCGAAGCCCCCGTATTCGGGGATAATGATTGGAACGCGTACCGGGCCCGGGTCGCGGCGGCCCTCACCGACGTGGAGGCCGATATGCAGCAGCGTAGCTATGGCCTCAACACCGAGGGCCTGACCGCCGAAGTAGCCGCCCGGCTGCAGTTGCTCATCAATACCCCGGAGGATTTTCAAGTGCTGGAAGCGCTGGTAAAAGCCCTGCGCCACATTGCCCGCGAGGCCGTTCGCGCCACTCGGGAAGACCACGGCGGGCAGTTCGCCCTCCTACTCACTTAATCAAAGCCTTAATAAACTCCGATGATAACTCCCCCTAGTCTACGCATCGGCGACGCGGTGCTTTACCCCCGCGAGCGGGCCGTGGGCCTGATTTACGAAGTGTACGAGCGCGGCTCCGGCGAGCGGCCCGGCGTGCAGGTGCTGCTCAGCAACGGCCGCGATTTGAGCGGCTTCAGCGCCGAGGAAGCCGACCAGTTTCTGCAGCCCGTGGGCCACACCGGGCTGGCCTACGAGTTCCGCGACGTAGGCCAGCTGCACGCCGACTTTCAACGCGGCCTTTTCGCGCCGGCATTTGCCACTGCCCGGCTGCTGGCCGGTTTCCGGGATATTGACTACCTGAACACCCACTAATTTTTTAGCCATGACTTTTTCCCCGCCCAGTTTGCCCCCCGCCGGTTTTCCGGCCCAGCAGGCCTACGTGGCCATTGAGCTACTCCCCGCCTCGGCCGCCGAAAAGCGCTGCCTGGCGCAGGTACGTCGGCACGTGCTGGCCCATACCCATACCCCGGACCTGCGCGAGCTGGCGGGGGCGGTGAAGAAGCTGCTGGGCTCCGCTTACGAGGTGGGCTGCGGCAGTGCCCATGTGTGGGTGAAGCGTGCCGGCGAACCCGAGCGCCTGGCCATCATTGCCGACCGGCTGACGACGGCCTACCGGGACTGGTTTGAACCCCAACTGCCTGCCGGCGCGGCCTCCCCAACCAGCCGCAACCCGCACCGGCGGCTGGCCATCCCCGGCTAGGGTCGGCCGCACGCAAAATCAATTCCAGCACCCCAGCGGCCAGCTTCCCCAGAGTGCTGGCAGCTGGTATTTTAAGGGCGGGGCAGTGAGGAAGAACGTTGTAAATAAAGAGCAAAAAGATACAAAAATAAGTGCAAAAAGTGAACTAATAAAACTCTAAAAACGTATTATGTACAGACGCAACCAACAAATAATCAGCGCTGTAATATGGAAAATTCCTTGTCGCAACCCGACGCTTCGCCAGCTGGCACAGCTTATCATTTTGAGGTCAATTGCGGGTTTGGCGACCCGCGTCCAACGGCCTTTTTTGTCACCGTTGAGGAGGCCATTGCCCACTGCGAGCGGGAGTTGAACATCCAGCTGAGCGATAGCCACGAGCGCGCCCACTTCGCGGCCGTGCTGCCCGGCCAGCAGCTGCGGATGCGGGGCCAGGGACTACGCTGGCTCAAGGGCCTGCGCCAGCCCGTGCCCGTGGCTGTGCCCGCGCCGCGCTACAACGAAGGGGTACACGTGCGGCCCTACGGCGCGGCGGCCTGGCTGACGGTACAGGAGCGGTACTTTAGCGCCGGCAGCTGGCAGTACCTCATGTGCCAGGGCGCGGGCACTTTTGCCGAGGCGCTGCTTTTTCCGCCCGGCACCGCGCCGACCCCGCCCGCCGTGGCAGCAGCCCCTCCCCAGGCCGCCGTAGTGCCGCCCGCCCAGGGGGAGCAGCTTTTCAGCCTGCACACCACCGAGCTGCTACGGCCGGCGGCTGCCAAGCTGCCTTTGCCGCCCCGCCTCTTTCTGCGCACCGCACCGGGCGAGTCGGCGCAAATCGTGGCGCTGTGCGGCACCACGGGCAAGCTATTCACCACTACCGCGTACAACACCGGCCCCTACCTGCTGGCCGGCGGCGAGCTTTACCCCAGCCGGGAGGCCCTGGGAGCATTCTTTGAGCAGCAGCACGCGCAGATGCTGCCGGCCGAAGGAGCGGCCACGCTGCTGGGCGTCGATGGTAGCCTGCGGGAAATCCGCCCCGAAAAGGGCCGCAAGAGCTTTCGGCTGCCGCAGCTGTATGCCGCGCTGGAAGCCAATTACGTGGACGTGCATTGCCCGCAGCACGGCCCTTACGAAGGCTACATGCTGGTATTTGACGATGAGGGCAAAGACCGGCAGCGGCCCATCAACCCCCTGGCCACTGCCATCTGGTTTGAAACCTACCCGCTCGACCGCTACGCGCCGGTGGATGTGGTGGCGGGGCCGGTGCTGCTGATGAAATCCAACCTGCTGCGGTAGTGCCGTGGGGGCTGCTTCGCCCGAGGGAGCCCCCGCTAACCCGCCGCGCTGCCAGCGGTCTTGTCAACCATTTTTTACCCGTTGCCATGTCTTCTACTTCCCCTCAGGCTAACTGCCCCCCGGCCCCGTAGCGGCGCTACGGAAAGAGCTTCGCTGTCTGCTGATTCACCCGGCTATTTCGCCCGAGCGCCGCCAGCAGGCCGAGCCCTTCATGAGTCAGTGCCTGGATGCAGCCAAACTGCGGCGCTGGCTGGAGCTGATTGTGCAGGAGTGCGCTATCTGGGAAGATGAGACGCTGGCAGCAGAGGAAACGCAAACCAAATCAGCGCCCTAGCAATGGGGTAATTACAATTCTTGATTTACAGTTGTTTTTTTACAATCGTAATTTTGTTTCTACTTTAGTTGTCCAAACCTTACTTTTTGCCATGAGCCAGCAGAGCATCACCCTGGACCGCGCCACCAAATGGGACGCTATTTGCTTTCCGGTCGCGTCCGTACCGCTTGCCACCTTATTGCCCGCGGACTACCAACTGCTGCCCGCTGACCGGCAGCGGGCCATCGTGGGCGAAATGACGGAAGGCCAGAAAAGTATCTTCGCCATCCAGAGCGAGGACTACAGCCTGGTGCCCAACTCACTCCTTCGCCGACTGGCGGAGCAGAGCTTTCCCGAGCACGAGATAAACGTGCGCTTTACCGACCGGGGCGAGTTTTCCATTAACCTGATTTTGCCCGACGAAATCAACATATCCAGCAAAAAAGGCCACGCCGACCGTCTGTATAAGACGATGATAATCAACAACTCTTACACTGGTAAAACCCCGTTTACCTTGCAGGGCACGGCGCTGCGGGAGCACACCGGCACCCGGATGCGGGTAAGCTACTACCGGCAGATTTGCGAAAACGGGCTGATGGGCTGGGCCGACGACTACCTGACCCTGGACGAGTACCTGGGCTGGCTGGCCAACGGCAAGCCTAAGAAATACAAGGATGCTCAAAAGGTAAAGCCGGCGGAGCTGGTGGAGAATGTGTTGATTAAGGAAACTGAAATCCTGGTGCAGAAGAAGTTCGCGCACAAAGGCCTGGACATCGCCTGGTTTGAGCAGCACCTGCGGGATGTTTTTCAGGCTTTTAACAAGCAGCAGAGCTCCCTGACGGTGGAGGTGTACCGCCAGCTGGCCCAGACGGCCGCTCCCGACGATGCCGGGCAGCTGATTGCCGAAGTAGGCCTGCCCAAAATGCTGGCCCGCACGGCGCTGGAGCGGCTGCGCAAGGAAGAGCGGGAACTAGAAACGCCCGCCAACCTGTGGCTGGCCTACAACGCCGTTAACTACGCGCTATTCAACAGTCGCAGCTCCCTGACCATCAACGACCGGTACCGGTTGGATGAGACGGCGTTTCACCACCTGGCCACTTTGGCGACGGGTTGATGTCCTGTATGTTGAAAATGCCCTTGCCGCTTAGCCGTAATAAGCTAAGCCGATTACGAGTGATTAACTGGCGAAAATATGCCCCCTATTTGCTACAGTTGCGGTTGTCCAATGGTAGACGAAGCCTATTATCGTGACCATACCGAGGACTTTACCAGCGTGCCAAAATTCACGCACGATGAGCATATCATTCATAATGCTCTATACGGACGGCTGAAGTCCGGCCAGATACTGTGCAAGGATTGCGGTAGCAAATTCGGCCACGAGGTTGACGGGGAGTTTGTTAGTTTGTTTACGCCGGTAACCGAGCGTATCAAGGATATTCTCCTGTCGAAGCAGCACGGCAAAAACTCTGTTAATACCCTTCAAGGGGTACTCTACGAAGACCCGGCAATGCTGCAGGAGCGGGCAGTTGAAATTCGGGATAATGTAGTTTATCCTAAAGAGCCGTACTATACGTTTGACGCGGGGACTGACACCATTACTATCTATGCGAGTAAAGCCAGGGGTAGGCATTACCAACATTTGGTAACCAAGGAATTAGCCGGACGCGGAGTGGACTTGCAAGCCACGGTGTTTCACTTTGTTGAAGACATTCAGGATAAGGGTATCCTAGGAGTTTTCTTTACGCAGGGCGTGGAGCGATTTAACGAGCGCTTTAGACTTGGATTCAATAAAATAGCCTTGGGATTTGCTATGCACGCTGGCGTGGCAAGAACCCAGGTTCCGCGGGTACTTGAAATCGATGACCACAACCAAGGGAAGCTGGTTAGCACCAGTAACCTAATTCCTTTTTTCCCAATTAGCGCATTGGATGGAGTACTCGAAATGCACCGTCCGGCGTTGGAAGCGCATTATCCCAGCCATACCCTGATTCTATTTTCCCAACCCCGGGAAAACGGTGGAATGGCCTTGTTCTGTTACATAGATTTATTCAGCACGTTTCAACACTACGTGCTACTAAATGAGAATTACACAGGCGAAGCTGTTTTTAAAAGCTACCACCAAGCTACTACTAAGCCACCTCTGAAGCATGTCGATTTGCAGTTTGTGCGTTGGAAGCACTGGAATATAGTTGCAGAAGATTTCGAAGTGGACATGGCCAAGTTTCCCGGCGGTACGACGGAGGAACGGCAGGCCTTTATCCAACAGGGGATTGATACTTACAGATTTAATCCTCAACTGAATCTACGTGTCGAGGTGGAGAAGATGTATGCTAAAATTTCCCCGCTAGTGCTGCTGGTATACCGGGAAACTGAAAAGAGCGACCTAGGGAATCCTATCCTTGATACGTTGCGTTCTTATAGAGGTGAGCAAATGAATGCGGTTATGGGCGAACTGCATTATTATTTCACCTTTGATGATGAAGAAGGCTATCAGCGGTTTAGAACCAGCTTTTTGGAAGAAGATGGCGCGGGCGCACTAGAAGTGCTGTCTTACCCTTCGGAGTGCCGGCGTCCGCCGATGAAGGTTGAACACTTTCAGGCTTATGGGCACTTAAAATTCAGGCAAATCAGCGCTTTCATCGATGAGTCCCAGCAGAATTGAACTAAAAACGCCCGCCCATTATGGGCAGGCGTTTTTAGTTCAATTCTGCTGCTACCGCAGCACGCCCCAATCCCGCGCGCACAGCACGCGGCTATGGGTTTTGGTCACTAATGCATTCTGGTAGGTTGAAAACCGGAACACGAAGGGAACAAAGTCGGCATCGTGGTAGACTTCGGCCCGCCATCCGAGATGCGGAAATAGCGTCCGCAGCAGCGGCTGGCTACCAGCCGGCAGCAGGTGAAAAATTTCGGTACCATCGGGGTACCAAATGGCCAGGCCATCGTGGCCAATGGCAATGCCTTGGGTGCCATACAAAGCGGCGACCCGGGCGAAAGCTGGGACTTTGCCCAGCAGGTTGGAGAGATGCAAAATGTTTGCGTCCATAATTAAACACGTCGTAACATATGAGTTGCCGGCGTATCTATAAATACTCTAACCAAGAAGCATTTTTCGGTGCGGCTCCCGACTTTCGCTCGAATTATGCTGTTTTTGTGCAATAATTTGAAAATAATAATTCATTGGCGCAGTTCCGGGGGCTGAGCGGTGAGAATTTGCGGCGGCCAGCCAAGCGAAAAGGCGCTGGAATTAATCTTTTATTCCTTAGCCAGCGCAAAAAAGCCTTCTTCCTTTTGCTGGAGGTAGGCATGCAAATCCAGAAACGAACTCAGGGGCAGGCTGAGCAACTCGTTTTTCATGGCCACCAGATAGTTTCTCAGGGGGGCCTCGTCAAACCGGGAGTCGTCGGCGTACATGAACTCGGGAATTTCGTGTATCACGTACTCGCTCTCGACCGCCTTGCGCAGCATAAGGTAAATGCGCTTAAAGAGGTAGTTATCAATCAGCATGCTCTGATTGCGCGACAGCTTCATATTGGTGGCGGTAGGATGCAGCCTGCCAATTATTTCGTTGAGCTGATTGAGCAAGTTGGTGCGCCTGCCTTCCACGTACTGCTTGGCGTCGGGGCTTTGCGTGATGTGTTCGGTCAAACCCGCGATAGTCTGTCGGGCGGCTTCGACCGCGCGGCGCTGCTCGCTGAGCGACTCCGCCAGCGTAGCCCGGTCGGGTGCATCATCGGCCCGCTCCCAGTCGAATTCTATTTGCCGCAATCGGGCTGCGGCGTAGCTGTGTGCCTCCTGCTGCTTGAGCCATTCCTGAATAAGGTTTTGCATGGTGAAGTTTGTTGTAAATTAGTTGAAATTCAGCGAGCTAATCTTAGGGCGCCGGTGGCGCGGGCACGGCTAGCCACTTGGGCTCCAGCGGCTGCCAGTCGGTTGCCAGGGCCGCCGCGATTTCCCGCGTCAGCTCGTCCAGGGTGGTGCCCAGGAAAGGATAAACTTTGCCCATGACCAGCTCATTGTACACCTTCAGCCAGGGCAGGTACCCAATGCCCGCCTCGCGGGCCTCTGGCAGGTTGGTGAGGTAAGCGCGCCAGGCGGCCACTTCGCTCTTGTGGGAGCCGCCGGCATAAAAGGTAATGGCAAAGCTGGGCGGCTTCGCCAAGTCGAGGATATCGCCGTAGAAAACGATGTAGCGCAAGCCCGAGCGGGCCGCGTGCCGGATGTCCAGCCGGTCGTTGAATACGCCGCCCGGCAGGTAGGCCGACCCGAAGGCTTCGGCCACGGTAGCGGCCAGCCCGGCCGGAGTGATGCTGTTAATCAGCTGCTGCGCCTGGGCCAGGGCGCTGCGATGCCGCTGCGCGTAATCGAAGGCCACGGTGAAGGCGTCGGGAGAGGTATCGCTCATTTGTTTAAGATGGTCAAGAAAGTGAAGCAGTACCGGCAGGTAGCGCGGATGGGCCTGGCCCACTGCCGGCCCTAAGCGCAGCTCGACGGCGCGGGCCAGCTCCAGGTGGGTGATGTATAGCCAGGGATGCTCAACGGCTTCGGCCCGTTTGCCCAGCACAATGCCCACTTTGTAGGCCAGGTTGGGAATGCTGGCCCAGTAGTTCGTCAGGTTGTTGGCGACCCAGTGATTGACTTTATTTTCAATCAAAAGGACGAAGCTGGCCCCCTGCAGCGAGCGTTCCGCCGGCCCGTCGTGCACCAGCAAATCCAGCGCCTGGCCGAGTTTCATCGGGTATTCTCGCGCCGCGTGGGTTGGCCCAAGCGAGGTGGGGCGCTCGGCTGGCTCTGCCCCTTTGCGATGGACTACATCCAGCAGGGCCTCCCGAAACAGTGAGCCCAGCCCGTGGGGCGCGCCCGAGCGGAAGAAGAACGCATACGTATTGCTCAGCGGCAATTCGCGGTGGTCAATGCCGGCGATGGAAAAGAAGGTCGGCAAGGCCTCCGGCAGCGCCGGAAAACGAGTCGTGCGCAGGAAGTGCTGCAGGCTGGCCGGAACAAGTGCATTCATAGGGTGAAAGTAGAACAGTTGTGCATACCAGCCCGCCCAAGCGGCATGCCCCGCCCGATGGCGGCCCCGCGCCGGCCTGCTCAATTAGAAAAAAGCGTTTCGCTGGTTGTGTTTGTCCGCTGCGCTCGGCCGCCCGCCCCGGCCACGCCCACGGGTGGGCGGGCTCGCCGGGCATTCCGCCCCACTCCCCCGCCCACCCTCCGGCTTAGGCCACCCTCCATAGCGGCGCTCGAACCACCCCGGCGGAAAACGCCGGGGCCATTCGAGAGGTTTGTGGTCCGCTGCGCTCGGCTTCCCACCCACTGCCCAAGTCCATCGGGGCCGGCACTGCGGTACCCCTGCGTTGCCAGTCCCGACCAGCTTGGGCCTGCTAGGCCCTGGTGAGCTATCCGCATCCGGCCGGGGCCGCTCGGAAAGGAGCCGCCCCGGCCGGATGCGCTACAACGAGGGCAATGGGGCAAAAAATGCGCGGCAGGCAATAGCAATAATATACTTTTTAACTTGCATTTTATGTTGTAAAACTTGCAAAAAATGCAACTAATTAAATTGAATTTCGATTTAGACAATGAGCAGTTAGAAGTCTGATTGCCTTGCTTGTATCGCTAAATATTACGTATGCAAACGCTCCGCCCCGCCCGCCGTATTCCCGCCGCTCGTTTGGCTCGCCTCCGGGTGGCCGCCGCCGCCAAAGCCGAAGCCCGCCAGGATGCGGAGCTGCAGTTGCTGGCTCCTACGCCCGAGTTTGCCGCTGTGCCCCGCCTGACGGCGCTGCCGGGCGGGCTGCATTGGTCGGGGCCGGGGCAGGTGCCGGCGGTCAGCGCTACCGTGCGCGTGAACCGGCACGGCCAGCCCGAGCCGGCTACCGTGGTGGCTTACTGCCACGCGGCGGGGTTTCTGGGGCTGGTGGTGGAGCCCCAGCCGCCGGTGAAGCGGCGAAGCCAGCCAAGGAGCCCGCGCGCCAATTGCGTTTTCGGTAGCCAGGTGGCCCTGGCTGCCTAATGCTTCTTCCAACGGGCCCGCAAGGGCATCATTTACAGCTTCTCAAATGCCTGATTTAGCCCCCGGTGAAGTGCTGGAAGATTATTACGACCCAGCGCATGAAGACGACCCTGACAGCCCCGCCGCCGCACCTGCTGCGATTAACCGGGCAGACTTGCCCGACTGGTTTTAACCCGTTCAGTTTTATGCCAATGACACGCATCCCCGTCCCTACCGTCCCGCAGTGGGCGGCAGTGCAAACCCTGGCCGAATTGCCGGCCAACCTTACCTGGTCGGGTTCCCAGCCGGTCCCGGCCATCGGAGCCCGCGTGCGGGTGTACCTGAACAGCTTCGGCCCGGCCCTGGTCAAAGCCTACTTTCATGCCGAGGGCTATTTGGGGGTGGTGTGCCTTCCCGACCAACTACCGGCCTGGTTTCAGCAGCAAAATCCGGGCGTGCTGGAAGGCCATTTCTTCGGGCGGGAGCTGGAGCCGTTTCGGCCAGTGTCGGCCATGCCCCAATTTCCTGCTCATGCCATGGCCGAGGAGCTCGCGCGCGCGGAGCACGGATTAGGCCAGGCAGAGGAAGCCAACGCGCAAATGTTTGGCCAGCCGGCTGCTGATGACTGGATACCTGATTATCCCTTGCCCGACGACGATAGCGAGTAGACCCGCGCCGGCACTGAACCACCCTTGACCGTATAGGCGGAGTAGGCTTTGCGCCCACTTGCTTACTTACAAAATTTCCTGCTTCTACTGACGTTTTATGTCGCTGGTGTATCTTGTAGGGGTTAAAGCAACCCGTACTATGAAGCTTATTCCGCAGGTAACCATCGAAGCCCACACCTTGGACGACCTCATCAAAGCCAGCAAGTCGACCTACTACAAACTGGCCGATACCTGGGGCATCGACTACCGCACGGCCATCCGCCGGGCCGAGAATCCAGACACGCTAACCATCGGGGAGCTGCGCCGGCTCGCGGAGTTGCTGGGGCTCGACCCGGCCGATGTTTTTGCCGTCATCCGG
The DNA here is from genome assembly GCA_913776615.1 of uncultured Hymenobacter sp. Classification (GTDB taxonomy): domain Bacteria; phylum Bacteroidota; class Bacteroidia; order Cytophagales; family Hymenobacteraceae; genus Hymenobacter. The sequence continues at coordinate 85,401 of CAJYPK010000042.1, forward strand.
CAGCAACTCAAGGATGTGCCACCGCCCGTGAACCGCAAGAAAAAGAATGCACCTGAGTAAAAGCTATTCTGTATGCCCAGCCGTTGGCTTAGGAGTAGGGTTTATTTTGCAATTGTAAAAAAACAGTCGTAAGTAGATTTTAAGAACATAAAACGCCAATTTTAGGTAATTTACTGCCTGCTTGGCTAACTTTTCTGCGCTTTTTCGGTTTCTTTACGCACTTCAAACGGTTTCTTTTTTATACTAAACCAATGCCTAAAGAACCTTCTCCCACCGTCGCCTTCACCGAGCCACTAACCAGCCCGCCCCGGATTCATCAGCTGAGCACCCTGGCCGAGCTGCTGGAAGTGGCCGGTACCCGCAAGCGCATTGTCGAGGCCTGGGGAGTTTCGGCCCGGACTTACGACACGCGCAAAAAAAGCCCCGGCACCTGCACCATCGAGGAAGTGCAGCAGTTGGCCCGGGTGCTGCAGGTATCCGAAGACGCGCTATTTGCCATCGTGCGCCACCAGGCGGCCCCGCCAGCCGCTACCGGGGCATAATGAGTGGCCAGGCCAGCGGCTCAGCGCAAGCCGCAGATTTTCAAAAACAAGCCGCCCGGGTTTTTGGTCGCCTTTACCTTGTCGGTTTTCAGCTGGTAGGTGAACTTGAACAGCTGGTCCAGGTGCTTGGGGTCGCCCAGAATCTGCGCCACGAGCTGCGGCTGGGTGATGCCCAGCGCCTCCAGGTGCTGCCGCGCCGAGAAAGCGCGCGCATCCTCGGCCGGCTGCTCAAACGGAATCGGCAGCTGCTGGGGCTGCTGCCGGGCAATGGTGAAACGCACGGCATCGTAGGCCCGGCCCTTCTTGACCAGCACGTAGTCGATGCGCAGGTCGGTGTGCTCGCTGACCTGGCGCACGGCAATGTCCAGCACCCGGGCCTTGAGCTGGCTGATGTTCTGAAACAACTCCGGCTCCTTGCCTTTCGGGTCTTTCAGGCTCAGCATCTGCTTGAACTCATCGAGCGGGTACGTGCGCGTGGCCTCTTTGTCCTTCCATTGGCTTACAAGCTGGTAAATACGCTTGGCGTACTTACTACTCAGCTTCAGCGCCGAGTGCAGCTGGTAAGAGGTGAAATTCTCTTTCAGATTGAACAGGTAGGGCCGAATCGGAGTCGACAGCTGAATCTGCAGGCAGCCCTTGCCCTTGATGTACTCCACCCGCTGAAACATCCACAGCTGCTGGTAGGTCCGGTCACTTTCCACCTCGAACATGCGCGAGCCCATATCGGCGGTGGCTTCGCGCAGCTGCTGGTAGTTCCACTGCCGGCCGGTCAGGGCTTCCACGTCTTTCACGTAGATGGTGTATTCGCGGTCGGGCGCATCATCCCGCCGCAGGCGGGAAAGCAAGTAGAAGAAGATATCCAGCTGGCAGGCCGTATAGTCGTAGCGCGCCGCCGTAATGGCGTTGTGCTGGCGTACCACCGGAGTAACGGTCGGCTGGCCGGGAGTGATGTCGATTGGCTCCATAGGTGGGAAGGCAGGAAGCAAATGTAATCACTGGCAGTATAAAAAACCACAGTGGTTATTGAGAGTGGTTATTCACTTATAAAACGTGGTATTAAAGCTTATAAAACGTGGTAGTTGGCTTATAAAACGTGGTTTAAAAGGTATAAAAAGTGGTTTTTCGCTTATAAAAAGTGGTTTTATATCTTTTTATACTATTGATTATCAGTAACTTATGAGCCCTACAAATAGACAAGTAAAAAAAATAATCACAAGCTTGTTGTTCCCTTCCATCGTAAGCTTTAAGAGTGGGTGGTTCGGTATGGGAACGACAGGAAACAACAAAAAACAACAAAAGAGGCAAAATAAAAGCATACGCCCACGGTGATTGCACTTTAACAATAATGAATTTTACTTTGCTAAGTAAAAACCACTTTTCATAAGCTACTACAGCCCCTCTCAACTTCCAAGAAACCACCCTCATAAATTGTACTTTTATACTGTCCTGCCGCTGATTGCGGAGGATGATACGCTTCTACTAACTTTTTACTAATATTTAACTAACAACGAATTACCACGTTTTATAAGTCTCTCCCCTGCTGCATTTGTAAACTAGCACGTTTTATAAGCATCAGCTTTAGCAAGCCCGTTGCCCAACTGCTAACCGCTCAAAAGCACGGCGGTGGCCATACCAGCCGTGGAAGCCCTGCACTTACCGGCATTGTTTCGCACTTTTACCCGATGGAAGACCTGCTCCAGCCCCGGCACCCGCTCGCTAAGCACCACCAGGCACAGTTGGCGTTTCTAAGGGCACTGCCCGCCGAGCAGCGCCCTTACCACGCCCGATTGTTTCGCCTGGGTAACGCCACCTACCGCTACCAGCAGTTGGCGGCAGGGGAAGTGACGGAAGAAGACTACCGGGACTGGCTCGAAGGCTTACCAGCCAAGATGCGGGATGCGATTGAACAGGAGGGCTTTGAGAAGAGTAAGGGGATACTGGGCCTGCGGCGGCACGCGCTGGAGCGCCGCGACGTTGGCTACGCAGCGTTCATGCAGCAACTTCTGTCCCCCGAAGACTGGGCCTACGAGCAGCAACTTAGCCAGTCGCCCCCATCCAGTTAAATTCAGATGCTGAGAAACTGGAAGTGGTTATCGGGAAGGGCGCTGCCCTTCGTCAAGATGCTCGGTTACAGCAAGGCCCGCCCGAAAGCAGGCGCTTTTGGGCGGGCCTTGCCGCAAGCTAAAGAAAGGCTTTCCGCTGGTAAGTGAATTCAGCTGCCTTCCGCCGGGGGTAACGGCTTCAACTCCCCCATCTCCCCACGGGCGTACCGGCGGCGAATCTCGGCCATTTGTTCGGGGGTAGTGGCCACGAACGGGCCGCCGTAGAGAATGGGCTCGTGGAGGGGCGTGCCGCTGCCGAACATGAATTCCAAGCCTTCGGCCTGGGCTTTTAGCGTGATGCTTTCCCCGGCTACTGAATAATTAATCAGGGTTTGGGGCCGCACATCTTGCCCGCCGGTCTTCCCCCGGCCTTCCAGGCCATACACAAACGCCATCGGCTGGGTGGTGAGCGTAAGGCGCTGATGAGGTTTCAGATAAACGTGCAGCAGGTCTATCGGGGTGACCATTTGATAGGGCGTACTTTGCCCGGCATAGGCTCCGTGCACGATGCGAACCAGCGCCTGTCCGGTTTCCACTTCCGGCACCTGCTGCGGGTCGACGTGGATGGACCGGGGCGCAACCAAGCGGTTCGCTTCCGAGTGGTTAATCCAGATTTGAAAGCCCCGGGTTTCCACCCCCTCAGTTTTGGGGTATTCGTCGTGGTGCATGCCGCGGCCCGCCTGCATGATGTGTAGGCCGCCGGGCTCGATGAAGCTTTGCCCGCTGAGGTCGTCGCGGTTGATAAAGCTGTCCGGACTATCCGGCCGCATGTAGGTCATCACCGAAATGCCGGCGTGCGGGTGCGGCCCAAAAACCGGCAGCGACATCCGGAATTCCGAAAAAAACAGGAAAGGTTCGACCGGAAAATCCCGGGCGAATACGCCCACGCCGGTGAGGCCCGGAAAAATCGGATTGAAGGCCAGGGCCGACTTTTTTACCACGGTTTTGTGCAGGGTGCTCATCGTGCTTTTGCCGCGCTTAAGCCTTGCCGTAAACCGACTGCAGGTAACTGAAAACCGATTCCGGCTTCCGGCCCAGAATGGTTTCCAGCGTATTTGTCACTTTGGCAAATTCACCGTGCGCGACCGCGTGCTGCATCTCCGCATTGGCGGGGCCGAGCCAGGCCGGGGCACCGCTCTTGCGCAGGCTCTCCAGAAACGCCGGCACTTCGGGCGAAACGTAAGTGAATTTATCGCCGGTGATGGCCGTGAGCATGTCGGCAATGTCGGCCCAGGAAACGGCCTCGGAGCCAGTCAGCTCCAACACCCGGTTGTCGTATTTCCCGGTGTCATCCAGTGCAATGAGCGCGCCGGCCTCGCCCAGCTCCGCGCGCAGGGCATAAGACACCTTTCCGTTTTCGGCCGGCAGGTAAATCGTTTTGGTTTGTTCGATTTGCTTGCCCGCATACAGCGGAATCATATCGGAATACAGCGACACCTGCAGCACCACGTACTTCATCCCGGAGCCGGCGATGGCCTTTTCGGTTATCAGGTGGGCCACCGTTTTGTTGCCCATCAAGCCGCCGTCTTCCCGGTCTTCCTTTCGCAACAGGCTGTAATAAATGATTTTCTCGACCCCGTTTTCCTGCGCGGCCCGAATCACATTCAAGTGCTGGGCGGCCCGGTGCTCCAGGTCGTTGCCGGACACCAGCACGATGGTTCCAATGCCCTTCGTGGCCGCCACGAGCGAGGGGTAATCGTTGTAGTCGCCAACGGCAATGTGAGCTCCCTTCTGCTGGAAATCCCCGGCCTTGGCCGCGTCGCGCACCAGCACCCTGACCAACGAAGCATCTGCCTTTTCTAACAGGGTGCTAGCGATAGCGGCACCCAACGGACCGGTCACACCGGTTATAAGTATGGTTTTCATCTGGCCTTTACTGAAATTTGTGTAGTTACTTACCTAAAGTGACTTACTTTACGCAAGTCAAAGGTATCTGGCAAGCCAAACCAAAGTCAAGAAGGCACCTGTAATTCAGATACTTACTTCGGGGTAAGTATTGTTGATAATCACCGGAATATGAAAAAAGAAAATCTGCGAAAATGCAAGGAAGGCCGGGAAAAGGCTCCCATCACGGATGTTTTGTCCCGCCTGGGCGACAAATGGTCGATGTGCACGGTCGTCATGCTGGCCGACCACGGCACCCTGCGCTTCAACGAGTTGCACCAAATGATAGCCACCATATCACAAAAGATGCTGACCGTGACCCTGAAAACGCTGGAAGCCGACGGGCTGGTGACCCGCACGCTGTACCCGCAGATTCCGCCCCGCGTGGAATACGCCCTGACCCCGCTGGGCGAAACGCTGGTGCCTCACCTGATGGCACTCTACGGTTGGGCAAACACCAACATGCCCGCCATCAAGCAGTCCCGGGAACAATTCGGCTTAAAAGAGTAGCGTGGGTTCGGGTATTTGAGGTTCGATAGCCGGCCGGCACCCTGCTGGCCCGCCCGGATTACGTTGCGATTTGCCTGTGCTTTAGCTTACAAAGCCAGCCGGCTACCCCCTCCCCTCCCCTACCCTACCTCCTGGTTTTATAGTCCTGGCAGCGGGGGCAGCTTACCACCCTTGCGCAGCTGCGCATCCAGCACCCGGTGGGCCATCTCCAGGTATTGCTTGATATTGGCCGGATTGTCAGGCGCGCTGGGCAGCAGGGCCAGCGTAAGCTTGATTTGCTGCACCACCGACCGGGAAAGCTTCACGGAGTGCTCCTGCTCGGGACCGGCGGCGGCCACCGGCGCGGCTACTGCTTTCGAGGCACGCGGCCGGCGAGCCACGGCGGCTACTGGCACATCCGGCACCGCGGCCACTGGCGCAACGACCGGCGCTGCTTCCAGGACTGGCTCCACTACCACTGCTGGTGTGGGGGTAGGCGTAACGGGCTCCGGGGCTGTGTCGGTGGCGGCCGGCGCGGCCGGGGCCACCGGCACTAGCGGGGCACCCGCCGCCAGGGCGGTCTGCTCCCCTCCCATGCCGGCCCGGGCTTCCCGGCGGGCTTCTTCCGATACTGGAATGCGCCCCCGGCGCGTTTCAATCTTAGCGGGCTTAAACATTAGTTCGAGTCAGTTGCGGTGGAAGAAGTAATTGCTGCGCCGGCCGGCACGGCTTTGCGGGCGGGCAGGTCCAGCCGTTCCACCAGCTCATCGCACAGGCGGCGGATTTCGTCGGCCGTTTCCTTGTTGCCCCCTGCGTAGCGCAGCCAGGCCGGGTTGAGCAGGCTGTACAGCGTCGAGGCCCGCGAGTAAGCCACCCGGTTGCTCAGGTAGGAGTTGAAGCGCGCCAGACCCAGCCCGTCGATGTAGTCATCCATCTGCTTTTCTTCCCGACGGCCCGCCACCCGCTTGGTCGACAGCCCGAAGTACTGGAAGGCAATACCGTGGGTATCGGCCGACTTCTTGATGGCCTCCAGGATATTCATAAACTCGGCCGTGGAGGCCCGGTCCAGGTAGTCCGACACCAGCGGCACGATTACCGCGTCGCAGGCCGTGAGCACGTTGAAAACGTCATCCCCGTCCGCCCGGCCCGGCACATCGACGATGATGAGGTCATAATCCTTTTCCGGGTCATCAATGAAGTCGAACACCTGCTCCAGGCTTAGTGCGAACACGTCATACGGATACTGCGCCGCCGGATTCGTTTTGAGCAATTCCTCAAAGTTGTCGGCATCCACCTGCGCGCGGGTTTTCACAATGCTCTGCTGGTAGTCGCAGTCCAGCACCGCAATGCGCAGGCCATACTCGGTAGCCAGCGGAGCCGCTAGTACCAGAGCCAGGGTTGATTTTCCGGAGCCCCCCTTCTGGGTGGCAAAGCTGATGATTTTAGCCATTGAGTCGATGGAAATAAAAAGAGCGCAGGGCTGTCCGCCGAAAGAACAAATGTAGTGGAAAAGTAGAAAAGTGTACTCGTGTAAAAAGAGAAAATGAGAGAAGTGGAAAAGTAGAGAAAAAGTAAAGTAGAGAAAAGGAATAGTGTAAAAGTAGAAAAGTAGAGAAAATGCAAAGTAGAAAAAGGGAGTAGTAGAAAGGTGGAAAAGTAGAGAAAGATATTATGCATTGGTTGGAAAAGTAGAGAAGTAGAAATCCAGCCCTGGCTTGTCAGGCAAGGCGGAATGCGCAAGGGACGGAGAGTAGTATAGTAGAAAGGTGGAGAAGTAGAGGAGCGAATGGAATCTGTCCACTGTTGAATTGTATCGACGTGTAAAAAGTAGAGAAGTGTAAAAGTAGAGAATTACTCGTTACTGTATTGGCTGTAGAGAAGTAGATAAGTGTAAAAGTAGAGATTGAAAATATGTACCGCGTTAATTTTGTTATTCGAAGAGTGTAAAAGTAGAGAAGTAGTAAAGGGGAAAAGTAGAGAATAATACCCTGTCGCACCTGGTCTTTTGTGGATAGGGAGTACTGATAGCAGCAGGGTAGAAAAGTAGAGAAGTGTAGCAGAGCGGCGAATCCTGTACCAGGAGGATTTATGCTGGTAGCTATTGCCTGACCACGAGGCCGGGAAAAGCAATAGCCAAGCCTGCGGTACAACTACTTGCAAAAAGAAGCCCGGACAAGCCAACAACCTACGTCAACCTGCGTACTAGCTTTTGACTAACTTTTTACTAATGCTAATTTAGCTTAGCAAGAAGAACAGCACATGCTTAGCCCTAACCGGCTAAAAATGTGCTGTTTATAAATCAGCAGGGCTGATTTGCGGGCCATGGGCAGCTAAGTAGCTGATTAACTGAACTGATGCCGGGCCAGGTAGGCTCATTACTCCTCAAAAATTACCTGATGGGCGCGGAACTACGCAAGCGAGTAACCCTGGATAATAGCACCCACCGCAAAGGCGAAGCGGCCGCCATCGGCATGGGAACCACGCTGGGCATTTATGCCAGTGCGGCCGTCGAGTATTTCGCCACGCGGGGGCTCGACCCCCGTGAGACGGAGGCGCGGGAAGGGCAACTCATTATGCAGCAGATAAAGCGGCTCGGCGACCGGGTATTCAGGTTTATGCAGGAGCAGGAACGCGGCTTGTTAACGGGCATGCTGCAGGAAATGCTGCGCACCCGCATTACGCTGGACCGGGTACTGCGCATGAACGAAATCCTGGTAAGCAACCTGAACTCACGGCTGGAAACGCTCAGTGATGCGCAACTCAAGCAGCAGCAGGAAGCGCTGAAGCTGTTGCGCGGCCGCAACGAGGAAGCCATTGAAAAGCAAACCGCCGATGTCCTAGCCGCCGTCCAAAAGCAGGGGCCCGGACGACAAGCGAAGCCGGAGGCTGGAACAGCAAGCAAGTAGAAAAGTAGAGAAGTGTATAAAAATTAAAAGTGAAATTCAGGCCTGCAACCACCGATGTACGTCAAATTAATTAATCCTGCCACGCACGGAAAAGCAGCTTATACCAACAGCGGCAGCAGCGCCCAGACGCTCAATTATCTGCAGCACGAAGCGGTAGGGGAGGGGGAACAGGCGCGGTTTTTTGGCGCGGGCGAGGAGGAATTGAGCGCGGCGGAAATGCAGCGGGCGATAGATACCAACGTGAAAGGGCTGCGCGCCGGCGAGGCCCGTTTCTACTCGTTGGTGCTGAGCCCGAGTGAGGACGAGCTGGCCCACATTGGCAGCGACCCGGAAAAGCTGAAAGCGTACACGCGGCAAGTGATGGAGCAGTACGCGCGGAACTTTAAGCTAAAGGGTGGGCAGCAGCTGCGCAGCACCGACTTGGTATGGGGAGCCATCATTCACGAGCAGCGCACCCACCGGGGCACCGACCCGGAAGTAGTGGTGGGCCAGGCGCGGGCCGGGGAGCAGCGGGCGGGGCGGCAGAGCCACGTGCATATCATCGTGAGTGCCCGCGATGCCCAGCAGAGAATATCACTTAATCCGGGCGGTCGCAAGCAGCGGTTTGACTTAACCCGGTGGCAGGTGGCAGCTGGCCGGCAGTTCGAGCAGCAGTTTAGCTACGTGGCCCAGGCCCACGAGAAGCTTCGGCCCAAAGCCCGGCAGCGGGATGCTGCTTATGACACCGGCCGGCTGATTAAGATTGGCGAGCGGGTAACGCGCATCAACCTGCTGGTGCCCGCTGAGCAGCGCCTGAACCCGGAAAGGGTGGGGCTAATTGCCCAGGGCCGGCAGTTCGACCAGACGTTTTACCGAATGCTGAGCCGGGTGGAGGAGCGCGCGCACGACGGCCGCCCCATCGACAACGCCTACCACCTGCTGGCCACCGGCCGCGAGCAGCCCGCCCCGCAGCACGCGGCCACCACGGCTCTGCACGCCATGCAGCAGCTGGTGCGCGCCGGCCGCAGCCGCGAGGAGCAGCCCGAGCAGCTGGCCGAGAAAAAAGGCCGCCGGAGTGCCGAGTTGGACATTGAGATGTAACACCAGTGCCGGCTAATTCTACCCCTTACCATTCCTGAACTTATGACCAATCAACCGCCCCGGCCCGCGGCCAATACCCAGAACGTGGGCTTACTTTTCGGCCTGTTCATCATCCTGCTGCTGGCCGGCGAGTGGTACACGCTACGCCACCAGCTGGACATCGCCGTGGCCCAAGCTGCCCAGCGGGCCGTGGCCACCACCGGGCCGGCACTAACGCCGGGGCAGCGGCTGGCGGCTCGCATGGTCGTTATCAACCGGGAACGGGCGGCCGCGCAGCGGGCCCGGCTGCACCAACCAGTGGTGCCCGCTGTGGGCCTGACCGATACGGCCGGCGCTGCCGGCGGTGCAGCCGATACGGTATGGGGTAGGGGAGGGGCCAGCACGGGTCAGGTCGTGCCAGCGGGGCCGGGCTTTAAAGGAAAGCTGCTGGTGAAGGCCGGGAAGTTCTACGCTGCGGCGGGCATCTACCTGCGCCTGCTGCTGGTGCTGGCCACGCTGGCGCTGGTATTCGTGCAGCCCGCGCCCACGCGCCGGCCGGGGCAGCCGAAGCGCAAGCCGCTCGACCCGCAGGCCCTGCGCATCGTGGCGGGTGGGTGCGCGGCGGTGTTTCTGGTGGGGGCTTACGTGCTGCTGACCATCCACACCGACCAGGTAGGTTTCATTGAATACGGCTACCCGGGCGCGGCGGTAGCGGTGCTGGTAAGCGCGTTCATGGCAGGGGCGTTGTGGGCTACTACCAAAACCCCCGCGTTTGGGCTGAGCACTGAGCGGAAGAAGCGGGAAACGCCGGATGGCTTCAACCTGCCCACTGAGAATGGGGGCTGGATTAACGTGCCCAACCCGTACCGGGGCGTGCTGGTGCTGGGTGGGGCCGGCGCGGGCAAAACCTTCTCCATCGGCGAGCCGCTGATTGAGCAGTTGGCGGCCAAAAACTTCGCGGGCCTCATCTACGACTTTAAGTTTCCGGTGCTGGCCGAAACGGCCCAGAAGGCGCTGGAGCTGGCCAGCCGCCGCGAGCTGCCGCCCCGGCTGCAGGCCAACGGCGAGCCGGAGCCGGCCGTGGTGTTTCACGTCATCAACTTCCGCGACCTGACGCGCAGCGAGCGGGTGAACCCTCTGCGGGCTGAGGACATACCGGTGGTGGCTTTTGCCGAGGAATATTCGCGGGCTATCATCAATAATCTGAACCCAGCCAGCATCCGCAAGATGGAGTTTTTCGACATCAGCGCGGTGGCTTACCTGACGGGCATCATCTGGTTTTACAAGAAGCATTTTCCGCGCTACTGCACCATCCCGCACGTGGTGGCCACGGCTGTGCACAAGGATTTCAAGCACGTGCTGAGCATGCTCGAAACCGACCAGGAGTGCGCCGGCATGGTGCGCAGCATCGTGACGGCGGTGGAGCAGCGGGCCGAGAAGCAGGTGGCCGCCGTAGTGGGCACGCTGCAAGTCATTCTGAACCGGATTAACTCGCCGGAAATCGTTTGGGTGCTCACGCCCGACGAGGCGGCCGGGGAGGGGTTTTCGCTGAACCTGAATGACCCCGCACAGCCGGCGCTGCTGTGCATCGGCAATGACCCCACGCTGAAGGAAACGTTTTCGCCGGTGGTGAGCTGCATCATTACGGTGGCCATTAAGCTGATGAACCAGCAGCACAAGCACCGCAGCTACGTGTTCCTCGACGAGGCCGCCACGGTGTACGTGCCGGGGCTGGAGCTGCTGCCGGCCACGGCCCGCAGCAACAAGGTGGCCACCATTTACATGACCCAGGATTTGGCTCAAATGACGGATGCCTATGGACCTGAGAAAATGAAGGTTATGGTCAGCAACCTCAACAATCAGTTCTTCGGCAAGGTCAACAGCCTCGATACCGCCAAGTTCATTTCCGAACTGGTGGGCCGTGAGGACAAGGAAATGCACAGCACCAGCACCGGCAAAAGCCAGGGCGGCACTGGCAGCGGCAGCAACAGCTCGAACCTGAGCACGAGCTACCAGGAGCGCAGCCTGGTGCGGGTGCAGGATGCCATTAGTCTGCAGCAGGGCGAGTTTATTGGGCAGACGGTGGAAACCGACAAGACTTTTTTTCAGGGCACCATTTCGCGTACCGATGCTACTAAGGAGCGGTTTCCGCTGCACCCGGTAGCCGCCTTCGGCGACCCGGCAGGAGAGGAGTCGGATACTCTTTCGGTCATCGTGCAGGAGAATTACCAGCGCGTGAGCCGGGAGGTCAGGGAAACGCTGGGCCTGCACGTAAATACCTTGGCCGGAGGCACAAAGAATGACCTCGATTAGCTCAGAAAACCCGTTTAGATGCCACGTTTAGGCCCTTTTTAGTGTTAAGTAAGAACCAGTAAACCGCACCTTGAAACGCATGAAACAACCCTTCTTCACGCCCGCCCCGGCCGGCCTTACCCCCGAGCAACTGAGTGCCCGCCAGGAGCGCGAGCGCAGCGCCACCAACTCGGTGGCCACGCTGATGAGCAACGGCCCTGCTCCGAGCCCGGAGAGCCTGGCGCTGATGCAGCGCTACGTCGACGGCGAGCTGAGCATCGACCAGGTCATCGAGCTGACCGATGCCATGCTGCTGGCCCGGCACCAGCCCCCAACGGGTGCGGGGGATGACGCTCAGGCTGCGCGCTGATGGTGGCCAACGACCAATTCAGCGACGATAACGGGGTGCGGCTGAATCGGCTGGGGATTACCGACCCGCAGGCCCTGGCCCAGGCCGAAACCGATTCCTCATTGCCTCGTCTGGAGCGCCTCAACCAGCTGGGCGGCATCCAGGGCGGGCGCTACGACCAGGCACACCTGAAGCAGATTCACCAGAAGCTGTTCGAGGGAGTGTACCAGTGGGCCGGCGAAACCCGCGCCGACCGCGAGTTTCAGGGCCACAAGCCCACCTACGTCACCGGCTTCAAGGAAACGATGACTTATGCCCCGCACAAGGAGATTGAGCAGCGCCTCAATGCCATCGGCGAGCAGTTGGGCAAGGAAAATAACCTGAAGGGGCTGTCTGAGGAGAAGTTTGCCGAGCGGGCGGCCTACTACCTCGACCAGTATAATCACACCCACGCCTTTCGGGACGGCAACGGCCGCACGCTGCAAGCGGCCTTCACCCAGCTGGGCAAGGAAGCCGGTTACCAAGTAGAGTTCAGCCGCATCGACCCGGCGACCCTGAACCGCGCCCGCGACGAAGCGATGGTGCGCCAGCACGCGCCGCAGGAGGCGCAGCGAAACCTGCAGCCGCTCAAAGTGATGTTTCAGCAGATAATCAGCCCGGCCCCCGGCGCGGCCGCCGAGCAGCTGCGCGACCCCAGCCAGGCCCGGCCGCCGGCCCCGCTCTCGCCCGTGATGCAGGCCATAGATGCCCGGCGCGAGTTGGAGGTAACCGGCTACCGGGTGATGGACGTGGTGGCCAACATGCCGGGAGCCGGTAACTACGAGCGGGGCGTGGCCGTGGGCCGGGGCGTGGAAGCCACCAATCTGAACCCGGCCGCCATCACCACCCACCTGGCGCAGTTTCAGCAGGCGGCCGATAAAATCAGTAAGCACCCCGCCTTGCAGGGGCCGGATGCCGCGCAGGACCGCAGTGACGCCAAGCGGTTTCGCACGGCGGCCGAGCAGGTGCAGGCGATAGCAGTGGTAAAGGAAGCTGCGGCCAAGGTGCCCGTATTGCCTAAAACCCACCAAGAGGCGCAGGCCGTTTTCAAGCAAGCGGCCAGTGTGGTGGCCCAGGGCCTGCGCGAGCACGGCAAAGGCCTGGACGCGGCCCGGCTGCAGGAAGTAGTCCGGCACGTGGCCCGCACGCCCTACATTGGGGGGCTGAATCGGGAGAACGTGGGGAAGTCGCTGGAGGCGGCCGAGAAGATTCCGGCCTTGAGCGGTAGCCGGTCGCTGGACGAACTCAAAAGCGCGGTGGGTGTTATGGAAAAAGCACCCCCGGCTCAGGAGCGTAGCATGGCCAGTGTAGCCGGCCGCGAGGCTGGCGGGGTGGAGCGTTAGGGCCTAAAGAAGAAAACATGCAAGCGAACGAGCTCGAATTTCTGGAAGACATGCTCCAAGCCAATGAGCTGCTGCCCTGCGCCACCTGCCACGAGGAGACGCTGCACGCCCACGAAGAAGTGCTTGCCGCCTGGCCGCACGCCACGGAGCTGCGGATGCGGTGCACCTGCTGCGGCACCAGCCGGGAGTGGCTGCAAGCGGTATAATTGGAAGACACAGAAATTATTCTAAAGCAATAAGCCCCTCACAACAACTTGCTGGAAATTGGTGTGAGGGGGCTTGCGTAATGAAAAATGAGAATTGAAAGCAAGAACTCACACGGTGTAAGTTCAGCCGTATTGCGTGATTCTGCTAATCGCCTTCTTTGTGCTTGTGAGGTTTTAAACTAGGATACTTAGGCTGGTTTGGTGGGGCGACTCGCCTTCTTTTATCAAGCGAACCGTCTTCTTTTTTAGGTTTTGGGCCGGGTTTGATGGGCATGACTAAAGTGCTTTTTTGAGGTAAAATGTAAACGTATTTGCAGAGCTTCGCAATACACTCGATTGGATTACTCCACGGCCGCCTGTGCAGCATCAAATACACTGTATCGCTGCCACTGGCTGCGAGCAAAGCGTAGGAAATCAGGCTTGTCTTTAAAGTCAGTTTCGCTGAAGTAACGCCCCATGTAGGCTTCCGTCGGTCCGTCGTAGAGCTTGGCCAGTTGCGTCTTACTCAATTGGCCCAGGCAGCAAGGATTGGTCGGCTGACGCTGACTAGCAGGAATTGAGTCGAACTGGACTACGGTGAAACCGCGCAGCGCGTACTTAGCCGCGCCCTCGTGCATCACCAGCTTCAAGTCATCGGGCGAAACGTCGCCGCGACAGCCCAGCGCATACACCACCGTCGTTTCGCTCTGTCCATTATGGTCCAGGTCGGTAACGGTGGTGGAATTTGAAGCCGGGCCTAGAATCAAATCTACCGGACAGTCGGATACGCTGTCCTGCAAGCGCCATAGCTCAGTATAAGCCCCTTGCTTACGCACGTATTGCCGCACTAGCAATTGTGCGCCGCGACCATCCTCCTCGGCCGAAGTAATAGTCTTTGGGTCGGCCAGCTTCTTTCGCCACGCGGGGTCGGTCTGGGCTCGGCGCTCGTTGCGCGAGGGGATGGCGGCGCGATACACGACCAGTAGGTTCTCCCCATTGGCATCCTGCCAGCGCCAAGCTTCGAGCAGCTTACCCGGCAGCCGCTGGGCAGCGGGTACATCGGCCGCCGCAACAGCAACGGGCTTGAGACGTTCGGAGGGGCTTGTTCCTGTGGTAGTCGGAGCAGCGGCAGTGGCAGTATCGGTGGCCTGCGGCTGGTTCGCCATCGTTTGCTCATCGGTCGCCGGGCGCTTCTCCGAACATGCTGCCAGGGCCAGCATACAGACACCATATTTCCAGAATTGTGTCATCAAAAAAGGTGCAGGTTAGCGCTTGTTAATGAAATAGGTGAGTGCCCATGCCAGGCCGCATACCGAGAGCAGCAGCACGAGGCCGGCACGGGTGTCCTTGTCAAACGTGCGTAAAAAGCGAACGGCAGCAGTCGAGGCTTGCACTCCCTGGCTGATAGTGCCAGTAATGCTCATCAATTCGTTACCCGAAGTTGGAATAGTTGGAGTCATTGGTTAAAGTAAAAAGGGCTGAAGGTGAAAAAAGAGATTTCAGGTGCGTTTAATTAAGCTTGGGAGGGAATTCCACCGCCGGGCCTTCCCAGCGTCCGGTGATTTGGTACAACTCATAGAACACCAGCCATTCGGCCAGCCACGGAATGGTCTTATCGTGCAGGTGGTGCTTGTCCGACCAGTTCAAATCGCCCGGGTAGTACAGGCACAGGCTGTTATCGGCCGGGTAGAAGTGCGTATGGGCATGGTTTCGGTACTCAACGCCAGGATTCAGCACGAACACCTTAGGCGGCCGGCCAGGGGAGTAGTCAATTTTGATTTGGTAGGTACCCTCCCCACCGGGCGAGGCCACGTCGCCACGGCAGCACAGGGCATTCCGCTGTAACTGGCACCGAAAGGCCGGGTAGTGGCGTTCGACCAATTGCTTCTCGCGGTGGAACACGGCGAACCAGTCTTTGCCCTGACGCGCCAGCGGATGAAAGCGTCGGCCGCCATAGAAGCGGTGGGACTGATTGGGCACCCCGCCGTATTCCCGGGCGGCAATGCCTACCACAGCAGTTGTCGCAGCCCGGCCACTGTTGATGAGCCCGGCGGAAGCGCGAAGCTTGGCTTCTTTAGCGTCCACGTCCTCATCCAGTCCATCGGGGAAGCGCGAGCCCAGGTGATGCCGCCAAAGCTTGCTCGCGCTCAGCTGATTCTTCTCGTCGTCAATGGCCTCATCGGCATCATCGATGAACTCGTCGAGCGCGTCAAAGAAATTTCGCTTCAATTCCTCGGAATATTTGCTCAGCAGGTTGTCCTGGGGCGTGGTGGGCATGGTGCATTTCCATTCCCGCTGCAAATCACTCCGAATGGCTTTGAGCAAGGCACGTAGTGCACAGTCGTCGCGGTCATTGGCCACGAAGTTGCGTTCGGCCAGCACCGTCATACACAGGCCACTCGGCATCTTGTGGGCGCACCAGTCGCACCACGATTTCAAATATTTCACCAGCCGCACTAACTGCCCTTTGGTATCGCGCTGCTTGCGAAACCAGGTGATGAATTCCTTCGGGTCGCTGTCTTCCCAGCCCTCGTTTTTAACGGCTAAGTGCGGGTGGTCTTCGTCCGAAAGCATGTAATACACCGGCAAGTCGATGTGGTAATCGGCTTTGTAGGTGACGCGGATGCACTTCTTCCGCCACTGCGCGGGTTCGCTGGTGTGGTCTTTCACCGCATCGTAGACCCAGCGTTGCAGCGTAGTGGCCGTCACATCGGGTTCGCAGAGGAAGTACACCCCATCGTCCAGGTCGCAGGTGTCGTCGTGAATGCGAATCACTGTAAAATGTAAAAGAAGTTGAGCACAGGGAAAAGAAGTTGAGCATAGAGAAAAAGAAGTTGAGCACGACAGAAGTAGATGGACTGGTATACGATACATTAGGAAGCTAAAAAGCAGATTTCCTTGCCTACTTTAAGTATTCATAACATGCAAATGTCAATATGATTTCTGGGGCACCAACTAGCACTTCAACCGATTCCGGGGCCGCTTTTTGCCAGCTATTACACGTGGGTGCTATCCGCCCCCAACTAGCAAGTCATTTAGGCCCAGAAGCACTCCTATGCTTTAAGAAACTGCCTTCTGTGAACCAATTGGTTGATGATGCGAAATTGATAAGGCAGCCGATTCCGATGCAGTTTGCTACACTCTTTGTACCTGGCTCTATTGGGTCAGCCGATGGCAAACTAGTAGCCGAAAGAGATGATACTGCTTCCGAACATCGTACAATAGTACTTGAAAAACAGCTGCCCCGTCCGCGCCGCCTTGTACACCTATTTCACATTGGTACTGCCCAGCCTTCTGCTTTAATCGGAGCCTCTCCTTTTACATGGTGTGTAGCACTGCGTAATGGGTCTGAACTTATAATAATACCTTGTTTTGAATTATTACGAGCGTTTTATTACTATTCCGCTGGTGGGTTGATTAATTATTTTTTCTCACGATTAGCGTTAGAATCCTTGTGCTGGCCTATAAACAGGCCAAATGAAAACAATGATTTCACTGCACATTTTGCTGTAGCCTCTACTTCACAGCGTACTCAAGAAACCCGAGTTTTAGCTGAATTATTATTCAATTGTCACTACCATCGTACTATTCAATTAGCTCATGCTGAATTGGCGCGGGCATGGCATACTCGCTTAACCAATGGGCAAGCGCAGGAATCACATGTAAAGGTTAATTTCAGCTTAGGGCGCCCTATCTCAGTACAGGCATACGGCACCTCATTTGTAGTAGGTTTACAAACTTATTTTTTAGTTAATCAACTAATACCGCCGCCTGATTGGTATTGTTTTGATAAAGTTGTTTGTCATCCACTTGCAAAGCATCCATCTGAGTTACGGCATTCTCCTTTCCGCCTACCTAAGCTGACCTTTCAAGAAGTTTTAAAAGCTCAACGTTTTACTCCTACAGTAGTGCCGGTTTCTGATTTGCCAGATACGTTCCGAGCCTTTGGCAGGGGCAACAATACCACTCTATTTAAACAAGCTGCACAACATCCACCAGTTGTTAAAGCCTTTGCGTGGGCAGAGCGTATAATACCGCCTATGCCACCCACTTTCGCAGAGGCTGATACCAACTACTTTCCTTGGGGTAGACCAGGATATTCACCACCTAATGAAGAGCCAACATTACCTTATAATTTGCTAATTTATAGCATGTTAGGAGACATGCGTAAATTAGGCTGTCTCACTCAGCTGATGGAGGTGAATAATTTTAGTCAGCAGTTTGGAATTGGTCGGTCATTACTTCCCTACTCCCAAGAACCAACGACTACCACCCATCTACGAGATTATCGACAACGCCCGGTTAGTGTTGCTTCTATTATCTATGGTAATGCTCATTTCAATATTTTTAATATATTGGATGGATATGATGTTGTGCTAATTTACAGGGAAGATTTAGTAGCCTGGGAGGACGATGATTACGAAAGGCTTTTGTCAACGATGATGCGAGCAGAATTTGATTGGAAATATACTGAAAAGCTTTTAACTATTGATACAGGGAAAAAACATTTACTAATTAGTAAAGATTTAAAGCACCTAGAAGATAATACTATAAAATCTGTCGCGCATGATTTCTACAAAACAATGCGTGAATTTATTCGTTACTACAACTTTTCAACTCATATGGAATTCTTAAAAAAGAAGTACAAGCTCAATGAATTAAATACATTTGATTACTATTTTCGATATAATGAAGTCTATGCTGAAGCAAGTAAAAAAAAGTATTCAGACAATTGTATTGAAGATTCTAATCTTAATGATAATGCAGCCTATTTAAATAGTTGACAAATTTTACAGTTCTTAATTATGCCTTCAAGAGAGATGTTCTGCTACATCTCTCGATACCTTCCCAAGGTCAGGTAATCTTAACAATCGGAGCACTGCGCTTTTGCTGAATTTTTTACCTCTTCTGGTGCAATAACCAAGCGTATTTAATTCATTAGCAATTGCTGCTAGCGTTAGGCCATCTCGACGCAGCAAAAAAGCCAAGCGTCTGGCTTGCTTATTTGGCACTGCTTCTTGTGCGTTACGCTGGACAGCTGCTCGTCCTAACTGCCGCGATTCCGCGGTGAAATTTCTGGGATTACCCAACGTAAAGCCTCTATTCTTCTTTGCTGCCAAGCCGCGTTTGGTGGAGTCAGAAATGTCTTTAGCTGCTTTCTGTGCTACCGCTGCCAGGATATTGATGGTGAATTCGTCGGCATTGGGAATATCGCAGGCCTTAAAGCGAACCCGTTCTTCCATCAGCTTCGACGTAAAATAGACACTACGGGCCAGGCGGGACATTTCGGCTACAAGTAGCGTGGCCCCAGCGGTCCGTGTCTCAATAATAGCCTTTGCCATCTCGGGTCGGTTGTTCTTGCGGCCGCTCTCTACCTCTATGTATTCAGAAATGATACGGTCCGCGGGCGAGAGGAAACGATAGGCAATTAGCCGCTGTCCCTCTAGCCCGAGGCCGCTCTGACCCTGCCGTTGAGTGGAGGCGCGTAGGTACAGTACATAATCCATAGGCTAGCAGTAGAAACTAAGGTAGAAAGTACAAATCTAGGCTAAGTTTCATTCTAAGGATGACCATTCTTAACATGAAACTTTTGCTTTACTTAGGGGTGCTTATCTCTCCTATTACCCTGTTTGGTCAAAAGTCGCGATGTTGACAGCTTGGTACTTTGAACCGGTCACTTCGATGAGCCAATAGGTACTCGATTTTAGTTGTAGCAATAGGAGGCACCTGTCATAAATAAATCCATAATGATGCATTGGTAAAGCGCGGTCTTCTAATTAAAATGCTAACATCCAACATGCATCTTTGTTGCATATTGGATGTTCATTAGGCACTGATGTCAAAGCTGGCGTATCAAATAGCAATGCTTTACTTACTTGGTAAGCGGCTTTTATAACCTCACCTGAGTATTGTGAGAATAAAAAGATAACCTATTGAACACGTTGTAGACTCCTCCTAAACGCAGTACATGAATAGGGAGACAATTTGCTATGCCCACGCCACCGGCACAGATTTGAGCAGATACTCACTTTTCACCTCCTTTAGCTAATTCACTGCCAGCGCTACAGTGAACTCACGCGGTGTTCGGTCATACACTAGTAATGATGGCTGTACGTGTGGCATCAAGTCAAGACCGCACGCAATAGATACCGCAGTTGGGGCAGCTAGAAATACATGAATTTGGTCTACTGATTTATGCTTGCTTTCCAAGTGAGCCATAAGCCTACGGTAAGTTTGGCGGAAATGGTTAAGGGATTCTACAGTCAAAACAGTATCGGCATGGGGGTCGACATCAGTTGGCTTCAGTAGAAAAATGTTATACGTATCGTCAATATTATTAGGAAGTTCCCACCGATGAATGCATCCTGTAGCATTGATAATCAAGGCGACTTTCCCCACTTGTGGCGAGCTTTGGATAAGCTCCCAGTCAAACTGTTGCATGGGAGCATCCCGCAGCCAGTGCCAGTGCTTGGCATCAACTCGCCGCCGTTGAAATAACGTAGCGCCAACTTTGCTACCCAGCTTAAATCCCAGGTAGACCAGGGCTGGGATGCGGGCAAATCCAAACACAGATAGATGGGCTATTTCGTCTCGCTCTATTCCTTGCCGAATAAGCTGTAGTTCACGGTCAATCAGCAGTTGCGCAGTTTGGTAGTACGACGGATTTTCTTCTGGCTCACCTAACATCGTAAGGTCAATTTCCACACCCTGCCGGTGGTAGTCGAGGGCAAAATTGGCAAACCGAGCAGGATGGTGATGTAGCGTCGCACTATTACATTCTGGACGTGTAATCTGCACTGTATTACCCCTGATTCGGCCTACCAGTCGGACTATACATGTATGCTGATTCTGCGGAATCCCCGTCACGTGCTTAATGTGAGCTTCACGCTCGTGCTTTAGCTCGCGTAGTAACTCCACTGTGAAGTTTCCCTCTTCAATGGCTTTATCAATCGTCTGGTGGTCCCTGGCGCAAAGCAACATGAGGTTCTCGACCTCATCTCGTAGTTCTTTGGCCAGCGGGAAGTCACCACGTGGCGAAGTAGCATTAAGGCTTTGGCCCACAATATGAGCCATTTCACCTCGATTGAATTCGTAGTACCCTAGCTCGTCACTTTCTAACAGGTAGTCTTGGCAAAGCTGGCAGCGGCCACCGGCTCGCACGTAGAGCAAGTGCTTAACTTTCGGACTAAGGGCTTTGCGTTGCGCCTCTTTGGAGGCACCGGCTTGCTTTGACTTTTTAGCGGGGCCATTATTCATCGGAGACTTCTCAGAAAAGGTGCGCTGTAAGTGGAAATGCTACGCGGGGTGGGATGGTCGGTGCCACCACCCTGCCATTCACCGGTGGCCAGCCAATCTTCAAAATAGTAAAGCCACAACTCTGCCCATGGCAAAATGCTGTGTGAAATGCGCATCTGCCCAGTCCACTCGTAGAACTTGGGTGTGAACAGACACAGCTCACCCTTCTTTTGAGCGTACATGTGGGGGATTTTCCGGCCACCTGCCAACTCATCTAAGCAGGGCGACAACACCTGGGTAATGGGTAGATGCTGTGGTGATTGGTATGAAACTCGGGTCACGTAAGTTCGACTGAATACAGATGGTACCAGTGGACCAGTCCACGTTAGTCCGTGCTGGGTGAGGCGCGATTCACCCTCCGGCCAGTTGGCGCGGAGGGTGGCCAGTTGTTGTGGCAGGGAGAGCCACTTCGTGCGCAGATGCCCCATTACTTGCCGAAAAAGTTATTCCGTGGCACTGGCAACACTGCTGCCGCACTGGCAATACCCGTCCGAGCGGCTGGGATATTCAGCGTTTGCTGCTGACGGGCTTGATTAATGCTCTGCGTTTGTAAGCCAAACACCCGGTCGGTTTCGACGCTGCCCAGCGAGTTGCGGAGCGATTTTTGGATTTCATCTCGTCCTCGCAGCGACTCTAGATTGCGCAGGTCATACTTCGCGGCCTGGTGCCACGCGGTGAATACCTCGTAGTACTTGGGGTCACTCCACTTGTCCGCGAAGTTTTCGCCATCGGTGGTCGGATTCAGCACCGTGTAAATGCGCTTGTTGGCCCAGTCCTGCTCGACTCCAATGAAGCGCGGCATCAGGTCAATAACGGCGTTCATTGCATCAAACTCCGAATCATACTCTCCCAGGCTAACGGCTAATTGGTAGGCGTGGGCAGCCAACGTGGTAATGATGATGGAAATCGGCGCGTAGTCCGCGTGCGCGGGGTAACGTTCCCGGTAGGTGTCGCGGTGCCGCTTCATAAACTGCACGGCCCGCCGTAGAACGCCACGGGGAACTTGCTGCTCGGGGAGTTTCTCGGTACTGCCCAAGGCGACGTGCCGGCCCTCAATGCCCTTCTCCAGCATTTTGAGGCGAGGCTTAAGAGCCGCAATTGGCGTAAACCATTCCACGTAGCCTTTTGGATGCGACGCCTTCCAGATGACGAGCTTGCGGTCAGGAACGTATAGGCCGCCGCGGTGGCAGTAAGGGTTCCGAACGGCCGGAGTGATATCCAGGTGAAATTTATTAGCATAGCGAATTCGAACGCATCGGTTTTTCAATTCAACCATTGAACTGTAAACGCCGTGGCTCGCTAAGCGCTTGTGGAGATAATCATACACTTGCCGCTGGGTGTGCTGCAGGTGATGCGCTTTTTGGAGGTAGCAGATAAAGTCCAAATCGTACTCGTCCCCATGCAGCGGCCGTACAGTGGTACCAAGCGCGAATGACCCTTGCGCGAAAACATGCGGGTCATACCGGCTAAGGGTTGGGCATCCGTGTAGTACTTCGCTGACAGCGACGTACTTTTCCTCTGCTTCTTTATAGCGGCCTGGGGGAATTTCTAACTCTTGACCGAGACGGTCAAGTAAGGTGTAAAGCTCTCGTTTGCGCGCGAATTGTTGCGCAGATGTATCTGCCGGAGTGGCGTAGTTTAAGAAAGACATAATGGGGCGTGGTTAGGACGTGACAAGCCCGTGCTAGAGCCAGCGACGGATGCACTGGCTCTAGCCGGAGAAATACCAAGGAGGCATTGTCTGCCGGCAGACAATGCCTCTTGCATTACCCTTTGCTGGACTCAGGGTCGTTCCCGTAGCTGTTGCGGGCACGGATTTGTCCATTGGTGCCGTGGATGAGCATTTCGCTGCCACGGCCAATGGCCATTTGCCGGGCCACCGCAATGGCTTCCGATTGGGTAGGAACGATAGTGGCAGCGCGACTTGCGCCAGCCGTCTTGACGGCCCAGCCAGTAGAGCGGGGCACGACGTGCAGATTCTTAGCCATGATTATGGGGGCTTAGAATGATTACCCACAGAGCTAATTCAGTGGTGGGCATTGCACTGGGCCAAGCACAAAGGGCATACGCGTCCCAGATAGTGAATTTTCACTACCTTTGCACCCCTGTAAATCTCACGGTAGGATTGCGCGGCCGGGGGACTACTCCCGGCACCAGTAAGTCAGGCGCCAACCAATTTTACTGCAACTCTACCCTGCCGGCTGTCACTGACCTGTGGCAGCCGGTTTGCGTTTTTAAGAGGTTTGTAGTCAGGAAATTGAATTTTAAAAGGTGAAATGAGGATGATAGCAGCCTGCTAGTCAGAGCCGGTGGGAAACAAACATCCCGCCGGAGCCCAAGCCCAACATTAGCATGAGCTGGCTAAAGTCACCATCATTGAGGTGAAGCATATTTCTGACTTGGATGGGCGACATCTCCACCTCATCCAAGTGGTACTGCATCATCAGGCTAAGCAACTGCGATTTTTCAACGAAGCCGTGCTTGGTCAAATCAACCGGCTCTTTCTTCCGGTAGGGCGACAAGCCAATTATCAAGCTTTTATACCGGTCCTCGCTAAGGAGGCCAAGCTGCTTACTCCGCTGAACCAAGGCTGCCATTGAACAACCCCAGCGGGCTTTCAGGGCCATCAATCCTTCCAAGCGAAGGTTGATTAGCTGGTCGTGGATTTCGTGGCCTGGCATCAAAAATTCGGCGGCAAATCGGTGCGCTTCCTTCTCCCGTTCGGCATCGGGCAGGCAGTCAGAATGCATCACCAAGTGACCCAGTTCGTGGGCGATATTGAATCGCAAACGGTCGAGGCTTACTTCCCGGTTGACGTAAATGACGGGCATACCAGATGTCGTGTGGAAGCTGTAGCCATCCACGTTTTCGTTGAACAGCCACGTCTTAGCCACAACGATTTTGTGGTTTTCCAGCAGGGTCGTCAGACTGCGGATAGGACCATTCGGTACCCGCCACTTGGCCCGTAGTTGCCGGGCTAAATCTTCAGGCGAAGCATCAGCTAACATGTCATCCAAAAAGTCGGGGCTGGCAATTCCGTCCTCAACTTCTATGGCATCCTGCAGCTTGTTTACCCAGCCTCCCAATAGGCGGAAATGCGATTCTAGCTGCGTCCGTGATACGGCCTTTAGAGCGGCTTTTTTACGGTAGTGTCCCTGCACAGGCGGTAGGTACACATCGATTTCCTGTTGATAGAAAAAGCTGATTGGGTAATCTAGGGCTGCTGAGAGCAGAGCAATATCCTCTTCGTTAGGTTCGCGCAAATTATGCTCCCATTGGGAAATAGCCGCTTGTGTCCTATTGAGGAGCGTCGCCAGTTCCTTCTGGGTGATTCCGCGTGATGACCGGGCTAATTCCAGCATCTGGTAATTGAACCGAGCCTCCATAATAGTTTATCCTTTCGCTTGTTATGCTTGAATGGGTCTGCGTTTTTGTGGGGTAGCCGGTGCCGTTTTGTCTTTCTTTTTAAAGCGGATAGTCAAACCAGGCACCACCTCCTCAACGTTCTCTTGTTTTGGAGTGATGGATAGGTCAGACTGCTGAGCCGAATGCTGATGGAGAATATCAAAGTCCTCTACCAACTTGCCCCGAACGAAAAACAAGGCATGAAAGCCGACCAGTTGGGAGTTCATTCGGTCAGAAAAGTGCTGAAGAATCACGCTTGGCAATTCTTCTAAGTCACCGTACAGTTCGCCTTGAACAATCGCTTTCTGCCGTTTTGAAGTAGCTTTAAAAGCAGCGTTGGCGCTGCCTTTGTAAAAGTGAAACTGGCACACACCTTTCTTAATGAGTGTGAATGTCATGCGGCTTTTCTTAACTTCCCACGAGTCCTCGCCCGCGAATACTTCTTCTAGCTTTCCCCAGATGCGAGGAAACAAGCACGAAGAGTATATTGCACGGAAGTGAGGAATGAACGGGTCGACACCTTCGATATCCATGGTCATTTGCATGGCATTCTCTACCGCCTTAATGATGACCTGGAGTTCAGTTGCAGGAATCTGACTCTGGAAGTCGGTAAGGTTGATGGCAGGTCGGAGCGTCTTGTTCATTGGATTAGTTTTTCATGATACTCAAAAGTATTACGAAAAATATAACAGGCAAAATAACACTGCTAAGTTTGTGAGCAAGTATTTGACTGTAAGGCAGATAATTTTTCGGCGTCCGGAATTTTAGCTATTTTTAATAGCAAATTGGCTAGCCTATAGAGAGAAGTGTCCTAGCTTCCAGTCACATGTAAAGCCAGCACATGGCAGTCATGGTGCTCCAATAGCGGTAGCGGTAACGTGGCCAACCGATTGTTCCTGGTGATTAGCCTGGCGAGTGGGCCGGGTCCGAAGTAGGTCTTTCTTTTAGCAAGGTCACAAGGAGTTACAAACCCAATGACTGCGCCGCACTATTAGGATATCACGTCCGAGAACCTAGTGTAACGGCTAATGATGGCTTCCGTTTTCTGCTTCGTCTGGTCTTTAATGAACTCATTAGACTAACCGTTGAGCTTGGCTGTAGTGATAAAGGAGGCCCGCAACGAGTGCGCGGAGTACTGCTCGCCTAGATGCTGTTTAACTAGGACGGCGAAACGCTTCCTTCGTGGTCGACGGCGATTGGACTTGCCAGTGCCTTTACCAATCCGGCCACGGGTACTGTGGCGCTGGTCTCCATGGTCGCCTCGACCTTATCGAAGTAAAATACTGGCCCGGCGCCTACGGTCAGCACCAAATGCCGCTGGTATATCACGCTGGACCCCGCGGCGGTGCAACAGTTTATGGCCACACAAGGCTCCATTACTCTTCCCGACGCCTGCCTGCCTTCGGCGAGCAATACACCCCAGGAAACCAGGCCCATTACCCTGCCCTCGGGCACACGTAGACTTTATGCTATGCAGGTGTTGATAGCGTCGAGGAGGGATTGGTTTTGGGCGTGCATGGGTAAAAGCATTAAAGTGGAGGGGCGTAAGCCGAAGCTACCCCTGCTTATACCCGCCGCCCTTAGCCCGGTTTTACACTAATTGCCCCGTAGCTTGCATCATTTGGCGCTGTCGGGAAGAATTCCGCAAGTGCCTTGCCAAATGCGCGCTGCTGTGCAATGACTAATTGGTAGCGTAGCACATCCCGTTGCAGCATCGGTTCGTCCACATGAAACCGTGGGTCTTTGGCAGGCTTGGTTTCGTATAGGTGGACCTTGAGCAGGGCATCGAGCAGGATAAACAGCCTGATGCAATTGGGCTGCGTCGCGAAGGCTTCGTTGTTGAGCAAATGAGCCGCCAGATGCCGACTGAAATTTGCGTAGGCCGAACCAGTCTCCGAATTCAGGTAAAGGTGCCTGGTTAGAATGGCTTGACTAGCTTTCACATACACGTCGTGAAAGAGCACGTTGTCAGGGTTTGGCTGGCGCAGGGAGGAGTTGCCCACAAACTTGCGGATAGTCTCAAATTCCGGCTTGGGTTCGGGACCGCTACCGTCAAACCCATTCCAGCGCAGAATCAGCCCCTCCACGACGGGGACCAACGTAAGAAAGGCACTGACATAGTTCTCCTGGTAGTAGGCGATAATAGCTGCCTCCACCAGTGAGGTAAATGCCTGAAAAATGAAAGAATATGCAAACCCCTGCTTCAGGATGGCGCACATCCGAGGGGATGTGATGATGCTGTCCAAATAGGCCAGAATAGCGGACTCGGAAGCCGGTAGCTCAGCGGCAAGTTGCTCGATTCTCCTGTACTCTACCACCGTTATGGTAGGCGGAGCCAAGAGGGCATAGTTGGTCAGCTGCTCATTCAACGCCAGCAGGTTCGTTATCTCTGCGTTAGATGTGGCCGACACATGGGGACGCCGGACATCCTTATCACGCTCTTTCCGGGCCGCTGCTTTGACTTTTTCATAAACCAGCGCGCTGACTTTACTCCACATGGTGCTGTCGCCAATAGCCAAGTCGGCTCTAACCTCCGCCACTGACTTATTTGCCTCTAATTGAGTAAAAGCTGCGGTTGCCAGGTGAGCGGCAGTAATTTTAGCCATTGTACTTTGCGGGTGCTTATCCCTGGCAAGGTAGTGTTTACTGCCTTGACCACCGGCCAACAGAGTCTATGTTTAACTACACTTATTTCCAGCTGCTGCCGGAAGGCCGAGGGCGAGCACTGCGCAAACCGCCGAAACTGCCCGGAGAAGTGCGCCAGGCTACCGTAGCCCAGCTGCTGGGCAATGCGCCCGATGTCGAGCCGGGAATTCTACAGCAATTCCTGCGCGTAGGCCAGCCGCTGGCTGGTGATGTAGCTGATGAGGCTTTCATGGCCGGGCAGCTAGGCGAAAGCCGCGTGCAGGCGTCGGCTATCCAGGCCCAGTTCGCGGGCAGGGCGGGAATAAATTTGCGGTGCCGCAGCGTGTTACCGGAGCGCCGCAGCAGGTTGGCCATGGCCGGCTTCACCCGCTCAGCCACTCGGAGCTGCGCCAGCACTGCGAAGCCCTGTGCAAGTTTGGCGACTCGTCGGCCGCCATGGTGAAGATTGCGCGGAGCGTTGGATAAAATGCCGGAACTTTAGCGCATTCAAAAGGCTCTTTAGTAAGTACCGACCCACTTCGCATGCAAGACTTAGAACAATATCTTACGTATTTAGATGAAGCCAGCGAAGACGTAAGAGACAGCCGCGTTATCACGGAACATCTGAAAGAGATAGCGGGACGCTTGGAGCAGGCTGGTGAACCGGACAACGCTTATTTCGCGCGGGTTAATCAGGAGGTTATAGCGGCTGGCAAGTCGCTTACGCAAGGCGTTGGGTACCACATCAGTTTCACCCAGACGGACGGAAACGGGGTGGAGCGCGAATTTGGCTGGCCCGATACCACGGGCTATGGCGCCCAGGAGTATGATTACCTCAAAAGTCGGTACGGGGCTTGGCGCAACCTGTACCTGAAAAGTGAATACGGTCTGTTCCTGTATTTGCGCAAGCAGCTGCGCACCAATGAGGAAGTACGCGAACTGGCCGACACCTTCTTTCGACTTGGAAAGTTATATGTCGGTAAGCACCTGGTAGACGATGGCAGCAAACACTACATGGTTCACGCCATGCAGGCATTTGAACGCGCATTTAATCTTGCCAATGCCCGTAAGAACGACGCAGCGGTCGGGCAACTACTTCACACTATCGCGGACTACTTAGTCGAACTGCACACGGGTTGGCATGTTGATAATGCGGCCACGCTGATGGTGCTAGCCCGCATTACAGAGCTGTTCACGGAGCATTTCAAGGTGCTCGTCACCCCTGAGCAGGCACAAGCGATGCTGGAACAGAACTGGCGTGGTGCTCACCAACTCGCCACGACTTACCGGCATGGCGCAATCGAACTGGCGGAGTTGTCCTCTGGGTTTGCCGCTAAGGCTGGTGCGGACCGGGACCGTTGGGCGGCGTTTCAAGCGCAGCAATACGAGCAACTGGCCCAGGAAGCTGAGCAACAGCACAACCTCACGGCCGTCACCTTCGTGGAGCGGGCGCTGCGGGTTTACCGGCGCTTAAAAGACCAGCCCAACAGCCAGCGCCTGGAGCAGGAGTACCAGCGCCTTCGCACCGCTTTCGCGCTCACGAAAACCAGCACCCCCTTACCAGACGAGGCCAATCAACAACTGCTCGAATACATTGACGAGATGGTGCAGCAGCGCGATGCGGCAGGCATTTTGCAGGAGGTGGCCATGACCCCCATGTTTCGTCGCCTCGACCACGTGGCCGAACTTGCCCGCACCCAGCGCGACGGGTTCATGGCCATGCTACCCAGCGTCATTGCCGACAAGCACGGCAATACGGTGCAGACGTTTACCACGGCGGAAGAAAAAGAACAGTTTCAATTCTTATCCACTTACGGGCTACTGGCGCAGATTTCCACCAGCGTACTGGTTAAGCTCATTTTAGAGGCTTACAAGGCGGGTAAACTCCAAGCTACCGATGTGGAGGAGTACTTACGGAGCAGTTGGCTGGGACAGCCCCGGTGGGTTGAGTCGACAGGCGAGCGGGAACTGACGCACCCTCTGCGACTTATCATGTCGGGGGTAAACGTGCTGTTTCGAGAATTGGACCTCTGGCGACAAGAGCCGAGCTACGAGCCTGACTTTATTGCCAGTACGGATTCGTTGACTTTGAAGGTCGAATACATTTTGCGCTACATCTGCTCCCGGTTGGCCCTGCCCACGTTTAAGCTACGCGAGGGCACGGAAGTCATCATGGAAAAGCTGCTGGACGAACTTTTAGCCGACCTAAAGGGAAAATTGGATGAAGAGGACCGGTTCTTTATCAAGTTCTTCCTCAGCGAAAAAGCGGGGCAAAACCTGCGTAATCGCGTGGCACATGGCTTGATGGACGATACTGAATACGGCGTGCAAAACGTGTTTATTGCTTTGACGATTATCCTAAAATTGGCCTCTTACGAATTTAGAGCTGAACAGTAAATGGAAACGCTAATTAAACGAGTGCAGCCTGCGGCAGCCAGTCCTAACCGCTCGGTCAAAGCCATCGAGCGCTATGCTCAGGCTTTTGACATAAAATTTGAAGAAGTGCTAGGGCGGCGGCAGAAGAAAAAAAGCCGGCGGGCGGCCGACCCAATTCACTTGTTGATAGCGGCGGCCTCCGGCCGGGTAAGCGTCGAAACGCCATTGGCCCTGCGGGTCGTTCACCTCGCGCGTCAGGTGGAGTCGTTCCGCTCCTTGCAGCCCGATTGGGATACTTACGGTGCGTTGCCCACGCACGAGTCAGCCATTCGCCGGGCGCGCCGCTTGCTCGACCTCCTCTCCTTGCAGTTAACCGACGCGCGCTCGGTTCGCATTCATGTATTTCCCATGCGGGATGGCGGTGTTCAGATTGATGTTGACCGTGAAGAAGCTGAAATGGAAATAGAGGTGCACCCCGACGGAACGGAGGACTATCTCGTATTCAACCCAGATGGAAATCTTTTGCCAACTAAAGATACGTTGACCAGTGCCTTGCGCCAGTTTGGGCAACGCACCCCGCTGCTTTAGGTTCGATAATTATGCCCTATGTGATTACACCTGAAGACAAGCTGATACGAAGGATTATTCGTCAACCGGACTTCTTTAAAGAAGTCGACGGGGTGCTTCGGCCGTCCAGCGCAGCCTTTAAACTAAAAAGCGGAGAAGACGGGGTGTCGGTCGATATTCTGGACCTAACCACTCTCGAAAAAGCTATTCCCAACACCGTTACCCATACCGGTGCAATCCTGCCTGCGCAGGTGCCCTTGAGCTTGGGCTTGCCCTGTGTGCACGACCCCATACCGGGTAACGAAGCCCATGCATTGATAAAGAACGTGACTGTTTCGCTAGCCAAAAAATTGGCAAAAGCGGCTGAACTACTTTAGCAGGTAGGTTTTTCTAAAGCGTAGTGTGTTAGCCGGTGGCTGAAACATTAGCATAGCAACCTTTCTCCTTTACTGCTGGCTTCGCCCAGCCTTCGTGCTTATTCCGCTCGCGCTGTATCTCGCTGGCTGGCATACCGATAGTCTTGGGCCTGGCTCAGCATGCGTGGGCTGTTCCACTAAAGTGCAGTGCTGCCCACCAAGCCGATTGTAGCCTGTTACTAAAGACGTTGGACGGCTAGGCTGTGTCGTTGGCGCAGCTGCGCGGCACGCTCAATTTCTGCTTCTGCACATGCGCACGGTTGCATAACCTTAACTAAGAGCACGGCCAGGGCCTTGGTCTCCTTTACGGCGCACTAGAGTGGACTGTCCTTCGGCGCAAGGTCCAGCAATCGGTTGGCTAGCACGGCCAGCAGGACGCCGGCCAGCGGAGCGGCCATGTACACCCAGGCCGCAGTAAGGTTACCACTTAGCAGGGCCGGAGCAAGCGAGCGGGCTGGGTTCATGGATGCTCCGCTGAGTGGACCGCCCACTAATGCTTCCAATCCGACGGTGGCGCTAATAGTAAGGCCTACCAGCAAGCCTTGCTCGTAGTAGCTGGACGTGACGCGCAGAATAATGAGCATCAGCCAGAACGTGAGGCCTAGCTCCACCCCAAATGCCTGCGTGGCACTGTGGGCGGGCAGCGTAGCCCCCAGCGACGAGCCAGGGGCGGCTAGCAGCCACACCGCCCCGCTGCCCAAAAGCGCCCCTAGCAGCTGCGCCAGCACGTAGGGTAGCACCCGACGGCCCGGAAAGCGCCCCGCGGCCCAAAAGCCAATGGTCACAGCTGGGTTAACGTGGGCCCCACTCACGTGCCCGAGTCCCTGAATGATAATGAGTACAATAAGCCCGAAGGCAGCGGCCACCCCGCCGTGGCCAAGGTTGTGTGCCTGCTCGTCCACTACCACCGCACCCGTCCCAAAAATCAGCAAAAAGGCTGTGCCGAGTATTTCGGCCAGCAGACATTGGCGGAGGGTAGGCGTCATAGGGTTGCCCCACTTTAGGGCCTGAAAAATAAGCGCCCGCGCTGGGCGCGGGCGACTGACTTAGAAGGAAAAGAAAGAGTTAGGGCTGCCTACACTACCGTGCCCCCGCAGCTGGAGCCGGCGCCGGCCGTGCACCCGTAGCAGTGCTGATTTAGCACGATGGGCCGCTGCGCCAGCGCCGCCGCGTCGAAGTCGCGGATGTGCTGGCTGGTACTGGCCACGTGCAGGTCGAGCATCTGATTGAAGTCACAGTCGTAGAGGCCACCGTCCCAGCCTACCGAAATGGTGTCGCGACACATCACCCCGGCCGCCGCCGTGGGGTTAAAAGCGGTCACCAGTTTCTCCATGTAGCCCGCGTAGTTACCCGATTCTACCAGGTAGTCCAGGAAACGGCTCACGGGCAGGTTTGTGATGGCGAACAGGCTGTTAAACACAATGCCGTGGTCTTTGAGCAGGGCCTGCTTGAACTGCCGCTCCAGCGCGGCCTGCGGGCCTGGCATGAAAGCGCCGGCTGGGTTATACACTAGGTTCAGTATCAGACCGGTGCCCGGTTGACCGTAGCCCACGGCGTTGAGCATTTTCAGGGCTTTTATCGAATCATTGAACACGCCGTCGCCGCGCTGGCGGTCGGTTTTGTCGGCCGAATAAAAGGGCAGCGAGCTGACCACTTCCACGCCGTGCTTTTTGAAGAACTCGGGCAGGTCGTGATACTTCTTGTTGGCCACGATGATGGTGAGGTTGCAGCGCACGAGCACCTTGCGGCCTAGGGCCGTAATCTGCTCCACAAACCACCGGAAGTCGGGGTTCATCTCGGGGGCTCCGCCGGTAAGGTCCACCGTTGGAATATCCGTTTGGGCCAGCGCATCGAGGCAGAGCTGCATCGTTTCGCGGGTCATGATTTCCTTGCGGTCGGGGCCAGCGTCGACGTGGCAGTGCTTGCACACTTGGTTACACATCTTGCCCACGTTGATTTGCAGCACCGCTGGCGCCACCGGCTTCAGCGGAAACAGCCCCGACTCCTTCATTTTGGCGTGAAAGGGCGGCAAGTGCAGCACGTCCACTACTTCCTGGCGCAACACAGTGAGTTGAAAAGCCGAATCGGCGAGTTGACTGCCGGTGGCTTTGAGGGATTTTATCATGAGGAGCAGGCTACCATGGTCTTGTTCTAGTCAGGAAGATAATCAACAAGAACGTCCTGCTTCAGCTAGCCGACGCTAACTGAGCAGGACGTTCTGCATCACCATTACATCGATAACTCTTTGACCTTATTCATCATCTGCACGCCGTGCACCAGGGTCGCGCCGCCGCGGATAGCAGCAGCTACGTGCACGGCTTCCATCATTTCAGGCTCGGTGCAGCCTTTTTCGAGGGTATCGGCCGAATAGGCATCAATACAGTAGGGGCATTGCACGGCGTGGGCAACGGCGAGGGCAATGAGGGATTTCTCGCGGGCCGTTAGGGCGCCTTCGGCAAAAACAGCGCCGTAGTAGGCAAAGAACTTATCGGCAAACTCCTTCTGAAACTCGCCGATGTTGCCAAATTTTTTGAGGTCAGCGGGATTGTAATACGTTTCCATAAAGCAGGTTTTACTTAAATACGAAAAAAGGACTGGCTACAGATTGCCGGAGACTATTCGTAGAGGTTTCGCATTCGGCGCTGGGAAGTTAGCACCACCCAATCGCCCAGCCGCGGCAGCAGCGAATGCACCACTAGGATGAGCCGGCCCAGGGCCGAAATAACCGTGCGTTGCCGCCGCCGCTGCACGTGCCGCAGGATGATGGCCGCCACCTGCGCCTGTGACTTTTGCCAGCGTGGCGGACGGTGCGCAATGGGCACGGGCTGGCCCGCCGCGTCGAGCACGCGCTTGTCGGGGTCATTCTGGGTAAAGCCAATGTGCACCACCCCGAAATGGACGCCCGTGTCGGCCAGTTCGAGCCGTAGCGTGTGAGCCAGGTTAGCCAGCGCGGCTTTGCCGGCGCAGTAGGCGGAGCCACTTGGCATACCGTTGAGAGCCGAAATGGAAGAAATGAACGTAACGCTGCCCCTAGTCTCAATAAGGTGGGGTAGGGCTGCTTTAAGCGGGTACACCGAGCCGTACACGTTGCTGTCGAGCACTTGCCGAAACACTTCCGGCTGCATGTCGGCAAAGTACGCCCGCTGCGAAATGCTGGCGTTGGTAATTAAGATGTCAAGCCGGCCGAAGTGCGTAATAGCCGTGGCCACTAGGCGCTCGCAGGCAGCGTAGTCGGTGATGTCGGCCACGCAGGCTGCCACTCGGTAGCCCTCGGCGGCCAGGGCCTGGCGGGTGTGCTCCAGGCGCTCGGTCTGGCGGCCATTGAGTATCACGGCGGCTCCCTGCTGGCAAAAGGCGCGGGCCGTTTCACGGCCAATGCCGGACTCTGACCCCGTAATCAAGGCAACCTGGCCCGCTAAGCGACCCACCTGGTTACGAAACATAGCCATGAGTTTTAAACCAGTCGAAGGCTTCGCCAACCGCTTGGCGAATAGAAGTTTGGGGCAGGGCCAATTCCGTGCGGGCTTTCTGCGGCGTGAAGTAGTGGCCGTCGTTAGCCACGGCTACCATCGCGGAGTTTACCTGCGCCGGGCGACCCGTAAAAAGCGTCTTGAGGTCACATACTAAGCCGTAAAAGTTGGCTAGCGCTGGAGGTACCGGCCAACGCGGCGGTTCTACGCCTACCACGTGGGCCATGAGGGCGAAGGCTTCGCGGTAGCTCAGGTTTTCATTGCCCAGGATGTAGGACTCGCCCACCCGTCCTTGCGTGAGGGCATTAACCGTGGCCACGGCCACGTCGTGCACGTGCACGTAGTTTTTGCCGCCTATCGGGTAGCCGGGTAGACGGCCCGCCAGCAGTTCGAGCAGCAGCGTGCCCGACGTAGGTTTGGCATCGCCGGGACCCAGCATAAAGGTGGGGTGCACCAGCACAGCGGGCAGCTGCTCGTTGGCTACGGCGCGTAGCACGCGGTTGGTGGCGGCGCGTTTGCTGTCCATGTAGGCAAGGCCGTAGCGGCGGCCGGCGTAGGGCCGGGTTTCGTCGCCGGGCCGGGCCTTGGTGCCAAAGCCGAAGACGTTGGCGGTGCCCACGTACACTAGGCATTCAACCCCTCCCTTGCGCGCCAGGCGCAGGGCCTGCTCGGTACCGTGAATATTGGTATTCCAAGTGGCTCGGCTGCGGGCCGGATTTACTTGAGCCACCGCAGCGGCATGAATGATGGCGCCACAACCCCCGATAGCTTCGGCTAGGGCGGCTTTACGCACTACTTGTGCGAGGTCTAGTTCACACACCTCAACGGGCATCGACTGCAAGGAGGGTAAGGCCGCCGGGGCCGCGCTGCCCGGCCGCACCAAAGCCCGCACAGGGTAGCCCCGGCGCAGCAGTTCGGCCACGAGGTGACGACCCAAAAAGCCATTGGCACCGGTCACGAGCACACGGGGAAGAAGAGTCAGCAACACTAGCTAGCGGTAGTTAAGCATCCGCTTGTAGGTGCGGGCGATGCGGGGGGTAGGCTGCTTGAGGAAGTACAGGGCGAAGGCCGTT
Source organism: uncultured Hymenobacter sp. (assembly GCA_913776615.1). GTDB lineage: Bacteria > Bacteroidota > Bacteroidia > Cytophagales > Hymenobacteraceae > Hymenobacter. The sequence goes on from CAJYPK010000042.1 coordinate 119,819, forward strand.
AGGTTCGCAATTTGGACGCGGAGCCAGCTATTAGTCTCATACTTCCGGGCCGACACCACTACGTCTAATGGTACGATGTAAAAGCTGGCCACCCGCTGAATACGCTGAATAATCTCGAAATCCTCCATGATGACAAACTGCTCGTTGAAGCCCCCCAGCTGCTCAAACAGCGCCCGGGTGACAAACAGCGTCTGGTCGCCTCCCCGGCTCATAATGCCTTTAAAGCGAGTGCCGTAGCTGTTTATGCGCAGCAGCGGGTGCGGCGAGTCGAAGCGGAAACGGTAGCAGCCCGCCGCGTGGCCTTGGGCCACGGCCGCCTGCACGGTGGCCACGTAGTCGGGGTGAATGCCCACATCGGCGTGCACGAAGTAGAAGATGTCCCCGCGCGCGTGCTGGGCGCCGTAATTCAGCTGGGCCGCGCGGCCCGGCTTGGGAGCTTCCAGCACGGTGGCGCCGGCGACTCGGGCGGCTTCGGCCGTGCCGTCGGGACTGCGGGCATCTACCACCAGAATTTCGATGGAGCCTGGCGGAGCATAGCGGCGGAGGTCGGCCACCAGTCGCCCGATGTTCGCAACTTCGTTGTAGGTCGGAATAATTACGCTGAGCATACGGGCTGAACTGCTACGGAGCCGCAACTTCCGCATGAATTGGCAAAGACGAGGTTTGACGGATTAAAAAGCTTCCCCGACCGTAAGGCAAAAGCCACCTGATTATTGCCCTAGGCCGTAATCGAGGCGCACGTTGTAGTGCACCTACGCCCCCGAATACTACCGCGCCGAGGCGCTTGAACACGTCCACGCGCAACTCCGCTTGCACCAGGGCACTATTCTGGTCGCGGTAGCGGCCTTCGTAGTAGCCACGCAATCGACGCGAGCCACCTAGCAGTGACAGAGCATTAAATGGAGCGGTGTTCAGCAGCACGGCAGAAAAGTAAGTTTCTGAAGTCTACGAAATTGCGGTGGCAGAGAGATTGCCGGGCGGCAATCTTTACGGCGGCCCTTTTCCGTATGTAGCCCCCAATGAATAAGCTCATGAAAACCTCGACCCTGGCCGCCCTGGTGCTGGCGGCCGGCACACTTACCGCCGTAGCCGTAGTGGTGCCTGGCCTCAACCCGGTGCCGGAGCCCACCTACACCGTGGCTGCCACCGGGGCGCTTGTTGACCACAGCGCCTACGACAAGCTACTCAAAAAGCACGTAACTGTCCAAGGATTAGTTGACTACAAAGGGTTTAAGGCCGATGAAACGGTTTTCAATCAATACTTGGCCTTATTAAGCAAAAACCCGCCGGCCGCCAACTGGAGCAAGGCCGACCAGATGAGCTACTGGATTAACGCCTACAATGCCTACACCATCCGCCTTATCCTCGACCACTATCCGGTGCAGAGTATTAAGGACATTGGCTCCAAAATCAAGATTCCCTTCGTCACCACGCCCTGGGCGGCCAAATTTTTCAGTATTGGTGGCGAGAAAATGAGCCTCGACAACATCGAGCACGGCATTCTGCGCAAGAAATTCGACGACCCGCGCATCCACTTCGCGCTGGTGTGCGCGTCTATCTCCTGCCCGCGCCTGCGCAACGAGGCCTACACGGCCGCCCAGCTGGAAAAACAGCTCGACGACCAGGGGCGCGACTTTTTGAACAACCCGGCCAAGAATAAAATCAGCAAGTCGGAGGCCCAACTCTCGAAGTACTTCGACTGGTACAAGGGCGACTGGCAGAAAAATGGCCAGTCGGTGGTGAAATGGGTCAACCGCTACTCGACCACTAAGATTGACGACAACACCAAGATTACTTACCTAGACTATAACTGGAACCTGAACAAGCAGTAACCCAGCCGTAGCTTCGTCTACCACGCTACTTCTCTCCCTATTCATGAGTTACCTCGAAACCACCGCCGACGTGTACCGCCAGGCAGCTCAGGAGCCCCAGGTGGGCCTCTGCTGTACTACTAACCCCGTGTGGCAGCTGCCTGGCCTCAGCATTCCGCAGCGCATGTTGAGCATGAACTACGGCTGCGGCAGCACCGTGAACCCACGCGACCTGACTAACTCGCCCACTGTGCTCTACGTGGGCGTGGGCGGCGGCATGGAGCTGCTGCAATTTTCCTACTTCAGCCGCCGGCCGGGCGCCGTCATTGGCGTAGACGTGGTGAGCGAAATGCTCGACGCCTCGCGGGAGAACATGCAAACGGCCGCCGAACAAAACGAATGGTTTCAGCCGGAATTTGTGGACTTGCGTGCGGGTGATGCGTTGCACCTGCCGGTGGCCGATGAGAGCGTGGATGTAGCGGCCCAGAATTGCTTGTTCAACATCTTCAAGCTCGACGACCTGCGCCGCGCCCTGCAGGAAACCTACCGCGTGCTCAAGCCCCACGGCCGCCTTGTGATGTCGGACCCGACCTGCGAGCAGCCCATGAGCGACGAGCTGCGGGCCGACGAGCGCCTGCGCGCCCTCTGCCTCACGGGCTCGCTGCCCCTGCAGGAGTACCTCAATATGATAACCGAGGTAGGCTTCGGCACCGTAGAAGTGCGGGCCAAGCGCGCCTACCGCGTGCTCTCGCCCCAGCACTACGCCACCGATGAGCTGATTTTCATCGAGAGCGTGGAGGTGTGCGCCATCAAGGACCCCATGCCGGCCGATGGGCCCTGCATTTTCACCGGTCGCACCGCCATCTACTACGGCCCGGACGAGTACTTCGATGACCACAAGGGCCACGTGCTGCTGCAGAACCAGCCCCTGGCCGTCTGCGACAAAACGGCCGGTGCCCTGGCTAGCCTAGGCCGCGACGACATCTTTATCTCGCCCTCGACCTACCACTACGATGGTGGTGGCTGCTGCTAAGTAGCCCTTGAAAAACCTCTCGGAACGTCATGCTGCGCCTTGTTCAGCATGACGTTCCCTTTTTAACTCTAGTAGTTAGGCCAGTATGTTCCTTTCCGTTCTGCTTTTAAGCAGTTTCTTGCCGTTGAGTGCTTCGGCTAAGGCACCGCCGCCACCCGCTGCGGCGGAGGTGCGCCATTACAGCATAGAGGTGGCGGGCATTCGGGTCGGAACGATGACGGCTACGCGGCAAGCCGCCGCGAGCCCGGATGTGACCTACTCGCTGGTAAGCGACGTGAAGGTTAATTTTTTGCTCTACCACCTCAAGATTTACTATCAGGTAACCAACCATTTCCATAACGGTCAGCTGCTGCTCTCGACGGTGGAAGCCCACACCAATCAAGGCGATTTCGCTTCGCGCACCGAGTGGAAGGGCGACCACTACGACATCGTGGCCGACCAGTACAAGCACCACTACAAGGCTACCGAAACGCAGCCTATCCGCTACGCGGTGACCAATATGTTTTTTGGCGAGCCACCCGCCGGTCAGGCGCGGGCATTTGCTGAATATTTCGGTGACTACTTTGTCCTGAGCCGGGGTAAGGCGGGTAGCTGGCAGGCCGTGCGCGATGGCCGTGAGGATGAGTATCAGTACGCCAACGGCCAGCTGGTAAAGATTATCAAAAAGAACCCGCTCAAGAACTTCATCATCCGCCTGCTGCCGGAATAGCTTAAACGCTTAGCGGGCCACTCGTAAGAAATTAATACACTTTCTGACCGCGCCGGAGCCAGATGCCCCAGGTGGGCGAGTAGGCGTGCACCCGGGTGGTGGGCTGGTTTACTTCCGTGACGACGGGTTGCCCCTCATTGACCCACTCGAAGATGCCGCCGTAGAGGTTGCGCACGTTAGTAAAGCCGGCGTGCCGAAGCTGGGTGCCGATTTTCTCGCTGCGGGCGCCGACTGAGCAGTACACCACCAGCGGCGCGTTTTTGGGCAAGTCCTTCACGGCCGCCAGCGAAAAGGTATCGTAGCCCACCAGCCGCGCCCCGCGCAGGTGGCTAACGGCAAACTCTGGAGCTTCGCGGGTGTCGAGCAGGATGGGCGCGGGCTGCTGCCGCAGCTGGGCTACGCTTACGAAGGGCACCGACTCTTTGAGCAGGCCGTGGAGCATGACTGAGTAAAGAGGATTGGTGGTTGCGGGGGCGTCGGGCTGGCGGTGCTGGCAAGCTACAAACCCCAGCAATGCCAACACCCCGAGCCACGAAAAAAAGCGTGTCATATAGCTGCCGATGAAATGAGGATACTGGCTGCCCTAGGCTGGACAGGCTGGGTAGCTACGTAGCCGTGAAGCCGAGCGATTGATTGGGCCTAGCCAGCTAGCTTCCGCCAACCCGGGCCAGCCGCTGGCGCAAGGCGTAGCCGGTGAGCGTGCCAAAGCCCGCTACCAGCAGCACGTGAAAGGGTAGCAAGCCGTAGTTGCCGTAGTAAAAACCCGCCGCCAGCCCCGCCAGAAAATAGAGCGTTAGCGCGCCCTCTGCCAGGGGCAAGGGAGGTGTCTCAATAGGGTGAGCTGCCCGGCTAGCGAGGCCGCCAGTCCCCAGCTTGGGCGTGCGCACGAAGGGCGAGGCCCGGCGCAGCCAGCCCTGCACCACGGCGCGGGCATTGTGCAGCGCCAGGCCCATCGACATGGCTAGGAAGAGCAGGAACGTGGGTGCAAACCACTGGCCGGTTTGCGGCCCTGCCCGCCGCCAGGCGGTGTAGTAGTAAGTAGTCAGGGGCAGCAGCGTAAAGACAAAAACGGAGGCGAGCTGAAACACCAGCCTAAAGCCGGGCTGGTGGGCACGCACGGCTACCAAGGGCACGCTCAGCAGCGCCATGAGCAGGATGACGGCAAACACGGAGCTATTGAGCAGATGGAACGTAGCGTGCACCTTGGTGGCCAGCGAGAGGGCCGGCGTGCGCCATACCTGCCCGAGGTGCTTGCGGGCGGTTTCGGCGGCACCCTTGTTCCAGCGGTGCTGCTGCGACCGCAGGGCGGCGAGGTGGGCCGGCAGCTCGGCGGGGGCCATCACGTGCGGTAGGTAGCGAAAGCGCCAGCCGCGCAGCTGGGCGCGGTAGCTTAGGTCGAGGTCTTCGGTGAGGGTGTCGGCGTGCCAGTTGCCCGCATCCACGATGCAGGTGCGCCGCCACACGCCGCCGGTGCCGTTGAAGTTGAGAAAGTGCCCGCCCGCCTGCCGGCCCACCTGCTCCACTAGAAAATGCGCGTTCAGCCCGAACGCCTGGAGGCGGGTAAGCAGGGAGGTGTCTTCGTTGAGGTGCCCCCAGCGGGTTTGTACCATGCCGATAGCGGGGCTCGTGAAGTAAGGGATAACGCGTCGCAGAAAATCCGGCTCGGGCAGAAAGTCGGCATCGAAGATGGCGATAAACTCGCCGTCGGTTTCGGCCAGGCCGTGAGCCAGCGCGCCAGCCTTGTAGCCTTGTCGGCTGGGGCGGCGCACGTGCGTGATGCGGTGGCCCTGCGCTTGGTAATGCGCCACGCGAGCCGCGGCCAAGGCCGCGCTGGCATCGGTCGAGTCGTCGAGCACTTGGATGTGCAGGCGGCCGGCCGGGTAGTCCAGGGCGGCGGCGGCATCGAGTAAGCGCTCGACTACGGGTAGCTCATTATAGAGGGGCAGCTGCACTGTTACCAGGGGCCACTCGGCAGGGAGAGGCGGTGGGGGAAAGGGCGAGGCCTGGCGCGCCAGCCGGGTGAGTCGCCACTGCGTAAGGCTAAACCCGAGCATAAACACCAGGCACAGGCCGTAAACCACGACCAGCCCGGTTTCGAGAAAAAGCATGAAAGGATAAACTAAAACGAAGGAGGGCCGCTGGGCGCTCTATAGAATCCGGAGCGAATCGGCGTGGATGAAGGTAGAGCCAGCCAGGCGACCTTCACGGGGACCATTCTCCAGGTTGAGTACGCCGCGCGGGCAGGCCGTGGCGCAAAGGCCGCAGCCCACGCAAGCGGCCCGCACAATGGGTTCGCCGCGCTGGGCGTACTGCTTCACGTCGATACCCATCTCGCAGGCATTTGAGCAGTTGCCGCACGAGATGCACTGGCCGCCGTTGGTGCTGATGCGGAAGCGCGAGAAGTGCTTTTGCAGCAGGCCGAGGTAGGCAGCCATCGGGCAGCCGAAGCGGCACCACACCCGCGAGCCCATCAAAGGGTAAAAGCCCACCCCCACAACACCCGAAAACACGCTGCCAATGACGAAGCCGTAGAACTGCCCTAGGGGCCCCGTAACCACGCCCAGCGCTGGCACCAGCCCCGACGCCCCCAGCCAGAGCAGCGCCGTGAGCAGCGTTATCAGCCCCAGAATGGGGTAGATGAGGCGCACTTCCCAGCGCCAGGCCTGCCGGCTTTTGTCGGAGAGGTGGCGGTAAGCATCGCCGGCGGTTTCGGCCAGGCCGCCGCAGCCGCACACCCAGGCGCAGTACCAGCGCTTGCCAAAAAAATACGTGAGCACCGGCGTGGCCACAAAGGACATAACCACGCCCCAAAATACCATGAATACCCCTAGCCCGCCGCCGTGCAGCAGCTGGCTCACGGTGCCGGGAAATAGGTAGTCGTACTTTAGCGGCCAGAAGTACGTGAAGTAGTACTCGGGCCGCTGCAAGGCCAGCAGTAGCCCCGGCAGCAGAAAGCCAAATCCCAACTGAAAGAACATTACCGACGCGGTACGCGCCAGATGGTAGCGCGAAAACCGATATTTCCACAGGGCTCGAACACCCAGCACTAGCACCGCCAGCGTATAGAAGGTGCCGTAGAGAAACCACTGGTCGGCCGCTCGGTGGCGCAGCCCTTGGCTAGCCGGGTCGAGGGCCCGGATAAGGTTTTCCAGCAGCCACGGAAACCAGTATAGCACCACGTAAAAGCCTGTGAGCGCCACACCCGTGGCCCAGGCCACGGCGCCACGGCTGGTACTGGAGCGCCGCCACAAATCGTGGGGGTGCCAGCCGGCCGCCGGGCGCCCAAAGGTCAGCCAGGCCCAGCCCAGCGCGCCGCCGCTCAGCAGCGCCAGCGCCAGGTACAAGCTCAGCCGGGCGCGGCCCGCGTCGGCATCGGCCGTGGCGGCCACCAACGCCAACAGGCCCAGGGCCACAGCGGCCAGCGCTGGCTTTTCACCTGGATGCGTAGCGGCCGGCGGCGGCTGTGCTAAGGCTAGGGTGGGGATGGAAAGGTCGTTCATGATGAATTATTTATAAGGCAAGTAGTTGCACTTGAGGCGCCCGCGCTACCAGGCACCAAACAGCCCCTTGCGGCGCGGCTTGGGCACGGCAATGTCTGGGAACTGCCGAGCGAACTCGCGCCGGATGGCCGGCTCGTGCTGGCGCGAAAACTCCGCGTCGAAGTTGGCCGCCGCTAGCTGAGCCAGCACAACGCCGATGGGTGTTTGCTCGCCCAGCCAGCGCTCCCACACATCTTGCCGCTGGCGCAGCCCCAGGGCATTGACGCCCGTCACGACGTGGTCGGCCCGGCGGAAATTGATGCGCAGCAGATGCGGGCGCGTGGGGTGCTGCCAGCAGAAGCTCGCGGTATCAGCCGCCGGCTGGGCGGGGACACGGCCGTAGGTCTGGTATTCAAGATTGAAGAATTTGGCGGAGTTAAACCACTGGCCGCGCCGGTAGGGCGTGGGCTGGCCGCAGATGGTGTGGGCCACGGTTTCGCCCTGCATCCGGCCGGTGTACCAGAGCTGCTCCACGGCCACTTCGCCGGGGGCAGGCTGGCGGTGCTGGGCGCAGTCACCGGCCGCGTACGCGCCGGGCGCGCTGGTTTCGAGCAACTCGTTTACCAGGATGCCCAGGTCGGTTTCGAGGCCAGCCGCGCGGGCCAACGCCAGGTTGGGCTGCACGCCGGTGGCCAGGCCAACCCACTCAGTGGGCAGTTCCTGGTCGGTGGTGGTAACCACGGCCCGTACGCGGCCCTGTTCGTCGCCTAGTATTTCGCGTAATTCGGTAGATAGCCGCAACTCAATGCCGTGGCTGCGGATGTGCGCCTCCAGCAAGGCCGACTCTTCGGGCGGCAGCACTGACTGCCAGTAGCGCGGCTCGCGTACCAGCCACGTCACGCCGATGCCGCGCGAATGCAGCATTTCGGCCAGCTCCACGCCTATCAGGCCTCCGCCCACTACCACGGCCTGCCGGATGCCTTGGGTGGCCTGGCTCATCTTTTCCAGGTCGGGCAAGCCGTAGAAGCCCTGCACGCCGCTTGGCTGCTGGCCGGGCCAGCCGGCCGTGCGTACTACCGAGCCCGTGGCTAGCAGCAGATTATCATAGGTCAACGCTTGGCCGGTGGCCAACTGCACGGTGCGGGCGGCGGTATCCACGCCGGTGGCTTCGGCGTGCACTAGCTCCAGGCGGTTTTCTGCCCAAAACCAGTCTTCGTAGGGCTTTACGTCGGCGTAGCGCAAGTGGCCCAAGTACAAGTACATGAGGGCGGGGCGCGAGTAGTGGTGGGCGCTCTCAGCCGCTACCAGCGTGATGCGGGCGTCGGGCGCCAGCCGCCGCGCCGTGATAGCCGCCGTGACGCCCGTGATGCCATTGCCGATAATAACGAGGTGCATAAGTCACAAAAGAACGCCAAAGCGCGGCGGTAGTCCGCCCCGCCGGCCCCGCATCTACGTAGCTAGCACGGCCAGCCGATTGCGCCGCCCCAGTCGTTCTTTTACAGCCGTAACCTGCTCCGTTGTTCACTTTGCCTCCTCTTCCGCGCATTGGCGTGCTTATTCCGGCCCACAACGAGGCGCGCTCCATCGGGCTGGTACTGGGCGAAATCCCGGCCGGCCTGGTGCAGGAAGTAGTGGTAGTCGATAATGCCTCGACCGATAACACCACCGCGGCCGCCCATGCCGCCGGGGCCACGGTGGTAGCGGAACCCCGCCCCGGCTACGGCCAGGCCTGCTTGGCCGGGCTCGCTTACTACGCCGCCCAGCCAGCCGGGCGCACGCCCGAAATCATCGTGTTTCTCGACGGTGACCACTCCGATTTTCCCGAGGAAATGCCCGCGCTGCTAGCCCCCATTCTGAGCGGCGCGGCAGAAATGGTGATTGGCTCGCGGGCGCTGGGTCAGCGTGAGCGCGGGGCGCTGCTGCCGCAGCAGCGCTTTGGCAATTGGCTAGCGTCGCGTCTGTTGCGCCTTCGCTACGGCGGCACCCATACCGACCTGGGGCCCTTCCGGGCCATCCGGGCCGAGGCGCTGACCCGCCTGGGCATGGTTGACACCAACTACGGCTGGACGGTGGAAATGCAGGTGAAAGCCGCCCGCTTGGGGTTGCGCGTGGCCGAAGTGCCCGTGCGCTACCGCCGCCGTATTGGCGTGAGTAAGGTATCCGGCACGGTGCGCGGCACGCTCGGGGCGGGCTACAAAATCCTGTGGACCATTTTTAAGTACTGGTAATTTCCCTCGCTCTTTTGCCTGCATCCCTTTCTCCTTTTCCGTGGCGCCGCGCCGGTCAGCTAGGGGCGCTTTTGCTGACGGGGGCCGTCTACTGGGGGCTGGCCTATGCCACACCGCGCCCGCAGTTTGGGCAGCTGCTCGGGCTGTTTGCGGTGGCGGGGGCAGCCTACGCTTGGCTGTTGCACACGCGGCTGCCGCTACGCTGGGGCCTGGCGGCCGCGCTAGTCTTTCGGCTGCTGTGGCTGCCGGCCACCCCCGCGCTGAGCGACGACTTCTACCGCTTTCGCTGGGATGGCCTGCTGGTGAGCCACGGCCACAACCCGTTTGCCGAAACGCCCCGGCAACTTCTGCATGCCCCGCCCGTCGACTCGGCCTCCCTGCCGCTGCCCGAGCTCCGTCGCTTATTGCCCCAGCTAAATTCGCCAGCGTATTATTCGGTATATCCGCCCGTGTGCCAGGCCCTGTACAGCGCGGCGGCAAAGGCTTTTCCCACTTCCCAAACTGGGTTTCTAATGGTTGTGCGCTTGGCGCTATTGCTAGCCGATGCAGGGGCAGCGGGGCTGCTGCTGTGGCTGCTGCCCCTGGCTGGCTGGCCCGCCCGCCGCGCCCTGGCTTATCTGCTACACCCGCTGGTGGTAGTTGAGGTAATGGGCAACGTGCACATGGAGGGCGTGGTCGTATGCTTCCTGCTGCTAGCTGGAGCGCTGCTAGTCCGTCGTAAGCTGCGCTTAGCCGCCGGTGCCCTCGCGCTGGCTGTAGCTACCAAGCTGCTGCCGCTACTGGCGTTGCCGCTGCTAGCCAGGCGGCTAGGAAAGGCTCAGTTTTGGCAATTTATTGGCGTGCTAGCAGGTAGCCTAGTGCTACTATTTCTACCCTTTGTGTCATGGACCTTGCTACTGCACATTGGCCTTAGCCTAGACTTGTACTTTCAAAGCTTTGAGTTCAATGCCAGCGTGTTCTACGTGCTGGTGGCAGCGGGCAAATGGCTTGTCGGCTACGACCTGGTGGGTATCCTAGGGCCGTTACTGGGGCTAAGTGCGGCGGGCTTTACTTGGTGGCTGGCCCGGCGGGCGGGGCGCCCCCCGCTCGCGACACTGCCGCACTGGCTGCTGCTCACGCTCAGCGGCTACCTTGCGCTGGCTACCATTGTGCACCCCTGGTACTTGGTACCGCTGGTGGCGCTGAGCTGCTTTTCGCCACTGCGCTACGCGCGGGTGTGGGCGGGACTGGCGGTGCTTTCTTACTCGGCCTACCGCACGCCGGCATATACTGAAAGCGGCTTATTGATAGCCATCGAGTACGGCGTGGTGCTGACCTGGGCCGCCGCAGAATATTACGTGAGTCGAGCAAAGTGGTCGCACCTTAGTGCCCGCCATGTGCTGCCTGGTGAGCACGCCAAGTAGCCAGGTCCCGAGCGGAGTCTACGTCGTGCAGCGTGGGCAGCTGGGCCACGCGCAAACCTAGGCGAGCGGCGTCGGCTAACGTATCGGGTAGCACGGTGGCGGTGCTCCAGTCTTTGTTAGCAAACAGCTCAGCTTCCAGCTTATTCATGCCCAGCAGATAGTACCCGCCATCATCGGCCGGCCCTACGACCAGTTCATGACTCAGCAGTTCCTCAAAGGCTTGCTGAAGCAGCGCCGCGCTCAGGCCGGGGCAGTCGGTACCAATGATTACCACCCGGCCCGCGCCCGCCGCAAAGGCTTCGCCAAAGGCCTGCGCCATGCGTGCCCCGAGCGAGTCGGCGGCCGGCTGTACCCGCCACGGCAGGCCGGGCCACTCGGGCCGGGGCTGCGTGGGGTCGCCCTTGGCCGGCGCTTCGGCCAGCCAGACCGTAGCGGGCACCTGGGCGACGGTCACGGCCGCCGCGGTCAGGCTCAGCAGTTCGCGGTACACGGCGAGCGCCGGCTCATCCCCGATGCCCGCTGCTAGGCGGGTCTTGACGCGCCCCAGTACCGGCTCGCGGGCAAATACTAGTAAGTGCGGAACAGGCGGGGAGGCGGCATTCATACGGGTTGAGGGCGGTTCGTGCGGACGTAAAAGCGGCAAGCTATAGCCCATTCGCGCCCACTACAACTTGCCCTGCCGAATGAGCCGGCGGTAAAGCTGCCCCAGGTGTCGCTGCGACACACCCAGGCGGTAGAGCACCACGAGGAGCGTAAAGATGCCTTGCAGCCGAAAAACGCCATTAACCAGGTACTTGCGCGCGGAGGTAGTCACTACGCCCGGCAGCAGCCGGAAGGGCGCCAGCGTCCGCAGGCGGCCCACGATTTCCTGGTCTTCCATCAGTAGCAAGTCTTCGCGGTAGCCCCCAATGCGCTCGAATAGCGCGCGGCGCACAAACAGGCTTTGGTCGCCGAAGCGCACGGCCGTCCAGGGCAGTCGGGTGCACCAGGCACTGAACCGCAAAAACCAGTGCGGATGGTCGAAAGCCAGCCGGTAGCAGCCCGCCTCGTAGCCCTGTCCCACGGCCCGCTGCACCTCGGCCAAAAAACCGGGCGGCGGGTAGGAGTCGGCATGCAGAAAATACAACACCTCGCCCCGGGCCTGCTGCGCGCCGTAGTTGAGCTGCGCAGCGCGGCCCTTGCGGGGGCTAGCGAGTACAATGGCCCCGGCCTGTCGGGCCAGGAACCCGGTGGCGTCGGTGCTACCCCCGTCCACCACCAAAATTTCCAGGGCCGGCGCGCCGGCCGTCGCTGGGCCAAGGTAGCCGAGCAGGGCCGTAATAGCGGCCGCCTCGTTGTAGGTGGGAATGATAATGCTGACCGTCAGCGGGGTATTTGCTGGGCATCCAGAGCCTACGCTAGTGCCGGTTGGCGCCAAGGGAAAAAACATACGTATACCCGCCAGGCTCAACAATACCTGTGGTTTGCCCAGCGCTGGTAGATACGCCGGAGTCGGAGGCACGTTGTGCAGTCGAGCGGCTTACTTGCCGATTGGGTATTGTGTTTCACCTGCTTACGTAGCCTTTATGCCGCTTTTTTCAATTTCGCACCCTCTCCTCAAGCGCTTCGACCAATGGGCCGCGCCGGCGCTAGCTCTCGTGGGCTTGGGACTGCTACTGCTCGAAATCCGCCACCCGCTGCGGGAGCGCACGCGCCCCCGCCCGGAGCGTTGGCGGCGCAATGCCCTGCTGGCAGGCCCCTCATTGCCCGCCGCCCGCCTCACGCTGCTGCCCGCGATGGTGGGCCTGGCGCAACTAGCGGCCCCTCGCTACCCTGCCCGGCAGCTGGCCCGCCTGCCGGCCCCCGTGCGCCTGGTGCTGGAAGTGCTGGTGCTCGACTACTTAGGCTACAGTTGGCACCGGCTGCTGCATTCGCCGCTGCTGTGGCGGCTGCACCGCGTGCACCACAATGACCTCGACATGGACCTCACCACGGCTTGGCGCTACCACTTCGGCGAGATGCTGGCCAGTATCCCGTACCGGGCCGGGCTGCCGGCGCTATTGGGCGTCCGGCCAGCCACGGTGCTAGCCTACGAGGCGGTATTTGAGGCCGGCACGGCCTTTCACCACAGCAACTGGCGGCTGCCGCTGGCCGTGGAGCGCCAGCTGGTCCGGCTGGTCGTGACCCCGCGCACCCACGGCATCCATCACTCGGTGGTGCACCGCGAATCGCAAAGCAATTTTGGGGTCGTACTCACTTTGTGGGACCGCCTGCACCGTACCCTGCGCCTGAACGTGCCGCAGCAAGCTCTCACCATCGGCGTGCCCGCTTACCCCGACCCGGCCCGCCAGACCGTAGCCCAACTCCTCACGTTACCCCTAGCCCCCCTGGAGCCCTGGGCCCGCCCCGATGGCACGGTGCCCGAGCGGCCCACCCTGCTCGGGCCAGATGGGGAGCTGAGCTACTAGCATTCGGCTTTCTATAGCAAGCGACTCACGGTATGGGAATGGCGCGCGACAATAGCGAGGATTTCTACTAGCGTCCGTTCAGCTGACGGAAGCCAGGTGATTCGCGCTCACAAAGTCATGGGCGTAAGCTTTCACCTGGTCGCGCACGGCGCGAAACTGCTGCATAATCTCCTCCTCGCTGCCCGTAGCTTTGGCCGGGTCGGGGAAGTTGTGGTGCAGCTTCTTGGCGGTCGAGGGAAAGACCGGGCACACCTCGTTGGCGTGGTCGCACACGGTCAGCACGTAGTCGAATGGCACGGCCGCGTACTCGTCCACGTGGTTGCTCGTGTGCTGGCTAATATCTACGCTGTCCTCCGCCATCACCTGAATGGCTTTCGGATTGACGCCGTGCACTTCCACGCCGGCGCTGTAAACAGTGGCCTGGTCGCCCAGTAGTTGCTGAAGGTAGCCGTGCAGCAGCTGACTGCGGCAGGAGTTGCCGGTGCAGAGCACGAGGATATTTTTCTTGTCTGACATAAAATGAAGAAAACGAGCGTTATGCTACAGAGGAAATCGTTTTGCCGCTGTACCAGCGCCGGCGAAACCAGAAGGCTAGGTTGACCAGCGCAATCAGCGCCGGTACCTCAATCAGCGGGCCGATGACCCCCGCGAAGGCCTGACCTGAGTTTAGGCCGAATACACCTATGGCCACTGCAATGGCCAGCTCGAAGTTGTTGCCGGTAGCCGTGAAAGCAATGGAAGTATTCTCAGCGTAATCAGCGCCCAGGTATTTGCCCGCTACGAAGCTGAGCACGAACATGATGCCGAAATACAGGGCCAGCGGCAAGGCAATGCGCAGCACATCGAGCGGCACCTGCACGATGGTTTCACCCTTGAGGCTGAACATCACCACGATGGTGAGCAGCAGGGCCACCAGCGTAATGGGGCTAATGGCCGGGAGGTACACCCGCTCGTACCACTCATTGCCTTTTAGGCGGCGCAGCACTACGCGGGAGAGAAAGCCCGCCGCAAAGGGAATGCCCAGGTACACCAGCACGCTCTGGGCGATGTCGGTGATGCCGATGTTCACCGCGTAGCCTTTCAGCCCGAAGTAGGGCGGCAGTACCGTGATGAAGAGCCAGGCCAGGACCGAGTAGAACAATACCTGAAAAATGGAGTTGAGCGCCACCAGCCCAGCCGCGTACTCGCGGCTGCCGTCGGCCAGGTCGTTCCAGACCAGCACCATGGCAATGCAGCGGGCGATGCCAATGAGAATCAGCCCCATCATGTACTCGGGCTTGTCGGGTAGTAGCCAGATGGCCAGGAAAAACATGAGCAGCGGGCCGAGTATCCAGTTCAGAAACAGTGATAGGCCGATGATGCGCGTGTTTTTGAAGACGGTAGGTAACTGCTCGTATTTGACCTTAGCCAGTGGCGGATACATCATCAGAATCAGGCCGATGGCCAGCGGCACGTTCACGGTACCGACCGAGAAGTAGTTGATGGCCCCGTTGATGCCCGGCACAAAGTAGCCTAGCCCGACGCCCAGCGCCATGGCCAGGAATATCCAGAGCGTAAGGCCCCGGTCGAGGCCCGAGAGTTTCTTTTCCGCCAGCGCCGCGGGCGCTGGAGCGGCGGGCAGGGGTTGGTTCAGGGTTGTCATAGGAAATAAATAGTTGCGTTAAGCGACGCCGACAGTTGGGCTGCGCCGCTCCATCTGCACGGTGTTGCGCCACACCCCATGGTGCTGACCGATTCGCTCGCGGTGGCCCACAATGCGAAAGCCCGCCTGCATGTGCAGGCCAATGCTGGCCGCGTTTTCCTCGAAGGTGCCGGCCTGTAGCGTCCAGATGCCGTGGGCCTCTGATTCTGCAATCAGGGCCTGCAGGAGCTGGCGCCCCACGCCCTGCCCGCGGGCCTCAGTGGCGATGTAAATGCTAAGCTCGGCCACGCCCCCGTACACGCAGCGGCTCGACACGGGCGAGAGCGCCGCCCAGCCCAGCATCGTGCCGGCCTCATCGACGGCCACCAGGCGGCTGTGGGCCAGGTGTGCCCGGTCCCAGGCTTCCCATTCGGGCGCCTGCGTTTCAAACGTGGCATTGCCGGTCGCAATGCCTTGCTCATAGATTGCGCGCACGGCGGGCCAGTGCGTAGCGGTCATGGGGTGGAGCTTCATCGAGCGGTAGCAGTAAGTGATAAACAGAAAGGTTATTTGCGGTTAAGTAGGTAGGCCCCGGCTATTAGCAGCAGGGCGCCGGCCAGCCGGCTCAGGGTCAAGGGGCTGCGCACGAGGCCCAGCAGCCCCAGCTGGTCGAAGAGCAATGCCGTGAGCAGCTGCCCGGTCACCACCAGGGCGAAGAGCGAGGCCGCCCCCACCCGCTGCAAGGCGAAGACGATGGCTGCGATGTAAACCATACCCAGCGCCCCACCCGTCCACTGGTACTACTTGATGCTCTGCACTGCCGCCAAGGTTGGAGGAGTTGCCTGCGTGCTGGCCAGCACCAGGGCGGCTGTCAGGGTACCCACGAGGTAGGAGGCGAGCACTGCCCACATCACGCTGTGCAGGCCCCCGCGTAGCTGGCTGTTCACCGCCGATTGGGTCGTGAGCGCCGCCCCGGCCAGCACCAGCACCAGCAAGGAAAGTGATTTCATGCCGCAGAGAGGGCCAGTAAGCTTAGAAAGAGGGCTTTAGTAGGCCCTGCGTAGCATGTCGGCATACTCATTGGGCAAAGGCGAGGCCTCCACGGCCTGCGCGGCCTTTTCCACGTCATAGGCTACCCGCACCAACTCCGAGCGCACGCTGGCCGGGTCGGTGAGGGAAGTGTTTTCGTCGAGGTGCAGCAGCTGGTAGGCGGCGCGTGGGTCGCCGTCCTTGGGCTTGCCTACCGAGCCGATGTTGAGCGCGTGCCGGTAGCGGGTTTCGCCAGCCACCTCGTAGGCAAACGTGCGGTGGTAAGGCTTGTGAGTATGGCCAAACAGGAGAATGTCGGCGTTGGCCTCTTGCAGCACCCGCAGGAAGCTGGCCTCGGGCCGGTCCTCAAACAGGTACTCATTGATTTTGCGGGGTGAGCCGTGTACCATCAGCAGGCTCAGCGTGCACGGTTCCTCCTGAAAGTCCAGCCGCATGTGCTTGGGCAGCAGGCGCAGGTAGCGCCGCTCGTCGTCGCCTACTACGTGGTTGGTATAAGCAATGCTTTGCGCACCCAGGTCTTTTTCAGTGTCGGTTTTGTAGGCGCAGCCGCAATTGCTGCTGGCCAGCCCGATGCCCTGGTCGTAGTTGCCGGCCAGCGTGGGGATGCCCCGCCGGCGTACCTCGTTCACCACCTCGTTGGGCCAGGGAGCGTAGCCGACCAAGTCACCAAGGCAGAAAATCATGTCGGGCCGACGCCGTTCCATATCGGCCAGCACCGCTTGCAGGGCCGGCAGGTTGCCGTGCACGTCAGAGAAAAAGGTAATTGTCATCGAAATTGGGAGGAGAGGTGGGATAAGTCAAGCGGCGCACCCCGCTCGGGATGCGCCGCAGGGCCGTGTTAGCAGCACCCGCCGCCCGGCGTGCAGCCGCCGGCCATTTGCAACTGGGGCAAGGCAAACTGCTGTGCGTCCGGAATGCCGCAGGCATCCTGGGCCAGGCAGGCCGTTTGCTTGGCGGTCAGCACGAAGTCATTACCGTCGCGCGTGAGCCCGAATTTGCCGATGGTGGCCTGCTGGTATTCCACCTCGATGTCCAGGTCTTCGCTACCCAGGATTTTTTTCGATAAGTCCAGAATATGCAGGAATTTCGAGGGGGCCAGGCGGTGGTCGTAGTCGCCGGCTTCCCAGAGCTGGAAGTTGGCCACGGTTTCATGGCGCTCTACCCCACCACAGTCGATGAAGTGCTTGCTGACCAGCCCCACTTCAGTGACGTGGAAGTGCGCGGGCAGGTACTCGCCCGTTGGGAGGCGAAAATTAACGGCCTCTACTTCGGCCAAGGCCTGCTTGATTTCGGAAATTTTCATGGCGGTGTGTTATGAGGTTGGAAATGAGAATCAGAGTAATGGGGCGGGTTGCTTAGCACGCACAGGCTTCATCCGGGCCGCAGACCGCACCGGTAGTAGCTTCCAGAAAAAAGGCGGTAAACTGCTGGTGTACCTGGTGTAGCAGCTCGGTATTGAGGCAGTAGCAGACAGTGAGCCCGTCGATTTCGCCGCGAATCAAATCGAGCGCCTTTAGCTCCTGTAGGTGCTGCGAAACGGTGGTGCGCGATAGGGGCAGCTCAGCGGCGATATCGCCGGAAATGCAGGTTTTTTGCGCGGCCAAAAACTGGATGATGGCTACACGGGCCGGGTGCGCCAGCGCTTTGGCCACGCGAGCAAGCTGCTGTTGTTCCTCGGTAAAAGCGGCGGTTTTGGCGTAAGTCACGGACGTATTGATAAGAAGTATGTCGCAAACTTACGTCACAGTATGACGTAAGTTTGCGACATAACAAAATATTTTTACTGAATGCCTTTTAGCTCAATTCGATTGCTGTTCCTGTCTAGGCAGACGTTCACCTGACCCTGATGCTGGCTCCGTCTTGTAGCTGGGCTGCTATACAGACTAAACAACGCTTCTGCGTAGCTACCCGCCACTGTGCAACTGACATGGCCTGTGTTACTCAATCGGTAGGAATGGGGACAGCCTTCCGTCGCTTTGCGCCGATACTCGGTTCTACGTTCATTGACAGCAACTTCAACGTAGTGCTCTAATCTGCCCAGTGTAACCGGACCACCTCACCTTTCCCACTTGTGGCAAGCCCTGGATAGACTCCCAGTCAAACTGTTGCAGGTATTGGTGCGGATTACGGAGTTGCCTAATGTATAGCAGATGGCCGAGTGGAAAAATCGCTGAGCTATAATCGAACAACTGCGTGACCTGCGGGACGAAAACGAGTCCGTTCATGCCCTAGCGCTTAATCTCAACCCACTCATTTAAGAATATGTGCTTGCTGGCGCAGGACAAGTTGCCGCAGCGATTGCTACCTCATCAGTCGGCCGCCTGTAACCTATCCTCTACTTGGCGAAGTAAGTCAGAAGATTCCACTTGAAAAGAACGAGCCAAACGAAAAATGGTAAGTAACGAGGGTTGCTTACGACCTGTTTCTAGTTGCGATATAAAAGTGCGGTCTAATCCGGTCTCCTCAGCCAATATTTCTTGCGACCAGTTGAGCCTTTGGCGTAATTCTCTGACAACCAATCCAAATACTTTAACCGGGTCGCCACTCATAGAAGTGGCAAACTACCGGTGCATTATGATGCACTTGTTGTTGTCAATAGTCTACAAAATGCGTAATTTGCGGAGCCGTGCGGCAGCTATACTTGACCTTCTTACCACAATTTTTCTTAAGCTGTGTCAAACCGTGACCACGTTGAAACAACCTATATTATTCAGCCCGCAGCATTATCCTTGCTTCCCGAGCCGGTACAGGTACGTTTGATTATAAGCCGCTTGGCAATCTCCGATTCAGAGAGCCAAATGACGGAAGTTGACGCTCCCATCGGCCAGTATCCTCCATTCACAAGGCAAGTTACTACAATGCTCAGCGAAGAGAACTGGCAGAGGTTGCGCAATCTATCTTACTGGCAACCCGGACGTGCGAATTCGCAAGTGGCTATTCTAAATAAGGCCTTGGCCCTCTACTTGGCGCGCCATGAAGAATCTAGACAGCCTATACCAGAAGGAGAAGAGTTGAGGTAATAAATGATATATTAAATACTTATGCTCTTTTTCTCTGAGTGAGGCAATCCAATAGAAAGAAAATTTTATGCATCATAGTTGCATAATTCGCAAGCTTCCCAGGTTTGCTTCTCAGAATAATTCTGTTAGCTATTAAAATCAAGTGTGTTTTCAATATACCTAATGACACCACTACACTGTGAGGGAGTTTGCCGGCGAGGCCTTTTAAGCCCCCTAAAGACAAGGTTATGATTCATCCGCTAGAGGGAAAACATGCATACTTTGGAGTCCCTGTAATGTAATACGTTCTTCTTCACTTTGAACGGCGTGAATTGCAGCCAGTTTCAAAATGCGGCTCAAACGCCCGATACTACCTCTGCTCAATTCTAGAAGTTTAAAGGCTAATGCAGGTTCAGTTAGGTGAGAAGGCTTTTTGAGTGCTAATAAGAGTTCGAAGCTTTTCAGTAGATTGACAAACTCTTGATTCATCGTCCACTGTGGCAAACGCGCAATTTCAAAACGTCGACCAACCTGCTCATCTAAACACATCGCGTTGTGAGCAGATTCTACCCCAGCACACACTAAAGGAACGCTAGCCTCATTACACAGCGACTTGAGTCCGGCCAAAAAGCTGCGCTGCTGCAGGGCGCTACCTAGCAGCATCTGGTGAACTTCATCTATAAATAGCAGTTTTACTTGATTAAACTTCAACAAGTGAAGAACCTGACGGCGCTTATCACTTATGCTTGCTCGTGGGGCATAAGTTGCTTGTAATGCCTGCAAAATAGCCTCATATAAGAACTGCTCCTTTGGGCCATCAACTAATTGAATGAAAACAATGGGCCAGTGAAGTTTATATTCCTGTATAGAAGGCTGATACGCCTTTGCATAATAGCGCATGAGCCCCGTTTTGCCACTGCCTGGTTCACCAATTAGTAACAAATTATTTGCGTCCGGGTCAACCGGCGGGTAATGATGCAGTTCGGCTAAGCGCGTCAAAATACGTTTCGCTTGGGTATGGCCTACCCATTTCTCCTTGCGAATAGCAGCTATGCGCTCTTCATTGGACTTGTCAAGCCATTTTGCCGTTTCAACTGTCAGATGCTCCATCATACAAATCATCGAAAGGCAGTGCGTTGGCGAAGTATACAGTAGTTTTCGCAGTCTTTGGTGCTGCAAAGGGTATAGGAGGAGTCGAAGCAACTGGTAAGATGTTGGCGGTAGCAGCAGGTAGGACCTGTGCTGTCGATATATCAGACTTTTGCTGAGAAGCAGCTACTTGGCGCAGACGACGAGCTGCTTTCGTGACCTTACCCGTTTTACGAACAGCTTCCTCCTCTATTTCTTTTAACCGGGTTAGTCCTTTAAAAATTCTATCTGCTGTTAATCGTTTGCGGTCGGGATTACGGTCTAGTTCCCGCCGTACCAGTTCTCGATACTCCCACAGTGAGATTGCCGGTCTTTTCATATCCGCCAGAGGTATGTCATGATAGCGCTGCGTCGTGGGGTGCAGAAAATGAATGACACTTATATTTCGTGGGTCTCTTTTGAAGACGAATTGCTCCCAGCTCCGTTTGTCGCCAGCCTGCTGGCTATGAATAAACGGACGTAATACCTCTGAATAATAATGGAGATGGTCAATACGAACGCCATAGCGTTGAATTGACCGCTTCACAAATGGCATAAAATCTAACCGCACCTGTTTCTCGTCCTGATACCGCGGAGGGTGACCAATGCCGGGCTTGCCTGGGCTACCAATGATACCTAGCTGATAACATTCATATGGGCTGATACCCAAACTTTTATGTTCCCGGTGATGATACACATTCACCAGATATGTAGCTAGCCAGCATTCTAACTCGGGTAGGGAGAAGGTGGGCCGCCCGGTGACAACTAGCCTATGACGCCCGCGTGCCCGCACATTAAGAGCACCAGCAAGTTGACGCACATTGAATTTAACGGTTCTGATTAATCGCTCTACATGCCCCCCATATTCTGGTCGTCTGGGCGGACGGTACGATAACCTGATTTTGTAAAGTTCACTAGCACGCCGCAGCATTGTACCGTGAAATTCTCGGGCATTATCTAAGTGCAGCGTTTCCATTACTCCCCAGCACGGCCACTCTCCCTGTATGCCTCGTTCGCTAAGCCATGTCTCCTTTGGTAAAATACTATGAGCCAAGCACAAGCCAGTGCCTCCTGCACCCGGCTCCTCGAACGCGAGATGTATACCTACTACCATGCGCGAGAACATATCGGTGGCAATAGTCAGCCAAGGGCGACTCATGGGTAGCCGCGTCTTCTCATCAACCAACACAATATTGAGCAGGGCGTGGTCTAATTGTACAACCGCTAGCGGGTGTGGGGCTTCTAATGTATTAGGTCGTACAGGTGCAAATTGCTCCTTCGCGGTTCTCCAGCCTAATCGGCGTTCTACTTTCAATTGTGGAGCTAATGCCGCGATGCGTGCGCGTAGTGTCTTATCCGTAGGTAGCTTGACATTTTTACCGTGTAATCTAGTCTTTAACACATCATAGACATGTGCTGGAGCTTTCTCCCGTTTAGTGAGGTATTCATCAATAATTACTTGTTTGATAGCCGCTTCCACTTCCGGGTCAAGCCGTGAGCGGCCTTTTCCACCGGTACGAGTCTTTTCCACTAGTGCGAGAACGGAACCCTCTTTGCGGTACAGGGTAAGCCATCGCCGTAGTGTTGAACTACCTATTTTCTCTGCAAGCGCAACCTCAGCCACCCTAGCGGCCGTCACCTTGCCGGTCAGAAGAGGTTGCAAGATTTCCAGTCTACGCTGCGCTTTGGAATAGGCTTCCTCTCCCATGTGAACGAATGTATCCATTGGCTCACGACTAGCCGTTGTTATCGGCTGCAACGCCTCAATTGGAACAACAGCGAGGGCACCAGAGTCTTCGTATTGAATGACAGCCGTAAGCACGTCCGGTATTTTACGGATATGAACCAGTTGGTTTTGATAGTGGCACTGCGAGCCAACAGTTAGGTTGAGTAACACGAGATGTGCATGCATGGCTGCCGGAATAGCTGATTGGGAGTTGAGAACACAGCTGGGACTGCTTAAGCAGACGGATTGCCAGCAAATTAAGCTGTCTATGAGGCAAATATGCTCACGCACTTGTACCAAATAGCAAACTAAGACCTATTAACTCCTACCGTATGCTCAACTACTTGGACCGAAAAGCGTCTCACTAAGGTGAATCATGCTCATTTACTTTTACAGTTTACAATGTTGGTTTTCTTCCCACGGCCCTGAAATGTTCCTTTTGGACTCTTCTCGCCCGTTGGACTGGATGGACTTTAAAACTGTTGCCGGAGCAGCCGCGCGCCGTCCACTGGAATTGGGCGACAGCGCTACCGGCAGGAAACGTGTCTCACCGGATACCGGCATCGCTAGCGTGTATGTAATACGCTTTAGCTAGTCGGCAGCACTGAGCCCTTGAGCGCGGGAGCGCCGCTGTAATTTTGAACGGAACCTGTTGACTCTTTTCCTTATGATTGTTTCCCTCGCACAACGGAAAGTTATCCATGACATCCTGGCCCAAATGCTGATTGGAGTTAATGGAAATCCCGGCTTGCTATTCCTCTATGATGGCAACAAAGAACTTGGCATTTCGAAAGAGGACGGCCGATTCCTGCGCGATGTTATGCAAGCAGAAGGCTTGGTCCGAAATGCAGACGGGCCGAACCAGAATCATCTTTCTGAACTAACCACGAAGGGGCAAAGCATCGCCCAGAGCCCGGGGGGCTACTGGTCCTATATTCAGCAACAAGTAGAGCAGCAGGAGCAGCAGCGAAAACGGGAAGACGAGCAGTTTGAATTGAACCGGCAGGGCGTTGCCGCTTCCGTGAGCAGCACCCGGATTGCAAAAATCAGTGCCTGGGTAGCCGCCTTCAGCTTGGTTGTGACAATGATTGCAACCTACTTCGCTTTCCAGGCGAATGCCGATGCTAATGCGGTAAATGACCGTCTGCAGAAGCTGGAGGCACAAATGCAACAACTTCGGAGTAAGTAACCAAACAGCGTCGGCACCCGCCTGAAAACAGGTTGCCACGACTGTCGGCCACGGAAGGCCGCATCTCAAGCGATTCGGATTTAGGTAACTTGCCCGCCAATTAGTAGCGCAACATTCCTTAGTCACCACCCCGTTTACGTCACCCATGAGTACCCCCCGCGAACAGCAGAACATTGAGTGGAAAGAATCCTGGCGGGAAGAATACTTCAAGTGGATTTGCGGCTTTGCTAACGCGCAGGGTGGGCGCATCTTCATCGGTAAGAACGATAATGGCCAAGTAGTGGGCCTGCCCAACATCCGTAAGCTGCTGGAAGATTTGCCCAACCAGGTGCGCGATTTGATGGGCATTCTGGTGGAGGTCAACCGCCACGAGGAAGGTGGGTTGGAGTATCTGGAAATCGTCGTCGAGCCCTATCCTTACCCCATCAGCTACCGGGGGCAGTACCACTACCGCAGCGGCAGCACCAAGCAGGAACTCAAAGGCCCGGCCCTGAGCGCGTTTCTGCTGCAAAAACAAGGCAAGCGCTGGGACGGTGTGCCGGTGCCGGGCGTCACGACGGGCGATTTGTCGGCCGAGGCCTTCGACCTGTTCCGCCAACGCGCTGCCAAAAGCGGGCGCGTGGATGAGCAGGTATTGCATGATGGCAACGAGGCGCTGCTCGATAACCTAAACCTGGTTGATGGCGACTACCTGAAGCGGGCGGCGGTGCTGCTGTTTCACCCCACGCCCGAGAAGTTTATCACCGGGGCCTACGTCAAAATCGGCTTCTTTGCCACCGACGACGATTTGCGCTACCAGGACGAGGTGCATGGGCCGCTGCTACTGCAGGTAGAGCGCACGCTGGATTTGCTGCAGACCAAGTACACCAAGGCCCAGGTGCGTTACGAGGGGGCCAGCCGCCTGGAAGAGTCCCCATTCCCCACCGCCGCACTGCGCGAGGCGCTGCTCAACGCGCTGGCCCACAAAGACTACAGCGGCGGCACCCCCGTGCAGATTAGCGTCTATGAGCACCAGCTGCAGTTCTGGAACGAGGGCCACCTGCCCGACAGCTGGACGGTGGAGAACCTGCTGCGTAAGCACCCGTCCAAGCCCTTCAACCCGGACGTAGCCAACACACTGTTCCGCGCCGGCTACATCGAATCCTGGGGCCGGGGTACCCTGAAAATATTGAATGAGTGCCGAGCCGTCCACCTACCGGCCCCGCGCTTCTACTTCGAAGCGTCGGGGTTTGTGGTGGCCTTCGCCGAGTACTCGCCGGCCTACTGGCAGCAGCAGGGTGTGCGCGCGGACCTGGTTCCGGTACTGCTCTACGCCGGACAGCACGGCAGCGTCACCAACACCGTGGTGCAGCAGCAGCTGGGCGTGAGCAAACCCACGGCCACCCGCTACCTGGGTGAGTTGGAGAAGGGTGGTTACCTGCAGAAAACCGGGACCCGCGGCGCGGGAACGGAGTACCGATTGATTGGCTCATGATTGGCTCACCGCGAGCCCACATCCAAGGGTAATTCATTGAATGAGTGCTCTGGAAGCACTTTTTCTAATAGATGAATTGGCTCACGATTGGCTCAAGCAGCTGGATTTCCTCGGCTTGGCTTTCGAGGATACTCCCCGAACTGCTATTGGTAGGAAGAGGCCTCATCACGTGCTCCAAGCACCAGGCAAACGGACATCACGCCCTTTCCGGCTTCTGAGAAGACTCCTATCGACTTTTAGAGTCTGCTAAGAAAGGCATGCTTTATCATTGGGTATCCGGCTATTAGGTGCTCCCAATAGCTGTTAATCGAAAAAAAATAACAAAACTCGCGGCTTAATCGAAAAAAATAGACAATTGGCCTCATATAGACCGTCTTAAACTCGTCGTGAAGTGCAAAGCGAAAATAAGCAGTAGTTTGGTGCATGAACTTATCGTTGAGCGAATCGGAGCGTACAGAGTTGCGGCAGTTGCAAAAGCAGCAGCGTGACGACGCAGGCTACGTCAAGGTGACGGTGATTCTGCTACTGGATAAGGGCCGCTCAGCCGGCAGCATTGCCGACGACCTGGGGCTGGACGATGGCACGGTCTACCGGTACGCCCAGGCCTGGCAGCGCCTGGGGCAGGAAAAGTACCTGGTGCACGAGGCCCCCGGCTATTGGGGGCTGCTGCCTTCGGCCGGGCTGGCGGCCCTGAGCCGGGAAGTCGAGCAGACGCTCTACACCGACGTACGGGCGCTTGGCGTGTGGCTGCGGCGCTATTGGGGCGTTGATTATTCCGTCTCGGGCCTGACGCAACTTTTACACCGGCTGGGCTTTAGTTACAAGCTCACCACCCCCGTGCCCTGTGAAGCGGCCCCCCTCCGGCAGGCCGCTTTCCTGGCGGAACAGTTGCAACCGCTGCTGGTCCAGGCCGCGGCCGGGCAGGCGGTGGTCTATTTTGCTGACGCGGCCCATCCGACCCACAACACGCGCTCCACCCGGGTGTGGACCCGCACCGGCCAGCCTCGTCCGCTGCCCACGGTCAGCGGGCGGGAGCGGGTCAACCTGAACGCGGCCGTCAATGCCCACTGCCCCACCCAGGTGCACCTGCACGAAACCGACTGTGTGAACGCACAGAGCACGAAGAGCCTGTACGAAAAGCTCTTAGCTGCCCACCCAGGCGAGCAGCCGATTTACGTCATCTGTGATAATGCGCGCTACTATCGTAACCGGGAGTTGACTGAATGGCTGCGCGATAAGCCCCTGGTTCAGGTGTTTCTGCCGCCCTATTCCCCCAACCTGAACCTAATGGAGCGGCTGTGGAAATTCCTCCGACAGAAGATTATCAACCCCTGTTTTTATCGTACTAAGGGCGCATTCCGCCAAGCCGTACTCGGCTTCTTTGACCGGCTCGACGAGTTTGGGCATGACCTCGCGGCCCTGCTAACGCTCAACTTTCACCTATTCCCTTCGCAGACCACTCTGTGACGAGTATAATAGAAAAAGTGCGCACGGTCCCGCAGTTGGCCGAAGACTTGTTGACCAGTCTGCAGCAGCACTACCAGCTCATGCGCGCCCGCCTCGACAAGCACTCCGAGCTTGTACATGCTACCTATCTTGCCTGTCATTAGCTGGGCGGAATATCAGCGTTAGCCAGAAACACCTGTGCTTTTCACTGCCCCTTGACGTTTTATTCAATCCCGATGCGGCTACATTATTGCATGTAACTTAGATTGATTGGTACTTGGTTTTTCATGCAGGGTATTAATTAAGCAAAAGCCCAGTTTTTTCATTGAAAATCGGGTAAAGAAGCAGTAACAAGGCCTATTTCTTAACGTATTCCCTAGCTTTGCGGCCCTAGGAAGTGTTAACAGTAGTGGTTATGTTTGGGCATGGACTATTTGTTGACGGATGCGCAGTGGGGTCGAATTGCGCCGCTGCTGCCGGGCCGAGAAGGGACCAAAGGTGGGCGCGGGCAGGACAA
>CAJYPK010000043.1 GCA_913776615.1 uncultured Hymenobacter sp.
AATTAAAAATGAAGAATTAAAAATGAAGAATTAAAAATGAAGAATTAAAAATGAAGAATTAAAAATGAAGAATTAAAAATGAAGAATTAAAAATGAAGAATTAAAAATGAAGAATTAAAAATGATAAATTAAAAACTTAATATTATTTAACTTAAATTTTTAATTTCTCATTTTTAATTTTTAATTTTCCCAAAGGTGTACACCGACTTAGAAACTGCATTAAACTCTCACCGGCATGGGCTTACGGCCGGTTCCTGAAGGACCTCTGCGCTCGGGCTACACCACCGGGGCCTGCGCCACGGCCTGCACCAAGGCCGCCCTGCGGGCGCTGCTGCGGCAGGAAGCGGTAGCGGAAGTCGTCATTACGCTGCCGGGCGGTGAGGCCGTGGCATTTGCGCTGCACAACTGCGCGTACGACGCCCGGCAGGCCCGCTGCGCCACCTTCAAAGATGCCGGCGACGACCCCGACGTGACGCACGGGGCCGAAATCAGCAGCACGGTTTCGCTCACTGACACCGGGGAGGTAACCTTCCTGCCCGGCGCGGGCGTGGGCACGGTTACCCTGCCGGGCCTCGCCATCGCGGTGGGCGAGCCGGCCATCAACCCCGTGCCCCGCCAGATGATGCGGGCCGCCGTGGCCGAGGTGCTGGCGGCCGAAGGCGCGGCGGGGGTTGGCGTCGCCATCAGCGTGGCGGTGGCTGGGGGCGACCAGCTGGCCCAGCGCACCCTCAACGGCCGGCTGGGCATTGTGGGCGGCATTTCCATCCTGGGCACCACCGGCATCGTGAAGCCCTTTTCGGCCGAAGCCTACGTGGCCAGCATCGTGCAGGGCATCGACGTGGCCCTGGCCAACGGGCTGACGGAAGTGGTCATCAACTCGGGCGGCAAAAGCGAAAAACTGCTGCGCCAGCTCTTTGCGCACCTGCCGGCCGTGGGCTTCATTCAATACGGCAACTGGATCGGCGAGACGCTGGAAAAAATTGCCGGCTCCGCCCTGGCTTCCTTCACAATGGGCATCATGCTGGGCAAGGCCGTGAAGCTCGCCCAGGGAGCCCTCAACACCCACAGCGGCCAGTCGAGCTGGGACCGCGCCTGGGTGGCCGCCCTGGCCGCCGAGGCCGGCTACCCGGCCGGGCGGTGCGCCGCCATTGCGGGGCTTACCCTCGCCAGCGGCCTTACCGAACTATTTCCCTTCGCGGCCACGGAGCCGTTTTACGCGGTGCTGGCCCGGCACTGCTACGCCACCATTAGCACCGTCACGGGCACGCGGCCGTGCCGGCTGGTGTTGATGGACGCTACCGAGCAGTTTATTACGTATGAATTTGATTTTTAGCTGTCTATGCTAATGACTGCGCACCTAAAAAATGTCCTTGCGAGCGCAGCGAAGCAATCGCACCTAAGCGGCTCGTCTGGGTGCGATTGCTTCGCTGCGCTCGCAAGGACAACCTAAAAAATGACAAGCTAAAATCTGCACGACGCATCTGTAGTACAGGCCCTTACTTCATTCTTACCTCTTCCCCCTCCCCCGCTTGCTCTTCCCCCTCCTGCTTGATTCGCTGCTGCTCGGCGTGCAGCACTCGTTTGAGCCCGACCACATGGCGGCCGTGTCGGTACTCGCCACCGAAAAAAAGCGCTACAATACGGGCTACGGCAAGCTAATTTGGCGCTCGTCGCAGTGGGCGCTGGGCCACTCGCTCACGCTGATCATCTTCAGCGCCCTGGCGTTGCTGCTGCGCTCGGCGCTGCCGCTCAGCCTGTCGCGCTGGGCCGAGCTGGCCGTGGGGCCGATTATGATTTGGCTGGGCTGGGAGGCCATTCGGCGCAATCACCAGCTCAAGCAGCTGATGGCCGAGCACAAGAAATTTGCCGAGCACGCGCACCTGACCAACGCCCTGCACCTGCACGGCAGCCAGGGCGAGGAAATCGCCATGAACGTGCTCAGCCGCTCGTTTTGGGTGGGCATGCTGCACGGGCTGGCGGGCACCGGGGGGGCCTGCGCCGTGGCCCTCACCCTGGCGGCCAAGGATACCCGCACCGCCCTCGGCATCATCGCTTTGCAGAGCGTCGGCATCGTCCTGGCCATGACGGCCTACAGCTGCGTGATGGCCTTTTCGGTATCGCGGTTTATCGAGCGCAACCAAGTAGTATTTAAGCTCATAAACGCTACCGTCGGCGTCGTATCGATAGCCGTGGGCTTGCTGTGGATGTACAACGGCTTCGCGGGGTAGGCTGCGGGGTTTTGCTGCTTCGGCGGCGGGTGTCTCCGCCGGTGGGTGTAACCCCAAGCTCCGGCTTGGGGAGGCGTCTGGTGAACGTATCCGGACGCCTCCCCAAGCTGGAGCTTGGGGTTACATCGGCTGCTCTCAGGACAGCCGGTTTTTTAGGTCAGGGGTTGACTACTAATGGTTAGGATGGCATTGGTCAGCGACGTGGCCGATAGCTCGTCGAGCGGCAGGTACTGCGCGCCCAGCGCCGCCGCCAGCTCGGCCGCCTTGCCGAGGCGCAGGTAGCCGGTATCGGTGTCGAGGACCAGGGTGGGGATCCGTAGCGGGCGCAGCTGCGCGGCGAGCTGCTGGGTTTGCTGGCCGGCGTCGCCGCCCCCGGGCAGGGGTACGTTGGCCTTGCCGTCGCTCAGCAGCACGAGCAGCGGCTGTAAGTCAGCTGGATAATCAGCTCGCGCCAGCAGCTGCGCCGCCAGCTGCAAGGCGTGCGGCAGCGGCGTGCGCCCGCCCGTGGGCAGCGTGCGCAGGGCCGCTTCGGCCACGGCCACGCTGCGCGTGGGCGGCAGCAGCACCTGCGCTTCTATCCCCCGAAAGGCGATGACGGCCACCGTATCGCGCTGCTGGTAGGCCTCGGTGAGCAGGCCGAGCACGGCCCCCTTCACGGCCTCCATGCGGCGGTGGGCGCTCATCGAGCCGGAGGCATCGACCACGAGCAGCAGGAAGGTCCCGGTCTTGCCGCGGCGCACTTTCTGGTGCAGGTCGTCGCGGGTGAGGTGGACGGTCACGGGGTCGCGCAGCACGGCTTGGCGCACCGTGGCCTCCAGGGCCAGCTCCGACGGGGATTGGTCGGGCACGGCCCGCACGTAGTGGCCCCGGGCAGCGGCCACGCTAGCCCCGCGCGGGCCGGTGGCCCGGCCCGGGGGCGGCAGCGCGGGCGGGGCGGCCTCCACCGCGAGGGGCCGGGTGGGCGCGGCCCGGCCGGCGGCAATTACTTGTTCGGGAGCTACCTCCGGGGGAGCGCCCGGCGAAGCCTCCTCGGCCGGGGCCGCCTTCCCGGGCGCGGAAGGCGTGGCACTGGGCGAAGCCGGAGTACTAGCCGGGGCGGGCGGCGGGGGCGGCGCGGGGGTATCGGGCGCCTGCTGCAGCAGCTCGTCCAGCGCTTCGGCGGGGAGGCCGGGGCTGTCGAAGGGCTGGGCCCGCCGCCGGTGAGCCAGGGCGAGTTCGGCAGCGCGGCGCACGTCGGCGGCGGTTACGGTAGTACGGCCGGCCAGGGCGGCCAGGGTCAGGGCCGTTTTATACAACACGATGTCGGCCCGCAGGCTGGCCACGCCCAGCTCGGTGCACAGCTGGCTGATGAGCGTCAGCAGGCCCTCGGGCAGTTGCACGCTGGGCAGCAGTTGCCGGGCCGCCCGAAGCTGCTGCCGCACGGCCGCTTGCGCGGGCTGCCACTGGGTTTGAAAGGCCACCGGGTCGCGCTCAAAGGCAATGCGGCGGCGCACGACCTCCGTGCGCTCGGCCACGTCGCGCGGGGCCGCGACGTCTACCAGCAGCCCGAAGCGGTCGAGAAACTGCGGGCGCAGATTGCCTTCCTCGGGGTTCATGGTGCCGATGAGCGTAAACTGCGCCGGGTGGCTCACGGCCAGGCCTTCGCGCTGCACGGTGCTGCGGCCCGTGGCCGCCGCGTCGAGCAGCACGTCGACCAGGTGGTCGGGCAGCAGGTTTACCTCGTCGATGTAAAGCACGCCGCGGTGGGCGGCGGCCAGCAGGCCGGGTTGCAGCTTCTTTTGGCGGTCGGCCAGCAGCCCCTCCAGGTCGAGGCTGCCCAGCACGCGGTCTTCGGTGGCCCCCAGGGGCAGGTTGACGAAG
Source organism: uncultured Hymenobacter sp. (assembly GCA_913776615.1). Lineage (GTDB taxonomy): Bacteria > Bacteroidota > Bacteroidia > Cytophagales > Hymenobacteraceae > Hymenobacter. The sequence continues at coordinate 4,089 of CAJYPK010000043.1, forward strand.
GGGGCGGCTACTTCCTGGGTTCCGGCGTCGGGCCGGTGGCAGGCCGGGCACAGGTCGGCCGGCTGGCCCGGCTCGCAATTAAACGGGCAGCCGGGTACGGCCAGGATGGGCGGCAGCACGGCGGCCAGGCCGCGCACGGCGGTGGTTTTGGCGGTGCCCTTATCGCCGCGCAGCAGCACGCCCCCCAGGGTGGGGTTTACGGCGCACAGCAGCAGGGCTTGCTTCAGCGCGTCTTGGCCGACCAGGGCGGCGAAGGGGTAATTCATGGGGTGGGGCTGTTTTGGTAGAAGCGTCGGGGGATTACAGGTTGTTCTAAGTTAGAGTGGTTCCGGGTAAGTGTACACCTTATTGCGACCCATACGTGAGCGCCTCACCCCCCGGCCACCTCTCCGAAAAAGGAGAGGGGGAGCCGACCGCTCGCTCGCGTAAGGCAACTGTTAGGTAGTCGGCAAGCTCCCCCTCTCCTTTTTCGGAGAGGGGGCCGGGGGGTGAGGCGCTCACGCTCGGATAGCGTAAAAGGATGCACGGACCTGCGAAGTGCGCTAGCTCCCCTGACCAGCTACTCATTCCTCGCCTCCAGCAGCGTTTCACTCTGCAGGTACACCGCTTGCAAGGCGGCCAGCATTTCGGGCGGGGGCGCGGCCCACAGGCCGCGCTGCGCGGCTTCCAGCAAGCGCTCGGCAATGGCATTGAGCGCCCACGGGTTGCTCTGGGCAAAGAACTCCTGCAGGGCGGCGTCGAGCGCGTAGGTTTCGGCCACTTTCTCGTACATCCAGTCATCCACGACGTTGGCCGTGGCGTCGTAGCCGAAGAGGTAGTCCACGGTAGCCGTCAGCTCCAGGCCGCCCTTGTAGCCGTGGCGCTGAATACCGGCCAGCCACTTGGGGTTGACGACGCGGGAGCGGAACACGCGCAGGGTTTCCTCCTTCAGGTCGCGCACGGCGGGGCGGGCGGGGTCCTGGGTGTCGCCGAAGTAGTGCCGGGGCTGCTGGCCGGTGAGGCTGCGGATGGTGGCAATCATGCCCCCGTGAAACTGCAAGTAGTCGTCGCTGTCGAAGATGTCGTGCTCGCGGTTGTCCTGGTTGTGCAGGGCCACCTCCACGCCCGCCAGCCGCTGCCGAAACTCGGGGCGGGCGTCGGTTCCGCTGGCGGCCCGGGTATAGGCGTAGCCGCCCCAGTTCACGTAGGCCTGGGCAAAGTCGGCGTCGCCCTGCCAGTTTTTCTCGTTGATGAGCGGCAGGATGCCCGCCCCGTAGCTGCCCGGCGCGGCCCCGAAGATGCGGTAGCCGGCGCGCTGCTCGGCTTCCTCGGCGGGCACGTCCTGGGCGTGCAGCGCGGCGAGGTCGCGCAGGTAGTGCTGGCGCACGAAGTTCAGTTCCAGCGGCTCATCCAGGGCCAGCACGAGCTGCACGGCCTCGTCGAGCAGCTCGATGAGGTGCGGGAAGGCATCGCGGAAAAAGCCGCTGATGCGGGTGGTCACGTCGATGCGGGGGCGGCCCAGCTCGGCCAGCGGAATCACCTCCACGCCGGTTACGCGGCGGCTCTGGGCCTGCCACACGGGGCGCACGCCCAGCAGGGCCAGGATTTCGGCCACGTCGTCGCCGTGGGTGCGCATGGCGCTGGTGCCCCACACGCTCAGGCCCACGCTCGCGGGGTAGCGGCCGGTTTCCTTCAGGTGGCGGGCCAGCACCTCGCGGGCCAGCTGCTGGCCCACTTCCCAGGCCGCCTGCGAGGGCAGGGCGCGGGGGTCCACGGCGTAGAAGTTGCGGCCCGTGGGCAGGATGTGCGCCATGCCCCGGGTGGGCGCCCCGCTGGGGCCGGCCGGCACGTAGCCGCCCCCCAGGCCGTGCAGCAGGTTGGCGATCTCGTCGTAGGTCTGGGCCAGGTTGGGCAACAGCTGCTGGCTCACGAAGACCAGGGTTTGCTTGACTTCCGCCAGGCCCGGCTGGCTAGGGGGTACGTGGAGGGCTTCGAACAGCACCCCGTCGAGCGCGGCGAGCTGGAAATGCCGCTGCTGCCACACCAGCAGCAGGTGGCGCGTCAGCTCGTCCAGCACTTCGAGCGCGTCGGCCGCCGTCACCACCGGGCGGCCGGCCAGGGCCTCGAACGGCGGGCTTACCGTCGCCAGCTTCTGGCCTTTGGCGTCGAGCAGCTTAGCCAGCTCGAAGCCGAACAGCGCCGCCAGCCCGGCCGGCAAGCCCGGCACGCCCAGGTTGGGCAAGCGGGTGAGGGCTTGCAGCATGTCTACTAACGCTTCATCCTCGGGCACCTGGCCCAGAACGTGCAGGCCGTTGCGGATTTGGGCGGCCCCCAGCTCGCAGAGGTAGCCGTCGATGTCTTCGATGAGGTGGGCCACGTCCTTGCCGTCCATCTCGGCGAGGCTCACGGGCACGCCCTCGGGCGTCAGCTCGTCGTCCCAATCGTGCACGTGGTCGCCGTGGTCGCGGCGCAGGAGCACGGCCAGGTCCTGGTCGAGGTTGGTTTGCTGAACCAAGTCCCAGATCTGGCGCTGAAGCAGGGGCAGCTTGGCCGGGTCGAGCGCTTCGACTTGATAATATTCATCGACCAGCTGCGTGAGCTGGGCCAGCTCGCCGTAGCTGTCGGCGGTGGTCAGGGGCGGCGTGAGGTGGTCGATCACGGTGGCGTGGGCGCGGCGCTTGGCCTGCGAGCCCTCGCCGGGGTCGTTGAGGATGAAGGGGTAAAACAGCGGCAAATCGCCCAGAAAGGCATCCGGGAAGCAATTCTCCGACAGGCCGATACCCTTGCCGGGCAGCCACTCCAGCGTACCGTGCTTGCCCACGTGCACCAGCGCGTCGGCCCCCCAGCCGTCGCGCAGCCAGCGGTAGAGCGCGTAGTAGTGGTGGGTGGGCGCCAGGTCGGGCTGGTGGTAGATGGCGTCGGGGTCCATGCCGTAGCCGCGGGGCGGCTGGAGCATCACGAGCGCGTTGCCCAGCTCAATGCCGGCCAGCGCGATGTGCCCGTCGTGCACGTAGGTGGCACCAGGCGGCGGCCCCCACTGCTTGGTCATTTTTTGCTGCAACTCCGCCGGCAGCTCGCCAAACCACTGCGCGTACTGCGCAAACGAGACCTGCCCCACGGCCCGGCCCAGCTGCGCGGGCGTGAGGTAGGTTTCGTCGTAGGAGCAGCGGTCCACCAGCTCGTGGATGAGGGCGGTGCCGGTGGGCGGCAGCTCGCCCAGGGCGTAGCCTTCGGCCTGCATGGCGTGCAGCAGCGCCAGCAGCGAGGCCGGCGCATCGAGCCCCACGGCGTTGCCGATTTGCGAGGCCTTGCTGTTGGAATTGGTGAAGAGAAAGGCCACCCGCTTCTGCGGATTCGGCACGCGGCGCAGCCGGGCGAAGCGGCGCGCCAGGCCGGCTACCCGCGCCACGCGGTCGGCCACGGGCGCGTAGCCGCTGGCCTCGCGGCCTTTCTCCTTGAAGGAAATCGGCACCGTGATGAGGCGGCCGTCGAACTCGGGCAGGGCCACGTTCATGGCCGTGTCGAGCGGGTTCAGGCCGCGGCTCGACGACTCCCACGGCCCGCGGGCCATGCCGCTCGTGATGGCTTGCAGCACCACCACGTCGAGCTGCCGCAGGGCTTCCACCGACCACCCCGCGCCCGTCGGCCCGTCGGGGTTCACCTCGCTCATGGCGAAGGAGACGGTGTTGAGTAGCACGTCGAGCAGCGGCCCGTTTTCATCCTGGAAAAAGCGGAACGCCCACGGCGCGCCCGTGGCCGCCTCCACGGCCTTGAGCGAAGCCGTGAAAACCGGCAACGCATTGACGCCCTGGGCATCGAGCTCGCGCACCAGCGCATCCACGAAGGCGAGGTTGCCGCTCACCCAGTGGGCGCGGTAGAAGAGAATACCCGCCGTGGGCCGGGCGGGGTCGCGCAGCCGTAGCCAGTCGCCCAGGTCGGGGCTCTCGGGCAGGTCGGGATGGTAGAGGCCGTGCTCGGGCAGCGTCACCGGCGGCTCGTACCCGAAGCCGGTGAGCAGCAGGTGGTCGGCCAGGTAGTAGAGCAGCGCGGTCAGGTTGGCGTAGCCCCCGGCCTGCAAGTACCCGAGCGCCTCGTGCAGCACCGCCGGCGACACCGTCGATACGGCCGCCAGCTCGGGGTTCAGGTCGCCCGCGCCGCTCAGCACCAGCAGGTGCTGGCCCTGGGCCTTGGCCCGCCGCACCAGTTCCGGGAAGCCGGGGATGCTGTTCGGCCGACCCAGCACCCGCAGCACGATAATGCGGGCCGCCGCCAGCTCGCGGTCGAGCAGCTGGGCCATGTGGGTTTCATTCTTGATGGCCAGCAGGTTGAGGCCCACCGTTTTGGGAAAGTCGGCGGGCAACTCCTGCACGCTGCGGTGCAGCGTCAGCAGGTCGGTTTCGGCGTGGGTGAGGAAGGCGATGCCCTCGGCCGCAACGGGCGCGGCGGGGCCGGCCGCGCCGGCCGTTTCGGCCCCGGTCCAGCTGTAAAACTGAAAGACGTACTCGGCCAGCTCGGCGGGCGGGGCGAGGTAGCCGTCGGCGGCCACCAGGCTGTCGATGTAGTCGAAAATGGCCAGCACCTGCCATTCGCTGTTGATGGAGTGAAACCAGGTCGAGCGGCCGTCGAAGAGCAGGGTCACGACGTTGGCCAGGGTGCACGGCCCCAGGCAGCCGCCCTTGGTCATGTGCACGGTGTTGCGCAGCTTGCGCCGCAGCCACTCGCTTTTGTACAAATCTACGGGCACGGCCGCGTAGCCCCGGTCTACCCGCCCGCAGCAGCAGGCGTTGTAGCAGTACGAGAGATGCCCCCGGCGCTGCACCAGGTTGATGGCTTTACCGTCGGCACGCTGCACGCGTTGGCGTTTGATTTCGCGCATGGGGGAAGGGCTGAATGGTGGCTACCAGCCAAAGCAAGCAGGCTGTACAACAGATTTTTAGCAGGGCAAATCCGAACCAGCCGGCGACAACGGCGGCGCGACTTGCCGGCGCAAGGTACCGGCCGGCGGCGGCGGCTCCAATCGGCACGCCAGTATGTTTGCCCGGCCTTCCCGCCGCGGCCACGTTGCCGGCGCACCGCACCGCGCAATTTTCAGGCTTCATCCAAGTTGACTTTTTCCAAGGTACGCCCCCTACCCGCCCATGCTCAATCCCCTCTTTTTTGATTCGCTGCTGCTGGGCATTCAGCACTCGTTTGAGCCCGACCACATGGCGGCCGTGGCGGTGCTGGCCACCGAGCAGAAGAAGGGCGCGGGGCGGCTGTGGCGCGTTATCTGGCGCTCGTCGCACTGGGCGCTGGGCCACTCGCTCACGCTCATCGGGTTTGCCAGCCTGATTATTCTGCTGAAATCGACGCTTTCGCTGCACATCGCCGCGCAGGTGGAGCTGGCCATCGGGCCGCTCATGATTTGGCTGGGCATCCTGGCCATTCGGCGCAATTTTCTCAAGCCCAAGCCCTTGCCCACCACAGTACCCTCCCCCATCGGCCCGCCGGCGGGGCTCAGCCGCTCGTTTTGGGTGGGCATGGTGCACGGGCTGGCCGGCACGGGCGGGGCCTGCACCATCGCCCTCACGCTGGCCGCCCGCAACGCCACCGCCGCGGTGTGGATTATCGTGCTGCAAAGCGCGGGCATCCTGGTTTCGATGACCACCTACGGGTGTTTGTTTGCCTTTTCGGCGGCGCGGTTTTCGAGCCGCTGGCAGCCCTCGCTCCGGCTGCTCAACTACGTGGTGGGGGCGTTTTCCATCGCCATCGGGATTTACACCCTGGTCGAGAGCGTGCGGGGCCTGGGCTAGCGCCGGTATTTTGGCGGCGCAGCCCTACCTTCGCCCCAGCATTTGGTAAGCGCGGCCGCGGTGCGGGGCGCTTTTAAAAGGGAATCCGGTGTAATTCCGGGACAGTCTCCGCTGCTGTAACCCCCTCGCCAGCTGCCCGATACCTAGCGCCACTGCCCCGCTGCGGGTGGGAAGGCCATCGGGCAGCGGGGGAAGTCAGAAGACCTGCCGCTTGCTTCATACAGTCCCGGCCTTCGGCAGAAAGGCGCGTCGTACCATGCCTTACTCCTCGCCTCCCCCCGGCCGCGCCGGGGGCGTAGTTTCCCGTTTTTTGCGCTGGCCCCCGGCCGCCGGGCGTGCCCGCCGGCCAGCCCCTGGCTTACCCGGTACGGCGCGGCCAACTTTCTCTGTGCTAAGCTCCAAGCTGGCCTGGGCCGGGGGCTGCCTGTTGGGCTGGGCCGCCGCGCACCCGGCCGCCGCCCAGGGCCCGGCGACGGTGCGGGGCACCGTGACCGACTCGCTCTCGGGCCAGCCCCTGGTGGGCGTGAGCGTGGCGCTGGTGGGCCAGCCGGGCGGCACGGCGACCGATGCGCGGGGGCAGTTTCGCCTGGCGGGCCTGAAGCCCGGCACCTACGCGCTGCGCGCCGGCACCCTGGGCTACCGGACTAAAAATCAAGCTATCACGCTAGCGGCCGGCGAAGCCCGGGGCGTGGCGCTCACCCTGGCCACGGCCCGCCTCAACCTGGCCGAAGTAACGGTGAGCCAGCCCCGCGACCCCAACCAGACGCTGGCCGCCATCTCGCACCTCGACCAGACGCTGCGGCCCCTCAACTCGGCCCAGGATTTGCTGCGACTGGTGCCGGGCCTCTTCCTTGCGCAGCACGCGGGCGGCGGCAAGGCCGAGCAGCTGTTTGTGCGCGGCTTCGACGCCGACCACGGCACCGACTTTGCGGTGCAGATCGACGGGCTACCGGTGAACATGGTGAGCCACGCCCACGGCCAGGGCTACGCCGACTTTCACTTCGTCATTCCCGAAACGGTCGAGCAGCTCAAGGTGTACAAGGGGCCGTACTCGGCGCGGTTCGGCGATTTTGCCACCGCCGGGGCGGCCGAATTCAGCACCAAAACCCGCCTCGACCGCAGCCAGGCGAAAGTGGAGGTCGGCCAGTTCAACACCTACCGCGCCCTGGTGCTGCTCGATGTACTGGGGGCGCACCACCTGCTCAGCAAGCGGCCGGAAAGCGCCTACGTGGCCGCCGAGTACAATTTCACCAATTCGTACTTCGATAATCCGCAGCACTTTAACCGCTTCAACGGGCTCGCCAAGTACACCGGCCAGCTGAGCGAGAAAACTTCGCTGACGCTCCTGGGGTCGCACTTTACTTCCAGCTGGAATGCCAGCGGACAGATTCCTGACCGCGCCGTCCGCGAGGGCCTGATCTCGCGCTTCGGCAGCCTCGACCCCAGCGAGGGCGGCAACACGGCCCGCACCAACGCCTCCGCCATTCTGACCACCGTGCTGCCCCACGAGGCCACCCTGCGCCAGCAGGTGTACTACTCGCGCTACTACTTCGACCTGTTCTCCAACTTCACCTTTTTCAAGGAAGACCCGGTGAATGGTGACGAGATCGACCAGCGCGACACGGGCCGCAACCTCTACGGCTACACCGGCACCTACGACCGCGACGACTACCTGGGGGCCAAGGCCCTGCACTCGACCTTCGGCGCGGGTACGCGCCTCGACGACACGGGCTTGCAGCTGCGCCGCGCCGTGCAGCGCCAGATTCTGGACACCGTGAGCCTCGGCCGCCTGCGCGAGCAAAATCTCTACGCCTACCTCGAAGAAACCCTCACCCTGACGCCCCGCCTGACGGTGAACGCCGCGCTGCGGGCCGACTGGTTCGGGTTTGCTTTTCGCGGGACGGTCGCCGATTCGGCGGGGGCGGGGGCGCCGCTGCGCGGGCGCGCCCGGGCCGCCCGCCTGTCGCCCAAGCTTAACTTCTACTACCAGCTCTCGCCCGCCGTGCAGCTGTTTGCGCGCTCGGGCCTGGGCTTTCACTCCAACGACGCCCGCGCCGTGGTGCGCGGTACCGACCCGCGCCAAGCCCTGCCCCGGGCCACCGGGGCCGAGGTGGGCAGCACCTTCAAGCCCCGGCCCAGCTTCGTGGTGAACGCCGCCCTCTGGGTGCTGCACTCGCAGGATGAGCTGGTGTATTCCGGCGACGCGGGCACGACCGAGAGCGCGGGCCCGAGCCGCCGCTTCGGCGTCGATGTATCGGGGCGCTACCAACTGAGTACCCGGTGGTTTCTGGATCTCGACGCCAACGTTAGCCACGGCCGGCTGGTGGGCGTGGCGGCGGGCGAAAACTACATTCCGCTCGCGCCCTCGTTTACCAGCATCGGCGGCATCACGTACCGGCAGCCCAACGGCCTGAGCGGCAGCCTGCGCTACCGCTACCTCGACGCCCGCCCGGCCATTGAAGATAACAGTATCCGGGCGCGGGGCTACTTTCTGCTCGACGCGGTACTGAGCTACACCCGGGCGCGCTACCAGGTCGGGGCCACCGTGCAAAACCTGCTGAACGCCGAGTGGGACGAGGCCCAGTTTGCCACCGACAGCCGCCTGCGCGGCGAAACTACCTCGGTCAACGAAATTAACTTCACGCCCGGCACACCGTTCTACCTAAAGCTAAACGCCAGCGTTTTCCTCTAACCAAGCTGCGTGGGGCTTGCCGGCCCAGCGCCCGTCCTGATGCACCACTTCACCCCCGCCGAAACGGCCGCCGTGTACCGGGCCATCGCCGAGCGCCGCGACAGTCGGCACTTCCTGCCCGACCCCGTCGCGCCCGAGGTGCTCCAGCGCTTGCTGCAAGCGGCCCACCAGGCGCCGAGCGTGGGCTTTATGCAGCCCTGGCGCTTTGTGCGCATCACCGACCCGGCCCTGCGCGCCACCCTGCACCGCCTGGTGGAGCAGGAGCGCCAGCGCACCGCGGCGGCGCTCGACGAGCGCGGCCGGGAGTTTTTGCAGCTCAAGGTGGAGGGCCTGCGCGAGTGCGGCGAGGTGCTGGTGGCCGCCCTCATGGACCAGCGCGAGGCGCACGTCTTCGGCCGGCGCACCCTGCCCGAAATGGACCTCGCCTCGGTGGCCTGCGCCATTCAGAACATGTGGCTGGCGGCGCGGGCCGAGGGCCTCGGCCTGGGCTGGGTCTCGATTTTCGACCCCGCGCAGGTGCGGCTTGCGTTGCGGATGCCCCCCGGCAGCCAGCCCGTGGCTATTCTGTGCCTGGGCCACGTCGCCGAGTTTTACCCGCGCCCGCTGCTCGAAACGGCCGGCTGGGCCAGCCGGGCCAACCTGGCCGACCTGGTATTTGAAAACGGCTGGCCCATGGCACCCGACCCGGGGCGCTAGCCTTACCTCCGCCGCCCAACTGGTGGGGTGGTGAACTGGTGAATTGGTGAGCTGGTGAGTTGGTGAGTTATACACTGGGCTGGGGCAGGATGCGGGGTACTTTCGTGCCCTGCCCAGGCCGCAATACGGTACGGGCCAGCCGGCCGGCGGCGCGCCGGTGGGCCGCCGCCCGGGGCGTTTGCCGCCCCGGGGAATTTCGTTACTTTGCGGCTAACGCCTGGCTCGGACCACTAGGCAATCGGCGAATGGCGCTCTACTCGGCTTTCTTAGCCCCCCTGGTGGGACCCGGGGTGGCCCTGGGGGTACTACTAGGTACGGACTGGCGGCGCCAGCGCCTGAGCGCGCCGCTCGCGCTCGCCCTGGGGCTGCTCGTACCGCTTTTTCTCCTGACCCAGGGATTTTTGAGCCTCGCCAGCTGGTGCGCACTGCCGCTGGCGGCCGCCGGGCCCGCCCCACCGGCCCTGCCGTGGTACAGTGAGCTTCTGCTGGCACCCACCTGCTACCTCTACTTTCGCGTCCTCACCACCCCCCAGCTGCGCACCCCGGGCGCGTGGCGCGCCCTGTTGCCCGGCCTCGGGCAAGTGGGCCTGTTTGCCAGCGTCGCCATTCTCGGCCTGGGTATGCGCCAAGGCAGCCTAGGCGCAGCCTTCGCGCCGCCCGGCGCCGTCGGCGCCGCCCTGGGGCGGGTGGTAGGACCGCTGTCGCTCGGCTGCTACCTGCTGTTTTTTTTCTATGGCCTGCGCGCCCTGGACGACCACCGGCGCTACGCGCTCAGCGCTGGGCCGCCGGGCGGGCGGGGGGAGCTCGGTCGCCAGCGGTCGCTGCTGCTGCTCCTGATGCTGGGCTTTGGGCTCGGGCTGGGGTTCGTCGCGCTGGATGCCTGGTTTGGCCCCGTTGCGTATTCGGCAACCTGGTACGCCTTCGCCGTGCGGGGCGGGCTCATTTTTGGGCTCGCGGTGGTGGGCCTGCAAGCCAGCTACGCGGTAGGGGCCGGACCCACCCGGTACCAGCCACCGGTAAGCCGGGAGCTTCGGCTACTGGCTGGGGCCCACCCCTACCCGGTGGCTCCCCCCGCCCCGCTGCCGGCCGCGGCCGGGCCGGTCGAGCCGACTCCTCCCCTCCCGGCCGAGCCGACCCCGGACCTGCTACGCTGGCGCGACCGGCTGGTGCAGCTCATGAACCAGGAGCAGCCCTGGCGCGAGCCCGACCTGACCCTGCACGAGCTGGCGCAGCGCCTGGGCGCGCACCCGGCCCTGCTCTCGCGCGTGCTCAATACGGGCTGCGGGCAGAACTTCAATGACTTCGTGAACACCTACCGCACCCAGGAAGCCCAGCGCAAGCTGGCCGACCCGCGCTTTGCGCACTACTCGCTCATGGGCGTGGCTCTGGAAAGTGGATTTAACTCAAAATCAACCTTTAACCGGGTGTTCAAGAAATTGACCGGGCAGGCCCCGAGCGACATTACCCGTCCCAACTTATAAGGTGGGACGCGCCATTCTCGGATTTTGACGCCCTCCCGGCCGAGCCCGGGCAGAGTTTTGCAGGCCTCACCCAGTCCCTGCCTGCTCTCGTATGCACCGCGTCAGACTCCTTTTCCGCTGGCTGGCATTTAGCCTCAGCCTAGCCCCGGCCCCGACCCTGGCCCAACGCCCGGCCCCCGCCCGCCCCACCGGCATTACGCAGGTAGCGACGGTGGAGGGCCTCACCGAATACCGCCTGCCCAACGGGCTACGAGTGCTGCTCGGTCCCGACCCGTCGCAGCCGACCGTCACCGTCCACGTCACCTACCTGGTGGGCTCGCGGCACGAAGGCTACGGCGAGCGCGGCATGGCCCACTTGCTGGAGCACATGCAGTTCCGGGGCACCCCCCGGCACCCCCACCTCCTGCGGGAGCTGACGGCGCACGGGGCCTCGCCCAACGGCAATACCGGGCTCGACCGCACCAGCTACTCCGAAACGCTGCCCGCCACCCCGGCTAACCTCGCCTGGGCGCTGGACCTCGAGGCCGACCGCCTGGCGCACTCCCGCCTCGCCCGGCAAGACCTGGCCAGGGAATTCAGCGTGGTGCGCAACGAGCTGGAAATGGGCGAAAACTCGCCGGGCAGCGTGCTGGAGGAGCGCGTGCTCAGCACGGCCTACCTGTGGCATGCTTACGGCAACTCCATTATCGGCTCGCAAGCGGATGTGGAGCAGATACCCGTAGCGCGCCTGCGGGCCTTTTACCACCGGTACTACCGGCCCGATAACGCGGTGCTGCTGGTAACGGGCAAGTTTGACGTACGCCAGGCGCTCCGGCTCATCCGGCAGCACTTCGGCCGGCTGGCCCGGCCCGGCCGCGGCCTACCCGCCACCTACACCACCGAGCCCGTGCAAGACGGCGAGCGCAGCGTGACGCTGCGCCGCCCCGGCGACGTGCAGGGCCTGGCCGTGGCCTACCACGTGATGGCGGGGGCCCACGCCGACTACGCCGCCACCGCCGTGCTGGTCGAAGCGCTCGCGGGCCAGCCGGCGGGCCGCCTGTACCGGGCCCTGGTGGACGCCAAGCTCGCCGCTAACCTAGCGGGCGCGGCGCCCTTTTTGTGCGACCCGGGCTTTGCCTACTTCTCGGCCGAAGTGCGCCAGGGCCGCTCGCTGGACTCGGCCCGCGCGGTTTTGCTCGGCGTGCTGGAAAATCTGCGCGAGCACCCCCTGACAGCCGACGAAGTAACGCGGGCCCAGGCCAAACTCCTCAAGGATATCGCGCTCCCCCGCCAGCAAAGCAGCGCGCTCGGCGGGGCGCTGAGCCCCTACATCGCCGCCGGCGACTGGCGGCTATTCTTCCTCCACCGCGACCGCCTGCGCCAGGTGCGGGCGGCCGATGTGCAGCGCGTGGCCGCGGCCTACCTCAAGCCCAGCAACCGCACGGTGGGCACGTTCGTCCCGGCGGCGGCGCCTGACCGCAGCCCCCGGCCCAGCGCGCCCGACGTGGCCGCGCTGGTCGGGAATTACCGGGGGGAAACCGGCCCGGCGGCGGGGGAAGAGTTTGACGCCTCGCCCGCCAACATCGACGCCCGCACCCAGCGGGGCACCGAAAAAAACGGCCTGCAATACGCCCTGCTGCCCAAGCAAAACCGGGGCAATACCGTTACGCTGGAGCTGAAAGTGCGCTACGGCTCCGAAGCCACGCTGGCCAATAAGGCGACGGTGGCCGAGCTGACGGCCGCCATGCTCAACCGGGGCACCACCACGCGCACCTACGCCCAGTTGCAGGCCGCCTATGACCAGGCGCAGGCCCGGGTGCTGTTTTACACGCGCACCGCGTACTACGGCAGCGGCCAAACGGCGGCGCTGGGCATGCAAACCGATAAAGCCCATTTGCTCAGCGTGCTGGACCTCGCCCTGGACTGCCTGCGCCACCCCGCCTTTCCGGCCGACGAGCTGGAGAAGCTCAAGCAGGAGCGGCTGGCGGCCCTGGAAGCCCAGCGGCAGGATCCGCAGGCGCTGGGCTTCAACCTGGCGACCCGGCTGAGCGAGCCCTACCCCCCCGGCCACCCGCTGGCCACCCGCTCGCTGGAGGAGGAGATCGCGGCCGTGCGGGCGGTGCGGGTGGAAGACGTGCGCGCCTTTTACGCGCAGTTCTACGGCGCTCAACATGCCACGCTGGCCGTGGTCGGCAGCTTCGAGGTGGCCGCGCTGCGGCAGCGCGTGACTACCCAACTGGGCGATTGGCGGGCCCGCACGGCCTACGCCCGCATTCCCCTGCGCCTCTTCGCCGGCCCGGCCCCGGCCCAGTCGCTGCAAACCCCGGACAAGGCCAACGCGCTTTTTATCAGCACGCTCAAGTGCCCGGTGCGCGACGACTCGCCCGACTACGCCGCCCTCTACCTGGCCAACTATCTGCTGGGGGGCGGCTTTGCGACTTCCCGCCTGACTACCCGCCTGCGCCAGCAGGAAGGGCTGAGCTACGGCGTCGGCTCGTTTCTGCAGGCCGACGACACCGACGCCGTCGCCACCTTCACGGCGTACGCCATCCACAACCCGGCCAACTCGGCCCGCCTCGAACGGGCGTTCCGGGAAGAGCTGACGCGCTTTGCCCGGGAGGGAGTAAGCGCCGCCGAATTGGCGGCGGCCAAGGCCGCGGCCCGGCAAAGCTTGCGGGGGCAGCGCGCGCAAGACATCGCCCTCACCAGCGCCTGGGTGCAGTACCTCGCCACGCCCGGGGGCCGCACCTTCGCCTACGACGCGGAGCTCGACCGTCGCCTCGCCGCCCTCACGCCCGAACAGGTACGGGCCGCCGCCCGCAAATACCTAGTCTACAACAAGCTGACGATCGTGAGGGCCGGCGACTTCGCCCGCCCGGCGCCGCCGAGCCCTGCGGCCCCCTAGCGCAAGAACCAGGCAGGGGCCTACCAATAAAAAGCGGCCGGGGCGCACGCGCTCGCCCTACGCCGGCACCCCGCCCCCGCAAGCCCTCAGCCAACGGACGAGAGCTTACGGGGGCGGGATTGAGCGCCCGCACGGGAACTGCTTCAGCGCGGGCTGCTCAACGGGTCGTACGCCGCCTGGGGGCTGGGCCGCCTGCTGAGCCGGAGCAGCAATGCTTTCAGTCCCAACCTCTATCAGTGGCGGCACCAGCCCGCGCAGGGCGGTCCTGAGGCGTCAGGAAGCGCCTCAGCTGACGGGGCCACCGCAGGCGCTAGTTGCCACTAGTGCCCTATCCTCACTTGGCCGCCACCGGCTGCTTTTCGGGAGCGGCGACGTCGGCCAGCGTCAGCTCGGTGACGAAGTCTGCCAGGGGAGTGCGCACCTTTTTCATGTTTACCAGCCAGTCGCCGTCCTCCTGCCGGTAACCCAGGGGCAGCAGGACGGTGCTGCGGTAGCCGCTGCCCAGGAGTTGGAGCAGGGCATCGAGCTGCGCGTTGTCGAAGCCTTCGATGGGAGTAGCATCGACGCGCTGTTCGGCCGCCGCCGCGATAGCCAGGGCAAAGGCGATGTAGCTCTGCTTGGCCGCGTGGTGGGCTTGCCAGTCGGTACCCAGCGGCTCGTACAGCTTGAGAATGGTTTGCTTGTAGTCGTCCATCGTGTGGTGGGGCAGCCCCCGCTCGTCCAGGATGTAATTGAACACGCGGGTGATGCGGGCCTCGCTGTAGCCATCCCAGGCCGCAAAGACCAGCAGGTGCGAGCAGTCCGTGATTTGGCTCTGATTGTAAGCCACCTCCCGGATTTTGGCCAGCAAGGCCGGGTCCGAAATAACGAGCACTTTGTAGGGCTGCAGGCCCGAGGAAGAGGGGGCCAGGCGGGCCGCCTCCAGGATGTAGGCCAGCTTATCGGCCGGCACGCGCGCGCCGTTCATTTTTTTGGTGGCGTAGCGCCAGCTCAGATCCTCCAGTAAGCTCATGTTGGTCAGTATATTAGCGAAACAAACTCTCCGCAAAGGTACTGGCGCTTGCTCGCAACTGGTATCTTAGGGACAAAAAGTAACTGGGACAAGCGCGCCCCCCAGGTGACACCCAGGTAACCACCTTTACCATGGAAAGAGCTACCGTTGACCGCCCCCTCAGCAATGCCTGCACCCAGCGCATGCGCGCCATCGACGACACCCTCGACCTGCTGAGCGGCAAATGGAAATTGGCCATCATCGCCCGCTTGTGCTACCAACCCATGCGGTATTCGGCCCTGCTGCGCGACGTGACGGGCCTCTCGGGAAAAGTGCTGAGTCGCGAGTTGCAAGACCTGGAAACGAACGGGTTGATTGTGCGGCAGGTATCGGCGAGCAAGCCGCTGACCGTCACGTACAGCATCTCCGACACCGGCCGCTCCCTCAAGGCCCTGACCGACAGCCTGGCGGACTGGGGGCTGGCGCACCGCGCCCGCATGATGGGCGGCGCGGCGTAAAAAGGCGGCACGCAAGCCGCGTGCTGGGCGACCGCAGTCAATAAAACTACTTTCCCGCCCGGCACACCGTTTTATTCGACGCTGAACGCCAGCCGCTTTCGCCGCAAAGGCGCCTGGGTTTTGATGGCTAAGCCTACGCCAGCGGGAGCAGGCAGGCCTGGCGCAGCGCGTCGTCGGGCCATCCCCCACCTGTGGGGAGCATTTGAGCGTGCTGAGTGTCATATGCATCTTACCCGGTTCATCCCCACGCCTGTGGGGAGTGATTTACCAAGATGGCCCGCCCGCTCTTCTTATCCGGTTCATCCCCACGTGTGTGGGGAGTATACCTGCCGTTCCTGCACGCTTACACTTTGCCCAGGTTCATCCCCACGCCTGTGGGGAGCATCAGAACAGCGCGTTGGGCGAGTAGAACACCGCCGGTTCATCCCCACGCCTGTGGGGAGCATAAATCGGACTCCATCGCCACCTCGGGCCGGGCCGGTTCATCCCCACGCCTGTGGGGAGCATGTGCGCAAATCCAGCGGCTTGGGCGGAGTGGGCGGTTCATCCCCACGCCTGTGGGGAGCATGGCAGGTCGGAGAGGTAGAGGTAGCAGGCGAACGGTTCATCCCCACGCCTGTGGGGAGCATCCGCGCCGGACGGCTTCGACTACTTCGGCCGGCGGTTCATCCCCACGCCTGTGGGGAGCATAACGGTTGCTCAGCACCAGGCGTACGGCTTAACGGTTCATCCCCACGCCTGTGGGGAGCATGGGTTCTCGCTGCCCTCGCCGATGCTGCCGGGCGGTTCATCCCCACGCCTGTGGGGAGCATCTAACGCAGACTGTCTTGTCCGACAGGCCAGGCGGTTCATCCCCACGCCTGTGGGGAGCATTTGCCGTGCTGCGGGGGCATGAGCACCATGAGCGGTTCATCCCCACGCCTGTGGGGAGCATCCATTCGAAGCGCTTATCGCCAAAAAATACGCCGGTTCATCCCCACGCCTGTGGGGAGCATTTCACCTGACCGCCCTAGCCACCACATGGCCCCGGTTCATCCCCACGCCTGTGGGGAGCATCCCACCTTGGTAGAAATCACTCGCCGGCTGGCCGGTTCATCCCCACGCCTGTGGGGAGCATGGCAGTCTAGGCTAAGGAGATGAAAACAAAGTCGGTTCATCCCCACGCCTGTGGGGAGCATAGCGCGATAAAAACGGCCAGGAAAGCCACGAACGGTTCATCCCCACGCCTGTGGGGAGCATTAGAAGGACTAGCAAGAGATCTAGTAATATACCGGTTCATCCACACGCCTGTGGGGAGCATGTCGCCCCCATCGGCTAGCGCATGCATGGACTCGGTTCATCCCCACGCCTGTGGGGAGCATCATTCCTGGGCATCCTCCAGCTGCTGCCGAAACGGTTCATCCCCACGCCTGTGGGGAGCATTTTTGGTAGCCCTCCCCAAAGGCGGCGCCCGCCGGTTCATCCCCACGCCTGTGGGGAGCATGGCGCTCGGTTCGTGGTGCCCGCCAAGCCGGACGGTTCATCCCCACGCCTGTGGGGAGCATATCCCTGTTGCTGGCGCGGACGTGCGGCCTGCCGGTTCATCCCCACGCCTGTGGGGAGCATTGGTTCATCGACCCCGCGACGGGCTGGCTGCGCGGTTCATCCCCACGCCTGTGGGGAGCATGCCGCCACGCAGGACTGCACCAGCGATTGCACCGGTTCATCCCCACGCCTGTGGGGAGCATCTCGTCGTATACGGCGTAGTCTCGATGGTCGCCGGTTCATCCCCACGCCTGTGGGGAGCATTAATTGCTCGACGACTTGCCGCCGCCGAACGCCGGTTCATCCCCACGCCTGTGGGGAGCATTATAGCGGCGAACGCTCACTAACCCAACTTACCGGTTCATCCCCACGCCTGTGGGGAGCATAGCTTCTGGCTCTGGTAGGCCGCCTCCAGGGCCGGTTCATCCCCACGCCTGTGGGGAGCATAGCGTTGCCGGCCCGGCCAAGGCTTACGAGTTCGGTTCATCCCCACGCCTGTGGGGAGCATGTAGCTAAGAACTTTAAAAAATGTTCGGCCGCCGGTTCATCCCCACGCCTGTGGGGAGCATCGCCTGGGCCGCAAGGTGGCGCTGCTGCACTACGGTTCATCCCCACGCCTGTGGGGAGCATTAACTTCTTCACCCTCAGCTGTGGCGTTCTGTCGGTTCATCCCCACGCCTGTGGGGAGCATATCTTGCCCAGCCCCCAGAGCGCGGCGCGGCTCGGTTCATCCCCACGCCTGTGGGGAGCATGGTAGCGGCGCGCTCAAAGGGCAATTTGACACCGGTTCATCCCCACGCCTGTGGGGAGCATCCGTCCCCAAGCTGCGTACATACCTTGTACGCCGGTTCATCCCCACGCCTGTGGGGAGCATGCGATTCTCTTCACTGCTAAGGCCCTGTGCCCCGGTTCATCCCCACGCCTGTGGGGAGCATTTCGTGCTGGCCGGCATCGCCACCGGCCAAACCGGTTCATCCCCACGCCTGTGGGGAGCATACTGGAAAACAGCGCAATTTCGCACTTTTTTGCTAATTAACCACAGTTATGTGTCGGCAACTGGTCGTAAGGTCAGCCACAGCCCGTCAATGTTGATGGGCACGTACTGTTTTGGCTGCCAGGTAAGCAGATCGAATCCCTGCTCGTTGCTCATGCGCCACAGCATCGTCACCGTTCCATCGCTGGTGTAGGGTGCGCCCTGCAGTGCCCGCAGGCCCGCGCCGCTGATTACGGGCTGCCCTACGCGGCTACTATCAATTAAAATCGCGTGCTTATTGGTTAGTTGGGTGCGAGCGTAGCCGCTCCCAGCATTGGCATAGGCGTAACCTAGTTTGACCTGCATATGCTCCCAAAGCTTTCAGAATGTTTCGCGTGTAACACTCCAAAACGGAGGCGTAACCTAGTTTGGCCTGCATAGGTTCCCAAAGGTAGTAGTAGCTATTGCAATAGCGCCAGCGTGCCGGGAGCCACGCGCAAAGGCGCGAAGCAGTATAGTTGATTAATGCGACTGGCAACGATAAGTGCAAGAGGTGCAACCTTACACAGTGGTTTACCTTATGCACTGGGCAAGCTAAAGCTTACCCTACCCACCTTCTTGCGGCCTTATGCAGTGGATTACTCGCGAGCGACCCAAGATTGACCGCCTGGCTTGCCCCTGGCTTATTTTAGGGTTCGTTGACCCATCGGCCGAGATTCTGTACGTACCGGCCGACCAGGTACTCGCCACTGCGGAGCGGCTGGGGGCCATCCCCTTCGACGTGGCCGGCGTCGAGTTTTCGCATTACGGAGCGGAATGCACCTTTGCTTACATTCTGAAGAAGTACCACCTCACCGACCCCGCCCTGCACGCGCTGGCCCCCATCGTGCGCGGGGCTGACACCGACAACCATGCCCTGGCCGCGCAGGCCGCCGGGCTGTGGGCCATTTCGGCGGGGCTGGCGCATAACATCACCGACGACCAGCAGCTCCTGCAACAGGGCCGGGTGCTGTACGATGCCCTCTACACGTGGGCGCAGCGGCTGCAAGGCCAGCCCCACACCCAGCAGCCTGAAGAGCAGTTGCTCATGCGGGCGTACGCGGCCCACCTGGAGCGGACCCAGGCCCCGCACGCCCCGCCCCCGGCCTGGGCGACGCAGCTGCGCGAGCTGATTCAGGACCACCTCGACACCAACCTCAGCCTGCGCCTGACCGAGGCCGCCGACGCCTTGCAAGTCAACCCCACGTACCTCTCGCGGGAATTTGCGCGCTACTTCGACAACCTTTCGTTCGGGGAATATATCCGCAAGCTGCGCATCGACAAGGCGTTGCAGCTGTTGGACACGATGGCCTACTCAATGGGCGAAATTGCCTACATCACGGGCTTTTCGGACCAGAGCCACTTTGCGCGCATCTTCAAGCAGCACACGGGGCAAAGCCCGGCCGCCTACCGCCGCAAGCGGCCGCGCGGGTAAAGATTATCCCAAAGAAAAAATCCGTTCTATTTTCTTACCGGCGCACCGCCTAGCATTGTCGGCGGTTCCGCGCCGTTCAGGGCGCGGGACCGCCGACAATGCATTCTATCCAATTCCCTGCTCCCCTACCCGCCCGCCGCGCGGGCCGGCGCCCCCGCCCCCCGCAGCTGCTCGGCACCCTGGGCCTGCTGCTCGGGAGCCTGCCCTTCACCCCGCCGGCCCAGGCCCAGAAGCAGCTGGTGCAGGAGCGCCAGACCTGGCTGGGCGTGTTCACCCAAACGCGCTTTTCCGACCGCTGGGGCCTCTGGGCCGAGGGCCACCTGCGCCTGCACGACCAGTTCGTGCACGAGCTATTTCAAACCGTGGCCTGCGCCGGGGCCACCTATTACCTCACCGACGACGTGCGCCTGACCGGCGGCTACGCCTACGCCTACCTCTACCCGGACGGGGCGCGCACCGTGGGCCAGCCCGAACACCGCCCCTGGCAGCAGGTGCAGTGGTTTACCAGATTTCCCCGGGCCCGCCTCATGCAGTGGGTGCGCCTGGAAGAGCGGTTCCGCCAGCAGGTGGTACGCAACGACGAATTGGGCTCCGACTTCGATTTCAATTACCGGACCCGCTTCAACGCGGCCCTGTTTCTGCCGCTCACCCGGAAGCAGTTTGCCCCCGGCGGGCTTCAGCTGCTGCTCAACGACGAGGTAATGGTCAATTTTGGCGAGCAGATCCGCTACAACTACTTCGACCAGAACCGCCTGTTTGCGGGCGTGGTCTACCAGGTGAGCAAGCAGGCGCAGGTGCAGGCGGGCGATATCTACCGCAACCAGCACACTATCCGGGTTTTCTACTTTCACAACCTGGACCTGCGTAAGCCGGCTCTGGCCCCGGCTACGCTTTCGGCACCGTAGGGTGGGTTATAAGGCAGTGGATGCTTTTTTGCCGTCCTGGCGTGGGAGCCTGCCGCGGGGCGCACGTCCAGCCGAAAAAAACCGCCCCCAGCCCTGCGGGCCAATGGGCGGGTCTACGTACTGAGGTAACCCAAGCCGAAAACCGGCGGCGCGCCTACAGCACCGGGTTGGGCCGGAGATACGTGCCGCCGGGGAAGCTGACGACGTAGCTTGACTTGAAGTGCGTGCTCGGGCGGTAATAGTCGGTGCTGATGATTTGCGCCCCCGACTGCATGGCCGCCGCGAAGCTGCTCTTGTCGTTGCGGCGGGCCTCCTGGGTGTCGCTGTCGGCGCGGGTGCGGATGATGTAGCCCTTCTGCACCAAGGCCTTGATAGTGGCCAGGTCTTTCTTGGCGTTGTTGAGGATGTGGATGGCAGCCTCGGGCGTACCCGGCTCGGCATCGGCAAACAGCACCCGGCCCTTGAGCGAGGGGTGGCCCTGGAGATAAGCGGCCCGCTTCTCCCCCACCTCATCGAGCACGAACACGAACTTACCCCGCGCCGCCCGCAGCGGGGGCCAGTTGCGGTGCAGCACGGCGCTTTCGAGGGTCGCGTACGAGCCGCGCACCTGGTCGGGGGTAATAAGCTGATCGGTGCCCAGGTAGGCGCGAATTTCCTGGTCCAGAGCGTCGAACACGGCCGGCGTGAAGGGCTCGGGCACCGTGAGCCCCGGCCGGGGCAGCGTTTCCGCCTTGGCATTCATGGTAATGAATACCGGGTCGTGGGCGGGGTGGGCCAGCGACCACTTTCTTAGCTCCTGCAAGGCCAGCTTGAGGGTGGGCGCGTTGCTGCGGTAGTCGAGGTCCTGGATGTGCAACACCTTGAACCCCGGCTCCCTCATGAGCCCGGCCGGGTCGTAGGGTGGCTGGCCGGGGGCCAGGTCGAGCCCCTTGGGATGGGCGTACTTACCGCCCTGGGCATCGGCGTACACGTCGATTTCCAAGCCCCGCAGCCCCAGGTCGAGCTGCTCGGTGAGGGTGGCGTGCTCGTAGTCAATCTTATTGAAAGTGGCCGAATCAGCCTGGTGCAGCACCTTAAACAGCTTGGGGTCAATCGCCTGCTTGTAGCTGTTGTGCGAGCCGATCACCTGGATTTGATTGAGCAGCGGCTCGGCGGGTTTGGGGAAGACAAACGCAGCCAGGGCGAGGATGGCGGAGAGGAGTTTCATAAGGGTATGAGGGTGGGAGGGTGGGAGGGTATGAGGGTAAGGGGGTAAGGAGGGTAAGAGGGGAAGAGGGGAAGGAGGATAATGAGATTAAGAAGTAAGTCAGAGTATCCTACCCCTCCTACCCCTCCTACCCTCCTACCCTCCTACCCTAAAAAACTCAATACCCCGTATTCTGCACCAGATTGCTATTCAGCCGCAGCTCGATAGTCGGCACGGGGTAGAGGCGGCGGAAGGTGCTCTTGTCCATTTTCAGCACGTCGTTGGGGAGCGGGTACTCGACTTCAAACTGGCCGAAGCGGATGAGGTCGTTGCGGCGCCAGGCTTCCCAGCTCAGCTCGCGGGCGCGCTCGTCGAGCAGGTCGCCGAGGGCGATGCTGCTGGCTAGCTGGGCCCCGGCGCGGGCCCGGACCTTGTTGACCAGCACCAGCGGGGTTTGCAGCTCGCCGTTGACGGTGGTGGCGGAGGCCCCGCGCAGGACGGCCTCGGCCTTCATCAGCAGCACGTCGGCCAGGCGCAGCAGGGGCACGTCGTTGCCGTTGAGGCGGGTGGCCTGGATGATGGTGGGGTCGGGGTAGAATTTGATGGAGCGCACGCCCTGCGACTGGCTGGCGATGGTGTTGCCCAGGTCCATGGGCTTGGGCGGCACTAAGGTCAGCACCGGGTTGATGACCACTTGGTTGGTCGTATTCGGGTAGTAGAGCGGCGTATTCGTGAAGCCCCCGTTGCCGTCGGGCGCGTACTGCGGGCCGGCCAGCCAGGTCTTGGTGCGGAAGTCACCGGGCAGGTTGAAGCGGGCGTAAAACTCGGGCGTGGTGCTCATGGCGATGCTCAGGCCCACGTTGAAGCCGTAGGCCTGCATCACGTAGAGGAAAAAGCCAAAGCGCGTAAACTGGTTGCCCGGAATCTGCTGGTCGTAGGGCACGGCCAGGATGGTTTCCCGAATCTGGGGGCCGTTGTTGGGCAGGAAGATGTCGCGGTAGCGGGTATCGAGGGCGTAGTTGGCATTGGCCTGCACGCTGTCGGCCATGCGCACCACGTCGGCGTAGCGGGCGGTGCCCGTGTACACCTCCGAGTTGAGGTAGAGCTTGGCCAGCAGGGCGTAGGCCATGCCCTTGGTGGGGCGGCCGTACTGCTGGGTATTGGAGGCGGAGTTGCTGGTTTTGGCGGGCAGCTTGCTGGTGAGGCTGGTCAGCTCGCTTTCCACGAACTTATACACCTCGGCCCGCGACCTGGTGGCCGGCGAGGCGGCCACCGGGTAGTCGGTGATCAGCGGCACGTTGCCGTACAAGTCGAGCAGGAAGAAGTAGTACAGCGCCCGCATGGCGCGAATTTCGGCCAGGCGCGCCTGCTGCTCGGCGGCCGAAAAGCCAAACGAGGTCGTAATGTTGAGCAGGCGGTTGCAGGTGGTGATGCCCCCGTAGGCCCACTGCCAGATGGTGAGCACGCTGGGGTGGTCGGGCGTCCAGGTATGGTAGTGCAGCTGGCGGTACTGCCCGCCGTCGTCCCAGTTGCCGTCGCGGGCGGGCAGAATGGCCTCGTCGGTCGAGAGCGTTTGCAGGCGCCAGTAGGGAATGGCGTAGCTCGACGACAGGTTGGCGTAAATTGCTCCCACCGAGGCGTTGTAATCGCTGAGCGTTTTGGGGAAGTTGGAGGCCACGAACTGCGACTCGACCGGCACGTCCAGCTTTTTGCAGGAGTACGAAGTAGCCGCCAGGGCGCTCAACGCCAGCATAATAACCTTGTTTTTCATGTAACTACCTTGCTTAGAACGAAGCCGTGAGGCCCAGCGTGAACGTGCGGGTTTTGGGGTAATAATTGTTGAAGTCGATGCCCGGCGTGAGGCCGCCGATGTTGACTTCGGGATCGACGCCGCGGTATTTAGTAATGAGGAACAGGTTGTTGGTATTCACGTAGAAGCGCAAGGCTTTCACGTACTGCGTATTGGGGCGCAGGGTGTAGCCCAGGGTGGCGTTGTCGAGGCGCAGGTAGGAGCCGCTTTCCAGGAAGCGGTCGGAGACGAGGTAGGCGTTGATGTCGTTGAACGACTCGCCCAGGGTGAAGCGCGGGATGTTTTGCAGGCGCGCATCGGCCGGGTTGTTGAGGCCGGCCAGGGTGGCGTTCAGGATTTTATTGCCGTACACGCCGCGCAGCAGGAAATTGAGGTCGAAGGCTTTGTAGGTAAAGTTGTTGACCCAGCCGTAGATGAGCTTGGGCTGGGCGTTGCCCACCACCTGCTGGTCGGTGGTGAGGGGCTGGGTGGCAGTGGTGCTGCCGTCGGCCTTCTGGAAAGTGCTCACCCCCTGCTCGTTTTTGCCGAGGTAGTGCCACAGCGTGAAGGTGCCCACCGCCGAGCCGGGCTGGATGATCTGGCTGTAGTTGCCGCTCTGGCCCTTGCCGCCGAGCTGCGCGGTCTGGATGTAGGGAATCGTGAACCGGTCGGTGCTCAGGTTGTCGATGCGGTTGGTGTTGTGCGAGAAGTTGAGCGACGAGCGCCAGCTGAAGGCCGCCGTCTGCACCGGCACCGCGCTGAGCACCACTTCCACGCCGCGGTTGGTCATGCTGCCCACGTTGGCGATGTAGGTGGTGTACTGAAACTCGGTGCTCGACACCGGCAGCACGTCGTCGATGAGGTCGCTCGTCTTTTTCACGTAAAAATCGACCGAGGCCGTGAGGCGATTCTTGAAAAAGCCCAGGTCCACGCCCAGGTTGGTGGTGGCGGTACTCTCCCACTTCAGGTCCGGGTTTTCGTTGCGCACCGCGTTCACCACGTTCGAGATCACCCCGTTGTTGAGGTACTTGCTGCTGCCGGGCGGCGTGCCGTAGATGAGGATGGCCGAAAAGGCGTCGAAGCCCTGGCTGTTGCCCGACACCCCGTAGCCGGCCCGCAGCTTGAGGTCGCTGAAGGCGGGCAGCCCGCGCATAAACTCCTCGTTGATAATGCGCCAGCCCAGGGCCGCCGTGGGGAAGTAGCCGTAGCGGTTGTTCACCCCGAAGGCCGACGAGCCATCGCGCCGCAGCGACACCTGCGCCAGGTAGCGGTCGCCGTACTGGTACTGCGCCCGGCCGTACTGCGAAATGAGGCGCAGGGTCGAGATCGGGTTGTTGTCGAAGGCCACCTGGGCCAGCGACGAGGGGTTGGACAAATACAAGTTGTTGTAGCCCAGCGCGTCGTTGGCAAAGCCCTGGGTCGTGACGCCGAAGCCGTCGTTGGTGCGGTCCTGCTGGTACGAGTAGCCCCCCAGCAGCTGCACGCCGTGCTGGCCGAAGGTGCGGTCGTAGTTGGCGTAGAGCTCCACCACGTCGTTGGTGGTTTCGTAGTCGGTGCGGCGGGCCACGCCGCCCAGGTTCACGGCCAGGCCCGACTGGCTGTTGAGGTAGCTGCTGAAGTTGGTTTGGGTGCGCTGGTTCGAGCCGCTGAGCGTGAGCTTGAGGCCCGTGAGTATGTCGAGCTGCACCAGGCCGTTGACCAGCGTCTTGCTGTCCTTGGTTACGTAGGTGTTGTTGTTGACCAGCGAGAGCGGGTTGAGCGGGCCGAAGCCGGTGCGCGTGAAGTTCTCCTTGTAGCTACCGTCGGGGTTGAAGGGGCTCACCGTGGGCAGGTAGAACAGCATGTTTTGCAGCACCTGGGTCTGCGGAATGTCGTTCTGCGTGGTCGCGCTGTTGATGATGTTCACCCCCAGCTTGAGGCGGTTGTTGAAGAAGCGCTGGTTGATGAAGCCCCGGTAGATAATGCGCTCCAGCGAGGTGCGGTTCAGGATGCCGTTATTCTTGAGGTAGTTGACGCTGGCCCCGTAGTCGGTGGCGTTGGCCGCGCCGCTAAACGAGAGGTTGTGGTTGGTGGAGTAGCTGGTGCGCTCGATCAGGTCCTGCCAGTTGGTATTCGAGCCGTCGTCGTCGGTGGGCTGGGCGAGCGGGCGGGTATTGTTGTTGCGCAGGTACTGGCGCAGCTCGTCGCCGCTCAGCATGTCTATTTTCTTCGACACCTTGGCTACCGCGCCGTAGGCGCTGTAGCTCAGGTTTGCCTGGCCCGACTTCGCCCGCTTGGTGGTGATGATGATCACGCCGTTGGCCGCCCGCGTGCCGTAAATCGCGGTAGATGAGGCATCCTTGAGCACGTCGATGGTAGCGATATCGTCGGGAGCCAGCAGGTCGATGCTCGCGCCGGGCACCCCGTCGATCACGTAGAACGGCTCCGTCACGCCGCCGTTGAGGGTGCGGATGGTGCTGGGGCCGCGCAGCACCACCGAGGGGCGCTGGTTGGGGTCGCCGCTCTTGGTGATGTTGAGACCGGCCACCTTACCTTGCAGCAGCTCGGCGGGGGTGGTCAGCACGCCCCGGTTGAACTCGGCCGCCTTCACCGAAGCCACCGACCCAATGATGTCCTCGCGGGTAGCCGTACCGTAGCCGATCACCACCACGTCCTTGAGCTTCTGCGCGTCGGGCAGCAGCGTCACGTTGAGGCTGGTTTGGGTGCCCGCGATTATCTCCTTGGGCTCGGTTCCCACGAAGGAGAACACGAGAATATCGGCCGGCCCGTTGGTTTTGATGCTGTAGGTACCATCGGGAGCAGTCCCGACCGCCGCGCTGCCGTCTTTGAGGCGAACCGTTACGCCGGGCAGGGGGGCATTTTTCTCATCCGTCACCGTGCCTTTGATGGTTTGCTGCGCGGCGGCCAGCGCGGGGCACAGGAGCAGCGCCAGCCCGAGGCTGCGGCTGCGGAGCCCGCTGGCTGGCTGCTCGGCACGGTGAGCGAAGTACTTCTTTTTCATAAGCGCCTAGGGCAAGTGTAAATGGGCTGTTTTTAAGCTCCACAAAGCACCGGCGCGCCCGTTATTACAGTATTATTTCAATATTATACTTACTCTCGCGATTTTAAAATTTAACCACATAGCATTAAAAGACAATTTACTAGCTCAGTCCCCGCTGGCCCGGCAGGAGCCGGAATTCTGCGCCGCCGCTGCTCAGCGCCGTAGGACGCTACCGCCAGCAGCCCCGCGGGCAGGGCAGCCGGCCGCTGCTGGCCCGGAAAACATTACCCTAGAATGCCGACGTAATGCCTTGCTCCCCTACCCTAGTGCTCGTTCTTGGTTGTTCCCCCGTAGCGGTTTTTTTGGTCGGCGTACGCGTTGCTGCTCTCCTAACGTGAGCGCCAGCAGCGCAGGCGTAGTGTCCGTAGCCGACCAGGGCAACCATTGCAGCCCGCGCTGGCCCGGCGCTTACCGGCCGTAGTAGCTGGCTGCTGAAGCGACTTCCTCATCTGGCCCCGATGGCCCCTGGCGCGGCTGGTCAGGGTGGTTGGCTGCGGCCGACAGCGTAGCTTGCCACCCCGTTCTGCGCCATGCTTCGTCTGTTACTTATTACCAAGGTATTCCTGCTACTCGGGTTGGGGGCAGCCCGGCCCGGCCGCGCCCAGCCCACGGGCCTGCCCAACCCGGCCGATACCGCCCGCACCCGCTGGGTCGACGCCGACGATACGCCCTGGCTGCGCCAAATCCGCACCTGGCCCCGGCCCCAGCAGCGCCCGCTGGCCTGGTGGCAGGCCCAGGTGCGGGCCCACCCCCAGCCCTCGCTGACGCGGGTGACGCTGCTCGACCGCCTCACCGAGGCGCTGGAAACTACCGACCAAGCGGCCTCGTACGCGGCCCACCTCGAAGCCCGGCACCTGGCGTTTCAGCTGCCCTACCTCCAGGTGCGGGCCGAGATGCTGCTAGGCCTGGCCGACTACCACGCCGAGCTGGCCCACTACGACTCGGCCGCCCACTACCTGCCCCTGGCCGAGCGGCAGTTCCGGCTCGACCGCAACCTGGGCGGGGTGGTGCGCTGCCTGCTGCGCCTGGGCCGCATGGCCGACTACCGGGGCCGCTACGCCGCCAGCCTGGGCTACAACCAGCAGGCCCTGGCCCTGGCCACCACCGGCAACACCAACCGCTTCCGGGCCACCGCCTTCCTCCAGCTGGCGACTACCTACACCCAGGTGGGCGAGCTGGCCGAAGCCCGCCGCTACCTGCTGGCCGCCCAGCGGGAGGCCGCGCAGCACGACTACCCCGACCGCCTCAACCTGGCCCTGGGCGGGCTGGGCGAGCTGGCCCGCCAGCAGGGCCGCCCCGCCGAGGCCCGCCGCCTCTTTGCCCGCGCCCTGGCCGTGAGCGAGCAGATTGCCGACGCGCCCACCGCCCTGACTATGCAGCTCAACCTGGCCCGCCTGCTCGCCGACCAGGGCCGGCTGCCCGCCGCCGCCACCGCCGGCCGGCGGGTGCTGGCCCGCACCCAGGCCGCCCACCTGCCGCTGCTGGCGCCCCCGGCCCAGGCCCTGCTGGCGCAAGTGGCCCTGCGCCAGGGCCGGGTGGCCGAGGCCAGTACCTACGCCCGCCAGAGCCTGGCCGGCAGCCGCCGCGCCCACCTGCTGAGCGGGGTGGCCGAGGCCAGCGCCGTGCTGGCCGACGCCTACGCCCGCCAGGGTGCCTACCGGCCTGCCCTGCTGGCCCTGCGCCAGTACACCACCGCCCACGACAGCCTGCTCGGCGACCAAGCCCGCCGCCGCGCGGCCGTGCTCGAAAACAGCCAGCAGCAGCGCGAGCAGCAGGCCCGCATCCGGCTGCTGACCCAGCAAACCCGCTTGCAGGCCCAAACCCAGGAGGTAGCCCGCCTGCGCAGCCAGCGCACCGTGTTCGGGCTGGTCGGGGGGCTGCTGCTGACCCTGCTGCTGGCCGGCGGGCTGTTCTGGCGGTACCGCCGCCGCCAGGCCGCCGCCCGCGCCGCCGCCGCCACGGCCCTGCGCCAGCGCCTGGCCGCCGACCTGCACGACGACGTGGGCAGCCTGCTGACGCAGGTGAGCCTGCAAAGCAGCGTGCTGCGCGAGCTGGCCCCGGACGCCGTGCCCCTGCACGGCCGCCTCGACGCGCTGGCCTCCACCGCCCGCTACGCCGCCCAGCAAATGAAAGACGTCGTGCTCAGCCTGCACGCGCAGCTGCACACGCTGCCCCAGCTGCTGGCCCGCCTGCGCGACCACGCCCACGGGGTACTCGCCCCGGCCGGGGTAGACGTCACCTTCGCGGTACCCGCCACCCTGCCCACCCACCCGCTGCCCCCGGAGGTGCTGCACCAGCTTTACCTTATCTACAAGGAAGCCTTGCACAACGTCGTCAAGCACGCCCAGGCCACGCAGGTCAGCGTGACGCTGACCGTAGCCGCCGCCGCGCTGACCCTGCACGTTACCGACAACGGGCGGGGCTACGACGGCGCTCCGCGCCCCGGCGGCCAGGGCCTGCGCAACATGCAGGCGCGAGCCCAGACCGTGGGCGGCACCGTACGCTACTACCCGTCGGTGCCAAGCGGCCGCACGGTCGAGGTGCAGCTGCCCCTGTAGGCGGCTGAGGGCGGGGGAAGCCGGGTGAGCCTTCAATTTTTTAGAGGGTGTTTAGAGCGGTTTTCGCCCTCCTCAAGAGAATTAAAAATGAAGAATTAAAAATGAGCAACGCGCTGGCCTGCAAATTTTTAGTTTCTCATTTTTAATTTTTAATTTAACCGGCGCAGCGCAGCTATCGCACCTGTTCAGCCTGGCCGCTTGGATGTGACTGCTGCGCTGCGCTCGCAAGGACAAACAGGATTTAGATAGGTAGTGATAACTTAAGCAGCTTCTTGGGGGTGAGCGGCGAGCTTTGTTTTCTGGTTGAAGCGGCCTACTTTCACTTCATTCACTCTTCTTGCTTTAGCATGAGTTCCTACGTTATGCGCTGCTGGTCATTTGTTTGGGGGCTGTGGGCACTCCTGGCCGCCCTCCCCTCCCACGCGCAGCTGGACTCCATTCCAAAGGCACTGGAAAAAGCGTGGCTGCTGCCCTCCGCGATACTGCCGGAATCCCGGAGCATTTGGGTACACCTGCCTGCTGATTACGCTTCGACCACTCAGACCTACCCTGTCCTCTACGTACTCGACGGCGGCTCCCAGTTCAGCTACGCGGCGGCCTTGGCGGACTACCTGGCCGCTTATGACCGGAACCGCATTCCGCCGCTGATCATAGTCGGCATTCCCAACGTTGACCGGGGCCGGGACTTTACGCCGGTTTACTCCGCGCCGGCGAATGGGCAGCTTGCTGGCAGTCAACCCAGTGAGACGGCCGGCGCAGCGCTGTTCTTACGCTTTTTACAGCAAGAACTCGTTCCTTTCATCGACCAGCACTACCGGACGCAACCCTACCGCCTGCTGGCCGGGCACTCCCTGGGCGGGCTCTTTGCCTACTATGCCAAGCTGCAAGCGCCGACCCTTTTTCCGGCCACCATTCTTATCAGCCCCGCCTTTACCGGCGCAAACGAGCAGCTCGTCAATAGCTTGACCCCGTTCCTGACTACCTATCCTACCCTCCGGGGAAAGCTGTTTCTAGCCCTGGGTAACGAAAACCCGACCACGGTCAACTCGCTGGTCCGCCAGCTACAGACGGTTCCCTCTTCCTTCCAGTGGCAATACCAACGCTACGAGGAGGAGAATCACTTTTCCGTGACTGCCAAAGGCTTGGACGATGCTTTGAAATTCGTTTACAAGAACTGGTTTATGGACTTCTACGCCGTGACCCGGCTGACGTACGGCGACATTGAGGCGCATTTTGCTGCCTTGTCCCGAGAGTTTGGCTACCCACTGGAGCCGACGGAAGATTTCCTCAATAATTGCGGCTACACGCAGTTACGCAGTCAGCACACGGCGGAAGCAATCGACATTTTTCAGCAGAACGTGAAACGCCACCCTGCCTCTGCCAATGCCTATGACAGCCTGGGAGAAGCCTACCTGGCCCAAGGCGCGACGGACGCCGCCCTCACTAACTACCGCAAGTCACTCGCGCTGAATCCGCATAATGAAAACGCGCAGGCAATCGTGAAAAAACTGACGCTTGGCTTAAAGTAGCGCTGTTATAACGCGGCCCCCCGAACCAACTATTGTCCTTTCGGCGAGCCTGGCACTTCGCCTTTCAGCCCGGTCGGCGGCTGGCCCTCATTCGCGGGCTACTCCCCATGCTTCTTCCCCACGCCCGCATCCTGGTAGTCGACGACGAGCCCGAGGTGCTGTTCGCCCTCAAGCTGCTGCGCAAAACCGAGTTGCGGGAAATCGTGACGGAGCCCCCCCCGAGCTGCTCTCCCTGCTGCGCCAGCAGCGCTTCGACGCCGTGCTGCTCGCCATGAACTACCGCAGCGGCCAGGCGACCGGCAACGAGGGCTTCTACTGGCTGAGCCGCGCGCAGCGAGGGGGGTGAAAGTGAGTTGTTTGGGTACGCCAAGGGCGCGACATTTAATATATACACTATATCACTACTAGCAACCGATCTAACATCTTTATGCGATACCGTCGTATTGCGTATGGGCTTGAACTTTGCGCTTCTTACTACTCCATTTCAGCTTCTCCTTACCTATCTTTGTTTTTGGCAGCCCACTCAGCTAGCCGCCTTTCGACGCTTCTTACGCTCCCGCTTTCTTTCGGCTGTGACTACCCCCGGGACCGAGGCTATGCCCGAGTAGGAAGCGGCCGACCTGCAACGACTTCGCGCGGGCAGTGTCGGCGCAACATGTCTTGACCCAGCACGGGTAGCACGGGCTACTTGCTGGCTGCAACTTACTCACTACCTATGAAAACCACTCTTCTCATTAGTCTTTTAGCAGTACCCTCATCCCTGGAGCCGCCCCGTTACCAACAGCCTTGCCCCGCTGTATAGGTAGCTCATCGGCTTCGCGGCTTTGCCGGGATGATTTGGGTGATAGCGGGCAAACTTGATAGTGCCCGGCGCGTCGGGGAAACCCATGCTTAAAAGCGTTTTACATGAGATTTACTATTATTAGCTCCTGCATTCTTCCCTGGGGTGGTAGCGAGGAGCTATGGGCGGCAGCGGCACTCGCTTTGCAAGCCGCAGGGCATGAGGTTACCGTTCTAAAAACGGCCTTTGACGCCCAGCATCCGCGCGTTCAGCAGTTGCGCGGGGCGGGCTGCACGGTGAGCGGCCTAGACCCGCACCCGGTATTGGCGAAGCGGGTGCTCAATCGAATGCTTCCTACGCATCGGCAATGGACAAACGTGCAACACCAGGTGGCGCAAGCCGAGCGGCAGCTTCGGCAACTGCAGCCCCACCTGGTCATCATCGCCCAAGGCTCAAATTTTGATGGGGTTGAGTTTGCCGATAGCTGCCGCCGCGCCCGACACCCCTTCGTGCTGATTGCGCAAAAGGCAGCGGACATCTTCTTTCCGCCAGCCCATCAGCGCACGATGGCTCGCCTGGTCTACGAGGCGGCGCGGCACTGCTACTTTGTTTCCCAGCACAACTTGGCCGTCACGCAGCACCAGCTGGGCCTGGCGCTGGCCCACGCTAGCGTGGTGCCCAACCCCTTCAACGTGCCGTACGCCACCGCGCTACCCTGGCCCGCGGCCGCCGACGTGGTACGGCTGGCGTGCGTGGCCCGGCTGGAGGTACTGGACAAGGGGCAGGATATTCTTCTGCAAGTACTCGCCCTGCCCAAGTGGCAGCAGCGCCCCTGGCACCTCTCCTTTTTCGGACGCGGCGGCGATGAGCCGGCGCTGCGAGATATGGCCAAGCTGCTGGGCTTGCACGACCGCATCACCTGGGCTGGCCAAGTGCCGGATATTACCGCCGTCTGGACTGGCCACCATGCCCTGGTGTTGCCATCCCGCTACGAGGGCCTGCCACTGGCCCTGGTGGAGGCGATGCTTTGCGGCCGGCCGGCCATTGCCACTGCGGCCGGCGGCACCGCCGAACTGCTCCAAGACAACGAGACGGGCTTTGTGGCGCCGGCCGCCACGGTGGCCGCGCTCGATGAAGCCCTTGAGCGGGCCTGGGCTCGCTCCGCCGACTGGCCCAGCATTGGGCGGCGGGCGGCCGCCCATGCCCGCGCCCAGATTCCCCCTGATCCGGGCGCATTACTTAGCGAACATCTACTGGCGCTTACTCATACTTAAATTATCATTATGCCTATACTAGTACACCCCCTTGCGCTGTAAACTTGCTAGCACATGCAACCCGGCCTAGTTTCTATTATCATTCCTACTTATAATAGGGCTCACCTATTAGCAGATGCTATCCGCAGCGTCTTGGCGCAGGATTATCCGCACAAGCAACTCATAGTGGTTGACGACGGATCCCAGGATGGTACGCGGCAATTGGTCGGCAACTTTGCGGGGGTAGAGTATATCTACCAGCCCAATAAAGGACAAGCGGCGGCGCGCAACGCTGGCCTGCGGCAGTGCCGGGGCGAATTCGTGGCTTCGCTCGATTCGGACGATATCTGGGACGCCAACTTTCTGAGCAGCGGCCTGGAACAGCTCCGGTCCGACGCGAGCTTAGTATTCATGAACTGGCGGGCGGACAGCGGGCACAACGGCCTGGAAAGTTTCTTTCGCCAAGCGGCGTCTCAACAGCGCTACTGCACGCAGGCCGCCGGCAAGTGGTGGCACCTCAACGGCGCCCAATCGCGGCGCCTGATGCTGGAAACCTGCCCGGCACCTTCTTCCGCGCTCCTTATTCGGCGCAGCGTGATGCCCGACGGCTGGAATGAACAGATGCTGATTGCCGACGACTGGTGCTTACTGCTCGATATCGTCATGCAGCGCCCCACCGCCGTGGCCTTCACACTGGCCCCCCACTGGCTCAAGCGCATTCACGGGGAAAATATTTACGATGGGCGCAGCTACGTAGCCGTGGCGCAAGAGCTAAGCGCTCATGATGAACCCCTGCTCCTGCAACGCTACCGCGCGCAGCTCCAACCGTCGGAAGTAGCCATTTTTCGACAGCGGCAGGCCGAGCACTGCGTCGGCTATGCCTACGAAAGCTATAAGCATGCTGAAAAAGCGGCGATGCTCCGCTACCTGGCCGCCGCCTTTCGGCTAGCCCCCACGACTACCATCCGGCGCATAGCGTTGGAAATACTGAGTTACGCCAAAAGATTTTACGTCAAAAGCTACATGCCCGCCCGGTGAAGCAGTCGCCTTACTTTCCCCCCCACCACCGCCGAGGCGGCGCCCCACACGCGCAACCGCTGCCAGCTGTGCAAGCCAAACAGCGCCCCGTGCAGCAGCAGCGCCCAGCCATCGCCGGGATAGCGCCCCACCTGCCCCAGCAGCAGGGCCACGGGATAATACACTTCGTAGTACTCGTTGAGCAAGATATGCTGCCCCGGCTGCGGCTGCGCCACCACGACGGGCTGCTGCCAAACGCGGGCCCGCAGGCAGGTCAGGCCGCCGTACAGGGCCAAGGCCGCGTAGGCCAGCGGCTGCCGGCCCAGGTAGAGCAGCAGCCCGAGGCCGAGTACTTCCAGCCCCAGCGCGCCCGCGGCCAGGCGCCGGCCAGCGCGCTCCCCCCGGCGGACCACAAACGTGCCCACGCCCGCCTGCGCGTCGTTGGCCGCGTCGCCCAGTTGGTGCCACAGAATATTGCGCAGCCCGCAGCCCAGCGCCCACGTCCCCACGGCCGCCAGCCAGCGTCCCGAAATCGCCACGCCCGCCCACTGGCTCACTACCGCGACCGTCAGCAGCTGCGGAAACAGGTGGGCCCCGGCCGTATCGGCCAGCAGCCCCCACCCGCCGCGCACTTTGAGGCGTAGCGGCGGCAGCGAGTACAGCGAGTAAGCCACCCAAGCCCCCAGATAAAACACCGCCGCCCACGGATTCACTTGCCAGAAATACCCGCCAAATGCCAGCCCGGCGCCGGCGCAGCCAGCCAGTACGGCCAGCACCACCCGCCGCGGCTGCCCGGCCAGGCGGTTGGGCTTACCCGCGGCGGCATCGTCGGCACGGTCGGTCCAGTCGTTGAGTACGCTCACGTAAGTAGCGCCGACCGTGAGGGCCAGCACCAGCAGGAGCAGCCGAGTCAGCAAGGGCCACAGGGGTACCCGCACGAAACAGGCGGTGGCGTAGACCGTGGCCAGAATGGGGGCAAACTTGTAGGCCCACCACTCACTGGCCCGCGCCATCTGCCACAGGGTGTAAGCCACCCGCTGCCGGGTCGTTGGTTCGGCCAGCGCCGGGTTGTTCTTCATAGTTTACCGGCCCTGCGGAGGCTCCGTCATTGCACCTTTACCCCAAATGAAAGAAACAATTTACACTTCTCAGTCGCCCTTGCACACTCCGAGGGTATTCCTGCGGGAGGTGCGGGCCGACCTGGGGGTGGTGTACCGCATTGGCTGGCAGCTATTCGTACGCAACCTGAAGGTGCAGGTGCGCCAGAGCTTACTGGGCTACGCCTGGCTGCTGCTGCCGCCCCTGGTAACCGGGCTGGTGTGGGTGCTGCTGGGCCGCAGCCGGGTGCTGAACGTCGCGGCCAGCAACGTGCCCTACCCCGTTTTTGTGCTGGCGGGCGTGTTTTTATGGCAGGGCTTCGTCGAGGCGCTCAACTGCCCTTTGCAACAATTATCCAGCGCCAAAGCCACCCTGGCCAAGGTGCGCGTACCGCACGAAGCCTTCGTAGCGGCCGGGGCGGCCGTAGTCGTATTCAACAGTCTGCTCCGACTGGGCGTGCTGCTGGGCCTCACGCTTTGGTTCGGGGTACCCCTGACGGGTACGCTGGCCCTGGCACCGCTGGGCTTAGTGGCCCTGCTGCTGCTGGGCCTGGGCCTGGGCTGGCTGCTGGCGCTGCTGGGGCTGCTGTACGCCGACGTTACCCAGGGCCTGCCCGTGGTGTTGAATCTGTGGTTTCTGCTTACCCCGGTGGTGTATTCGCCGCCCGCAGCCTATGCCAAGTGGTTTAATCTGAACCCGGTGACGCCCCTGCTCCTTACTACCCGTAGTTGGCTGCTCGCCGGCCCGATGGCTGCCGCTCCCGGCTTCGCGCTGGTGGCGGGGCTCAGCGGCATCTTCTTTTTGCTTGCCTGGCTGGCCTACCGCCTGGCTCAGCCGCACCTTATTGCCCGCCTCTGATGCGCCACCTTCTTCGCTCCCTGCTGGCGCCCGCTTCGCTCAAGCGGCCGGCCCCCGCCCTGCCCGACTACCTATCGTCGCACATCCTACGGGTACTGCACCAGCTGCCGCTAGTGGCTTCGCCCGTTTCCGCGCCCCATGCCAACTGATACTACCGTGGTTACGGTGCGTAACCTGTCCAAAAAATTCTGTACCCAGCTGCGGACCTCGCTCTGGTACGGCCTGCGCGACATTGTCGCCGAAGCCTGGCCGGGGCCCACGGCCGCCCCGGGGCTGCGCCGGGCCGAATTCTGGAGCTTGCACGACCTGTCGTTTGAGTTACGCCGGGGCGAAGCGCTGGCCATCATCGGGGCCAACGGGGCGGGCAAAAGCACCCTGCTCAAGCTGCTCAATGGCCTCATCAAGCCCGATGCCGGCTCCATCCGGCTGCGGGGCCGCGTGGGGGCGCTCATCGAGCTGGGCGCGGGCCTCGACCCGGTGCTGACTGGCCGCGAAAATATCTTTATGCGGGCGGCGCTGCTGGGCGTGGGCCGGGCGCAGGTGCTGCCGCTGCTACCCGCCATCATCGAGTTTACAGGCCTGGGCGCGGCCATCGAGATGCCCGTGCAATTTTACAGCTCGGGCATGGTAGCCCGCCTGGCCTACGCCGTAGCCGCCCACCTGCACCCCGATGTGCTACTCGTCGACGAGGTACTGGCCGTGGGCGACATCGATTTTCAGCGCAAGTGCCTCAACCACATGATGGGCTACCTGGCGGGCGGCGGCTCGCTCATCCTCGTTTCGCACCAGCCACAGCACATTCAGGCAATCTGCCGGCGCGGCCTCGTGCTGCAAAAAGGCCGGCTCACCTTCAGCGGCTCGGCCACCGAGGCCCTGGACTACTACTTCGCCCAGCAGCTAGCGGAGCTGACCCAGCACGCGCCCGCCACTGCCGGCCCGGCCCTGAGCGCGGCGCGGCCGGTAGCCATTGAGGAGCTGACCCTCACCGGGGCCGGCCCGGTGATACAGGCCGGCGCAGCCGTGACGGTAACCCTGACCTACCAGGCGCTACTGCCGCAGGACAACGCCAGTTGGGGGTTTTATTTTTACACCCCCGATGGCAGCGTGTGCATCACCGGGAGTTTCGAGGCTCAGCCCCGGCAGCTGGCGGCCGGCCGGCACCAGCTCACCTGCTTCCTGCCGCGCCTGCCGCTCACGGCCGGTAGCTACCTGCTGAAGGCCCTCGTGGCTGACCTAGCCACCCTACAGCCCCTGGCGATGCGGGGCTGGGAAGACGCACCCCTGCGGCTGCGGGTCGAAACCCCGGAAGCCACCCTGCAAACCAACGCCCAGCGCATGGTGCAGCAACTCACCACCCTGCAAGTAGAATGGAACCACTAAGCTCTCGCCCACCCGCCCCGGTACCGACCGCCCTCGAGCAGGCTATCACGCAGGGCCTGACCTACCTGGCCCAGCACCAATTTCCGAACGGCGAGTTTGCGGCTTACATCGCCGCCGATGTGCCGATGCTGGGCTGGACGCTGCCCGACAGCTCGATCTTTCCCACGGCCCTCATTGGCGGGTGCCTGCTGTACCTACAGGAGCGGCCGGGCGTGGACGCGATGCTGACCCAGGCTCTGAACTTTCTGAGCCACCAAATGTACCACGGCGGCGTGTGGAACCACTTCACCGAGTTTCATCGCTTCTACCGACTATGCCCGTTCGACATCGACGACACGGCCTGCGTATCGGTGCTGCTCCGGGCCCGGGGCATCGACCGCCCCAACCCCACCAACGTGCCGCTGATGTTGGCCAACCGCAACCGGGAGGGCCTGTTCTACTCCTGGTTTTTGCTGCGGGCGCGCTGGATCACCAACCGCACCTTTTGGCGCATCACCCTGCCCGAGCTGCTGCGCCCCATTAAGAGCCTGCTGTTCTGGTACGGCGTGGAAGCCAACCGCGACGACGTGGATGGCGTGGTAAACGCCAACGCCCTCTACTACCTAGGTGACATCCCGGAAACCCAGCCGGTGATTGCTTACCTGCTGCGCATCATCGCCGAGCACCGCGAGGCTACCTGCGACCTGTGGTACCTCGACCCGTTCTTCGTGTACTACTCCTTTACGCGCTGCTACTACGCCGGCATCACCAAGCTAGAACCGCTGCGCCAGCCCATTATCGACCGCATCCGGGCCCGGGCCCAGCCAGATGGCCGCCTCGGCGATACCCTGGTCGACACCGCCTGGGCCGTGTGCAGCCTACTCAACCTGGGCAGCTACCCGCCCGAGCTACCGGCCGCCATTAGCTACCTGCTGCGGACCCAGAAGCCCCACGGCGAGTGGCCCCGCTGGCTGGTATACTACGGCGGTCCCAAACGGCGGCAGGGCTGGGGCTCGGAAGAAATAACCACCGGCTTTTGCCTGGAAGCCCTGGCCCGGTACCAGGCGCATTTGGCGGCCTGAATCGGCGTTCGGATGAAAAACCACCCGCTATTTCCCCACCCATGCCCCAGCATCTCGAAAAAATCAATGTCCTGCGCGGCGTCGCCATTCTGCTGGTCTTCAGCTACCATTCGCTGCTCGTCATTTTTGGCCCATACGAAATCCTCGATTTCAGCCCCTCTTGGGTGTGGGCCGACTTTTCCCGCTACTCATCGAGCCGCATTCTGCTGGGCATGACGCCCTGGGGCATGGGCGCGCAGGGCGTCACGCTGTTCCTGGTTATTTCGGGCTTTCTTCTGCACTGGGGCTTCCTGAAGAGCGGGGCGGGGTTCCGGCTCGGCGAGTTTTTCAATAAGCGGTTTTGGCGTATCTATCCCCCCTACCTCGTGGCAGTGCTGGTATTCAGCCTCAGCGTGGGCACGGGCGGCGCGTTTAGCCTACTCACCCACCTTACGCTCACCCACAACTTCTTCGACCGCACCTTCTCCACCATCAACCCTTCGTTCTGGTCGCTGGCGCTCGAAGCGCAGCTCTACCTGCTCTACCCGGTTTTTTTGCTGCTGCGCCGCTGGCTGGGCATCGGCCCAGCTACCCTGGCCGTAGGGGGCCTCACGCTACTCGTGCTGGCGCTGGAGGTGGGCTTCCGCCTGCGCATTCTGGCGCTGTGGCTATCGCCGCTCAACCTGTGGTTTGTGTGGGTGGCCGGGGCTTATTTCGGCGAGCAGTTTTTCTACGGCAAGCGAATTTTTACCCGTAGCCCGGCCTACCTGGTGGGCTGCTTCGCCCTGCTTAGTTTGTCGACGGTCACGATTATATACCCCCTGCTGGGCCGGGTATTTTTCAGCCTATTTTTCATCTGCCTACTCGACTGGTACCTGCACCGGAGCGCGCCGGGAACGTCGGCAGTGGGCAAGGCGCTGACGAACCTCACGGCGCGGGTGGGCCTGTATAGCTACAGCATCTACTTATTTCACCAGCCATTTCTGGCTAAAGCTATTGCAGTTCTCAGCTTCGGCCAGAAAAGCAAGCCGGCGCTGGGCCTGGCCGTGGCGCTGGCTTTTGGCCTGATGTTCATCGTTGCCCATTTCACCTACCACTGGCTGGAACTGCCAGCCATTCGCTGGGGCAAAGCGCTGTACGCCCGGTGGTCGGGCACGCGCCAACTGAGCCGGCTATGATAGGCTAAGCCGCCCATCCCGGGTCGTACTAATCGGCAAGCTATTAGCCGACGCCCGCCCCGCAATATGCACTACTTAAAACGCCCGCCAGAAATACTGGCGGGCGTTTTCAATTTAGCAGCGGCTTAGGCGCTGGCCGTCACCAGCGCTTCGGCCTTGGCGATGGCGGCGGACAGGCCAGCTACGTTTTTGCCGCCGGCGGTGGCGAAGAAGGGCTGGCCCCCGCCCCCGCCCTGGATTTCCTTGGCCAGCTCGCGCACCAGGGTGCTGGCGTTGAGCTTGCCGGCCTTGGCGATGTCGTCGTCGAGCATCACGGCCAGCTGGGGCTTGCCGTCGAGGTCGGCGCCGAGTACGAGCACGAGGCCGGGCACGGCCTGGCGCAGGTCGTAGGCCAGCTTCTTGAGGTCGTCGGCGCTGGTGGCCTGCACCTGGGCGGCCAGGAACTTGAAGCCATTCACTTCCTTCACCTGGCCCACGAGCTGGGCTTTCTGCTGGCCGATGGCCTGCTGGGCAAATTGCTCGATCTGCTTGCGCAGGGCGGCGATTTCATCGGTTTGCTTTTCGAGCGAGGTCAGCAGGTGCTGGGGGTTGCCCAAGGCCTCGCGCACCCGGGCCAGCAAATCGAGCTGCTGGTCGACGAAGGCCTCGGCGGCCCCGGCCGTCACGGCCTCGATGCGGCGCACGCCCGCGCCCACGGCCGTTTCGGCCGTGATTTTGAAGTAGCCGATGCTGCCCGTGTTGGCCACGTGCAGGCCGCCGCAGAGCTCCACCGAGTAGTCCTTGTCGAAGGTGATGACGCGCACGAAATCGCCGTACTTCTCGCCGAACAAGGCCATCGCGCCCAGGTTCTTCGCCTCGGCGATGGGCACGTGGCGGCGCTCGTCGAGCGGAATCTGCTGGCGGATGCGCTCGTTGACGATGCCCTCGATTTCGCGCAGCTGGGCGTCGGTCACCTTGGTAAAGTGCGAGAAATCGAAGCGCAGCAGCTTCTCGTTTACCAGCGAGCCCTTTTGCTGCACGTGCTCGCCGAGCACCCGGCGCAGGGCGGCTTGCAGCAAGTGAGTGGCGGTGTGGTTGTTGCGAATGAGCGTGCGGCGGGCCGCGTCGGGCCGCATCACGAACTCCTCGGTCAGCTCCTGGGGCAGTTCCAGGGTGGTGTGGATGAGCAGGTCGTTTTCCTTTTTCGTATCCACCACGCGCACCTTGCTCAGCGGCGATTCGAGGTAGCCGGTGTCGCCCACCTGGCCGCCGCTCTCGGCGTAGAAGGGCGTCTGGTCGAACACGAGCTGGTACTCGGTTTTGCCCTTCTTATCTACTTTGCGGTAGCGCAGCAGGCGGGCGGTGGCCTCGTCCTGGTCGTAGCCCACGAACACGTTGGGCACGTCGGAGTCGCGCACCGTCACCCAGTCGCTCTGCTCGGTTTCCTGGTCGCCGCGGCTGCGGCCCTTCTGCTCTTCCAGGGCTTGTTTGAAGCCCGCCTCGTCCACGGTCAGACCCTTTTCGCGGGCGATGAGGGCGGTGAGGTCGAAGGGAAAGCCGAAGGTATCGCTGAGCTCGAAGGCCGTGCGGCCGTCGATGACGCCGCCGTTCTGGCGGGCGCTTTCTTCGAGGGCGTCGAGGCGGCGCAGGCCGGTTTCGAGGGTTTTGAGGAAGGCAATCTCTTCTTCCTCAATCACCCGCGTCACGAACGCCTGCTGGGCTTTGAGCTCGGGGAAGATGCCGGCCATCTGGTCGGCCAGCACCGGCACGAGCTTGTAGAGGAAGGGCTGCTTCTGGCCCAGGCTCGAAAACGCGTAGCGCACGGCGCGGCGCAGGATGCGGCGAATGACGTAGCCGGCCTTCACGTTGGAGGGCAGCTGGCCGTCGGCGATGGTGAAGGCGATGGCCCGGATGTGGTCGGCCAGCACCCGGATGGCGATGTCGGTGCGCTCGTTTTCGGTGGCGGGCTGGTCGTTGACCGTGGCCGGGGCGGTGCCGTGGTACTGCACGCCGGCCTCCTTGGCGATGAACTGAATCAGCGGCTGGAACACGTCGGTGTCGTAGTTCGACTTCACGCCCGACACGGCCATCATCAGGCGCTCGAAGCCCATGCCGGTATCGACGCTCTGGGCGGGCAGCTTGATGAGCGACTTGTCGGCCAGCCGCTGGAACTCCATGAACACGTTGTTCCAGATTTCGACCACCTGCGGGTGGTCGGCATTGACCAGCTCGCTGCCCTTTTTCCGGGCCACCTCGCTGTCGTCGCGCAGGTCGATGTGGATTTCGGTGCAGGGACCGCAGGGGCCGGTGTCGCCCATTTCCCAGAAGTTGTCCTTCTTGTTACCGGGCAAAATGCGGTCCTCGGTGGTGTACTGCCGCCACAGGGCCTGCGTTTCGGCGTCGGGGCCGAGGCCGTCGCCGGCGTCGCCTTCGAAATACGTCACGTAGAGGCGGTCCTTGGGCAGCTTGTACACCTCGGTAAGCAGCTCCCAGGCCCAGGCGATGGCGTCCTTCTTGAAGTAGTCGCCGAAGCTCCAGTTGCCCAGCATCTCGAACATGGTGTGGTGGTAGGTATCGTAGCCTACTTCCTCCAGGTCGTTGTGCTTGCCGCTCACGCGCAGGCACTTCTGGGTATCGGCGATGCGCTTGAAGGGCGCGGGCTTGTTGCCCAGGAAATAATCCTTGAACGGGGCCATGCCGCTGTTGATAAACAGCAGCGTGGGGTCGTCCTTGACCACGAGCGGGGCCGAGGGCACAATGTGGTGGCCTTTGCTGGCGAAGAAATCGAGAAACTGCTGGCGAACGTGCGAAGCGGTAGGAAGCGACATATTTTTTCAAAACTGCCCCTCTGCGGCGGGGGCGCTGGCCCGGCAAAGGTAGCGCGCAGGGTAAGCTTTAGCTTGCCCGGCGGCAGGCCAATCAAACCGGTAAGTTGAAACGTGCCTTCCAAGCCCGCGCTACCACGCTCCACCCGGCCGCAATCGACCAGCGGCGGACACCAGCTCGCTACCGCGCCGCTCAGCCACGCGCCCATAATTCGCCGTGGCCCGGCGAATATAGGCGGACATTAAGTGAGCAATAGCTTATTATTGCACGGCTATCTTATCCCACTCCACATGAAACCCGAACACGTAACCCCCAAAAACTTCGACCTCACGGGAGTACTTTTTAACAACAATGATTTTTCGGTAGCCTATGGCTACTGGGAGGATACCGCCTGGCGGGTAGGCCTGCGCTGGAACGGCGACGGGGCAGATGTTGGCTATCCGAAGTTATTTGGCAATCCGGTGTGGTTTATCCTGGAGCCAGCATTGGCGGTGAGCTTCGTGGCGGGCCTGCTCGGACAGCCAGGGGCTGATAGGAAGCAGATTTTGCAGGCATTGCAGGTACTGTAGCCACCGGAGGCCAAGCATCCAACACGCAACTCTACTTGGGGGCTTACAGACTCAGCAACTCCTTGAAGCGCACGGCCTGCCGGGTTGAGACGTCGACGCGGCGGCCGCCGCGCAGCTCCAGCAGCAGGCCGCCTTTATAATAAGCGTGGACTTTCTCGATGGTGGTCAGGTTGATAATCTGCTGGCGATTGACGCGGAAAAACAAGTCGGGCGGCAGCTTGTCGTCGAGCTGCTGCAAGGACTTGTGGTGCAGCGGCGCGTGCGGCCCGAAGTACACCCGCACGTAGTTGCCCACGGCCTCGAACAAGTCGATGTCGGCCAGCCGCACGAAGTGGCACTGCTCGCCATCCTTGATAAACACCTGGCTCTGGGGCGTGAGGCGCGGGCCGGGTGCCGGGGCGGCGGGGGCCACGTCGGGAGCCGGGGCTTGGCGCAGGGCCAGCCGCACGCGGGCCAGCGCCTGGGCCAGGCGCTCGGGGTGCACGGGCTTGAGCACGTAGTCGAGGGCCGACACCTGGAAGGCCCGGGTGGCGTACTGATCGTAGGCGGTAACGAACACCACGAGTGGCACCTGGTCGAGGCTTTCGAGCAGCTCGAAGCCCGTTTCGCCGGGCAGCGAAATGTCGAGCAGCAGCAAGTCGGGCCGGAGCTCGGCGATGAGCTGGCGGGCGGCCTCGGCATCGGCGGCCTCGCCCACGATTTCCACCTCGGGGTGGGCTTCGCGCAGCAGGTAGCGCAGCTCCTGGCGGGCCAGGTACTCGTCTTCGACTAAGAGGGTGCGAATGGGACTCATGCGGGGGAAAGCTCAGGGGTAGCAACGGCAACGGCGGGCAGGTCGAGGCGCGCTACCACGGTACCGGCGGGCTCCTCGCCCAGGGTGAGGCCGGCCGCGTCGCCGTAGAGGGCGCGCAGGCGCTGGCGGGTGTTGGCCAGGCCCAGGCCGCCGCGCCGGGTGGGCGGGGGCGGCACCGGGCCGGGGGCGGGCAGGTGGCCGGGCTGGCTCACGACCAAGCACAGCGGACCGGCGACGGGCGCGCTGGCCGTGAGGCGCAGCTCGCCCCCGGCCGGGCGGGCACTGATGCCGTGCTTCACGGCATTCTCGACCAGCGTGAGCAGCGCGGCGGGCGGCACGGGCCAGGCCAGCAGGTCGGCAGGCACGGCCAGCTCGAAGCGCAGGCGCTCGGGACCGAAGCGGGTTTGCTCCAGCGACAGATAGTCTCGCACGGCGGCCAGCTCGTCGGCCAGCGGAATGAGCTGGCGCTGCTCGTAGTTGAGGGTGTAGCGCAGCAGGTCGGCCAGCTGGGTGACGGCGGTGCGGGCCCGGTGGGGGTCGGGCAGGGTGAGGGCCCGCACCGAGTTGAGGGCGTTGAAGAGGAAGTGCGGGTTGATTTGGGAGCGCAGCAAATCCAGCTCGGCCTGGCGGCGGGCGGCCTCGGCGCGCAGCTGGCTTACTTGCGCGTGGGCCAGCCATTCGCCCAGCGCGAAGAAGTGGTAGGCCAGAATCCACACCACCAGGTAGCGGCCCATGCCCACCACGCTAAAGGAGAAGGCCGACCAGCCCACCCACTCGACCGCCGACCCGGTGAGCAGACTCACGCCCATGTACGCGACGTTGAGCCCCACCGACAGGCCCAGCAGCCCCAGCAGCGCCACGCCCAGCTGCCAGCCCACCCGGGCCCGCAGCACCTGGAA
Organism: uncultured Hymenobacter sp.; assembly: GCA_913776615.1. Classification (GTDB taxonomy): domain Bacteria; phylum Bacteroidota; class Bacteroidia; order Cytophagales; family Hymenobacteraceae; genus Hymenobacter. The sequence continues at coordinate 47,771 of CAJYPK010000043.1, forward strand.
CCGCAGCAGCAGCGCCCGGTAGGCGTGGGTGAGCAGCAGCCCCAGGCTCGCCGCCAGCACCAGCCGCAGCACCACCCCGGGCGCGTAGCGTCGGAGCACGAGGTGGGCCTGCACCTGGGTGAGCACGAAGCCGCCCCAGCCGAGGAATTGGCAGACCCAGTACCAGCGCCGGGCGCGCAAAAAGGAGAGCATCGCAAGCATGTCGAAAAGCCTGGGGCGGCCGGGCCGCCCGTTCACGCTTCGAAAGTAGCGCGCCGCCCCCGGCGGCAAAAGACCTTTTTACACGAGCGCGGCAAAATCGGGGCCGAGCGCCCCCGCCGATTCGCGGTCGGTACGCTCGACCCCGGTCTTGCCGCGCTCGTGTAAAAACCGCTGCGGGCGGGCCGGGGCCAGCTTTGTCCCATCCTTCCCCGCCTTAGTGCCCCTCCCCCATGCGTACTACCGCCACCCGCCGCCCGCTACTGAGCCACCGCTGGCTGCTGTTTTTCTGGGAAATAGCCACGCTGAACGTCGTGTTTCGACTTGCTTCCGCTCCCCACGCTCATTACTACACCCTAGGCCGCTGGGCAGCCCTGAGCCTGGCCGTGGGGCTGGGCTGGCTGGCCCGCCGGCAGCGGCTGCCGGCCCTGCGGTACGCGGCTGCCGCTGGCGTCGTCGCGGCCATCGTCTTGCTGGGCCTGGAGCTGAAGGCCAACCGGGCCGCCCGCCAGGCCCGGCACCAACACCCTACCTCAGCTATGCGATAACGTCCCTATGGTTCTATTTTTAGCCATTTCCCTTTTAAGTATACCTAAACTACTACTGCTACCTAGGTAGCACGCACAATACCGCATCTTCCCAAAACCTATCCCAACGGTACGCAGGCGCTCAGCAACGTCAGCCTCACCCCTCCCAACGGCATGCTTGGGCTGCCCGGGCCCAGCGGGACGGGCAAAAGCGCCCGCGGGTGCACCCGGCAAAACCGGGGCCGCCGCGCTCGGCCCCGGTTTTGCCGCACTCCTGTAAAACCCGCTGCTGGTGGGCCAGAGCCGGGACCAGCTTTGCAGCATCATTACCACCTCACCTTTTTCAGCACGCGACTACCCATGACCACCCAACCCGACTCCCCCATTCATTCGCCGGCTTACTTGCTGACCCGCCCGCGGGTAGCATTACTGCTGTGGGCCATTTTCGCCCTGAACGCCGGGCTGCGGCTGGCCACCCACCACTACCACGCCATCGGCCACTGGGTGGGTTTGAGCATTGTCATCGGGCTGGGTTGGCTGGCGCGCAAGTACCGACTACCCGCGCTCACCTACTTTGCCGCCGCCGGCATTGCGACGGCCGTCTTTATGCTGGGGCTTGACCTGGGGCACGACCTGGCCCGCCACCTGGCTGCCAGCCCGGCTCCGCGCCAGCCCGCTGCTGCCAAATAAAAAAACCTGGGCGCGGCTCGCAGCTACTCGCGCAGCTTCTTACCAGCTTACGCCTGCTTCTTAAGTAAAAAACACCTGCTTATTCACGCTCCTCATGGCCCTCACGATTCAGAATCTTTCCAAGACCTACCCCAACGGCACCCAGGCGCTCAAAAGCGTCAGCCTCACCATTCCCAACGGCATGTTTGGGCTGCTCGGGCCCAACGGGGCGGGCAAAAGCTCCCTCATGCGCACCCTGGCCACGCTGCAAGACGCCGACACGGGCCACGTGCAGCTCGATGGCCTGGACGTGCTGCGCGACAAGGAAGCCGTGCGCCGGGTGCTGGGCTACCTGCCGCAGGAGTTCGGGGTGTACCCCAACGTGAGCGCCGAGGAGCTACTCGACCATTTCGCCATCCTCAAGGGCGTCGGCAACGGCCGCGAGCGCAAGGAGATGGTGGCCGCCCTGCTGCACCAAACCAACCTGTACGAGGTGCGCAAAAAGTACGTGGGCGGCTACTCGGGCGGCATGAAGCAGCGCTTCGGCATTGCCCAGGCCCTGCTCGGCAACCCCCGCCTGCTCATCGTGGACGAGCCCACGGCCGGCCTCGACCCCGCCGAGCGCAACCGCTTTCACAACCTGCTGAGCGAGCTGGGCGAAAACCTGGTGGTGATTCTCAGCACCCACATCGTCGGCGACGTGGCCGACCTGTGCCGGAGCATGGCCATCATCAATAAGGGCGAGGTGTTGCTCACCGGCGACCCGCTCACGGTGATGCACAACCTGACGGGCCAGGTCTGGCGCAAGCTCGTTGAGAAAGCCGAGCTGCCCGCCCTGCAAGCCAGCCAGCAAGTAATTAGCTCGCGCCTGTTTGCGGGCAAGCTGGTGGTGCACGTGCTGGCCGACGCGGCCCCCGACGGCAGCTACGAGGCCGTGCGTCCCGATTTAGAAGACGTGTACTTCGCCGAAATCGCGCGCTACCAGGCCCGCCCGCAGCTAGCCTAGCGGCCGGGACGGCCCCACAGCTCCTTTCTTACTTTCTTGGCCTTAGCGCGCTCCTCGCATGTTTCTGCCCATCCTTTTTTTCGAATTGAAGTACCGCCTGCGGCGGCCGGCTACCTGGATTTACTTCTCCCTCCTGTTTTTGATGGCCTTCCTGCTGGTGACGGCCGCGGGCGGCGGCTTTGGCGCGGGCGTCAACCTGGGCCTGGGCGGCGACGGGCAGACGGTGAAAATCAACTCGCCGTTCTCGCTCACCATTGTAACGGCCATCCTGAGCGTGTTCGGAGTCATCATCGCCTCGTCGCTGATGGGCAACGCCGTGTACCGCGACGTGGAGTACCGCGCGCACCCGCTGTTTTACACCACGGCCATTAGCAAGCTGGGCTACCTGGGCGGGCGCTTCGCGGGCTCCTACCTGGTGGCGGTGCTGGCGTTTAGCGGCATCGGGCTGGGCGCGGCGGCGGCCGGCGTCATGCCCTGGGTGGAGGCCGACCGCTTCCTGGCCCACGCGCCGGCGGGGGCCTATCTCTGGCCCTACCTAGTCATCGTACTGCCCAACCTGCTGTTTACGGGAGCCGTATTTTTCACGCTGGCCACGCTCACGCGCAACATCCTGAGTACCTACCTGGGTTCGGTGCTGCTGCTCGTCGTGTACCTGGTGGCCACCTCCTACTTGCAGGAATTGAAAAACGAGTATGCGGTGGCGGCCCTCGACACGTTTGGCCTCGCGGCCCTCGACCTAACCACCCGCTACTGGACGGCGGCCGACAAAAACCACCTGCTCTTGCCGCTGTCCAGCTACGTGCTGCTCAACCGGGCGCTGTGGCTGGGCGGGAGCCTGGGGCTGCTGGGCTGGTGCTACGCCCGGTTCCGGTTTGCGGCCTTCGCCGAGGGCAAGCCGGCAAAGCCGCCGCGCCCCGCCGCGGCCGAGGCCGCCCCGCTGCCGGCCGGCAAGTTGCAGCTGTCCCGCGTGGTACCGACGTTTTCGAGCGCCCTGCACCGGCGGCAGTGGCTGAGCCTTACCCGCCTGGAGTTTTGGGGCATCGTGCGCAGCCGCTACTTCGCGGCCATCGTGGGGGCGGGCGTGCTGCTGCTGCTGGCCACGGCCACCCAGGTGGGCAAAACGTTTGACACGCCCACCTACCCGGTTACCTACGAGGTACTGGCGTTTTTGCAGGACTCGTTCGGGCTGTTCTTCCTGGCCATCATCATCTTCTACAGCGGCGAGCTGGTGTGGCGCGAGCGCGCCGCCGGCGTGGCCCAGATGACCGACGCCGCACCGGTACCCGGCTGGGTACCCTTCCTGAGCAAGCTGGCGGCGCTGGGCCTGGTGCAGGTGGTGCTGCTGGCCGTGCTGCTGGTGTGCGGGCTGCTGGTGCAAACCGCCAAGGGCTATTTCCACTACGAAATTGGGCTGTACCTGACGACGCTGTTCCTGTACCAACTCCCCTTCTTGCTGCTGCTCTGCGTGCTGAGCATGGTGACGCAGGTGGTGGTAAATAATAAGTACCTGGGCTTCGCGGTGATGGTGGCCTACTACGTGGCCAACCTGTTTCGGAGCCGGGTGGGACTGGGCCACCGCCTGCTGGCCTTCGGGGGCGCGGCCAGCCCCGGCCCGTACTCGGCCATGAACGGCTACGGCCACCTGCTGCCCGCCTTTTGGTGGACCAAGCTCTTGTGGGCCGGCGTGGCGCTGCTGCTGCTGCTGGCGGCCACGCTGCTGTGGGTGCGCGGCACCGACGCTACCGGCCGCCTGCGCGAGGCCCGCCGCCGCTGGGGCACGGGCAGCACCGCCACCCTGGCCCTGGGGCTGCTGGTAAGCCTGGGCGCGGGCGGCTACGTCTTCTACAACACCAACGTGCTCAACAAGTACCAGACGACCAAGCAAATCGAGCAGCAGCAAGTAACCTACGAAAAGCAGTACCGCCGCCTCCGGGCCGTGGCCCAGCCCCGCCTCGTGGCCGTGGACCTGACTACCGACATCTTCCCAAAGGACCGCGCCGTGCGCTTCCGGGGGCAGTTTATGCTGGTCAACAAGCACCGGCGCGCCCTGGATACGGTCATCGTGAGCCTACCCGCCGAGGAGCACCCGCGGGTGCACGCCCTGGCGCTGGGCGCGCCCGGCCAGGCCACGCTGGCCTTGCTCGACAGCACCCTGGGCCTGCGTCTCTACCGCCTGGCCCACCCGCTGGCTCCCGGCGACTCGCTGCCGCTGGCGCTGGATATTCTCTACCAGGAGCGCGGCTTTCCCAACTCGGGCTCGCGGCTGGATATCGTGTATAACGGCACGTTTATCAGCAGCGGCTACCTGCCCAGCCTGGGCTACCGCGAGGACGCCGAGCTACGTGACGACCAGGAGCGCAAGAGCTACGGACTTTCCCCCCGCCCCCGCATGGCCCGCGTGAGCGACCTCGCGGCCCGCCAGAACACCTACGTCAGCCACGACTCGGACTGGATTCGCTTCCGCACCACCGTCAGCACCGAGGCCGACCAGACGGCCGTGGCCCCCGGCTACCTGCAAAAAGAATGGGTGCGGGATGGCCGGCGCTACTTCACCTACGTTATGGACCGGCCCATGCTCAACTTCTACACCTTCCTGTCGGCCCGGTATAAAGAGTACAAGAGCGAGTGGGTTGATTCGGTGGGCCACCGCACCATTCCCATCACCATCTACTACCAGCCGGGCCACGAGTATAACTTGAAGCGCATGGCCGCCGGGGCCCGCGCCGCCCTCGCCTACTGCTCGCGCAACTTCTCGCCCTACCAGCACCGGCAGCTGCGCATCCTAGAGTTTCCGCGCTACCAGTCGTTTGCCCAAAGCTTTGCCAATACGGTGCCGTTTTCCGAGGCCATCGGCTTTATTGCCCGCCCCGACAACCGGGATCCCGACGACCTCAACTACCCGTACTACGTGACGGCCCACGAGGTGGCGCACCAGTGGTGGGCGCACCAGGTAATCGGAGCCAACGTGCAAGGCAGCACGCTCATGGCCGAGGCGCTGGCCGAGTATTCGGCCCTGATGGTGCTCAAGCACCAGCGCGGCCCCGCCGCCACGCGGCACTTTCTCAAGTACGATCTGAACGGCTACCTCCGCGGCCGGGCCGCCGAGCACAAGAAGGAAGTACCGCTGGGCCTGGTCGAGAATCAGCCCTACATTCACTATAACAAGGGCTCGGTGGTGATGTACGCCCTGCAAGACTACCTGGGCGAAGCCAAGCTCAACGCCGCCCTGCGGCAGTACGTGGCGGCCGTCGCCTTCCAGGGGCCGCCTTACACCACCGCGCCCGAGTTCATTGGCTACTTGCGGCGGGCCGCGCCCGACTCGCTGCAAGGCTTTCTCACCGACGCCTTCGACCGCATTACGCTCTACGACAACCGGGTGACGGCCGCCAGCAGCAAGCGGCTACCCGACGGCCGCTACCAGGTTGACTGCACCATCCGGTCGGCCAAATTTTACGCCGACAGCCTCGGCAACCAGCGCCCCGCCGACCAGTCGCGCGATGCCCTGCCCGTGGCCGTGCTGCCCGCCCCCGGCCCCGACAAAAAGCCCGCGCTGCCGCTGCTGCTCGTCAAGCGCCGCCTGCACCCCGGCGACAATCACCTGCGCCTGGTGGTGGCCGGCAAGCCCGCCGCCGTCGCCCTCGACCCCGACCACCTGCTCATCGACCGCCAATTGGACGACAGCAGCAAGGACTTGTAAGGCCAGTCCCGGTAAGTGCGTAAAAACGACTTGTCCCGCCCGGCCAAAACCGAGCGGGACAAGTCGTTTTTACTCGCCGCGCTTCCCAACGGCCTCAGCAGCCAACCGGCTTGGAGGCCGCCGTAGCCGCCGTTGGCTACTGCGCCGCCGGGCCGGCTTTCAGCTTCAGGGTGGCGGGTTTGAGGCCCTTGGCGGTGGCCGTCAGCCGCAGCTCGCCCGGCTGGGTTCCCGCCTGCACGATGGCCACGAGCTGGCCGTGGAAGGCGCGCATCTGGGGCTGGTGAAACGGCTCCAGGTTGGTGGCGTCGCCGTTGCCCACGGCCCGGAACTTGCCGGCCCCGCTCACCGCGAAGCGCAGCTGCTGGGTCGCGTCGGGGCAGAGGTTGCCGTCCTTGTCCTCGACGCGGGCCGTGACGTAGGCCAGGTCCTGGCCGTCGGCGGCCAGCGCGGGGCGGTCAGGTACGAGCCGAATGTGGTGGGGCCGGCCGGCGGTGCGCACGGTTTCCTCGCCCACGGCCTGGCCCTGGGCATCGTAGGCCACGACCTTGAGGCTACCCGGCGCGTACTTCACGTCGTTCCACATGAGGCGGTAGCGAGTCTGGGGCTGGTCGGATTTACCCTTGGTTTGGCGGCCCTGGCTGACCCCGTTCACGAAGAGCTCGGCCGAGGGCGCGTTGGTGTAGCAGTACACGGGCGTGGGCTGGCCCTCGCGGCCGGGCCAGGTCCAGTGCGGCAGCAGGTGCACGGTGGGCTGGCTGGGGTTCCACTTGGCGCGGTAGAGGTAGTAGCGGTCCTTGGGCAGGCCCGCCAGGTCTACGATGCCGAAGTACGAGCTGTGCGAGGGCCACACCTCGTCGTAGGGCGTGGGCTCGCCCAAGTAGTCGAAGCCCGTCCACACGAACTCGCCGATCACGAACTCCAGGTCGTCCTGCTTGGCGAATTCCTCGTCGGGCGTCTGCGACCACGGGCACACCTCCAGGTCGTAGCTCGACGACTGGTTGTCGGGGTATTTCCGGTCCTTGGCCTTTTCCACCGGAAACTTGTACACCCCGCGGCTGCTCACCGTGGAGGCCGTTTCGCTGCCCAGGATGAAGCCCTGCGGCAGCTTGTCGTTGGCCCACGCGTAGCGGGCCGGCTTGTAGTTGAAGCCCGCGATGTCGAGCACCGAGGCGAAGTTATTGGCCACCGACGGCTCCAGGCGGTTCATACCGGCCGTGACGGGGCGGCTGGGGTCTTCGCGGTGCACGATGTCTTGCAGGCGCTTGGCGATTTTGCCGCCGCCCGGCTCGTCCTGGTCGGGCACCTCGTTGCCGATGCTCCACATGATGACCGAGGGGTGGTTGCGGTCGCGGTGCACCATGTTCACCAAGTCCCGCTCGCTCCACTGGTCGAAGTACTGGCTGTAGCCGTTCTTCACCTTGGGCGTCTTCCACTCGTCAAACGCCTCCACCATCATCATGAAGCCCATCTCGTCGCAGAGCTGCACCAGCTCGGGGGCGGGCATGTTGTGCGAGGTACGAATGGCATCGCAGCCCATGTCCTTGAGGATGGCGAGCTGGTGGCGCAGCGCCGCCACGTTGATGGCCGCCCCCAGCGGCCCTAGGTCGTGGTGGTTGCACACGCCCTTGAACTTGCGGGTTTGGCCATTGAGCGAGAAGCCTTTGCCGGCCTCAAATTTAAAGGAGCGGATGCCGAACGGCGTCCGGTACGTGTCTTTCAGCTCGTTGCCGGCGTAGAGCTTGGAGGTCGCTGCGTAGAGTACCGGCGTTTCGGGCGACCACAGCCGGGGCTGGGGCACCACGATGTTCTGCTCGAAGGTCTGGCCGTCGGTGGCGAGCAGGTTGGTGCTGCTGGTCGCCACCACCGCCCCGCTGGGGTCGCGGATTTCGGTTTCCAGGCGCAGGGGCTGAAAGGCGTTGCCGGGCGTTTCGACCTGGGTGCGCAGCTTCACCTTGGCAAACTGCGGGTTGATTTCGGGGGTGGTGAGGTAGGTGCCCCACACCGGCACGTGCACGTCGCCGGTCACGATGAGGTGCACGTTGCGGTAGAGGCCCGCGCCGGGGTACCAGCGCGAAGCCTCGGGCTGGTTGGTGAGGCGTACGGCCAGCACGTTGTTGCCGTCGGCCCGCAGCGCGTTGGTAATGTCGAAGCTGAACGAATTGTAGCCGTAGGGCCAGCTGCCGATTTCCTGGCCGTTGACGAACACGTGGGCGTCGCTCATGGCCCCGTCGAAGAGCAGCACCGCCCGCTTGCCCGGCCCGAAGCCCGGCACCTCCAGCCGCCGCCGGTACCAGCCCGTGCCGATAAACGGCAGCCCGCCCGTGCGCCCCGACTTGAGGGTGGCCGTCTGCTCTTGATTCTCAGCGATTTTGACTACCTGCGCGTCGTTGCGGCCGTCGAACGGCCCGTAGATGGCCCAGTCGTGCGGGATGCTCACCGCCTGCCACTTGGCATCGTCGAACTGCGGGGCGGCGGCGTTAGCCACGTCGCCCTTCGTGAATTTCCAGCCCGTGGTGAGAATGGTTTCCTGCCGGCCCTGCGCGTGCGCGGCCGGCTGCGCCGCCAGCAGCGCCCCGAGCAACAGGGCCTGCCGAGCAGCTTTACTAAACGAGTGATTCATAAGTCAATAAAAAAGCTTAGTAATAAGCCGTCCGATTTAGCCCGCAAGGTACTGAAAGAGTGCGCCAACATCGCACACTTTCCTAGCGCGGCGGCTACGTGGCGGGGGCACTCCTTACCTGCCTTAGTTTGCCATCATCTCCCGGAACCTGATGTAAACACCCTGGGAGCCGGGGCACTATCTTACTCGCCCTTCATAGCCTGCTTACTCTTCCCAAGCTTTATGCGTACCTCCCGAACTACGGGCCTGCTACTGCCTCGCTTTTGGTGCGTCGGGCTCTGCCTGGCGGCCCTGCCCGGGTGTAGCACCTACTACAGCTTACTGGGCTATCCCTCCCTTCCGCGCCCGCGCGACTTTGACAGCTACCATCCGCGCTTCGAGCAGCAGAATGCCCAGGCGCTGGCCCACAGCAAGCTCATGCTCACCGGCGTTTACTACCGGGTGGTGCCGGGGCGCGGCTATAGCTACCTGAAGTTTCGGGCGGATGGGAGCTTCTTCACAGCCTTCATAGGACAACCGCCCCAGCAGTTCGACTTAATGAAGCCGGTGGATACTCTGGGCTACTTTACGCTCACTGACGATTCGGCCCGGTATGAGCTCAAGACGGCTAGCAACCATACTGGCTTCACTGGTACGTTTCACTTCTACCCTGATAGCCTGCTCATGCGGGAGAACCCTCTTCGACGGAAAGACAAGCCGAACTTGTTAGTATACCGGCACTACGCAACTCCATAGCCTTGACGCTCCGCTTAGTATAGAATAACACCTTTGTGCGCAGCCCTATTCTTTGCCACTGATCATCTTAGCGTTTAGCCCATCGGATTCCGTGAGAAAAGCCCGCTCATTGCCCGCTCGCTCCAAGCCGCCCTACCGGTGGCCCTTGCTACTGAATTTGTTTCTACTACTACTGGCCGGCCTTGTTTTGCTCCCCCCGTTTCTGCACGACCCCAATCTGACCTTGATTACGCTAGGATTGATAGCCGGGCTCGGGCTAAACTTCGTGGGGGCCGCGCTGGCGCTGGCGCTAGGTCGTTGGCTCATCGTCGGCTGGTTTATGGTCGGGATGCTCTTTGTACTAAGTGCCTGCTGGGTAGCCGTCTGCTTGGTACCACCTGCCTTGCTACCGCGGCAGTAACGCGCTTAGCCTACTTAGAAGCTGTGTAAGTTATCACTACCTATCTAACAGCTGTTTGTCATTGCGAGCGCAGCGAAGCAATCGCACCCAAACGGCCAGGCTGAACAGGTGTGATTGCTTCGCTGCGCTCGCAAGGACCGTTGGTTTAGCTAACTTAAACAGCTTCTTAGATGCTCGCAGCATCCGTATGCGAGGAAGCCCGAGTGTACTTTCACCGCAGTCCTTTACGCGACCACTCTCCCCGCCAGCATGAAACCTGCCATCCTTGTCGAATACGAATCTACTGGCCGTATTTCGGAAGCTGCGCTTGCGCAGCTAACTGCCGAGTCCGATGAGTCGGCACTAGCGGGTTACCAGCTCTATTTGTACTACCAGCAACAGCCTGACATTACGTTTGCCCGAACCCTGCTAACTGAGCTCAGTGCTCGCTATATCAAGGCTTACTCTCAAAGTGGGGCTACTCCCCAAGTCGAGGCTACTACCGAGGGGCTGCGCTTAGCGGGCTACCTAGTTGGCCTACACCAGGATGTACGCGATTCGCTGTTGCTCTGGCGTACCAAGACGCTCACCTTCGATACGGTCTGTGAATTCGATATTCAGCTGGTTGCTTTTGCGGGTATTCATCAGACGCTGGCTTACTTACAAAGCCTGCCGGACCCTGAGGCCGCCGAAGCCGTAGCTTATCTGCAACAATGCCGGGCGGCGGGGGATTTTCATGACTTAGCGGACTATTTCTCGCCCGATAATCTACCTTATTGGCTGGCAGATCCCAGTTCTGAGTCTGAAACGGAGTAGGCATCCATGCGGGTCGTACCCGGCCGCTGCGCTCGGCGTGATACGTTGCTGTGGCAATATCCAGCAGAAATAAAAAAGGGGTTTTCCGCTCGTCATCCCTGTAACGTCCGGCTAGTAGGCGAGTACTCCCTGCTCCAACCTACTTTCCCGAATGACTCATGAGGATTCTTGCTTTCGCCTGTTTTATACTGGCTTGTCGACTCGCGTTCACCCTACCCGCGTTGGCGCGGGAGGGGAAACCCGATTTTCGCCAGCTGGTCGATAGCTACGCCAAGCGGCGCGGTTTCAACGGCACCGTGCTCGTGGCCCGGGGCGGCAAGGTCCTGTTTCGGGGCTCCTACGGGCTGGCAAATGCCGAATGGGCGGTACCCAACGGCCAGCAGGCGCGCTATCGCATCGGCTCCCTGAGCAAACCGCTGATCGCGACGCTGGCGATGCAGCTCGTCGAGCAGGGGCACCTGCAGCTGGACGGTACCCTCGGCACCTACCTGCCCGATTTGTACGGCGGTACGGCGGCGGCGCCGGTAACGGTTGCCCAGCTGCTCAGCCACACCTCGGGCCTGGCCGACGTACCCGGTCGCTACGACGATGCCTGGTGGCAGACGGAAGCCCGGCGCAGCTACGCGCCGCTTGACTTTGCCCGCGAGTGGATCAAGCCCAACTTGCTCGAACAACCCGGCGCCACCTGGCGGTACAACAACAACGGCTTTTACTTGCTGGGGCTGCTCATCGAACGCGTTACCGGGCAGACAGTAGCCGCTAACCTTCGGCAACGGCTGTTTGACCCGGCTGGCATGGGCGACAGCGGCCTCTTCTCGGAGCGGGACGTACTGCCAAGGCTGGCGCTCGGCTATTCCCGCTCCCCCGCCGGCGTACTCGAACATCCTCTCCAAATCAATTCCAGCGTTTCGTATGCGGCGGCGGGTATCTACGCCACGGCCGACGACCTTTTTCGGTTTGATTGTGCCCTGTACGGCTCCCGGCTGCTTCGCCCGGAAACGCGGGCGCTCATGTTGCAGACGCACAGTGCCGCCTACGGCTTTGGGTGGAACGTGGACCGCTGGACGCTGCCCGATGGTCGCCGCCTTCCCGTCGTCTCGCATACCGGCAGCGTGCCCGGCTACCAGAGCTACTACCTGCGCTCCGAGCCGACCCAAGACTGCGTCATCATCCTCGACAATTTCTGGCAGGGGGCCTTGGTCGTCCAGATGGGCCGGGACTTGCTGGAAGTGCTCAACGGCAAGCCGATGCAGCTGGCCACCCGCAGCTTAGACGAGTTGCTAACCCCCATCGCGTACCGGGAGGGCACCCGGGCGATGGTGGCCGCCTATCAGGGCCTCACGGCCCGGCGGGGCGAATACGACCTGAGCGAGCGGGCGTTCAACGCATTGGGTTACAAATTTCTCCGCGCCGGCCGCCTCGACGACGCCATTACGGTCTTTGGCTGGGCAGTTCAGCTATTCCCGCAATCAGCCAACACGCATGACAGCTTAGGCGAAGCCTATCGCAAGGCGGGCAACGTCACCGAAGCCGTGCGCAGCTACACCGCCGCGCTCGCCTTAGACCCCGCTAGTACGAGTGCCCGGAAAGCGCTCGAAGAATTGAAGGGTAGCGGTGGCTCACGGTAAAGCCATTCAGAAAGTCATCTCTACCTCCGAGCGTTAAGCATGCGGAGCCTGCCGAACGGCTAGCCTTTTAAATAGCTTCAACGACCCTTTGCCGCAAGCAAAAGAAAAAGGCAGTCTTGCAGGATACACCTGCCTCACGCAGTCAATGATTGCCACGCTACCCGGTCCGCTTCGAACTCCGCCTCGCTGTCGGCGGGCGGGTACTCCACGGCGATGTAACTGTTGTGCGCGCCCACCACCTGTCGCAGCTCGGCCTCCAGCTGCTGAGCCTGCGGCAGGGTATCCTCCCCGCCCGGGTTCCCGGCGGCGATGCACAACCCGCAGACGAGCTGCGCATCCGTAGTGAACTTGAGCAAGACCGAATGCAGGTCGGCCCGCACGGCGTGCAGCTGGTACCACACAAAGCAGTGCGTGAGGTGCGCCGTGGCGTAGGCTACGATTTCCGCTACCGTGGTCAGGGGCCGTTCCACCTCGTCGAGAAAGCGGCCTTCCGGGGTCCAGACTTGCAGCCACTGGTTGATCAAGGGCTCTAGCTGCTCCCGCTGGCAGAAGTGTTGCAGAAAGCGCTCGATAGTGGGGGCGTCGCGGCCCCGCGAGAGGCCGTAGATATCGTAGTACATGGCAGGGCGACTGAATAGCAAAGGTGTCTGAACGGCGCTCGCACTTCCTAATTCGTGCACGAGGCGCTAGTAGCGGTTCGGGTCTTCCATGCGCCAGTCCAGGTCGATAGCCTTAAAATCCAGCTCGCGGTAGCCATACCGCTGGCTTAGTTCCGCCACGGGAATATCCTGCTGCGCGGGATCCAGCAGCTCCCAGAGCACGGCATCCAGCTCGGTAGTGCTGGTATTTTAGAGAGCCCGAAGGCGGCGCACACGGCCGTGCGCGCCCGCTCAGGCAAGGGGCGGTAGGGCCAGCTAGCCGGGTACCCACGCGCAGACACGATATTTCGGCGGCGAAATTCCCCACCATGCCCGAAGCTCGCGGCAGGCTGTTGGGGCGGCGGCCCGACATCGGGGAGCGGCCGTCGCCGCACCCGTGGCCTTCGAGCCTGCCCGAGCTTCCCTGACCGCTGCCTTACGCCCCTGCTCTTTCCGAATCGCCTACCCGTTCAGCTTCATGAAACTACTGATTAGCTTTATTCTAAGCGGACTACTACTCACCAGCCCCCTTGCCCACGGGCAGGCGTGGCGGGGCCAGTGGATTACAACTGCCGCCGCCCGCAACGCGCCCAACGAGTGGCTGGCCTACACCCACGACGTGCAAGTGGCGCGGGTGCCCGCCCAGGCCCGCCTCCGCATCGCGGCCGACAGCAAGTACTGGCTGTGGGTCAACGACCAACTCGTGGTATTCGAAGGCGGGCTCAAGCGCGGCCCGACGCCGCAGGATACCTATTACGACGAAGTAGACGTGGCCCCGTTTCTGCGGCCGGGCAACAATAAACTGTACGTTCAGCTGTGGTATTTTGGCAAGGACGGCTTCTCGCACAAGAGCAGCGGCCGGGCCGGGCTGCTGGTCGATGGCCAGATCGGGGACCAGCCGGTGGCCTCCGGCGCGGCGTGGCGGGTGGCCCCGCTGCCCGCCTTTGGCACCGCCCCGGCCCCGCAGCCCAACTCGCGCATTTCTGAAGCCAGCCTCGTGTACGATGCCCGCCTGGCCGCGCAGCCCCTGGCCTGGCAGCCCGCCCGGGAAGTGGGGCCGGCCGGCACCGCGCCCTGGAATCAGCTCGTGCGCCGCCCCATCCCGCAGTGGAAGAATTTCGGCCTGACGCCCTACCGCAATGCCGCCCGCTACGAGCGCCGGGGCGATACCATTATGTGCCGCCTACCCTACAACGCCCAGATCACCCCCTACCTGCGGGTGAACGCCCCCGCCGGCCAGCGCATCGTGATGGTAACCGATAACTACGTGCGCTTCAACGGCTCCAGCGTGAACGTGCGAGGCGAGTACATTACCAAGGACGGCGAGCAGGAATACGAGAGCCCCGGCTGGCTCAACGGCCACTGGGTGTACTACGTGGTGCCGGCCGGCGTGCAGGTGCTGGAGCTGAAATACCGCGAAACGGGCTACCACAGCGAGTTTGCCGGCCGCTTCACGTCCAGCGACCCGTTTCTGAACCGCCTCTGGCAGAAGGCCCAGCGTACGCTCTACCTGACCATGCGCGACAATTACATGGACTGCCCCGACCGGGAGCGGGCGCAGTGGACGGGCGACGCCGTGCTCGAATCGGAGGAATCCTTCTACGCCCTCGATACGCAGTCGCACGCGCTGGCCCGCAAGTGGCTGCGCGAGCTGGTAGCCTGGCAGCGGCCCGATCATAGCCTGTACTCGCCGGTGCCCGCGGGCAACTGGGACCAGGAGCTGCCCGATCAGATTCTGGCCACCGTGGGCTACTACGGCCTCTGGACCTACTACCTGCACACCGGCGACCGCCAAACCGTGGCCGACCTCTACCCGCACGTGCAGCGCTACCTGGCGCTGTGGGAAAAGCGCCCCGATGGGCTGATGGCCATTCGCAAGGGCGGCTGGCTGTGGGGCGACTGGGGCGACAACCGGGATATGCTCCCGCTCTTCAACGCTTGGTACTACCTGGCCCTGAAAGGCAACTATCTCCTGGCGAAGGAGCTGGGCCTGACCGCCGATGCGGCCCGGCACGCGCAGGCCATGCGGGCGCTGGCCCGGGCCTTCAACCAGACCTTCTGGAACGGCCAGAGCTACCGCGACCCCGCCTACGCCGGCCTTACCGACGACCGGGTGCAGGCCCTGGCCGTCGACGCCGGCCTGGCCGAGGCAGCCAAGTACCCCGCCCTGCTGCAAGTCTTGCAGCAGGAGCGGCACGCCAGCCCCTACATGGAAAAATACGTGTACGAGGCCCTCTACCGCATGAACTACCCCCGCCAGGCCAACGCCCGGCTCGAACAGCGCTTCGCCGAGATGGTGAACAACGCGTACTTTACTACCTTGTTCGAGGGCTGGGGCATCGGCAAAAACGGCTTCGGCGGCGGCACCGTCAACCACGCCTGGAGCGGCGGCGGGCTCACCATCCTGTCGAGCCGGCTGTGCGGCGTGCGGCCCCTCACGCCGGGCTACGGCCGCTTCCTGGTGGCCCCGCAGCCCGGCAGCGTGGCCGCGGCCGCGGCTACCCTGGCCTGCGTGAAGGGTAAAATCGTAACCGACTTCCGCAACGAGACCCGCCGCTTCGTGCTGCGCGTGACCGTGCCCGCCGGCGCGACGGCCCGGGTGCAGCTGCCCGGCCGGTACCGCGCCGTGCAGCTCAACGGCCGCCCGCACCAGGGCAAGCTGGAGCTGAAGCCCGGCACCTGGCAGGTAGTAGCCCGCAAGTAAGGTTCAGCGCGGTATCTCCCACGGCGCGGGCCAGCCCGGCATGCTATAAGCGCGTAGCCAGCGCCAGGTGCCGCTGCTGGCGGCTGACGAGGTGAAACGCAGCGGTGCGGTAATCCAGCCGGTAGACTTCCGTGGTGGCCTCGGTGTAGGAGTGCTCCCCCGAGCGGCGCGAAGCCAGGCAATCGGTGCGGGTCGTCACCTGCACCAGCGATTCGGTAAGCATGCGGCCGGTAGTAACCCGGGGGCTGTAAAAGAACCCATCTTCCTCGGTCCCGCCGGAGCCTTCACTCCCGGCCACGTACAAACTAGCGGAAGGCTTGCCGCTCGCCTGCAACACGAGAAAAAGCCCCGAAAAGTCATCCATGCTCGCGTGAATAAGCACCTGACAGGTAGCGGGCGGGGCACGATTCAAGCGGGCGACAGTCGCGTAAAAATATGCTTCCACGTACGTGCTATCGTGGCGGGCATCCTTGGCTAGGCAGCAGCTGACCTTGTAGGCATCGTGCAGCAGGGCGCGGCGCTGGGCGTAAGACAACGCAGCAGATCTACCCGTAGCAAGCGCGGGCGGCGGCAGGTCGAGGTCGAAGACGTCGAGGGGGGCGTGGGCCGGCGACCAGTTCCGACACACCGGGTCGGAGTGCGTAGATGGCTGGCAGCCGGCCAGCAATAGCCCACTGGCCACGAAAACGTATTTCATGCGGCCAAGCTAGCGCCTAAAGTGGCTTCCGGGAGCCAGCCTGACTACCTGCACGATACGGCTCCGCCCGGCATTCCCAGCCTCAACAGGTATCGCCACGGTTTGTAATGGCCCCCCGGCACTTACGATGCAGTAGTCCCCCGCCGCCTTACTTTGTTTCCTCTCCGGCTCCCCGTACTCGCCCGCCGCCCCGGCTCCCGGCCCCGGCCCGGGTAGCCGCCCCCGTTTCTTATGTGGACTTCTTCCCGTACGCGCTTGCGCCGCCTGGAGGCGGCCTGGCACCAGCCAGCGGCGCGCACCCCGCCCCTCCCCTTGGTAGCCCGCTACTACGACCACGTGCAGCACGAGCCCGCCTACCAGCGCCTACCGGACCAAACCTGGGCGGACTTGAACGGCGACTTGCTCTTCGACCTGCTCGATACCACGGTGAGCCCGGTGGGCCAGCAGTGCCTCTACCACCGGCTGCGCCGCCCGCTCGACGACGAGGCCGCCTTGCACGAGTTTGCTAGCACCGCGACCCTGCTGGCGCAGCCCGCGGCCCGCGGCCAGGCCTTGCTCGCCCTCGACCAGCTGACGGCCCACGAGGCGTACTACCTGGCTGATTTACTGTCGGGGCAGCCCCTGCCCACCTTGCCCGGCGAGCGCTTCGCCCCGCTGCTCGTACTGGGGCTGCTGGTCACGCTGCTCGGGGGCTTTTGGCTCCCCGGGTTCTGGGTGGTGACGGGGACGCTGGCCCTTGTCAACTCGGTATTTCACTTTTGGCATCTCAAGCAGATTCGCAACTGCGTGCGCCCGCTGCTGCAGCTCGGCCGCCTGCGGCGGGTGGGCCAGGCGCTGCAGCGGGCGGACCTGCCCCTGCGCCCCCTGCAACAGCTGGCAGCCCCCCTGGCCCGGCTACGGAACATCATGTGGCAGATGGCCATCCTGCAGATCGAAGACAATTTGTTGATCATCAGCCTACTCCGGATGTTTCTACTGCTCGACGTGCTGGTGTATGCCCGCTGCCGACTGGCCGTGCAGCAGCACGCGCCGGCGATCCGGACGGTCTTCGAGGCCGTGGGCTACGTCGATTGTGCCCTGGCAGTGGCCAGCTTCCGCCAGCGCTACGCTACCTGCGTGCCTCACTTTGGCCCGGCGGCCGAGGGGATTCAGCTGCAAGCCGGCTACCACCCGCTAGTGCCGGGGTGCGTACCCAACGACCTGACCCTGACCGGGCGGGGCGTGCTGCTTACCGGCTCGAACATGGCGGGCAAGACCACTTTTATGCGCACGCTGGGCGCGAATGCCCTGCTGGCCCAGACTATCGCCACGTGCCCGGCCGCGGCCTACCGCGCCCCGTTTTGCCGGGTGCTCACCAGCCTCAGCCTGGCCGACAACCTCCCCACGGGCAAGAGCTACTACTTGGTTGAAGCCGAAACCATGCGGCAGCTCCTGCTAGCCTGCGACGCGGCCCCGGGCAGCTATCTACTGCTGTTGGATGAGCTATTTAAGGGCACCAACACGCAGGAGCGCGTGGCGGCCAACAAAGCCGTGCTGGCCTACTTGCAGCCGCGCAGCTGGGTCGTGGCGGCCACCCACGATGGGGAGCTGGGGGCGCTGCTGCAAACCTGCTATACTGAATACCACTTTTGCGAAACGGTCACGGCCGACGACTGGTACTTCGACTATCGCCTCAAAGCCGGGCCGCTGACCACGCGCAACGCCATTCGCTTGCTGGCCCGCTTGCACTACCCGGCGGAAGTAGTCACCGCCGCGCAGACGCTCAGTGCTACGCTGGCTACCCGGGCAGCGCCGGGCAGCCCACTACCCGAGCCGCAGCCGGTGAGCGCGTAGCCGGGGGGCCAGCCCCCGTACCAGCACCGCCAGCCGGCGGGCCGCCGCTAACTTTCTGCCCCGGCGGGCGCTCCGGTCGGCCGGCCTTACTTTCGTGCGGCCGGCTGGCCCGCCAGCGTTTATTTTGCCTTGCTTATGCCTTACAAGGAGCGCGACATTACCAAGCAGTATTTCACCATCGGCGAAGTAGCCGAGCAATTTGGCGTGGCCACCTCGCTCATCCGCTTCTGGGAAACGGAATTCGACGAGCTGGCCCCGCGCAAAAGCAAGAAGGGCAACCGCCTCTTCACCCAGGCCGACGTCGATACGTTTCGCACCATCTACCACCTGGTGAAGGAGCGCGGCTACACCATCGCCGGCGCCCGCGAAATGCTCAAGCAGAAGGGCGGCCAGCTCAAGGACAAGATCGACGTGATTCAGTCGCTGGAAAAGGTGCGCGGCTTTTTAGTGAGCCTCAAAAAGGAGATTGACGCGGCCCAGAAGCCCGAGTAGCGCCTATGCAGGCCCTGATGCTTCTGGCCGACTCCGGCACGCTGCTGCCCGAGTTTCGGCGACGGCTCGCCACGGCTTTCCCAGCGGCCCGTTTCCACGATTTAGCGGACCGTGACGAGTTTATGCTGGAATTCACCCCCGACAGCCGGGTATATATAGAATACTACGGTACTAGCCTAGCGGACTGGGAAGGCACTGAGCTAGATTACATCCAGGCCGCTTTGCCCGTAACCCAACACGTTTACAGCCTAGCGTACCGCGGTATTGAGGCCGCCAAAAAGGTCGTGGTACAGCTGGCCGACTCCCGACACGTGCTGATTGACAATGATAACGGCACCCTGCTGCGGGGCGACGACTTTGTGCGCAAGGTGCTGACCGAACCAAGCTGGTATTGGTTTGACGATTTAACCAATTAGAATGCCCACCTCCCCCACCGACGACCTCTACTACGAGCTGGCCCTGACGCTGCTGCCCGGCATCGGCCCGCAACTCACCCGCCAGCTGATGAGCTACGGCTCGTCGGCCAAAAACGTGCTGCTGCTGCCGCCCGGCAAGCTGCGGCGCATTCCCGGCGTGGGCGAGGCCACCATTAAAATCCTGACCGGCCCGGCCCGCGGCCAGGCCCTGGAGCGGGCCGCGGCCAGCCTGCGCCAGGCCGAGCGGGAAGGCGTGGACATCCTGTTTTACACCAGCAAGAAATTCCCGGCCCGCCTCAAGCTCCTGCCCGACGCGCCGGTACTGCTCTACTACCAGGGCACGGCCGACCTCAACGCCCCCAAAACCCTGGCCCTCGTGGGTACCCGCCAGGCCACCGACTACGGCCGCGAGCAAACCGAGCGCCTGCTCAAGGGCGTGCTGCCGCACCAGCCGCTGATTGTGAGCGGCCTGGCCTACGGCATCGACATCCTGGCCCACCGCGCCGCCTTGCAGGAAGGGCTGGCCACGGTGGGCGTCATGGCCACCGGGCTCGACGTGATTTATCCCGCCGCGCACCGCAAAACGGCCGAGAAAATGCGCGAGCAGGGCGGCCTGCTCACCGAATTTCCATTTGGTACCCCGCCCGACCGCTACAACTTTCCGCAGCGCAACCGCATCATCGCGGGCCTGGCCGACGGCACGGTGGTGGTAGAGGCCGCCGCCAAGGGTGGCGCGCTCATCACCGCCGAGCTGGCCCTGAGCTACGACCGCGACGTGCTGGCCGTGCCCGGCCCGCTGGGTGCCCCCACTTCCGAGGGCTGCAACCTGCTCATCAAAACCAATAAGGCCGCCCTCTACCAGGAGCCCGCCGACCTGGAGCAGCTGCTCAACTGGGATGCCGCGCTGCACTTGCCGGGCAAGTTTCAGCCGCCCCCCACCTACGCGGCCGACGACTTTTCGCTCGACGAGTTTGCCCTCATTACGGTGCTGGCCGCGGCGGCCGGCCGCGAGGAGCACATGGATACCCTGGCCTGGAAAGCCCAGCAGCCTATTCACGCGGTGGCCTCGCTGCTGCTGGCCCTGGAGTTTCGGGGCGTGGTGCGGGCGCTGCCGGGCAAGCGCTTCGGGCTCCTCTAGACCACGGATTCCGCCGGATTTTTCGGATTGGTCGGATTGTGTGGACGCGGCTCGCGGCGAGCTCGTATGGACTTGACAATGATAGGCACCCGATAAGTAGTAACTACTGCTCAGGCAAGGCAATTAATTACCTTGACTGAGCAGTAGCACGAGTTACGCTGCCCTAGTGAGGGGTGGACGGACTAGGGCGTGCGACGCAGGTAATAGCGGGTAGCGTAAATGGTACCGGGACCGTGATTGAGAACGGTTGTACTAATGACCTCCCACCCGTGACTACTGAGGTAATTCAACGCATCCACCTCATAAGCCATACTGGCAACTTTGGTGGCTTCTTCCACCTGATTGGCGGCCGGGTTTGTACCAGTTAACAGCGTAAGCCCGGCGCCGTTGTGACGCTTGTATTCAGCTTCTAAGATGCAGTACTGAGAAGGCCGCACCGCCTGAGCCAGAGCGGGGCGTGCGCCCATCAGGAATAGGATGAGTAAGTAGAAATTCTTCATGTACTCAAACTACGCACTAGCTGCGGAATACTCAGGCGATGAGCATTCAGGAAGGATAGGGGAATGAAAAACGCCCAACCCTACAAGCAAAACAACACTACCCTATCGCCTTGCCAGTGCCTCGTCAGGCAAATTAGTTGACCTAATTTGCGGTCGGCTCCCCCGAAAAATGCTTGAATCGCATTGCCCCCACTCGTCCCGGCCCGGCCACCTGGACCGGCACCATCCGCCTCACCCAAAACGACCGCGATACGACCTTCCGGGTCACGGTCCCCTACCGCGTAGCGCGTCACTAGCTTATGCTGCTCTTTAACAACGACCTCGTACCCACCGCTGCCCTGCCCCTGCCCAATCGCGGGCTGGCCTTCGGCGACGGGTTTTTTGAAACGCTGATTTTCACCGCCGGGCAGCTGCGCTACGCCGCCGACCACCTGGCCCGCATGCAGCAGGCCGCCGCGGCCCTGTACCTCACGCTGCCCGCCGCCCTAGCCACGCCCGGGGCGCTGGCTGCCACCCTGGCCGGGCTGGCCCGGGCCAACGACCTGCCCGCCACCCGCCTGCGGCTGCAAGTGTGGCGCGGCGGCGGGGGGCGCTACACCCCGCCCACCAGCGCCGCCGAATGGCTGGCCACCACCGAGCCCTTCGTACCCGACGACTCGCCCATCGCCCGCGCCGACTTTGCCCGCGATACGCACTCCGTACTCTCCCCGCTCAGCTTTTGCAAAGGCCCGCAGGCCTGGCTCTACGTGCGCGCCGCCCACGAGCGGCAGCAGCGCGGGCTCGACGAGCTACTTCTCTGCGACGCGGCCGGGCACGTGGCCGAGGCCGGGGCCGCCGCCATTTTCTGGGTGCAGGACGAGGTGCTCTACACCCCCGCCCTGGCCAGCGGCTGCGTGGCCGGCGTGCGCCGGGCAGCCCTGCTGCGCGCCGCCCGGGCGCAGGGACTCGCGTGCCAGGAAGGCTTATTTAAGCCGGAAGCGCTGCTGGCCGCCGACGCCGTTTTTACGGCCAACGTGGCGGCCGTGCGGGTGGTGCAGCGGGTAGCCGGCCGGGCATTCGCCCCCCCCTCTGCCGCTTGGCAGCGGCTGCTAGCCAGCCTGTAGCTTACTCCGTAATAAAGCGCATAGGCACCAGCAGCGAATCCTGGGCGGCGGGCGAGCGCACGAAGCGCAGGGCACCCAGCACCCGAATGGCCTCGGCGTCGAGGGCGCGCAGGGCGGCGGGCGGGTAGTCGGCCTCGGGGCGGGCCAGCTCGCGCCGCACCACGCGCGGCGGCTGGCGCACCGAGCCGTTGGCCCGTATCCGCACGCTCACCAGCAGGCGCCCGGTGGGTAGCAGATCGGCGGGGTGGTCGGGGGCCGGCCGGGCGGCGGCCGGGTACTTGGCCTGCGCCGACACGAAGTTGAAAAACTCGTCGCGGCCGCTGGCCTGCCGCACCGGGTCGGGCTCGTGCCAGAAGCGCGGCAGCACGGGCGAGGCCAGCCGGGGTGCTACCGGGCCCGCGGGCGGGGCCGGCCGCCGGAGCGGCGGCAGGGGAAAGCCCGGCGCCGCGTAGCCCGCCTGGGCGTGAACCGTAACGGCGGTCAGCACCAGCGTGCCGAGCAGCGCCCAGGAGTAGTGTTTCATGCGGCAGCGCTCATGCGCCCAAGGTACGGTGCGGCGGGCGCTTGCGCCCGGCCAGCGCAGGCGAGGCACCGCCTTGACCATCCGTCTGGCCGGGCTCCACCACATCTGTTGAAGCCGCAGTACGTACCGACAAACTATCGTGGGCCAGCCGTCAATGCATTCGGCAAATAATCCTCTTATTTCCTGAGCAGCTGTTTAAGTTATCTAAATTGTTTGTCCTTGCGAGCGCAGCGAAGCAATCGCACCTGTTCAGCCTAGCCATTCGGGTGTGATTGCTTCGCTGCGCTCGCAATGACAAACAGTTTATAGAGGATAGCAATAACTTAAACAGCTTCTTAGCCATGCAGCAACTAACCACGGGCCAGTTTTACGGGCAAACGACGCGGCTGGTCCAGTTGGATAACCTGACGCTGACGGATACCGCCTACACCCACGAGTACGTGGATTGGCACTACCACGAAAATGCGTATTTCACCTTCATCCTGGCTGGCAACGTGGTGGAGGGTAACAAGAAGGAAGTACTTCACTGCCCTGCCGGTACCCTGCTCTACCACCACTGGCAGGAAGCGCACTACAATCGAAAGCCGCCCGGCTTTACCCGCGGCTTGCACATCGAGCTGGCGCCCGCCTGGCTTACTGATTTTACCAGCGGTGGCTTAGCCGCTCAGGGCAGCCTCCAGGTGCGGGATCCGGCCATTAAGACGACGATCTACCGGATTTTCCGGGAGTTGCAGCTCAGCGATGAAACGAGCCCGCTCGCCATTCAGGCCCTCCTGAGCGACGCCGTGCAGCGGCTGCTGGGCAGCCGCCAGCGCGCTCCGGCAGCGGTACCGCCGTGGGTCGGGCAGGTGCGCGACCTGCTCCATGATACGCCGGCCCAAAATTGGACGCTCCCGGAGCTGGCGCACGCACTGCACATCCACCCGGCGCACCTGTCCAGAAGCTTTCCCACTTATTTTGCCTGCACGCTGGGCCAGTACGTCCGAACGCTCAAAGTAGAGCGGGCGCTTACCCTGTTGCTCGACCGCCGACTATCCTTGCAGGACATTGCCTTCGCGTGCGGCTTTTTCGACCAGAGCCACTTCGGTCGGTGCTTCAAAGCCGTGATGGCCGACCGGCCGGCCCGCTGCCGGAAGCTGCTCCTGCGGGGAGGTCCCGCCGGCACCCTGCCCCCGGCCGGCGGGCGGCTCCTTTCCCCGCAGCCTGGTTAAATTCATCCTATTTAGCGCGAAAGTGGCCCGGTAGCTTTGTCGCTCCTTTCTACCCCGCCGCTCCATGAAGCTTTACGTGCTGTTCCTCCTCGCGCTGCTGCGCGCGCTACCCTCGGCTGGCCAGCAACCCGCCTTTGTGCCGGACGACGGGATTACCTCGCCCTTTCACCGGGCGCACGTCGGCGAGCTGCTGTTTACCGCCGCGGCCGTTCCGGATACCGACTACGCGCACGCGGATTTTTTACGCAGCTACGTCTTGCTGCCCAAGAGCAAGTTGTTCATGACCATCTTCCTGGGCGAGTCGCTGACCAACGCCCTCCACCGCCTGGCCCCCGAGCTGAGTGCGGCCGAGCTGACCAAGGCGGGCAACTACCAATTCACGTTCTACGTGGACGAGCGGCTGGTGTACCGCAGCAACCTCCACCCTGGTGCCCCTTACGCAGCCCTCAAAAATACCGAAACGGTCGTCCACAAACCACTGCTCAACCCTACCTCCAGCTGGTGGAGCCAGTCGCTGTGGAATCGGTTTCTGAGCAACGGCGGCACCCAGGCCCTGACCGCCGGCCCGCACCGCCTGAGGCTGGAGGTTCGCCCCTACCTGCAACGCGCCGAGCTGCTGGTGGGGCCGCTGCTGGCCACCGGGCAGCTGGCCCTGGAAGTAGCCAACCCCGTCATCGACCTAGCCCGCATCCGGCTGAGCCGCCCCGCGCCGTACGCCGGCCTAACCGAGGCGACGGCCCGGTTCGATACCAGCGCCATCAAAGCCCTGAAGGGCAACATTGAGGAAGGCGTGTTCAAGGCCATTACCAGCGTCGTCGTGCTGAAAGACGGGCAGCTGGTGGTGGAAGAATACTTCAACGGGGCCAGCCGCCAGACGCGGCACGACCCCCGCTCGGTGGGCAAGTCGTTTGCCTCCACCCTCACGGGCCTGGCCATCCGCGATGGCTACCTGACGAGCGAGCGGCAACCGCTGGCCGACTTCTACGACTTGCGCCGGTACGCGCATTACGCGCCGGCCAAGGGCAGGATTACCGTGCGCGACCTGCTCACCATGCGCGCCGCGTTGGCCGGCAACGACGAGGTGGATGCCTCGCCCGGCAACGAGGAAAATATGTACCCCACCCCCAACTGGGTGACCTTTGCCCTCAGCCTGCCCCTCGACTCGGCAAAGCCCAGGGGGAAATGGGAATATTTCACCGCCGGCGCGGTGCTGCTGGGTGATATCCTGGACAAGCGCGTGCCGGGCGGCCTGGCCGCGTACGCCGACCGGACGCTCTTTCGCCCGCTGGGTATCACCGACTACCAGTGGCAGTACACGCCCCAGCACGTGGTCAATACGGCCGGCGGCCTGCAACTTACCGCGCTCGACTTCGCCAAGTACGGGCAGCTGTATTTGAACCAGGGGCGCTGGCACGGGCGACAGGTACTGCCGGCGGCCTGGGTCGCCAAGACCTTCACCAAGCAGGTGGCCATTCCCAACCGAGCGAACGAATTTTACGGCTATCTCTTCTGGAACAAGACGTACCACCTTGCCGGCCGGGCCTACGAAACCTTCTATTGCGCGGGCAACGGCGGCAATAAAATCTTCGTGTTCAAAGACCTGGCCCTGGTGGTCGTCGTGACGGCTACGGCCTACGGCATGCCCTACGCCCACCCCCAGGTTGATAAGATGCTGGAAGACTTTATCCTGCCAGCCTTCGTGGGCAAAACTGCCGCGCCCACTCCTAAGTAGACCGGGTAGTTTAGAAATCGAATTAAAAATCAAACAGGAGGAATTAAAAATAAGCAAGTCATTGACCTGCGAATTTTTAATTCGTCCTGTTTAATTTTCAATTCAACCCAAAGAGGTATGCCAACTCGCAAATCGCACCGGGCAGCCGTCAGCGCCTTGCTGGGACCGCGTATGCTGGCGTACCTACCGCAAAGAATCTCCGCGGGGATTCCGCAGTCGGCGCAGCGTCATGGCCGTAGCGCGATTTTTCAGGCCGCGCTACGCTACGACTGGCAGTGACTCACGAGCCGGCGGCGATTGGTCTCGGGGCGCGGCATGGGGCGGTTGCGGTCGGCGTGCTGGGCCTGCAACGCCTCCCACCCGGCCTGGTGCGCCTGAATGTCGGCCTCGGTGAGCTGGTGGCGGGCCAGAATATCGACCCGGGAGGCAATCCCCAACCGCAGGGCGTAGAGGGCAATGTAGGCCCGTTGCTGTACCGAGAGCGCAACGGGATTGGAAGACTGAGACATGCAGAATAGAGAGCAGGCAGAAAAAGCGCGGATGGCAGCGGTATTTTTTCGCTGCCTCCGCCACGAAGCTACTATACCTACGCAGCACATTCCCTATATCGGATTCGGAACCAGTTCGCTATCCGCTCAACTGCCCAAGTTTCTATCTCAAGCCTCCCGTTATCTCGGTGAATATAATCGGCCTTCGCACCCCAACCGCCGGCGGCTTGACTTGCGAAAATTGTTGCCTTACGAACCTATTCGGCCTCTATACCGCTACCGGGGCCTTAATGGCTGGCCAAGGATTGTAATTTTCCAATTGAAAATCTTCGTACCGGAAGCCGAAGATGTCGGTTACGGCCGGGTTGAGGCGCATGGTAGGCAGCGGGCGCGGGGTGCGCTCCAGCTGCTGGCGGGCCTGGTCGAGGTGGTTGCTGTAGAGGTGGGTATCGCCGCCGGTCCAGATAAACTCGCCCGGTTGCAGGCCCGTCACCTGGGCCACCATCAGGGTGAGCAGGGCGTAGGAGGCAATGTTGAAGGGCACGCCCAGGAATACATCGGCCGAGCGCTGGTAGAGCTGGCAGCTCAGGCGGCCGTCGGCCACGTAAAACTGAAACAGCGCGTGGCAGGCGGGTAGCTTCATGGCCGGTAGGTCGGCCACGTTCCAGGCGCTCACCACCATGCGGCGCGAGTCGGGCTGGGTTTTCAGCTGCTGAATAATCTGGCTGATCTGGTCGATGTGGCCGCCCCGGCCGTCGGGCCAGCTGCGCCACTGGTAGCCGTACACCGGGCCGAGGTTGCCGTGCTCGTCGGCCCACTCGTTCCAGATCCTTACTCCATTTTGTTGTAAATAAGCGATATTAGTATCTCCCTGAAGAAACCACAACAATTCATGAATAATGCTTTTTAAATGAACCTTTTTAGTAGTCACTAAAGGAAACCCTTTTGTAAGGTCGAAGCGCATTTGATGACCAAAAATGGACATCGTACATGTACCTGTTCGGTCAGTTTTTAGAACACCTGTTTCAAGAATTTGATGTAGGAGAGCTTGGTATTGTTGCATAATAAGGCGGGTTGCTAGCCGCAAAAATAGCGGCTAGCAACCCGCCTATACCCGCCTACTATCACATCTTCTGAGCGAGCAGCGCGGCAATATCCTGGCGGCCACCCTCTTTAGCCAGCGCCAGGGCATCCTTGCCGTCGTTGTCCTTGGCCTTGGCGTCGGCCCCGCTGGCCAGCAGCAGCTCCACAATGGCCTTGTCGCCCTTGGTGGCGGCGGCCATCAGGGCCGTGCCCTTAAAGCCGTCGGGCTGGTTGACCTGGGCCTTGTATTTGAGCAGCAGCTTCACCAGGTCGAGGCTGCCGTTGGCGGCGGCGGTGATGAGGTAGGTAGTGGGAAAGCCGGGCACCACCTCAATCACGGCGTTGGGATTGGCCCCGCCCGTGAGCAGGGTTTCGGCGGCGGAAGCGTTGTTTTTCATAATCGCCGTGGCCAGCTCCTTGTTCGGAGCCTGGGCGTGGGCGGTAAAGGCAAGACAGATTATGGTAGTAACGAAGAGTATTACTCTTTTCATCTTCTAAAAATAAGTCAATTCGAAAGGACGAAGTTAAGCACAATCCCGGCCCCGTTCACGCCCGGCCGCCCCCATTTGGGCAACATAAAAAAAGCTGCCCGGCCGGGCAGCTTTTTTTACGCGGCAGCAAGCCGTCGTTTGCGGACCGATACCGCCGCGCCGCCACCGGGCGCGGGGACGGCATGGCAGGTTATAGCGCCTTGGTCTCCGCTACTTTAGTGGTGGCCGTGGCGGGCGCGCTGGCCTTGGCAGCGGCCATTTTGGCCTTGCAGCAGGCGGGCATACCGGCGGTGCTGGTGCCGGCCATGCCTTTTTCGCACTTGGCGGCGGCGGCCCCGGTGCAATGGTCAGCTTTTTTACCTTTGGCGGGCTTATCGCCGTCGTGGGCCAGGGAAGCGGTGGCGGCCGAAGCCAGCAGGGCGAGGGCGAGCAGGGACTTTTTCATGGGCAAACGCAGAAACAATTGCGAAAAGCTGGGGGTTAGGGATAGTTACGGCTCCTAAGATACAACCCGTTTCGGACATGCCGAAGCGCGTACCGACCGGCCGGCAACATCTCCGCGGATTACAAAATCCGCGTCTTTCTATTTATGTCGCTTCGCCATTCTGCCTACCTCACGCTGCTGGCGCTGGCCCTGCTCACGGGCCTGGCCGGCTACTACGCCGCCCAACTGCGCTTTAATTATAATTTCAACGACTTTTACCCCGCCGGCGACCCCGACCTGGACTACTACCAGGGCTACACCGCCCGCTTCGGCAACGACAACGACTACCTGCTGCTGGCCCTGGAGGCCGGCCCGGGCCAGACGGCCTTCTCGCCGGCCTTCCTGACGCAGGTCGATAGTATTACCCGGGTGGCCCGCCGCCAGCGGGTGGTGCGGCACGTCACCTCGCCCACCACCCTCAGCCAGACCGTAGTAGAAGGGCTCGGGGCCTACACCCTGCCCTACCTGCACCCGGCCGAGTACCGCGCCGATCCCGCCCGCCGCGCCGCCGACTCGGCGCTGGTATACAAGACGCCGGGCCTGGTGGGCAACGTCTTCAGTCCCGACGCGCGGGCCGTGGCGCTGGTCATTCAAACCACGCCCGACCTCAAGAAGCCGCCCGGCGACTCGCTCCTGACCGAGCTGCGGGCCGGGCTGGCCCGGGCCGGGCTGCCCGAGGCCCGCGCCCATTTCGCGGGCCGGGCGGTGGCCCAGTCGGTATTCGTAGACCGGCTGAAGTGGGAGATGGTGATTTTCATGTCGCTGTCGTTCGTGCTGGTAATGGGGCTCCTGTGGGCCACGTTCCGCACCTGGTGGGGCGTGGTGCTGCCGCTGGTGGTGGTGCTGGGCGCGATAGTCTGGGGGCTGGGCGTAATGGGCGCCTGCGGCATCAGCATCGACCTGATGACGGCCCTGCTGCCGCTCATGCTCTTCGTGGTGGGCATGTCCGATACCATCCACATCATCAGCCGCTACGTGAGCGAGCTGGGCTACGGGGCGGGCAAGAAGCACGCCCTGCGCACCACCATCCGGGAGTCGGGCTTCGGCTCGGGGCTGTCGGCGCTCACCACGAGCATCGGCTTTTTCACCCTGATGACGAGCACCATCCGGCCCATTCACAACTTCGGGCTGTTTACGGGCATCGCCGTGATCCTGGCGTTTTTTCTGAGCTTCACGCTGCTGCCGGCCATGCTGGTGCTGCTGAATAAGCCTGCCCTGCGCGAGCCGCGCAAGCGCGGTCACGACTGGGACGGCGTGCTCGGCCGCCTCTTCCTGGGCGTGCTGCGCCGGCGGCGGCTGGTGTTCGTGGTGAGCGGCCTGGTGCTGGCGGCCAGCCTGGGGCTGGCCACGCGGGTGCGCATCAACTCTTCGCTGCTCGACGACTTGTCGAAAAACGACCCGGTGCGCCGGGACTTCGCGTTTTTCAATTCCCACTTCGCCGGGGTGCGGCCTTTTGAATTGGAATTGAAGCCGGCCGGCGGGCGCACCATCTTCGACCCCGCCGTGCTGGCCCAGACCGAGAAAATCGAGCGCTACCTGGCCACAACCTACGGCCTCAGGTTTTCGGCCTCGCCGGCCACGCTGGTGCGCACTGCCCACCAGGCGCTCAACGGCGGCGGGCTGGCCGAGTACCGCCTGCCGCCCGACTCGGCCGGGCTGGCCCGGCTGCGCGGGCCGCTGCGGCAGTTTCGGAAGCGGCCCGAGTTTCGGGCGCTGGCCCTGCCCGACGGCAGCGCCGGCCGCCTCACCGGCCGCATGGTTGACGTGGGCAGCCGGCAGGCCGCCGTGCTCAACGGGGCGCTGCGGCACTTTCTGCGCACCGGCATCGACACCACGGTGCTGCGCACCCGCCTCACCGGCTCGTCGAACCTCATCGACAAGAACAACGAAAACCTGACCCTGAACATGATTCAGGGCATGGCCATCGACGTGGCGATGGTGACCATCATCGTGCTGCTGCTCTTCCGCTCGGTGCGCATGACGCTGGTGGTGCTGGTGCCCAACCTGCTGCCCATTCTCATCGTGGCGGGCGTGATGGGCCTGGCCGGGGTGAGCATGAAAGTGAGCACGAGCATCATCTTCACCATCGCTTTCGGCATCGCGGTGGACGATACCATTCACTTCATCAGCAAATTACGCCTCACGATGGGGCACGAGCCCAATCTGTTCAAGGCGGTGCGGCGCACCTACATTCTGGCCGGGCAGGCAGTTATCGTCACCTCGCTCATCCTGGTGGGCGGCTTCGGCACGCTGCTGTTCTCGTCGTTCGACGGCACGTTCTACGTGGGCCTGCTCATCGGCCTCACGCTGCTCTTCGGGGTGGTGGCCGAGCTGACGCTGCTGCCGCTGCTGATCTTGGGCATCTACGGGCGCAAGCGGCGGCTCGCCGGCCGGAGCGCGGAGGTGCGGGCGGCGAGCGCACCGGGTAGCTGACTCGCGGCCTGACAACCAGCGCGCCGGCGCTACTGCACCGGCTTGGCGGGCGGTGGAGCGACCGGGGCTGGGGCCGGGCGGGTAGCCGCGGGCGCCCCACCGCTGCCCTGGCTGCCACCGCCGTTCTCGTCGGTTTTGAGGTCGTCGTTCTTCACGTTTTTGTGCGGGCGGGCCTCGGCCTTGAGCTGGCCCACGCGGTAGCTGAAATACACCTTGAAGCTGGTGAGGTGCTGCACCGCGGTGCTTTGCTGGCTGAGCAAGGGGCCGGCCAAATCGCTGCGCACGGCGTTGGTGGGCGAGAAGAAGTTTTCCGCCCCCAGCCCCAGGCTACCTTTTTTGCCGGCCACGTCGTGCTTCAGGCTCATACTGTAGAGTACGAAGCTGCTCTGGGTGCCTTGCAGCAGCACCTGCTGGCCCCGGTAGAAGCTGAATAGCTGCACGTTCCAGCCCCGGGGCAGGGCGTAGCTGCCGTAGAGGCGGCCGCCCAGCACCCACCCCGCCTGGCGGGCGGCGTAGCGCGGGTCGGCCGCGTTGTTTTGCAGCACGGTGCGGTACAGGTCGAGCCCGCCGCTGAGGCTGAGCTTCTCGCCCACGTCGAGGCTGAAGAAGGCGCTGCCGCCGTAGGCACTTTCCTGGCCGATGTTGAGGTAGTCGAGGCGCACCGCGCCGGGGTAGCTCCCGTCGGGCAACGGCGTGCGTACGCTCTGAATGGAGCCGGTAGTGCGCCGGGCAAAGACCGAGAAATTCAGGTTGGCCGGCCCCAGCAGCGTGCCGTAGCCCAGCTCATAATTACTGGTAAACTCGGGGCGCAGGGCGGGGTTACCCTGGGTTTGCACGTAGGGGTTGGCGGCTTGCAGATTGGGGTTCAGAAACTGCACGGACGGGCGTTGCAGGCGGCGGTTGTACGCCAGCTTCAGCACGTTGCCGTTGCCGAGCTTGCGCAGCACGCTCAGGCTGGGGGCCAGCACGCCGTAGCCCGGCAGGTCGGGTACCGGGCCGGTACCCAGCTCGGCGGCCAGGGCCGTGTACTCGTAGCGCAGGCCCGGCTTCAGGGTAAGGCCCTTGGGCAAACTCAGGGTGTAGGCAGCGTAGGCAGCGGCCACCTGCTGCCGGTAAGTAAAGGAGTTATCGTCTTGAACGGTTGCTAACTGGCCGTAGTAGCGATAGTCGCTGCGCACCCGGCGCTGAATGTCCTTCACGCCCACTTCCAGCAGCTGGCGAGCGCCCAGGGGCGTTTGGTAGTCGAGCTGGGCCGTGGCCTCCTGGTTGGTGCTGGGGTTGTCGTTGCCCGCCGGGCCGAGCTGGCCGGCGTCGGTGGCGCTGTACGTCTCGTTGGTAAACGCGTAGGTGCGATTATTACGACTGTAGAGGGCCAGGGCGCTCAGCTCGCGCTGCGGCACGGCGTAGGTATGGGTGTAGGCCAGGCTGGCGTCGATAGTACCCGAGTCGTCGGTGAGCTGCCCATCGCGCACCGAGCTGCTGGTGCGGCCGGTGGCCAGCGGGGTGGTGGCGGTAGCCAGGCCATCCTGGCACGTAGTGGCGTTGCGGGTGCCGTAGGTGAGCGCGGCCGCCAGCCCCTGCTGCGCGTCGAGATTATAGTCCCAGCCCAGGGTATAGCGCCCAAATACCTGACTTTGGCGCGTGGCGGCGGTCTGCGTGGTCCGGGTTTGCTGGCCGGTGGCAGGGTTGGTCGTCAACTGGTCATTGCTAAAGCTGCCCGGCGTATTATAGCCCGCCCGGCCGAAGCCCCCCAGCGCGAAACCCATGCGACCGGTGCGGTAGCCACCGTTCAGGTTGAGGGTGGCCGAGCGGGTGCCCGCGCTCCCGTCGAGGGTCAGCTGGCCCCCGCGCAGCGCGTTGCCCTTGGTTACGATGTTGATGATGCCGCCCGAGCCCTCGGCATCGTATTTGGCCGAGGGCGAGGTGATAACCTCGACCCGCCGAATCTGGTCGGCCGGCAACTGGCGCAGACCGTCGGCCACGCTGCCGGCCATGATGGTACTGGGCTTGCCATCGATGAGCACCCGGATGTTCTGATTGCCCCGCACGCTCACGTTGCCCTCCAGGTCGAGGCTCAGCAGCGGCACCCGCCGCAGTACGTCGGCGGCGTCGCCGCCGCGGGTGGTGGCGTCGTTTTCGGCGTGGTAGACGGTGCGGTCCACAAGTTCTTCGACCAGCGGCCGACGGGCCTGCACTACCACTTCATCCAACTGCTGGGCCGCCGCGGCCAAGGGCAGCGCCCCGAGCACTACCTCGCCGCCACCCGCCGACACCACTACGCCGGGGCGCATCATTTCCTGGTAGCCCAGCAGGCTTACGCGCACCGAATAGGTGCCCGGCGGCAGTCCTGTCAGCACAAACCGGCCATCGCCGCCCCCCACACCCCCGCCCACCGGCTGGCCCACCGCGCTCAGCACCGCCACCGAGGCGTAGGCCAGGGGCTGGCCCGTAGCTGCGCTTACAACCGTTCCCGTGAGGCGGCCCGGGGCCTGGGCGGCCTCAGTAGCAGGCAGGGCGGCCCGCTGGCTCTGCGCGTACCCGGTTTGGCTGCTTAGGGCCGTCGCCAGGAGCAAAGCGGTACGTAGTACCATAGGAATCATGCTGAGGAGTAAGGCATCCAAAGGCATGGATTCTGGCCGAAGGTTGCAGCGGCAAGCCTCGGCGACGCAAAAGCCGACCGGCCCCCTGCCAGCGAGGTTATGGCTTAGCTTACCAGCCAGCTACAGCAGCCGCCAGGCGGTGCTGCATTGCTTCCAACACATCCTGCTGCGGCGAGCCGGTCAGGGCGTGAAATATTTGCGCAGCGGTAGTTATTTCCTCGTCAGTTATCGCAGCCGGCTGCGGGCTGCCCGCAGGGCCAGCTACGTAATCGCTCCCGTAGTCATTCCCGAAATAGCGAATATTGTATTCGTCCCGAAAGTTTAGAATGGCATGCGCCAGCGTAGGCTTCTGACCAACCACCCGCTCCAGCGCTACTTCGGGCAGGCTACCCCCAACCCATTTCGGGAAGACACCTTGCCCGGAATTCCAGCGCAAATGGGAGATGCTGCAGCGCAGGCCGCGGGGAGTAGGCTGTAAGCTGACGTTATACAAGAGATAGAACCCGGTTTCATCGCCCCCGAACTGCCACAGCACATAATTAGGCAAGCTAGCATAGGTACGATCAGTAGCGCCAGCCCAGTGGGGCGACAAGAAGGGGGGCGAGGCAATGAAGGCCGCTAATTTCTCGGCTGAGGACGGCCATATTTTCAGGTACCAGCGCCGGGCGCAAGCCTGCCGCTGCGCTAAGGTACGGGCCTGGGGTGGCCAAGGCAGAAACCCCCGGAACTCTATCCGATGCGTGCGCGGGTTGCGCGGCCACTCCTGGGCCTGCGCCGGCCGGCCAGCCAGGCCTAAAATAAGTAAGCCACTTACCAACATCAAGCGTCTCATGCAAGCATTCATTGGATTGCTGTTGTTTTTTAGCAAGATACCAATTACGCACGCATCGCTTTTCACTACCCTTTTTCAGCATTAACTTTGCATCACAAAGTTCTTTTCAACCGCCTTCATCAGGGAGCCAATTCAGCGCTATTGCCTTTGCATCAGCGGCAATATCTCCTTTCTCTCTTCCGTCAGTTTAGTACCCGCGCCATGCACTATTTCGTCGCCCCTACCTCCATCGTGCGCCGCATTTGGGGCACCTCCGATACGGTGCTGTTCATCTTTGCCGGGGCGGCGGCCGAGTTTGCGCTCAACAAGGCGGTGGACTGGCTGTACTTCACCGGGCGGCTGCCGGCCGACCCGCTGGGCCGGCTGTTTTCGACCGTGGACTACGCCCGGCGCATCGTGTTTGCCGACCGGGCGGGAGCCGAAAAGGCCATCGATACCATCGCCGCCATTCACGGGGCGGTGGAGGACCGCCGGGGGCGGCGCATTCCCGACTGGGCCTACCGCGACGTGCTGTACCTGCTCATTGCCTATTCCATCCAAGCCTTCGAGCTGCTGGAGCGGCCGCTCACTTCGGCCGAGCGCGAGGAGATAACCGACGTATTCTGCCGGGTGGGCCGCCGCCTGGGCATCCCCGATCTGCCCACCTCCTACCCCGCCTGGCTCGCCGACCGCACCCGCCACCTGGCCGCCGACCTGGCGCTGAGCGCCCATTCGCTCGACCTCTACGAGCAGTACCGCAAGCACCTGGGCGGCCCGCGCTACGCGCTGCTGCGCGGGGTGCAGGGCCTCGTGTGCCCGCCCCCCGTGCGTCGCCAGCTGGGCCTGGGCGGCGGCGCGTGGCTGCGGCCGGCAGTGGGCGGCTACCGCGCCACCAAGCAGCTGGCTTTCAGCCAATGGCTAAAAAACGCCATGCTACCCGCCGCGTACGCTGCCCGCATCCGGGCGCTGGACGAGGTGCCGACTACGGGCACTGAGAGCCTAGTGCGGCCGGGGCCGACGGGCTGTCCTTTCACGCGATTTCGCAAGGCAATTCAGCGCTAGAGATGCGACGGCCTCTCAACGCTTACAGCCTGCTCGCGGCGGGGCTGCTGGGGGTGGAAGTGCTGATTGCGCAAGGCGTCCACGACCGGTTTATCCGGCCCTACGCGGGGGATTCTCTGGTCGTTATTTTCCTTTATTGCCTGATGCAGAGCGCAGGACGACGGCCGATTAATCGGGTGCTAGCCGGGGTACTGCTGCTCGCTTATCTCGTAGAAATCGGGCAGTATTTTCACTTGGTGGCGCGCTTGGGGCTGGGGCATTCGCGGGTGGCCCGCCTCGTGCTGGGCAGCGCGTTTTCGTGGGCCGACATGCTGGCTTACACGCTGGGGGCGCTGCTGGTGCTGGCCGTGGAGCGAAGACGGGCGCTGTAGAACGGAGTGGCACTCCGTTTCCGCGTTAATTAGGCTTGTCCACGCACAGTTGCCCACGAAATGGCATGCTGCTCCGCGTCTACTCAGCCAGTGGGCATTCCCTGGCGAAGCCCGTTGACGCGGAAACGGAGTGGCACTCCGTTTTATTCAGCCAGAAACTTGGCCAGGTAGGGGGCCGTGCGGCTTTCTTTGGCCCGCGCTACCTCGGCGGGCGGGCCGGCGGCTACTACGCGGCCGCCCTCGTCGCCCGCGCCGGGGCCGATGTCGAGCACCCAGTCGGAGCCGGCTACTACGCGCATGTCGTGCTCCACCACCAGCACGGTGTGGCCGGCTTCGACCAGGCCGTCGAGCTGGGTGAGCAGGCGCTCGACGTCGGCGGGGTGCAGGCCAGTGGTGGGCTCGTCGAGCACGTAGAGCGTGTGGGCGCGGGCCTGGCGTTGCAGCTCGGTGGCGAGCTTGATGCGCTGGGCCTCGCCCCCGCTCAGCTCGGTGGCCGACTGCCCGAGACGCAGGTAGCCCAGGCCCACTTCGCGCAGCACGGTGAGGGCGCGGCGCACGCTGGGCTCGGCTTCGAAGAAGGCCCAGGCCTCGTCCACGGTGAGGCCCAGCACGTCGGCGATGTTTTTACCCTGGTAAGTGATTTCGAGCGTCTTGGCGTTGTAGCGAGCCCCGTGGCAGGTGGGGCAGGGCGAATACACGCTGGGCAGAAACAGCAATTCGACCATCACGAAGCCCTCGCCCTGGCAGGTTTCGCAGCGGCCCTTGGCCACGTTGAAAGAAAAGCGGCCGGCGTCGTAGCGGCGCTTGCGGGCCTCGGGCGTGGCGGCGAAAAGCTTGCGCACGTGGTCGAACAGGCCGGTGTAGGTGGCCATGTTAGAGCGCGGCGTGCGGCCGATGGGCTGCTGATCAACCCGCACGAGGCGCTTGACGACGTCGAGGCCAGCAGTGATCGCGCCGGCGAAGGAATTAAAAATTAAAAATGAAGAAGTAAAAATGTCATCCTCCCCTTCTTCCCCATCCGTTTTTAATTCTTCATTTTTAATTTTTAATTCCTTCGCAAGAAGCTCGACCAACACCTGGCTGACAAGCGTCGATTTGCCGGAGCCCGACACGCCCGTGACGGTCGTGAACACCCCCAGCGGAAACTCGGCGTCGAGGCCGCGCAGGTTGTGGCGGGTAGCGCCGGTCAGCTTCAGCCAGCCCAGCGGGGCGCGGGGCTCACGCGGATCATTCTTCTGGTTATCAAGCAAGAAGCGGCGCGTTTGCGAATTCTTAACCGCAGCCAGCCCGGCGGGTGGCCCGCTGTAGAGCACCTGCCCGCCCTGCTCGCCGGCCGCCGGGCCGACGTCCACGAGCCAGTCGGCGCGGCGCACCACGTCGAGGTTGTGCTCGACCACGAAGAGCGAGTTGCCGGCCTGCTTGAGCGTCGCCAGGGCCTGGAGCAAAGCCTGGGTATCGGAGGGGTGCAGCCCGGCCGAGGGCTCGTCGAGCACGTAGACCACGCCAAACAGATTGGAGTAGAGCTGGGTAGCCAGGCGCAGGCGTTGCAGCTCGCCGGGCGAGAGCGTAGGCGTGCTGCGCTCCAGGGCCAGGTAGCCCAGGCCCAGGTCGAGCAGCACGGCCAGGCGGGCGCAGAGGTCCTGGGTGATGCGGCGGGTTACCTCGGCCTGGGCCTCGGCGGCATTTTCGCCACCGGGCGCGGCGGCCTTGCCCTCGGCGAAGGGGCGCAGGCGGCCGGCCACCTGCTGCAAGGGCAGCCGGGCCATGTCGGCAATGTCGAGGCCGGCGAAGGTGACGCTGAGCGACTCGGGGCGCAGGCGCTTGCCGTGGCACACGGGGCACTCCTGGCTGAGCATGTACTGGAGCACGCGCTTTTTCATGAGCGCGCTCTGGGTGTTGGCGAAGGTGTGCAGCACGTGCCGCCGGGCGCTGGTAAACGTGCCCATGTAGTTGGGTGGCTCCTTGCGCTTCAGCGCCCGCTGGGTTTCGGCGGGCGAGTAGCCGGGGTATACCGGCACCACGGGCTGCTCGTCGGTGAAGAGAATCCAGTCGCGCTCTTTTTGGGGCAAGTCGCGCCAGGGGCGGTCCACGTCGTAGCCCAGGGTCACAAGGATATCGCGCTGGTTTTGCCCGCCCCAGGCCTGGGGCCAGGCCGCAATGGCCCGCTCGCGGATGGTGAGCGAGGGGTCGGGCACCATCGATTCTTCGGTTACTTCATACACCCGGCCCAGACCGTGGCAGCGCGGGCAGGCGCCTTCGGGAGTATTGGCCGAGAAGCCCTCGGCGTAGATAATGCCCTGCCCCGGCGGGTAGTCGCCGGCCCGGGAGTAGAGCATGCGCAGCAAGTTGGCGAGCGTGGTCACCGAGCCCACCGACGAGCGCGTGGTGGGCGCCCCACGCTGCTGCTGCAAGGCCACGGCCGGCGGCAGGCCGTCGATGCTATCGACCTCGGGCACCGTCAATTGGTGAAACAGCCGCCGGGCATAAGGCGACACCGATTCGAGGTAGCGCCGCTGGGCTTCGGCGTAGAGTGTACCAAAAGCCAGGCTGCTCTTGCCCGAGCCCGACACGCCGGTAAACACCACCAGCGCGTCGCGGGGAATGTCTACGTCAACGTTTTGCAGGTTGTGCTCGCGGGCCCCGCGCACCCGCACCATGCCCGCAGTGGAAGAAGGAACCGTCATGAAAAACTGCCGGGCTAATAAGACCCGCCTGTCCCACGATACGCAAGAAACCACCCCCACAGCCACCTAGCTCGACCACAAGGCATAGTACCCAGCCCAAAATCCTGACTAAAAATATTTGCCAATTTTTTTAGTAAATCTCAAATTTTACGCACACCTTTGCTAAACCAAACGCCTACTCTCCCACCGCCCCAAGCCAGCCACCCAATCCAGCAACCCCACACCCCACCAACCCAAACGCCCACCCCACTACCGCATCCGTCGAAATCCGTTAAATCCGTTAAATCTGCGGTCCTATGAATGACCTCACCTACGCCTACGCCCAGCCCTCGACCCTGACGCACGCCCCCGAGGGCGCAGCGCTGCAACTGGCCGCCTACGCCGAGAACGCCCCCGCCAGCGAGACGGCCTGCTTTTTCCAGGGCCGGCTGCGCGATTCCTGGCTGGCGGCCCGGGGACTAACCACGTTAGCCAAAGTAGTCGCCTCGCGCTTCGTGCCGCAAAACATCGCCCTGCGCGACCCCATCGTGACGGCCGGCGCGGGCCTGCTGCGCTTCGAGGCGTTTTCGTCGTGCAACGGCGTCTACGCCCGCCTCGACCTGGGGCCAGCCGCGCTCGACGGCGAGTTCTTGAGCAGCGGCACCACCAACGTCGATTTCAACGAGCCGATGGTGAACGCCCTGAGCCGGGTGGCCCGCGCCGAGCCGGTGCGCCTCACCGTGGGCCAGACGGAAGTAACGCTGGAGCGCGCCGCCGGCACGGTGACCGAGCGCAAGGTGACGCTGCCCGAGCGCTGGCTCAAGGGCCTCACCGCCGTGCAGGGCTACCTGGCCCTGATGGACGAAAAAACGACCCTCACCCGCGCCCAGGCCACGCAACTGGTGCAGAGCATTCCGGCAGGTACGGCCCGGGGCGATTTTTTCCTGGTGCTGCGCGGGGCGCGGCCCAGCCTGGCGCCGGTGGGCAGCCCGGGCGCGGTGCGGGTGGGTGGCGTGCACCGGCTGCGCCTGCTCGACGGCCTGCTGCCGCTCTGCGAAAGTCTGCGGGTATTTGCCACGCCCGACGGGCAGGCCAGCGCCTTCGTGGTGGCGCTGGGCGGCGGGCAGGAATTCGTGCTGGCCTTGTCGGCGGCGGCCAACCGGGGCTTTTCGGGCGAGGGCAATCAGCTCGACACGCTGCTCGAAGATTTGCCCGCCGAGTGGCTGGCGGGGGCCAACAACCTGTTTCGGGGCAACGAGACGTTCAACCCCACGCTGTTTGCGATGGCGCACGACCTGGCCCCCGGCACCGTGGACCGGCTGTGCGCCAGCCTCTCGGCGATGGGATTGCTAGGCTTCGACCTGGCCGAAAACCACTATTTCTACCGCCGCCTGCCCTTCAAGACCGACCGCATCCTCAAGCTGAACCCGCGCCTCAAAAATGCCCGCGCCCTGCTCGACTCGGCCGACGACGTGCAACTGGTGGGCGTGGGCGCGCAGGGCCGCACCGAGGCCCGGGTGCGCGGTACCGACGTGTGGCACACCGTGCTGGTGGGCGGCCCCGAGCCGCCGCGCTGCACCTGCCAGTGGTTTACGAGCCACCAGGGCCAGCGCGGGCCGTGCAAGCACATGCTGGCGGCGCAGCTGCGGTTTGGGTAGGTACCGGCGAGACCGTATAGCCTGGCCGTTTATCACCGCATACTCTTTTGTTTATGAATACCTTAGTTGTGGAACAGTTTGAGCAGCTTATTCGCCAGAGTACGCCCGCTGACTTCATTCCTTTTTTGCTAAAACTGGAAAAACAAGACCTGCCGGCCGCCCGGGAGAAGCTCAAGGCGCTGAAGCAGGAGCTGGATACCATCGTGCAGCTTTCGGCGAATAGCTGGGGCACCAGGGCGACCGGCGACCAGCACGCCAACTTGTTCCTGGCTGGGTTTGCGGTGTATTCGCGACGGGAAGCGCTGGGCGGGGCACTTAGTGGCGCGGGGAGCTTGGGCATGAGCCCCAATGACCGGATCGCTGCGCTGAAGCAACATTTTATTACGCTGGTCGCAACCCTGCGGCCCGACTGGCTGCACGACTGGCTGCTTCGCCAGCACGATCGGGCCAGCGGCTGGTCGATAGACTATAACCTGTTGCGCACCCTCGAAGCCACGGGCCTTATTCCTTTTTCGCCCCTGCTCACGGCCCGCTCGCTCCCTGGCCTGCTCGCTGACTGGGGCTGGAATCTTAGCACGACCGGTAGTATTCCGGCCGATGCGGCGGCGGTAATTGCCGATGCGATGGGTGGCGACCAGTTACTACTCACGAGAGACTTGCCACTGCTTTTTGAGTACGAGGGCACCATTCACCACACCTGGGCGCGCATTCAGCCCCCGATGCCGCTGAATCAGAAAGGAACCGGGCAAGGTGCCACTTATCTGCGCCCGTGGCAGGCTTGGGATCAACTGCACCCGTTGCAAACAGTGGGCTGGCAGGCGCTGCTGCTACGCCTCGTCGCCAACGGCCACCTCGACCGTGCCGATATTCTCACCCGCTGCCTGCTGGCCCTGCGCCGCGATTTCCGCCGCCCGCTGCTCAGTTGGTTTCGGGAGCTTTTCCTGGCCCTGAAGCCCACCTTCACCGAGCGGCTGGCCCGGCAGGCCGAGCTGACCGAGCTGCTGGCCCACCCGCTGCCGCTGGTCGTCAACTTCGCCCTCGACCAACTCAAGGACATGCACGCGGAGCCGGGTTTCAACCTGGCTCCTTTGCTGCTTTCGGCCGCAAGCCTGCTCACCCGGCCCGACCTCAAAACGGGCCTGCGCTCGCTGGTGACGGGCCTGGCCCGGCTGCCCCAGCGTGCCCTGGCCCCCGCCCCGACCGTGGCCGGCCTGCTTACCACCGCCCTCGCCCACCCCGACGCCGCCGTGCAAAAGCTCGCCGCCCAGGGCCTCGCCGGGCTGCTTTCGGCCCCCCGGCCGCTGCTCACCTCAGCCGAAGCCACGGCGGCCAGGGCGGCCCTGGCCCAACAAGCCGACTACCTGAGCTCGGCCGGGCGCACGATCCTCGCCCCCTGGCTAGACGCGCCGGCCGCGGCGGCCCCGGCCGCCTGCTACACGCCGCTGACTGCCTTCGTACCCGACATCGCGCCCGCCACGGCCATCGCGCCGGTGACCGACTGGCACGAGCTGCTGTTCCTCACCGGGCAAGTGCTTCAGCACCAAGACCCGGCCGCCCGCGAGCGCTGGCTCGATGGCCTGCTGCGTTTACACGGACAGCTGCCCGCCGACTACGCCGAGCAATTGCGGCCCTACCTGGTGCAGGTAGCAGCCCGCCTTAAAAGAAGCCACGGCATCAAAGCCAGCGACCTCCTAACCGAGTCCGTATCGCTGCACGATCACGATGGGCTGTTTCTGGCGCTGCTGCTGGGTTGGGCTGATGGCTTCGCTACCCCGCGAGTAGCGAGGGTGGATGTCGGCGGGAGCCGCGCCGCGCCCTTGCTCGTCGTGGAGCAGCAGCGCTACCTGCTGGTCGAAACCCGGCTGCAACAGGCAGTTACGCTATCCCTGCTCAGTACGCCCACGCACCAGCCGCACTGGGTAGCGCCGAGCGCACTGCTCGCCCGGCTACTGAGCCACCAGGCGGCGGGCGTGGCCCCGGCCGCCGCCGACCTGGCCCTGGCGCTGGCCCGCAGCGCCCACGCGCACCCGGCCGAAGCCGCGCAGGCGCGGCACCTGCTACCCCAGCTCGCCGATGCCGGGCTGCGGACACTGCTGGCGTGGTTTTTCGGCCCCGCCGACCAATTGTTGCCTGCTCTGCCCCCCGCCAACGAGCGCCCGCCCGCCCAGCTCGCTACCCCGGTGGCCAAGGCCTTGCCCGAGCTGTGGGCCGTGGCGGCCCGTACGAAAATGCCCGCCGCTTCTTTCCCCACCCTGGCGGCCAGCCTGGGCTACGACTACGCGGGCGTGACGCAGCCGCTGAGCTGCGTTGGTGAAGCCATACCCACCCCCGCCCAGCCGGCACAGGGGCCAGCCCCCCGCTTTGCTGAGCTGCTCTGGCGCGGCGGGACCGCGCTGGCGGCACCCTCGCCGCTCCTGCTCTATGCCTCGCCCGTTGGGCAAAGCCAGGGGATTACTTGGGAAAATTCCTGGCTGGTGCTCTATGAGTTTCCCTACCTCGCGGCGCTGCTGCCCAACTACCCGGCCCCGCTCTACGCGCACGTGCTGCAGTTGGCCGCCTGGACCGACAACCTCGAAAGCAGCGAGCGCGACCTGCTACTATTGGGGTTGCACTCGCTGCTCGGCCCCGGCCCGGTGCTGGAGACAGCGGCCACGGCGGTACTGGCCAGCGGCCTCATTCACCATACCCCGGCGGGCCGCAACCTGGCGCAGGAAGTGCTGCTGCAAACCATCGCGCACGGCCGGCTGCAACCCGCCGGGCTGGGCAATATTCTAGGACATCAGCTGGCTAGCGGCTATGCGCCGGCCTCGCGCCTGGCCGATACGCTGCGCCCGCTCCAGGCCTTCGACGGTCTCACCGACGACGCCCTCAGCCTGACGCTGGACGCGCTGCTACCCATGCTGCCCGCCACCCCGCCGCGCAACCTGCGCCCGCTGCTCGACACCTACGCCGACCTGCTGGCCCGCGCCCAGCGCCCCGCGCCCGCCGCTCTGCGTCCCAATCTGCTGGCCTGGCAGCAAGCGGCCAGCCTCAAACCAGTAGCCCAGCCCCTGCTGGCGCAGGCTGCCTAATCTTTTTATCCCGCCGGGCCGCCGCGCCTCGCTGGCGGCGGCCCCCGGCGACCATCTTCCCGCCGTTTTCCCAATCGCCTTCCCATGTCTGCCTCCCTTGTCGAAACCTTCGACCAGCTCGTGCGTCACCGGCCCCTGCCGGAGCTCGTGGATTTTCTGCTGCACCTCGATAAGCCGGGCCAGGTGGCGGTGCGGCTCCACACCAAGGCGCTTTATAAGGAGCTGAACGACTGGCGTAATTCCAGCCGGGAAGTGCAGCAGTTGCGCAACCGCTCCGTCGCGCTCTTTTTGGCCGGGATAGCCACTTACACCAAGCAGGAGGCGATGGGACGCAATTTTTCCCTGCCATGGGGCATCGACTTCGACAACGGCCAGGATCACCGGGGCTACAAGGAGCACTTTATGTGGGTGGCCAGCCACGCCCGGCCCGCCTGGCTGGGCGATTGGCTGGCGCGAACCGCCCGCGCCAACTTCTGGGGCTTGAGCTACGGCCTGTTGCGCGAGCTGGAAGCGGCTGGCCTGGTCGAACACAATCCCTGGCTGGCCGCCCAGCTGCTCGGCAACCACCTCAACCGTTATAACTACACTGAAAAAGAACGTGATCAGAGCCTGGCTACCCACGTGCTCGCCGAGCTGCAAGCCGACGCCACGCTGCTGACCCGCGACCTGCCGCTGCTCTTCGACTACGACACGGCGGTCGATTCGGCGGCCATTTACCTCGATAAGAACCGCGCCCCCATTACCTGGCTCACGCTGCTGCCGCAGCTGGTGGCCTCGGGCCACCTGGAACGGGCCGACCTGCTCACCTGCTGCCTGCTGGCCCTGCGCCGCGACTTCCGCCGACCGCTGCTTACCTGGTTCAAGAATCTCTTTCTCAGTCTTAATCCTACGGATACCGAGCGCTTGGCGCGCCAGGCCGAGCTGCTGGAGCTGCTGGCCCACCCGCTGCCACTGGTCGTCAACTTCGCCCTCGACCAACTCAAGAGCCTGTGGACCGCGCCCACTTTCGACGTAGCGGGGCTGCTGCGCGCCGCCGACGCCCTGCTGAGCCGGCAAGACCTCAAAACCGGCCTCAAAACCCTACTCACGGGCTTTGCCAAGCTGCTGAAAGCCCAGCCCGCCCACGCCCCGGCCCTGGCCGACCTCAGCGCCGCCGCCCTGGCCCAGGCCGACGCGGCCGCGCAGGAGCGGGCCGCCAAGCTACTGGCCGATGTGCTCCGGGCCAAAAAGCCCCTGCTCCCCGCCGAAAAGACTGCCGAGCTCACGGCAACCATCGCCACCTACGCCGACCTGCTGGCCCCGCCCGCCCGCGCCGTTTTGGCGGGCTGGCTGGCCCCGGCCGCTGCTGCCGACGCACTGCCCGAAGCTACCGCCCGCTACGCACCACTATCTAGTTTTGTGCCCGATATCTCGCCCGCCACGGCCATCGCGCCGGTGGCCGACTGGCACGAGCTGCTATTCCTCACCGGGCAGGTGCTGAAGTGCGACGACCCGGCCGCCTTCGAGCGCTGGCTCGATGGGCTGCTGCGGCTGCGCGGCCAGTTTCCGCCCGATTACGCCCAGCAATTGCAGCCGTACGTTCGGCAGGTTTTTACCTGGGAACTACGCGACCTAACGCCGGCCCAGCAGGCCGCTACGCTGCTGCACTATCAGTTTGGTGGCCATCGGGTGGGGTTGCCCGACTTCATCCAGGCCCTGCTAGCCAGCTGGGTAAGCAATTTTGAGCGGCCCCGACTCCTGCGCATTTCGCTGGCCGACACGCCTCACAACCACCCCGACCCGCTGCTCGCCCTGGAGCGCCAGCGCCTGGCCGTGGCCGAAAGCCGCCTGCTGCCGGCCAGCCCCCACGCGGGGCTGCCGCTGCTGAGCACGCC
Source organism: uncultured Hymenobacter sp. (assembly GCA_913776615.1). Classification (GTDB taxonomy): domain Bacteria; phylum Bacteroidota; class Bacteroidia; order Cytophagales; family Hymenobacteraceae; genus Hymenobacter. The sequence continues at coordinate 92,122 of CAJYPK010000043.1, forward strand.
CAGCCACGCTCCGCACTGGGTGGCCCCCTCGGCTTTGGTGGAAAGGCTCTTGGCCCACGAGGCGGCCGGCCTCCTCCCCGACCCCGCCGACCTGGCGCTGGCCCTGGCCCGTACCGCCTTCGCCGCCGCGCCCGATGCGACACAGGCCCGAGGCCAGTTGCCGCAGCTCGCCCACGCGGGCCTGCGCGAGCTGCTGGCCTGGTTTCTGTCGCCCGCGGCCCCGCTTGATGAGCTGCCGACCTTCGGGGCAAACGTGCAGTCGATCCTAAAAAGCCTGGCCGACCGCCTGGGCAAGCTGCTGACTCTCCACGCTCAAGAGCTGCCCGTACCCCTAGCCGACGCCCTGCCCTGGCTGTGGGCGGTGGCCGCCCGCACCCGCCACCCCGAGGCCGAGCTGCCGGCCCTGCGCCCGCTGGCCGACTACCCCGGCGTGGCCGCGCCCTGGCAGCCCGGCTGGCATTTCGAGGCCAAGTCGCGCATCGATAAATATCCCTGGAACCAGCAGCGGCCCGAAGTGACCGTCACCTGGACCGAGCTCACCGTACCTACTGAGCAACCCGGCCAGCGCCCGCCCTCGCCGCTGGCCCTGTACTCGCTGCACGCCCGCCTGCGGCAAGACAAGCCGTATTACCTGTGGTCGCTCGCGGTGAGCCTGCCCTTTCTGCTCACGCTGGTGCCCAACAACCCCGCGCCGCTGCACTGGCACGTGCTGCGCACCGCCTGCCGCACCGACAACAACGGGCCCGAGGGCCGCGAAGTCGTGGAGCAGGTGCTGCGCCCGCTGCTGGCTCCCGGCCCCGTCCTGACCGAGAGCACCACTGTACTGCTGGCCGTGGCCCTCACGCACGCTGCCCCAGTGTGCCGGGCCCTGGGCCTGGAAGTGCTACTGGCGACTGTGGCCCAGCGTCGGCTGGTACCCGCCGCCCTGGGCGCGGCGCTGGGCCGGCTGCTGGCGGCGGGCTTCGTACCCGTGCAGCGCCTCGCCGACGGCCTGGCCGAGCTGCGTGCCATCGACGCGGCCACCGATGACGCCCTTACTCAAACCCTGACCGCCCTGCTGCCCGCGCTACCCGCCGAGCCCCCGCGCAATACCCGCAAGCTCCTCGACGCCTACGCCGACCTGGTGGGCCGTACCCGCCAGCCGGTGCCCGCCCCCGTGCTGGTCCGCCTGCGCGAGTGGCAAGGCAGCGCCAGCCTTAAAAAGGCCAGCGGTCCCCTGCTGGCGGCCTAGCCTTCCGTTTGTGCTTGCTCAACCTCACGATTTCCACTTATGGCCTTACTCACCATTCTCGACGAAACGGCCAGCGGCAGCATCCTGCGCCGGCTGGAACTGGAAATTTCCCAGGAACTACTCACCGTGCGCGAGCTTATTGCCCGGCGCGTGCACGACGAGGTAGCCGCTTATAACGCCCGGCAAGACGGTCTTTTCCAGGGCCTGGTGCAGCCTACCGAATCGGAGCGCACGCTCAACGGCTACCGGCTGCGCCCCACCAAGCGCATCGACGCCGAGCAGCAAGTGTACCGCGCCCTCGAAGCCTTCCGGAATAACGGCTTTTTCCTGCTCGTCAACGACCGCCAGGCCGAAACCCTGGACGAAGAAATCTGGCTCGGCCAGGGTGCGACGGCCAGCTTTGTCAAGCTCACGCCGCTGGTGGGCGGCTGAGTACCGGCCTCCCGACCACGTGCGCTTTCCTTCTACCGACTACCAAGCCGCCTTATGTCTCTCACCACCTTGCCTATCCTGGCTACTACTCTTATCCCGGCGGCTGCCTCAGCCACGGCGGCTACCCTGCTTACTGCCCTGTTGCGCGAAAGCGCTCACATCCACCCGCAAGCGTGGGGCTGGAGCCTGAATCTGGCAGCGTTGCCGACCTACCAGCAGCTGGCTGGCCTGACTACCGCCGAGCGCCTGGCCCTGGCAGAGCACGCGGTAACTCAGTTCAAGACGCGGACGCCCACCACACCCCGCCGCTACCTTGGTCATAACTCGTCGGAACAGCTGGAAGCGCGCCTGCTGCGCCACCTGCTGGAATACCTGCTGAACAGCGCTACGGGCTTTCAGCCTGCCGACTATGTCACTCTTTTATTCAACTATTTACCGACCGAAACCGAAAGTGTCCATTGGGAGGCCTTTGACCTACCCGTGGAGCTTACCCTGCGCCGGCTGGAGCGACAGCTAGGCCCCGCCGGGCCGGCCCCCGACGTGCGCGCCGCCCTGGGCCGGCTGCTGCACGAGCCCGCCTTACGGGCTACGGACAGCTACGAGCTGCGCCCGACGCTTCAGCGGCTCGAAAACCTGGTGGACAAGGGTGTTCCGCGACGGCAGAAGGGCCTGTTTTCAGCCAGCGACAGCTTCGGCCGGCTCCTCATTGCCTTCACCGACACGCCGGCCGCGACTCCTTATTTTGCCCTGTTTGGGCTGTGGACCCAGGCTACGGGCAGCAAGCCTACGCAGCACTTTCGCAAGCAGGCGGGCCAGCAGCTGGCGGCCATCGGGCCGGCCGTTGCGGAAGCTCAGCTGCTGGCCTGGCTGGATTTTTTACGCGGCAAAGAGCACGAAACGCAGTCGTACCCGGTGGCCTACGGGGGCTCCCACTACGAACTCACCGACGAAACCTACCTCGCCCCCGCCAATCTCACGGCGGCCAAGGGCCTGGTGTGGTCGCTGCTGGGCCTGGGCCAGCTCCCGACCACCCTGTTGCAAGCCGTGGCCGACCTGGCCGCCTGGTGCTACTGCAAACGCCCGGGCGTGGGCCCGCGGTGCGCGATGCTGGGCAACGCCTGCGTATTCACCTTGGCGCAGAGTGGCTTGCCGGGCGCGGCGCACCTCTCGCGGCTGCGGGCCAAGGCCACCAATCGCAACATCCAGGTGCTGCTGGATAAGCGCATTGCCGAGTTGGCCGCCGCGCTGGGGCTGGCGCCGGCCGACCTCGACGACCTTTCCATCCCCACCCACGGCCTGGTGGCGGGCCGGGCGCGCTACGACTTTCCGGGCTACGCCGCGCACCTCACCCTGAGCAGCCCCACCAAGGCCGAGCTCCGCTGGTTTAAGGCCGATGGCTCGCCCCTGAAAGCGGTGCCGGCCAGCCTCAAAAAAGCGCAGCCCGCCGCAGTAAAGGCCGTGCAGAAAAGTGCGCTGCAAGTACAGCAAACGCTGCTGGCCCAGCGCGACCGCCTGGAGCGCGCCTACCTGGCCGACCGCCGCTGGAGCTACGAGCGCTTCTGCGACTGCTACCTGCACCACGCCCTGGTGGCCCCCCTGGCGCAGGGCCTCATCTGGCGCTTTACCCTCCCCACCGGGGCCGTGCACGATGCCCTGTGGCTGCACGGGGCCTGGCACGACGCGGCCGGCCAGCCGTTGCCCGACCTGGCCCCGACTACGCAAGTGCAACTGTGGCACCCGGTGCTGGTGCCCGCCGCCGAGGTGCTGGCCTGGCGCCAGCTGCTGGAGCGGCAGCAGCTGCGCCAGCCCTTCAAGCAGGCGTACCGCGAAGTGTACTTGCTCACCCCGCCCGAGGAGCGCACCCGCACCTACAGTAACCGCATGGCCGCCCACATTCTCAAGCAGCACCAGGTCAGCGCCCTGGCTAAGCAGCGCGGCTGGGCCTACCACCTGATGGGGGGCTTCGACCACGGCTCCAATGGCGCGGCCCTCAACCTGCCGTCCTACCAGCTACGCGCCGAATTCTGGCTGACCGAAGTAACCGAAGAAACCTATTCGGGCATCTACCGCTACGTGGCTACCGACCAGGTCCGCTTTACCCGGCACCACGAGCCCGTGCACCTGCCCGACCTCCCGCCGGTAGTCTTCTCGGAGGTGATGCGCGACGTGGACCTGTTCGTGGGCGTGGCCAGCGTGGGCAACGACCCGCTCTGGCGCGACGGCGGTGGCCTGCCCCAGTACCATACCTATTGGGAAAACTACAGCTTCGGCGAGCTCAGCGAGGTGGCCAACAACCGCAAGCTGGCGCTGGAACGCCTCGTGCCCCGCCTCAGAATCGGCAAGGTGAGCGAACTTCGCGACCGGTTCCTGATCGTCAAAGGCAAGCTGCGCACCTACAAGATTCACCTCGGCAGCGGCAACATCCTCATGGAGCCCAATAACCAGTACCTGTGCATTGTGGCCGACCGCTCGGCCCTCCACCCCGCCACCGATGTATTTCTACCCTTCGAGGGCGACGCCGTGCTGTCCATTATCCTCAGCAAAGCCCTGCTGCTGATGGACGACGATAAGATTACCGACGAAACTATTACGCGCCAGCTCGGCTAGCCCTCATTTTTACCCCTCGCTTTCCCTTGACCAACGTACTTCTGCTGAGCCTTTTGTTTTTTAACGCGCTGTGCTTTCTCCTGTTCTTCCTCGACAAGCGCAAGGCCCAGCGCGGCCAGCGCCGCATCGCCGAAAAAACGTTGCACCTGGCCACGCTACCGGGCGCGGCACCGGGCGCGTGGGCTGCTATTTTGCTGCTGCACCATAAAAACCGCAAGGCCTCTTTTTGGGGCGTAACGCTGCTGCTCACGCTACTGCAAGGCGCTGTCTTATACTTTCTTCTATCCCCCTATTTTCGGGGGTAAGGTTAGCGCAACGTAACTCGCGCCAGCACCGCGCAGCAGAAAACAGCCTAGCCTTTGGTAAACTCGCCGATGTGCCACAGAATGCCAGCGGGGTCGCAGACGAAACCCTCCTTGCCCCAGGGCTCCTGCCGGATGGGCACGAGGCGAACGCCCTCGTACTTACTGGGTAAGTCCAGCGCCGCTAGCTCAGCCCAGTACCGCTCTACATCCGCTACCTCCAGAAACAGCATGGTGTTATCAACCCAGTCTTGCACGTAGGCATCCTGCAAGTAAAAGCCCACGCCCTGCCGGTTGAAATACGACATCTTGGGTGAGATAATGACCTCGGTAAAACCGAAAGCGCGGTAGAAGCTGCGCGAAACGGCGAAATCTTTGGACCCGATAAACGGTCGGATGGTAAGAATTTGGGCGGGCATGTTGGCAGCAGTTAAAAGAGATTTGGGCAGGATATACCCAGCGCTACGGGGTATCGCAGGGCAAATTAAAGGCTCCGCTTCTTAGCGGCATTTTCCTGAAACTGCTGCCGAAATGCGGGCCGCTGCGCCTGCCACCATGCCAGCAGCCGCTTGCGGGCGGTTGGTGTTGCACAAATAGTTAAGCCATTTTCGTCGATAAAATAGTGGAGCCGGCTACCCATTTGCAAGTAGTCAACCTCCGTCATTGTGAACAAAAAGTCTCTGATAAGAAGCTTCTTTCCAAATGCTATACTCATAGGCCCCCAGAGCGCCCCTCGTTCTACGGAGTCCTTTACCGTGATATACACTGGCTGTAGCGCCCTGATTCGACTGACAATCTGCTGCGCTTGCAGGTTTATGGCCTGCTCATAGTCCAGTTGTCGTTTCAACGCAGGCACCTTGATAGTTTCCGTGCCAATATCAGATGGAATAGGTTGCTGGATAGGCAGATTGGCTACCTGATAACGTACCAGGCTATTAACCAATGCCCACTCATCCGTTCCCCCTTTTTCCAGCGCAGCAAATAGATAAGGTACGTCAGACTGCCACGGGTCACGGATTAGTAATTCAATTATTAATTCCTGCAAATCATCCTGCGTCAATAAGCTACGTAAAGCCTGGCGGGCTGCGACATTCTGGAATTGCTCATAATATCTACCGGCTACTCTACTTTTTATTCCAATCAGGTGCAGGCAGTATACTGCGCCGTATTTGTTTTTTACGTCAGTAGTAGTTTGAATAAAATTAAGCAGCGGTGGAATGGCAGCTTCCCCGTGCGCGGCAATTGAATACATATCATCCGTGTATCCAATCCAATACGCCTTAAAGGTTTGGACAAATTGCCAATCGTTGTTAAGTCGCCTAATTAGCGCTGGCAGCGCCGTAACGGTATCGATAGTCACCGCGCTGCCGCCACCCTGGTGCGCCCGCCAGACTACTTCTCCAGTACCCGAACTGGTTTGAGCCAAACCCGGTGCCGCGAATAGCACGGCGACTACGGCGGCGAGTATCCTACTGCGCATTGGAATCAGCGTTAGTAGCCACCCAGCCGCCGCCGGCCCGCACTCTTGCCAGCAAAGCCGCGTGGTGCGGGGCGCGTTGCAAAATCAGCTCGTTGCCCAGCAGCACGAGCTGCTGGCGCGCCCGCGTCACGGCCACGTTGAGCTTGCGGTCGACCTGGCCAGTTTCGTCGGGCGAGACCATCAGCTCCAGCTGGTGCTCGTGGTGGCAGCAGAAGCTCACCACGATTACCTCGCGCTGCGAGCCCTGGTAGCGCTCCACGGTATCGACGCTGACCTGGGCCAACGCGGGCAGGCCGTGCTCCTGGGCCAGCTGCGAGAGCCGGGCGCGAATGCGGGCCGCCTGGTTGCGGTAGCTGGCAATGATACCCAGCGTGGTATCGGGGTCGAAGGCGGGGCCGTAGCCCTGCACCACGGCCAGGGCGGCGCGGGCGGCCAACTCGGCCTCCTGGCTCGACTCCTTCTGCGACAGGTCGTCGGGCTGGCGGCGGGTGGGCACGAATACGAGGCGCTGCCGCCGCAAAGCCTCGCCGAAGACATCGGCGGGCGCGGCGGCGGGCCAGGCGCTGGGGTTGAGGCTGGCGTGCTGCCAGGGCGCGGGGCTGCGCAGCTGGCCGCCGTAGAAGTCGTCGTTGACGAGCACGGCCAAATCGGCGTGGGCGCGGTACTGGTTGGCCAGCGTACCGTGGGCATAGGGCCACTGCGCCTCGGCCCGGCGAAACAGCCGCTCGAAGTACGAGTTGCGTAAATTGGTCAGGCCCAGCTGCTCGCGCAGCAGGTCGGCCACGGCGGGGGCCACGGCGCTGGTTTCGGGCTCCTGCGTCACCACGGCGGGCAGCTGGCGGTGGTCGCCGATGAGAATGAATTTCTTGGCCTTGGCCAGCAGCGCCAGCATGGGGCCTTCGAGCACCTGGCTGGCCTCGTCCACCACGGCCACGTCGAACTGCTTAAGCTGAAACAGCTCGGGCCGCCCCAGCAAGCTGCTGATGGTGCCCACGTAAAGCGGCGTGCCGGTGAGCCGCGCCCGCACCATCTGGCGGGTGGGCAGGTCGCGAATCATATTGTCGAGCAGGTAGGGCCGGTAGGCCGGCGAGGTGCCCAGCCGCGAGCCGATGCGAATGAACGGCAGCCCGGCCTCCATCAACTGCTCGCAGATTTCATCCACGGCGCGGTTGGTGTAGGCGGCCAACAGGGTCTGCTGATCGTCGGCCACGAGGCGCACGGCCAGCTCGCGCAGCACCGAGCGGGTTTTGCCAGTGCCGGGCGGGCCGCAGAGCACAAACCAGTCGGGCGCGGCCAGGGCGCGGGCCACCACCTCGGGCGCGGCGGTGGCGGGCTGGGCGGTGGCCGCGTCCCAGCCCTGCGGCGGGCGCGGCGCGGTGCGGGCCAGCAGCTGGCGGCGGCGGCCGGGCGGCAGGCTCAGGAAGGCCGTCAGCCCCGCCCATTCCCGGCGAAAGGTGTCGTAGGTATCGGGCTCCAGCGCCCAGTGCGAATGGCCGTGCAGGTAGCGCGGGGCCATGCGGCGGTTGCGCACGGCCAGCACCACGCGGCCATCGGCCCCGAGGTCTTCGGCCAGCGTCACTTTCACCACCTGCGCATCGAGGGCGCTGAGGGTCTTGGCGTTGCTGGCGGCTGACTGATCTGCCTGGGCAGGGTGTAACGCTGCGTCTTCGCGAACCGCAGGCGCATCGGCGGCCCGGCGGCGCGGGTAGAGAATGAGCGTATCGCCGGCCCGGAAGTTGACTTCCCGCCCATTCGCCGGGCGCTGAAAGATGAGGTGTGGGCCGAGGCCATCGCGGGCGTCGTCGGGCGCGTTGCTGTGGTCTTCGACGAGTTCCAGCTCGTCGAGCAGGCTGAAATTCTGATGCTTGCGCGCTTGCGGCAGCAGCCACAGGCCGGCCTGGCCGCCGGCGTCGCCGGGGCGGCCCTCGTCGCCGAGCAGGGCCAGCCGCATTTCGCGGGCGGCGAAGCGGGTCAGCTCCAGGCAGTAGGCCCGCTCGGTGCGGTCGGCGGCGGCCCACACGGTGGCGGTTTTTTCGGCCTTTTCGCGGTTGAAGGGCGGAATAGCGGCCAGGTTGGGCCGCAGCACGGGGGCCAGCAGAGCGGCGGTTTGGCCGGGGCCGGTGGCGCGGGCCAGCTGCAATTCCAGGCCCACGAGGTGGTTGCGGGCGGCCAGCAGCTGATCAACAAGCGCCTGGTTTTGCAGCACCGGGCGCACGGCCGGCTGGTCCTCGGCCGCGTTGGAATACAAGATGCTGGTGCGCCCCCGGCCGGCCGTTTCACCGTCGGCCCCGAACACCGATTCCAGCAGCAGGCGGTAAAGCTGGGCCTGGGCGACATGGTTGGTCCAGGGCTCAGCAGCAGGCACCTTCACCGAGCTTTTGAGCTCCACGAGGTCGTAGCCAGTGGCGCTTTCGTGGAGCAGGTCGAGGCGTCCTTGCAGGCCGTAGGTGGCGGAGAGAAAAGTGGGTTCGAGAAAGCAGTCGGCCAGGCGCAAGGGCTGTTGCTGGTAGCCGCTGCGCGAGCTGGCCGCGAAGCCCTGCCGCCGCGCCTGCCGCAGGGTACGGTGGTGACGGCGCAAGTCGTTGAGCAGTTCGGGCACGCCGGTGCGGGTCTGAAACTCGGGCAGCGTACTCAGCGTGAGCGGCTCGGCCCGAAAGAGCTTTTTCGTAAGAAAATGCTCCAGGTCGAAATCTACTCCTGACGAAGCCTGAGAATTCGCCCCCTGACTAGTCGGAGTCGGCACCTGCTTACCCACCACTTCGGCCGGCCGTTTGGTACCCGGTGCCAGCGCTTCGGCAGCAGCCTCGTACGCCCCCGCTGGCACCTGGTCGGCCGCCGACAACTCGGCCGGCCATGCGTTGGTTAGTAATGGATGATTACCCACCGCCACCTGGCTAGCCGCGTGGCTTACCTCCTCGTCGAGCAGGCGGTTGACGAGGTTACCCACCACGAGCGAGCGCGAGGACTCGTCGGGCAGAAAATACTTGAGCAGCGCCAGCTCGGCGTAAGTACCGTCGCGCTGCGCGCACTCGGCCAGGGTCGTCACGCTCACGAGGTAATCGGGCTCCAGCACCACGCGCCGGGGCCGCACGCGGCCATCGGGCAGCACCACCGGGCCGATGAGGTTGAGGGCCGGGTGCAGGGCGGCGGCGGGCACCAGGAGGCTTTCGTAGGCCGGGGGCAGCTCCAGGGGAAACGGCCCCGCCGGCCGGTCGTCGGCGGGCACGCTCATTTCCACGGTGATAACGCCCGTGGGCAGGTCGGCGTGCACTACCTGCACCCGCCACACGGCGCGGGGGTCGGCCGCGGGGGCGGCGCTGGCGGCGGGCAGCGTGGGCGCAGTCGCCGGCAGATGCGCCCGGATCTCGGCAGGCACAGGCGGGCGCGGGCCGGCGTAGGCTTCGCCCGTGATGGCCCCCAGCAGCTCGGCCACGGCCGCGAAGCCGGCGGCTACTTCGGCCGGGGTGCCGGGGTAGCTTTCGTGCAGCACGAGATTGGCGGCCACGCGCAGATCTTGCAGGCGGGCGCGCAGGCTGGGGTCCAACTCCAGGGCGTAGCAGGCCCCGCCGATGGCCTGAAATAAGTTACCGAAAGGAGCCTTGCGGCGCTTGTAGTCGGCGCGCAGCAGGCTTTCGAGCAGCTTGCGCAGGCGCGGGAGCTGATCGGCGGGGGCGGCCGTAGGGTCGGCCAGGGCAGCGAGGCGGGCGTGGGGCGAGTCGGACAAATCAACTAGGCGTAAACAGACCTTAAAGATAAGCTCAGACATAGGAATACCTGCAGCGACGACCCAGAACTTCTCCCGCCATACCCTGCCCACCCCCCGGCGCTAGGCGCTGGCCGCCGTTTAGCGCGCAGCGCGTAACGGCAGGCCGATTAGTGGGGCGAGTCTCCAGACTCGCGAAAGAACGGGCACTAGAATTACGGGACGCTACCACATGCTCGTTTCGCGAGTCTGGAGACTCGCCCCACTAATCGGCCTACCGTTGCGCGCTGCGCGCTAAACGGCGGCCAGCAGCTAGCAGCAGACTAAACGCTAGTCTAGGTAGTAATGCTGAATTCGATTAAAATCCTCGTCCAGCTCATACACCAGGGGCACACCGGTGGGGATGTCGAGGCTCGTTACTTCCTCGTCGGTGAGGTGGTCGATGTACTGCACCAAGGCGCGCAGGCTGTTGCCGTGGGCAGCGATAATTACCTTTTGGTTGCGGCGCAGGGCGGCCATGATCTTTTCGGTCCAGAAAGGCATTACCCGGGCCAGCGTTTCGCTCAGGTTTTCGGTCAGGGGCAGCTCGCGCTCGGTGAGGTGGGCGTAGCGCAGGTCGTGGCCGGGCCAGCGGGGATCGTCTTTGGTAATAGCGGGCGGGTGCGCGTGGGGCGAGCGCCGCCACTGCTGCACCTGCTCGGCCCCGTACTGAGCGGCCGTTTCGGCCTTGTTCAATCCTTGCAGCGCGCCGTAGAAGCGCTCGTTGAGCCGCCACGACTTCTGCACCGGAATCCAGAGCTGATTCATGTTTTCGAGGGCAATATCCAGCGTTTTGATGGCCCGCTTCAGCACCGACGTATAGCCGATGTCAAACGTGTAGCCGTGCTGCTGAAGCAGTTGCCCGGCGCGGGCCGCCTGTTGCTTGCCCAGCTCCGAGAGGTCTACGTCGGTCCAGCCAGTAAAGCGGTTTTCCTGATTCCAGACGCTTTCGCCGTGGCGCAGGAGCACGAGTTTTTGCATAAAACAAACGGGTAGTTAGCACTAATAAAGAAACGTCCGGTTGAACTCACCGCAGTAAGCTCAACCGGACGTTCTACGCAACTGGTGCCGCGGCGGAGCGGGGGGCGGGCTTATTTTACCTTAAACGCAACCTCCGTCTTATCCCACAGCAGCGCTACTTTACCCGATTTGTCGGCCGTGATAGTGAACTGCTCCACGGGCGTGGCCAGGGTTTTAGGCTTCACTTTTACGCGCAGCACGTCGTCGGCGGCCTTGTACTCGTAGGCTCCCCACTGCTTGGCCGTCTTGTTGAAGATGATAGTCCACTCGGTGGCTCCAGGGATGGTGAACAGCCCGTAGGTACCGGCCGCCAGCGGCTGGCCGTCGATTGTCACCGGCTTGCTCACCATGAAGGTCGTAGCCTCGTTGGCCCCGGTGCGCCACACCTCCCCGGCGGGGGCCAGGGGCGTTTTGTCGCCGAAGGCCGCCCGGCCTTTCAGCGAGGGCCGGCTGTAATCGATGGTGAGGTCGGTACCGCGCACGGTAGTCTGCACCACGGCCGGCGGGCTGGGACGCTTGGACTTGTCTTCGGGCTTCTTAGCCTGGGTGGGCTCGGGCGTGGTAGTTTGGGCCAGGACCGGGGCAGCGGCGGCGAGTAGCGTTGCGCTGGCGAGAGCAGCAAGGGAGAAAAAGCGCATGGAGCGAAAAAATAGTAGTTGGGGCGACAAACCGGAAACCCCACCAGAAGTTTTCGCCTCACCTTTATAGTATCAATATAAGTATACAAATTTTATACCCACGCCATACTGGCACTAGCGCGAGTTTAGGCGCAGCCGTAACTCGTGCCTGTTCATGAGGTGGAGGCTGCGCCTCCACTGCCGCAACGCGGCAAACAACGTTGGCATAGTTGGGAAGGCCGGGCCACCGTTATATGCCGCGTTGCGGCAGATGAGGTACAACCTCATCGTTAATACCTGGCACGAGTTACGCTACGCTAAACTCGCGCCAGTGCGGGGACAGGCTTTACATTCGGGCGGGTTGCGGAGCACAAAGCTTCAAGTTTGCACGTCAGCCCGCTTGATGCAAAGTCAGTATTAGTATCTCTTTTCTTTTTAGTAGTCTTGCAACCAAGTTTTTATGTCGTTAAAATCCTTCAAGTCAAGTTGATTTTCAAAAATTTTGGCTTCCTTAACAGCATCTTTAGTAAAAAATCCTGTCGTAACAATAATACTTTTTGCAGGCTTATGAATTGAATGAACACCTATAACTTCTCGTATAAGCCCAACATCTATTTTATTTTTTGGACTATATCGCTTACATTCAACATAAGTCAAAAAAGTTGAAACCTTTGTTCGAATCGAGGCAATAATATCACGTCCACCGTCACGAGTTGCTTTCGTCAATTCCACATCAAATCCCAGGTCTCTTAGAATACTTGCTATTAATTCTTCAAATTTTCTAGGATTGAGATCATATAGTTTTTCAGGATATTTATTAAAGTATTTTTTAACTTCATCGTCTATATCAGCAACAATTAGCCCCAATGACTCTTCATTCTTTTCTTCACCTAACTCGAATAAAGCTTCCTCTTTTTGCCCTTTTACCAAAATCTCGTTAATCGATTCCAGCAAAATATTTTTAGTTTCTTCGATAGAACCCAGAGAAACCTTTATTTCAATTGCCCTATAAGCGTTATCACTTTCAAGTCCAAGAATTACATAACTCCAATCTTTATCAATATTATCTTGTAATATAATTCCAATTAATTTATCGTCATTTGTTACGAACCATTTCTTCTCCGTAGAGAAAATTGCAGCCATAGGATTTTTATCTATGTCGTAGTTGGCAAGTTCGTCTTCTGAAATTTCTCTAATGTTCATTGTGTCTTTTTAAAATTGGCGCCAACATTAAGATTCCCGTTACTCGCCTCGCTAGTAGTTGCGGGAACCATGCCAACGGAGGTGTAATTCCCGCAAGTATAAGAGGCAACTAGGTTTCGCTAAGCGTCCAGCAGTAGGCGAGGCAGCACTAGCCGCATTCATCCATAATTTTGCCCCCGCTTAACGGCTAACTCCCGTTCGCCCCCTCTCATGAAACAAGAACTAGATCTGGCCCTCGCCCCCGAGGTAGCCTACGACGAGCTGGCCCGCTACGAGGCCATTCTGGCCGCCGCTGGCCTGCGTCCCGGCGAAGCCGACTACGTGCACATCCGCAAGCGCTCGCTCGACGCGCGGGGCCGCCGCCCGCTGGTGCGCCTGAAAGTAGACATCTACGACCGCGCCGCGCCGGCCCCGGCCCGCGAGCTACTGGGGCCGTGGTTTGACTACCCCAACGTGAGCCAGGTCCGACGCCGGGTCATTATCGTGGGGGCGGGACCGGCGGGACTGTTTGCGGCGTTGCGCTGCATCGAGCTGGGCATCAAGCCCATTGTGCTGGAGCGCGGCAAGGACGTCCGCACCCGCCGCCGCGATTTGGCGGCGCTTAATAAGGAACACCTCGTCAACCCCGATTCGAACTACTGCTTTGGCGAGGGTGGCGCGGGGACTTACTCCGACGGCAAGCTCTACACCCGCGCCACCAAGCGTGGCGACGTGGGCCGCATCCTGCGGCGGCTGGTGCAGCACGGGGCCACCCCCGACATCCTGGTCGATGCCCACCCCCACATCGGCACCAACAAGCTGCCCGCCGTGGTACAGAGCCTGCGCGATTCCGTCATCGCGGCCGGCGGCGAGGTGCGATTTGAGACGCGGGTCGAGGATTTAATCTTGGAAAGCAATCACTTGCGCGGGGTGGTCACCCACCGCGGCGAGGCGCTGGAAGCCGAGGCAACCGTGCTGGCTACCGGCCACTCGGCCCGCGACATCTACGAGTTGCTACACCGGCGCGGGGTACTCATCGAGGCCAAGCCCTTCGCGCTGGGCGTGCGCGTGGAGCACCCGCAGGCGCTCATTGACCGGGCGCAGTACGGCCGACCCGAGCGGGGCATTTTGCCGGCGGCCTCCTACGCGCTGGTGGAGCAAACCAAGGTGCGCGACGCTCAGCGCGGGGTGTTTTCGTTTTGCATGTGCCCGGGCGGCTTTATCGTGCCGGCGGCCACGGCCCCCGGCGAGGTGGTAGTCAATGGCATGAGCCCCAGCCGCCGCGACTCGCGCTTTGCCAACTCGGGCATCGTGGCCGCCGTCGAGCTGGCCGATATGGACCTGGCCCGGCACGGCGTGCTGGCCGGCCTGCGCTTGCAGCAGGAAATCGAGCACCGGGCCTGCCAGCTGGCGGGTGGCACCCAGCTGGCCCCCGCCCAGCGCCTGGGCGATTTTCTGCAGAAAAAGCTCTCCCCTAGTCTGCTGGACACGAGCTACCAGCCCGGCCTCGTGGCGGTGGAAATGGACGCCGTGCTCGGCCCCGCGCTCAGCGAGCGGCTGCGGCAGGGCTTCCGGGCCTTCGGCCGCAAAATTCCGGACTTCGCCACCAACGCCGCCCAGATCGTGGGGGTGGAAAGCCGGACTTCATCGCCCGTGCGCATCCCGCGCGACAACGACACGCTGCGCCACCCGGTCGTAGTGGGCCTCTACCCCTGCGGCGAGGGCGCCGGCTACGCGGGTGGCATCGTGAGCGCCGCCATCGACGGCGAGCGCGTGGCCGAAGCATTATCGCAGATTTAACGGATTTAACGGATTGCGCGGATACGCCCGCCAGCCTGCGGCGGCGGGCTGACTACTTGAGTGTGGTTTGCTTATGCACGTTGGCTGGCCCCGGCGCGGGTCAACGCCCGGGTCTGACTACTCGCGTGTGGTTTGCTTGTGCAGCACGTGGCAAGCAGGGCGGACAAGGTCGATCACCTAAAGCGTGCCGCCTGCCACTATCTAAATTCACTTCCCTACGTACCCCCAACCACGTACTCAACCTCCCCCCTTAGTCAGCCCGCCGCCGCAGGCTGGCGGGCGTATCCCCGCAATCCGTTAAATCCGTTAAATCTGCGATCCATGAAGACATTAGTTTTAGGAGCCACCGACAACCCCGACCGCTACGCCTACCGCGCCGTGCACGCCCTGCAACGGCACGGCCACGAAGTAGTGCCCGTGGGCATTCGCAAAGGCCAGGTGGCTGGCCTCGCCATTCATACCGACCGCCCCCAGGAGACCGGAATTGACACCGTTACGCTGTACGTCGGCCCGCAGAATCAGCCCGGCTGGTACGAGTATATTCTCGGGTTGAAGCCCCGGAGAATAATCTTCAACCCGGGCACCGAAAACCCCGAGCTGGAGCAAAAGGCCCAGGCCGCCGGCATCCGCACCGAGGAAGCCTGCACGCTGGTGATGCTCAGCGTGGGGCAGTACGAGAAGTAGCCGGGCGGCGGGGCAGTATCTTGGCGCTTCCAGCCTTTTATCTGCTCCGCTATGTTGCCTACTGCTCAGCCGCTGGCCCACCCGGCCACTTCCCTCCCGGCCGATTACCTCGACCGGATACTCGACTTTCTAACCTCCATCGGCCTCCCCGTGCGGGAAACCCCGTTTGACAAACCGGGTTTTCTGCCGGGGTTGTTGATTGAAAAGGGGGAGCTGTTGCTCGACCGCGCCCGCCTGCTCTACCCCGGCGACGTACTGCACGAGGCTGGCCACATCGCCGTGACCGTCGCCGCCGAGCGCCCGCTGCTGGGGGCCAACATCACCGAAAACCACCCCGAAAAGGAAGGCGAGGAGCTGGCCGTGCTGCTCTGGACCTACGCCGCCTGCCGCCACCTGGACATTCCACCCGTCGTAGTGTTTCATCCCGAGGGCTACAAGGGCCAAAGTGAGTGGCTAATAAATATTTTCACCAATGGCCAGTACATGGGCCTGCCCCTGCTAGTGTGGATGGGAATGACCACGACCGAGGGCTTCCCCACCATGACGCGCTGGCTGCGGGAATAAGTACGCCGCGCCCCGTAGGGCAAGCTTTAGCTTGCCGCACGCCAGGTTTGCCAAACGACCACCGACCTCTCCCGCTGCGCCCAAATGCCGCAGGCCGAGGCCCTGTACAGCCCGCGCTATTTTTTCGGTACGCCGGGCAACCCCGGCTACCTACCCCGCATCTACCACTCCAAACCTCGCTAGCCTTTGCCCCACCACTACCCTGCCCCGTGACTGAGCCCGAACTTATTGCCGCCTGCCTGCGGGGCGAGCCCCGCGCCCAGCGCCAGCTCTACAACCAGTTTGCGGGGCTGATGCTGACGGTGTGCCGCCGCTACCTCAAGCGCCAGGAAGACGCCGAGGAGGCGCTGCTACTGGGTTTTGCCCAGGTATTTCGGGCGCTGCCCACGTTTCGTCAGGAAGGCTCGTTCGAGGGCTGGATTCGGCGCATTATGGTCAACCAGGCGCTGATGGAGCTGCGCCGCCGCGAACCGCTGCACCTCTCGTTTGAAGATTTTGCCCAGCCTGAAAACCTGGCCGCCACTCCCGCCACCGCCGATACTCAGCTGCAAGCGGAGGAGCTGCTGGCCCTGCTCCAGACCCTGCCCACCGGCTACCGCACCGTGTTTAACCTCTACGCCCTGGAAGGCTACTCGCACCCCGAAATCGCGGAGGCGCTGGGTATTACGGAAGGGACCAGCAAGTCGCAGCTCAGCAAGGCCCGGGCCTTGCTCCAGCGCAAATTACATCATTTAGCAGTTGACAGTTAGCTCTTAACAAGCTTCCCCTGCCTGCTGTATCCACCTGCGGCACCGCCCGGGGCCGCGCCCCGCAACCGGTAAATGATGCTCCTTCCCTGCTAAATGATGCCTGTTAAATGATAAATGAACTAGATGACTTGTTTCGCCAGCACCTGGATGGGCACGCAACCCCACCGGGTGATGAGCTGCAACGCCGCTTAGCCGATCTGGCCGAGGCCGAGCGCCTCGACGCCTTGTTTCGCACGGGGCTGGCTGGTCACGCCAGCCAGCCCCGCCGCGCGGTATGGGAGCGCCTGGAAGATGAGCACCTGCACCCCAGCCGGCCGCGCCGCCGGGTCGTGGCCTGGTGGCAGCTTTCGGCGGCCGCCGTCCTGCTGCTGAGTTTGCTGGCGGGTGGGCTGTTCTGGCGCGGAAACGGCGGAACCCAGCTGGGTAGCGGAGTAGCCAGCCGCCGCCCAGCTCACGGTGCCACCAGCCCCGACGGGCCAGCCGCCCCGACTACAGTACCCGCCACCATCACTAGCCCGGGCAATTTCTCTACTGATCATATCCCTGACAATCAGGCTGTCGCAGCGCATTCAACGGCAACCACCGAAAAAAATAATAAATTTTTAGTCGGCCAGGCAACGGCTCCCGGCCATTCGCCATCTAGCCACCCGATAGCCACTACTACCCAGGCTGACCACGCCGCCAAGGCCAGCCAAGTAGTCCGTAGCAATCACCGGCTCCGCCGGCCGCTGGACGCGGCGACCGACGAGCTGGCCAGCGCCGGGGGGCGGCCAACCCCGGCTGGCCAGTCGGCTCTGCCAATCGTAGCCTCCACTCCCACCCCGAGCCCGGCCTTGCTGGCCCACGCCATGACCAGCGAATCGGAAGTAGTGGAAGTGGAAGTGCGGCGCGGCCCGGCCCCGGCCAGCGCCAGCCCGGCGGTGGTGCTGGCCAGCGCCCCGGCTGCCGAGCCCACTGCCGCACCGCGCCGGCGGCTGCGCCTGGCAAACCTGTTGCGCCAGGCCGACCACCTGGTGCACGGCGAGCCGGTAAACCTGGCCGAGGCCACCGGCCTGGCCGAAACCGTGACGGTACAAGCCCGCCTGGGCGGCCGTACCCTGAGCCGGACCATCCGGCTCTAACGCCTCTCCCTCAGTTCCTGACGCCTGTTTTTTCCGCGCTTTTCCGCGCGGGCTGCTCTTTCACTGCCCATTCTCAACGACTCTACCCTTATGAAACCTGCCCTGTTTTCTGCCTCGCTGGCCGCCCTGCTCGCCACCGCTACCTTCTCGGCCCAGGCCCGCACGCTGGCCCTTCCCCCCGCCGATACCATTGTAGTCCGGCTGCCCAACAAGGCCGTGATGACGCTGGTGGTGCGCGATGCCCAGCAGCTGCGCCAGCTGCCCCAGTACCACCTCGATTCGCTGGTGGCGCGGCTCGATAGCTACATCCGCCGGGCCGACGCGGCCACCAAAGTAGCCGATACGGACCGCCTCACGACTACCTTCTACCCCAACCAGGACCAGCCCGGCCAAAACCTGCCCGAAGAAATTCGCATCACCACCCGCAAGCCGACCGACCGCGCCTACGGCCCCAGCAACCGGGTAGAAGTGCTGCTGGAAAAGAAGTTTGGCGTTGTCATCAACACCGACCGCCGCACCAACGACCAGCCCCGCGCCGCCGCCAGCCGCGCCGACCGCCAGGCTTACCGCGACTCGCTGCGGGCGGCCCAGCAGGAAACCAACAACCGACACAATACCTCCTACCTGGTCGTCGACTTCGGCTTAAACACTTTGGTGAACAAAGCCGGGGCGGGGGCCCCCGAGCTGCGACCCGAAGGCTCGCGCTACTTCAACCTGGGGCTCAATTTCCGGCCCCGGCTGGGGGGCAAGCGCAGCCCGCTCTACCTGGTGGGCGGCCCCGAATTTGCCTTTAACAACTACATGCTTGAGGGCAACAACAAGTGGGTGAATCAGAACGGCATCACCAGCGTGATACCCGAAGCTACTACCCGCCAGTATCAGAAAACCAAGCTGGCTACCTCCACCTTCACGGTGCCGCTGATGCTGCAGCTGCGCCTGCGCGACGAGCACCACCGCAGCACGCTGCGCCTGGGGGCCGGCGGCTTCGTCGGCTATCGCCTGGCTAGCTGGACCAAGCTCAAATACTTTGAAAACGGCTCGACCTACAAAGACAAGGACTACGGCTCGTACAACCTCAACGACTGGCAGTACGGCCTGCAAGGCTCGATCGGCTACCGCTCGCTCAACTTGTTCGTGAAGTATAACCTCAACGAGCTTTTCCGCGACGGCCGTGGGCCGCAGGCCCAGACGCTCAGCTTCGGCCTGCGCCTGCTCGGCAATTAAGCCGCCTGTGGGGTAAGCTTTAGCTTGCCCGGCGCCTGGGGAGTTGCGGCTCCCCGGACGCCGGGCAAGCTAAAGCTTACCCCACATTTTTTACACCTCGCGGAAGAAATTATCGAGCAGGATGGCGGCCGATACGGCGACGTTGAGGCTTTCGGCGCGGCCGCCGGGACCGTGCGGGATGTGCAGGCGGCGCGTGAGCTGGGCCGCTACCTCGGGGCTGAGGCCGTGGCTTTCGCTGCCCATCACGAGCACGCCGGCGGGCTGCAAGCGCAGTTTGTGCACGTTATCCCCGTATAGGTCAGCCCCGAAGATACCCACTTCTTCGGGCAAGGCCCGCAGCCAGGCGGCGAGGTCGCGGCCGGGCCACACGGGCACCCGGCCGAAGGCCCCCATACTGGCGGCCACGGCCTTGGGATTGTAGGGGTCGGCGCAGTTTTCGGACAGCACCACGCCGGGCAGGCCGTACCAGTCGGCCAGGCGCCAGAGGGTGCCCAGGTTGCCCGGGTCGGCCACGTTGTCGAGGGCCAGCACGAGGCGGCTGGCGGGCAACCTGGGCGAAAGCTCGATTTCGGGCGGGCGGCGTACTACGGCCAGCGCGGCGGCGTTGGTTTGAAGGGTGCCGAGCTGGGTAAGCTCGTCGTCGGTAGCCAGCTGCACGGGCGGGTGGCGGTGGCCAGCCAACTGTTGAGCGAAAGCTGGCGTACTGAGCAGGTGCTCGACTTCGAGGCCCGAGTCTAAGAGTTCGAGCACGCTTTTTGCCCCTTCCACCAGAAAGGCGGCGTGGCGTTGCCGATATTTGCGCTGGTGCAGCGACCGGATGTATTTAGCGAGGGCTTTTGAAACCATTAGAACAAAGTAACGACCGACCGCGCGTAGGCCCTAGCGGGGCTGCCCCTCGCGCCGTGCTCGCCGGACTTTTGCTGAGCCTGGCGGCGCTGCTGCTGGTAGTGGGCTGCTCGCCCCTGCGGCTGCTTGAGCCCAAGCAACGCCTGCTCACCAAGGTAGAGGTAGAAAGCGAGGGCCTCACTTCGGCCCAGCAAGAGCGCCTGCTCACGCTGGTGCAGCAAAAGCCTAACCGGACCATTCCCATTCCGAAGCTGGCGGTGTATCAGTTTGGCCACTCGTTCTACGACTCGGCCCGCATTGAGCGGAAAATCAAGCGCATTCGGGAGAAGTACGCCGACCGGCTGGCCAGCGCCCAGGGCGATTCGGCCCGCACCGGTAAGCTGCTGGCCCGGCGCGACCGCCGGCTGGGCCGCAAGCGCACGGCCCTGGAAAAGGGCAACGCCATTATGCGCCTGGGCGAGCCGCCCGTGATCTACGACCCCAGCCTGAGCGAGCGCACCGTGGAGCAGCTCGCCACCTACCTGCGCTCGCAGGGTTACTTCCGGGCCACGGCGACGTTTACCGACTCGGCCCGCTCCCGGCGCACGCTCATTGCCAGCCTGCTGCGGGCGGTGGGCCTGCGCAAGCCGGTACACCCGGTACCGCTGCGCGACTCGGCGGGCGGGCGCCTGCACCGGCTCGTGACGGTGACCTACCAAGTAAAAGAAGGGGTGGGCTTTACCTTGAGCCAGCTCACGCGCAGCATCCCCGACTCGGGCGTGGCGCGGGTGGTGGCCGGCGCGCAGGGCGGTACGCTGCTGCACGTGGGCGACCCCTACAACGAGGATCTCATCGGCCAGGAGCGCCAGCGGCTGGAAACGCTGCTCAAAAATGCCGGCTACTATGATTTTCGCGCCCAGTATATTACCCTGGAGGCCGATACCAGCTTCGAGAAAAACCAGGTGCGCCTGCGCCTGCTCATTGGCAGCCCGCCCGGCGGCCACCGTGCCTACCGGATACGCCGCGTAACGGTGCTCACCGACGTAAACCAGGCCCGCGCCCTGCGCCTGGCCGCGGGCGATACCACGCGCCGCGCCGGCCGCCGCCGGCTGGCCAACGCCCCGGATACCACCAGCTTGTCGGGCCGGGCGGCGGGGTCGGCCACGGGCCGCATTTCCACGGCCAACATGCCCGCCGGGGTAACCCCCGCCGCCGTGGCCGACTCCCTGAGTGCGCGCCGGTTGCGGCGGGCGGGCCGCGTAGTGATTCCGCGGGATACCACCATGCAGGATTCCATCCTGTTTCTGAGTCGGGGGCCGCTGCCCATCTCACCAACCATTCTGGCCCGGCAAATTGCAGTGCGGCCGGGCCAGCTGTACAGCCAGACGCGTACCCAGCTTTCGCAGCGCCAGCTCTCCAACCTCGATATGTTCCGGTTTAACACCCTGGGTTATCGCAAGGTGGCCACGGCCGACGCCGACGAAAGCCCCGCCGACAGCGCCCAGGCCCTGACGCGGGGGCCGCGCCCCGCCGCCCAGGCCGCCCCCAACTACCTCGACGCCATCGTCACGACCTCGCCCAGCCCGCGCTTTTCGGAAACTACCGAGGGGGGCGGCACCTACGTAGCGGGCCTGGTGGGGCCCTTCGGCAACCTGCGGCTGAAGTGGCGCAACCCCTTCGGCGGGGCCGAGGTGCTGGAACTCAGCGGCCGGGCTGGCCTGGAGGGGCAGCTGGCTCAAGTGGGTGATAACAGCCGGAGCCCGGCCCAGTATACCGTGCAGCTCGGGGCTACGGCCGCCCTGGTAGTGCCCCAGGTACTGGCCCCGTTTCACCTGGGCAACCTGCTGGCGGGCTACCAGCCCCGGACGCGCTTCTCGCTCTCGACTACCTACACCCGCAACGTATTCTACACGCGCAGCAATACGGAGCTCACCTTCGACTACCTCTGGCAAACCTCGGCTTATCAGCAGTATATCTTCACGCCCGTCGATCTGGGTATCGTGAGTACGCCTTATACCAGCCCGTTTTATCAGAACCGCCTCGATAGCCTGCGCCGGTTTCAGGGTAGTCCGCTCTACCGCTCGTTCTTGCCTATCTACGAGCCCAGCTTCAGCTTTACCTCGCTCTACAATTCCAATGACCTCAACCAGACGCGCAACGCGTACTTTCTGCGCATTTTCGCCGAACTGGGGGGTCTCACGCGTGGTATCTACCGCAACGAGGAATGGTTTAAGCGGACCAACCTCTCGGTCTATAACTTCGCCAAGCTCACCGTCGATTACCGCCGTTACTACAAGCTCTCGCCCCTTACCTACCTGGCTTGGCGACTAAACGGCGGCGTAGCCCACGCGCTCACCATGAGCCCCGACCCCAGCCCGCTACCCGGCCAAACGGCCGAAGACCGCTACGTACTGCCCTACGACAAATACCTGTTTGCGGGCGGTTCCAACAGCGTGCGGGCCTGGAGCCCGCGGCGCCTGGGTACGGGCTCTTACGCCACGCTACTACCTAACGGCGACCGCGATTACTATACCGAGCAACCCGGCGAGGTCCTGCTGGAGGGTTCTATCGAGTACCGCTTTCCGGTGTATTCGTTTATCAAGGGCGCGCTGTTTACCGACTTCGGCAACGTCTGGACCCTACAGCCCGACACCAACCGGGAGGGGGCTGAATTTCTTCTCAACCGCTTTTATAAGCAGTTTGCGGTTGGCTCGGGCTTCGGGGTGCGCATGGATTTTACTTTTCTTATCCTGCGCTTCGACATCGCCACCAAGGTGTATGACCCCACTGAGACAGGGCAGCCGTGGCGCTTGCGCAACGCCTTGAGGCATACGAATAACCAGACCGTGATTAACGTGGGCCTGGGGTATCCTTTCTAAGGAAAGCTTCACTTGACTTTTGACAGCGCTGGGAGAACGACCCTTACGCTGGACAAGCTAAAGCTCGTCCTACACTTGACAGGCAAAAGTGGGGCGGCGGGACACTAGCGGCACAAATACTCTGTGCCGCTAGTGTCCCGCCGCCCCACTTTTACCTGGCTACTTATACTTGCCGGTGGGGGTACTCTCGCGATGTAGGTATCAATATCCCAGCAATTCGCCCAGCGCGACCGCTACTTTCGCCGCACTGGGCAGCATTTGCTTTTCCAGCTCCACGTTGAGGGCGATGGCGGGCAGGTTGGCCGCGCCGAGGGTGAAGACGGGTGCGTCGAGCTGGCGGAAGCAGTGGCGCTGGATACGCCCGGCCAGGCTCTCGGCGAAGGAATTGAGCAGGGGCTCCTCGGTGAGCACGAGCGCCTTGCCGTGGCGGTGCACGGCGGCCTGCACGGCTTCCCAGTCGAGGGGATTGAGGGTGCGCAGGTCGAGAATTTCGACGCGGCCGGGGTAGTCGCGGCTGGCCGTTTTGGCCCAGTACACGCCCATGCCGTAGGTGATGACCACGCAGGTTTCGCCGCTGGCCAGCTTGTCGGCGGCGGCTTCCTGGGCCACGGCGGCCACTCCCAGCGGGATGACGTAGCCAGCGGCCGGCTCGGTCGTTTTGGCGTCTTCGGTACCGGGCACCTTGCTCCAGTACAAGCCCTTGTGTTCGAGCAGCACCACGGGGTTGGGGTCGAGGAAGGCGGCGCGCAGCAGGCCCTTCATGTCGGCAGCGTTGCTGGGATACACCACCTTGATGCCGCGAATGGTAAGCAGGGTGCTTTCGACCGAGCCGGAGTGGTACGGCCCGCCGCCGCCGTAGGCCCCCACCGGCACTCGAATAAGCGTCGGCACCGGAAACTTACCCATGCTCAGGTAGCACGATTTCGACAGCTCCTCTACCAGCTGATTGAGCGCCGGCCAGATGTAGTCGGCAAACTGAATTTCGACGATGGGCCGCGCCCCCACGGCCGCCATGCCCGCCGTGCTACCCACGATGTACGCCTCCTGGATGGGCGTGTTGAACACGCGCTTGTCGCCATACTTCTTGGCCAGCAGCGCCGCCTCGCGAAACACGCCGCCCAGCTCGCCGCCCACGTCCTGGCCGTAGAACAGGGCCTCGGGAAATTCCCGCAGAATATCGTCGACGGCGTGCAGCGCGGCGTCGACCATCAGCGCCTTATCGGCCCCGGCGGGGGCACGCTCGCCGGCCTCGGCCAGCACGGCGGGCGGCGCAAACTCGTGGTCGGCGTAGGTGGCGGGGTCGGGGTCGGGCGCGGCCTGGGCCTCGGCCCAATCGGCGGCCACGGTGGCGCGGGCCTGTGCGGCCAGGGCGGTCAGCTCTTCCTCGGTGGCCCCGGCCTGGAGCAGGCGGCGGTGCAGGCGGGGCAGCGGGTCTTGCTGCTGATGCGCGGCCAGATTGTCGCCCCGGTACCACTCGCGGCGCACGCCGCTGGTGTGGTGGCCCAGCAGTGGGCATTTGGCGTGCACGAGGGCGGGGCCGCGCCGCGCCCGCACGTGAGCGAAAGCTTCGGCCAGGCCGTTGTAGGACGATACCACGTCGGCCCCGTCGACCCGCACGCGGTGCAGGCCGGGAAAGCCAGCGGCAAACTCGTAGGCATCCATTGCCCGCATCTCACGGCCGGTGGCCGAGATACCCCAGTCGTTGTCCTGCACCAGGTACACGATGGGCAGGCGATGCAGAATAGCCATTTGCAGGGCCTCGCTCACCTCGCCCTCCGTCATGGCCCCGTCGCCGATGGAGCAGAGCACGAGCGGCTGGCTGGCTTCGTCGCCCAGCCCCTGCCCCTCCAAATAACTGAGGGCGTGAGCCATCCCGGTGGCCGGAATGGCCTGCATGCCGGTGGCCGAGCTTTGGTGCGGCATCACGGGCACGCCGGCCCGGCGCAGGCTGGGGTGGCTGTAGTAGGTGCGCCCGCCGCTGAAGGGGTCGTCGCGCTTGGCCAGCAGCTGGAGCATCAGCTCGTAGGGACGCAGCCCCAGGCCCAGCAGCAGGGCGTCGTCGCGGTAGTACGGGGCGGCGTAATCGGCCCCGGTGAGCAGGAAGGCGGTGGCGAGTTGCACGGCCTCGTGGCCACGGGCGGTGGCGTGTACGTAGCGGGCCGCCACGGTCTTATTCGCTTCGTAGAGGGTGGCCATCTCGGCGGCCGTGTGCATGAGCAGGTAGGCGCGGCGCAGGAGGTCGAAACCGGGCGCGGCCGGCACGGCCGCAACGGGCGCGGCGGGGGCATCGAAGAGCATATTCAGGGTGGGTAGAGCCAGTGGGGACGGTAAAATTACGCCCCCGCCCGACCTTTGCGGTGAGATGGTGAGGTGGTGAGATAGTGAGCGGTGAAATGGTGAGGTAGTGAGATGGTGAATGGTGAGGTGATGAGGCAGTGAACGAGTGCGTTCTATTCCAACTCATTGCTCACCATCTCGCCACCCGCTACCTCACTATTTCACCACTCGCCATCTCACCACTTCACTACTCACCACCTCACCATTTCACCACATGACCCGCACCGATATTGCCGCTTGGCTCCAGGATTTTCAAACTCGCCTCTGCGCCCAGCTCGAAGCCGCCGACGGCGGCAGCGCCCGCTTCGGCCACGACGACTGGCTGCGGCCCGGCGGCGGGGGCGGCCACTCGCGGGTGCTCGAAAACGGCCACATTCTGGAAAAGGGCGGCGTGGGCTTCTCGGCCGTGGAGGGCGAGATGAGTGCCGCCGCCGCCCAGCAGCTGCACATGCCCGACCCGCGCTTCTTCGCCACCGGGGTAAGCCTGGTGCTACACCCGCGCAGCCCCCGCGTGCCCATTATCCACATGAACGTGCGCTACTTCGAGGCCGGCAACGGCGAGGCGTGGTTTGGGGGTGGCATCGACCTTACGCCCATTTACGTGGACGAGGCCCAGGCCCGGCGTTTCCACCAGCGTCTCAAAGCCACTTGCGATCAGCACAATCCCGCTTACTACCCCAAATTTACCCGCTGGGCCGACGATTATTTCTACCTGCCCCACCGCCGGGAAACGCGCGGCGTGGGCGGCATCTTCTTCGATCGCCTCACCGTGGGTAAGGATGGCTCGGTGGCCGAGCTATTTGCCTTCGTGCAGGCCGTGGCCGAAACCTTCGCCCCCGCCTACACCGAGATTATGCGCGACAACCACGCCCTGCCCTTCGGCCCACGCGAGGAAGCCTGGCAAACGCTGCGCCGCAACCGCTACGCCGAATTCAACCTCGCATTCGACCGGGGTACCCGCTTCGGCCTCGAAACCGGCGGCCGCACCGAGAGCATTCTCATGAGCCTGCCCCCCCGCTGCGGCTGGAGCTACAACCCCGCTCCGCCCGAGGAAGGCACTCCCGAAGCCATCACCCTGGCCTGGCTCCGCAAAGGCGTGGCATGGGCGTAGTTTAATTATGAATTGTAAATTATAAATTATGAATTGGCTCTTTGGGCCGCCTACTCATGCTTTGCCTTCTTATATCATTCATAATTCATAATTTACAATTCGTAATTCAACTTGACCATCGGCTGTTGCTGGCTATTAATGGGGCACATTCGCCGGTGCTAGACAAGGTGATGGCCTTTGCCTCCGACCGGTACGTGTGGATACCATTTTATGCCATCTTAATCGTTTGGCTATTATACCACTATCAGCGCCGAGCTAAAGCAGTGCTACCGCTGCTCATCGCGGCCGTGGCCCTGGCCGACAGCATCACGAGCAAGCTCTTCAAGCCAATAGTGGGCCGGCCGCGCCCCTGCCACGCCCCCGACCTGGCCCCGCTGCTGCACCTGCCCGATGGTTGCGGGGGGCAGTTTGGCTTTATGTCGTCGCACGCGGCGAACTCGGTGGCAATGGCCGTGTTTCTGCTGCTGGCTTTGCCGACGGGCCGGTTCAAAGGGCTGAAGGCGGGCGTGTTTGCCTGGGCCGCGCTGCTGTGCTACAGCCGCGTTTATTTGGCGGCGCATTATCCTACCGATGTCTTGTGCGGGGCGCTGGTGGGGGCGCTGCTGGGCTGGCTGGCCAGCTGGGCATTCAGCAAGGCCGACCCTTACTGGTGGCCACCGGCCCAGGCTGAAGCTTGACAAGCGGGTGACCATTGCGGGCGTGGGCAAGCTACAGCTTACCCTACACCGTGTAGGGTAAGCTGTAGCTTGCCTTGCTAGTTGCCGGGTTGGCGGTTGCCGGTGTGGCCGTCGCCGTGGTCGCCCTGACCGGGCGAGCTGGTTTTCTTGGAATTGTGCCTGTCGTCTTGCGAGAGCGAACGATTCAAGTCTGCTTCCGTCTCAAACTGACCATTTTGGCCTCGGCGCACGTAGCGCTTATCGCCGGGATTGGGCTCGATTTCTTCGCGTTTGCGGGCCATACTGCTGCGGGGCGACCGGGATATGGCGAGCCGCCCTTCCTGCTTACGCACAAGTAGCCAGCGAGTTATACTTCAGCGCTGGCTAGCAGTCCCTGGCTGGCCAGTAGCTTGGCGACGTACTTGCCCACGATGTCAAACTCCAGATTGACGCGGTCGCCGGCCTGTAGCTGGTGAAAGCCGGTGTGCTCGTAGGTGTAGGGGATGATGGCCACCGAAAACTCCGTGGGCGTACTATCGAAGCACGTCAGGCTCACGCCGTTGACGGTAATGGAGCCCTTCTCCACGGTGAGGCGCTGCGGCCCGGCTTCGTGCCGGAAGCGAAACAGCCAAGAGCCGTTCTGGTCTTCCACGCTCACGCACTCGGCCGTGGCATCGACGTGCCCCTGCACGATGTGGCCGTCGAAGCGCCCGCCAGCGGCCAGGCAGCGCTCCAGGTTGAGGTGGCGGCCGGGCTGCCACTGGCCCAGGTTGGTTTTTTTCAGGGTCTCGGCAATGGCCGTTACAACGTGGGTACCGGCCGCCACGTCGAGGGCTACCACCGTGAGGCACACCCCGTCGTGGGCCACGCTTTGGTCAATCTTCAACTCGTTGGCAAACGGCGAAGCGACGGTAAAATGACGGTTGGTGCCCTCGTCGGCAACGGCGACTACCGTGCCCACACTTTCTATTATCCCAGTAAACATGACCGCAGATTTAACGGATTTAACGGATTTCGCAGATACGCCCGCCAGCCTCCGGCGGCGGGCTGACTATCCCTTCGTGAAGCGAACCGGATGCAGGAGATAAAGTTGGCCTTGCTGCCCCGCGGCGCTCGGCCCAGTGGCGCACCGGCCAGTCGCATCGGGTACCAGCAGCCATGCAGAACACCTAGCCAGCACAGCCGACCCAATTCCCTACCAGCCTAGACTTCTGTCAATAATTCAATAACCGCAAACATACTCCCCAAGTAGTCAGCCCGCCGCCGCAGGCCGGCGGGCGTATCCCCGCAATCCGTTAAATCCGTTAAATCTGCGGTCTATTTGCCCCGCCCTTCCACGATGATTTTCAGCGTGTAAAGCAGCACTCGAAAGTCCATGGCCAGGCTCATGTTCTCGATGTACAGAATGTCAAACTTCAGGCGCTCCACCATTTGGGTCACGTTTTCGGCGTAACCATATTTCACCTGCCCCAGCGAAGTAAGGCCGGGGCGTACACGGTGCAGGTGGCGGTAATGGGGCGCAATTTGCACTATTTGATCAATGAAGTACTGACGCTCGGGCCGCGGCCCCACCAGGCTCATGTCGCCCTTGATGACGTTCCAGAACTGCGGAAATTCATCGAGCCGCACCTTGCGCATAAACCGCCCCCAGGGCGTAATGCGCGGGTCGTGGTCGGAGCTGAGCGCCGGCCCCATCTTCTCGGCATCCACGTACATCGAGCGGAACTTGATGATGTCAAACGGCACGCCATTGCGCCCGATGCGCTTTTGCCGGTAAAAAATCGGCCCCGGCGACGAGGAGCGTACCATCAGGGCCGTGAAGACGTACACCGGCCAGGCCAGCAGCAAAAACACGCTCGCCCCACCAATATCGAATAAACGCTTGAATACCTGCTGCCAGATGGGCAGTAAATCCTGCTTGATCTCAATGAGGGGCGTACCAAAAATATGGTTCACCTTTACCGAGCCCAGCAGGATCTGGTAGAGGTCGGGCAGCACGCTGATGCGCACCGGCGAGTCCTCCAGCAGGTTCAGAATCTCCTGGATGCGCTGGTGCTCACTGGGCTCAATCGCAATGATTATCTGCTCGATACCTAAACTACGGATCAGGTTGGGCAATTGCTGATACGAGCCCGAGGCGGGTAGCGTCTGCGCCAACTCCGCATCGACGCCGCTGCCCACCCGCGTAAAGCCCACCAACCGCAGCCCCAGGTGCTTACCCGTGCGCAGCAGGTCGGTGTAAGTAGCCATGGCCAATCGATTGGAGCCCACCAGCAACGTGGGGAAAAAGATGGTTCCTTGCCGAACCAGACGCTGCACGCTACTTACTGCCCAGGTACGCAGCACTGCCGTAATACTAAAATGCAGTAAGTAGTAGGAGCTGAACGTTTTATAGTAGGCGTGGTAGCTATTCACCCCCTCGTCGTCGAGCAGCAGCGCGAAAAAGATAACGACCGTCCCCAGGAATGATACGCGCGCCAGGCGAATCAGCTCGGTCAGCCGTGACTTCTGAAAAATATTGCGGTACTCCCCCACTAGGCCGTAGAGCGTAGTCCAGAAGAGCGCGATGAGCAGCGCGGCACCTACCAAGTAAAACAGCGCACCGGCGTTGAGTTGGAGACCGACTGCTTCCCGCAGCAAATGCTTGCGTAGCAGAAAGAACGCCACCCAAGCCAATAAACCGGCTCCAAAGTCGGCGGCTACGAGCTTGAGATATTGAATTTGACGAAGCAACAAGAGGAGCTGAGCGGCGCGTAAATTTGCGCAGAACGCTACAAAAATAGGGGTATCGCCAGCTTAGTAGGCCACTTAGTTCCAAATTGACCCGCTCATACTGGTTGTTTATCACCACTTTTTTGTACATATACAGTCCACATAGTCTCGCCCTTTGTGTCATTGCCCGGGGCTTCTTTTTTGCGCTCACTTACCCCCGTACCCTATTCAACCTCTACCCGATACCTACCGCCACCGGGGCCAGCGCCGGGCCCTCGCCACTCTGCTACGTACGCAGCGTGGCATCCGCGACGAGCGCGTGCTGGCCGCGATTGCGGCCGTACCGCGCCACCTCTTTTTTGAGCCCGCCTTCGAGGCCCACGCCTACCAGGACAAGGCCTTTCCCATCGGCGAGGGCCAAACGATTTCGCAGCCCAGTACGGTAGCTTACCAGACCGAGCTGCTGGGCGTTAGTCCGGGCCAGCGGCTGCTGGAAGTGGGGACGGGCTCGGGCTACCAGTTTGCCGTGCTGTGCCAGCTCACCGAGCACGTGCAGAGCATCGAGTTCAACGCCGTGCTTTTCGAGCGCGGTCGGCAGCGGCTGGCCGCCCTGGGCCTGCCCACCACCGGCCTGCACCTGGGCGATGGCTCGCTGGGCCTGCCCGCCCTGGCGCCCTTCGATGGCATTCTGGTCACGGCCGGGGCACCGTCCCTCCCGCCCGCCCTGC
Source organism: uncultured Hymenobacter sp. (assembly GCA_913776615.1). Taxonomy (GTDB): domain Bacteria; phylum Bacteroidota; class Bacteroidia; order Cytophagales; family Hymenobacteraceae; genus Hymenobacter. The sequence continues at coordinate 122,125 of CAJYPK010000043.1, forward strand.
TGCGGCAGCTGCGCATCGGGGGGCGGCTGGTAGTGCCGGTAGGGGCCGCCGACCCGGGGCAGCAGCAGCTACTCCGCATCACCCGCGAAGGCCCCGAAACCTTTGTGCGCGAAGCATTCGGTGACTGCCGCTTCGTTCCCCTGCGCGGCGCGGCCGGCTGGCAATGAGACGCTGCAGGGTAAGCTTCCGCTTGCTCATTTTCCGGTAAGTAACTCCTACAAGCTTCTACCTACCAAGGCGCCCCCCGGCACGCAAGCGGCTTCCGCCTTACCGTACCTTTGCCAAACTTTCCTTCCCACCCTCTCCCTTCCTACCCCATCACTCCACTTCCTCTCCCCGTGCGCAAGCAACGCCCCGTTTCCGACTCGTTTGTTACCATGACCGAGTTGGTGCTGCCCAACGATACCAATACGCTCACCAACCTGATGGGCGGCCGCATGATGCACCTCATGGACATCGCCGCCGCCATCGCCGCTCAGAAGCACTCCAACCGGATCGTGGTTACGGCCTCGGTCGATAACGTGTCGTTTCGCGATCCTATCCGGCTGGGCAACGTGGTGACGCTGCAGGCCCAGGTTACCCGCGCTTTTGCCTCCAGCATGGAGGTGCACATCGACGTGTGGGCCGAAGACATCCCCAGCGGCACGAAGATGAAAACCAACGAGGCCTTCTTCACTTTCGTGGCCGTTGACCAAAGCGGGCGGCCCATCGACGTGCCCGATGCCATCCCCGAAACGGCCGAGGAAGTTGCCCTGTACGACGGGGCCCTGCGCCGCCGCCAGCTGCGCCTCGTGCTAGCCGGCCGCATGAAGCCCGCCGACGCCACCGAGCTCCGGGCGCTGTTTGAGTTATCGTAACCAGCCGCCACATACATGACTGAGGACGAGCAAAGCGGCACCCTGGCCTTTCTGCAAAACTTCTATACCGGGGTCACGCTCTACATGCCTCGCGAGGCCGACGAGCAGCCCGCGCCAGCAGCGCACGCCGCTCCCGCCGAGGCGGCCCCGGCGGCCGGTCCGGAGGTGCCACCAGCGACCGTAGTTGCGCCACCGATAGCCGCCGCCCCAGCCCGGGCGGCAGCTATGCCAGCTCCGGGGCCGACGCCGCTTCCGGGCAAGCTCCCCTCGTTGGCCACTGCCCAGCTGCCCCCGCAGCCCGCCCCGGTAGCCAGCGCGGCCCCGGCCGCCACCCCAGCCAGCGCACTCCCCACGGGAAACCCGCCCGCCAGCGCGCCGCCCGTGGCACCGTACCTGCTCACGACTTTTACCACCCTCGGCGACAACCCGCGGGGCGTGGTGCTGCTGGTGCGCCTGCCGCCCGAGCAGTTTCGCAAGCTGCCGCGCAACGTCTTCCTCAACAAACTGCTGCAAGCCATCAACTTGGTAATGGCCGACGTGGTGCTCGTGAACGTGGAAGGCCCCTACCCGGTGGCGCTCCAGAATCTGCGCAAGGAAATCGCCGCCACGCACATCCTGGCCTTCGGCAGAAACTTGCTCGATGTGGCCGTGCGCACCACCCAGATTTACGAGCCGGTGCAATTCCCGTCGGTGGACCTCGCCTACCTGGCCGGGGCCGAAGTCGAGATGATTGAGTACGACGTGAGCCTCAAGAAGCGCCTCTGGGCCGGCTTACAACGCATGTTTTTGCATTAACCAAAAAGGCCCGCCAGCGAACTGGCGGGCCTTTTTAGTGGCTTATAAGCAATGCGATCTATTTCAGTACCTCGGCCAGCTTGGCTTCCAGCGCCGGGCCGCGCAGGTTTTTACCGATGATTTTGCCGCTGGGGTCGAGCAGGAAGGACGCCGGGATGGCTTGTACGCCGTAAGCGGCGGCGGCGGCATTGTTCCATTTTTTGAGGTCCGATACGTGGTTGGGCCAGGCTAGGCCGTCGGCCGCGATGGCCTGCGTCCAGCGGGCCTTGTCGTCGTCGAGCGATACGCTGTAGACCGTGAAGCCCTTGCCTTTGTCCTTGAACTGCTTGTAGGCCTTCACTACGTTGGGATTTTCCTGGCGGCAGGGGCCGCACCAGCTGGCCCAGAAGTCGACCAGCACGTACTTGCCGCGCAGGCTTTTGAGCGAGATCGCCGGGCCGTCGGGGCTAGCCAGGTTGATTTCCGGGGCGGTGGTGCCGACGGCCGTGGCGCGTAGCGGCTCCAGGCGCTCGGTCAGGGCCTGGGTAAAGGGCGAGGCTGGCTGGGCCTTGCGCTGAATACCCGCGATCGAGTCGGCAAAGGCAAAGTCCTCATCGGGATTTACGAAGCTGAGCGTGGCGAAGCCCGCCGCTACCGACGAGGCATTGCGCCGGATCACGGCCTTGGCCCGGTTGGTCGTGGCCCGGGCCAGCACGTTGTACTGCGCCTCGATGATGGGCAGCGAATCGGTACGGCCCGCCTGCCCGGCGGCATTGTAGCGCTGGCCCAGGCGCTGCATCTGGCCCCGGCTGGCGTTGAGGGTGCGCGTAAGCTGCTGAATTACCTCCGAATCCTTGGATCCTTTCACGGCGTAGCTGGCGGGCAGGCTCTTGGCGTCGCCCGAGAGCGTGAGGTGGGTTTTGTTGTCAAGCACGAGCAGCACCTGATTGGGCTCGTCGAGCTTGAGCTGGTACACGGCCGCCGTGGCGGGCAGCGTCCCCTTGAAGGTAAACTTACCCTCGGCGTCGGTCTTGGCGGTGCCGCGCTCCACAAACTGGCTGCTGGTCAGCTCCGACAGGTGCAGCGTGGTACCGGCCGCCACGTTGCGCAGCTGGCCGGTTATTTCGTAGCCCTCGGCGGCGCTGGCGTTCTGGCAGGCATTAGTGAGGCCGAGCAGGGCCACGGCGACGAGCGCTGGTTTCATAAAGGAAGTCATTGCTAAAGAGTAAAGAGCACCCGGTCAAAGCCGGGCTGCCGGACAAAGCTAAAAAAACGGGCGCGGGTTCCCTTGCCCTAGCGCAGCCGCCGGGCCAGTTCCCGCCCCAGCGCGCTGCCGCGCAGCTCGGTAGCCACTATGCGCCCCTGCGGGTCAAGCAAAAACGTCGCCGGAATCCCCACTACGTTGTACAGCCGCCCGGTGCGACCGCGCACGCCGGCCTCGTCGATCACCTGCGGCCAGGGTAGCGCATCCTGCGCCACGGCCTGCTGCCAGTCGGGTACTTTCTCATCCAGCGACACGCTGAGCACCGTGAAGCCGGCTCCCCGATGCTGGTATTTTTGGTGGGCCGCCAGTACGTTGGGATTTTCGGCCCGGCAGGGCTTGCACCAGCTGGCCCAGAAATCAACGAGCACGTATTTTCCTCGCAAGCTACTCAAGGCCAGTGATGTGCCGCCGCTGCTAGGTAGCGTAAAATCGGGAGCCTCCGCCCCTATTGCCAACGTCTGCGCCGCCGCGCGCAATTCGCGCAGTCTCCCCAGGTATGGCGAGTCGGGCTGCTCGCGCTCGAAGCGTTGCGTGAGCGAGTCAAGCTGCGGCTGGGCGCTGGGGTGCAGTCGCAGGTGGTAAAAAGTCAGGTACGGCGCCAGATACGAGTCGGCATGGCGACGCAGCATACGCTGCATGGCCAGCAGTTCCTTGCTTCCCGCTTTGGTCGGGGCACTGCGCAGAAGCGCATAAGGCTCAAAGGCTTGTAGCAGCTCTAGCTCAGCTGAGCCCGTGGGGCGCAGCAGGTAGGTGGGAGCCGCGCTACTGCGGGCCTGCACTACCCGGGCCGTCAGGCGCTCCTGGCGGTTGGCCAGCGGCACTGGCTGCATAGCCTGCTGCTGGCCAACGCGCAGCAAGTATACGTCGGGAGCGGGTACCTGGCCCCGCAGCACAAAGCGCCCGCTGACATCGGCCCGCGCCGAATCGAGGCTGGGCCAGGGTTGGTCGCGGCTGGGGCGCGCGGCGCTCAGCAAGTAAATCGACTGGCCCGCCAACAGCGGGTCCTGGCCGGTTATTTCGTAGCCTCCACGCCCCTGCGCCTGGCCGTTTAGGCAGCTTAGCGCCCCCAGGGCGGCCAGCCAGTAGCCTACCTTCATAAAGCTGGTACAGTATATTTAATAAAGATCCGATTGCAAAAAAGGGCCGCGCACGCTTGTGCACGGCCCTTTTCGGCGCCGGGACGGCTAGCCATCTAGGCCTTTGCGCAGCAATTGGTTGGCCAGTTTGGGGTCGGCCTTGCCGCCGGTCAGCTTCATGAGCTCGCCCATGAACATGCCGGTGAGCGATTTTTTACCGGCGCGGTACTCGGCTACCTTGGCCGGGTTGGCGGCCAGTACCTGCTGCACGAGGGCTTCGAGCTCGCCGGCGTCGGTTTTGGTGAGCAGGCCCAGCTGCTCGGCCGCGCCGGTGGCGTTGGCCTGCGGGTGTTCGAGCAGGTAGGGGAACAGCTGCTTGCTGGCCACCGAATAATTGAGCTTACCCGCCTCGATGAGTTCGATGATGCCGGCCAGCTGACCGGGGTCGAGGGGGAAGTCAGTGATTTCGAGGGCGCGCTCGTTGAGGTACGATTTTACCGGGCCCATCACCCAGTTGGCGGCGGCCTTGGCGCTGGCCGGAGGCAGCAGGCGGGCCAGGTCGTCGAAGTACTGGGCTACTTCTTTCTGGTCGATGAGCACGTTGGCGTCGTAGTCGCTCAGGCCCAGCTCGCCGGTAAAGCGGGCGTAGAGCTGCTGCGGCAGGGCAGGCAGCTCGGCCTGCACGCGGTGCAGCCAGGCGTCGTCGATGATGAGCGGCGGCAGGTCGGGCTCGGGGAAGTAGCGGTAGTCGTTCATCGTCTCCTTCGAGCGCTGGCCGCTGGTCGTGCCGCTAGCCGCGTCGAAGCCGCGCGTTTCGCTGTCGACCTCACTGCCGTTTTCCAGAATCTGAATCTGGCGGCGCACCTCGTGCTCGATGGCCCGCTGCACGTTGCGGAAGGAGTTCATGTTCTTGACCTCCACTTTGGTACCAAATTTATCGGCTCCCTTCTTCATCACGCTCACGTTGGCATCGCAGCGCAGTGAGCCTTCCTCCATATTGCCGTCGCAGATGCCCAGGTACTGCACCAGCTTCTTGATTTCGGCCAGGTAGGCGTAGGCTTCTTCCTCGGTGCGGATGTCGGGCTCGCTCACGATTTCGATGAGCGGCACGCCGGCCCGGTTGAGGTCCACGAGCGTTTCGGTTTCGCCGGCCAGGTGCATGCTCTTGCCCGCGTCTTCCTCCATGTGAATACGGGTGATGCCGATGCGGCGGGTGCTGCCGTCGGCGAGGCGGATATCCACGTGGCCGCCGTAGCAAATCGGCGTCTTATCCTGCGTGATTTGGTAGCCCTTGGGCAGGTCGGGATAAAAATAGTTTTTGCGCGCAAACAGGTTTTCGCGCTGAATGTGGCAGTTGGTAGCCAAACCCATCTTGATGGCAAAATCCACGGCCGTGCGGTTTACGCGGGGCAGCGTGCCGGGGTGGCCCAGGGTAATCACCGAGAGGTTGGTATTGGGCAGCGAGCCGTACTCGTTTTCGTCGGAAGAGTACATTTTGCTGTGGGTCAGCAATTGGGCGTGTACTTCGAGCCCGATTACGGGCTGGTAGCTGGCAAGGAGAGCGTCGTCCATAAGAGCAGTAGTGCGGGGAGCGCACCATTTTGGGCGCAAGTTAAGGCAGTAGGATAAGCTTTAGCTTGTCCGGCGCAAGGGCCGGTCTCGAACAGGCTTATGCTACAGCGCTTCTATTAGGTACTCTCCGACCGTGGGACAAGCTAAAGCTTATCCCACCTGCATAAAAAAGCAGCCCGCTCGGGGGAGCGGGCTGCTTTTCAGGTTAGCCGGATGGCAGGTCAGCGCTTATTTACGCTTGGCCGGGGCCTTGCGGCTGCGGGGGGCGCCGGTACCGGTGGTCTTTTTACCGGGCAGCTTCTTGCCTTCGGCTTTCAGCTCCGCGATGCTCGGGGCCGGGCCGTACTTCACTTCGGCGGCGTTGGCCTCCCCGGTGAGGTAGGGGTCGAAATCCACGCGACGGTTCAGGGCCTGGCCGGCGGCCGTTTTGTTGTCGGCAATCGGCTTGCTTTCGCCATAGCCCCGGGCTTCGATGCGCTCGGCGGGAATTCCTTTATCGAGCATGTACTTGCGGGCGGCGGCGGCGCGCTCGTAGCTCAGGCGCAGGTTGTAGTTGTCGTCGCCTTTGCTGTCGGTGTGCCCAGCGATGGAGAGCGAGTAGTCGGGGTACTCGTTCATGATCTGCACCATCTGCTCCAACTTAGGATACGAGGACGGCTTGAGCGTGGCCTTGTTGAAGTCGAAGTTGATGTACTTGGTGGCCTCGTTGAGGATCTTCTTCTGCTCGGCCTTGATCTCGGGGCAGCCTTTGTTGGAGGCCGGACCCGCCC
>CAJYPK010000044.1 GCA_913776615.1 uncultured Hymenobacter sp.
CGGCCTTGATCTCGGGGCAGCCTTTGTTGGAGGCCGGACCCGCCCGGTCGGGGCAGCGGTCCTGGTAGTCGGGCACCCCGTCGCCGTCGCGGTCCAGCGGGCAGCCGTTGGCGTCTACCTGCACGCCGCTGGGCGTGTTGGGGCACTTGTCGAGGTAGTCGGGCACTTTGTCGCCATCACTATCTACCGGGCAACCCGAGGCATCGACGCGCACGCCGGCCGGGGTGTTGGGGCAGCGGTCGTCGGCATCGGCCACGCCGTCGCCGTCGGCATCGGGGCAGCCTTGCAGCGCGGCCAGGCCCTTCACGTCGGGACACTTGTCCTGGTAGTCGGGTACGCCGTCGCCGTCGGTGTCAACCGGGCAGCCGTTCACGTCCACTTTCACGCCGGCGGGCGTACCGGGGCATTTATCCTTTTTGTCAGGCACACCATCGCCGTCTTCATCCTTGGGTTTACCCAGGTTGGCCCGCAGGCCAGCCGAAAACTGCAAGTAGCGGTCCTTCTTATCCCAGAACGTCGTGGCGTTGTTGTCTACACCGTCGAGGCGATCATCCGTAGTTTGGAAATAAGCTTGGCTGGCTTGCAGAAACAGGATGGCCGATTCTCCCAAGTGGAAATCGAGGCCAGCCCCCACGTGCCCACCGAAAGAGCCAAAGCGGGTGAAGTCGTTGCGGACCGGACCAGCCGCTGCAACACGGGCGTAGCGATCGGCCAGCACCCACGAAAACTGCGGCTCCACCAGCAAGTAGGGATGCAGGAAGAAGCTGTCCTTGATGGGGGCCTTGATCTTAAAGCCTAAGCCCGCCTGATAAGCCTGCGCCCGGAAACGGCGACCCTGGCTGTTTAACTTGTCTTCTTCGGCGGGCGAGCGCAGGCGCAGGTAATCAAGGTCAAGCTTGATGTCGAGCACCTTGCCAATGTAGCGGGTAATGTCGATACCACCGCTGTAGGGCATTTGGCGGAACTCCCAGAAGTTATTGCCCAGGTCGCCCCGGTACTGAGTAGCATTGGCGTGCAGGCCGATGGCTGTCTTGCGGTCGGCGGTTTGCGCCTGCGCCTGGGTGGAAGCCGCCAGCAGCCCAGCTCCGAGGAGAGCTGCTTGGTAACAAAAGTGTTTCATAAAATAAAATGCTGCCGGCTGCCTGTTATGAGGCCGGGCTGCCGGCATGATTGGAAAAGTGAAAAAACAGTAGGTGCGGAGGTGCGTAGCAGCAGGTTGGGACTGCTGTAGAAAAGGGCGGTCAGCTCGCTTAAATTGTTCCGAATCTGTTTAAAATTTGTATTGTGCGAGCCATTTTGGGGCTTTAACGGGGATTTTCCGAAAAAGGCCATCGTAATCTGCCCGACTGAGCCTTTTTTCTTACCGGCCCCCTTGCATTGCGCAACCTCACGGCATCACCTAATGTCACAATTTAGGCGCTGCCCTACTGTACAGCTTACTGTTACTCAAGCGCAACGCCAGTACGGCCCTCTTGTAGAGCTTAAAGCAAATTCCCTGTTGCTACACAGTATGCTCGGACTGGGCAATTCGCGACCATCATCATGCCGTCCCGTACCTGGGCTGCGGCGCGCCGTTGTCGGCATTGCCCTGAGAAGCTGTTTATGTTAGCTACCTCATCTGTCATTGCTTCGCGGCGCTCGCAATGACAGGCAACTTCCAGAGGGCTGGCAATAATTTAAACGGCTTCTTTGAAGTAGACCAGTAATCCTTGCGAGCAATGATCAATCCGCTGACAACGACTCAAGACAACCTTTAAAAGACGCTGCTAAAGACCCGTGTGAAGGCTACGGCGGGGCACGCCAGTGCGCACGGGCACGTATCGCCCCGTTAGCGCCGGTAGTTTGGCCAGCTCTAGCTAGGCTAGCCTGGAACGATTACCGATGGTGCGGCCGGGCAGTCCCCTACCCGCGGCGCTTGCGGCCCCGCAGAATGCTGCGCGTGGGCTGGGCTCCCGGCTGCGCCTGGTTGGCGCGGGGCTGGTCGTTGCGCCCGGTTCCGTTATCGATATTGCGCACGGGTACGCCGTTGGGAAAGGTATTGTCCGTGGTACCGCCCAAGTGCTTATCGGTGTAGCCTCTTGGGTAGGCAGGCACCGAGGGCGCGGGTAAGGTATTACCCGGCTGGCCAACATCGGAGACGCTACCCGATACTGGCACGGCCGGCGCGGCTGATACCCGGGGCGCCTGCGCCAGGGCCGAGCGGCTGGCCACGGCAACTAATACTATTGTTATCAGCGATTTATACATACAACAGGAAGCAAAACCCGTAAAATCTATTCAATTTTTATCCTGTGTACGGTAAAATAATAAGGAGGGCCTGCTTTACGCCCCGGCGCAACTAGCAGGTATAAAAAAAGCCGGACTGGTTAGGTCCGGCTTTTCCTTTTGCGAAGCACTACTGCTTCTTACTGCACCACGATGCGACGGGCGGCCAGGGGGCCGGTAGCCGGCGTGTACACGAGATTGTACAGCCCGGGGGCCAGCGGCAACTCGATAACGCGCTCCACCGAGGCACCCGTTTGCACTAGTTGCTGCTGCCACACCGCCCGGCCCAGGTTGTCGATCAGGCGCAGGCCTACCGCCCCGCTGTACGCGGGTAGCCGCAGGTGCAGGCCCGCCCCGGTGGGCGTTGGGTTGGGCCAGGCTTCGAGGCCTACCGCAGCGGCCTGCCCCGCCAGCGAGAGAATATTGCCGCCCACGGTCACGTTGTCAATGTAGAGGTGGTTGCCGTAGTCGTTGTACCCTCTGAATTGCACGATAACGCTGCGGCCGGCGTAGGGCGTCAGGTCCACGAGTTCCTGCCGCCAGTCGGTACCGGCAGCCGGGATGTAATCATAGGGGAGGCTGGGCATGGTGGCCAGGGTACCCTGGGCACCCTTCATGTACGGATTACCCAGAATGGCACCCGAGCAGGCATCCAATACGCGCACGATCAACGAGTCGGTATCGGTGGGTACGGCCCCGGCTACTGCGGCATAGGGCGCGTAAGCTAGGTCAAAGCGGAGCTTGGGAGCAGCCAGGCCGGCGAGGTTAATAGCGGGCGTGTTAATGGATGGGTATTCGCCGCGGTTGTTGTCGCGGGCAAAGGGTGCCCGGATGGTATTGCTAGCGGTACCCGAGCGGCCGACGATGTTGGGCACCAGCGCCCAGGGGAAGGTGCTGGGCGTTATCAGCGCCCACCCCTGCGGAATCGATATCGAGTTGTCAAACGATTCGGCGTAAGGCAGTACGCGCCCATCGACGTAGACCGGTACCGTGGTCGTGACGCTACCAATATCATTGGTCACGGTCAGCGTAGCGGTGTAGTTGCCAGCCACCGAATACGTAATGGCTCCGGGGCTGGCCGCCGTAGAGCTGGCGGGGGTGCCGCCCGGAAACTGCCAGTTGTAGGTAGTAGTGCCGCACGAGGTAACGGTACTTCCAAACGTAACCGTTGCCCCCGAGCAAATGCTGGCGGCCGTGGGCGTTACCGCTACCGCGGGCCGCCGGCCGTAGACGAACACCACGCCCGTATCAGTCCGGGCTACCGTGCCATTGGCATTGGTCACGCTGAGCGTCACGCCGTAGTGGCCGGGCGTGTTATAGGTTACGAGCGGGTTACGGTCGGTAGACGTGGCGGGGGTACCGCCCGGGAACGTCCATTGCCGGCCGGTGGGTCGGAACAGGGAAGTATCGCTGTACTGCACCTGCAAGCCGGGGCAGCCCGCGGCGGGCACCGGTGAGTAAGCCAGCAGCACTACCGGGGCGGGAGCTGCCGACTGCGTCAGCACAATGTCATCAAATACGCGCCCTACGCGGTTGGCGGCCGTGGGATTGGTCGAGCCACCGCGGCCGTACTGCTGAAACTTCAGGCGCACATCGGTGCCCAGCGTGAGGCCGTTATCAGTCGCAAACTGCGTCAGGTTGACCGTTTTGGTTTGAAAATCGGTGGTGACGTTGGTACCGGTCAGATCCAGAATACGGTACCAGTTCAGCCCCCCGTCCACGCTCAGCGCTACCCCGTCGGAGTTGCTGCTGCCCGCGAACGTTGTGGGCATCGCGTCGTCGAGCTCGGCCACAAACTTGCGCGTGCGCAGCGACAGCGACAGCGGGCCGCTGCCCGCGTTTTGCACAAACAGCGTCGCCTCGTTGAGCGAGAATCGGCTGGTGATGTAGGGATAGGCATCCAGCACCAGACTCTGCGAGCCCGAAGCCGGGGCTTGGTTGCTCACCTGGGCACGGGCGGCGGCCGTGCCGCTTACCCGCCAGCTCACGGGCAGGGCCATTTTTTCCAGGTCTTCCAGCACGGGCGGGGCGGTGGCGGTTACGGCCCCGTAGAGCGCCGTGTAAGCATCGAGCAGCCCGGGGCCGGTAATGGGGTCGGTGGCCGTGGTGCCCAGCAGGCGGGCGCTGCCAACCAGCCGCGCGTATACCTGCGCAGCCGTGAGCGAGGGCTCAGAAGAACGCAGCAGCGCCGCTACGGCCGCCGCGTGCGGGGCCGCGGCCGAAGTGCCGAAGAAATTCGGAAAGCCGTCGGCTTCGTAATCACTCCCACCAAAGAACGTAGTATTAGTACCGTCTATCGAGGCAATGTCGGGCTTCTGGCGGAAAGCCGGTGTAGCCAGCGGCGTGCCATCGGGCGCGAACAGGAAGCGCAGCGACCCGCCCTTCGACGAGAAAGTTTCGGCTACGCGCTGATTGTAGTAGGGCACGGCGGCTACGGAGAAGCCCTCCGCCACGGCCGAGTGGCCCGTGGCGGTGCTGCTGCTGGTCAGCCACTCCGCCGGGAGAGCACTGCCGTAGTTGATATACTTGACAATGCTCGGCGTGGCCCCCGACCGCAGCCGGATAACCAAGTCGAACGTGGTCGTATTCGTGTTTGCGGAGACGTTGGTATAGTTAAAAGACTCTACCGGAATGCTAGTGGTGATGTTACGCGAGGTGCTGCGGGCCACGGTATCGGCCGATACGCCGTTGCGCACCGCCACCAGGTACATGTCCAGGTCGGTTTGCACCCCCCCAACCGTATAAAAGGGATCGGACCACTGCAAAACCGGCCGGAAATTGGCCGAGTTGGCGATGTTCACGCGCTGGGTAACGTCGGAAGTCGCCCCGCTACGATCAAAATTGAGAAACTGGGAGCCACTAGTGGCTACGAACTGCGGCGCGGCATTCTCGTAGCTTTTATCGGCGTAGTTGCCGGCCGACGAGAAATAAACAACCCCCCGGTTGTTCACGACATCAGTAATGGCCTGGGCGATAACCCCATCCTGAAACATCGGCTCGGCGAAGTACCGCACGTCGTCCACGATTACCCGGCAGTTGCCCTTGGTGGGGTCGGCCAGGTCACGGATGTGCTGGGCAAAAACCCCTTCCCCCCCGTTGGCCGTGCTGAAGGCCAGCCCGGAGCCCGGGGCCAGGTCGTAAATCAATTCGCACATGCCACGGCCTTCGTCGGTGGTTCCGGCGTCGCTCAGCACGTTTACCTGGGGCAAGTCGCCCGAGGCCACGCCGGCCGCGGCCCGGCCCAGCGCGTTAAACGAGTCGCTGAGCACCCCCACGTTGATGCCCGTGCCCGTTACGCGGCGGGGCTGGGTAGCCCGGGCCCGGGCGGCCTCCAGCACGTAGTCGGCCTGGCTGGTGATGGCTCCCCCGTTGCTTTCGGGCAGGTAAGATGCCACGATGCCCAGCAGCCCCTGGGCCGCGAGGTTGTCGGCGGTAGCGAGGGCGCTCACCGGCAGCATCCCTTCCACGAAGTGCAGCTGCGGATACGAGCTGCTTACCTCGAAGCCCTGGGCGCGGAGCCGGGGCAGCAGCGCGTTGACGTCGCGGGCCGTAATGCGCACCAGCACCGTCGCCCCGAGGCGACCTTGCGCGAAGTGGAGGTCCGGGCTCATCGCCTGCAAATCGGCCGGGCGCAGGCGCTGGCCACGCTGGGCCGTGGTTTGCACCGCTAGTTGCTTGAGTTCGTTGTCGAGGCGGGGGTAGGCCAGCTCGGGGGCGGCGGGCCGGGCTGCCCGGGCGGCGCTGGGAGCGCGTAGCTGGGTGGCCGAGGGTACTTGGGCCAGCGCGGGCTGGGCCGCACCGGCCAACAGCCCTACCAGCAGGCCAGCGAGGGGCCGGCCTGAGCGTGTGAATATTCTCATCGTAAAAAAGTAAATGTCAGCTTATACTGGCTTGTATAAAAGTGAGGAGTGAGAGTAGTACGGGTAAGCGCGGAAGTGCCGTAATTCTGGATCCAGGCCTTCATAGTAAGTTCATAATAAGAAGGCTAACCTAAATAAATTGCGCAAGCTCACGATTACGCCCCCAATATATGGGCGAGCTTTTCAATTTGACGCCAATGAAAAGTCAATTTTAATTTTCTAAGAAGTGGCCCACTTCGGCAGCGGCGTACTCGGCGCGAAACCCGCCCGCAGCACGGGCGGCGCCGGTACCTTTGCCGGGCGGCTTTCAGGCCGCTTCGTTGCTATGCTACGTCCCATTATGTTTGTCGGCACGGCCTCCGATGTGGGCAAGAGCGTCATCACGGCGGGCTTCTGCCGGGTATTTCGGCAGGATGGGCACTCGCCCGCGCCCTTCAAGGCGCAGAATATGAGCCTCAACAGCTACGCCACGCCCGAGGGACTGGAAATCGGGCGGGCGCAGGCGGTGCAGGCCGAGGCCGCCGGCATTGCCTGCCACGTCGATATGAACCCCGTATTGCTCAAGCCGACCTCCGACCAGGCCTCGCAGGTGGTGCTCAACGGCCGGCCCATCGGCACGCAGTCGGCCTACGAGTATTTCCGCGCCAACGACCGCTACGAGCTGTTTCGGGCGGCTACCCAGGCTTTCGACCGGCTGGCCAGCCGCCACTCGCCGGTGGTGCTGGAGGGCGCCGGCAGCATCTCCGAGCTCAACCTCAAGCGCCGCGACATCACCAACCTGCGCATGGCCCGGCACGCCGGCGCGGCCACCTACCTCATTGCCGACATCGACCGGGGCGGCGTGTTTGGCAGCGTCTACGGCACGCTGGCCCTGCTGGAGCCCGCGGAGCGGGCCTGCATCAAGGGCATACTCATCAATAAGTTTCGGGGCGACGCCCGGCTGTTTGACGACGGCCGGCAGCAGCTGGCCGAGCTTACCGGCGTGCCGGTGGTGGGCGTGCTGCCGTATTTCCGCGACATTTTCATCGAGGAAGAAGACTCGGTGGCGCTGGCCCGCAAGCAGCGCGGGCTGGCCCCGGCGGGCCGCGTGCAGGTGGCAGTGGTACTGCTGGGCCGCATGTCCAACTTCACCGACTTCGACGCCCTGGGCCACGACCCGCGGGTGCACCTGTTCTACACCCACGCGGCGCACGAGCTGGCGGCGGCCGACATCATCATCCTGCCCGGCAGCAAGAATACGATCGACGACCTTATCGCCTTGAAAAATAACGGCCTGGGAACGGCCATCGTGCAGGCGCACCGCGCCGGCAAAACAGTCATCGGCATCTGCGGCGGCTACCAGATGCTGGGCCGCTCGGTCGAAGACCCCGACGGGGTGGAGAGCCGGGTAGCCGCCACCGCCGGGCTGGGCCTGCTGCCCGTGCGCACCGTGCTGCAAGGCGAGAAAACCACCCGGCAGCGCCACTTCGCCTTCCGCGATGCGCCCGTGGCCGACTGCCAGGGCTACGAGATTCACATGGGTCGCACCGTGCCCGATGGGATGGCCCAACCGGTAGCCACGCTGGCCGATGGCTCGCCCGACGGCTACTACGCCGGACCCACCTGCTGGGGCACTTACCTGCACGGTATGTTGGACAATCCGGCGGTGATTGAGGAGCTGCTCGCGCCCTTCACCACCCAGCCGCCCGCTGCACCTTTCGACTTCGCGGCGTTTAAAAACAATCAGTTCGACCGCCTGGCCGACCTCATTCGGGCCCACGTGGACCTGCCCCAGATTTACGCCGCCCTGCGGCGCTAGCCCCTCCCCTATGCACCACGGCCACGGCGACGACGGCTACCGGCACGCCTCCCCCATCCTTGCCGATTTTAGCACCAACGTGTGGTACGGCGGCCCACCGGCCGGCTTGCAGGAGTACGTATGCAGCCAGTGGCCCACCGTGAGCCGCTACCCCGAGGTGCTGGCCGAAAGCCTCGCCGCCCGCATCGCGGCCCACCACGGCGTAGCCCCCGCGCAGGTGCTGGTGAGCAGCGGCACCACCGAAAGCATTTACCTGGTGGCGCAGGCCTGGGCTGGGGCGCGCACCACGGTGCTCACGCCCGCCTTTGCCGAGTACGAAGATGCTTGCCGGCTGCACGGCCACGCCCTGCGCTGGCTGGCCTGGGACGACCTGACCGAGCCCGCCCACCTGGGCGACGCCGGCGAGTTGGTATTTATCTGCAATCCCAACAATCCCACCGGCAGCGTGCTGGCCCCCGGCCTGCTGCCGGCCCTGCTGGCGCGCTACCCCGCCACGGTATTTGTGCTCGACGAGGCATTTATCGAATTCACGGCCAGCATCGAATCGGCCCTGCCGCTGCTGGCCACCTTCGATAATTTGTTGATTATGCGCTCGCTCACCAAGGCCTACGCCATTCCGGGCCTGCGGCTGGGCTACGTGGTGGCTTCGGCGGCGCTGGTGGCGCGGCTCAGCCAGGCCAAGGCCCCGTGGGCCGTGAACGCGCTGGCCGTGGCGGCGGGCCACTATTTGTTTGAAAACTACGCCCGGGTGCAGCTGCCCCTGGCCCGGCTGCTGGCCGACAAGGCCGCCCTGGCGGCGGGCCTGGCGCAAAACCCGGGCTTCGAGGTGCTGCCCAGCCACACCCACTATTTTCTGGCCCGCGCCCGGCGTGGCTCGGCCGCCGCGCTCAAGCGCTGGCTGCTCGCTGAGCACGGCCTGCTCATTCGCGACGCCGGTAATTTTCGGGGGCTGACGCCGGCGCACTTCCGCCTCGGCACCCGCTGCCCGGCCGACAATCACCTGCTGCTCAACGCCCTTTCCGCATGGACCGCTTTACCTACCTAGCCGCCCCGCTGGCGCTGGGCTACGCCCTCGACCTGGCGCTGGCCGACCCCGAGGGCTGGCCCCACCCCGTGCGCACCTACGGTGCGCTCATCGCCGCCGGCGAGCAACGCCTCAACGCCGGGCCGTACCGCCTGGCCAAGGGCGCGCTGCTGGCCGGTGGGCTGGTGGGCGGCACGTTCCTCGCCTTCCGCCTGCTCGACAAGCTGGTGCGGCGCCTGCCCGCCCCGCTGGCCGTGGCCGCGAACGGCACCTGGGTTTTCTACGGGCTGGCCAATACGGGCCTGGTGCGCGAGGGCCGGGCTGTGTTCGCGGTGCTCGACCAGGCGGGGCTGGCGGCCGGCCGCCGCCAGCTGGCCCGCATCGTGGGGCGCGATACGGCCCGGCTCGATGCTCAGCAGATTCGCACGGCGGTGCTCGAAAGCCTGGCCGAAAACCTGAGCGACGGCGTGGTGGCCCCGCTCTGCGCCTACGCCCTGGCCGGCGTGCCCGGCCTGATGGCGTACAAGATGATCAACACCCTCGACTCGATGGTGGGCTACCGCTCGCCGCGCTACGAGCAGTTTGGCAAGGTTGCCGCCCGCCTCGACGACCTGGCCAACCTGCTGCCCGCCCGCCTCACGGCGGGGCTGCTGGCAGCTTTGGGCGGCAGCGGGCGGGCTTTTCGGTTTATCGGGAAGTTTGGCGATCAGCACAAAAGCCCCAACGCCGGCTACCCCGAGGCGGCGCTGGCCGGCGTGCTCGACTGCCGCTTCGGCGGGCCGAATTACTATCACGGCCAGCTCGTACCCAAGCCCTACATCGGCGACAACCCGCGCCCCATCGCCCCCGCCGAAATCGACCGGGTGGCCCGCCTCAACCACGCCGTGTGCGCGGTGCTGGTGGCCGGCATTATCGGCTTAGGCTGGCTGCGCCACCGGCGGCGGGCTGGCTAGCAGGGCCTCGATAAAGGCCGGGCTTTCGCCCCAGTAGAGGTGCACGTAGGAGGCCCAGACGTTGGCCTGCCGGTAGAGCGGCGCGGCCACCGCCGCCCCCTTGGCGTTGGTCACGACGGCCGGCGCGGGCGTCAGGCCGTGGTCGGCCAGGGTGGAGTAATGAAACTCGTGCCCGCTGATGGTCAGCCCATTCCAGGCTACCGTGCGGTAGCCCAGCGTGAGCCGCGCCCCGACCATCGACGTAGCGCAGGGCAAAGCGCCCACCATCGCGAACGGCTGCCCCTGGGCATCGATGAGTTGCTGGCCCAGGTACATGAAGCCGCCGCACTCGGCGTAGGCCCGGCCGCCCCCGGCGCAGTACGCGGCAATGCTGGCCCGCATGCTCGCATTGTCGCTCAGCGCCCCGGCAAACAGCTCGGGATAGCCGCCGGGCAAATACAGAAAATCGGTGCCGGGGGGCAGCGCCGCGTCGGCCAGCGGGCTGAAGTACGTAACCTCGCCCAGCCGGGCCAGGGCCGCCAGGTTTTGGTGGTAGGTGAAGGTGAACGCCGCATCACGGGCCACGGCAATGCGGCGCGGGGCCGGGCCAGCCGCGACCGGCGCGGGCGGGGCCGGCGGCGGGGCGACCGTGCGCGTCACGGCCAGCAGGCGGTCGAGGTCCACGGTCTGGGGCAGGGCATCGGCCAGCGCGTCCACGATGGCCTCGTACTGCACGGCGGCATCAATCGACAAGCCCAGGTGGCGCGAGGGAATAACAAATTGCGGATTACTAGGCAAATACCCCAGCGGCTCCACGCCCACGTCTTCGCAGGCCTCGCGTAGGAAGCGGTAGTGCGAATCCGTATTCACGAAGTTGAAAATGGCCCCCACCAGCCGGATGCCGGGGTAAAAGTTCTTGAACCCAAACAGCAGCGGGGCCACCGAGTAGGCCATTGCCTTGGCATTGACGACCAGCACCACCGGAATCCCCAGCTGCTCGGCCACGTCGGCGGCGCTGCCGCGCATGCGGTCGGCCCCGTCGAACAAGCCCATCACGCCCTCCACCACGGCCACGTCGGCCGCCGCCAGCGCCCCGGCGTACGTGGCCTGCGCGTGCCCCACCGAGGCCATGAACAAGTCGAGGTTGAGGCTGGGCCGGCCCGCCGCCTGGGTGTGGTGGTGGGTGTCGAGGTAGTCGGGGCCGCACTTGAAGGGCTGCACCACCAGCCCCCGCCGGGCCAGGGCGCGCAGCAAACCCAGCGTGAGGGTAGTTTTACCGCTGCCACTGCTGGGCGCGGCCAGCAGAAACTGGGATTTTTCGAGGGAAGCAGGCATGGAAAGCAGGAAAGGCGCGAGCTTTGCGAGGCGGGCCGGGGCCAACCAGTAGTGGCCCGCTACAGGCCCGCCGCTTGATTTTGCTTGTTTCTAGAGAGGTTTTCAACTTCTTCAATAGAATTAAAAATGAAAAATGAGGAATTAAAAATGGACAACCCATTGACCTGCAAATTTTTAATTCCTCATTTTTAATTTTTAATTCACCCCAAAGGGGTACACAACTCGGAAACCGCACTAAATGGCCCTGTACGTGATTTCGGGCGGCCCCGGGGCCGGCAAAACTACACTGCTGACGGCCCTGCACCGGGCGGGCTTCGCCGTGGTGCCGGAGGCGTCGCGGGCGCTCATTCAGGAGCAGGTGGCGCGGGGCAGCGGGCTGCTGCCCTGGCTCGACCTGGGCGGCTTTGCCGAGCTGGCGCGGGCGCGCATGGTGGCCCAGCACGCAGCGGCTAGCTCATCCGCCGGCCCCGTTTTCTTCGACCGGGGCCTGCCCGATCTGCTCGCCTACCTGGAGGTGGCGGGCCAGCCGGTACCGGCGGCCATCCGGGCGGCCGTGGCGGCGCATCCCTACCAGGCGCCGGTTTTGCTGGCCCCGCCCTGGCCTGAGATCTACGTCAACGACGCCGAGCGCTGGCAAACCTTGGCCGAGGCCGAAGCCCTCTACCACGCCCTGCGCCGCACCTACCAGGCCCTGGGCTACCCGGTGCTCGACCTGCCCCGCGCCCCGGTGGCGGCGCGGGTAGCCTTCGTGCGCCACGTGCTGGGTACCGGGCCCCACCGGGCGCGCCCGGCTATTTGAGCCTACCTTTGTACCAGCAAATGGTCGGGGCTCTCGCGGTGCGGGGCCCCGTGAAAAGGGAAGCCGGTGCAAATCCGGGACAGTCTCCGCTGCTGTAACCCCTCCACCAAACCGACTGATACTCAGGCACCACTGTTTTCAGCAGAAAATGGGAAGGTCATCAGTCGGCGGGGAAGTCAGAAGACCTGCCACTTGCTACATACAGTCCTGGCTTTCGGTAGAAAAGCTCGTCGTACCATGCCCCACTCACTGCTACCCACCGGCCGGGCCGGTGGCGTACCCGCTCTTTTTTCGTTTTTCCGGCGCGGCCCGCTCGCGCTTTTGCTGCTCGGTCCGCTGGCTGGCCAGGGGCAGGCGACCAACCCCGCGAAAGCCGTCGCTAAGCCGGTGGCCGCCCAGCCCGCCACCCGGGGCCGCACCACGGTCGATTTTGCCAAGGGTTTCACCATCAGCTACGTGCCGGGGGGCAAGGTGATCACCATCCTGAGCCCATTCGAGCAAAAAACTACCGCCACGCGCTACCTGCTGGTGCCCCGCGGGGCCGCCCGCCCGGCGGGCTACGCCGACGCCATCGTGCTGGAAACGCCCATCCGCACGCTGGTGGGCTTGTCGTCGATGCACGTGGCGCTGGCCGACTTTCTGGGGGCCGCCGACGTGCTGGTAGGGCTGGGCAGCTTCAAATACGCCTCGGCCCCGCGGGTGCGGCAGCGCATCGCGGCGGGCAAAATCATCGAGGCTGGCCAGGGCAAGGAGCTTAACAACGAGCAGCTTATCGCCCAGCACCCCGACCTGGTAATGGCCACCGGCTGGCCCGGCGAGGGCCTCGCCCGCTACCAAACGCTGCAAGCAGCCGGGGTGCCGGTCATGATTAATTCGGAGTGGGTGGAATCGACCCCGCTGGGCCGCGCCGAGTGGGTGAAAGTGATGGCCGCCCTGCTCAACAAGGAAGATGTGGTCAACCAAAAGTTTGGCCAGGTGGTGCGCGACTACCAGCGGCTGGCCGCCCTGGGCCGCCGGGCCGCTCGCAAGCCGCGGGTGGTGGTGGGCCTGCCCTTCAAGGACGTGTGGCACGTACCCGACGCCGACAGCTACATGGCCCAGTTTCTGCGCGATGCGGGCGCTACCTACCAGTGGGACAAGACGAAGTCGCCGCAGGGCAGCCTGGCGCTTTCCTTCGAGGCCGTAGCCCCGGTCGCCCTCACCGCCGATTACTGGCTGCAAACCGGCACGGCCACTACCCAGGCCGAAATCGCGGCCCAGGACGCCCGCTACGCCGCCTTCGCGCCCTTCAAGTCAGGCCGCCTCTACAACAACAACCGGCGCACCAACGCCCAGGGCTCCAACGACTACTGGGAGTCGGGGGCGGTGCGGCCCGACCTGGTTTTATCCGATCTGATCAAGATTCTGCACCCCGAGCTGCTGCCCACCTGGCAGCTGTTCTACTACCAGCAAGTGAAGTGAGGCCCGACCAACTTTCGCCCGCGCCCCCGGCGGCGGGTACTGACCCGCGCCGCCCGGCCTGGCTGCTGGCCCTGACGGGGCTCGTGCTGCTGGGCTTCGTGCTCGACATTGCGCTGGGGCCGGTGCGCATTCCGGTGGCGGCGGTGGTGAAAATCTTGCTCGGCCAGCCGACCGATAATCCGGCTTGGACGTTCATCGTGCGCGAAATCCGCCTGCCCAAAGCCCTCACGGCCCTGGCCGTAGGCAGTGGGCTGGCCGTGAGCGGCTTGCAGATGCAGACGCTGTTTCGCAACCCGCTGGCCGGGCCGTCGGTGCTGGGTCTCACGGCCGGGGCCGGCCTGGGCGTGGCCGCCGTGATGCTGGCCGGCGGCGGCGTAGCCAACGGCTTTGCCATTCGGGCGCTGGGGCTGGGCGGCAGCTGGACGCTGGTACTCGCCGCCACGGTCGGTGCGGCGCTGGTGATGACGCTGGTGCTGGCCCTGTCGGCGCGGGTGCGCGACAACGTGGTGCTGCTCATTGTGGGGCTGATGATTGCCAGCGTCACCGGGGCCATCGTCAGCCTTTGGCAGTATTTCAGCGCCCCCGAGCAAATTCAGGAGTACTTGCTCTGGACGTTTGGCTCGCTGGGCGGCGTGGTGGGCAGCCACCTGGCCGTGCTGGCGGCGGTGGTCACGGTGGGGCTGGTGCTGGCCTTCGCTTCGGCCAAGCCGCTGAATGCCTTATTGCTCGGGGAAAATTACGCCCGCAGCATGGGCCTGGTAGTGGGGCGCTCGCGCACGCTCATCATTGCCAGCACGAGTTTGCTGGCGGGGGCCATCACGGCGTTCTGCGGGCCGATTGGCTTCGTGGGCATTGCCGTGCCGCACCTCACGCGGGCCCTGCTGCGCACCGCCGACCACCGCCTGCTGCTGCCCGCCGCCTGCCTGGCCGGGGCGGCCCTCACCCTGGCCTGCGACTGCGTGGCCCAGCTGCCCGGCAGCCAAACCTCCCTGCCCCTGAGCGTGGTAACCTCGCTGCTGGGCGCGCCGGTGGTGCTGTGGGTGGTGCTGCGCCGCCAAAACATCCGCTCTTCCCTCACCTGATGCCCCCTCCCCTCCCCGCGCCGCTGCTCACCGCTGCCGACCTGGTGGTGGGCTACGCCGCCCAAAAAGTATCTCGGCCGGTGGCCGGCCCCTTGCAGCTGAGCCTGTGGCCCGGCGAGTTGGTGTGCCTGCTGGGGCCCAACGGGGCCGGCAAGTCAACGCTGCTGCGCACGCTAGCCGGCTTGCAGCCCCCGCTGAGCGGGCAGCTGGGCGTGGCCGGGCAGTCGCTGGCTGGCCTGAGCGCGCCCGCCCGGGCGCGCCAGCTCAGCATCGTGCTCACCGACCGCCTCGACGTCGGCAACCTCACCGTGCGGGAGCTGGTGCGCCTGGGCCGCTACCCCCACACCGGCTGGCTGGGCGGGCTGACGGCCCACGACGAAGCCCAGGTGCAAGCCGCCCTGCACGCCACCGGCACCGCGGCCTTCGCCGCCCGCCCGGTGGGCGAGCTCAGCGATGGCGAGCGCCAGAAGGTACTGCTGGCCCGCGCCCTGGCCCAGGATACGCCGGTGGTGCTGCTCGACGAGCCCACCGCCCACCTCGACCTCCCCAACCGCGTGGCGCTCATGCGCTTGCTGCACCACCTGGCCCGCCAGACGGGCAAGGCCATCTTACTCTCGACCCACGAGCTCGACCTGGCCCTGCAAGCCGCCGACCGCGTGTGGCTGCTGCCCGCCGGGGGCGCGCTGCACGCGGGCACGCCCGAAGACCTGGTACTCAGCGGAGCATTTGCGGCGGCGTTCGTGCACGAGGGGCTGGCGTTTGATGCGGCCACGGGCACGTTTGCCCTGCACGCGCCCACCGGCCCGGCCGTGCAGCTGGTGGGCGACGGGGCCGCCGCCTTCTGGACGCGCCGGGCACTGGAGCGCGAGGGCTTCGTGCCCACCACCGCGCCCGCCCCCCTATGCGTGACGGTGCCGCCCCCCGGCGCAACCGGCTGGCTGAGCCAGGTGGCCGACCAGCCGCCCCAGGCGCACGCCACGGTGGCCGAGCTACTGCGGGCACTGCGTCGGGGGCCAGCCCAACCCTAAGCTTATCCAACCTTCATTTTTTAGCTAATAATCTGCTAGTTATGACCTCAACTTTTTCCAAAAAATCCGCTAAGAGCTATCACCGGGAGCTGCAACTTGCGCTGGGTACCCTGCTGGCCTGCGGCACCGTGCGCGGTGCCCAGGCCCAGATGCTGGCCGACACGCTCAAGCGCCAGAGCCTGGGCGAGGTAGTAGTCACGGCCACCCGCTCGGCTACCGAGCGCAGCCGCGTGCCGCAGCAGGTGCAGGTAATTACTCAGCGGGAAATCCGGGCTACGCCCGGCCAGGAATTTACCGACGTGCTCAAGAAGAATGCCTCGGTCGACATCGTGCAGTACCCGGGCCTGCTGGCGGGCGTCGGCATTCGCGGGTTTCGGCCCCAGACCAGCGGCCTCAACCAGCGCGCCCTGCTGCTCGTGGATGGCCGCCCGGCCGGCACCAGTAACCTGGCCACTCTCGATTTGGGCAGCGTGGAGCGGGTGGAAGTGCTGAAGGGGCCAGCCTCGGCGCTCTACGGCTCGCAGGCCATGGGCGGGGTCGTAAACGTGATTACCCGCCACTCGCGCGGGCCGGTGCGCTCGACGCTCTCGGCCGAGTACGGCAGCTACCAGACGTTTAAGTTCGGCGGGGCCACGGGCGGCAACCTCACCAAAAACCTTGATTTTGACTTGTCGCTGCTGATGTTTGACCGCGCCCAGGATTATAAGCTGGGCCAGGGTGGCATCTTCCGCCGCTGGCTCGACGGCAATTACGCCACCAAAACCTACGGCGACGGCACTACCCTTACCACCGACGACGCCCGCGCCGACGACCAGCGCCGCGCCTTCACCAAGCTCAATTACTACTCGGGGGCGCTGCGCCTGGGCTACCAGCTCGGCGAGCACTGGCACGTGGACGTGCGCGGCGAGCGCTTCGTGGCCCGCAACGTACAGTCGCCCAACGACCTTTTCTACGGCGACCTGGGCAGCTCCACCAAGGACATCGAGCGCCAGAACCTCGACCTGAGCGCCACCGGCGACTACGCCAGCCACCAGCTGTTTGTGCGCGGCTACACCTCGCAGGAAACCAACAACAACAACACGCTCTACAGCGGCAACACGGCCATCGCGCCCTACCGCTCGTTTCAGAGCCAGTATCTCTGGAAAGGTTTTCAGGTTAAAGACCTTATCAAGTTGGGCCGGCAGCGCATTACGGTGGGCGTGGACCACAACGAGGCGACCAGCAACTCGCTGCGCTTCGCCGCTACGGGTGCCAACCTGGCGCCCTACAACCCTAACTACGAGCTTAATACCACTGGCCTCTACGCCCAGGGCCAGCTGAGTTTGCTGGCCGACAGGCTCATCCTCACGCCCGGCGTGCGCTATGACTTCATCACCTACAACGTAAAGGCGACCGACCTGCTCACCACCTTCAAGCCCGGCAAAACCACCAATCCCTTCTTCAGTCCCAGCCTGGGAGCGCAGGTGGAGGTGGTAGAGGGGCTGCGGGCGCACGCCACCATCGGCCGCGCCTACGTGACGCCCGACGCCTACAACGTGGCCGGTTACTCGCAAACCACGCCCAACGCCAGCAACCAAGTGTCTATCACCCAAGGCAATGCCGACCTCAAAAACGAGAGCAGCGTCACCTGGGATGCCGGCCTGCGCTACGGCCAGCCCAATGGCGGCTTCTCGGCCGACGCCACGTTCTTCTCGACCCAGGTGCAAAACCGCATCACCACCCGCACCACCAACCCGACGAACGAAACCACGCCCGAGGGCTACCGCGTAGCCTCGCGCACCACCTACGTCAATGCCAACGACAGCCGCATCCGCGGCCTGGAGGCGGAAGCCGGCTACGACTTCGGCACGCTCGCCGACAACCGCTATTCGCTGCGGGCGTTTGCGGGCGGCACGAGCATTTTCAAGGCCGAAGACGTGACTAATAACACGAATGGCTCGCAGACCACCCGCGCCATCTACAACGTGGCCAAGCTCAGCGGCAACTACGGCATCGCTTACAGCAATACCCGCAACGGCCTGAGCGCCCGCCTGGCCGGCCACTACGTCGGCCGCCGCAAGGATACCGACTTCACCGACGTGCAATCGCCCCAGATCGAGTACCCGCGCTACATGACCTTGGACTTCTCGGCGGGCTATACCTTCGCCGGTAAGCACACTATTGCGTTGCTACTCAACAACCTGACCGACGAAAACTACTACGAAAAGCGCGGCTACAACCTGCCGGGCCGCAACATCTCGGGCCGCTACAGCATTACCTTCTAGCCATGCTTTACTACGTATCCGGCGGGCAGCGCTCGGGCAAAAGCCGCTACGCCCAGGAGCTGGCCTTGCAGCTTAGCCCGTGCCCGGTGTACCTGGCTACCTCGCGGGCCTGGGACGACGACCACCGCCAGCGCATTGCCCGGCACGTGGCCGACCGCGACGCCCGCTGGACCACCCTGGAAGAAGAAAAATACCTCAGCCGTCTCGACCTGGCGGGCCGCGTGGTCGTGCTCGACTGCGTAACGCTCTGGCTGACCAATTTCTTCACCGATGCCAACTACGACGTGGCCACGGCCTTGACCCAGGCCCAGGCCGAGTTCGACCAACTGCTAACCCAGGACTGCACGCTCGTGGTTATTTCCAACGAAATCGGCATGGGCCTGCACGCCCCCACCGAGGCCGGCCGCAAGTTTACCGACCTGCAAGGCTGGCTCAATCAGTACATTGCCCAGCGGGCCGACCGGGCCATCTTCATGGTCTCGGGCCTGCCGCTGGCGGTGAAGTAGTGTTGTTGCCCCGTGTAACACCAAGCTCCAGCTTGGTGAGGTGCCCGGCGAGCGTGCCCAGACGCCTCACTAAGCTGGAGCTTGGTGTTACGCCTAGTTATTTCATTAATAATAAGATTTCCATGAAAATCTACACCAAAAAAGGCGACGCTGGCACCACCGGCCTGTTCGGCGGCTCGCGCGTGCCCAAAGACGACGTGCGAGTGGAGTGCATCGGCACCTTCGACGAAGTGAACTCGACCCTGGGCCTGCTGCGCGTGAAGCTGGGCGGCGACCACGCCTGGCAGCCCAACCTGCACAAGATTCAGAAAGATTTGATGGATATGATGTCGCACCTGGCGCGGCCGTCGGATG
Source organism: uncultured Hymenobacter sp. (assembly GCA_913776615.1). Taxonomy (GTDB): domain Bacteria; phylum Bacteroidota; class Bacteroidia; order Cytophagales; family Hymenobacteraceae; genus Hymenobacter. The sequence goes on from CAJYPK010000044.1 coordinate 18,709, forward strand.
CCAAAAAAATCAACCCTAATCCCCTACCCACCGACGGTGCGCAGTTTTGCGAGGCCTGGATCGACGCGCTGGAAGGGGCCATGACCACGGCCTCCGACTACTTCCTGCTGCCGGGCGGCAACGAGGTATCGGCCCTGTGCCACGTGGTGCGCACCCAGATGCGCCGCGGCGAGCGCCGCCTGGTGAGCCTGATGGCCACCGATACCGTGGACCCGGCCATCGCGGCCTACATCAACCGCCTCTCCGACCTGTTCTTCACCCTGGCCCGCGCCGAGATGGACCAGGCCGGCGTGGCCGAGGAAAAGTGGCAGCTCTTTCTCTACAAGCGCTTTAAGAAGGCCGACGAGCCCGCCAGCCCCGCCGCCCCCACCGAGCCCGCCGCCCAATGAACTGGCAAGTCACTTCTCCCGACCCGGCGCTGGCCACGGCCATCGCGCATAAAATTGACACCAAAACCAAGCCCTTAGGCGCGCTGGGCCAGCTCGAAGCCCTGGCCCGCCAAGTGGCCCTGGCGCAGCAAACCCTGACGCCTACGCTGCGCCGGCCGCACGTGCTGGTGTTCGCCGCCGACCACGGCATTGCCCAGGCCGGCGTGAGCCAGTACCCACCCGAGGTCACGCACCAGATGGTGCGCAACTTTGCCGGCGGCGGGGCGGCCATCAACGTCTTCTGCCGCCAGAACGGGCTGGGGCTGACCATCGTGGACGCGGGCGTGCGCGGCTCCTTTGCCGACCTGCCCGCCGTGCGCGACGAGAAAATCGCCGAGGGCACACAGAACTTCGCCCACGCTCCCGCCATGACCGCCACCCAGTGCGCCGACGCCCTCGCCCGCGGCGCCCGGCTGGCCGACGAGCTGCACGCCGCGGGCTGCAACGTACTGGGCCTGGGTGAGATGGGCATTGGCAACACTTCTGCGGCGGCCGTGCTCATGCACCTGCTCACGGGCCAGCCGCTGGCCGCGTGCGTGGGGCGCGGCACCGGCCTCGACCCGGCCGGCGTGGCCCGCAAGCTGGCCACGCTCGCGCAGGCCGTAGCGGCGCACCCGGCAGTGAGCGCCGCCGACCCGCTGGCCGTGCTGGCCACTTTCGGCGGCTTCGAAATAGCCCAGATGTGCGGGGCCATGCTGCGCGCCGCCGAGCGGGGCATGTTGCTGCTCATCGACGGCTTCATTGCCTCGGCGGCGCTGCTGGTGGCCGCCCGGCTGGCCCCGGCCGTACTGGCTTACTGCGTGTTCTGCCACGAGTCGGGCGAGCAGGGGCACCGCCTGCTGCTCGCCGAGCTGGGGGGCGAGCCACTGCTGCGCCTGGGTCTGCGCCTGGGCGAGGGCACGGGCTGCGCGCTGGCCTACTCGCTGGTGCAGGCCGCCGTCAATTTTCTCACCGAAATGGCTTCTTTCGCAAGCGCCGGCGTGAGCGACGACTCCGGCGCGTAGGCGTTTTCTTTGCCGGTATGCGCGCCCACCTTCGTTTGCTACTGCTCGCGGTGCAGTTTTATACCCGCCTGCCGGTGCCCGCGTGGGTGGGCTATTCCGACGAGTTGCTGAACCGGGCCACGGTATATTTTCCGCTGGTAGGCTGGCTGGTGGGGGGCGTGGCGGCGGGCACGTATGCCGGGGCCAACTTTCTGTTTCGCAGCGCCGACCTGGCCCTGCTGCTGAGCATGGTAGCCAGCATCTTGCTCACCGGGGCCTTTCACGAAGACGGCTTTGCCGACGTGTGCGACGGCTTCGGCGGCGGCTGGACGCCGGCCAAGATTATGGCCATCATGAAGGATAGCCGCCTGGGCACCTACGGGGCCACCGGCCTGGGACTCCTGCTGGCCGGTAAGTTTCTGGCGCAGCGCGGGTTGCCGCCGGCCGCCGTGGCCCCGGCCCTGTTGCTGGCCCATCCCCTCAGCCGGGCCACGGCGCTGACTTGCATTTACAGTCACCGCTACGCCCGGGCCAACGAAGACGACGGCAAGGCCAAGCCCGTCGCCAAGAAAATGCCCCCCGGCGAACTAGCGGCCGGGCTGCTGCTGGGGGGCCTGCCCCTGCTGGCCTACGCCGGGTGGCAGGCCCGGCCCACCGTGCTGCTGGTGGTGCTGCCGCTGGCCATTGTCAAGACCATCCTGGCCCGCTACTTTCAGCGCTGGATCGGGGGCTACACCGGCGACTGCCTGGGGGCCATTCAGCAGGTGGCCGAGGTTACGTGTTACCTTTTCTTGCTCGCTGGCTACGCATGGAAGTTTATTTGATTCGCCACACCGCCGTGCTGGCCCCCGGCCTCTGCTACGGCCATACCGACGTGCCGCTGGCCGATACTTTCGCCGCCGAAGTCGCCCGGCTGCGGCCCCGGTTGCCCGAGCCGCCCTACCGGGTCGTGAGCAGCCCGGCCCAGCGCTGCGTGGCCCTGGCCCAGGCCATCGCCCCCGGGCTTCCGCTAACAGTCGATGAGCGCCTGCGCGAAATGCACTTCGGCACCTGGGAAAACCGCCCCTGGACGGAAATTCCCCCGGCCGAAACCACTCCCTGGATGGCCGACTACGTCACGCTGGCTCCCCCGGCCGGCGAAACCTTCGGGGCCGTGCAGCAGCGGGCCGCCGCCTTTCTGACTGAGCTGGCCGCCGCTCCCCGCGAGGAGCCGACGCTCGTTTTCACGCACGGGGGCACCATCCGGGCGCTGGTGTGCCACTGCCTGGAAATCCCGCTCCGCAACGCTTTTCAACTGCAAATCGACTACGCGTCGGTAACTCAGCTACGGCTTCAACACGGGCGCTGGCAGTTGCTGGCCCTCACGAGCAATCACTAGCCGGTACCGCGCGGCCGGCCGCACCACCCGCGCCCGACGCCCCGGCACGGGCCGCCTATTGGCCCAGCTCGCCAGCCACAACGCGGCGTCGCATCCGCGCTGGCCCAGTTGCGGGCAGCCCGGCCTTACTCGGCGATAAAGTCTGAATAGTCAGCCCATTTCAAAATCTTTCCCGCCTGCATATTCAAAGTCAATTTTACTTTTTTCCGGGCAGTTACTCCCTATCTTTCGCTCCGCTTAGCTGGCCGTTTATAACTACGGCTACTTATTCCTTGACTTATTTCCATTTTACCACCCAAAAAGACCGTATGCGCTTATTTACCCGATTAGTTACCTGGGGCACGGGCCTACTGCTAGCCAGTGGGTTCTGTATCTCAGCCGCGGCTCAGCAGCTACCCGCCCAGAACTGGGACCCCGCCAGCACCGACCCCCAGTACGAAACGCGCAAGCAACAGGCGATTCGCCCCGTCATCGTATCCTCCGAGCAAGGTCGACCGCAGCAGACCGCCCCTACGCTGGCCCGCCCGGCCTGCTTTGAGCGCTTCGACACTACGGCCTCCGGTGGCTGGACGCAAGTACCGCGCGGCGACGACAACTTCTACGGCCCCGTGAATCTGGGCTGGGATTTCTCCCTGTTCGGCACTGTCTACCGTTCCGTGTACATCAACACCAACGGCAACATCACGTTTGGGTCGGGCTTGGGTACTTACTCCGCCATCGGCTTCCCCGCCAACATCCCGATGATTGCCCCTTTCTGGGCCGACGTCGATACCCGCGGGGCGGGCAGCGGCTCTATCTGGTTTAAGCTGTTTTCGGACCGGCTGGTCGTGGTGTGGAGCCGGGTTGGCTACTACGGCACGCACTACGATAAGAAAAACACCTTCCAGCTCACGATTAAGCCTAATACCGACGCCAACTTCAGCGGCAGCGACGTATTCATTTCGTACGACGACATGCAGTGGTCGACTGGCGACGCGTCGAGTGGTTCGGGCGGCTTCGGGGGCGTCGCGGCTACCGTGGGGGCCAACCGCGGCGTCAACTCGGACTACGTGCAAACCGGGCGCTTCAACCTTAATAACAGCCAAGCGCCCAACCAGCCCAACGTAGGCAACCCGGGCGGTGTAAACTGGCTCGACTCGCAGTGCCTGAGCTATCAGGTGCGCGGCAATACCAGCGGCGGCACCAGCAACATTCCGCCGGCAGTGGCGGGCATGCCAGCGGGCAACGCCATTTCGGTAGCCCAGGGCGAAACCCGGACGGTAACCCTGCAATTCTCGGGTCCCGAAACCAACCAGACCGTCAGCGTCGTTTCCACGCTGAATAACCTCTGCAACGCCACTGCCAACACCACCAGCAACGGGGGCAGCAACCCGACGACCACCTTCACGATAACGGGCAGCCCCTGCAACGCGGGCAGCAATACCGTCAGCTTTACCGCCACCGACAACGGCCCCGGGTCCGCGCAGACCACCTTCCCGCTGCAAATCACCGTGGCGGCACCGGCCGTTACCAATGCCACCTGGACTGGGGCGCTGAGCAGCGACTGGGCCACGGCGGGCAACTGGGTCAACTCTGTATTGCCCAGCAGCACGCTCGACGCCGTTATCCCGGCCAGTGCGCCAAACATGCCGGTGCTGAGCGGCACCGGATCGACCGCCGCCCTGACGGTGGCCAGCGGGGCCTCGCTCAGCGTGAGCAGCACGGGGGCACTCACGCTGTATGGCAACCTTACCAATAACGGCACCATCGGCGGCGCGGGCACCCTGCTCACGGGCGGCAGCGCTTCCCAGGTGCTGGGCGGCAGCGCCAACATCCGCATGGCCTACGTCACCGTGGGGGCCAGCGGCGCGCAGCTGAGCACTCCGCTGGCCGTGTCGCGCCTGCTCACGCTCAACGGCAATCTGAACTCGGGCGGCGTCCTGACGCTGACTTCCTCGTCCGGGGGCACCGCCATGGTAGTCAACAACGGCACGGCCACCGTCACCGGTACGGTTACCGTGCAGCGCTACCTGGATCCGAGCCTGAACGCCGGGCTGGGCTACCGCCACTTCGCGGCTCCCGTCAGCAACACTACTGTGGCCGACCTGGCTACCAACGGCTTCTCGCCGGTGGTCAACGCCGACTACAATACTGCCGCCAACCCCTACACGGTTACGCCCTTCCCGACGGTATTCGGCTACGACCAAAGCCGCGTCGTGGGTGGGGGCGGCTCGATCGCCAATTTCGATCAGGGCTGGATATCACCGGCCAGCACGGCATCGGCTATGCGGCCGGGCCGCGGCTACACGGTAAACCTGGCCGCCGGGCAAACGGTAGACTTCGTGGGTACGCTCGGCAACGGGCCGGTAACCATCAGCAGCCTGGCGTACGGCAGCCAGGCTGAATCGGGGTGGCAGCTGCTGGGTAATCCTTACCCGGCACCGATCGACTGGAACCAGGTGTACACCAACTCCTCGGGCCTGAGCAACGCCATCCACGTGTATAAGTCGAGCGGCCAGTACTCCGGCTCCTACGCCAGCTACGTCAACAACGTGGGCACCAACGGCGGCAGCAACATCATCCCGCTGGGCCAGGCCTTCTTCGTGCGCACCAGCGCAGTCGGCGGCACCGGCACGATCAACTTCACCAACGCCGCTCGCCTCACGTCCTATACCGCACCCGCCATGCAGCGCACCGCCGCCGAAGCCCGGCCCATCCTGCACCTGAGCCTGAACGGCCTTGGCGTCAGCGACCAGGTAGCGCTGTATTTTGAAACCGGGGCTACCGCGGGCTTCGATGCCGCCTTCGACGCGCCGAAGCTGACGGGTGGCCACAACGTGCTGCTGGGCCTGAGCACGGCCACCGGGCTGCTGGCCATCAACGGCCTGCCCCCGCTGACCAGCCTGCCCGTAACGGTACCACTCCAGGCGCTGGTGGCCCGCACGGGTACCTACACCCTGCGCACCGACGAACTAGCCAACCTGCCGGCCGGCACTACCGTGCAGCTGCGCGACATCCTCACCGGCGCGCTCACCACCCTGGCCCCGCTCAGCACCTATTCCTTCACGGCCGATGCTACCGCCACCGGCCAGCGCTTCGAGCTGATCTTCAACCCCGGCCGCATCACGGCCACTGCGTCGGCCGCCCTTGCGGCCCAGGTTACGGTGTACCCCAACCCCGCCCACCAGCAGCTGTACCTCAGCCTGCCCGCCGACCAGCAGCCGGCCGAGGTCGTGCTCATCAATGCCCTGGGGCAGCAGGTGCTGCACCGCACTTTCCCGGCCAGCCGCAGCGCGGCGGCCCAGGCCCTCTCGCTGGGTCAACTGGCCCCGGGGGTGTACATCCTGCGCGCAACGTTGGCCACCGGTACCGTTACCAAGCGCGTGGTCGTCGAGTAAGCCAGCGATGCCGCACCGGTAATGCGACGCGACTTACCGGGCGGCGTTGCCTCGCCAACCAATTACCCCGTGAGCCAAGCCACTGGCCAGTAATAAAAAAGCCCGCTTATTAGCGGGCTTTTTTATTACTGGCCAGTGGCTTGGCTCACGGGTGAGCAGCGCGGTGAATAGTCCGGGTGAAGCACGCAAGAGGCTTCGGCAAGCGGACACTGGATAAATAGCCAGCACGCGAGTAAGGGGTAGCCTTTCTAAACAGTTTCTATGCTTGATTAGTGTTGCTCGCCCACACGGGCACTTTGGGCAGGTAGATAACTAAGTTGCCGTCATCTTGCAGCACCAGAGAAGAATGGTTTTTGCCGTTCGTGTGGGATGCCCAAACGGGTTGGTTGGCGAAGGTGTAGAGCACAAAATTGCCATCTTCCTGCATCACCGCCCGTTGCACGTCTTTGCCGTTCGTGCCCGTGGCCCATGTGGGGTGGTGGTTTGCCCGACGGTACAGCACCAGGTTACCATCTTGTTGCAGTATCAGTTGCCATACCCCATTGGGCGAGATAAGGGATTGGTTTACGGTCAGTTGCTGACCCGGCGCGAGCGTATTTGCCATAGCTTGGTAATAGTTTGGAGTTTGCGCCTACTCGATCAGGGCTTTTCGGCACCGGCCCACCCTGACAATCAGAGCGAGCGCAAAGTACCGGTCCAGGCTATTTTCAACGCCAGCGTATAAATACCTGTATTTTTAAAATTGCGCAATTATACGGGGCTGGCTCGGCGGTATACCCCTACCCTTGCAAGCTGCGTAGCAAGAAATCGTTGAGGCATCGCGCCGACCTATAAGCACCTATCCTCACGCGTAAGGCAAAGTAATCGCGTCTGTTCAGTCGCGCCGCTTAAGTACGCTTGCTTCGCGCTACGTACCCGAACAAATGGTTTGCCCAATCTTTCAGTGCTTCCTGAAGACCTGCTAAGGCTACTTCATAGCCAACCGATACTCATACAGTAATCCGAAGCACCCACTAGTTTAAGCGAAGCGCTTTTAACGAGCATCATGCCGAGCCTACTTTCCTCGGGACGGCCTGCGCCAACCACCCGTCATCCGATCAGTTTAAGTAAGGCTACCCAACTCCTGCTCGTTGCCGATTCCTTGAGAAAAGCAGCATACCGTACCTAGGTCTAACCCGGGGGCATACAAAAAAAGGTCCTTAGCGCACTTGCTAAGGACCTTCTGGTGGGCCCAACTGGAATCGAACCAGTGACCTGCTGATTATGAGTCAGCTGCTCTAACCGATTGAGCTATAGGCCCGGTGCCGCCACCCGAGGGTAGCCGACGCCGTAAAGTTACGACGAGCCGTCGAAACTGCTGTGCATTCAGGCGCAGTTTGGCATCTTTTCAGTCCGAACTTTGCGGGCTCGTGGCCTTTGGGCCTAGCCAGCAGTCTCTCCCATGCTTCCCAACCTCCTGTTTGATTTTGGCGGCGTCATCATCGACATCGACTACGCCCGCACCCCCGAAGCCTTTCGCCGCCTGAGCCGCCGCGGGCTGGCCGCCGAGTACAGCCAAGCCAGCCAGGCCGAGCTGTTCGACCTGGTGGAAACCGGCCGCATTTCGCCCGCCGAGTTTCGGCAGGGCCTGCGCGAGCTGTACGACCTCGATGCTACCGACGCCGAAATCGACGCCGCCTGGAACGCCCTGCTGCTCGACGTACCCGCCGAGCGGCTGGCCCTCATCGGTGAGCTGCGGCGGCAGGGCCACGCCACGGCCTTGCTGTCCAATACCAACCAGCTGCACATTGAGGAAGTAAACCGCCGCCTGGCCCAGCAGTACGGCTTCAAGAATGGCATTGCCGATTGCCTCGACCGCGTGTTTTATTCGCAGGAAGTAGGTCACCGCAAGCCCGGCGAGGAGATATTTCACCACGCCCTGCGCGAAATGAACTGGCAGCCCGCCGACACGTTATTTATTGAAGACAGCCCGCAGCACATTGCCACGGCCCGCCGCCTGGGGCTGCGGGTGCTGCACCTGGCCCCGCCCCTCACCCTCACCACGGCGCTGCCCGCGGCCCTGCGCGCCTTTCCTTCCGAATACCCTGAACCCCTCGCTCCCACCCCAACCGCCTGAGCCACCTACCGAGCCGCTGGCCGGCTGGCCCGCCGATGCCGTCGCCGACTCTGCGCCCGCCCGCCGGGCCTGGGCGCAGCGGCTGTTTCGCCGCTACGAGCGGCCGCCCCTGCGGCCGGGCTGGCGCTACGCGCTGCATACGCTGCTGTTTTTCATCACGCTGGCCACGGCGACGCTGGCGGGCGTGCAGCTCGTGCGCAGCGGCCCCGTAGACTGGCTGGCGCTCGACGTATTTGACCTGCCAGCGGCCGAGCGCTGGCAGCAGCTGGGCTGGGGGCTGCTGTACGCGGGGCCGTTTCTGGGGGTGCTGGCGGTGCACGAGTTTGGGCACTATTTCACGGCGCGGTATAATAAGGTGCGTACTACGCTGCCGTTTTTTCTGCCCATGCCGTTTGGCCTGGGCACGTTCGGGGCGGTAATTCGGATTAAGGAGCGGATATTTTCGCGGCGCGAGTTTTTCGACATCGGGTTGGCCGGGCCGCTGGCGGGACTGCTGGTGGCGGTGCCGCTGCTCATCTATGCCTTTACCCATTTACCCGACCAGGCCGAGTATTTGCTCGTGACGACCCGCAGCCTGGCCCGCTACCCGGCCCCCGAGTTTACGCTGGCCCAGCCGCTGCTTTACCGCTGGCTCGAAGCCGCCTTTGCCGACCCGCACCGCCTGCCCCCGCCCAACCTGCTGCTGCGCTACCCGCTGCTGGTGGCCGGGGAGTTCAGCCTGTTTTTCACGGCCCTCAATTTGCTGCCCATTGGCCAGCTCGACGGGGGGCACATCCTATACGGGCTGTTGGGGCCGCGCCGGGCGGGGCGGCTGTCGGCGCTGTTTTTCGTGGCGTTTATTTTCTACGCCGGGCTGGGCTTGTTCTCTTTGCGCAGCGATTGGCAAACCTGGCTCTACGGGGGCGTGCCCTACGCCTTGTACCTGGCCGCGGTCTTTTGGAAGCTGCTGCCCCGGTGGCGCTGGGGGCTGGTAGTGGGGGCCGTAGTATGGGCGGCGCAGATCGGCGTGGCGACCATCTGGCCGGGCACGCTGGGCCAGCCGGGCTGGCTGGTATTCGGGCTGCTGCTGGGCCGGCTTTCGGGCATCTACCACCCCGCCGCGCCCGACGATACCCCCCTGAGCCCCGGCCGCCGGGTGCTGGGCTGGGTAATGGTGGGGCTATTTATTTTGTGTTTTTCGTCGTCGCCGCTGACCCTTACGTTTGGGCGCTAGCGGGGGCTTTTGCCGGGCACTGCCGCGTTGATTTCCTGCTTATCTTCAGCGGCTTGCCTCCTTATTTTTTATGCAGTTTCAGCAAAGTCAGCTCACCCGCTCCACCCAGTTTGCCCTGCGCAAAGATGGCTTTTTCGTGAGCCAGCGCGACGGCCGGGGCGCGGTCGATATTGCGGTCGAAATTCCTTACGAAGAAGTACTACCCATCAAGCTGGAGTACCGGCGCACGCTGCCGGGCAGAAACCTGCGCTGGGTAGCGATCGGGGCCCTGTGGGGCCTGGCCAACATCGCCCGCCATCTGTATCTTGACTCCAACCAATTACCCGAAGACTTCTGGGTGTACGTGGGCGGGGCCTTATTCGGGCTGAGCCTCTTCCTGCTCTACGCCTGGCAAAACTGGTGGCACCAGGCTATCATCCACACGGCACACCTGCGGGTAGCCCTGGCCGACCATCCCCGCGACCGCCAGGCACTGCGCGCCTTCATCAAACAAACCGAGGATCACACCAAGGCGTATCTGCGCCGCGAGTACGCGCCCATCAACCCGCTGGGGCTCATCGAGCCCCAGCTGCGGCGCCTGGGCTGGCTGCACGAGCTGGCCGTGCTCACCACGCCCGAGGCGCAGGCGCTGGCCACTCGCCTCACCGGCCGGCTGCCCGGCCGGGGCTTCAAGAGCATGGGCCAGAAGCTGGAAGCATTGTACGTGAACTAGCCGGGAGCCGCGCGACGGCTCTACCGGGCAGCTGGCGGGGAAGCGCCCGCCAACTTTCACCCCCCCTCATCGTCAAGCCCAAGCACGAGCGGCACCCAACCCAACCGCCAGATCACTACGTAGGCAACCCAAACCCTTCCACCTGCCTGTCATGTCCGTCATCCTGAATAAAGCCGCCGTCGCTTTCGCCTACAACCTCATCAAAAACGACCGAATCACCAACGACGCGGGGCACTGGCGCCAGCACAATCCCAACACCGCCACCGAAGACACTTACCTCGAAAGGCACCAGATCGGGGAATACGCCCTGTGGCACCTCGGCGAAGATCAAAACGAGGACGCGAGCATAGGCAAGCGCTATAAATTTCCGTACGGTGATTTTAAAACCGTGCACCGCGACGGCCTCATCGCAACCAAGGAGCGCGCTGCCCAGCATGGTTACCGCGACATCGAGCAAGCCGCCACCGCGCTGCTGGCCGCGCTGGAAGCCAAAGCTGCTCCGTCGAAATAGCCCATTACCAAATAGCTACTCAGCTAAAAGCCCCGCCTGCCGAAGCAGCCGGGGCTTTTTCACGTAGGTCGATCGCCGTTGCTAGCTCGGCTGTCGCCCGGGCTGCCCCGGTGCTTGCTGCTCCGGCCCGGGCTCGGGGCCGAAGGCGTTGCCCGCCGCCGCGCGGCCAATGCCACCATCCGAGCCGTCGCCGCCTTCGAGTGGGCCGGGGCCGCTGCTTTGGGCCACGTAGGTGCCGTCGGCGCTACGGGCCTCGTCGTAGCGCTGGGCCAGGCCGGGGATATCATCGCGCAGGTTGTCGATGCGGGCGTCGAGGCGATGCAGCACGCCGCGCAGGCCCTTCACCACTTGGCGTACGCTTCCACTGCTGGCCGCGCCCTGGGCCACCGTACTGCTGTTGAGGTCGGCCAGGGAGGTGTAGCGCGCAATGGCGTCGTCGAGCGCTTTTAGGTGCGCGGCCGTAACGCCCTCGTGGGCCAGCAGCGGGGCTACGCCCGCGGCGGCCCCGGCGATGGTATTGAGCGCGGCCAGCAGGTCGGGGCCGTGCAGGGGATTGAGCGCGTTGGGCGTGTAGCCCGCCGCGCCGGCCAGGGCCGGATTATGCACGCTGAGCTGCAACACGCGCAGCCCACGCACTACGCGGCCGGCGGCGATTTCGGCGTCGTGCTCGGCGCGGTCGCGGGCGTCGAGCTCGCCCTGGCCGGCCTGGGTACCGGTGCGCTGGGCTACTTGCTCGAACGCTTCCAGAAAATGATTGAGTTGCTCAAAGTCAGCCACCATGGCGGGGCTGCGCTGCTCCCACTGCGGGCGCTGATCGGTGAGTTCGCGGTAGGCGAGGCGCGCCATTGCGGCGTACGCTGCTTCGTGGTTCGTCATGGAAAAGGGTTGGAAAGAGTGTGCTACCTATACTTCCGAAGCCCCCGTGCCGTTGCGAAACCACAAAAAAACCTGACCGTCAGCCGATCAGGTTTTTTTAAGTGAGTTGCAGCCCGTAACTAGCCCAGCGCCGTTACGCCGGGCAGCTCCTTGCCTTCCATAAACTCCAGCAACGCGCCGCCGCCGGTGCTGATGTAGCTCACGCGGTCGCCGTAGCCGAGTTGCTGCACGGCCGCCGCCGAATCGCCGCCCCCGATGAGCGAGTAGGCGCCGGCCTCGGTAGCCTCGGCGATGGCGCGGGCCACGTACTCGGTGCCCAGCGAGAAGTTACTCATCTCAAACACGCCCATCGGGCCGTTCCAGAGAATGGTTTTGGAGTCCTGAATGATGCCGGCAAACTCCTCGCGGGAGTCGGGGCCAAGGTCAAGGCCCATCCAGCCGGTGGGGATGTTATGGTTGGAGGCCACGTCCACGTTGGCGTCGTTGGCAAATTTGTCGGCGATGAGGCTGTCGCTGGGCAGCACCAGGTTTACGCCCTTTTCTTTGGCCTTCGCAATGAGGCTCTTGGCTAAATCTACTTTATCAGCTTCGAGCAGCGAATTGCCCACCGAGCCGCCCTGCGCCACGGCGAAGGTGTAGGCCATGCCACCGCCGATGAGCAGGTTGTCAACCTTGTCGAGCAGGCGCTCGATGATGAGAATCTTGTCCGAAATCTTGGCCCCGCCCATGATGGCCGTGAAAGGCCGCTGGGGGTTGTCGAGCACTTTCTGGGCGTTGTCGAGCTCGCCTTGCAGCAGGTAGCCGCCCACGCGGTCCTGGGGCGCGAAGGAGTGGGCCATCACGGCCGTGGAGGCGTGGCGACGGTGTGCCGCGCCGAAGGCGTCGTTGACGTACACGTCGCCGAGGCGGGCCAGGCGCTGGGCAAAGGCCTCGTCACCAGCTTCTTCCTCGGGGTGAAAGCGCACGTTGTCGAGCAGCAGCACCTGGCCGGGCTGCAAGCCCTGGGCAGCGGCCAGCGCCTCATCGCTGAGCACGTCGCCGCCCCAGAGTACGTCGCGGCCGTACTCCTGCTGCAAGCGCTGGCGCAGGCTTTCGAGCGAGTATTTCTTTTCGTAGCCGCCCTTGGGCCGGCCCAGGTGCGAGAGCAGCACCACCGCGCCGCCATCCTGGAGAATTTTAGCAATCGTGGGCGTCGCGGCCCGGATGCGGGTATCGTCGGTGATGTGCAGATCTTTATCGAGCGGCACGTTGAAATCGACGCGCGTCACGGCGCGGCGGCCGTTGAAGTTGTAGTTGGCGAGGGTGTTCATGAAAGGTTGGGTGAGCTTTGGCTTGCCGTAGATAGGCCCGGCAAGGTACTAACGGCGGCGCCAGCGACTGGTTTTGTCAGCCTGTAGGGTAAGCTTCCGCTTGCCCGGCGCCCGGGCGGTACTACCCTCACGCCGGGCAAGCTAAAGCTTACCCTACAAGCTACCTTTGTGGGTAGTATGATGAGAATCGGCATTTTCTTTGGGGGCACCTCGCGCGAGCGCGAGATTTCGTTCGCCGGCGGGCGCACCGTGTTTGACAATCTGGATAAGGGTCTGTTTCAGCCCGTTCCTATTTTCGTCGATAGCCAGGGGCACTTCATCCTGCTCGACTGGCAATACCTCTACAAGGGCACCATCCGCGACTTTTACCCGCCCGTGGCGGCCTACCCGGCCAGCCGCCACCCCTGGCAGCTCTACCTCGAAAACCTGGGCGAGCTCAGCGCCGAGGCGCTGCGCGAGCTCATCAGCCACGTCGGCCGCCAGGTCGAGGCCAGCGAGCTGCCCCAGCTCATGGACTTTGCCTTCCTGGCCCTGCACGGCCCGGGCGGCGAGGACGGCGCCATTCAGGGTTTGCTGGAATGGGTGGGCATTCCGTACTCGGGCTCGGGGATTTTGCCTTCGGCCATTGGCATTGATAAAATCGCGCAGAAGAAGCTGATGCAGGCAGCGGGGCTGCCGACGCCGAAGTTTCGGGTCATAGACTCTAACAATCCTGTAAATAACAATTTACAAGGCTTAAATTTAGCAAGCTTAGTAAAAGAGCTTGGCTTACCGCTAGTGGTAAAAGCCCCACGACAAGGCAGCAGCATTGGCGTGAGTATTGTGCGCGAGGAGGATCCGCTACAGTTTCAAGATGCTCTAGCTAAAGCAAGATTTGAACGCAGTCTTACTCGTAGTGAGTGGAAAGAAATGACTGAAGCTGAACAGCTAGCTTGGGTACGCCAACTAGCTGACATTCGTGAGGGCATTGGCCTGCCAATTAAAGCTGAATTAATCAGTAACCTTCACATCCAGAAGCTACCCGAAGAAACGTTTGCTCATCCCGAAGCGCTTTTTGACTTCATCAATCAGCACTTCAAACCAGAAGATAGAGGCGCGTTTAAGGTTGATGATTGGCTGTATTTTACCAGCCTCACCGGCGAAACGCAAGTCCTAATTGAGCAATTCGTGGCTGGCCGCGAATTCTCCTGCATCGTGGTAGAGGATGAGAACGGCCAGCCGCTGGCCCTCCCGCCCACCGAGATTGTCAAGGGCACCGAAGTGTTCGACTACCGCGCCAAGTACCTGCCCGGCCTGGCCCGCAAGGTGACGCCCATCGACCTGCCCGAGGCCGACATCGAGCGCATCCGGCAGGAGGCGCAGAAGATGTTCGCCACCTTCGGCTTCGAGGTGTACGCCCGGTTGGATGGCTTCATCCAAGCCGATGGCACCATCTTCCTCAACGACCCGAACACGACGAGCGGCATGCTGCCGGCCTCGTTTTTCTTCCACCAGGCAGCGGAGATTGGCTTGAATCCCAGCCAGTTTCTGACCTACATCATCCGCACCTCGCTGGCCGCCCGCCGCCGCAACGGCATGAAGCCGGTGCAGCTGGGCGCGACCCTGGCGCAGCTCGACAGTGATATTAAGTCGCGCCAGCAGGTGCAGGACGACCGCATCCGGGTGGCCGTGATTATGGGCGGCTACTCGTCGGAGCGCCACATTTCGGTGGAGAGCGGGCGCAACATCTACGAGAAGCTCTCGTCGTCGGTAAAGTACCGCCCCATCCCGGTGTTCCTGGCGGGCAACAGCGAGGAATTCCGCCTCTACGAGCTCCCCATCAACGTGATGCTCAAGGACAACGCCGACGACATCCGCGAGAAAATCGAGCACGCCGAGGCCGGGGAACCCAGCCACCCGGTACTGGCCCGCATCCGGCAGGAGGCCAGCGGCATCACTGGCACCTACGCCGGGCAGCCGGTAGCCGCGCCGCGCCGCCTCTCGTTTGCGGAGCTGGCCGAGCGTGTCGATGAGGTGTTTATCGCCCTGCACGGCCGCCCCGGCGAGGACGGGGCCTTGCAGCAGGAGCTGGAAAAATACGGCCTGCCCTACAACGGCTCGGGCGCGGCCAGTTCGGCCGTGACCATCAACAAGTTTGAAACCAACCGCCGCCTGCGCGAGGCGGGCCTGCGCGTGGCCGACCACCGCCTGGCCCAGCGCCTGGAGTGGGCCGCCGACCCCGAGGCCTTCTACCGCAGCCTCGAAGCGCAGTTTGGCTACCCCTTCATCGCCAAGCCGGCCGACGACGGCTGCTCATCGGCGGTGAAAAAAATCAAGAACCGCGCCGAGCTGGCCGCCTTCAGCGAGCAGATTTTCCGACGCGAGGAGCCGCTGCTGGCGGGCCCGGCCGCGGTGCTGCACCTGGGCTTCAAGGAAGAATTTCCGCAGAAAGACGCCTTCCTGGTGGAAACGCTCATCGGTCCCGACGACGCGGCTAAGTTCTTGGAAATCACGGGTGGTTTGTTGACCTCGTACGACGAGCAAGGCCAGCTGCAAATCGAGGTGTTCGAGGCCAGCGAGGCCCTGGCGACCGGCGAAGTACTGAGTCTGGAAGAGAAGTTTCTGGCCGGCGAAGGCCAGAACATTACCCCCGCCCGCTACGCCCAGGACCCCGCCGAGCGCCAGCGCATCTCCGACGAGGTAAAGCGCGTGCTGCGGCAAGTGGCCGAGATTTTGCACATCGAAGGCTACGCCCGCATCGACGCCTTCGTGCGCGTGCGGCAGTCGGGCGCTATCGAAGTGCTTATTATTGAAGTCAATTCCCTGCCCGGTATGACGCCCGCGACCTGCATTTTCCACCAAACGGCGCTGGCTGGCTACACGCCGTACCAGTTTATCGACCGCATCCTGGATTTTGGTAAAGCCCGCCAAGCCAAACAGGTAGGGTAAGCTTTAGCTTGCCCGGCGTTTGGACGGTACTACCCTTGCGCCGGGCAAGCTAAAGCTTACCCTACATTTCTTTCTCAGCTTACCCCGCAATGTCTTTTTTTAAATCTGATACCTGGTTTGACGTGTTTAAGCACTTGGCGCTCATTGTGGCGCTGGGGGCGGCGCTGGTGCTGGGCTTTTTCTACGTGTACCTGCCCATCACCACGCACCACGGCGAAACCATCGTGGTGCCCAAGGTGACGGGCATGAACCTGGCTGACCTCGAAAACTACCTCGACGAGCGCAACTTAGCTTACTTCGTGGACGACAGCAGCTACGCGCCCGGCACCCGCCCCATGACCGTGCTCACCCAGGAGCCCGCGCCGGGCGAGAAGGTGAAGGAAGACCGCAAAATCTACATCTCGGTGGCCATGCGCCGCCCGCCGGTTATCAAAATGCCCAAGCTGGTGGATGGCTCGGTGAAAAACGCCCAACTGATTCTGAAGAGCTACGACCTCGAAATCGGCCAGATCAAGCTGGTGCCCAACGTGGCGCAGAACGCCGTACTCAAGCAACTGGTGAACGGCCAGGAAATCGCCCCCGGCGCCCCCATCGCCAAGGGTACCAAGGTCGACCTGGAAGTGGGCGATGGCCTGGGTAATACCGAATTTGAAATTCCCAACCTCGTCAACATGCCCGAGGACGAGGCCCGCACCCTGCTCGCCGGCCAGCACCTCGAAGTGGGCGAAGTATTCAAGCAGGCCGCCGAGGCTGGCCAGACGCCCGGTACCGTGGTGCGCCAGCGGCCCGTAGCCGCCCCCGGCGCCACCATCCGCATGGGCCAGCTGGTAGATTTGTGGGTGGCTGAATAAGCGCCGCGCACCCGTTTTTTTCGGCCGCCCGGCCCCTGGCCGCCGTAACAAGCAACCCCGCCCGCCGCTTCGGCTGTAATGCTGACGGCCGGGTGGGGTTGCTTTTTTCGTGGCCTTCGCACCGCCCGGCCGCTTTTGCTCGTTGTTTTGCCCAGCCATTTTTATTGCCCAACTCTATGCGCCCACTGCTCCGCTTAGTAACGTTGCCAGCCGTGTTGCTGGGCCTGGCGGCCCGCGCCCAAACCACGCCCCTCGTCCTCACGCCCCAGCCCCTGCTGGCCGACCCCGGCCGGGTGGCCAGCCAGCTCCCGCTGGCCCCGGCCGGGCAGCGCACGGCGGCCCTGGCGCTACCTTTTTTCGAGGACTTTACGCTGCCGCGCGATGGCCAGCCCAGTGCCCTGCGCTGGCAAAATCAGACGACCAGCTATCCCGATGGCAGCGGCCTCACCCAGAACTACGCCGGGGGCGGGGCCTACGTAAGCAACCGCCTCGCCCGCGAGCCGCTCACCCGCGGCACCGTCACGCTCGACGGCCTGCGGGCCAACGGCCTGGCTTACACGCCCGGCTCGGCTTCCATCTACAGCGCCACCGATACCCTCACCTCGCAGCCCATCGACCTGAGCAGCTACTCAACGGGCAGCAACCTCTACCTGAGCTACGCCTGGCAGGCGGGCACACTGGCGGGCTCCCCCGTGGCCAGCGGCTCCGGCACCCCGGTCTTCCTGACGCTGGAGTTTTTAGACAACGTGGGGCGCTGGAACAGCATCTGGACGTACAATGCGGAAGGTAAAACCACCGCGTTTCGGCAGCAGATTTTTGCCCTCAACCAGAGCAGCTATTTACACAGCAACT
This sequence comes from uncultured Hymenobacter sp., assembly GCA_913776615.1. GTDB lineage: Bacteria > Bacteroidota > Bacteroidia > Cytophagales > Hymenobacteraceae > Hymenobacter. The sequence goes on from CAJYPK010000044.1 coordinate 36,244, forward strand.
TTCGGTTTCGGTTTCGGACCTCGGGCAACCGGGCGTCGAGCCGCGATGCTTTTGGGTTGGATTACATTTACTTAAATAACAACCGAGCGGCCAACGACACTGTTTTTCAAGACATTGCTACCAGCCGGGGACTGAGCAGCCCGCTCCAGAGCTTCACGGCCATGCCCGCCTGGCAGTACGCCGCCAGTACGACCAGTCCGCTCAATCCTACCCTGACGGCTACCGTCAACAACTTGCTACGCAGCGGCAACCCCACGCCCATCAGCTGGCTGGGCACGGTGCGCGAGCTCACCGGCGGTGGCTTTGGCGGGGGCACTTGGGTGGCTAACAATCAGCCGCTGCTGGCCGGGGCGCGCCAGGTCGTCATCACCGGCGATGCGCGCACGGCCCCGCTGCCGACCGATGCTACTGCCGCCCGCCGCTACCGCTACACACTGGCTCTGCAAACCAACGAAACCAACCCACTCACCCTTCCCAACGATACCACTTACCGCGACCTGGACCTGGCTAATTACTACGCCTTCGACGATGGCACGGCCGAGTCATTTCTAACGCTGCCCGCCATTAGCGGGGGGCCGGTGACGTACTACGCCTACCCCGTTGTAGCGGCAAAGAATGACCAGGTACAGGCCATCCGGCTGGCCCCGATTTTCAATAATATCCCGCTGGCCCAGGGCGGCGAAAACTATCAGAATCGCTCGGTCATCGTGGCCGTGTGGGCCGATGACAACGGCAAGCCCGGCACCACCCCGCTCGCTACCCAAACGGCCGTCCTGACCAACACCGCCTCGGCGGCCGGCCCGGGCTTCGTAGAAATTACCTTCAGCAGACCCGTAGCGGTATCAGGACGATTTTACTTCGGCTACGGGCAGGTATCGGGCGGGCAGTTTTTGCCCTACGGCTTCGATTTGAACAACACTACTACCGCGCCGTCGCTCTTTTATTTCGGTCAGAATAATACCTGGTCGCAGCCCACGCTTTCCACGCCGGGCACCATCATGATGCGCGCCGTGATGAATAACAACGTGTTGGCTACCCAGGCGCAGCAGGCTATCAATGCGCAGTTTAATATCTACCCCAACCCCGCCCCCACCGGCACTACGGTAGCCGTGAGCGGACCGGCCTTCCGCCGGGCGGCGGTACTCGACGTGCTGGGCCGCCCGGTGTGGCAGCAGCCAGCCGCCGAGGCCGGCCGGCCCACCCTGCGCCTGCCCGCCAGCCTGGCCGCCGGGGTCTACCTGGTGCAGCTAACTTTGCCCGATGGTAGCATTGCCACCCGCCGCCTGGCGGTGGAATAAGCCCTTATCTTTCAGCCCATTTTCTATGTCCGACATCACTTCCTCCGAGCTAAAGCAGCGGCAGCAAGCCGGCGAAACGCCCACTATTATCGACGTGCGCGAGCCCTGGGAATTTGAGGAAAGCCGCATCAGCGGCAGCCAGAACATTCCGCTCGGCACCCTGCCCACCAAGCTCGACGACCTGGAAGACCTCAAAGACCAAGAAGTTATTGTGCATTGCAAAAGCGGCGCCCGCTCGGCCTCTGCCAAAGCCTTCCTGACCCAGCAGGGCTTTACCAACGTGCGCAACCTGCAAGGCGGCATCATGGCCTACCAGCAGTAATGCGGGCTATGACGGCGGGCTGTAGCGTAAGCTTTAGCTTGCGAGCGAGCGCCAGCGAGCAACTGCGTAGGCGAACGTCTCCTTACGTAATTGCTCGCTGGCGCTCGCTCGCAAGCTAAAGCTTACGCTACAGCCCGCCGTTACGTCGTAGTTAGGCGGCCGTCGGGCGCGTACGCGAGCTTACCGAGCTCGACAAGCTCGCGCAGGGTGGCGGTCACGACTGTAGCTTCGATGGTTGGGTAGCGGGTTATTACCTGGCGCGGCAGCAGCGGCGCGGCGCGCAGTAATTCGAGCAAGGCTACTTGTAGCCCGGCAGTGCTTGGGGGCGCTTGCCGGGCTTTTTTGCGGGCCAGGCATACGTCGCACACGCCGCAGGCCGGGGCATCGGGCTCGGCGAAGTAATCGAGTAGCTGCTGCTGGCGGCAGCGCGTGGCGCTGGTAGCGTAGTCGATAACGGCGGCGGTCTGGTAGTCGGTGAGCTGCTTGGCGGCCCGGAGGCGGCGCTCGTCGAGCGGCAATTTAGCGGCGTCGTAGCGCGGCGTGGTAAACAGCGCTTGCGGCAGCTCGCGCCGGGGCTGGTAGTGCAGCACGCCGGTGCTGTGCAGGTAGCGCAGTTGGCGGGCTACGTCCTGGGTACTCTGGCGCAGGTGCCGGGCCAGCGCGCTCTCCGAGATAGCCTGAAATGCCACAAATAACTCGCCGCCGTAGAGGCGCAGCAATGCCTTGATGAGCTGATCATGCTGCGCATTGGCCACTTGAAAGTGATACAGATCCTGCTGATTGCTAATGAGCTGCACCCGGGCCGGCTGGCTCACGGCCTCGGTGAGCTGCACGAAGCCCTGCTGCTCCAGCATCTTAAGCGCGTGGTGCGCATCGAGGGCCTTGAGCCGGTAGGTTTCGGCAAACAGGCCGAGATCGAAATCAAACGCGACCAATTCGCCGCCGCCCACGGCCGTGCGCGAATAGTTGGCCAGCGCCTGGTACACGCGGCGCACTACGTCGGGCGGGGGGTGGGCCAGCGTGGCCTGGCGGCGCAAGTTGTCGGCGTCGGCCGGGCCGGTGAGCAGCACGGCGAAGGCGTAGAGCCCGTCGCGCCCGGCGCGGCCGGCCTCCTGGTAGTAGGCTTCGAGGGTGGCGGGCGCGTCGAGGTGGGCCACCACGCGCACGTCGGGCTTGTCGATCCCCATGCCGAAGGCATTGGTAGCTACGATGATGCGCGTTTTATCGGCCAGCCAGTCTTGCTGAATGCGGGTACGTTGCTCGGCTGGCAGGCCGGCGTGGTAGGCCGCGGCAGGTAGCTTTTGCTGACTTAGCCAGGCGGCCGTATCCTCGGCCTGACGCCGGGTGCGGGCGTACACGATGCCCGTTTTACCGGGTCCCACACCGCGTAGCACTTCCAGCAGGCGGCGCTGCTTGTCCTCGGTTGGCAATACCGAATACGAGAGCTTGGGCCGGGCAAAGCTCTGGGTGAAGATGCCGTAGCCGGGCCGGAAGCCCAGCTTTTCCACGATGTCCTGCCGCACCTGGCCGGTAGCCGTGGCCGTGAGCGCGATGCACGGCACGTCGGGCGGCAGCAGCTCGCGCAGCTCGGCAATGCGCAGGTAGGGCGGCCGGAAGTCGTAGCCCCACTGCGAGAGGCAGTGCGCCTCGTCGATGGCCAGCAGGCCCACGCTCATGCGCGCCACCCGCGCCCGGAAGAGGTCGGTCAGCAGCCGCTCGGGACTGACGTACAAGAACTTTACCTCGCGGCCGTACACGCAGTTGTCGAGCGCCTGGTCGATTTCCTGGTGGCTCATGCCCGCGTACACGGCTTCGGCCTTGAGGCCGCGCTTCCGCAGGTTTTCGACCTGGTCGCGCATGAGGGCGATGAGCGGCGTCACCACCACGCAGATGCCCGGCCGCGCCAGCGCCGGCACCTGAAAGCACACGCTTTTGCCACCGCCGGTGGGCAGCAGGGCCAGCGCATCGCGCCCAGCCAGCACGGCGTCAATAATCTCCCGCTGGCCCGGCCGAAACTGCTGGTGGCCCCAGTGCTGGCGCAGCAGAGCGAGCGGGTCGGCAATAGCGGAAGGGGCAGACATATGGTCAAATTTACGGCGCACCTCACTCCTGCTGCCGGGTCGCTGTTGCATTTACAGCCAACCTAGCCCCGTTCCCAATACCAACCCGTTAATAATCAGCCAGCCGAGGCTATACAGTAAGGCTACTAGTAAAAGTAACGCGCCCATCGTCCGCTTCGGCCAGCTACCGGCCCGCCGCAACCGCAGCCCCAGCCACCATACTCCCACTCCGAGCGGCACAGTTAACAGCTCCGCCAGTGCCAAATTGCCGTACTGAATCTTGGCTTCTTTTATCAGGGGAAAATCGATTGGCATGGGCGCAGTATGAATAAGCTGGCTAAAACTACGGGCAATCTTTACACCATCGCTACTATGCCAACGAAAAAAGCCTGGCACCTCCCGGCACCAGGCTTTTTGCAACTATTAACTCTCAATTCAACTAGTACTTAGGCCGCTACGGCCGACGTACCCTCGCGGTCCTCAATGGCCTTGCGCAGCTTGGCAATGGCCTGGGTGGCGCGCTCCTCGTCGAGGCGGTTGATGTTGAGCAGCATCTTGGTTTTCTCCTGCCGCGTGATGAGCGGGTGGTTCAGCAGGCGGATAATTTCCTCTTTCTGGCTGGCCGTGGCGTACTGCACGGGAGCGGCGGCCTCGGCAACCGGCGCTTCGGCCGGCGCGGTGGGAGCCGTGGTTACGGCGCGCATAACGGGCGCGGGCTCGGCTACCACGGCCGGGGCCACGGCGGGCGTAGGCACGTTGCCGCTGTACTCCATTTCTTCGGCGGGCGTGGGCTCATAGCCGGCGGCGCGGATAATCCAGGCCAGGATGTTGCGGTACGCTTTGCCGATGGCGCGGGTCTGGGCCATGCTGGCAATGGCAAACTCCTGGTAGAATTTCTTGCCGCTCTCCTTGTTGGAGCACACGGCAAAGCCAGCCCCCACGGTCGTCTGGTGGCGCAGGTCAAACAGCGTGACCTTGGCCTGATACTTAATCTCTTGCTCGTTGCTAAGGTTGATGACGTGCTCTACGATGGGCACGATGCCCAGGCGCGAGCCAGCGTACTGCCAGCCCTCCACGTTCACAAACTCTTTACCCTGCACCTGGGTGCTGAGCTTGTTTTCTTTGATGAACTTCGCCAGGTCCTTCGCCAGGTCGAACGTCTCGTCCGACTTCGCAAGGTCGTAGCTCTCCGCACGGGGAGCAGCTTTCTTGGCGGCAGCTTCTTTCGGGGCTTTGGTGACTTCGGTCATGGGTAAGGTGGCCAGCGGCCGGTTATCGTTCGGTAGTACGAATATCAAACCCAATCAGGACAAATAAGGTGCCAGTAAAGCCAATTTTTTTAGTAAAATTTAGTGCTGACTATCAGCACGTTTTGGAGGCGTTAAAATTTAGTTTTCGACAGGGCGATTTTCCAAGCAGTTTAGCAGCCCGTAGCGTAAGCTTTAGCTTGCGGGCGAGCGCAGCGAGCAGCCACGTTAGCAGGCGTGTGCTTACGTAGTTGCTCGCTCGCAAGCTAAAGCTTGCGCCACGGGCTGCATTTATTCTTCCAGGATGTGGCCGTCGCGCATGACGATGGTGCGGTCGGCCATTTGGGCCAGGGTATCGTTGTGGGTGACGATGACGAAAGTTTGGCCGAACTCCTTGCGCAGCCAGAAAAACAGCTCGTGTAGCTCCTGCGCGTTGCGCGAGTCTAGGTTGCCGCTGGGCTCGTCGGCGAAGATGATTTCGGGCGAGTTGATGAGGGCGCGGGCTACCGATACGCGCTGCTGCTCGCCCCCGCTCATCTCGCTGGGCTTGTGGTCGACGCGGTGGTCGAGGTTGAGCAGGCCGAGCAACTCGCGAGCGCGCACCCGCACTTCTTTCTCCGAGCGGTCGGCTAAGTAGGCGGGCAGGCACACGTTTTCGATGGCCGTAAACTCGGGCAGCAGGTTGTGAAACTGAAAGACGAAGCCGATGTGGCGGTTGCGAAACTTGGCCAGCGCGGTGCGGCCCAGGCTCGTGACGGATTGCCCGTCGAACAGCACCTCGCCCCCGTCGGGGTTATCCAGGGTGCCCAGAATGTGCAGCAGCGTGCTCTTGCCCGCCCCCGACGAGCCCACGATGCTCACCACCTCGGCCCGCTGAATGGTGAGGTCGATACCCTTGAGCACTTCCAGCGAATTGTAGCTTTTGCGAAGGTTGATGGCTTGTAGCAAGGCAGAGAAAGAGAAACGAGTTAGCAGGGCAAAGCTACGCGGAAAGCCGGTCGAGCGTTGGGGGTAGAGTAATGGGAGTAGTTTGAGTAATGGGAGTAATGACTCGAATGACATCCCCCCATTACTCTCATTACTCAAACTACTCTCATTACTCCCATTACCCCATCCGGCCCTACCTTCGCGCCAATAAAATACTCCACCCCTACCCCCTCCGATGAACATTCACGAGTATCAAGGCAAGGAAATCCTGAAAAAGTACGGCGTGCGCGTGCAGGAAGGCATCACCGCCGACACTGCCGAAGAAGCCGTAGAAGCTGCCAAAAAGCTCACCGAGCAAACCGGCACCAGCTGGTACGTTATTAAGGCCCAGATTCATGCTGGCGGCCGGGGCAAGGGCGGCGGGGTGAAGCTCGCCAAAAACCTGGAGCAGGTAAAGGACATCGCCGGCCAGATCATCGGCATGCAGCTCGTAACCAAGCAGACGGGTGCCGAAGGCCGCAAGGTGCACAAAGTGCTTATCGCCCAGGACGTGTACTACCCCGGCGAGAGCCCCACGCAGGAATTCTACATGAGCGTGCTGCTCGACCGCACCTCGGGTAAGAACGTGATCATTTACACCACCGAGGGTGGCATGGACATTGAAGAGGTGGCCGAGGCGCACCCCGACAAAATCCAGAAGGAGTTTGTGGATCCCGCCGTGGGCCTGCAAGGCTTCCAGGCTCGCAAAATTGCCTTCGGGCTGGGCCTCTCGGGCGAGGCGTTCAAGGAGATGGTGAAGTTCGTAACGGCTCTGTACAAAGCCTACGACGAAACCGACTCGGCCATGTTCGAGATCAACCCGGTGCTGAAAACGTCGGACAACAAAATCCTGGCCGTTGACGCCAAGGTGACCCTGGACGACAACGCCCTCTACCGTCACAAAGACTTCGTGGCCCTGCGCGACCTCAACGAGGAAGACCCGCTGGAAGTAGAGGCGTCGGAGTCGAACCTGAACTACGTGAAGCTCGACGGCAACGTGGGCTGCATGGTAAACGGTGCCGGCCTGGCCATGGCCACGATGGACATCATCAAGCTGAGCGGCGGCGAGCCTGCCAACTTCCTCGACGTAGGCGGTGGAGCCAATGCCCAGACGGTAGAGGCGGGCTTCCGCATCATCCTGAAGGATCCGAACGTGAAGGCCATCCTCATCAACATCTTCGGCGGTATCGTGCGTTGCGACCGCGTTGCCAACGGGGTGGTTGAGGCCTACAAGAAAATCGGTGACATCCGCGTGCCCATCATCGTGCGCCTGCAAGGTACCAACGCCGAAGAAGGTGCCCGCATCATCGACGAAAGCGGCCTGAAAGTGTACTCGGCCGTGCTGCTGAAAGACGCCGCCGAGCGCGTGAAAGAAGTGCTGGCCGAAGCCAAGTAAGCTGACTGTAAGCTTGAATTAAAAGCCCGTCTGGTAACCCAGGCGGGTTTTTGCGGTTTATTACCATTGCCCATTGGCTTTGGTCCGCCTCTCTACACTCGACATACGTTCAAAACGCCCGTCATGCTGAGCTTGCGAAGCATCTTCCCGCGCTGGAATTGCTCGTGTTGCCGTTGCAGGTGGTTGTCGGTAGCGATGGTGTAGTTCCTCTCTCGCGAGACTCCATCCCAGGTAAAATTATCTCCGCCAAAAATTGTCCTAATCAGGTTCATCGCGTCAAAACAAGCCGTGCTAACCTGAGAAGATGCTTCGCAAGCTCAGCATGACGGACGTTTTGTAGGTTGGTCATTTTACTTCTATTACTCTCACTACTCCCATTACTCTCATCCTTCCTTCTTTTCCACTATGGAATTCACCCGCTTAGGAAACACCGGCTTGCAGGTTTCCAAAATCTGCCTGGGCACCATGACCTACGGCCGACCCACCGAGCGCTGGCCCTGGGCGCTCGACGAGGCCGCCAGCCGGCCCTTTATCCAGCAGGCGCTGGAGCTGGGCATTAATTTTTTCGATACCGCCGACGTGTACAGCAACGGGGCCAGCGAGGAAGTCGTCGGCCGCGCCCTGCGCGACTTCGCCAAGCGCGACGAAGTCGTGCTCGCAACTAAAGTATTCAACCCCATGGGGCCGGGACCAAATGACAAAGGGCTCTCGCGCAAGCACATCCTGAGCGCCATCGACGCCAGCCTGAAGCGGCTGGGTACCGATTACGTGGACCTCTACCAGATTCACCGCTGGGATTACGACACGCCCATCGAGGAAACGCTGGAGGCGCTGCACGACGTGGTGAAGGCCGGCAAGGCCCGCTACATCGGGGCCAGCAGCATGTACAGCTGGCAGTTTGCCCAGGCCCTGTACCTGGCCGACCAGCACGGCTGGACGCGCTTCGTAAGCATGCAGCCGCACTACAACCTCGTGTACCGCGAGGAGGAGCGCGAAATGCTGCCACTGTGCCAGGACCAGAAAATCGGCGTCATCCCGTGGTCGCCGCTGGCCCGGGGCCTGCTCACGGGCGGCCGCTCGAGGGAGCGCAACGAAACCGAGCGCGCCCGTACCGATGCCTTTGGTAAAAGCCTCTACGGCCGCGACGACGACTTCGCGGTAGCCGACCGCGTAACGGAAATCGCCCAGGCGCGCGGCCTGCCCAACGCGCAAATTGCACTGGCCTGGCTGCTGAGCAAGCCCATCATCACCGCGCCCATCGTGGGGGCCAGCAAGCCCGGCCACCTCGAAGACGCCGTGGCCGCCGTGGGCGTCAAGCTTTCGGAGGAAGAGATAAAGCGACTGGAAGAGCCTTATCAGCCGCACCCGGTGCTGGGCTTCAGCTAGCACCGCGACCGTAGCGTAGACTACGCAGTCCGCGTTTTTTGAGCCCAGGAAACGCGGACTGCATAACCCGCGCTACCGCCACCACGCACGCAGCCTTGTAGGCACCGCCGGGCCAGTTGGGGATAGTTGCTAAACTTCTTATGGATTTGCCGTGTTGGGGAGCTTATATTTACCAGGTAACCTAGCTTAACCATTAAGTTGCAGGCTACGTATTTATCTGCAAACCATACTTTTGCCTTATGGAAGTTGCTTGCTACACCCTGGCCGAGGCCACTACGGCGGCCCCTTACCTCGATTACGCCCGGTGCGTGGATGCCGATAATCGGCCCGCCAACCATGGCGGCGACTGGCCCACCGAGGGCGAAGTGTATCCCGTGCGCGTGGTTGAAAGCCGCCTCGAAGGCATTCCACTGGTGCACGTGCTCACCTTTGAAGGCCCGGCGCCCTACTACAACGCCTTCGCTCCTCATCGCTTCGAGCTGACGCACCGCGTTTACCTGAACTAACGACTATCATTCATTACTAAGAAAGCCCCGACTACGCGTAGCCGGGGCTTTCTTATGGGGGTAGCTGCTTAATTGGTGGGCGGGGTAATCACTTAGGTTGCCCCTCTCCTATAGTCGGTTAGCAGGGCTTCCTGCTTACTGAATAGCGCTTTTAACAACTGCCGGAGAAGCGCTACTGGACGCTGCTGGTAGCCGTCGAGTCACCATCGAGCGTATCGTGGTAGCCCAGCCCGTTGAGCGTGAACGTAACCGACGTAGTACGGCGAATCTCGCGGGCCTCGCAGGTGAGCTTGAGGTAAGCCGCCCCCGCGTAAGTGGCGGCGCTGCCCGCTTGCGCATTACCGGCCGGCCGTTGCGCGGGCTTGCACACCCCATCGCGGATCGCCTTGGCCATCAACGTAGTGCGGCGGTCGCCCCCGTTCAGTTGGTACACTTGCAGGCTGGCCACCTGCGGGCAGCCCGCCTGCTCCACCGTGGTCCAGTCGATTTGGACCGGCACCGTTACTTTTTTGGTTTCGCCTACCACCATGCGGCCCGTGTACGTGTGCGGGTACGCCCGCGCCGTGCCGGCTTTCAGGAAGGTAGTGTCGAAGCGCAGCACCTTGCTCTCGGGCGAGCCGGTGGCGGAAGGATTGCTTTGTACGGCCGTGTTGGTTTCGCGGCAGGAGGCCAGCGCCGCGGCGCTGCCTAGCGCAAGAAGTAGTTTTTTCATGGTTATCAGCAAATGCGGTCCGGAAAAGCTGGCCCCGGAAGTAAAGCCCTTCTTACGCAAGCATTCGCCCAAAAGGTATGGCCCAGGGGGTAACCCACCCGCAAAAAGCCGCCCCGGGCTAGCCACTGCTGCGCCATAGTCTTCCCTAAGTCGGTAGCCGGCAGTCCTCGATCTGCCGCCGGTGGAAACGAAACCGTACCCACCCTATCAGCAGCATCGTCGCGCTGGCCACCAGCGCGCCGTACCCAAGCGCCTTGCCCCGAAGGCCAGCAGGGCCAGGCTGGTACGCACGTAGGTAAGCAGGGTGCGCTCGTTGGCCATGCGGGTGCGGGCGGCCGCCAATTGCTGCTGGTCGTAGCCGGGCCGGGTGGCCGTTGGCAGTGGCAAAGCTTGCGTACTATCCATCAAGTTATCGTGCACTAAAAAGGTCCGCCTGCCGGGCAGACGGACCTTGCAAAGTAGCTGCTGGCGCGGGTTATTTGCCTTCGGCTACCCCAACGTTTTCTTCGGCTTGCACGGGTACCGGCTCGCCCTGGACTTTCAACTCTACTTCCATGTTGCCCCGGGTACCCACCGAGTACGGGCAGATTTTGTGGGCCTGGCGCACCATCTCAATCGTTTTATCGCGGTCGAAGGATTTCAGGTCTACGTCGAGCACGGCGCTCAGGCCATAGCCCTCGCCTTCCTGAAAGAGCGTCACCGAGCATTTCACTTCCGTGCCGGGGTCGAGCTTATCGCCGGCGCGCTGCGCGATAACCAACAACGCCTGCTGAAAACAAGACGAATAGCCGGCCGCAAACAGCTCCTCGGGGTTCGTGGCGTTCTTTTTGCCGCCGAGGCCCTCGGGCACCGACATGTCGAGGTCAATAACGCCGGTGGCTGAGCGTACGTGGCCGCTGCGACCGCCTACGGCCGTAGCATCAGCCGTGTACAAGTTCTTTTTCGTGGAGTCCATGTGGAGTAAGGATTGACGGGTTCAGGCTACGCTAACCGATTTTCGGCGCTCAGGGTTGTGCCCGTCAAGCAGGAAATACTGCTGCGCATTTGGTCGCGCCTTTTTTTGTGGCTACTTTTGCAGCCCCGCACCGGTCTCGTAGTACAACGGATAGTATGGGAGCCTCCGAAGCTCTAGATTTAGGTTCGATTCCTAACGAGACCACTAAAAAGCTCCTCACAGCATCGTGAGGGGCTTTTTTATTTTTACTGTGGCAGTTTCTGTGGCAGTTTTTAGCGAACCTGCCCTTCTGCTCGGTCGGCGGCGCGCTCATTTAGCGCCTCCTCGATATTGGCCGTATCGTCCTGGCTCCAGTCGATTATTGCCCGGCAAGGCGCTAACCACCTTTGCAGAAAAGCGTCCTGACAAAAATGGTACTATAAGACAACAAAACTGCAATTCTGTCCCTATCATCTATACAACAATAAAAAATAAAATAGTTAATATATAATATTTATAAGCACAAAAAATTATTCACTAGCTACAATTCGACGCGCTCGCCACTAACGGCACGGCTTGCATCCACCTCCCCATTACTTGAGAAGGCAACAACCTCATGAGCCTATAACCCCTACCTTCTCAACTTTTGCGCTATCCTACCCACAGAAAGCCTCCACCATACCGGCAGGAGGCTTTTTGCATTTGGCCACTAGTTCACTGCCGCCTCGACAAGAAGAACTTTGGGCGTTATGCCTGTTGTCTGCCATGAATTTGCAACTTTTATGCGCTACTCCCCACGTTAGCGTTTATTTTGATTCCTGGAATAACTGGCTGTATGTGGAGTGGGAAGGGGCGCTTACCCTGCCCGATGTGCAGTACGCCTGCCTGGCAGTGGCGGAGTGCTTTGTGGAGCACGCCTATTCGCGCGTACTCAACGATGACAGCCAAATTACGAGCCTGCCCCCGGAAGTCGCCCCGTGGCTGTCCACCCACTTCTTTCCCCACTTCCGAATGGCTGGTATCAAGCAGCTGGCCTGGGTGCACGCGCCCCACCTGCGCGGGCTGACGCACGCCACGCACGTCATTCAGCAGCTGCCCCACCTCAACGTCAGCTTGTTTGCCGACATCGAGCAGGCCACCCGCTGGCTCCAGCAATCCAACCCCGCCTACGCGGGCGGCCACCACCAGCTCCCCCGCCCCGTGGCCGATGCCACCCTATTTGCCCAAACGGTGAAGCAATTCAGGCAGGTATTACAGGAGGCGGGCGTAAGAAACCCTGCCCACTCGTAAGCGGCACCGGGGCCACCCGGTAGCCGGCCCGTGTTTGGCTGGATTACGGGCGGCCTTACTACCTTGCCCGCGCATGAAGATTACGCGCCAGCTGCGCCTCGACGCACTAGCCGCTAATGGCACGGCCCCCAGCCACCTCCCCATTGCCTGTCAAGGGCACCGCCTGGGCACCGGGGCCGTGGTGCGCCCCGCGCACTAGGACGCCAAGGCCCGGCGGACAAAAGCCCCAAAGGGCACCTCACGTTTGAACTACGCGCTTGGTAAAAATCTTTGTGACTGCCATAGCTTGCCCCGAACTACTTACCATCCTTTTCCCCAATGCGCTTTTGGTTAAACAACACTCCTGCCTTAACTAAACATGCTTACCCGCCTACGCTGGCTTTTGGGAAGCCGCTAACGGAAGAGAAAATTCGGCAAGTGACTGAAAATTATTTTGTCTGCTTGCCTGTTGGCTATGGCCAATCAGGTAGTGGCCTTTCGCATTCTCACCCACCACTCTTCCCGTAGCAAGCTCCCCAGTAGTTTATGCCCAACACGCCTGCTTCAGCGTGGTCGGAACATCCTTCCGACGCCACTAGCTTAGTAGATACCCTGTTAACTGTTTCGCTTAGCGGCATCTCCTTCCTTCGCCCCGTCTTCGATGCCGACGCAACGACCATTGTTGATTTCACCCACGAATACCTCAACCCCGCCGCCCAGCAGCTACTCAGGCTACCTGCGCGCCCACCCGAGTCCTTTCTGACGCTGTTTCCCTCGGCCGCTCACCACGAGGGAATTTTTGCGTTTTACCGTGACACGTTTTTGTCGGGGCAGCCCGCGCGGCATCGGTTTAGCTATCAGCACGACGGCCAAGATGGGTATTACCACGTCGTAGCCCAGCGCCAGGGCGCTCGGTTGGTGGTCAGCTTCACCGATACGAGCAACCAGCCGCTCTCGGCCGAGGAGGAAGCCCTGCGAGCCAGCCAGGCGGCGGCGCAGCTAGCCCAGGCCCAGGCGGCGCAAGAGCTGGCTGAGCGCGAGCGCCAGCAGCTCTACACGATGTTTGAGCAGGCCCCGGCCATGATTTGCATTTTTGAGGGGCCGCAGCACGTGTTTCAGTTCGTCAACCCTGCCTACCAAGCCCTGGTTGGCGACCGCTTGCTCGTGGGCCTGCCCATTGCCGTGGCAATGCCCGAGCTGGCCGACCAGCCCATTTTTGAGTTGCTCGACAACGTTTACCAAACCGGGGAGACCTTCCGCGCCTCGGAAATGCTCGTGCAGCTCGACCATTACAACGAAGGCCGGCCGGACTTAGAGCAGCGCTACTATAACTTCATCTACCAGGCGCACCGCAACCTGGACCATGAGATTGACGGCATTCTGGTGTTTGCCTACGAGGTAACCCCTCAAGTGCAGGCCCGCCAGAAAGTTCAGGAACTCAATGAGGAATTGGCCGTCATCAACGAAGAACTGACCGCCAGCAACGAGGAATACCTGAACACCAACGCAGCCCTGGCCAGAACCCAGCAAGAGCTTCAGGCCCTTAACCGAGAGTTGGAAGCCCGCGTGCAGGAGCGCACCCAGCAGCTAGCTGAGCAGCAGCAGCTACTGAGTCGTATTCTGAGCCAGGTGCCAGCGGCCGTAGCAACGCTCAGCGGCCCGCAGCACCGCTTTTCCTTTTTCAATGAGGGCTACAAGCACCTCACAGACGGCCGGGCCAAGCTGGGAGTGCGGGTGGCCGATGCGCTGCCGGAGGTTGTCGAACAGGGCTTTATTGCGCTGCTCGACCGCGTGTACACCAGCGGTGAGCCTTTCTATGGCCGCGAGATTGCCATTATTCTCCAGCAGGCCGACCCAACTAACTCTACCCAGTATCTCGACTTTACCTACCAGCCGCTAATCGACAAGCAGGGGCAGACGCAAGGCATTCTTGTTTTTGCTGTCGATGTGACGGAGCAGGTGCTGGCCCGCCGCCAAGCCGCTACGCTGCAAGCCGCCATACTAGCCGTGGCGCAGCGCCAAGCCCAGCAGCGGCAAGAGCTTTACCAGATATTTGAGCAAACGCCAGTAGCCATTGTGCTGCTACGCGAACCCGACCACCGCATTGACTACTTCAATCCGGCCTTTCTGGAGTTGTTTCCCCCGGAGCAGGAAGCTGACTCCCTGCGCGGCCACAAGGTAGAAGAAGTATACCCACACCTGAAAGTAGCCGGGTTGGTGCAGCTACTCGATAAGGTGTTCACCACGGGCGAGCCCCAAACCATGCTCAATATGCCCCTGGCCGAGTTGCAGCCGGGCAGCCCGCGCTACGTTACGTTCGCCTACCAGGCTTATTATGAACAAGGTATAATAGTAGGCGTAGCCGCTTTCATCTACGATGTAACCGAGCAGGTACTAGCCCAGCAGCAGCGCGAGGCGCAGCGGCGCTTAGTAGAAGCCGTATTTGCACAAGCGCCCGCCGCCATTTGGGTGGTGGAGGGCCCCGACTACGTGTTTGAGTTGCTGAACCCTCTCATGGCCCGCTTGCTGGATCGCACTCCGGAGCAAGCGCTGGACCGGCCCTATTTTGACGTGCTGCCGGAGCTAGTCAGCCAGGGCATACCCGAGTTGCTGGCCCAGGCGTGGAACAGCAGCGAGCCCGTTATTGTGCAAGAGCTACCGGCCCGCATAGTAAGGCACGATACCAGCCCCGTCGGCTACTTCAGCTTTGTTTTTCAATCGCTGCGCGACGAGCACGGGCAGGTAACTCGCATTGCGTGCGTAGCCAGCGAAGTAACCGACCAAGTGCTGGCGCGCCAGCAGGTGCAAATGCTCAACGAGGAGTTAGCGGCCATCAACCAAAGGCTGCTGACTTCCAATCAGGAGTTGCTGGACAGTAACACCCGTCTTACGCACACCAATACCGACCTGGACACCTTTGTCTACTCGGCTTCGCACGACCTCAAATCGCCCATCACCAATATTGAGGGCCTACTACTGGCACTGCGCCAGCAGTTGCCGCCCCAGGCCCTGCAAGCCGACCTAGTGGCCACCCTGCTGGATATGATGGACGGAGCTGTGCAGCGCTTTCAGCAAACATTGGGGCACCTCACGGATGTGACCAGGCTGCAACAAGTCATGCTCGACCAGCCGGCGGAGGCCGTAGACCTGCCCGCCTTGGTCGAAAATGTGCGGCTGGATATTCTCCCCGAACTCACGGCCGCGCAGGCTACGCTTATTATCGGGCTGGACGAATGTCCCACCGTGCACTTCTCGGCCAAGACCCTACGCAGTATTCTCTATAACCTGCTCAGCAACGCCATCAAGTACCGGGCAACAACGCGCCCGGCCCAGATATGGCTGCGCTGCTATCCGGGCGAGCGCAACCAACTCGTCCTCTCCGTGCGAGACAACGGCTTGGGCCTCGACGAAGTACAGCAGAGCGAGCTGTTTCGGCTCTTCCGCCGCCTGCACACCCACGTTTCCGGCTCGGGCGTGGGTCTCTACATGGTGAAAAAAATGGTGGACAATGCGAGCGGTACCCTCACCGTGCAAAGCCAGCCCAATGTAGGTTCCACTTTCCTTGTTACGCTGCCCCTATCCAAGGGCAGTAAGCCGATTGGCTAGTATCCTTTTTATGAAAAAGCTTTCCAGCATATTGCTAGTGGATGATGATTCCACTAATAACTTCCTTAACCAATTACTACTCAAAAGTCTGAATGTCTCGGATAACATCTTGGTAGCTGAAAACGGCCGGCAGGCCCTGGATATTCTCCAAAACAGCACCGACTTCCAAGAGCCTGCCCTGCTGCTGCTGGACGTGAATATGCCTGGCCTGAGCGGCATCCAGTTTCTGGAGGCCTACCGGCAGTTGCCCCAGGCGCAGCGGGATGCCACGGTTGTCGTCATGCTCACCACCACGATGGACGCTCGCGACCTGAGCCGCCTCGACGAACTCAATATCGCGGGGTTAGTGAGCAAGCCCCTCACGAGAGAGAAGGTGGATAATATTCTCCGGCTTCACTTTCAGCGGCGCCTACCCACCATCTAAATACAACAGCTACGAGCGTAAAAATCACCCGCCAGCTACGCCTCGACGCGCTCGCCGCTGACGGCACGGCCCCCATTCAGTTCACTATTACTTGGGAAGGCAACCGCCTGCGCCTGGGCACCGGGGCCGTAGTGCGCCCCGAGCACTGGGATGCCGAGGCCCGGCAGGTGAAAGTTCAGAAGGGCACCCCGCACGCCAGCATCAACCCGCGCCTGAACCGCGCCCACGAGGCAGCGCTGGAAACCGCCCGCAAGCAAGGTCACAAGCGGCCCCCGGCCGAGCTGCGGGCCGCCCTCGACGCGGCCCTGGCCCTGACGCCAGTGACCGTGACTAGACCACCTCAGTTTTTGGTAGCCTTTTGTGAACCCTTTTTTGAATTAGGTAATGGACCATCCCACTGCGTCCTATCCCACTTGGCGCAGGCCAGCCGCCCAAGATCAAGCGATCAATACCTACCGACGCAGCTCACGATACTAGATGAGAATTGCGCTCGTTTTCCAAATACTGCGTCGAGGCTAGGCGCGAAGTCGTAAACTCTTCGTCGTCGGCCAGTTCTTGGCGACGTACTTGGTGCGCTTTGCGCAGGGTTAGCAGGCGCGCTAATTTGTCGAGGCATGCCTCGTGGGCGGGGGTGTGGGGGGCCAGCGCGTGCAGGCTACGGGCCTGGGCGCATGCGGCCTCGGCGTACAGGGCCAGCGCCTCGGCGTGCTCCTGCGGGGTAAGGTTGGCGAACTCGTCGCCGGGCAGCGGTTCTAGCAACATTGGCGAAGGTGGAGCAGGTTGGATTGGCGGGCCGGGATCGGGGGCTGACGCGCAGCGTGAGGAAGAGAATGAGGTAGCAGGCTCAAGGACCGGGGGTAGGCGGGGCCACCGGGGCCGGGGGCACGGGTAGCAACTCGGCCGGAATGAGGAAGTGAGGCAGCCCCACCCGCACCAGGTCGATGAGCCACGGCAGATGCACTTTGCGGCACTGGCGCACGGCCCGGAGCTGCTCGGTGGTGGCCTCGTGGCCGGCCCGCACGAGCGTATCTACCGTGGTGTTGGGCAAGTCTTCGCAGACCAACGACATGAGGTGATAGAACCTCTGGCGGTCACAACTCAGCGGCGCGCGCATACCGGGTTTGACACGATTCGCCCGCTACCTGCTTTCTTGCAGGTACGTTGTCGTGTCGTGTCACAAACATACGCAACGATATTCACAAGTGATTTTTCAAAAGTGATTAATCACTAGAGAATTTAATTGGACGTGAGCGAACCAACTATAAATCAGCGCCTAAAATTTCTGATTGAACACTTATCAACAAGTGTACGCGCTTTTAGCGAATCTATTGGAGATAGTTACAGCAACACCCAGAACTACATAGGCAGCCGGCAACTCGCTCCAAAGCACGAGTACATTGCTAAAGTACTAAAGCATTTTAGCAATGTCAATGCCCGTTGGCTGCTAACCGGCGAAGGCGAACCGTTCACCGGAGAAGCTCCCGCGGCCCCGGCGAACAGCAATACCAGGAAAAACAAAGGCCCGGTTCCGCAGACTACCGACAGCCGCGCCGCCGACCACGCGCAGCTCGCCAACTGCCAGCGCGACCTGGAAGCTACCAAAAAGGAAGCCGCCGGCTACCAGCGGGAGATAGCCCTGCTGGAAAGCCAGCTCAAAGACAAAGAAGAAATCATTACCCTGTTACGCGCTGGCTCCCATCGCTCGAACTAATGCAGCACGCTTCTTCGCTCGCCATCCGGCTTGGGTTGGGGGCAGCCTTTTTGGGCTGCTAACTACGCTCTTCGCGGTGCTGGTCGCCCGGCGGAAAAAAGCGGCCACCGCGGCGGCTCAGCCGCGAGGCGATGACCCGGTCCGACTTACCTGGGAGCTATTCTGCTCTGCGGGTCAACTAACTAATAGAAGCAGTTTAAGGTAGTACTACCCATCCAAGAACTACTTGTCATTGCGAGCGCGGCGAAGCAATCGCACCTGTTCAGCCCAGCCGTTTAGGTGCGATTGCTTCGCTGCGCTCACAAGGACCGCTAGGGTAGCTAACCTAAGCAGCTTCTTATACTTTTCGCACTAGTAGCCGCTCGCTCAGATGGCAGCAGCTCTCTTACGATAGCCGCTGAGCTTGCCGCCTTGGGGCCGAATCACCCATCAGTTACCCTTATCGCTAGACAGTATGCCAGAGCTAGCCAGCGCGCTTTTTCTCCGCTTTTTCGGCACCCGTCGGCTAGCGCTAACCTCCGGCCTCCGGCTGGCGGGCATCGCCTGGCTGGTGGGTTCCTTGCCCAGCGTCGTAGTCTTCGCTGCCAAAGCGTTGTTTACTTACGTGGGCATAGTTGGCGGCCTGACCATGATGGGGCTGATTATGTACATTATACCCGGCATATTCATCGCCCTCGTCGGGGCCTGGTTTGGCTGTTTCTTAGTTGCTCTCTTAGTCCGAGGCTACTGGAACCTGGGTATCCGGTGCTACAATTGGCTGTATACCACTTACTCTCTCGCCCGGGAAGATGTCGCCCTCAATGCGCTCTTCGAGGGCGGTGACATCGATGAGCGCTCTATTCCCGAGCAGGAACTGGCTCGCCTACGCTCGCAGCTGGCCGACCGGGATGCGCTCATCGCTTCCCAACAAGCGGCTATTGTTTCCTTGAGGGCGACTATCAGCCGGTTGCGCGAGGGACACGACTAGCCTACGGGGTTGCTTGAGCGCGCTTTTAGGGCAGTGGATGCTTTTTCGCTGCTCTGACGTGGGCGCCTCACCCCCCAGCCCCCTCTCCGAAAAGGAGAGGGGGAGCCAGTTGTTAGAAGGGCGTGAGGATAGGCGGGTAAGAGGGCATAACTCATAACTCATAACAACCCCGTCCCGCTGCCCTCGACAGAACGGGCGTTTTCCTGTTCCGGCCGCCTGACTTTAGCTTGATTGAAGCCAAAATAGCGGCGTCGTTGTTTCTTTGCGGGCGCGGGGTCTTTTCGCCGCGCCTTTTCTCTACATGGCAACACCCACCCTCACCGGCCTGCGCGCCGGCGTGCTGCACGGCGACGAAGTGCAGGCTCTTTTCCAACACGCGAAAGCCCACGGCTACGCCCTGCCCGCCGTCAACGTTACTGGTACCGACACGGTGAATGCCGTGCTCGAAGCCGCCCGCGACCTCAACTCGCCGGTTATTATTCAATTTTCAAACGGCGGCGCACAGTTTTTCGCCGGTAAGGGCCTGCCCAACGACAAGCAGCAAGCCAGCATCGCGGGCGGCATCTCGGGGGCTCATCACGTGCACCTGATGGCCGAAGCCTACGGCGTACCCGTGATTCTGCACACCGACCACGCGGCCAAGAAACTACTGCCCTGGATCGACGGCCTGCTGGCCGCCGGCGAGAAGTTTTACGCCGAGCACGGCCAGCCGCTGTTCAGCTCGCACATGCTCGACCTGTCGGAAGAGCCGATCGAGGAGAACATCGAAATCAGCAAGGAATACCTGAAGCGCATGGCCAAAATCGGCATGACGCTCGAAATCGAGCTGGGTGTGACCGGCGGCGAGGAAGACGGCGTGGACAACTCCGACGTGGATTCTTCCAAGCTCTACACCCAGCCCGAGGAAGTGGCCTACGCCTACGAGCACCTGAGCGAAGTGAGCCCGCGCTTTACCATCGCGGCGGCCTTCGGCAACGTGCACGGCGTGTACAAGCCCGGCAACGTGAAGCTGCAACCCAAGATCCTGCACAACTCGCAGGAGTACCTGCGCCAGAAGCACAACATCGAAGAGGCGCTGCCCATCAACTTCGTCTTCCACGGCGGCTCGGGCTCGAGCCAGGAGGAAATCCGCGAGGCCATCGGCTACGGGGCCATTAAGATGAACATCGACACCGACTTGCAGTGGGCCTTCTGGGAGGGCATTCAGCAGTACTACGTGAAGAACGAGGCCTTCCTGCAAGGGCAGATTGGCAACCCCAACGGCCCCGACTCGCCCAACAAGAAATACTACGATCCCCGCGTGTGGCTGCGCAAAGGCGAAGAAACCTTCGTGGCGCGCCTCAAACAGGCGTTCGAAGACCTGAACGCGGTGAACCGCCGGCCCTAGCGGTCGCTTCGCCCCGCTAAGCCCGCCGCCCGGCCGCCGCAAGGTAGCCGGGCGGCGTTGCGTTGGGAGCCCGGGTAGCGGCGAAATAATCGGGCGGAAGTAAACCTTGGAGCTAGGCGCGGCCGTATAGCCCCCACATTACTCTTTCTCTACTCATGAAAAAGCACCTCTTTTCCGTTGCCGCCCTGGCCCTGAGCCTGTTTGCTGCCCCCGCCTTTGCCCAAACCGTGAAAACGGAAGACGGCGGCGATAAAACCAAGACGACCGTAGACGGCATGACCGTGAAAACCAAAGTGGCCGACGATGGCAAAATGAAGGTGAAAGGCAAGGACGACGCCGGCAACCGCATGAAAGCCACCACCAAGCCCCGCAAAGGCGACATGAAAGACGACATGGGCATGTCGGCCGGCGACATGAAAATGCACCACAAGGGCATGAAAATGCACCGTAAGGGCATGCGCAAAGACAGCACCATGCGCCCCGCTGGCACCATGTAGCCCGGGGCCACGCGCCCCGCTCACCTTCGGAAAGCCGA
This sequence comes from uncultured Hymenobacter sp., assembly GCA_913776615.1. Lineage (GTDB taxonomy): Bacteria > Bacteroidota > Bacteroidia > Cytophagales > Hymenobacteraceae > Hymenobacter. Next base: position 56,970 of record CAJYPK010000044.1, read on the forward strand.
CCTCGCAAGGGGCCGGCTTTTCGCGTGTTAGGCCTCGTGAGAGCTGGGATAATTACATGAAATTTTCATTAATTTTTTTGATAAACCTTTGATAGCGTAGCCTTTTAGCGGACTTTTGCCTTTCCGCTTCTTTGCTGTCTTACTCTTTTCTTGATGAAAAAACTCTTACAATTGGTGGCTCTCGCGCTCGGCCTGGCGCCGCTGGCGGGCCATGCCCAAACTGTGCCGGCCGTACCGGCGGCGGCCCCGGCCAGCCTGAGCGGTACCAACCTGCGCGACTGGCTGCGCACCAACTGGTACGACCCGTACCGCCGCGAGCTCAGCTACGCCGACGCCCGCGCCAAGATGTACAACTACGCCGACAACTTTAGCAACACGGTGGTGTGCGTGTACTCGGGCTACTCGGAAACGGTACCGTACAACTTCGCGGGCACCAGCACGGGCGTGGTGCAGAATATCAACTGCGAGCACACCATTCCGCAGTCGTGGTTTCGGGAAACGGTGCGCATGCGGTCGGACATGCACCACCTGTTCCCGACATACATCCAGTGGAACAGCAACCGGGGCTCGGACCCCTTCGCCGAGATTCCCGACTCGCAGACCCGGCTGTGGATGCGCCTGACGCAGAGCCAGTCCAGCATTCCGACCACCAACATCGACGAGTACAGCGAGGACACCAACACGCAGTTTGAGCCCCGCGAAGACCACAAAGGCAACCTCGCCCGGGCAGCCTTCTACTTCTACACCATGCACGCCGGGCAGTCTGACCTGGTAGGCACTGGCCACGGCAACATCAGCAGCCTGGCCGACCTCAACACCTTGTACCAGTGGCACCTGGCCGACCCGGTCGACGAGCACGAGCGCGAGCGCAACCGCCGGGTAGCGGCCAGCCAGGGCAATTTCAACCCCTACATCAACGACCCCTCGCTGGTCGCCCGGGCCTGGGGCTTTACGGCCAGCGGCCCGGTGGTTTCCTTTGTGGCGGCCACGGGGACCGTAGCCGAGGGCAACAGCGGCACCACCACTTACACCGCCACCCTGACCGCCAACCCGGCACCGACGGCGGCCCTCACGGTGCAGGTAGCCCTCGACGCCACCGCCTCGACGGCCACCAGCGGCTCGGATTTTAGCTTCTCCTCCCCCACTACCGTGACGTTTGCCGCCGGCCAAACCAGCAAGACGGTGACGGTAACCGTAACCGGCGATACCCAGCCCGAGGCCGACGAAACGGTAGTCCTGACCTTGCAAAACGTGGGCTCCGGCGCCAGCATCGGCGGGCCGGCCACCCACACGCTCACTATTACTAACGACGACGGCGCGGCCCCTACCGTGCGCTTTACCGCCGCCGCCGGCAGCATCACCGAGGGCAACAGCGGCACCAGCACCTACACGGCCACCGTGACGCTGACCGACCCCGGCAGCCTCACGTTTCCCATCACGGTCCCCGTGACGGTGGATGCGGCCAGCACGGCGACCAGCCCCAGCGATTATACCCTGACGACTACGCAGCTCACGTTTGCCAGCGCCACGGCCCTGAGCCAGACCGTGACGGTAACGGTAGTGGGTGATCAGCTGTTTGAGCCCAATGAAACGGTTATCCTGAGCCTGGGTACGCCCAGCAACACCGCCGTAGTGCTGGGTACCGTCAGCCGCCACACGCTCACCATCACCAATGACGATACGGCCCCCGCGGGCGGTAACTGCTCGGCGGCTTTCTTCACCAAGTATTTCGAATCGAGCACCGGCAATACCAAGGCGGTGGAGATTTTCAACCCCACCAACTCGGCGCTCGACCTTTCGACGCTGCGGGTAGAGCTGTTTGCCCCGGGCGCCACTACGCCCACGGCCACGGCCAACCTCACGGGCTCGCTGGCCGCGGGCCGGGTGTACGTGATTGCCAACACCGGCGTAACCGATGCGACCGTACGCGCGGCCGCCAACCTGCAATCGAACGTGGGCTTCTTCAGCGGCGCGCACTCGCTGGTGCTCTTCGACGGTACCGACACCCTCGACATCATCGGCGTGGTGGGCCGCACCCCGGCAAACGGCGCTACCGGCTGGGCCGTGGCGAGTGGCGGCACTACCCGCGACAATTCCCTGGTGCGCCTGGCTACCACCGGGCGCGGCAACAGCCGCTGGTTTGGCACGAGCGGGGCCGCTACTACCTGGCGGGCCCAGGGTGCCGATAACTTTGCCGGCATCGGCAGCCACACCTCCACGGCCTGCGCCACGCCGCTGGCCGTACGCGACGGCAACGACCACTCCACGCTGGAGCTATACCCCAACCCCACCGGCGAAGGCCGCGTGCGCCTGCGCCTGCCCGGCGCGGCAGTGCCCCGCCCAGCTACCGTCGAAGTGCTGGACGCGCTGGGCCGGGTAGCCCGTCGCACGACGACTACGCTGAGTGGCACCAGCCCGACTGCGGTAGAGCTGGGCGGCCTGCCCGCTGGCCTCTACGCCGTGCGCGTGGCCACCGCCGACGGGTCGTACCTGGGCCGCCTCACGGTAGAATAGCCGGCAGTAGCTCACGCACAGAAAAACCCCGCTGGCTCACCCATACAGGGTCGCCAGCGGGGTTTTTCTGTGCGTGAGCTTTCCGATTTCTACTGACGCACTACGCGTTGGACTAGATTGGTGCCCGCTACCCGCACCACGTAAAGCCCGGGGGGCAGCGAACCCAGGTTCAGGTCGCCGCCCCCCGTGGGGAGGGCCACCGTGGCTACGGACTGCCCCAGCGCGTTGGCTACTTGCACGGTGGCGGCCCCCAGCCGGGCAGGCAGCGCCACGCGCAGGCGGCCAGCCGTGGGATTGGGATAGATCTGCCAGTCGTCGGCACTGGCAAGCGGCAGCGTGGGCAGTACCTGTTGGTACATGGCCGCGGCAGCCTGCGCGGCGGTTTGCAGCTCGGCCAGCGTGGGGGCCACCAGCAGGGCAAAGGCGACCATCACCGAATCGCCGGGCGCCAGGCGCGGGACCAGGACACTCACCACCTGCGATACGTCGGTACCCTGGGTACCGGTGCCGACCGCGCGGTTCGCCCGCCCTTGGCCGGCCCTCAGCGCCAGGTATTTCTCAGCCGGACTGAAGCCGTCGGCCAGGTAAATAGGCGAGCCCGCCGGGGCGGCATTATCAATGGCATAAAAGCCTGCCGCCGCCGACCCCAGTACTTGCACCCCCGCGTAGTAGCGAGTCGCGATAGGGTCGTAGCAGTAGCCTACCCGGTTGACGGAATCCCAGCGGGCTGCGTTGCGGGCCGCCTCACCGGGCAGGTCAAAATCCGTGAACAGCCCGGCGTACAAGGGTTTGAGCGTGTCGGCGGTTAGGTTGAGCAGCGAGTACTCCAGGGTGATGAAGTTGCGGCGGACGGCGGGAGTCGCCCAGCTTCGACCGCGTTGGCGCACCCGCACCCCCACCGAACGCGGGCGCGCCGCGTTGGGCAGCGAATCGCGGAAGGTGCCGAAGGCTTCCTGGTCGGACCGCGGACCGGGGGCGATCAGCTGCACGGTGGCTTGCGTAAAAAACGATTGCCGCACGGCACCGGGGCTGCTGCGCAGGCGGTCGGCCACGCGGGTGGGCGAGGTCGCCAGCAGCAAGCCGCCCTCCCCGAGCAGGGGCAGGCTGCCGCGGTAGCTCAGGCCCAATCCCACGGTGCCCGTGGGGTCGTCGTAGCCCAGATTACCCCGGCTGGTTAGGCTCAGGCTCAGGTTGCCCGCGTTGAGCTGTACGAAGTCGGGATTGAGCTCCACGTCCACGTACTGCACCGACGCGTAGCCATTGTCGCCCCGCAAGTCGTAGCGTAGCGTCGCCGTGGTGTTGAGCGGTACGCTGCTGGCTACCGCCAGGCGAAACGGCACGGTCTCGTTGGAAGCTTCGCCCAGCGTAGCCAGGCTACCCACCGTAAAATTTCCGCGGCGCACGAGCAAGTAAGGCGACAGCGAGGTGAGCGTTACGGTGAGGCCGCTCATTGGTAGCAGTAGATTGCGCACGGTGGCCACCACCCGAATGGTGTCGCCGGGGGCGTAGCCCGCCACCCGCGCCGGCGTGAGTACGCTGCGCACTACCCGCGCCTCACGCTGCACGATTCCGGCCACGGCCCGGGCACCGTTGAGGCGGCCCGTACCCATAAACTCCCGGTACATGCTATTGGCCGGCAGGGCCAGTACGCTGGCATCGGCCGAGCGGCGGAGCTGGGCCAATACCTGCTCCGCCGTGAGCTGCGGAAAGCGGCTGCGTATCAGGGCCGCCACGCCCGACACCTGCGGCGCGGCGAAGGAAGTACCCGAGCCGTACCAGTAGTCGGCATCGGGGGGGCCGGCGGCCGTGGCAGAAGGCCAGCCGTAGGTATTGGTAATGTTCACCCCCGGCGCTACGAGGTCGACCCGGCGGTTGTAGGTGGCAAAGCTGGCCTTGGCATCGGCCGCATCGGTAGCTGATACGGATAGCACGTTGTCGTAGGAAGCCGGGTAGAATAGCAGGTCGGCCGGGGTATTGCCCGCCGCAGCTACCAGCACCACGTCGCGGTTGATTGCCGCGTAGTTGCAAACGTCCTGCTCGAAACGCGAGTAGCCGCCCGGCGATCCCCACGATAGGTTGATGACCCGGCAGCCGTGGTCGGCGGCGTACACAATGGCCTCGAAGCCCGCGAACGAGCCGGTGGTAGTACCGGGAAAAATCTGCAACGGCAGAAACTTGCACCTGAACCCCGTACCCGCCAGCCCCTTCCCATTATCGGCCTGCCCCGATACAATGCCCGATACCTGCGTACCGTGCCCGTCGAAGGCATTGTACAGCGGCTCATTATTGCCGTTGGCAAAATCCCAGCCCTTGAAATTATCGACGAAGCCGTCACCGTCGTCATCCAGGCCGTTGATGGGATCAGCATAATTGTACTTTACCTGGCGCCGCAGGTCTTCGTGGCTGTAGCGGATACCGGTATCCGTTATGCCAATAACCACGCTCGTATCCCCCTTGGTGAAATCCCAGGCACGATACATCTGCGTAAGCTGCAAATTGTACTGCCGGCTAACGGAGGTAGAATCTGCCAGGGGGTCGTTGGGCTGATACTGAGGCTCCCGAATGTACAGGGGCTCTACGTAGTCGACCACGCCCGTTGCCAGCAGCAGGTTGCGCGCCTTAGCCAGCGTCAGCGTGGCTGGCACGGTCAGCTCATACACCAGGCGCAGATTTACACCACCCGGCAAGTCGGCACTAATCTCTTTAGCTTTAGGGAATTTCTGCACCACACTACCAGCGCGCAGCGCAGTCAGCGCCGGCTGTAGTAACGCTAGACTGTTGCTGACTGGCCCGGCCGGCTCGCGCAGCTTCAGCACCAGTCGGCCCGGAATAGTAGGCGGCGTAGCCAGCACTGGCCACGCCAACAACAAGCAGCCTACCCACAGCAGTGTAGCAATTATTTTCATAGCGAGCAAACCAAAAATAGGATTATGAATAATAGCACGAACGCTTATAGTACCTACATACGAAAAAAAGCGGCGTACCTCCACCGAAGTACGCCGCTTTTTTTAACAGGTTTTACTACTTGAACTTATAATTGGCTTGGGCACGTACGGTTTTGAATTTTTCGGGGTTGCGCGCGTGCAGATCGAGCATGGGAGCCGGGCGCGGCTCGTGCCGAAAGCGCATGTTCGGATTGAGCTTGCGGGCATCTTTCGCGTGCCACACGGCTCGTTTGCTGGCTCCCTTAGGATGGCGGGCCGCAAAGGTGGCAACGGAGGACAGCAGGGCGCAGCCCAGCAAAAAAGTGCGTAGGGTAGTCATATAAAGAAGCGGTTAAAACTTACTAAGTAGCCTGCGCAGTGCAGTCAGCTTATTTACGCGACCTTCCCCTAACTAGTTATCTCATTTTGTGATTTTTACCCCCAATGGGCCACGTTGGTCGGCAGCCCGGCCTCGCGGGCCAGCGGCGCGGCCCCCGAGGCAAATAGGCCCGCCAGCACGGCATTGGCGGCAGCGGCCAGCTCCAGGTGGTAATCGGGGTGTAATTTCTCGGCTTGGCGCAGGGCTTCCTGGGCACGGCGCACTAGGTGCTGCAACAGCGGCTGGGTGGGCCCGTGCAGGCGCGCCACCAGCCCCGGCTGGTGCGCAAATACGTTGGCCAGCAGCCGCAGGCTCAGCTCCACCTCCCCAAAGGCATCTTCGGTAATGCGGGCGTGGTAGGCCAGCCGCGCCTGGAGCTGCCGCAGGATAACGAGCAAGTCATTAGGCGTTTGGTGGTAGCCGCGCACGGGGTCGTCGACTTGCTGGCGCAGGGCGGCCCGGCGGGTTTCCAGCGCTTCGGGGCCTTCGAGCAGGCGGTAGGCCAGCTGCTCGGTGAGCACGGCATCCTGGGCCACGAGGCGGGCCAGCAACTGGTCTTTTTCTTTGGCCGGCAAGTCGAGCAGGGCGCGGCGCAGGGCGGGCGGCAGGGTGGGCATAAGCAGGCTTACCGGGCCGGGGCGGCGTAGGGTTGCAATTGGCCGCGACCAATGGGGAGATTGACAAGTAGCAAAGCGGAGTCTACTTGTAAACCACGTAGTACACGATTAATGGGCTGCTTTTTAAGGCGAGCCAGTAATAGTATTGGTTCCGGCCGAAGATATCGAGCATATTTACGGTAGACACTAAGCTGCTGAACGTAGCGCGAGATTGAAAATAAATTCGTACGCCGCTCTGGCAACTCGCCTCGGCCTGGCAAGCTTTTACAGCATTAATAGTGCTTGCGAAGGCAAAAAAATCGGTTATCGGTGCCCCCGTAAAAGTAATATCTTGCCAATACCGCAGCGTATCAAGTTCGGCAACAGTTTTATAAGGCCAGCTCCAGGGTGCGCTCCTAACTAGATCTGGCTGGAGAGGCGGCAGGGATAGGCGCAGCATTCCACCATCGCACGAGTTGCCGAATTCAGTTGGCCAATGAATGCCATCTGGTGACTCATCTACTGATACCGGAAACATGATATGGCAAAAGCCTACTAGCATACCGAGCCAGGCAGCGAACCAACCTGAAGGCAGTGCATCATACCAATGCAGCTGACGACGCACTCGTTGCGAAACAAGCATAAGAATGAGTGAGCAACTAGTGTCGCACCTCATACTAATGCCAGCCAATGCCTGAATGCACACGGAAAAGGACCGCAATCAATGCCACAGCCTCTTTCCGTATGCAGCCTGAAACCCCTACCCCAACTCGCCCAGCAGCGCTGCTCGCACCTGCGGGGCCAGCGCCTCGGCCGCCGGGCGCTGGCTGGCCAGCAGATCGGCGTAGACGAGCAGCGGCGGCGCGCAGCTCGCGTCGGTCGGGGCGAAGCAGGCGGCGGGGGCAAACGCGTTAAGAATCTCGATGGGACCCTGGGTGTTGGGCAGCAGGTCGAGCCGCTGCACCACTTGGTTGCGGGGCAGCTGGCTGTAGAGCGTGAGATGAGCCGGCGTGCCTGGCTGACCCAACAGCCGGTGAGCGGCGGCCTCGCCGCTCCACAGGCAGGCGGCGGGCAGCACGCGCCGGTGCCAGCCGGCGAGGTCGGCGGGGTTGCGGGGGCTGTAGTAATGGGCGTTGAGGCGGCGGCGCAGCACGGCCGCGTAGTGCGTGGCCCAATAGTGCGCCGGGTCGGGCAGCAGCAGGGGACTGTGCCCCAGCGGCGCATCTTCCTGCCACAGGCCCTGCCCAGCGAGGTAGCGCAGTACCCGCCGCACGGCCGCCACGGGCAGCTGCGTGCGCGCCGCCAGCTGCGGCACCGCGTACGCCGCCAGGCCCGGCTTTACGATCAATTGAAACAGCAGCCGCAGCACCTGCACCTGCAAGGCGGGGCTCACTACGGCGGGCGCGCTGGCCCGGGGCCGGGGCTGGCCCTGCACGCTCACCAGCAGCTCGGGATGCCGAAACCAGGCATTGCCCACGGCATCGGCGTAGTAGGCGCCCTGGGCCCGCAGCTGCTCGCCCTGCCGGGCCGATACGTAGGGGTGCACCCACAGCGTGGGGTAGTCTTCCGGCTGCGCACGGGTGGGCGGCAGCGCGGCCGACGCCGCCCCCAGCAGCCGGGCCAGCACGCGGATGGTCGGACTCAGCTGCCAGAGCTGGGCCGGGCCGGCGACCGCCAGCCGGACGGGCTGCGGCACGATGGGCAGGGCCAGGCTGCGCTGCAAGTGCTGGCGCACCTGCTCGAGCAAGGCCGCGGGATTGGGAATGGATAACGTAGCCAAGTAAGATAAAATAGCTTAGAGCGGAAGCAAGGGCGTGCCACGGCCGCAAACAGAAAGCCAGGGCTGTGCGGCAGCCCTGGCTTCTGATGACATCGACTGGCAGTAGCTAGCAGCGTAGCTGCGTTCTACCGAAAAGCTGGCCGCTTAGTAGTCGGTATTCTGCGGGTCGAAGTTGGTCCAGTTGGCCAGCCAGTTGGTTGCCCCGCTGGCGTTGGGGTCGGCGAAGGCCCCGATGTAGTTCACCTTCGTGAAGAAGCCATCGGTCACTTTGTCGTCGGTGAAGTTGGGGGGTACTACCGGCGAGGTGGCCGGCGATACTACCACGATGGGCGAAGCCGTGCGCGGCACGAAGCTGGGAGCCGTCAGGTTGAATGGATTGAGCAGCTGCACGTTGTCGGCCGTCACGTACCGGCGGTTGGCGTTGGCCTTGAGCCAGGTGAGCGGGCCGGTGGCGCTGCCCCAGGCAGCGGAGTCGGCGCTCATGGTGCTGTTGGCGGTGAGGCTGCCCGCCCCGCCGCTGGGGCCTACGTAGATGATGCCGCGCTGGCCACCGGTAGAGTTCGAGTTGGTAAGCGCGCCGGCCAGGATGTTATTCTTGAAGCGGGCTTTGTTGCTGGCAATGTTGGTTGCCGTGGGGGCGCCGTCGATGAGCAGGTTGGTGGGGAAGCCCATGAACACCGAGTTCAGAATGCTCTCGGCCGAGTTGCGGCGGATGTGCGCGCCGGCCGTGTACTGCGGGCTGTACACCGCCGCCGTGGGGTTCAGAATGGGGCCGACCAGCGTCATGTTGGAGAACACGGCCGAGGTCTGGGGCTGGTTGTTGGTAGCGGTAGCATCGTTGTCCGACTCAAACGCCTTGGAGCCCGATTGGTCGGCCTGCAAGGGGTCGCGCAGCGACACCCCGAACTGCACCTTGCCCGAGAAGCCGTTGTCGGTGTCGAAGTCGTCGTCGAAGCAGCGGTGCGATACTAAGTACTTGGCGTTGACCGAGCCGCCGAACCACTCGAACGAGTCGTCGCCCGAGTACGAAACCTGGATGTGATCCAACGTGGTGCCGCTGCCCACGCCCGCCAGGGTCAGGCCGTTCACCTCGTTGTTGGGCGAGAAGGCCACGCCGCCAAACTCGATGCGCACGTACTGCATCACGCCCGAGTTGTCGTTGTTATTAGCAGCATCGCTGCTGCCGTACTTGGTCGTGGGACCACCCTCAATGGTGGGCAGCACGCCGTTAGACACCGAGTTGACCTGGGCGTTACCGGCAATGATTACCCCGCCCCAGTCGCCGTAGTTGCGCGAGCCCTTGGGCTGGGCCGAGGTGAATACGATGGGCTTAGCGGCCGTGCCCACGGCCATAATCTTGGCGCCCGGCTCCACGATGAGCGCACCCTTCGTGTCCTTGTCGCCGAAGATGATGGTGCCCGGCTCAATGGTGAGCGTAGCGCCGCTGCGCACGTATACGTAGCTCTTGAGCAGGTACTTATTGCTGGCCGTCCAGGTGGTGTTGGTCGTAATGCTGGTCGTACCGCCGTCCACGGTCACGGTCGGAGCGCTGGAGCCGGTGTTATTCGTGGGGGTAGTAGTGCCGCTGCCCGTCATGTTGGGCGCGGGCGTGATGTCCTTCTTGCTGCATGCCGCTGCGAGCAGGAATACGGCGAGCGAGCCTACGGAAAGGAGATTCTTTTTCATCGGAAATGGATGCGAAGAGGATGCGAAATGCGTAGGGAAGAAAAAATTAGGGCAGCGGCGTGGCGGGGCGGGGCTCCAGGCTGAACTTGAGACCCAGGGTGTAGTAGGTGCCGCGCTTGTAGTTGGTGAGCGAGGGGTCGCTGGCCTGGTACTTCATGTCGCGGTTGTAGTCTTGCACCAGGTTTACGGGCTGGTTGAGCAGGTCCTGAATGCCGGCGTTGAGCGAGAAGCGCGAGCTGATGGTCTTGGTCAGCGAGAGGTCCACGGTGTGGCGGGGGCGCTCCACTACGTCGGGGTACTGGTCGGAGCCGGCAAACAGGATGCGCGGGCCAAACACGTTATACAGGGCCGTCACCTGCCACGAATTGTCGGGAGTATTGAAGTAGAGGCCGCCGTTGAATACGTAGGGCGACTGGCCTTGCAGGGCGCGCTTGTTGTTCCAGGCCACGATGCCGTCGCCGAGCGTTACCTGGCTCTTGATGAGCGAGGCGTTGAATACCACCGACAGGTTTTTGAGGCGGTCGTCCACGAAGGCCAGGTTTTTCTTCAAATCCAGCTCTACCCCGTAGGCGTAGGCACTCGGCGCGTTGGCGAAGGTGTAGGCCAGGTTGGTGGTCAGCACCACCACGTTTTCGATGGGGTTCTGGAAGTTTTTGTAGAACGCCCCTACGTGGATCAGCTCGCCGGGCGTGGGGTACCACTCGTAGCGCAGGTCGTAGTTGTCGATGCTGGCGACTTTCAGCGGGTTGGTCGGGTTGAGATACAGCGAGCCGTAGTTCAGCACGTTGAAATCGAAGTCGTAGTAGTAGAACGGCGCGGCTTCGCGGAACTCGGGCCGGTTGAGGCTGCGGCCGTAGGAGGCGCGCACCAGGTTGGTGGCGTTGAAGTTGTAGCTCAGGTTGGCCGAGGGCAGCACGAAATTGGTCGTCACGTCCTGGCTTACCGGCTGGCCGTTTAGGCCCGTGCTGATGGACTGCACGTTGCGCTCGTAGCGCACGCCGGTCAGCAGTTTCAGCTGCTCGGTGAAGGGGATGTTGAACGACACGTAGCCGGCCTCCAACTCGTTGTGCGCGTTGTAGCGGTAGGTCGAGTTCAGGTCCTCATCCACGCGGAAGCCATCGGTACCGATGTTCTGGGGCGAGAAGATGTTGCCTACGTCCTCGTTTTTCAGCCCTTGCAGGCCGCCGTTGTTGAGCGAGTAGCCAAAGGCGCGGGCGCTGAAGCTGCGGCGACGGTATTCGAGGTAGGTACCGGCCCCGATTTCCACCTTACGCTCGGCAATGGTCACGTTGCGCTTCAGGTTGGCGTTGACGGTGAAGATGTGCTCGCTGAGCTGCTGGTACAGGCGGCCGGCGTTGTTCACGTCCACCTGGCCGGCGGCCGGCGTGAGCACCGTCTGCCGCTCGGGCGTGGTATCGGTGCCGGGCGTTACCTGGAACGACACGCGGCGCAGATCGGGCTCATTACGGGCCGAGTAGCCGTAGCCGCCCACCCAGTCGAAGCGCGTTTTTTCGTCGGTCGAGACGTGGTTGCCCGCCAGCTGGCCGGTGTACGTGGTGCGGCCCTGGTAGCCTTGCAGGTAGCTGCGGCGGTTGAGCACGCCGTTGTCGTCGCGGCCCTCGCGGGTCACTTGCTGGTTGCGGGCCTGCTGGCTAAACAGGTTGCGAAGCTCCAGGCGGCCGCCGCGGGGCAGCACGAGGCTGAAATTCTGAATGGCCCCCAGCCGGATGTTCTGGGTGGACTGGTCGTCGCGAAACTGGTCGGTGCGCGCCCCCTGCACGTCAAACAGGTTGCGGTTGATGCCGAAGTGCGTGTAGGTATTGGTGTAGTTGATGGACGATACGCTGCCGATTTCCAGCCCGCCCAGCTTGATCTGGTCGAGCAGCGAGGCGTTGAAGCGCATGTCGGGCATGGCCTTCGTTTTGAAGATGCCGAAGTTGTTGTCGAGCTGCCGGGCGTAGAAATCGCGCTCGTACTGCTGGTAGGCGGTGCTCAGCGGCGGCATGCCGTTGGGCAGGTCGCGCTTGGTGGCCCCGAAGCCGAAGGCGTCGCCGGCCTGCGTCTTATCGGTGTAGAAATCCCGACCCGTGGTTCCGTCGCGGAAGCCAGCCGAGTAGTTGGCCGTAAACTGGCGCTCGTTGAAGATGGGCTTGCGCAGGTACACTTTCACCAGGCCACCGGCAAAGTCGCCGGGCAGCTCGGGCGAGGGATCCTTAAATACCAGCACCCGGTCGATGAGCGAGCTGGGCACGATGTCGAAGGAAAAGGACTTGCGGTCGGTTTCCGAGCTGGGGGCCGTCACGTCGTTGAGCCACACCGTATTGTAGCGGTCACTCAGGCCGCGCACCTGGATGAAGCGGTTGTCCACAATCGTCACGCCCGGAATCCGGCGCACCACCTCGGCGGCGTCGCGGTCCTGGGTTTTCACGATCTGCTCCGACGAAATCCCGCTCACTACCACGTTGGCCTGCCGGATTTCGTTGATCACCGACACCTCCGTATTGGTGCGGCGCACGCCGCTCACCACTACCTCGTCGAGCTGCTTGTTGTCGGAGTCCAGCTTCCCATCGACGATGGTCGTGCGGCCCGCTGTTACGGTCACTTTCTGCACCGTCGTGGGTTTGTACGACACCGAGGTAATCACGAGCGTGTATACCCCGGCCGGCACTTTGGTCAGGATAAAGTTGCCCTTGACGTCGGTCGGCCCGGCGATGGTCGTATTTTCCAGGTGTACCGAGCCGCCGATGATGGCCTCCTTGGTTTTGGCATCCGTGAAGGTGCCCTGAATGGTGCCCGTGCCCTGTGCCCACGCGCCGGTAAACGACGCAAAACAGAGGACAAAAATTGAAAGAACTCTGGTAAGGGTTGCTTGCATAATGGGGGCAAAATTCCTGCCCTCTCATTGCGGTAATATGTCGGCTGTGTTAACAAATGAATTTCAGGTGAATTCATATTTATTAAGCCTTGCTAACCAGATCCTTACCTCCCTAAAAAGCCTTCATCTTATTTTCATTCACCTGAAAAACAAGCACCTATTCCTTAACACAGGAGCTTATTACGTTTCATAATTTCTTCATAATAATGCCATAATAGTGGCCCGGTAGCTTTGGTGCCCTCACGATAATGGCCTTTTATGCACCTGAACTTTTCCTCGCTTTTACCCGCTACCCTAGCCCTCGGCCTGGCCGGCCTTGCTAGCTCGTCGGCCCAGGCCCAAACTACCATCGCCTGGTCGAGCCGCGTACTTACCGTGGCCGAAAATGCCGGCTCGGTCAGCCTGCCGCTCACCATTACCAACCCCGGCACGGCAGCCAGCACCGTGCAGGTAGTCCTGCAAGCCGTTGGCACGGCCACGGCGGGGCAGGATTTCACTTACGCCAGCACCCAGACGGTCACCTTCCCGGCCGGGGCCACTGGCCCGCAAACGCTGACCATCCCGCTCGCCGACGACGCGACCGCGGAGGAAACCGAGTATTTCGTGCTGCGTCTGCTCAATCCTACCAACGCCACCGTCACGGCCAGCACGGCCGACGCGCTGGTCTACATTAAAGACAATGACACCCCCGCCCCCACCGCGGCGCGAAACTTGTCGCTGAACCTGTTGCAGAGCTACCAAAACGGTACCCCCGTCGCCAACGGTGCCCAGATAAACTCGGCCGAGATCGTGAGCTACGACGCCAGCACCAAGCGCCTGTACGTGGCCAACTCGGTGGGTAGCAAGCTGGATATTCTGAACTTAGCCAACCCGGCGGCCATCACGGCCATTGCGTCCATCGACATCCGACCCTACGGCAGCATCAATTCGGTGTACGCGCGCAACGGCGTGGTAGCCTGCGCCCTGGAAAATACCAATCCGCAGGCCAACGGCAGCGTGGTGTTTTTCGACCAGAACGGTACGTTGCAGAAGCAGGTGACCGTAGGCGCCATGCCCGACATGATTACCTTCTCGCCCGATAGCCGCTACGTGCTCACCGCCAACGAGGGCGAGCCCAAGACCGACTATACCGTTGATCCCGAAGGCAGTATCTCCATTATCGACATTTCGGGCGGGGTGGCCAACCTCACCCAGACCAACGTAACGACCGTGGGGTTCACGGCTTACAACGGCCAGGAGGCCGCGTTGCGCGCCCGGGGCATCCGCATCTACGGCGGGCTGGCCAGCGCGCCGGCCACCGCCGCCCAAGACCTGGAGCCCGAGTACATTGCCGTGAGCGCCGACTCGCGCACGGCCTACGTCACCCTGCAAGAAAACAACGCCCTGGCGGTGCTCGACCTTAGCACCAAGCAGCTGACCGACCTGCGCTCGCTGGGCTACAGCGACCTGCGCCAGCCCGGCCGCGGCATCGACGCCTCCGACCAGAGCGGCGACGTGCTCATTGCCAACTGGCCCGTGAAGGGCATGCGCCAGCCCGACGCCATTGCGACTTTCGAAGTTGGCGGCACGGCCTACCTGCTCACGGCCAACGAGGGCGACGCCCGCGACTACAGTGCCTTCAGCGAGCAGGTGCGCCTGGGGGCCAGCTCTTACCGGCTCGACGACGCAACGTTCCCCAACGCGGCCCTGCTGAAAAACAGCAGCGTACTGGGCCGCCTCAACGTGACCAACCGCCTCGGCGATACCGATGGCGACGGCGACTTCGACGAGATTTACGCCTACGGGGGGCGCTCGTTCAGCATCTACAACGCGGCCACCGGGACCGAAATACACGACAGCGGCAACCTGCTGGAGCGCGTAACTTCTACCGATGCCACCTACGGGGCCATTTTCAACGCCAGCAACACCTACGGCGAAGTGCCGGTGCGTAAAAACCGCTCCGACGACAAAGGCCCCGAGCCCGAGGGCGTAGCCACCGGCCGCATTGGCAACAACCTCTACGCCTTCGTCTCGATGGAGCGCGTGGGCGGCGTGCTGATTTTCAACATCAACAACCCCGCCAGCCCCGTGCTGGAGCTGTACGCCAACAACCGCAGTCTCACGGCCGGCACCGGCGACCTGGGGCCGGAGGGCATCGTCTTTATCTCGGCGGCCGACAGCCCCACCGGTCAGCCCCTACTCCTGCTGGCCAACGAGGTCAGCAGCACGGTGGCCGTCTACAGCCTGCAAGCTGGTACCGTCACCGCTACCCGGCCGGGGCAGGCTGCCTTGCCCCTCCTTGCCTACCCCAATCCCAGCCAGGGCGGCCCGGTGCGCCTGAGTCGCCCCGTCTCGGGCGCGCTCCACGACCTCGCCGGCCGCCCCGTGCGCCAGCTGCAAGCCACCGACCGAGTTGAAACCAGCGGCCTGGCGGCGGGGGTATACCTGCTGCGCGCCGATGACGGCGCAACGACCAAGTTACTTGTTCGCTAGCCAGTTACGCCCAACTGCTTTCGTAGCAGGCAATGCCCCAAAGCGCCCGTCAGCCTCCGCTGGCGGGCGCTTTGCCTTTCCACGCCGCACAGCTTGCCTGCCCGCCGCTGACCCAGCAAACCATTATCTAGCGCAGCCCCTTATGGTTCAGCTATTTGCCCCTGCGAAATGCTCCTAATGCCTTAGCCCGTACGTTCCTTATCTATACTGTTTCCAAAGAAAATCTTTGTTTTAGCTACCTGCCGAAATACCTTTGCCTTGTTTTTAATCGGTCTAAATAAGGCATGAGGCATTTTTCCGGCGCGTTTTTACTTTTCTTGTTAACCTCTCTACTGGCTTACGGGCAAGCGGCTCAGCATGGGGCAACTATCCCCACTGGTACGCTGCAAGGTCTTGTGAAAGACCACACTGGCAGCGCCCTGCCGGGCGTAAGCGTGGTCGTGGAGGGCACCACCCAGGGCACTACTACCGACGCCGGGGGCCGCTACGAACTGCGACTCACGGCGGGCCAGCCCTACAAGCTTCGGCTGACTTACGTGGGCTTCGAGCCCCAAACCCGCGCTTTTACGCTTCCCACCGATCACGGCCTCGCGCTGCACTTTACCCTGCAAGGCGCCCAGCAGGCCTTGCAGCAGGTGGAGGTACTCGGCCGCAAGGAAACCACTTACCGCACCAAGGCGACGTTTATCGGCAGCAAATCGGAAACGGCCATCAAAGACCTGCCGCAATCGGTGGCCTACGCCAGTAAGGAGCTCATTGCCGACCAAGGCCTGATGCGCGTGGGCGAAGTAGTCAAGAACTTCAGCGGCGTTACGCAATTTTCTTTCTACGATGACATTGTAATTCGGGGCTTTCGCATCAATGGCCAGAGCAACACGCAGCTGCTGAATGGCCTACGCACCAGCACCGGCTTCTGGAAGCAGCCGCTGGCCAATTACCTGGAGCGCGTGGAGGTGCTGAAAGGGCCTTCCTCGGCGCTGTTTGGCAATGCCAGCCCCGGCGGCGTGCTCAACCGCGTGACCAAGAAGCCGCTGGCCGAAAATCGTAAGTCCCTAAGCTTCTCGCTGGGTAGCTTTCAGAATTTTCGGGCACTGGCCGACTTCACCGGTCCCATGAGCAAAGACAGCACCCTGCTCTACCGCCTCAACCTGGGCTACGAGGATGCGCAGTCGTTCCGCGACTTGCAGTTCGACCGCAACATCGTCATTGCGCCGTCTTTCTCCTTCCTGCCCTCGCCCCGCACCCGGCTCAACCTGGATATTGTCTACAACAGCTCAAACAGCCGCCTCGACCGCGGGCAGACCACGCAGAAAAACGACCTCTACTCGACGCCCACCTCGCTGTCGCTGGCTACCGGCAACGACTATCTCAACGAGCAGACTTACAACGTTACCGGCTCGCTCAGCCACCGGTTTACCCCTGGCCTGACGGGCAACGTGGCCTACATGAAAACCGGCTATTCGGAAGACCTCTACGAGCACCGCAACGCCGGCATCTACGCCCAAAATGCCGCAGGCCAGGATATTGAAACCAAAGTTGCCATGCAGGTCTTCGGCCGCAAGCGCCGCCGCTTCATCGACAACCTGTCGGCTTTCCTGAACTACGACCTCGAAACCGGCCCCGTGGCCCACCGCCTGGTGCTGGGCTACGATTACGCCAGCGAAACTCTGCCGCCCGGCTCCTCGCAGCTCACCGCCAGCGGCTACCGCAACGCCGCCAACACGGCCGCCATCGCCACCTACGTACCCGCCAACAAGTCGCGCTACCTGCTCGATGCCAGCGGCAACCCCGTACCCAACGTGCCGCACTTCGACCTGACCGACGTGCTGGGCTCGCAACGGCTGCAAGACGATAGCAAGCTCTTCTTCGCGCCCCGCTCCTTCGACCCTACTTATTACCACCTGCACGCCGTGTACGCACAGGACCAGCTCCGGCTGGGCCGCTTCCAGGCGCTGCTGGGCCTGCGCTACGAGCGCTACACCGACTACGTAGGCTACAAAACGGCCCAGGAAACCAAGGTGAATCAGCACGCGCTGCTGCCCCGCGCCGGGGTGGTCTTCACGCTCAATGAGCACGTTAACTTCTACGGCACCTACGTGCAGGGCTACACGCCCCAAACGGCCTCGACCATCGCCAACCCCAACGCGGGTGGCCCCTTCGACCCGCTGACCAGCAGTATGGTGGAAGTCGGCGCTAAATCGAGCTGGCTCGGCGACCGCCTCAGTGTCACGGCGGCCGCCTACCGCATCGAGCAAAAGAACGTGCTCTACAACGCCAACGACCCCGGCCAGCCCGACTTACTGCGCCAGGTCGGGGCCGAGCGGTCGCGGGGCGTGGAGCTCGACGTGCTGGGCCAGCTGCTGCTCAATTGGAGCGTGACCGCCTCTTACGCCTACAACGAGGCCACTATTACCGACAGCCCCGTAGCCAGCGAAATCGGCCTGCAAAAGCCCAACGCCCCGCGCCACCTCGCCAATTTCTGGACGCGCTACACCCTCGACCGGGGGCCGCTGAATGGACTGGGCGTCGGTTTCGGCTCCAACCTAGCCACCGTGCGCGGCCTCTCGCTCAACACGGCTCAAACCATTCCGGGCTATACGCTGCTCAATGCCGCGCTCTACTACCGCACGGGCCACGTCACGATGCAGCTCAACGTCAACAACCTGGCCGACCGCACCTACTGGGTGGGGGGCTACGACTACATCCGCCTGTTCCCGGGCGCGCCGCGCAATTTCTTGCTCACGCTGGGCTATTCGCTGTAGCGTTCGGTAAGGCGCAAAAAAAGCCCTTGGCTGGTCGGCCAAGGGCTTTTGCTTTTCAGAAGCAGTAAGTAGCAAAGGCTGTTCAAAACTGCTCTGCTCAGTGTTTATTACCCCATCTGTCATGCTGAGCTAGCGAAGCATGACAGGCGGAGTGTTCCAGTCTCAATAGCTGCTCAGCAGCAACTCAAACCGCCTTGCGCGAGCAATTATTCGGCCTCGCCTTCGGCAGTCAGGGTTTTGCCCTGGTGCTGCATTTCGGGCAGGGTGTAATTGGCTTCGCTGGGGTGCGACAACTCATCGGGCACGTTCTCAGAAGAAGCGGGAGCCGAGCCGGTGGGAGCTTGCATATCCGAGCGCAGCGAGTCGTCCATCTGATCGGCCATCTGCTGGCCGCTATCATTTTCGTCGAATACCTGGCCGGCCGTTTCGCGGTCGAGGAAGCTATCCGATTCCTTTTCCGTTTCGGTGCGGGCGTTGTTGGAGGCGTCGGCCAGTGCGTCGGTAGTCGCCGTAGCGGCGGCTTTGCCGTCTTCGTTATTGCCGGGAGCGGCTTGGGGGGCAGTAGCCATAGTGCTTAGCTGTTGTGGTGTTCTTTGTCGTTTTCTTCCTGCCAGGTAGCTTCCGATTTACCCCCGGCGTAGCGCGGGTCGTCGTCCGACCAGGCGGCGCGCTGCTCGTCGGTGTTAGCGTGCTGGGCATCGCGCACGGCCTCCGGGTGCTGATTCTGCTCTACGTGGCCGCGCTGGCCCGAGGGGTAAGCGGGAGCTTTATGGGCATCTTCGGGCTCGCGCAGCTCGCTGAACTCGTCGGGGTTATCGTTGGAACCGTCGCGGCCGGTTTTGGAGGCGTCGGCAGTAGGGGGCAGGTGGCCGAAATCACCGTAGGCCGGGGTGCCGGCTTCGGCGTGGCGGGCGGGGTCGTTGGGGTTGAGACGGGCTTCTTCGGCGCGCTGGCGCTGGCCGAGGGGCAGGTTGTCGTCGTCGGAAGAGTAAGTGCTCATGGGAGGGAAGAATAGGAGTTCGGCTGAAAAGCCCGGCGGGCCGGGCACTGCGATGTGTACTGTAGTTTCCGACTTCGCGTTGCTGCGGGCGAATTTTTCGGCGGGCATTTTTTGGGCCAGCTACGTACACGAGGCGGTATTTACCTTTTTTTCAGCCTTCCCACGTCCACATGACCATCCAGCACAACGTTGCCAACCAAGAGTTTACCACCGGCCCGGCCGACAACCAGGCCGAGCTGGCCTACTCCTGCCCTACCCCCGGCGTTATCGATTTCACCCACACCTTCGTCCCCGAAGACCAGCGCGGGCAGGGCGTAGCCGACAAGCTGGCCGAGGCTGGGCTGACCTACGCCCGCCAGCACCAGCTACGGGTACGCACGAGCTGCAAATTCATGGCGGGCTACGTGCAGCGTCATCACGCCCAGTACGCTGATATTCTGGCGTAGCTCCTGGATCTTCGTACTCTATGCATCGATCAAAAAACGGTCGTCATGCTCAGCATGACGACCGTTTTTACAATTGGCTAGCGAGATGGCACAACGGGCGGCTCCCTTACTTCATTCGAAATACTGTTTTTACAACGAGTAATACAGCTTCCCTACCCCGTTATTATCTCAAGCTGCCACTCCAATTCTTCGTTTTTAATCGGATATGGCTGGCCGTGGCGAATGGCCTGGTACGCTGCCTCGAACAGCTCCATGTACGTGGCGGGCGCGGCGACATCGGCGCCGGGAGGCAGCAGGCGGTTGTGGCCGGCAGGGTCGGCCAGGGTGAGGCGGCCTTCCTGGCCGGGTTGCTCGCGGCCGTAGGTGTCGGCGTCGGGTCGGACGCCGGCGAGCAGTTGGGCTTCCTGGGGATCGGTACGGTCTTTTTTGTAGCTGCCCAGCGTGCCGTGCAGGATGAAAGCCGGACCGGGATCTGCCACTAGCAAACTTGATGTCACCCACACGTTTAACTCTTGCGGGTAGCGCAGCCGAATGGTGAAAAAGTCATCGACCTGCGAGCCGAGCCGGTAGCACCCCGTCGTTTTCTCAAACGACTCGGGGCGTCCGAACAGGCTGATAACCTGGTCGAGCAGATGGGAGCCAAGGTCATAAATCACGCCCGAGCCGGGCCGGCCGTCTTCCTTAAAAACTTTGGTGTGCAGCATCGGCCGGAAGCGGTCGAAGCGAAAATGCACCTCAATGAGCCGACCCAGCTGGCCGCTTTTAATTACCCGCCGCACGGCCCCGAAATCGGTGTCCCAGCGGCGGTTCTGATAAGCCAGCAACTGGCGGCCCTGAGCAGCGGCTAAGTCGCTCAGCGCCCGCCACTCGGCAACGGTCGTAACCACGGGCTTTTCGACCAGCACGTGCTTGCCCGCCAGCAGGGCGCGGCGGGCCAGGTCGTAGTGCGTATCGTTGGGCGTGTTAACGACTATCAGCTCCAGGCTGGGGTCGGCGAGCAGGGCCTCGGCACTGGGGTAGCTACGTACGCCGGGGTAGTCGGCGGCCATGCGCTGCCGGGTGCGCTCTACCACGGCGCGCAGGGCAAAGCCGGGGTGCAGGTCGAGAAAAGGCGCGTGAAACAGCTTGCCGGACATGCCATAGGCCAGCAGGCCAGTGGCAATGGGAGTATCAGAAGGAGGCGTCATGCCCAAAGATAGACCGCGCCATACGCCGGGCAACTGCCCCGCTACGGTGCAGATGTGCACTATCCACCCACATTAGAACAAGTTACAGCGTGGGCACTCAATATTCTATCCTGAGAGCCACGGTGATGTACACCACTCGTCATGCTGGGCTTACGAAGCATCCTATCCCACTGAGACAAGCCGTTCGGGGGCGATAGGATGCTTCGCAAGCTCAGCATGACAGGTGGTGTAAGATTTTTAAATACTTACATACACATTACTATGCACCGTGCGGCCTGTCCCGCACCCCGGCCTACTAGCTTACGGCTTCCAGCTCTTCAGTCGGCACCGCCACGGCGGCCCGCAGCGGCGCGGCCAGCCGCACCACGCACACGCCCGGGGCGCGCAGCCAGCTCGCCCGCGCCAGCTGCCCCAGCCCGATGGTGCCCGTGAGGTAGCTCCCCCGCTGGGCCGAGCTGAATTCCTCGTGCACGGCCGTGAAATCGGCCCGGTCGGGCGCGGCTGAGCTTTCGTCAAACGTCACGAGCACATCCACTTCGGCCGCTTCGGGCGTGAGCGATAAGTGAGCGTTTTGGTGAATCTTCTTGTAGGCGTAGCGGTAGCCGTAGGTAAGCGCCGAGAGGTCGCTGAGCACGGCCGAGGCCGTGGGAAACGCCCCGGCCCCGCGCCCCAGGAAAAACTGCCGGTCGGCAAAGCCGCTCTGGGTGATGAGGCCGTTGAACTCATCGTGCACCTGCGCCAGCTCGTGGCCGGGGCGCACCAGCGTGGGCAGCACCGCCGCCGCCAACCCGCCGCCCGGCAGCCGCCGTGCCTCGGCCACCAGCTTGATTATCAGCCCCTGCTCCCGGGCATACGCCGTGGCCAGCGCGCTGATGCCGGTGATGCCAACCGCCAATAAATCGGCTGGCCCCACCACCAGCCCGAAGGCGTGGGCCAGCAGCAGCACCAGCTTGTTGCGGGCGTCGAGGCCCTCCACGTCGAGCGCGGGATTGCTCTCGGCAAAGCCCAGTTCCTGGGCCTTGGCCAGCGCCTCGGCGTAGGGCTGCGCGTCGCGGTGCATGGCCGTGAGAATGTAGTTGGTCGAGCCGTTCACGATACCTTCCACCGATTCCAGCAGGTCGGTATCGTAGTATTCTTCCAGGTTGCGGATGACGGGCAGGCTGGCGCAGGCCGCCGCCTCGTAGAGCAGGGGCGTGCCGGTAGCTTGCTGAATCTCAATAAGCTCGGGCAGATGCTCGGCCAGCATCTTTTTGTTGGCCGTCACCACGGCTTTGCCGCGGAGCAGGGCCTCTTTCACAATCAGGTACGCCTCGTCGGCATCGTCGATCAGCTCCACGATGACGGTGAGCGCCGGGTCGTTCAGCAGGTCGTTTTTGTCGAAGGTGAACAGCTCGGCGGGCAGCGAGCGGGCCTTGGTACGGCTTTTCACCGCGATGCGGCCGATGCGGGCGCGCAGGCCGGGCGTGCGCTCCAGCACCGCGTGCAGGCCCTGGCCCACTACGCCAAAGCCGAAAAGACCAATGTTGAGGTCGGTACGAATCATAAAAAAAAGAGGAATAGGTACTTGGCAGGCGCACCTTCTCCCCTACCTCTTATTCAGAACTCCTCACCGGAAAGGCCTAAAAAAAGCCCTTCCGACAAGTCAGAAGAGCTAAGCTGCCGCACGGGCGGCCGGGTCGCATCTCACAACTTATCTGCTTCCGAAAGCGGCCGAAGCCGCGTTTCGAAACAGGAATTAGCACCTTCGCATGGCTGCTGGTTGCTAAGGCATCATCGGGCCTGTCCCTCCGCCTTTCTGGATAAGAGCCCCGGTGAAGGAGCGTGCGGCAAAGGTAGCTGCGCCCGGCCTTTTTGCCAACTACCACTGCGTAGCGGCCCGCCGGGGCTAGCTTCTTCAGGCTGGACAAACCAACGCTGTATTCGCTTTTATACAGCGCCTTACCTCCGCTGAGCAACGTTTTTTTTCAGAAAACATTCCTTGCGGGTAGCTCGGCAGCTAGTTGCTCTGTCGGCTTGACTTTCAAGCGGTGGCTTCCGCAGTTTCAAAACCTGCCCAGCTTATTTAGACTGAATAAAAACATCGCGGTCTCGACCCGGCGCGTAGGCGCAAGGAGCTTAATCGGTGGGCAGGCCACGCGCCGCCCAGTTCCTTACCTCCTTTTCTACCACCCTATGAGTTTGACTTTCCTTCAAGAGCCGCTCGATAAAACCGCCCCCCACGTGGTTCCCGCGCAGTCGGTGACGCTCCACGTCAACGGCCAGGCCCGCACCATCCAAATCGCGCCTTGGACCAGCCTGCTCGATGCCCTGCGCGAATACCTCGACCTGACCGGCACCAAAAAAGGCTGCGACCACGGCCAGTGCGGGGCCTGCACGGTCCTCGTTGATGGCAAGCGCATTAACTCGTGCCTGGCCCTGGCCACGGTGTACCAGGGCAAACAAATTCAAACCATTGAGGGCCTGGGGACCGAAGACAATCTCTCGCCCCTGCAACAGGCTTTCGTGGACCACGATGCCTTCCAGTGCGGCTACTGCACGCCGGGCCAGATTTGCTCGGCCCAAGGCCTGATCAACGAAGGCCGCTGCAAAACCGTGGACGAGGTCCGCGAGCACATGAGCGGCAATCTCTGCCGCTGCGGGGCTTATACCAACATCCTGTCGGCCGTGATGGAAGTGCTGCACGACGGCGAGGCCGTGGTCGATAACGGCGTACTCATCACCATTCCGGCCCAGCCCACGAAAGCCGTTTCTTAAAAATGTGGCAGATGTAATAATGTGAAAATGTGCAGAATGAACGCAGACAGGACTATTGAGCTGCTTGTCGCAACAGCTGCCCAACTCGTCTGAGCGACACTCATTCACCCAGCATTTTCACATCTCCACATTCCTTCCATCTTCCACATTAAACCTGATGAACAGCTTCACCCTCACCCAAGCCACGGCCGCCGACGAGGCCGTGCGCGACCTTACCAGCCACGACGGCGCGGCCTACCTCGGCGGCGGTACCAACCTCGTGGACTTGATGAAATATAATCTCACGCGGCCCACCCACCTCACCAGCCTGGGCTTGCTGCCGCTCGCCGACATTACCAGCCTGCCCGACGGCGGCCTGCGCCTGGGCGCACTGGCCACCAACGCCGATACCGCCTGGCACCCCGAGGTCGAGAAACGCTACCCGCTGCTGAGCCAGACCATCCTGGCCGGGGCCACGCCGCAGCTGCGCAATGCCGCCACCAACGGCGGTAACCTCAACCAGCGCACCCGTTGCTACTACTTCTACGACCTCGCCACGCCCTGCAACAAGCGCGAGCCCGGCACGGGCTGCTCGGCCCTCACCGGCCCCAACCGCGTGTGCGGGGTATTGGGCACCAGCGAGAGCTGCATCGCCACCCACCCCAGCGACATGTGCGTGGCCCTGGCCGCCCTCGAAGCCGTGGTGCGCGTGCAAGGTCCCGACGGCGAGCGCACCATCAAGTTTGAAGACTACCACCGCCTGCCCGGCGACCAGCCCGAGGCCGATAACACGTTGAAAGCTGGCGAATTGGTCACGGCCATCGACCTGCCCGAAGAAGGCTACGCCGATCACTTCACTTATCTCAAGCTGCGCGACCGCAGCAGCTATGCCTTCGCGCTGGTGAGCGTGGCGGTGGGCCTGAAAATGAGCGGCCAAACCATCGAGAAAGCCCGCTTCGCGGTGGGTGGCGTGGCTCACAAGCCCTGGCGCGACCAAGAGGCCGAAAAAATGCTGGAAGGCCAGACGGCCTCGCCCGACTTGTTCCGCAAAGTGGCGGCCAAGGTTTTTGCCGAGGCCAAGGGCTACGGCGAGGGCTCGCTGCACAATTCGTTTAAAATCGAGCTGGGCAAGCGCGCCATCGTGCGGGCGCTCAAGCAGGCCGTGGAGATGGAGTACGAGGTGAATCCGAATGCGTTTTTGAACTCTAATCCCTAGGGAAACGAGCGCTCGCCATTCGCCCACCCCATTCAGCAAGCAATTAATAACCAGCAATATGTCTCAAACTATCGCAACCCCGCCCACCGTCCGGCTAGACTCCGACGTGATCGGCAAGCCCATCAACCGCACCGAGGGCCCGGCCAAGGTGAGCGGCGCGGCCAAGTACGCGGCCGAATTTGACGTGACCGGCCCGCTGTGGTACGGCTACATCGTGAGCAGCCCCGTCGCCAAGGGCAAGATTACTAAAATCCACGCCGAGGAAGTACTGGCCATTCCGGGCGTGCAACGGGTATTCTCGCACGAGAACGTGCCCTCGCTGGCCTGGTTCGACCGCGCTTACAAGGACGACGTGGCCCCCGGCGGCTCGCCCTTCCGCCCCTTGCACGAGCCCGAGATTATGTTCAGCCAGCAGCCGGTGGCGCTGGTCGTGGCCGAAACGTTTGAGCTGGCCCGCTACGCGGCTTCGGTGCTGCGCATCGAGTACGACGTGGAGAAGCACAACACTGATTTAGAGTCTTCCATCGACGAAGCCTTCGACGCGCCCAAGGGCAAAACGGGCTTTCTGCCCCCGCCCAAGCCCAAGGGCGATATGAACAAGGCCTTTGCCGAAGCCCCGCACAAGGTAGCCGGCGAGTACATCCACCGCGCGCAGCACCACAACCCGATGGAGATGTTCGCGACCACCGTGGACTGGCTGGGCGACGGCAAGAAGATGAAAATCTACGATAAGACCCAGGGCGCGCCCAACGTGCAGCAGTACATCGCCAAGATCTTCGGGTTGAGCAAAGACGAGGCGCGCATTATCTCGAAGTACACGGGCGGCGGTTTCGGGGCCGGGCTGCGGCCGCAGTACCAGGTATTTCTGGCCGTAATGGCGGCCCTGGAGCTAGAGCATTCCATCCGGGTAGTTATGAACCGCTCGCAGATGTTCAGCATGGGCTACCGGCCGCACACGCTGCAAAAGCTGCGGCTGGCGGCCGACGACCTGGGGCACCTGCAAGCTATTGAGCATAAAGCCCTGGCCGAAACCTCGCAGTTTGAGAATGAAACCGAAACGGTAGTTAACTGGTCGGCCATCCTCTACGACGCGCCCAATACGAATTTCGACTACCAGCTGACGAAGCTCGATTTGAATACGCCCGCCGACATGCGCGCGCCGGGCGCGGCCACGGGCTCGTTTGCCCTTGAAAGTGCCATCGACGAGCTTTCGTACAAGGCCGGCAAAGACCCGCTGGAGTTTCGCCTGCTGAACTACACGTACGAAGACCCTAGCGAGAATAAGCCCTTCACCAGCAAGCGCCTCGACGACTGCTACCACGAAGGTGCCGCCCGCTTCGGCTGGGAAAAACGCAACCCCGCGCCCCGCTCGATGCGCGACGAAAAAGGCTTGCTCGTGGGCTGGGGCGTGGCCGCCGGCTGCTGGGATGCCTCCACGCAGAAAGCCGCCGCCAAGGCCGTACTCACCGCCGACGGCCACCTCACCGTGAGCAGCGCTACCAACGACCAGGGCGCGGGCACCTACGTGATTATGACCCAGATGGCTGCCCAGACCCTCGGGCTGCCCATGTCGCAGGTCACCTTCAACCTCGGCGATACCGACATGCCCGCCGCCCCCGTGCAAGGTGGCTCCTGGACCGCCAACTCGGTGGGCGCAGCCGTGAAAAACGCCTGCCAGGAAATCGGCAAAAAGCTGCTCAAGCTAGCCCAGAAAATCGACGACTCGCCCCTGGCCGGCGTCGATTTTGAGGACGTGCAGTTTGTGGACGGCCACCTGCGCGCCAACGAGGACATTACCCGCTCGGTGGCCATTGCCGACGTGCTGGCCGCCAGCGGCGAGGCCAAGCTGGAGGCCGACGGCAAAGCCGGTCCCAACCCCCTCAACATGCTGAAGTACTCGATGCACTCGCACAACGCGGCGTTTGTGGAAGTGAAGGTGGACGAAGACCTGGGCACCATCCACGTGACGCGCGTGGTGAATGCCGTGGCCGCTGGCCGCATCATGAACCCCAAAACGGCCCGCAGCCAGGTGCTTGGCGGTACGGTGTGGGGCCTCAGCATGGCCCTGATGGAGGAAACCTACCTCAACAAGGACTTCGGCCGCTACGTGAACCACAACTACGCCGAGTACCACATCCCAACGAACGCCGACATCCACAAAATCGACGTGATTTTCGTGGAAGAGGAAGACGACATCGCCAGCTCCATCGGCGTCAAAGGCGTCGGCGAAATTGGGATGCTGGGCGTAGCCGCCGCCATCGCCAACGCCGTGTACCACGCCACCGGCAAGCGCGTCCGCGAATTACCGCTGACGATTGATAAGCTGCTGTAAGGTTGGAATTGGCTGAATAGAAAAGTGCCCCGTAGCCGATTGACTACGGGGCGCTTTTTCTTTTAACCTAACTCACTTATGCTTTAAGTTTTTATTTTCCGTACGGTAGTAGCTCCCAAAGTCAAGAGATTTACCCTCTTCTCTCGCTTTTTTAATCTTATCAATCATGGTATTGATTGTCTTTTGCACAGCAGCTTTAGTTGCCTCACTAGATGCGAAAGTGGGCATTTGAATTGGAATACCATTTGGGTTTTTATAATAATCCTTACCGAGTTTCTCCCTTTCACTTTCTGGCATATTCGCCATATCGCATATTTCATCAAACGACTTTGATATGCTTACTATATGCTCTAGTTCGCTACCTCTAAGAGTTGACCTAAGCACTACTTCTGACTGTTTATCCCTAAAGTTAAGTAAAACTCTAGCCTTTTCGGAATCAACCTCTTGAAAATTATAAACCTCCCTTACAAATTCAGAATCCTGCCACAACGAAGAAATATTAACAATTACCTCCTCCTTTTTTGCAGTATGCTTAAACACACACGCAAATTTAGAATCATGTCTAAGTATTTCCTTAAAACCTTTTGCTGAATTTAAATTCGTAGTCCAACTTGCAATACCCTCAAACATATCGTCATCCAACATAATAGGAACTATTTCGCCTGCCATTATAAATCTCTTACGATAACAAGGAGTTTCAACTTGCCTAAACTTTATTGGCAATCTATCACATTGAACTAATAGTATATCCGCAATTTCACGTCTCCTATCTTGGTCTTCATTCCATCCCTTCTGCCATTCTGATAGAGCAGATAAAAAATCGCAGTCAAAAACACTTTGATAACCAGACGTATCAGCATCATTCTCCATATTCATTAAATTGATAATAATTATTTTTTTTCAACTTTGAAAACTTCGGCGGCCTAGTTTTTCAAGTATCGCATTGGCTTTGACTAGCTTTCAGAGGAAAAGCACGACGTCGTTGTACTTATTTAAGGTCCAGATTAATCCGCACGGCGGGCACCTCTATGGGTGGCACTGATTTATTCCGTTAGCAGTTTAAAATCGGGCAAGCCGACCGTTTTCAGAATATGATTTACCCGGTCTACCTTATCCTGAAACAGGGGTTGATTAGCATATTGCTCGTCCAAGCCTGGCTTAATGGTAAAGCCTTCGGGCAATTTCTTTTTTGCTGATTCTTTCTTCGATTTCATGGTTGTAAAGGTAAAGATTTGCGACGCACTAAAAATGCGCCGTAGGTGACGCCGCGTTGAAAAGGCTGCCACTCTCCTGCTGTTAAACCGAGCACGATAAAATCGCGTTCGATTGCTTCCAAGTTGTTGGCGATGCCCATGCGATAGAGGCGGGTTCGGGCTTCCGTGCTGCCCGTTGCTACTATTAAAGCGGTAGGATATTCATCCGTAAAAACGTACAACGTAGCCGCCACGGTTGCCAGAACTTTTTGGCTGTCGCCATTATTTGTGACGCTCGTATCGCTCAGGTAGTTCGTTAGCTCATCTTTATCGCCAAAGCCCATGTTGTAGAGGCCTTTCAGATGTGATTCTGTGTAGCGGACAATTTTCGTTACCCTCCCCTTCGGCCCTTCACTCACAAATTCAAACGTAGTAGCACCTGCGGAGGCGTTCGCTGTGTAACGGTCAGTCATTAATGGGTCTATTAATGCGAGTCGGCTTTAGCGTCATGGCGTTTGTGGTTAAAACCTAGCCAGCCTTTTTGCGCGCAAGGCATGGAGTATTTCGGCCATTTGCTGGGCTTCCGCATCGAGCCGTTGCTTTTCGGCTGCGGGCAAGGTGGCGGGCGTGGTATCCCGCTTCATCTCCTCAAAGCTGCTGTATCTGGTGAGTTTGTTCATCGCTTGGTTGCGGTGCGCTACAAGTAGCTACGCTGATTTTACTACGCCTAAGATACCGCTTGTAGCTTATATAGTTACCAAGGGACTACTGCACGCTTCCGGGCAAAATCTTCTGGTTGCACCGCTGTCACGTAGGCTGCGCCAGTAAATTTGTGGCCGTAGTAACGGGCTTCCCAGCGAATGCCCGTTACCCTGGCGGGATGACGCGTCGCCCGGTAGCTGGCTGCCCGGCGACGGGGGCTAGCCCGCGCTAACGGCCGAAATTCCGCTTTTTCGACCACCCAGAGCTACCTCGCCCCTTACGATAGGGCTCACTGCGAGTACCCTTGCTACCCCCGACGCCCCCAGCCCCAGCGCTACCCCCGGCCAGCCAGTGATTGGCGTGGTCATGGGCTCCAGCAGCGACTGGGACACCTGGTTTGATGCCGACGGCCAGCAGCGCGAGCCGGACTGGCTAGGGGTGCTGATTCTGCCCGGCACGCACCTGCACCTGTATGGCAAGCTGGGGGCCCGCGCCGGCCGCAAGGTGGGCCACCTGATCATCACCGGTTCCGAAGTTGCCGGGGTGAAGACCGTGGCACGCCGCGCGGCGGAGCTGCTTGGCTTGCCGGGGCTGCATACCGTTTAGGTAGTAGCCTTGTTCTTGTGTGAGGCAATTAAAAAGCGTTTGTCATGCTGAGCTTGCGAAGCATCTACTCACGGCTGGGCGACGCCGCCCTAACCTGATAAGATGCTTCGCAAGCTCAGCATGACAAACGCTTTTTAACTACTTCTTGAACAGCCTTATAAGCTACTCCCCGGTATTTCTAAAAGCCGCTGCAAACTCCTGGGCAAACTCCGCCAGTTTCACCTTGCCCAAAGTGGGCTTGTGCTGCTCGTAGTCCTCGCCCAGCGTACCGTTACGCATGCTGGCGTAGATACCCACGATATCGGCGGCAGTG
This sequence comes from uncultured Hymenobacter sp., assembly GCA_913776615.1. GTDB lineage: Bacteria > Bacteroidota > Bacteroidia > Cytophagales > Hymenobacteraceae > Hymenobacter. Next base: position 86,686 of record CAJYPK010000044.1, read on the forward strand.
CTGGCGGGCAGCCCGTTGCGGAGCAAATTATCCTGCATTTGCTCGTCGGTGAAGGCGACCCAGCGCAGGTCGGGGCGGCCGATGGCGGCCCCCAGGGCCTGGGCTACCTCGTCTTGGGTGCGCTCGTCGCTGGCCACGTAGCGGATGGTGCGGCTGGGCACGGCGGCGGGGCGGGTAAGCTCCTCGGCAGCGGCGGCGGCGATGTCGCGGGGGTGCACCAGGGCCACCGGGCGGTCGCCGGGACAGTTAGCTCCCAGGAAGCCCGCCGCTTTTATCATGCCCACGAAGCCGAAATAATTAGTATAAAACGACGTCGGCCGCAGGTGCGTGAGCGCCAGGCCCGGCACCGCCGCCAGGATCTCTTCCGCGTCGTGCGAGCCCAAGATGCCGCCGGTACCGTGGTCGCGGTGCGCGCCCCAGCTGCTAAGGTGCACCACCCGCCGCACGCCCGCCCGCTGGATAGCCTGCGCGTAGTGTCGCCCAATACGCTGGAAATACGCCCGCGAATCGAGCTCGCGGTAGCCCGACGCGATCATGGCGTACAGCGCGTCGGCCCCGGCGAAGGTATCGGCCAGGAAGTCGGCATCCTCGAACGAGCCGATGGCGGCACTCGCTCCCAGGGCCTCAATGGCAGCCCGCCGCTCGGGCTGGCTGCTGATAACGGTAACGGCGTGGCCCTGCTGCACGAGCGCAGTGGCCAGCGGCCGGCTGATATTCCCGAGGGAACCGGTGACGATGATTTTCATGGGGGCAAAGCTCCGGGCGGGCAGGGCCGGGCGGAAGGGCCAAACGGCGGGAAGATTGGGCAAAAGGGCGGCACCCCGTTGCGCGGACGTTGTAGTCCGCGTCCATCATTCCGTCTGGGCGCACGCGGACTACAACGTCCGCACAACGGGGTGCCGGTACCCGGCGGGCGATACGCCCGCATGATTCCGAAAAAACCGCCCGAACGCCGACTGGTCGGCAAAATGCAGGGCGGCGGCAATCTGCCTGATGGTGAGAGCGGGGTTTTGAAGCAACACCTGCGCCTCCAGCAGCACGGCCTCGGTGAGCCACTCGGCAGCGCGGCGGCCGGTGACGGCCTTCACTGTTTCGGCGAGGTGCTTGGGCGTGATGCACAAGTGGTCGGCGTAGAAGCCTAAGCCGCGCTGGGTGGCGTAGTGGGTATTGACCAACTGCTTGAATTCGGCGGCAATGAGCTGGCTGCGCGTTTGCACGGCCTGGGTAGCTACGTGCTGCGCGTTGTAGATGGGGGCCGTTTCGTGCAGCAGGATGTGGAGGAAGCTGCGCAAAATCTCCTCGCGGTAGGCGTGTGGGGTGGCGAATTTCTGCTCGATAGTGCGCAGCAGGGCCGCGAGGCTAGCCGCCTCGGCGGGTGGCAGCAGCAGCACGGGGCGCGCATTGCGGCCGAAGAAGGCAAACGCATCGGGGTTAGGACCGCCGCCCGCCACGGCGAAATCCTTGGTAAAAAAGAAGCTGAGCGCTTCGCAATCGGCCGCCATAAAGGGCCACTGCTTGATGACGTAGGGTGAGAGCACCAGCAGCGAGCCGGGCTCCAGGTCGTAGGTTTCGAGGTTGACTTGCAGGCGCCCGCTCCCGCGCAGCACGAGACCGATTTTATAATACTCGCTGCGGTAGGGCCGGTCGATGGGCAGGTGCGGGGCCGACGAATCGGGCCCGAGAAAAAAGGTTGCGGCCGGCTTTGCCTCCGTTTCCGTGAGGGCAGCGAGCGAGAAAACGGGGATGGGGACAGACATGGGCGGGCCGGCGGCGCGGACTGGCCGCCCGCGGGAAAACAAGTTAGCGCCGGGCGTGTCTACTCGCGGACTGCCAGTTGGCGCTACTCCCCCAAAACCTCCCTGCGCCGCCCGGCGTATGCCTGAGCTATCCTTTTCCACGATGACCGAACTTCAACGCCTGTTCCTGGCCTACGACCAGCACCGCGCCGCCCGCCGCCCCTGCGCCCTGGCCACGGTAGTAGAAGTGATCGGCTCGGCCTACCGCCGCCCCGGTGCCCGCATGCTCGTCACCGAAGACGGCGAGCTGACCGGGGCCATCAGCGGCGGCTGCCTCGAAGGCGATGCCCGCCAGCGGGCACGGCGGGCCATTTTTCAGGGCGAGCCGGCCCTCGTAACCTACGACACCCGCGACGAAGACGACCCGCGCCACGGCCTCGGCCCCGGCTGCCAGGGCGTGGTGCGCATTCTGCTGGAACCGCTCGACTTTGCCAACCCCGACAACCCGCTGGAGCTGCTGCGCGGCTTTGCCCGGCACCCCGTCCCGGCCGTGCTGGCTACCATTTTCGAAACCGATGCCAACGGCCTGAAAGCCGCCGTGGGCCAACGCGTACTGCTCACCGAAACGGGTGCGGTGCGGGGTACCCCGCTGCTGGCCGCTCCCCTGGCCGAAGCCGCCCGCGCCACGCTGGCCCAGGGCCAGCCCTGCATTTTAACCCTGGATACCGACGCCGGCCCGGTGCGCGCCTCACTTGAGATTCTGCGCCCACCGCTGCGCCTGGTGGTGTACGGGGCCGGCAACGACGCTCAGCCGCTGGTGCGCCTGGCAGCCTCCCTGGGCTGGCACATTACCGTGGTGGATGGTCGGCCCAACCTGACCACCACCGCCCGCTTCCCCGAGGCGGCCGAAGTGCGCATCGTACCGGTGCGCGCACTGGAAGTGGCTACGCCCGACCCGCTGGCCTACCACGTGCTACTCAGCCACAACTACGCCTACGATCTCGCCGCGCTGCAAACGCTCCTTCCCTCTCCCGCACCCTACATCGGCCTGCTCGGCCCCCGGCTGAAGGCGCAGCGCCTGCTCGACGAGCTCGATGCCTTTCCCGCCGCGCTGGTGCAGCAGCTACGCGAGCGTCTGCACAGCCCCATCGGCCTCGACCTGGGCAGCGAGACTCCCGAGGAAATTGCCCTGGCCATTGTGGCCGAAATTCAGGCGCAGCACAGTGGGCGGCAGGGCCGGCCGCTGCGCGAGCGGGCGGGTACGGTGCACATTCCGGCAGAGGCATGATTTTAGGATTCAACGACGAGTTTATTCCGGCTATCCTGGCGGGTACCAAGGTGCATACCATCCGGGAGGGCCAGCGGTGGCGGACTGGCGACGTGGCCGAGTTCTACGCCCGCGCCCAGGCACCCGACCGCTATGAGTTTCGGGCACCGCTGCCCGTGCTGCTGGTGCAGGAGCTTGAGCTGACCGCCGAGGGCCTGCGCGTCGATGGTCGCCTGTTATCCCCGCCCGAGCTGCTAGCCCTGGCCCGGGCCGACGGTTTTGCCACGACCGAGGCGCTACTGGCCTTTTTTGCCGGCAAGCCCCTCCCCCTGCGCGGACAGCTCGTGCATTGGACGCCCTTACGCTACTAACACACAGGCCACCCGTCAGCCCCACCATCACCTTATATATACCTTGCCCCCGGCGGTAGTGTGGCACCCATGCAGGGTGACCGCTCAGCGTCTGACGGTACGCGCCAGAATATCCTCTACTTCCAGCAGCAGCGCGGCGCTCACCAGCAGGTCGTGCAAAAGAAATAATTCTTCCAGCGAAAACAAGAACACCTGGCTATCGACCGGCCCGGGTAGGCTGATGCAACGCTCTTCGGCATCGAGCGTGGCCAGGGCGTGGTGGCTGCACAGCTCTGCCACGGTGGCGCGCCACTGGCGCAGCTCGTGCGGTAGCAGGCGCAGGCCCACGTTGCCAAAGTACAGGTGCAGGCAGCACCGGCCGGGGCACATGGCAATGCAACCCAACGTGTTATGATGAAGGCAGCGCGACATAAGACAAGGGCGGTAAAGTGGAAAAGGACCTGGTGCCGACGCAAACTACCCCACCTGGCAGCCTCACCACAAAGCTGCCCCTCCGGCACTGCACCTGGGGTCGTCCGCGTCGGACTTGGAGGTAGCCCGTTGCGAGCCACTATGAGCAGCTCGCGACAAAGCTTATCGGTTGCGTTGTTTAGATATTTTCTAAACAATAGCAAATGTACTAGCAAGCCTGACTAAAGCAAACTTTTTTTAGAATTTTTCTAAATAGCAAGGCTCATCCAGAAAATACTCCCCGCGCAAGCTTAGCATGACGGGTGAAGTAGCGAGGTGAAATTTTCACCAGGTCTCATCATGTAATCGCCGGTACCAAACGTCCGATTCTTTGGGTGTTTAGCTTGAAGTTGCTGGCTGAGCTTGGCGGCAGCGAGGAAAACTACCGGGGTAGCCTAGCCGTTGGGGAAGCATCTTAGCCCGTGCCGCATATGCCAACTCGTTACTTTTTGGTGGTTTTACTGGGATTGCCTACCCTGCGCGGGTGGGCCCAGGCGACCTCGCCCGACACTACTGCGGCCCACGCGTTGCCCGCCGCCACGGTGGTAGGCTACGGGCAGCGGCTACCGCTGCATCGTACGGCGGCCGGCGTGGGCGTAGTTGATGCGGCCGTTATCCGGCGGTTTAACGAGAGCTCGCTGGCCTCGGCGGTGAATACGCTGCCGGGCGTACGGCTGGAGGAACGGGCCACGGCCAGCTACCGCATCAGCGTGCGGGGCAGCACGTTGCGCTCGCCGTTTGGGGTGCGCAACGTGAAACTGTACTACTTCGACATCCCTTTTACGGAGGCCAACGGCACCACGCCGCTCAACCTGCTCGACCCCGCACAGCTGGGCCGCATCGAGGTGCTGAAGGGGCCGGCGGGCAGCGTGTACGGGGCCGGCACGGGCGGCGTGGTACGCCTCGAAAACCGCCGCCCACTACCAAACCAAAACCGGGCGCAGGTGGGCTACTCGGTGGGGTCGTTCGGCCTGCGGCGCTTTACGGCCACGGCCGAGGCCAGCGGCCGGAGCGGCGACTACTGGCGCGCCCAGTATGCCCACCAGCAGCTTACGGGTTACCGCCAGCAGAGTGCCCTGCGCCGCGAGGTCTTCGCCGTGGATGGCCAGCTTACGCCCGCGGCCAGGCAAACGCTGGCGCTGCACGCGCTCTACACCGATATTTACTACCAGCTGCCGGGCGGCCTCACCCGCGCCCAATACGAGCAAGACCCGCGGCAGGCGCGGCCGGGCACGGCGGCGGCCCCCGGCACCGTAGCCCAGCGGGCTTCCTACGCCTCCCAAACCGGCCTGCTGGGGGCCACACACGAGTATCAGTTTTCGGACAAGTGGCGCACTACGGCTACGCTCTACGGCCGGGCCAGCCGCATTCAGACCCCCTATCTTGTAGACTGGCAGCGCGATGCGCGATTAGAGGGCGGCGGCCGGCTGGCCCTCAACTACCGGGGTAAACTGGCCGGGCGCGTGCTGCGAGCACAGGGCGGCGGCGAATTTCAAGCGGCGTTTGTGGATTCGCGCAGCTACCAGAACGTGGGCGGCGATCCTACCACGCTGCGCTACGACGACGAGATAACCACCCGCACGGGCTTTGCCTTCGCGCAGGCCGATTATGAGCTACCGGCCGGGCTGCTGCTCACGGCCGGGGCCAGCTACAACCGCCTGCGCTACCAGCTGGCGCGGGTGTCGAGCGCGGCCACTAATCCCGGCGGCTACGTGGTCGAGCAAGATTTTCGGCCGCAGGTGTTGCCCCGCGTAGCCTTACTCAAGGAAATAACGCCCGCCATTTCGGCCTACGCCAGCGTGAGCAGCGGCTACTCCCCGCCCACCGAGGCCGAGCTGCGCCCCTCGGATGGTACCATCAGTCGCGACTTGCAAGCCGAGCGGGGCACCAGCTACGAAGTGGGCGGCCGGGGCACGCTGGCCCACGAGCGCCTGACGTTCGACGTGGCCTTGTTCGATTTAGAGCTGCGCAATACCATTGTATCGCGCTCCAATACGCAGGGAGTGCAGCTTTTTGCTAATTCGGGCAATACCCGCCAACGCGGGGCCGAGGTGGCCGCCAGCTATCAGCTTTGGCAGCAGGTGGAGCTGCTACCGGACGTCCCCGACGTGGGGCGCACTACCGGCGCGGGCTTGCGGGCCTGGGCCAGCTATGCCTACAACCGCTTCCGCTTCGGCAGCTACGAATCGGCCACGGGCCAGCAGTACGGGGGCAACCAGCTCACGGGCACCGCCCCCCACACGCTCAGCGCGGGCCTGGACTTCAGCGAGCGGTGGGGCTTTTACTTCAATCCCACGCTCAGCCACCAGTCGCTCATTCCGCTCAACGATGCGAATACCGACTACGCGGCGGGCTACTGGCTATTCGGCGGGCGGGGCGGCTGGCGGCGCACAGTAGCCCAGCATCTGCAACTCGACCTGTACGCGGGCGTGGATAACGTGGGCAACCGCCTCTACAGCCTCGGCAACGACCTCAACGCGTTTGGCGGGCGGTATTTTCAGCCCGCGCCGGGGCGTAATTATTACGGTGGCGTGCTGCTAGGCTGGCAGTGGTAATGATAATACCGCTGGCGTGCTACCGCTGCCCGCTGGCCCGCTGCCCGCTGGCGCGAGTTTAGGCGGAGCCGTAACTCGCCGCCGGCCAGTGGGTGGAGTTTCCAAACTCCACTGCCGCGCAGCGGCAAGCCTGCGTCCGTTTCGCTACCCCCCACTCACGCAATTCACTACCTTGTGGCCGAGAGGTTTAGAAACACCACTGGCACACTACTGGCGCGAGTTTAGGCGCAGCCGTAACTCGTGCCTATTCATGAGGTGGAGGCTGCGCCTCCACTGCCGCGCCAGCGGCAAGCTGCGTGAGCGGGGAGGATAACGAAGCGGACGCAGGCCTGCCGCTGCGCGGCAGTGGAGTTTGGAAACTCCACCCACTGGCCGGCGGCGAGTTACGGCTCCGCCTAAACTCGCGCCAGCGGGCAGCGGGCCAGCGGGCAGCGGTAGCACGCCAGCGGCAGCGGTGCACAAACGGCCACCTACAGCGAAACCCCAATCCCCGGCCCCAACAGAAAAAACCAATCACCCTTCGACAAACGATAGCCCCCGCCCAGGTAAAGCGGGAAGGTGAGCTTGGCGTTGGGCCGCACGGGCGTGACGGAGCCAATAACAACCACGCCCAGGTCGCGGCCGGTGGCATCGGGCGAGAGGTTGAAGGCGTTGAGGGCCACGAAGCCCGCCCCCACTTTATAGGGCCGCAGGCGGTTGATGCGGTCGGGCGCGTAGAAGCTCAGCTGGGCCAAAGTAGCCAGACTGATCCCGCTAAAGCTGCCGTAGCCCGGCTCCTGCGTCGATTTGAGCAACAGACCCGCCGGGAAGCTCACGCTGATGTCGAAGCTTACGTGGCGGCGCAGCACCAATTCTATCTGCTGCGAGTAGCCCTTGGTGGCGTACTGGCGAGCATCGGTGCGGATGTTGATAATGATGCGGTACCACGCATCGAGGTCATAGGTCTTACGCCCCAGAATATTGTTAAGGCTAAAATTACCTACCTGGCAATCATTACCTTGATAATAGGCGTAGCGGGGCGAGGCCTCGCCGGGGCAGATGACGAGCTGGTCCACAGTGCGCTGGTCGATGAGGTTGCCCTTGTCGTCCACGGTGCGCACGTCCATGGTGAGGTACTGGCGGCCGTAGAGGTTGCCACTCTCGTCGATGGCGTTGGTGTTGAAGCTGAATACGACGTCGGAGATGGTTTGGTCGTAGAGCACCGGGCCGTTGAGCTGGGTGGCGGGGTGCGGGCCGTCGCCGTAGTTGACCTGCACGAAATTGAGCGGGTGCGGCCGCTGGGCCTCCTTTACGCTCAGGCCAAAGTCGGTCGGGTTGCTGCCGTCGAAGATGGCGATGCGCTTGCGCACGCTGCTCAGCGGCACCTGCACGCGGTAGATGAGCGCCTTCTCGGAACGCGTCGAGGAGTCGGAGGGGATGATGTTGGCCCCGTCGAAGTGGTAGCGGCCCTTGAGCAACGACTCCCCTTCGATGCGCACGTCCACGGTTTCGCCGGGGTTGATGGTGGTGTTGCCGCCCCAGTCGCCCCCCCGGTGCAGCACGCTGATATTGGCGATGCGCGGGCGGGGCGTGATGTCGAAGTTGGTAATGTACTTGGCTACGTCGCCCTCCTTGATGTAGAGGTAGCCGTCGGCCTGGCGGTGAATGTTGTACACGCGCAGCTGGCACAGCACCCGGTCATTAGACAAATAGCTGCGCGTGAACAGCTCGGCGATGAGCGCACCGCCCGGCTCCTGCTGGGCCTCGATGCGGTAGGTGCGGCGCAGGTCGAAGTTGTGACCATCGTCGAGCACGAATTCGATGCCTTGGCTACGGCCGGCCTCGTCGTAGGTCACGTCCTTGCGCTCGGCGGTGAGAAAGCGCAGGCGGCTGGCCTTCACCTGAAAGTCGAGGCGCAGCGGCGGCAGCTGGTAGGTGAGACGGCCCGCCCCGTCGAGGCGCGGGCGCTCGCTCTGGGCGCGCACAATGACGGTATGGGCCCCGAGCGTGTTGGGTACAAGGTGCAGGAAGAGACCGTTTTTCTCGCGCGTGAGCTTGTAGTCGATGTCCTGGTTTTTGGTCCACTCGTTGGGCACCCGCACGTTGGCGATGTTATTAGTACTCACCTCCAGCACCTTTTCCTCCCCGATAAATAACTCGGAGGTCGTCAGCCGGGCGTCGAGGGTGGTGCGCGTGAGGGGCAGCAGGCTCACGATTTGCTGCGCCCGGGCCGGCTGCCCGGCCGAGTCCACGGCGGGCGCGAAGGCCAGCCGCACAAACGGTGCCCCGGTAAGATTACGGAAGTGCAGCGTACCCCGGTACTCCCCGGTCGGCCCGGCGATGAGCGAGTCTTGCAGCACAAAGTCGGGCGAGGGCAGCAGGCGCGGGGGCCGGCCGCCGGGCTGGCTGGGCACGAGGCGCAGTTCGGCCACCTGGTCGTCGTTGTGATAGTAGAAATAAAGGCGGGGCTCGCCCGCCACCGTCAGCATCTGCTCGCCGAGGCTGTAGCGCACGGTATCGAGGGTAAGCGACAGGCTGCGCAGCAGCGGCGTGGTGGGCGCCGAGCCCTGGGCCTGCACCCCGGTGGCCGCCAGCAGCAACGCAATCAATAGCCAGTATTTTTTCAGCATAGCTCAAGCACTTACCACAAAGGTCCATCTCAGCCGGGCACAGGCCAACACGGCGGGGCTTTTTTTGGTGGGGTAATCCGGCGCCGGGTCGGTTGTAGCTCGCTCTTACTCCGCAGCCCCATTCTTTTACCCCGTTCATTATCCCGCAGCTACACCCAGGTCCGCAGCTTCATGCAATGCCCACGATGCGGGCTAAACTTGCAACTGCTATCCCTCTCGCTTTCTGCCTTTATGCTCTCTGCCTTTAGCGGCTACCTGCCGCTGGCCCTGCTGGCAACGCACCTGGCCCACGCCGACGCTCCCGCGCTCCCAGCCGACTCGCTCACCGACCAGCCGCTGCCGCGCCTCACCGTGGGCCTTAGCTCGGCCACGCGCACCACGTACTTGCAGCGCGCCCCCGCGCCAGCCGAGGACAAGGGTTACTTCGGCACCACGCTGACTTACCAGGCTCCCAGGGGCTTTATGGGCTCGGTATACCTTAATCACTCTTATAATTATCAGACGCTGCAAGAGCCGTTTATCAACTACGGCGAGGTGATGGCGGGCTGGCAGTCGGTGCGCGACAGCGATACCTACTGGACGGTGCAGTACACCCGGCTTTTCGTGGCCGGCGAGAGCGCGCTGGTGCAGACCTCGCTGCGCAATGACTTCAGCGCCAGCCTCACGCAGTATTTTGACTTCGCTACGGCTAGCCTCAGCGCCGACGTTTTCGTGGGGAGCACCCACGATTTTATTCTGACGCTCAATCTGAGCCACCCCTTCCAGTTGCCCGTCTTCGCCCACGATTCGCTCACGATTGAGCCTACTGTAGAATTTGGCGCGGGCAGCCAGCATTTCTACGCCAGCTCGCTGGCCACGACCTCCCGCATCCGCACCAAAAAGCGCGGGGGCGGCACCACGACGACCACCGTTACGAAGGAGCCGGCCAGCCCGGCTTTCAGTGCGCTGGGCTACACGCTGTCGCTGCCGGTGACGCTGGCGGCGGGGCGCTTTAGCCTGGCCGCTACGCCGAGCTACCTCATCCCGCTGCACGTGCCGACCGGGGGCTACGACACGTCGTTTTTCTACCTCACGCTCGGCATTAGCCGCACCTTTTGGTAGGCCGGAGCACGCCTACGGGCGGTCGATGGGCAGGGGCGGCAGCTCAAATGGCTCCGGGTCGCTGATGGGCAGCGCAGCCCGGCGAGCAGCCCGCCGCTGGCGGATCAGCTTGAGGTCATGCCAGATGGCCCCTACGAACAAGTTGAGGCGGTAGCTGTAGTACCAGCCGTTAAAATCTTCCTTGTAGTCAATCTCTTTGAGCGAAGCCCGGTAGCCTACCGCGCAGCTTATCCCGACCCAGCGCGTGGGCTTGAGCAGGGCACCCACCCCGATTTCGGCCGGAAAAAACAGGCCTTTGCTATCGGTCGTGATCTTGCCGTTTTGGTCGGTGACGGTATAGTGGCTGCGGCCGATGCCCACATCGACCGGGATGCTCAGCTCCAGCCAGCGGCCGTGATAGAACGTGTAAGAGAAGTTGGGCGTGAAGTAGGTAAGACTCAGCTCGGGCGTGAGCGTATCCTTGAGTTTCTGCTTCTTGCCCTTGCCCGAATAGGTGTAGAGCTGCGCGTAGCTGCGGCGCAGAGTATAGCCCGCCAGGCCCAGCCGGTAGTGCTTGCCCCGGGGCGTCAGGCCGACATTCAGCCCGATGATCCGCACGGCCGAGGACTGCACGAAGGAATTACGATTATCAATGATGATGCTGGGCAGGAAGCGCGGTACCCGCACGGGCGGCGGGGCGGGCGCGGCCGGGCCAGCGGCGGGCTGCTGGGCCAGCGTCGGCAGCGCAGCTACCGTCAGCAGGGCCCCGCAGCCCAACCTTACGTTAATAAATCGTGAAGTAATCCAGTCGGTTAAGGCGCGGCAAAGCATCAGGAGGCAAGATAATAGGCTGCGCTCGCTCTCCCGCTACCGGCGGCGAGGTTAAATATTCGACCCCGTTTTTTTACCGTTCAGCGGGCTGGCGGCCCGTTCGCCAGAGGCACGCTTGAGGCCCGGCCGGGGGTGGGGGTAGGTTTGTCCTGTTCTTTCACCCAGCCCCCCTTTCAGCCATGTTTGCCTCCCTCCTCGCCCGCTGCGCCGTTGCCACCACGCTGTTGCTGGCCACGCCGACCGTCCTCTGCGCCGCTACCCGCCCCGCTTCCGAACGCCCCGCCGCGCACCCCAGCTTTACGGTGAAGGTGGTGGGCAAGGGTCGCCCGGTGCTGCTCATTCCCGGCCTCACCTGCCCCGGCGCGGTGTGGGACGAAACCGTGGCCCGCTACCAGAGCCAGTACCAGTGCCACGTGGTATCGCTGGCGGGCTTCGGCGGGCTGCCCGCGCAGCAGCCGCTGCCCGCGCACCTGCTGCAAGACACCCGCGACCAGCTCCTGGCCTACGTGAAAGCCCAGCGGCTGAACCAGCCCGTCGTCATCGGCCACAGCCTGGGCGGCTTCCTGGCCCTGTGGATGTCGGCCACCGACCCCACGGCCCTCGGCCCGCTCGAAATCGTGGATTCGCTGCCCTTCCTCTCGGCCATTCAAAACCCCGCCACCACCGTCGAAAGCGCCCGCCCCGTGGCCGAGCAGATGCGCCAGCAAATGAGCAAGGGCCGCATGCCGATGGACGCCGAGCGCCGGATGGTGGCCAGCATGGTGACCGATACGGCCCGCATCACGCAGGTGTCCCGCTGGGGCCTGGCCTCCGACCCCGCTACCGTGGCCCAGGCCATGTATGATATGTATACTACCGACCTGCGCACCGACATTGCCCGCATCAAGCAGCCGGTAATCGTGCTGGGCACCTGGGCCGCTTACCAGCAGTTTGGCGCGACCAAGGAGAGCACCCGCGCCGTTTTTACCCAGCAGTACGCCCAGCTGCCCCAGGCCCGCATCGAGCTGTCGGAAGCCGGCCGCCACTTCGTAATGTACGACGACCCGACCTGGTTTTTCAGCCAGACCGATGCTTTTTTAAAGCAGCAGCCTTTAGCCAGGAAATAACTGCCCGTGGGCCAGCCCCGCACCGTAGCACCCGCTGGCCCGCTCTTATTTTGCGCCCGTATTTACCTCCCTTTATGCTGCCCCTCACCGCCCGCACCCGGCTCTACTGGAAGCTTCAACTCACGGGCTGGATACTCTACGGGGTATTTGGTGGCGTGGTAGCCGGACTGTTTAGTCGGTTTACTCCCGGCCTGGCGGCCATTGAGGTGATAGTCGCCGGCACTTTGCTGTTATCTAGCCACTTATTTCGGCTCTACATTCGTCGTTACGGCTGGGTACGCCTGCCGCTGACGGCTTTGCTGCCCCGGCTGCTGCTGGCGCATCTGCTGATTGCCATCGCCAGCATCACTGTTATCGGGTCACTCACGGTGCTACTGTTCATTTTTATCCGTCAGGTACCGACCAATAAAGGCTTCCCGTGGGTGCAGTACGTGGGCTACGCGCTCAATATCTTCTTCGTGTTCTGGGGCTGGTCGGCAGTGTATTTCGGCTTGCATTATTTCGAAAATTATCGCCAGGCGGAGGTCGATAAGTGGAAGCTGACCGCCGCCGCCCGCGAGGCTGAAATGCGGACTCTGCAAGCCCAGCTCAATCCCCATTTTCTCTTCAACGGCCTCAACAACATCCGCGCCCTGGTGATGGAAGACCCCGCCCGCGCCCGCGCCATGATGACGCACCTGGCCGAGCTGCTGCGCTACTCCATGCAGCGCAACGGGGCCGAGCAGGTACCCCTGGCCACCGAGCTCGAAATCGTGGACAACTACCTCCAGCTCGAAGCCATGCAGCTCGAAGAGCGTCTGCACTATACGGTGTCGGTAGCCCCCGAGGCCCTGCCCGTGCAGCTCCCGCCCATGACGCTGCAACTGCTGGTCGAAAACGCCATCAAGCACGGGCTGGCTCCCCGGCCGGCCGGGGGTAGCCTTAGCCTCTGCGCGCAGCTCGATACGGCGGGCACCGGCCTATGCGTGGCCGTGCGCAACACCGGCAGCTTTCAACCTCAGCCGGGCCACCCCGGCCTGGGCCTGCGCAACGTGCAGGAGCGCCTGAAACTCCTTTTCGGCCCCGCCGTCCACTTCACCATCGGCCCCGACCCCCTGCTGGCCGACACCGTACTGGCCGAGCTACGCCTGCCCGTGCGGTGAAGTGGTGAGATAGTGAGTGGTGAGATGGTGATACAGTTAAGCACACAAAACTCATTTAAATCATCCATTCACTTAATCTCCTACTAACCGTCTCACCACTCACTATCTCACCATTTCACCGCTCACCATCTCACCGCCCACCACATGAACGCGCTGCTTGTTGATGATTCTCGCCTGGCCCGTACCGAGCTGCGCCACTTGTTGCGGGCCTTTCCCGAGGTAGCCGTGGTGGGCGAGGCGCGGCACGCCGACGAGGCGCGGCAGCAATTGGCGGCGCTACGGCCCGATGTGCTGTTTCTCGACATCCACATGCCGGGCCAAACGGGTTTCGACCTGCTGGCCTCGCTGGAAGGGCCGCTGCCGCACGTTATCTTCACCACCGCTTACGACCAATACGCCCTCAAAGCCTTTGAAGTCAACGCCCTGGACTACCTGCTTAAGCCCGTGAGCGAGGTTCGGCTGGCGGCGGCGCTGGCGAAAATGAAAGCCTTGGTACCGGCCCCGGCGGTGCCCGCCGTGTCGGCGCCCGCGCCGGAGCCAGCCCTGCCCATGCTCACGGCGCAGGACCAGGTTTTTGTGAAGGACGGCGAGCGGTGCTGGTTTGTGCGGCTGGCCGATATCCGCCTCTTTGAAATCAGCGGCGGGGCTACGAAAGTGTATTTTGAGCAGCACCAGCCGCTCATCCCGCGCAGCTTGCAGCAGCTCGAAGCGCGGCTCGACCCCAAGGTGTTTTTCCGGGCCAACCGCCAGCAGATTATCAACCTGCACTGGATTGCGGGCATCGAGCCGTGGTTTAGCAATACGCTCAAAATCAGCCTGCGCAATGGCCCCGACGTGGAGGTATCGCGCAGCCAGTCGGGCCTTTTCCGGGAGTTGATGAGCTTGTGAGGGGAGATAATTTTTCCAAACCCCGCTATTCATTCGACCTCTGCCCTTTTTGATTTTCTTATTTACCCAGCGCCTCTCTCCTCTCCTTTCATTCGTCATGCTGAGCTTGCGAAGCATCTTGTCAGGTCAGGGTGCCGTCGCTCAAACCAAGCGTGATAAGATGCTTCGCAAGCCCAGCATGACGGACGAGGGGGAATTATACACTCCGTGAATGGCTTTGGAACGAAGTTTTTATTTCCCCACCAAGTGCAAGCGCTCCACAATCTGCTCCACCAGGGTCTCGGGGGGCACGTCGTCGGTGAGGCGCAGGCCGTAGGTAGGCTTTTCCAGCGTTTCGAGCTGCGATTCCAGCATGTTGGCTTTCATATAGTGGCCCTTGCGGGCTTCGAGGCGCTGGCGTAGCACGGCGGGGTCGGTATCGAGAAACACCCAGGTCAGGGGCAGGCTGGCCCCGGCTTGCAGCGTTTGACGGTAGCTCTCCTTGAGGGCCGAACAGGCCAGCACGGCTCCACCGGCGGCCTCCCAGGGCTGAAGGTCAGCGGCGAGGGTCGCCAGCCAGCCGGCGCGGTCCTCGTCGGTGAGCGGGTGGCCGGCGGCCATCTTGGCAATGTTGGCGGCGGGGTGAAAGTCGTCGCCGTCGTAGAAGGGCCGGCCGAGGTGCTGGGCTAGCAGCTCGCCCACGGTAGTTTTGCCGCTGCCCGATACGCCCATGACGACTATGATTGGTTGCTTCATGTGTTGAGCTATTAGCTACTAGCTACTAGGCTATTAGCTTCTTTATCTTAATGATTATCAATCAACCACCCGCAACTAGCAGTGGCGGGCCGTTGGCTTTTTACAGTGGGCGCAGCAGCACGCGGGCCGGGGCACCGTCGCTGCCCACAATGGTGAGCGGCAGGCACAGCAGCTCATAATCGCCGGGCGCGATGTGCTGCAAGGCCAGCCCCTCAATCACGCAGATGCCCGCGTCGAGCAGCGCGTGATGGGCGTCGGCCTTGCCCACCGACAGGTAATCGACGCCCACGCACACCACGCCCGCGTCGCGCAGGTGGCGGGCCGCGTCGCCGTCGAGCGCCACAAAATCGGGCTTGAAGGGCTCAGTACTCCACTCGCTGCCGGAGATGCGCGTTTTAAATAAAATCCGCGCCCCGGGCTTTAAGTCAAGCTCTTGCACCTCGGCCAGGCTGATGCTCTTGGGGTCGTGAATGGCCACCACGGTGGCTGGTCCCATGAGGCGTTCGAGGTCGATGGTGGTGGCATCGCCGGCGCCCGAGGTGAAGTGCAGCGGGGCATCGACGTGGGTGCCGGTGTGGGCGCTCAGGTGCAGCTCGGTCACGTTGGCAGCGTCGCCGCGGTCCTGGCTGAGGGTGCGGCCCACGGTCACGCCGAGATTATCGGGCCAGTGCACCATGTGGTCGCGGATGGGGGTGGTGGCGTCGAGCCAGGGAGCGGGAACGGGCATGAGCTTAGTCTTTTTCGGTGTGAAATCCGTTTACGTTTTTGGGCTGCAAGAGCTTCGCAATCAAGCCAGTCCAGCCGGTCTGGTGGCTGGCCCCGAGGCCCTCGCCGGTGTCGCCGTTGAAGTACTCGCTAAAGCAGAGGTAGTCGTTGAAATGCGGGTCGTTTTGCAGCTCGGGGCGGGGGCCAAAGCAGGCGCGCTGCCCGGTGCGCGGGTCGCGCAAAAACAGCCGCGTCAGGCGCTCGGTGAGGGCGTTGGCCACGTCGAGAATGGTGGTGTACTGGCCCGAGCGCGTGGGGTATTCGATTTTAAAGTCGGGGCCGTAGTAGTGAAAAAACCGTTGGAGCGACTCGATAATCAGGAAATTGACCGGCATCCAGATGGGACCGCGCCAGTTGGAGTTGCCGCCGAAAAGCTGGGTTTCCGACTCAGCCGGCTGGTAGTTGACGGTAATCTCGGTGTCGCGAAATACGTATGGCTTGTCCTTGTACACCCGCGAAAGGCTGCGCACGCCGTAGTCAGACAAGAACTCATTTTCATCCAACATTCTGGCCAGCAGTCGCTTCATGCGGTGGCCACGCAGCAGGCTGAGCAAGCGGGTGGCCCCCTTGCCCGGCTCCTGCCAGTGCGACACCAGCGAGGCCAGGTGCGGCCGGTGGGTGAGCAGCCAGTTCATCCGCTCCAAGAAGAGCGGGGCGCTGGTCAGCAGGTCTTCGTCGAGCACTTCCACCGCGAAGAGCGGAATCAGGCCCACCATCGTGCGCACTTTCAGCAGCTCGTGGCCGCCCTCGGGCGTGTTGAGGGCGTCGTAGTAAAATTCGTCCTCGTCGTCCCAGAGGTCCAGCGCGGTGTCGCCCACGTTGGTCATGGCCTCGGCGATGTAGAGGAAATGCTCGAAAAACTTGCTCGCCATGTCCTGGTACACCGGGTTGGTCCGGCTCAGCTCCAGCGCGATCCGCATCATGTTGAGCGCGAACATGGCCACCCAAGCCGTACCGTCGGCCTGCTCCAGGTAGCCGCCGAAGGGCAGCGGGGCCGAGCGGTCGAACACCCCAATATTGTCCAACCCCAGGAACCCGCCCTCGAAAATGTTGTGCCCGTCGCGGTCCTTGCGATTGACCCACCACGTAAAATTGAGCAGCAGGCGGTGGAAAACGGTTTGCAGAAAAAGCACGTCGCCCGCGTCGCCGCGCCGCTTCTGATCAATCTTAAACACCCGGAAAGTGGCCCAGGCGTGCACCGGCGGGTTTACGTCGCCGAAGCGCCACTCGTAGGCCGGCAACTGGCCGTTGGGGTGCATGTACCAGTCGAGGCACAGCAGTCGTAGTTGGTTTTTGGCAAACTCGGGGTCGAGCTGGGCCAGCGGCAGGCAGTGAAAGGCGAGGTCCCAGGCCGCGTACCAGGGATATTCCCAGGTATCGGGCATGGAAATAATGTCGGTATTATCCAGCGTTTTCCAGTCGGCGTTGCGGCCGTGCAGGCGCTCGGGCGGCGGGGCCGGCTGGGCGGGGTCGCCAGCCAGCCAGCGGGCCACGTTGTAGTGGTAGAACTGCTTGCTCCACAGCATCCCGGCGAAGGCCTGGCGCTGCACCAGCCGGGCGTCGGCCTCGGTGATGCCGCATTGCAGCTCGGCGTAAAACTCGTCGGCCTCGGCCTGCCGCTGCTGCATAATCGCCTCGAAATCAGCAAACGGCTGCGCCAACCCCGCCGGCCCCAGCCGCAGGCGCACCTGCTGCGTAGCGCCGGGGGCCAGCGTGAAGGCGTAGTGCGCGGCGGCCTTGGTGCCGGTCCGGGCCGGATTTACTGCCCCGACCTGCTGCCCGACGAGGTAGTTATGAATACCATCCTTGAAAAACTGCTCCGGCGAGGCCGTGCCGAACAGCCGCTGGGTGTTGGTATTATTGTCGCAAAACAGCCACTCGGCCGGGCCGTCGGCGTAGCACATCAGCTCACCCAGCTCGCGGTGGCTGACTTGCACGGCCGTGGCCGCCGTGGCCGTCAGCGCGGGCCGGTAATCATCGGGTTTCCAGGCCCAGGTATTGCGAAACCACAGCTGCGACAGCACGTGCAGCGGCGCGGCCTCCGGCCCCCGGTTGACGATGGTGTACTGAATGAGCAAATCGTCGGCGGCGGCCTTGGCGTACTCCACGAACACGTCGAAGTAGCGGCTTTCGGCAAAAATACCGGTGTCGAGCAGCTCGTATTCGGGCTGTTTGCGGTCGCGCTGGGCATTTTCCTGCACCAGTTCCGCGTAGGGAAAGGCCCGCTGCGGGTATTTGTACAGTAGCTTTTGGTAGGAATGCGTGGGCGTGGCGTCCAGGAAATAATAGATTTCCTTCACGTCCTCGCCGTGGTTGCCCTGCGGCCCGCTCAGGCCGAAAAGCTGCTCCTTGAGAATGGCGTCCTGGCCATTCCAGAGGGCCAGCCCCAGGCAGAGACGCTGCTTGTCGTCGCAAAAGCCCGCCAGGCCCTCCTCGCCCCAGCGGTAGGCCCGGCTGCGGGCCTGGTCGTGGGTGGTATAGTTCCAGGCGTCGCCGTGGGCCGAATAGTCTTCGCGCACGGTGCCCCACTGGCGCTCAGATAAATACGGGCCGAAGCGCCGCCAGGGCTGTTGGTTGGTGTCGGCTTCGTGGAGGCGCTGGTGCTCGGCAGTCAAGTTGCGAATAGAATTGAGTGATGGCTTGTTGAGAGGGGCTGTTCTGCTTTTGTAGCACCAAGCTCCAGCTTGGTGATTTGCTCGGCGAGTTAAACCGGGCGCATCACCAAGCTGGAGCTTGGTGTTACATAAAGATGCCCTAGCCCCCCGAGGCGAAGCCGGGGTACAGCGTCATCCCGCCATCCATGAAAATAGTCTGGCCCGTAATGTAGTCCGCCTCATCGGAAACCAGCCAGGCGGCGAGGCGGCCGATGTCGGCGGGGTCGCCCACGCGGTTGTAGGGAATCAGCTCCAGCAAGGCCTTTTCCTCCTCGGGCGTATCGCGGGCCGAGAGGTTGATGGGCGTGGCGATGGCACCGGGCGCAATGCTGTTGATACGGATTTTCTGCGGCGCCAGCTCCTGGGCGGTGCTTTTCATGAGCTGCATAATGCCGCCCTTGCTGCTGGCGTAGTTGACGTGCCCACCCCACGGAATGACCTCGTGCACGCTGCTCATGCAGATGATTTTACCCAGTGCGGTGCTCACGTCGGGCTGCGGGCCGCGCCGCACAAACTCGCGGGCGGCCTCGCGCAGGCACAGAAACTGGCCGGTCAGGTTCACGTCGATTACCTTCTGCCACTGGGCCAGGGTCATGTCGAGGAAGGGCGAATCGACCTGAATACCGGCGTTGGCCACCACGATGTGCAGCGTCCCAAATTTTTCGATGGCCTGCTTGAACATCGCCTGCACCTGGTCTTCCTTGCTCACGTCGGCCTCGGCGGCGTAGGCCTGCCCCCCGGCGTCGGTGATGGTTTTGACGACCTTGTTGGCCCCCTCTTCATCGTGGCTGTAATTGACGACCACGCTGGCCCCGTGGGCGGCCAGCGCCACGGCCACGGCCGCCCCGATACCCGAGCTGGCCCCGGTGACGAGGGCAAATTGCCCGCTCAGGCGGGTAGTGATTTCTTTAGACATAACGCAGGCAAAAGAGTAGAATGCACAGCCCCGGCCCGCCAGCAGTGCCGCCCGTGGCGCGGAGCCCCGCGTAAAGACGCCATTTTACCGGCTGGGGTTTTGCTCCCGCGCGAGGAGGATGGCGCGAGCGCTGGCCCCGGCGCCGGGTCGTGCCGCCCGGGCCCGGGCTACCGACGCACCTTGGCCTTGTGGTGGTCGTGGCGGTCCTCCGTGCGGATCAGGCGTGGCTCTTTGCTCATGCTTTCACCGTGCTTCACGGTGTGCGCACGTTCCATTTTGCGGTCGGCTTTGGATTGTTTTTCGACCCCGCGGGGCGTGGTTTGGGCAATGGCGGGCAGGCTACAGGCAGCGATGACCACGACAGTGAGTGAGCGAAGGAGGAGCATGGGAAAGAAGCTAAGGGGTTGGGCCTCGTATACGACGGTGGAGCTTACTAAGCTGCGCCAAAATCCGTCTTCATCAACTGTACGTACATGCTTGCCGACTAAAGAGAGTAGTTGAGCGTCAGAATAGAAAGTCCTACCGAATAAATTATTTAGCTGGTGGCCAAACAAGTAGTTTTGTTTTCAGTTATTGCGTACCCAACCTTATTACTCGACCCGCCTACCCGGCTGGTTATCAAGCCGCACCTCTACTTCGTTATCCCCTAGCCTCCCGCTCTGTTTATTTATTTTTTACCCAAAAGCCCCGGCCAGGTAACTGGCCGGGGCTTTGTTTTTTGCATTTCGGGCAGATGGCCCCGCTAGCTCCAGCGGCTCAGAAACTGGCCGAAAGCCTCCTTGTATTGTTCACCTACGGGAATAGTCTCCGTCCCAATCTGCACGGTGAGGCGGCGCACGGCTTCGATCTTATCCAGGGCCACTATGAAGGAGCGGTGGATGCGCAGAAAGCGCCGGGCGGGCAGCTTTTCTTCCATTGCCCGCAGGCTCATGAGCGAGAGCAGGGCGCGGGGCGTGCTTTTGAGGTGCACTTTCACGTAGTCTTTCAGGCCCTCCACGTAGAGAATGTCGTTGAGGGCCACCCGCACGAGCTGGTACTCTACTTTCAGGAAAATGTGCTCTTCCTCGGGGGCCGCCGGGGTGGGCGCGGCGGCCTCGGCGCTGGCGTGCGCAAGCTCGGCGTAGGCGCGGGCCTTGTTGGCGGCGCGCAAAAACTCCTCGTAGTTGAAGGGCTTCACCAGGTAGTCGAGGGCATCGACCTTGTAGCCCTCCAGCGCATACTGCGGGAAGGCGGTGGTGAACACGATGCGCGGCGGCGCGGCCTGCTGGCCCAGCACCCGCGCCAGCTCCAGCCCGGTGAGCTCCTGCATCTGGATGTCGAGAAAAGCCACGTCTACCGGCTCGGCCAGCTCGTGCAGGCCCTTGAGTGCCTCCACCCCGCTGCCAAAGCGGCCCACCAGCTTCAGAAAGGGTGTTTGCTCAATAAAGGTGCAAAGCAGGGCTAGCGCCAGCGGCTCGTCATCAACGGCAATGCAGGTAACGGGGATCATGGGGGAGTTATTAGTTGTTAATGGTTAATTGTTAGTTGTTAATTGGGAAGCTACGAAGCTGTTTATGTAAGTAGCTCTTTCGCTTAACCCCACCCCCGGCCCCTCTCCCCAAGGGGAGGGGCCGGGGGTGGGGTTAAGCGAGTGGGCAGCGCCTGACCAGAGCTTTGAAAAGCACTGCCTAAACAGCTTGTATTTCAAAAGAGGCCCATCAAAAACGTTGGTCATGCTCATCTGGCGTCCGCTTGCCAAAGCATCTCGCTTGCGACATCCAACGGTGCGAGCGAGATGCTGCGGCACGCGGACGCCAGATGAGCATGACGGGCGCTGAATGGTTAACATGCTTTCCAGACAAGACCTGTACAAAGGCTGTTTTTCGACTAAAGAGCCACCCATTAATTAACAACTAACAATTAACCATTAACAACTACTACCAGCTTCACCTCAAACTCGTTGTCGGGCGTCTTAGGATTCACTTGCAAGGTGTAGCGGCCGGGGTAAAGTAAATCGAGGCGGCGCTGGGTGTTGGTAAGGCCGATGCCGTTGGAGCCGGCGAGGTCGGTACTGGCCTTGGCAAACAGCGTATTGCGCACGTCGATTTCGAGCTGCTGGGGCGTGGGCTGGCGCACCGCGATGTGGATGCGGCTGGGCGCAGTAGCCGCCACGCCGTGCTTGAAGGCATTTTCGACGAAGGGCAGCAAAATCATGGGGGCGATGAGCACTTCGCGCATCGGCTCGGGGTGCTCGAAAGTTACCTGCACGCGGTCGGTAAGCCGCAGCTGCATGAGCGTGATGTAATCCTGAATAAACGCCACCTCCTGGCTGAGCTGGGCGTGGCCCGAGGCGGTGTCGTAGAGCACGTAGCGCATCATGCGCGAGAGGCGGTGCAGGGCCGCCCGCGCCCGCTCCCCGTCGATGAGCGTGAGCGAGTAGATATTATTGAGCGTATTGAAAAAAAAGTGCGGATTGATCTGCGCCTTGAGCAAGCTCAGCTCGGCCTCCACGCGCTGCTGGTCGAGACGCTCGCGCAGGCGGGCCTCCTGCTGCCAGTGCTGCACCACCGTAATGGCCGTGCCAATACCCAGCACCAACAGCGTAATGAGCAAACCCACAAGGTCGAACCGCCCGCCGCGCGGGGGGCGGGGCGGGCCGGGGCCAGGACCAGGCCCGGGGCCACGGCGCCCCACCTCGTCGGCCGCGTGAAACGCCTGCCGCATCAGTTCCGACAAGTGCAGGGCATTTTCCAGAAACCGCCCCAGCAGCGTGATAACGAGCACGGTAATTACCAGCGCCAGCACAAACCAGCCCGTGCGTCCGCGCAGCAGCAGGCGCGGCACGCTCAGCCGCGTGGTAGCGTAAAACGCCACCAGCCACAGCAGCAGCAGCGCGCCCTGCCGCACCCAGTATTCCACCGGCAGCACTACCCGCCCCTGCATGGGCTGAAACAAGAACAGCGCGAGGGCCAGCAGCCCCCATGCCAGCACGTGAATGAGGGGCGTAAGAAAGCGCTGCGAGGAAAAAGTGGGCATAACGGTCGATACTAAACGGCTCAAAAGTAGCCGCCGCTCGGCCCCACCCCGCCCCCACCCGACCACCGGGCCAATTGTGCCGACTGCGGCACCGATTTGGCCGGTCGGTCGGGTGAGGCTTTTTCGTTACTTTTACTTCATCTTACGCTGGTTGCCCGCTCTTTCCCACCCAATGCCCTGTTCCTGTGTTTTCCTTTTCCGCTGCCTGCCCCCGGCCAGCCTGCTGGCTGGCTAGCCTACCGGCCGCGTGGGGCCGCCAAGTGGGCCGGGCCTGGTGCCTGCTTCTGTTGCTGGCCCTCGCCCTGGCTGCCCCTGCCCGCGCCGCCGCGCCCACCGAAGATACCCTGGTGGCTAGCCCCAGCCGCCCGGCCCAGTTTCTCGACGACCGGTTTTACAGCGTGCTCGAAGACCCCACCGGTCGCCTGCCGCTGCACCTGGTGAGCAGCCCCGCCTACGCCGGCCGCTTCGCCACGCTGGCGGGCACCGGGCTGCCGCCCAATATTCAGCACCCGCGCAGTACGTACTGGCTGCGCTTCACGCTGCGCGCCGCCGCGGGGCCGTCCAGCGACTGGTACCTGGAGCTCTACGACTCGCACATTGGGGCAGCGACGCTGTTTCGGCCCACGGGCCTGACCTGCCCGGCGGGCCTGGCCTACGACAGCGTGCTCACCGGGGCCAAGTACCCCTTCGCTACCCGGCCGCTGCCCTACAAGAATTTTCTTTTCGACCTGCCCCTGCGCCCGGGCCAGGCGGCTACGTACTACCTGCGGCTGCACTCCGACACGCCCACCAGCTTCCGGGCCATGCTGCACAGCGGCCCCGGCCTGCTGCCCGAGATGAGCCTGCAATACTGGCTACTGGGCGGCTTCTACGGCGTCATCTTTTTGATGCTGGTGTATAACCTGTTCTTATTCTTCTTCCTAAAGGAAAAATCTTACCTCTACTACGTTTTCTACGTGCTGGCCGGGGCGCTGCTCTTTTTGTCGGAAGACGGGCTGGGCTTTCAGTACCTGTGGCCGGGCAGCGCGCTGCTCAACCATTTTATCGGGGTGGCGGCCCCGGTGCTGCTGCTGCTGGCCTTTGCGCAGTACGCCCGCTCGTTTCTCGATACGGCGGCCCGGCTGCCGCGCCTCGACCAAGCCATCCGCTGGGTGGTGTCGCTGAGCGGGGCGCTGCTGGTACTCGACGCGGCGGTGGCCAATTCGGGCTTCGGCTTCTGGCTGTACTTGCTGCCCTACGGGCTGCTGTACTACGCCGCCTGGCGGGCCTACCGGGGCGGGCTGCCCTCGGCGCGCTACCTATTGCTGGCCCAGGCGCTGGTGGCGGGCTCGCTGGCCTTCCTCATCAGCCGCAAGCTGGGGCTGGAATTTTATAACAACGCCTACACGGTGTACAGCCTCAACGTGGCCTTCGTGGTGGAGGTGGCGGTGCTCAGCTACGCGTTGGCCGACAAGGTGAAGGCGCTCATGGACACCACCCTGCTTACCCAGCGTCGCCTGCTCAAGCAACTGCGCAAAAAGCACCAGGCCCAGGATCAGCTCGTGGTGCAGCTGCGCGAAAACCAGCTGCTCAAAGACCAGCTCAATACCGAGCTCGAAGCCCTCGTGGCCCAGCGCACCGACGAGCTGCGTCGCCAAAACGAGACCATCGCCACCCAAAACCGCGAGTTGCTCGAAACCAACAGCCTGCTGGCCTTGCAGTCGGCCGCCATCGAGCAGCTCAACCGCGACCTCAGCCGCGATCTGCGCGACCAGAAGGAGGCCCGCCTGCAAGCCCGCGAATTTGACTTCGGCGAGTTTAGCCAGCTCTACCCCGACAAGGATGCCTGCCTGCGCTACCTCGCCGACCTCAAGTGGGCCAACGGCTACCAGTGCCGCAAGTGTGGCCACGAGAAAAGCTGCGAGGCCCGCGAGCCGTTCGCCCGCCGCTGCACGCGCTGTCGCTACGTAGAGTCGGCCACCACGGGCACGCTGCTGCAAAAGTGTAAGTTTCCCATCGTCAAGGCACTGTACGCGGTATTCTTGCTGCACGCGCACCGGGGCCGCTACGCCCCCGCCGAGCTGGCGCGGGTGCTGGAGCTGCGCCCCGCCACCAGCTGGGCCTTCGCCCAAAAGGTGCTGGCCGCCCTGGAGCGTCGCCGCCAGGCCACCGACTACGAAGAAGGCGAGCCGTGGACGTTCGTGCTGCTCGACGATGCCGCCAGCGCCGACCTCGAAACTGCGCTGGAAACGGCTTGAGCGTAGTGGGCACAAGCCTGCTGGGTAGTCATTTCCTAGTAAGAACGAGTAGTTCTAAGGAAGGTCTTTCTCCTTTTTGGCACGCCCTAGCGCGAGTTTAGCGCAGCGTAACTCGTGCTGACCATGAAGTGGAGGCTGCGCCTCCACTGCCGCAACGCGGCAAGTCGGCATTGCTTCCGTCCAGCAAGCCTGTACAACGCACCATTCTCAACGCCAAGCGCTGGCGCGAGTTTAGGCGGAGCCGTAACTCGCCGCCGATTAGTGGGTAGAGTTTCCAAACTCCACTGCCGCGACGCGGCAATCCGCCATCTGCTTCAGTATGGCATCCATTTACGCAGCTTGCCGCTAGCGCGGCAGTGGAGTTTGGAAACTCCACCCACTAATCGGCGGCGAGTTAAGGCTTCGCCTAAACTCGCGCCAGCGACTAGGCAGCGCGCCAGCGGAAGGCGCGTCAGCAGAGCCAGCGGCTGATAGGCTCAACCGTGTTGCGGGCACGTGTGCATAGCCGGTTACCATCTCCGCGCCTACGGCAATTTTTTTAGAAAAAAGTTGTGCAAAAGCTGTTGTTTTTTAGCCTAAGCCCCGGCGCTGGCAAAAAGCAGCCAGCGACTTTCCGGGCATACTCTCGCCAGTTTTTGCGTGTGTGCTAAGTGTAATCGCTTAACACGAAGGGGGCAAAAAGCGTCATTTTTGGGGTTAATTCCGGGTTTTTGGGCAGTTTTTTTACAAAACACGCTCGCTACTTTTGGCCATTCCCCGGAGGCTAGCCTTTCTCTTTTGGCAGCTTCCTACTTGCTCCCGCAAACGTTTGCACCCCGCAAGCGCCCGCCGGAACCCTCGCCCTGAAGTACTCGCTGGCTCGCCTTTCCGGGCACCCTACGCGGCTTATATCTATTCCCACCCTTTCCACTTTTTAGTATGAAGCGAAAGCTTTACCTAGCCCCGTCGTTTCGACAAACTGCGCTGCTGCTGGCCTGCGGGCTACCGGTAGCCGGGGCCGCCGCCGCTCCTCGCCCGGCTGGCACCCCGCTGAGCATTGCGGCCGAAATCCCCGTCACCGGCCGGGTGACCGATGCCAAGGGCACCCCACTCCCGGGCGTAACCGTGCTGGTGCGCGGCACCTCCCTGGGCAGCACCACCGATGCCGAGGGCCGCTTCTCCCTGCGGGCTCCCGAGGGTAGTACGCTGTTATTTAGCTTTATCGGGTACGTGGGGCAACCCGTGGTAGTTACGAGCGCTAATGCGTCGAACATCAGCGTGACCATGCGCGACGACACCCAGAAGCTCAACGAAGTAGTCGTAGTCGGCTACGGCACCCAGGAGCGCGGCAGCGTAACGGGCGCCATCTCGTCGGTCAACGGCGCGGAGCTGGCGCGCCAGCCGGTGCCCGACGTGACCCAGGCCCTGCAAGGCAAGGTGGCGGGCGTCACCATTACCTCCAACGGCGGCACGCCGGGTGGCGCGGCGGGCAGCTCGGTGCGGGTGCGCGGCATCACGTCGGCGGGCAATAACTCCCCGCTCTACGTTATCGACGGCTTTCCCATTGCGACCGCGACCGACGGCAGCGGCAACGCCACGGGCAACGAACTGCAAGGCATCAGCCCCGACGATATCGAGACGATCGACGTGCTGAAAGACGCCTCGGCCACCGCCATTTACGGGGTGCGCGCGGCCAACGGGGTCGTGCTCATCACCACCAAGCACGGCAAGGCGGGCCAGTCCAACGTCAACGTGAACGCCTACGCCGGCGTGCAGTCGGTAGCGCGCCGCCTGAACCTGCTCAACGCTCAGGAGTACGCCGTTATCAACAACGAGAGCCGCATCGCGGCGGGCAAGCCCATCGTGGTAGACCGCCTGCGCGACCCCGCCGCGCTGGGCGAGGGCACCAACTGGCAGGACCTGGTTTTCCGCCGGGCCCAGATTCAGAACTACTCGCTCGGGGTGAACGGCGGCAGTGAGAAAGCCAGCTACGCGCTGTCGGCCTCGTACTTCCAGCAGGATGGTATCATCATCGGCACCAACTTCGAGCGCTACACGCTGCGGGCCAACGGCGAAGTGCGGCTGGGCCGCCTGCTGAAAGTGGGCAACAATATCCAGCTGACGCACCTCTCCGACCGCCAGGTAACGACCAACAGCGGCGAGTACGGCACCATTCAGCAGCTCATCCGGATTCCGGCCATCATTCAGCCCTACCGCTCGGACGGGTACTGGTACGAGCCCAACGGCGGCACCGACAACTTCATCGAGGAAAACCCCCTGGCCAGCTCGCAGCGCAACGACCAGCGCTACGTGCAAAACCGGGTGCTCACTACCTTCTACGCCGAGCTGGAGCCGCTGAAGGGCCTGCGCTTCCGCACCAACGTGGGGGCCGACCTGCTGTTCAGCACGTTCAATTCCTTCGCCCCGTCGGCCCCGCCCTTCCCGGGCGTGACCTCGCGCTACGCCACGGCGGGGGCCTCGGCGACCTCCTCGTACGCCCCCAGCTACCTCATCGAGAACACGGCGACCTACGACAAGCTCATCGCCGACAAGCACCAGGTGACGTTCCTGCTCGGCCAGTCGGCCCAGGAGTTCAACTACAGCAACGTTGAGGCTTACCGTACCGGCTACCTGCGCAACGACCTGCGCGTCATCAACGCCGGTCCCATCAACACGCTGCTATCCAACGCGGGCATCATTACCGCGCCGCAGCACCTGGCCAGCTACTTCGGTCGCCTCAACTACGAATTTGCCGGCAAGTACCTGCTCTCGGCCGTGGCGCGCTACGACGGTTCGTCGGTATTCCCGCCCGGCTCCAAGTTTGGCTTCTTCCCCGGCGTATCGGTGGGCTGGCGCATTTCGGAAGAAGGCTTCCTGAAAGACAACCGCACCATCAGCAACCTGAAGCTGCGGGCGGGCTACGGCAAGGTGGGTAACCCCCTGAACGCCGGTCGCTTTGCTTACCTGTATTCGATCAACTTCGGCATCACGTATCCGTTTGGCGTCGAGCCGCAGACCATCAACACGGGCGGGGCGCCGACCCGCCTCTCCAACCCCAACCTGCGCTGGGAGAATAACAACCAGACCAACCTGGGTATCGACGTGGGCTTCCTCGACAACCGCATCGAGGCGTCGATTGACTTCTACAACCGCAACTCGCCCAACCTGATTGCGCCGGTGCCGGTGTCGTACGCCTCGGGCACCTACGAGAACGTGAACACCAACGCCGCCTCGGCCTACAACCGCGGCATCGACTTCTCGCTGACGACCCGCAACTTCATCGGCTCGAACGGGGATTTCAACTGGACGACCTCGGTGACGGTGGCGGCCTTCAAAACCAAGCTCGAATCGCTGGGCTCGGGGGTGCCCTACAACGGGGGCAACACCCTCGCCGGTGATCCCATCGTGCGCTACGCGGCGGGGCAGCCCTTCGGCTCGTTCTACGGCTACGTGGCCGACGGCCTGTTTCAGACGGCCGACGAAGTGGCGGCGGCCAATGCCAACGCCGAAGCCAAATCGGGCATCAAGGGCACGCGGTACCAGGAGTCGGGCACGGCCGCCGGCGACATTCGCTTCCGCGACCTCAACGGCGACGGCGTGATTACGGCCGCCGACAAGACCTTTATCGGCAAGCCCAACCCCAACTTCACCTTCGGCATTACCAATACGGTAGCGTACAAGGGCTTCGACCTGAGCGTGTTCATCAACGGCTCGCAGGGCAACCAGATTTACAATCAGAACCGCTACCTGCTCGAAAGCGCGCTCTACGGCAGCTTCAGCGGCGGCAGCATCGTGCTCAACCGCTGGACCGGCCCCGGCACCAGCAACGACGTGCCCCGCGCCATCGACTCGGACCCCAACCGCAACCTGCGGGTATCGAGCCACTTCGTGGAAAACGGCTCGTTTGTCCGCCTCAAAAACGTGACCCTGGGCTACACCCTGCCCAGCAGCCTGCTGAGCCGCGTCGGCTCCAAGCAGATTCGCTTCTACGTGACGGGCCAGAACCTCCTTACCCTGACCCACTACACGGGCTTCGACCCGGAAGTGAGCGCCAGCGGCGTAGACCTCGGCATCTATCCGCAGGCGCGGGTATTCACGGGCGGCGTCAACATCGGCTTCTAAGTTTCTTGCTCTCGTCTATTCCCACTCAACAATGTTTACTTTCAATTATTCGCGCGGGGCGTTCCTGCTAACGCTGGGCCTGCTGGCGGGCTGCACCAACAAGTTTCTGGATGAAGCCCCCACCGACCAGATCACGGACGCGAACTTCTATCAAACGCAAAACGATGCCATTCAGGCCGTAACGGCTGCCTACAGCGAGCTGACCAAGGAAGGCCAGTACAACGCGGCGCTGTGGGCGATGGACATCGGGGCCGACATCTCGACCACCGGCGGCGGGGGCGGCAGCGACGGCATCGAGTACACCCAGATCGACGATTACAACACGCCCTCGACCAACTTCGTGTGCCAGCGCCTGTGGCAGGGCTCGTACATCGCCTTGCAGCGGGCCAACATCGTGCTGCAAAAAGTGCCGCTCATCACGAACATCGACCCCGTCATTCAGAAGCGCTGCCTGGGCGAGGCGCAGTTTATCCGGGCCAAGATGTACTTCGACCTAGTGCGGGCATTCGGCGACGTGCCCCTGTACACCACCCCGCCCGTGGGCGTGTCGGCGGTGAACATTCCGCGCACGGCCCAGGCCGAGATTTACAAGGTGATCGAGAGCGACCTGACGGCCGCCATCGGCAACTTACAGCCCTCCTACAGCGGGGCCGACCTGGGCCGCGCCACCAAATGGGCCGCCCAGGGCCTGCTGGCCAAGGTGCTGCTGACGGAAGGCAAGAAGGCCGAGGCAGCCGTGCAGGCCCAGGCCGTAATCGACAACTCGGGCAAGACCATGTGGGCCAGCTACGGCGACAACTTCAAGGTGGCCAACGAGAACAACAACGCCAAGGAGTCGCTGTTCGAGGTGCAGTTTACCAACGGCCGCAACCAGTACGACCGCAACAACGTGGGCTCGTCGATGAACCAGTTCTTCGCGCCCCGCCGCGGCGGCCTGGTGCCGGCCGGCGACGGCTACGGCTTCAACGTGCCCGAGCCCGACTTCGTGGCGGGCTACGAGAACGGCGATACCCGCAAGGCGGTGAGCGTGTGGGTGCCCGGCGACGTATCGCCCAACGGCAGCATTCAGCCCACCAACCTGCCCGGCTCGCCCTTCGGCTTCGACTGCAAAAAGTGGTTTGTGGGCATGGTGAATACCAACATCTGGGACTCGCCCCTCAACGTGCCCGTGCTGCGCCTGGCCGAGATGTACCTGATCGTGGCTGAGGGTAAAGGCGCTACCGCCGAGGGCTTCGAGGCCCTGAACCGGGTGCGCCGCCGCGCCTTCGGGGCCGCCGACTACACCAAGCCCGACGCCGCCCACGACCTGACCGCGTCGAACCTGAGCATGGTCAACGTGAGCAATTTTCAGGACGCCGTGATCCGGGAGCGCAAGTACGAGCTGGCCTTCGAGTTTGATCGCTGGTTTGACATGAAGCGCACCAAGACCCTGATTTCGGGCATGACGGCGCAGTCGGCCTACCTGGCCACGCTCGGGGTGAAGCGCGGGATTCCGACCGAGAAAAACTACGTGCTGCCCATTCCGCAGACGGAGCTCGACGCCAACCCCCAACTCGTGCAAAACCCTGGCTACTAAGCCGCTTTTCCTGACAATTTTAGCTAGCCTATTATGAAGACTATCTGGAATAAAGCAGCTTGGGCGGTAGCCGCTGGCCCGCTGCTTTTTACCGCCTGCAAAAAGAACGACAAGGGCGAGCTGAGCGGCCCGTCGCCGCAGGCCAGCTACACCGTGAGCGCTCCTAAAACGGTGGGCCTCACCTCGCAGGTCACCTTTACCAGCACCAGCACCGATGCCTTTTTGTACCAGTGGGACTTTGGCGACGGCACCACCGGCTCGGGCCAGACGGTAACGCACACCTACCAGGCGGGCGGCACCATCAAAACCCAGCTCATTGTGTCGGGCCGCGGCGGCACCGGCTTTGCCACCCAAAACGTGGTGCTTCCCCCCGTCAGCGACGCCGTGAAGCGCCTGCTCACCGGCGGTAGCTCCAAAACCTGGGTGCTGCAACGCGACACGGCCGCCGCCATCACGGTCGGCCCCAGCGACAGCGACGTGGTCGGCTACTACGCCGGCGGACTTGCCAATACGCTCCCCGACTGCCAGGCCGACGACGAGTACACGTTCTCGAATAATAATACGCTGACCTACAACTCCAAGGGCAAGACGTTTGTGGCCGGCGCCGCCAACTGCGACGATGCCAAAAATTCGGCCCTGGACTACACCGACACGTACACTTTCGGCTCCGCCACCGGCTCGGGCTTTGCCCAGCTCGACTTAGCATCCACGCCGACCAGCGGCTCGGCGCGCCCCTTCATCGGGGTGACGGATGCGCCCGACTTCACCTACCGCATCACCCGCATCACCGCCAACCGCATGACGATCCGGGCGGGCAAGTCTACCGGCAGCCCCGTGTTCGAACTGAAGTTTAAAGCAAAGTAGGGTAAGCTTTAGCTTGGCCAGCGCCCGCCGAGCCCCGTGCTCAATCCCTAAGGCCGGCCCCACCCCAGCGCCTCCCCAGGGTGGGGCCAGCCAAGCCATCCAACGATTTTATTTCCACTCGAAAACCGCCTCTTTCCTACTTACTACCACTTTCTTG
Source organism: uncultured Hymenobacter sp. (assembly GCA_913776615.1). GTDB lineage: Bacteria > Bacteroidota > Bacteroidia > Cytophagales > Hymenobacteraceae > Hymenobacter. The sequence goes on from CAJYPK010000044.1 coordinate 117,741, forward strand.
TCTACTTAGCCAAGTGCCCGATGCCAACCCCGTCGGGCACTTGCTTTTTATTCCTATGGCAACTTACCCTTTGCACTACGCGGCCCTGACGCTGGCCCTCTTCGGCGCGGCCTGCACCGAAACCAAGACCCCCGACATCCCGCCCCCCGTGGTGCAGCCCACCGTTACCAACGCCGCCATCAAGGACTATGCCCAGTACACCGAGCTGGTGTGGAGCGACGAGTTTGACGGCGCGGGTGCCCTCAACGCCAGCAAGTGGATGTACAACCTGGGCGGTGGCGGCTGGGGCAACAACGAGCTGGAAGTGTACACCAACTCGACCGACAACGTGACCCAGAGCGGCGGCAACCTCGTCATCAAGGCGCTAAAGTCGGGCAACGACTATACCTCGGGCCGGGTGCTCACCAAGGGCAAACAAAACTTTCGGTACGGCCGCATCGACGTGCGGGCCAAACTGCCCCAGGGCAAAGGCATCTGGCCCGCCATCTGGATGCTGGGCAGCGACATCGACCAAAATAACTGGCCCAAGTGCGGCGAAATCGACATCATGGAGCTGCGGGGCCAGACCCCGACCGAGATCCTCTCCACCATGCACTTTGCCGATAATACCGGCGGCCACAAGTACGAGGGCATCCCGAGCGTGAAGCTGCCCGACGGCAGCAGCTTTGCCAACGACTTCCACACCTACAGCGTGGTGCGCGGCAAGGACCAGATGCAGTTTTACCTCGATGGCAGGCAGTACTACAGCTTCTCGACCAGCAACACCGGCTCCTACAACTATCCGTTCAACAACGATTTCTTCGTGGTGCTGAACGTAGCCGTGGGCGGCGACTTTCTGGGGCCGGGCGGCAACCCCGACGCGTCCAGCGTCTTCCCGCAGCAGATGCTGGTGGATTACGTGCGCTATTATCAGTATAAGTAGCGGCGGCCAGCTCTAGCCAGTGGATTGGCGCAACTCAGCCAGCGGTACTTACCGCGTGCCGCCAACTGGTCGGGCGCTACGTACTCCGACTGACGAAAGAATAGGTTGACGGTTGACCACATCAAAAGCTACGGGTACCTCGCAGGGTATCCGTAGCTTTTTTCATTAGACGGATCCTACTAAAAATACATTCTCCTCTCACTGGCGCGAGTTTAGGCGCAGCCGTAACTCGTGCCGGCTATGACGTGGAGGCTGTGCCTCCACTGCCGCGAAGCGGCAAGTTGCGCAAGTAGGCGTAGCAACGAAGCGAACGCAGAATTGCCGCTGACGCGGCAGTGGAGGCGCAGCCTCCACATCAAGGCTAGGCACGAGTTACGGCTGCGCCTAAACTCGCGCCAGTGGCAGCCAGTGCCATCTGGTACTCCCTCCGATTACCAGCGTTCTTTTTCATATCCCGGCCCAGCCTTTTGGCGTAAGGAAGGCGACTTGCTAAGTACGCGCCGTACTAGCCAGTTACCCCGGTAATTCTCGAGCCCAAATCTCACAGGGTGTTCACGCAGCACGGTGCTACTTGGTACCTGGCTCTTACCCGTGGGCAAAAAACGACCGCTACCCGCCGCGCTGCCTTCCGCCTTTCTATGACCCCAGTCACCGACCTGCCCTTCACTCCCCCCGCGGAGCCCACTCCCAAACCCGCCCAGCTCACCGTGGCTTTCCAGCAGAAGGCCACTAGTATCGCCAGCTACCTGGCCGCCTTCGCGGTGGTATACTACCGCCAGCCCGCCGAGCGCAGCCCCACCCAGCTGCAAGCCACGCTGCGGGTCGAGAACGAGGTCGCCATTTTTCCGGCCGCTACCATCGCCCTGCACCTGGCCGATACCCTCACCCTGGCCGAGATAGCCGCCGAGGCGGCCAGCCAGCTCCAGATGGGCCTGGCCGGGGTAGCCGAGCAATTGGGCGCGGCCATTACGCGCTGCCGCCTGGCCTTTCCCGCCCCCGAGGCCCAGAGCCCCGACCAGGAGTGGTGCCTGACCCTCGACTTCGGGGCCGACGACGCGGTGACCGTCAGCTTCGCCGGCACCGGCGGGCTACCCGGCCCTTGGGGCGCGGCCTACCTGCCAGCGCACGTGCAGCGGGTATTTGCGCAAATCAGCCAAAACCCGACCGCACCCGTGGGCTACGTTTTCTTTCTGGCCGACGAGGAAGTGAGTTTGCTGCGCCAGTTTCGCACCGTGCCCCAGCCGGTGCCCGAGGGCGGCCCCCAGCAGCTGCACCTGCTCTTCGAGGAAACCGTGCGCCACTACCCCAATAACCTAGCCCTGAGCTGGCTGGGCGAGCACTGCACCTATCAGCAGCTCAACGACCAGGCCGACCAGCTGGCCGCCCGCTTGCAGCGCCAAGGCGTGCAGGCCGGCGACTTCGTGGGCTTGTTCATGGCTAAATCGGTGGAGCTGTACGTGGGCATGCTGGCCGTACTCAAGGCCGGGGCGGCCTACGTGCCACTCGATTTATCCTTTCCGCCCGACCGCGTCACGTTCATCCTGGGCGACTGCGGGGCCCGCGCCCTGCTCATCAACCGCCCGCTGCCCGAGGGCTTCGCAGACTGGCCCGGCCTGGTGCTCGACCTGAGCCAGCCGGCCCCGGCCGTGCCCTCCTTTCTGGAGCCCGTGGCGGGCGGCCCCGATGCCATCGCCTACGTTATTTACACCTCCGGCACCACCGGGCTGCCCAAGGGCGTGCTCATTCCGCACCGCAGCATCTGCCACTTGGTGCGGGCCGAGCAAGTATTGTTTCAGCCCACCCCCCAGGACCGGGTGGTGCAGGGCTTTTCGGTAGCCTTCGACGCCTCGCTCGAAGAGCTGTGGCTGGCCTGGGGCGCGGGCGGCACCCTGGTGCCCGTGCCCGAAGACACCATGAAAGCGCCCGACGCCCTGCCGGGCTTTTTGGCTGAAAATCAAGTAACGGTGTTCTCCACCGTGCCTACGCTGCTGTCGCTGCTGCCGGCCACCATCCCGACCCTGCGGCTGCTCATCCTGGGTGGCGAGGTGTGCCCGCCCGAGCTGCTTACCAAGTGGGCCAGCCGGCAGTGCCGGGTAGTGAATACCTACGGCCCCACCGAGGCCACGGTAGTCGCCACGGCGGCCGACTTCATTCCTGGCCAGCGCCTCACCATCGGCCGGCCGCTGGCGGGCTACGAGGCGCTGCTGCTCGACCAGCTGGGTCAGCTCGTGCCGCTGGGCCAGGCCGGCGAGCTGTGCATCGGCGGCCCCGCGCTGGCCGCCGGCTACCTCAACCGCCCCGAGCTGAGCGCCGCCAAGTTTAATACCGTCAGCGAATTGCCCAATGGCTTCAGCGGCCGGCTCTACCGCACCGGCGACCTGGCCCGCTTCGAGGCCGAGGGCAACATCGACTTTCTGGGTCGCATCGATACCCAGGTTAAAATCCGGGGCTTCCGCGTCGAGTTGGCCGAAATCGAGAGCCTGCTCCTGCAATGGCCCGGCATCCGCAACGCCGCCGTGGCCCTCAAGGAAGGTGCCGACGGCGTGAAGAAGCTCATCGCCTACCTTATCCTCAGCCCCGACCACCTGCTCGACGAGCGCGCCGTGCGGGCCTACCTGCGCGAGCGGCTGGCCCCCTACATGCTGCCCGCCGCGCTCGTGCCGCTCACGGCCTTCCCGCTGCTCACCAGCGGCAAAGTCGACCGCAAGGCCCTGCCCTACCCCGTGAGCGGCGACCAGCCGCCCGCCCGCGAGCTTACCCTGCCCCGTACCCCGCTCGAAGCCACCATCTACGCCGCCTGGCAAAAGCGCTTCGACACCGCCGACCTTTCCGTTACCGACGACTTTTTCGACATCGGCGGCAACTCCCTGCTGGCCTCGCTCATCATCTCCGAGCTGCGCCAGCAGCCCGGCTTCCAGGGCTTGTCGGTGAAGGAGATGTATACCCGGCGCACCATCGAGGCGCTGGCCGCCGCGGTCGAGGCTACTATGGCCGCCGCCCCGGCCAGCCCCGCGCCCGACCCGGCGCTGGCCGCGCCGCTGCTGCGCGCCAGCACCTTTACCCGCCTGCTCACGGCCATCTTGCAGCTGCTGGCCATCGCGGCCTTCTACGCCGTGCCCGTCTTCTCACTCAACGTGATGCTGCACTTCCGGCCGCTGTTCGACGAGTGGCCGCTCCCGGCGCTGGTACTGGCCGGGGCGGCGGCCGTCGTCGGCTACGTCCCGCTGGCCTGCCTGCTGGTAATCGCCGTGAAGTGGTTGGTTATCGGCCGCTTCCGGGCCGGCGAGTACCCGCTGTGGGGCTTCTACTATTTCCGCTTCTGGGTGGTAAAAAAACTCGTGGAGGCCGCGCCCATCCAACTGCTTTCGGCCACGCCGTTCCTGGCTGTTTTCTACCGCCTGTTGGGGGCCAAGATTGGGCAGAACGTGTACCTGGGCACCACCCGCGTGCTGTGTTTCGACCTGCTTACGGTGGGCGACGGGGCCAGCCTGGCCCGCGAGGCGGCCCTGCTCGGCTACCGCGTGGAGCGCGACCGCCTCATCATCGGCCCCACCACCGTGGGCCGCGATGCCTACGTGGGGTTACGGGCCATTATGGAAGGTAATACCAGCCTCGGGGCCGGGGCCGAGCTCGACGATCTTTCGGTGCTGCCCGCCGGCCAGCACGTGCCCGCCCAGGAGGGTTGGCTGGGCTCGCCGGCCCAGCGCGTGCGCGAGGTACCACTCACGCCGCTGCGCCCGGCCGCCGGCCCCGGCGCGGGCTACCTGGCGGCCCAGCTGGCCGCCATCGCGCTGATGCTGCTGGTGCCCTCGGTGGCCTCGCTCCCCGTGCTGGTGCTGCTGTACGAGAGCGTGGCGCACTTCGGGGCCGAGCCTGCGCTGCTCACGCTTTTGCCGCTCTCGGCCCTCTACGTGCTGCTGCTGATGGCCGCCCTGGTGCTCACCAAGCGCCTGGTGGCGGGCCGGCAAGCCAGCGCCACGCTGCCACTCTACAGCCTCGCCTACGTGCGTCACTGGGTGGCCGATGCCGTGCTGGCCCAGAGTCTTCAGCTACTCAAGTCGCTCTACGCCACCATTTACACGCCGGCCTGGCTGCGGCTGCTGGGGGCTAAAATCGGCCACCGCGCCGAGGTCTCGACGCTCAACCACATTTCGGCCGAGCACCTCACCGTCGGCCCCGGCTCCTTCTTGGCCGACTCGGTGAGCGTGGGCGCGCCGCGCGTGCAGCACGGGCTGGTATCGATGCTACCTACCGAGATCGGGCCGCGCACTTTCGTGGGCAACGGCGCGGTGCTGGCCGGCGGCACCGTACTGGGCACCAATAACCTGATTGGCGCGCTCTCCTCGGCCCCCACCACCACGCCGCCCGACGGCACCTCCTGGGTAGGCTCGCCCGCCTTTCTGCTGCCCAATCGGCCGGTATCCACGGCCTTTGCGCCCGAACTGACGTTCAACCCGCCGGCCCGGCTGGTGTGGGCGCGCCGCATCATCGAATTGTTTAAAATCGTCCTCCCGTTTACCTTCTCCTTCGTCACCTTCGCCGTGCTGTACCACTACACGCACTGGCACCTGCTGCACTACTCGTTTGGCAGCAGCGTAGTGGCGGGCACCGGCGCGCTGGTGGGACTAATTTTCGGCTTTTCCATTCTCACTGCCCTCTTCAAGTGGGTGCTCATCGGGCGCTACCGGCCTTCCGAAAAGCCGCTCTGGTCGTCGTTCGTGTGGCGCAACGAACTGGTTAATTCTCTCTGCGAAAGCTACGTGTATCCATTCTGGGAATCGGTACTGCTGGGCACTCCCTTCGCCACCTGGTTTTTCCAGCTCATGGGCAGCCGCTTTGGCCACTCGGTGTACCTCGACACCACCGAAATCACCGAGTTTGACCTCGCCTGGGTGGCCGACCACGCGGTGATTAATAACGGCGCTACCATTCAGACGCACTTGTTTGAGGATCGGGTCATGAAAATGTCCAACCTGCGCATTGGGCGCTACGCCACCGTAGGTACCTCCTGCGTAGTGCTCTATGATTCGGTCATCGGCCCCGGCGCTACCCTCAAGAGCCTCTCGCTACTCATGAAGGGCGAGCAGCTACCGGCCAATACCCGCTGGCAGGGCATCCCGAGCGCCTTTATTTCTAATGGCTGAGCATGTAAAGCTGAGAGCTTAGCCCTGTTCATCAACCTACCCTCAATCTGAGCTATTGGCTCTGCGCTCTAGCCTCTCACTCCGTGTCGCCCTTCCTTCACATCTGGCAGGCCGACCTTACGGTCGAAAATCCCGACTGGGCAGCGGCTGAAGCCTCGCTTTCAGCCACCGAACTGGCCCGGCTGGCCCGCTTGCGCACGCCCACGCTACGGCAAACCTACGCCCGCGCCCACGGCTTTCTGCGCAGCATCCTCAGCCAATATACCGGCCAGCCCCGCGCCACAATCGAGCTGACCGCCGATGACAATGGCAAGCCGACGATCACCGGTCATCACCAATCGTTCAACCTGTCCTATCGCCCCGGCCGGGCCTTGCTAGCCCTCAGTAACGTCGGCCCTGTCGGGGCCGATCTGGAGCCGCTGGTGCCGCTATCCAACGCCGCGCCCTTGGTAGCTGAGCTATTCTCACCCGACGAGCAGGCCGCTCTGCGAGTCGCGGCTCCGGCCGATTACTGGCCACTTTTTTACCTCATCTGGACACGTAAAGAAGCCTACGCCAAGGCGCAGGGTATGGGACTCACGCTACCATTTGGGTCGTTTTCGGTACTGGTACCCGGCCAACCACCGCGCCTGACTGCGCCCGCCGATGCCAACCTGCTGAGCTTCCCGGCGAGTACGGGCTGGCAGGGGGCCGTGGCCATACTTACCGCTGGCGGGGCACTTAGCCCTCATTTTCAGTATTTTGAATATATCCCTGGGGCTACATGAGGCTACTACTAAAAGAGCGGGGACGTACTGCGCGGCGAGCAGCACGTCCCCGCTCATGCGGAACTGGATTAGCTTGCAAAAGCTAGCTAGTAGCTGGGTATGCCAAGAATTAGCTCGTTAGTTTCCGACTAGGAAGGACTCGTATGCATACGCCCGCTGACGGTTGCAGGTCATGGGGCTCCCATTTTCATTGGAGATAAACCGGCCATTATTACCGCGCAGAGACACCGAGCCGTCAGCGTTTTTCACCCAGTCAAATTTCTCCCAAACTCCGATAGCAGGGCGGTTGCAGGTAATGGGTTTTTCGCCATTTTCGGAGGACACGAATTTGCCCTGGTTCATAAGTGCAACCTTACCGTTACCAGCATTTACCACTACAAAATGCTCCCAATTCTGGGCAGTGGGCCGGTTGCACAGCATCGGATTCTGTCCATTCTCACTGCTCACGTATTGGCCATTGGCTCCTTTCAACGTAATAACCTGCCCAGCCGGCGCACTACCGGGGTTACACATCGGTAGGTAGCCATCGTCTACGTTCTGCGTCTGGCCATACGTGCTACTACGCGGATTAATATCGCGCTCTTCGTGCTGCCGCTGGCCGGTAATCTGCGACCACGTCAGGAGGCCGGTCGGCAGCCAGGTTGGCGTCATCATCTCGGCGAAGTTGTAAGAATACTCTTTCACGCGCCGCTCGGCGGACTGGGTGCTGCCCGCCGGGGTCAGTACCTCCTTGGAGATACGGGCTACCTTACCGGCGGCATCGTACTCGTAGTGCGTAAACAGGTTGTCGTTGTCTAATACGTAGGTGAGCTGCGCCGTAGTTGGGTCGTAAACGTAGGCTGTAGTGGGCGACAGCAGGGGCTGAAACCGGAAATCGTCTACGAAGATCGCATCGGTAGCGCCGGCACCGGCACGGCAGCCTACGGTGAGCTGCTGCCCACTGGTGGGCACATCCACTAGTAGCGTGACCAGGTACCATTCGCCAGCTTGCTTGGTTGAGTTGGAGGCAATCGTCGCGGTGCTGAGGTCCTGGCCGTCCACCTGGGCATACAGCTGGCCCTGACGGCTGGCGTCTGACTGGTGGATCCAGCAACTGAGGCGGTATTTCTGGCCACCCCGCACCTCGCTACCTAGCTTAGCCTGGTAGGTGAAACCTGCCTCACCAGCCTGTAACCGCGTAGAATACAGCCCGGTGTGGTGCTTAAGCGCAGACCGCCGGCCCCCGCCCCGCACTTCGCCCCCGAAGTGGACCACGCCGCTACCTTGGTCTACCAGGTCTTCGGCACCGGAGTACGCTACCTCGGCGTAGCGGGCATTGGCAGCCGTTACCAGGCGCTGGGCCTGGTTATATCCTAGCTTGCGCGCCACGTATTGCCCGTTGATGTCGCGCGACTCCAAGGGTTTGGAATAGTGGTCGTAACGGGTAAACTCCCCGGCTTTAACCCAATTGGCGGCCTGGTTGGCCGGCGATGTCTGGCCCCAGTCAAAATCGACAAAGTTGGCGTAGGTACCATCCGAGTTGAGCTTGGGCGATACCCACACGTAGCTCTGGCAGAGGCGCCAGATGGGGCGGGGGTCGTCGGCCCGGTCAACGTACGCATCGGCCGTGGCGTCGTAGCCCCGGTAGGTGCTCCAGTCGCTACTCCAGGTTTGCACGCTGGCCGATACCACCGACCGAGCATCGGTTGGTTGGATTTTATACACGTAAGAGGCTGCTTCCTGGGTGAGCATGTTACGGTTGGCCGGATGGGCACTAGCGGGCCCCATTGCCGCGTAGAGTGGCAGAGTATAGGCCGGCACTACCTTCGAGCGATACATGGCCCCCAGAAAGTTGCGGAAGGAAGACTCCACCACCTGCCCGGTATAGAAGTCAAATTTTTCCTGCCGCGACTGGGTCGTGATGCCATTAGTCGTCGTGGTGCTGGATACCATCACGGTGGGCCGATACTCCTTTGTGGAGCGGTTGATGCGGTAGAAGTGGCCGCCCAGTAGCTCATTCGTCATCACCCCCTCCGTAAAATAGCCTTGCTTCGCAATGCCATCAGTATTAGGTAATGTGTGGCTGTAGCCGAATGAGGTGCTACTTTCTACTTCCCGCCGGCTATTGTACTTCTTGATGGAGATTGGCTGACCAATGCTGCCCAAGTCGACCACAGTTGCATTGGCATAGTTATCGAGCTTCCGCCAGCCCAGGGTATAAGGAATGGTGACCGGGTCGCCATTACCATCCCGCACAATCTCCCAGCGCCCGTTTCGCCATTCACGCTGGTAGGTATCGCCTTGCGAAATCAGCTTACCTGTGCTGGACCTCGACGACGACACCATAGAGGATACCGGCGTTTGGAAAGTATATTCCTCGGCCTGAGAGTAATCGTTTTTATTCCCTCCCCGGAAAAGTCCCCGGTAAACGGTGGCCCGGCCGTACATTACCCCCGTGCCAGGGTAGTCGAATACGGATTCAAACGGAAGAATTTCGTGCGCAACGAGAGCCGGTTCTTTCGAAATTACGCCCGAGCTATTGGACCCGTAGGGCTGGTCGTTTGCGTAGCTATAGTTTACTTGATACTCCCGACCGTCCTCATCCGACGTGCTAATAGTAGCTACCCGGAGGTCGCCCCCATTTTTATTGGTAGATGCGAGCATTGTGAGCCTGGCCCCACCAGGACTACCATCACCGGTACAGTTAGGGTCTGACCCTGGCACGTCGGAAGCCGAAATAGTAACCGTATTACCGGATATGGCCTCCACGTGAAATTGATTGTTTGGCAAGCTCTGGCCGCAGTCTCCATATCGCGTTTCGTAGCCGTACTGCGGATTGTTGTCGTCCACGGGCTCGGTGTAGCTGTAAGGATAGCTGAAGAACCCTTCGGCTTGCACTACGTCGCCAACCCGTAAATAATCGGCCGCGTTGGCTACGTTGGTAGTAAAGCTATTGGAGCAGTCATTGTTGGTGAGCACTATCTTCTGGGCCGGGTACTCCGACACGTGGGCGTACTGGTCGCGCTCGTAGCGAATGCGCGTTTTACCCCCCAGCGGAGAAGTAATCTCCGTGAGTGACCACGCGGCGGCATCCCGGGAAGCCAAGGCAAAGTCGGTACTCGTCTGGTGGTAAGTCATAGGCTGACCAATAGGATTACCGTTGTAATCCGTCTGAATGGACACGTCGCTCTTGTACATGCCGAAGCCATCCCAGCTGTCTCGCTGGTAGTCGGGGTTGAAGCCGTATTTGAACTTGAAATCGGGTGTCAGCTTGGTGTTGGCCGGTCCGTAGGTCGATACGCTTTCCAGCGTGAGCTTACCCGTGTGGTTGCACCGGAACTGGTCCTGATCCAGAGCAAACAGCATGTTGTAGGCGAAGGAGTTAGGTGTACTGGCACAGAGGCGGTAGCTATAATTGAACACTACCCGCTTCTGCGCCCGCTGGTTGATAAAGGCCCGAATGCGGGTGTCGGCGTCTACATCGTGCTGGTCGAGCACGTTCTGGTACGTATCGCCGGCCCACAGCTCCGAGGCGTCGTACTGCGTGTTGTTGCCGGCCGTATTGTTAGAGAGCGCCGGAACGGCCGACTCCCCGACTTCCCCCGTTTCCGTGCGAATACCGTCCTGCTTTTGCAGCTTAGCCAGGTCATCGTTGGTGAGCAGCACCACCTCGTCGAGCCGGAGCGAGGAAGCGGGCTGGCGCTCGTCAAAACCCAAGTTAGAAGGGGTGCTTTGGTAGTGCCCCCGCGCATCATTGCGCACACTCTTAATGAAAAGCGCCGTGTGCGAGCGGGTACGAATGGAATTCAGGTAGTAGGTTTCCTTGTAGCCCTCCGCGAACGAGGCATCGTTGAAGCTTTTGGCATCGAAATTTTCCCCCACGTAGGGCTGCCGCCATTTGTAGGTAGACGAAAACTTGCCGTAGTCGAAGCGTATCCAACCGCCCCAGTCGCTATCATCGACCGTGCCCAGCTTATTGCGGTCCACGTAGTCGGATGAGGTAATGGCCGTCAGCAGCCAGGTTGTGGCGTAGCCGCCGCCCGTGTGGTGCGAGCCATACGTCCCGATGGTTTGCGTCGAAACCCCGGGAGCTTCGGCATCGGCGGGTTTTTTCACCTGCCGCGAGGTGCTGTACTGCGTGTAGTGGTACACGGGCAGCGAGTAGTGGTAGGTGGTGCCGTCTTCGGCCGTGATGGCAAATGCCCCCACCCCCTTGCCCGGCAGGGTAATGCGCCACGGGTTGTTGCTCCACACCGGGGGCTGCTCTTCGGTGATGGGCTCCGACTGGCAGTAGGGATCGCTGGGGTCGCAACCCGTGTAGCCCGTAATGACGGGAGCCGTCGGGATATTTTTTCCCACCGGGTAATCGGTTTCCAAGAACGACCCGTTACCATCGGTCGAGTTGGCGTACTGCTGAAGGATTTCCTCGTTCGTAAACCACTTGATGTTCTTGCCCTGCACCAGCTTACGGTCGCCGTATTGGTTGATGATGCCCTTGCGAGCGGGGGCCGTGCGAGCGTTTTGGTCGTAGAGGCTGGGGTCTTTGAGCACCAGGCCGCCCGTCCAGCCGTTTTCGAAATACGGTTTCCATTGGCCATCTATCCCCACGGCATCGGTAGTGGTGGCCGCACCAGGCGCAAACTGATGGTAGTCGTAGCCGTTGGAGAGGCTATTCTCGTACCGGAACGGCACCTTATAGCTATTCAAATACGGGATAGTTGCGTATTTCAAGTGCTCATCAGTACCCTGATAGGGAAACGCCAGGCTGCCCACCTCCAGCCGGTAAGGCCGAATGCTGCCCGAAACGTTGCCACCCATCACGGAGAAATCGTCGTGGGCAATGCTGAGGGCATTGTTGCTTACGTTCCAGAATGAATTCTTGTCGGTGCCCGGCGGATTGTAGAGAAAAAGGTCGGCCCCGGGGCCAGAGGTGTAACGCCCGTAATCCCCGGAATTTACTCTAAAATCGAACTCCGGAGACTTACCGGCCGGATTATTGACGTTGTTATAATAAATCTGGGGACTCAGGTTATCCGAATTGACCGGCTTGACCTGCTGGCTCATGTCATCGAAGTGCAAAGAGCCGTACATGCGCTCGGTCTTCTGGTCGTTGTAAAACACCCAGTAGTTGGTGTACAGGAAGCCGCTTTCTTCCTTCACCGTCGGCTCGCCCAAGCCCCCACCGCTGCTACCCGACTTGCCCAACAGCACCGAGGCGGCAATTCCCGTGGCGGCGTCGGTGCCGATCTGCGTAGCGGCGGCGGCCGCTACCTGCATTATCGGTCCGGCGCTGCCTAGCGTGGCGATGGTAACGGCGGCGGCCACCATCTCGATGGGGTTGGCCGTAATACCTTCCTTGGAGGCGTGAATGCCCACCAAGCTGCCGGAGCTTATGCCGCCCCCGCTCCAGCCCAGCCCTACCAGGCCGAGCAGGCTCGCCGAGCCGCTGTGGCCCGTATTCACGTCCCAGCCCAGGTTCAGGATGCCCGGCACGCCGCCGGTCCAGCCCCGGGTAATTTTTTGCTGGTAGGTGCTCTGCATGGGCTCCCCATCGGCGTCGTCGGGGTAGCCGGTCACCGAGCGGGCAATAGCACCCGCGTTCAGTGACCAGCCCAGGCCCACCCAGGAGGCTTCCTGCTCCAGCTTGATGCCCGCCCGGTAAGTCAGCGGCATCGAGAAGCTGCGCTCTGGACCCGGCACCTCGATTACGGGCACATTGTAGGTGAAGTCGCCGGTGGTGAGGTTGACGAGGTCGGGCGAGCCGCTGGCCTCGTAGCTCGTAAACTCGGGCTGGCCCGGCCCCATCATGGCCCAGCCCACGCTGGGCGCGACGAGGGTCGACAGGGTTTCGAGCAGAAAAAAGCAGGCCGCGGCCCGAATCAGTTTGCGCTTGCGAAAAAACATGGGTATCCCAGGGAGGGGAATAGCTTAACTAAAAAGGATAATGGCCCCGACGCGGGCCGGAGCGGCTGGCCCCGCGCCGGGAGAAGGCCGGCCGTAGCCGCCTCAGCCGCTGTGGGCGGAGTGGCGGCGGGGCGTGGCCCGGCCAGTAGCGCTAGTCAGCAAAGGGGTAGAATAAGGCATAGACGAGTAGGAGAAACCGAAGAAAAAGCAGCTAGAAACGCAGCGCCGGGAGCTTATCCAGCGCCTGCCGGGTGAAGACAAAGCGCAGCGGCTCCAGCCCGAAGTGGGTGTCGCGGTACGTGATGGTGAAGCCCTGCCGGGCGTCGAGCCGGGGGGCGGCAAACACGAGCAGCACCGTGGAGCGGCCGGTGCTGCCGTACTGCCGGGCGTAGCTGGCGGCCAGCGCCGCCACCGAGTCGGGCTGGCCGAGGCCGCGCAGGTACACGTCGCGGGCAATGCCGGTGCTCAGGTAGCTGATGGTCTGCTCCAGGGCCGCGGCATCGCGGATGACGCCCTGCTCCAGCTCGGTGCTATCGCGCGACAACGCCAGGGCGCAGTAGAGCTTGCCGGCGTAGGTGCGGCGCAGCGAGTCGAGCCGCGCTGGGGTGGGGCTGGCTTCTTCCACCGCCAGCTCCTGGCTCACGAGCAGGTCGGGCGGGCGGTAGCTGCACGTCACGCGGATGCCGTTGGCCTCCCGGGTGTGGGTGAGGCCGTGGGCCGGGTCGGCGAGGTAGGCCAAATACTGGGGCGGGCTGAGCGGACCGGTGCAGCCGGCCGCCCCCAGCCCCAGCAGGGCCAGGGCCAGCCGACCCGGCAGTGGCGCAGTGAGGCGGGGGCTACGCTGCATTACTTGGCAGCCGCCGGGTGCTGGCGGTCGTATTGCTCGTTGAGGCCCTTGAGCACGTCGTCGGTGATGTCGGTGCCGTCGGCGGCGTACACGATGTTGCCGCTATCGGTCGCACCCAGGATGAAGGTGTAGCCCTTCTCCTTACCGTACTGCTTGAGGTAGGCGTTGATCTCCGCCAGCACGGCCTGGGTCAGGCGCTGGTTTTCCTGCTGCGCCCGCTGCTGAATAGCGTCGCGGTACTGCCCCAGTTGCTGCTCCTTGGCGGCACGGGTAGCGGCCGGCGCGCTCCGCAGGGCTTGCAGCTCGGTGCCTAGCGAGTCGATGCGCAGCTGCCAGTCGCGGGCTTTCGCTTGGAATAGCTCGTGCTGGGCCTGGGCGCTGTGGTAGCCTTGGAGGAGTTTGGTGGGGTTGACATACACCACTTTTGGCTTATCAGAGCATGATGTAATGAACGTAAAAATAATTATGTAAAAATATAATATTAAAATTTTATTTGATTTTGTTAAGTTGAAAATCATTTTTTATTCTACGTTTTAAGAGGCAACAATATCTTCATTCTAACCCATACATAACCCAGGCTCCAACATCCTGCTGCTCTTTGGCGGCGTGGGTGGCAGCCAGCACACTCCGTAGGGCTTGCAGATCGTTCCCTAGTAAGTCAATGCACGACTACCAGTCGCAGGCTTTGGTTTGGAATAGCTCGTGCTGCGCCTGGGCACTATGGCAGCTTTGCAGGAGTTTGGTAGGATTAACGCAGCATGTAGATTATTTGTGAGCGCACGAAATAATACTTAGGTAAGCAATGATTTTAATTACACACGACTTTTAATACAATAATCATACTAATTCATTAATATTAATTCACAAGAAATAGGCTTATCTCTTATAGGACCCAATAAAACGGGCTCAAAATTCTCATCATAATTGCGTTTTATTTTATAATAGATACTATTACTTGAATCAGCAACTTGCAACACTAAATAGTTACCGCATATTCCAAATGATGAAAAATTCAATTCTGATACTTGCACTAGACCACTACCACTAATATCATAATATAGGCGATTTTTACCATCAACTTTGCAAAAGTAAAATTTTTTATCTAAATTTTTTATATCTCCATTGCTGCAAGCACTTAAGAAAACAGTAATAAGTGAAAAAATCAGTGTTTTCATTAATTTAATCATTGGATTAAACTATGCCACTTGAACGGCATGCGGTGAGTTCTAGCTTTATTAATTTTTTCCTTAAAAATATAAGTTTGCCTCATATCTCCCATTGGTCGAAAACTATTCCTTGACCAGTTTGGACCCCAACCATACGCTAATGATTTGAAGCTCGTAGTTTGATTAAGTGTAAAGGTTAAATATTCACCATCACTGGTGATATTAGGGGTAAAACTACCAACAAATTGTTCCGCTGCGTCAAACCCTGCTCTTTTAAGTCCAATTGGGCCGAAAGAACCGCCAAGCCGATATTGCCAATCTCGATTCAGCATTCCACCCATATCGCCAATCCCAGGGCTTCCTCTAAAATTAGACAAACCATCTGTTATGGATTTTCTGCCTTCGCTAACCTCTTGGTACCAATGTTCTCTGGCCTCATTTACTTTCCACGCATCACGGAAGGCGTTTGCCATTTTATCGTTATTAAACGTGCGGCTTTCAGGCCCACTTCCTGATGCCCACTGGAATCCCATTTTTGCAGTGGTGGCAAAATTACTTTCGCGAACCGATACCATTGTTCGCGAAATACTCGAACCTACCTGGGCACTTATTCTTAAACCAGCTTTCATACCAGTCCTCGCGGCTGCACCTATAAGCTCCCCCGTCTTGAATCTGGCCATCCCTTTAACAAATGCTTTTGGCCCACCCAATGAAAGTCCGCCATCCGGGTCCACCTGCGACACTGGATTATTACCCATCCCCACATAAGGAGAACTAAACTGCCCATAGGGGTCATAGCTCATCCAGCGCCCCACGCGGCTGTTGTACAAGCGCAGCTCAAAGCTCTCGAAACCCGTCTCCTCATCGTGCTCGGCGTACTGTCCCTGATAGCCGTAGCGGTAGCGCTTGGTGCCCACCACGTAGCTCAGGCCCGGCAGCGGCGCGCCGAAGGCATACTGGTGCTGTTCCTGCACGATGAGCCCGCCGATCTGCTCCACCCGCAGGTTGTCGAAGTACACCGCCTCGCCCGTGCCCGTGGTACCGGCCATCACCTCGATGGTACCATTCTGGGCGACGCGCACGCCGGTTTGCAGGTATTCCCACTGGCCCGTGCCCAGCAGGTGGTCACGCCCGCTGGCTATTTCGGTGCCACTATCATCCAGCACCCGGTACTTGATCCAGCCCGTGAGGGAGGTATTACCCAGACTGGTCGACTGGTTGCCCCCGCCCAGGGTGAAGCCCATCCCCGCCGCCAGCAGCGAGAGCCAGTTGGGCGAAGTCGTGGTGTAGGCTGTGGCCGATCCCTCGGCCCCGCGCTGCGAGAGCGGGTTGAGGCCGGCGGCGGCCCCGGCCAGCACGTAGGGCGTGGCGCTGCTGCCCCCCGCCGTGGCGTTGGGCTTCCACTGGGCCAGGGCCGAGAAGGTGATGGTATCGCCTTTGCTCACGTTCAGCACCTTTTTTAGCTCCTGGCCCAGGGGCTGCGAGTCGGTCAGGCGGGCTACGTAGTCGCCGCTGGGGGCGCCGCTCACCGGCACCCGGTAGAGGTCGTCGTTGAGGAAGGCGGCCTTGGCGGGCACGCCCGCCAGCTCCATCGTTTCGACCGTCACCTCGGTGGTGGGGCGGTGAAATACCACGCGGGCGTCGCCCAAGTGGTCGTTCAGCTCGTAGCGGTAGTCGTCGAGGCCGGCGGCCGTACCGTCGTCGAGGTGGGTGAGCGAGCCTAGGCGGCTGGCCCCGTAGAGCGGCACCTCGGCGCGCTGCACGGCGGCGGCCGGGGCGGGCTGGTTGTACACGGTCAGGATGTTGCCGGCCACGTCGCGCACGTAGGTAGTAATCTGGGTGGCCGCGCCGGCTACGTAGGTAGTTTTGCTCACCCGGAAGCCCCGGTCGTCGTAGGCGAAGGTGACGACGGGCTGGGTGTGGTTGGCATCGGTGTAGACGCCGGTGGTTTTGCCCGTTACGTCGTAGGTGAAGTAGCGCTGGCCCTGCTCGTCGCGCTGGCGGGTCATCTGGCCCAGCTCGTCGTAGTCGTAGTCGAGCACGGTAGCGCCCGTCGCGCTGCCCGTGTGTACTTCCTTGAGCTGGTTGGTATTCGCCTTGTATGTATAGGCAAAGTCGTCGGTAACGGCCCCGGTCTGGTTGGTGCGGCGCAGCGACAGGATGTTGCCGTTGGCATCGTAGCTCATGCCACCCTCCTGGAAGGCCGTGTTCAAGGCGGCGTTCAGCTGGTGCATGCTGCCGGTCAGCTTCCAGTTGCTGTAGGTCGAGTTTTGCAGCTGGCTCTTGGCATCGTAGGTGTAGGCCATGCGCTGGATGTCGGAGCTGGCCCCCGTGCGCCAGGCAGCGCCCTGAATGGTGCCGTCGTAGCGGCTGGTGCCGCTGGCTCCCGGTAGCGCGGGGGCCGTTGCGTCGATAGCCCCGCTGCGGTAGTCACCGCTGAAATATTCCAGCGTGAGGGCAAACAAGTCCTTGTACACGCCGTTGGTCTGGGGCGCGTCGTGGCCTGGCTCCAGGGCCGAGGCGGTGTGGTTGATGCTCTTGAGCGCTCCTTGCAGGGTATACACGTAGTCGATGCCTTGTAGGTCGCCGGCCACCTGCACCCGCTTGAGGGGGCCGTGCAGGTAGTAGCTGTACTCGGCTTGCAGCGTGCGAGTCGTGCCGTCGGGGCTGGTGTTGACGGCGGTTAGGCGCTGAGCGGCGTCGTAGGTGTAGTAGTGGTAGAAGCTGTCGGGCTGGCCTTTTTGGTAAGCCACCTCCAGCACGTTACCGCTGAAGTCGTACTTGTAGTCGAGCGTTTTGACGCCCACCCCTATAATGTCCTGCACGACCCAGGTCACGCGCCCCAGCTCGTCGTAGCTGTACCAGGTCGTGACGTTGTCATTCTTGGTCTTGGCAACTGCCCCCACGGTAAACTCCTGAGTGCGGCCGTTGAGCTGGCTATCCTGATGATCGGTATCGGGAGTGCCATCGGGCTTGCGCAGGGTACCGTCGAAGGCCAGGTCGTACCATACTTGGTTGCGCTGGGCGCAGCTGGCGGGATTTATGCTGTTGGCCGGCACCCGTTCTTCCAGTAAGCTAGCAAGACTACCCGGCGCCTCGCCCTTCTTCTCTACCTCCAACGAGCCGACATTGATGCCCCCCGTATCGCCAGAGCGAAGTTCTAAGCGGATGGTATTTGCCCCGGCTTGCAGCGCCGCCGTCAGCTCCTGCGGCTGGTAAGTACCCCACATCCCATTATCGGTCTGCGGAAATTGCACCTGGCTCAATGCCGTACCGTTAACGACGAACGTCATCTGCTTACCGGCTTGCCCGGCGGCGTACCGATAGCGCAGGGTGTAGGTTCCGGCCGTTGCGGCCGACACCGTAAACTGGGCGTAATCGCCCGGGTTGCTCAAGTAGGCGATGCAGCAGCCGGTAACTTTCGTCGCATTCGTTTCCGCGTCGTCGGCGCTGTACAGGGCACTAGCCTGTTGGGCGACCTGTAAGGAGCTGATGTTGACCCCTGCCGCATCACCCGCCCGGCACTCCAGGCGGATGGTGTTCGCCCCAGGTTGCAATACCGCCATCACTTCCCGGACCTGATAGGTACCCCACACCCCGTTATCGGTTTGCGGGAATTGGACGCGATTCAACGCCGTGCCGTTAACGACCAAGGTCATTTGCTGACCGGGCTGTCCGGCGGCGTACCGGTAACGCAAAGTGTAAGCCCCCGCCATGGGTACCCGCACCGTAAACTGTGCGTAGTTCCCCACGGTATTCAGGTAGGCGATGCAGCAGCCGGTAACTTTCGTCGCGTTCGTTTCCGCATCGTCGGAGCTATACGAGGTAGATTGAAACCACGTGGCAACGCGCTGCTCAGCTAAGGGAGTCCCGGCGGCCGGGGCAGTAACCGGCGTATACTCGCCCGATTCTACTACCCGGCCTACCTCGTCGTAATTGGAGTAGGAAAACCGGCCCGCCGGGCGCTGCAAGGCGCTCTGCGAAAAACGAATGCGGCCGTCTTTCGCATACACGTATTCGGAGCGGCCTTCATCATTGCTCTCGGTAGCCAGCAGGCGACCACTGGTATCGTAGGTGTTGCGCGTGACGAACGCCGGGCTAGAATCTGGCTGGCGTACCAGCTCCACGTCGTCGAAGTAGATGAAATAGTAGACGTTACCTGCATTCGACTCAAACCCAACGTCGCATTGCCCGTTGGCCACTACAATATCGGGAATCTCGAGTAATGTCCAGTCGCCAAACTGTCCATTTGGTGTGAAAGGAATGGGCGCACTGCGCAACGGTCCGCCAAAGTTGCGCGCTATCATGCGGGAGGTCGTGGCATTCGCGGTGCCTTTCACCCAAGCCCGCAGCGTGTAGCGTCCGTTCGCAAGGTTAGTCAGCTTCTGATACGTCAGGGCGTAAAAGGGACTGGACGTACTGCTATAATGAGTACCGTGGTAAGTGCCCGAGTGGGCGCCCCCGTAGGGATCGGTATACAGCACACTCGCATCACCCTCGGTTTGCCAAGATTCAGGGCGGGCAGTTGGGTAAGTACCGTAGAAACGCTCAAAGTCAGCATTTTTCACCGATACCGGCGCTAGGCTATTGGGCGCCACCGTGGCTATTACCCGATCGGCATCGTCATAGTAAGTATAGCTGAAGTCACCGTAGCGAGCCCGGTAAAACGACCGCTGCGTACCCGTAACGGAGGTGAAGCGGTAAAAGCCAGGATCCAGCGTGATGTGCCGCTCGGGCTCGACGCCCGGGCTGGCGGCCCGTATCGGGTAACTGGTCGTGTCGTCGGTGAGCAAGTTGCGCACCAGCACCCGGCCCCCGGCAGTGTACGAGGCGTCCATCGTAAATTTTACATCCTGCGGACCGGCGGCCGGGATGTGTACATCCTGGTAAGCCGGGGCTTTGCTGTCAAACGCATTGGTAGCTTCCGAGCTGATGTACCCGGCCACATCCACCCCGGTATACTGCGGGCCACTCAGGCAAGAAATCAGCGCCTGCCCATCCTTGCTGCTGACCACGATGCTCTCGCGGCCATCAGCATTCACGCTCACTGACTTGGTAGCCTGGTACTCCAGCGAACCTACGGGGCTGCCCTGCACAAATTGCGGCCGCAGCCGCAGGTAGTCGTCAAATTCGCGACGCACCAGGAAGTCCCGGCCTTTCCCTTCGCGGCCGCTGCCCATGCGGAAGGCGTCGCCCGGGCCGGCAGCCCGGCGGGTACCCCCCATCGGCCCGTCGTAAGACTCGGTCAGGCTGTAAGGGTAGCTCGTAGCGGGCGTCAGCGGCTCCGTAGTATTGCTCAGGCTGTAGTAGTAGCCCAGCGTACCGGGGGTAGTGGCATCTACCGCATCGGGCGCGTTGGCCTTACCATCTTCGAAGTTGGTCGGGCCGTAGGGAGTACCGGCCGCCGTTACGAAGTCAGGCTTGTAATTAAAGCTTTGGTTGTTGGTCGGGGCCGCCAGCGTTTGGAGTACTGCCTGGCCCCCCGTATTGTAGATGGTTTGCGCGGCAAATACCTGCTTGGTAGCTGCATTACGAGCCTGCGCCTGGGTGGGCCGGCCCAGCCCATCGGTAAATTGCTTGCTTTCCGCCACGGTGTTCCCCTCGCCATCGAAGCTCTTCTCCAGCGTCCAGTTCCGATTTAAGTTGGCGTCGGGATTATCGGGCGGCAAGCCCGTTGCCGTTACGGTTACGCGGGCTATTGCTTGCTGGCCACAGGCATCGGTTGCCGTCACCGTATAAACAGTAGTTGCGGCCGGACTAGCATTCACGCTGGCCCCGGTTGCCTGGTCTAAGCCCACAGCGGGAGTCCAACGGTACGTCACGGCGTCGGCCAGCGGCACGGGCGACACGCCCAGCCATTGTGGCCCCGTTGGAGTAGAGGGTGGGTTAGGGTTCTTTAAGTCACCGGTACTGGTATAATAGCCCCGATCTAACGCCCCCTGGTGCGCGCCCCCGCTGGCATCGGCTACCACGCTACCGCTGCCTTCGTCAAAACGCCAGTAATTGACCAAGTTGGTGGAAGCGGCCGCTATGGGTTTGGTTCGGTAATTCAGTAGTTCGCTCGTGCGGTCGGTACGCCAAATGCGTAGTTCGTCTACCTGCCCCTGATAATAGCCGTACACTCCTCCGCCCAGCCCCAGGGAAGGGTGCACGTACTGCTTCGTGCTTTGCAAACCAGTCTGCACCAGCGCGCCGTTCACGTATAAGAAAGGCTGCCGATTGCGATAGACCACGGCAATGTGCGTCCAGCCGGTCAGCGTGTTCGCCCATACTAGTAGCGGTGGCATGTAACCGGCGGCGTGCTCGTACACACTTATGCCGTTGGTGCCCACCGAAATACCCATACCCGCGTGGTCGGCCCCAAACTTATCATCCCCGTTAATGGGGAAGATGAGGTAGCGCTGCTTAAATACCCCTTCGGTCCCTGCGGTTTGTGGGTTGTCTATTTCGTGCGTCGCCGTTGGGTTCACCCACGCCTCTACCGTGAAGGTATTGGCTACGGTTGCTAGCACATCGGGGCTCGTGACTACGTCATCAATGCCATCGAAGCTGAGGGCCGCCCCGGCCTGCCGCGTCATGGCTCGTAGTGAAACAGGACGATTAGGCGCAGTCGTCACTATCTGCGTGGGAGCCGACGTGAGCGCAGGACACGCTTGGGCCCACCCTGTCACCGGCTTACCAACCAGCGACAATAGGAGAATACGCAAAAACCAATAACCGTAGCGGTGGGGCATAAGCAGTTTATGCTAGGAGAATATAATTCGATAGTAGGCAGCTACCGTACCCAAACCAGGTTTTAAGTACGGCAGTAAAGCACTGAGCAATACCTTTCGCCAATCCTTACTTATTATTTAATTTGTCTGATTAGGTTGAATAAAATCAGATGTTCAAACCTCAACAAAGGTACAGGTTAAATTCGCCGATAAACAGTGATTTATTACTTCTTTTTTAATTAAAAAAATTAAAAGTATTTTAATTATTACATAACAACTATATTAACACCAGTCATTCAGTCGGTTGAACCCAAGCCTTCTTAGGGTGCTGCAGGTAGCAACGGCCCGGTGGGAACAAAAGAATTATCCAGCCTCGTAAATTTCTTTCCGCAAAAGGAAACAATGTACCTACATTAATTGTCTTCCTTCTGACACCTCTACTCTGTCGTTCCTCATGGCACAATCCGTTCTGCACCCCGCCGCCACCCGGGGCCACGCCAACCACGGCTGGCTCAACTCTTACCACACCTTTAGCTTCGCTGGCTACAGCGACCCCAGCCGCGTGCACTTCGGGGCGCTACGCGTGCTCAACGACGACACCGTGGCCGGGGGCATGGGCTTCGGCCGGCACCCGCACGACAACATGGAAATCATCAGCATCCCGCTCTCGGGCGACCTGGAGCACCAGGATTCGCTGGGCAACAAGGCCGTGATTCGCCAGAACGACGTGCAGGTGATGAGCGCCGGCACCGGGGTGGCCCACAGCGAGAAAAACCACAGCCACCACGAGCCCGTCAAGTTTCTGCAAATCTGGGTGTTTCCTAACAAGCGCGGCGTGGCGCCGCGCTATGCCCAGCAAACCTTCGCCCCCGCCGAGCGCCACAACCGCCTGCTGCAAGTAGTATCGCCCAACGCCACCGAGGGCAACGTGTGGATTCACCAGGATGCATGGTTTCACCTCGGCAACCTCGACCAAGGCTTCGCCACTGAATACCAGCTCAAAAAACCCGGCAACGGCGTGTATGCCTTCGTGCTGGAGGGCGACGTCACCATCAATGGGCAGGCCCTGCACCGCCGCGACGGCTTCGGCCTCTGGGAGGTGGCTAAGCTTGACATCAAGGCCGACAGCCAGGCCGATCTGCTGCTGATGGAAGTGCCGATGCAGTTTTAGAAATTAAGAACAACTAACCGTCATGCTGAGCTTGCCGAAGCATCTTGCTCGCTTCATCCGGGCCGTTCGCCGAAGCGGACAAGATGCTTCGGCAAGCCCAGCATGACGGACGTTTTGGCTCAAACATACTTTTGGTTTACTCTGCATTCACTAATTACCTACCCATGAAAACCCGCCTCACCCGCGCCAACGAGCGTGGCCTCAGAGACATTGGCTGGCTGCAAAGCAATTTCTCGCTCAGCTTCGGCCCGTATGCCGACCCCGAGCGCAGCGGCTTCGGGCTGCTGCGGGTGTTCAACGACGACTTTGTGCAACCGGGCGGCGGCTTCGGCATTCACGGCCACGCCAATATGGAGATTATCTCCGTGATGCTGGCTGGCAGCATGAACCACAAGGACACGCTGGGCTACACCGAGGTGGTCCACCAGGACTGGGTGCAGATTATGAGCGCCGGCAGCGGCCTGCGCCACGAAGAGCACAATGTGGGTGAGGACACGGTCAACTTCCTGCAAATCTGGATTGAGCCCAAGCTCCAGAACATCGGCCCGCGCTACCAGCGCCGCTCCTTCCCCGAGGCCCGGCGGCCGAACCAGCTCACCACCATCGTCAGCAACGAGGAAGGCCAGGCGCACTGCTGGATCAACCAGAACGCCAAGCTTTCGCTGGGCTACTACACCGAAAATCAGACGGTTGACTATCACTTCAAGCCGCTTAATAAGCTGCTGTTTCTGTTCGTCATCAGCGGCAGCGTGACGGTAGCGGGCCAGCCGGTGGCCGAGCGCGAGAGCCTGGGCATCTGGGATACCGACCACATCAGCATCGACTGCGTGGCCGGCACGCGCTTTTTATTGATTGAGGCGCCGATAAACCACTAGGCGTTTGGGTTTTAGCGAGAAGTGGGCGGCCGGCGGCAGGAACAGTAAGTAATTGCTCACTGTTGAGTGCCGGCCGCCCCTTACTTTTACGCCGTGCCCGAGTACTTGCTTTTCATCGATACCGAGACGTCGGGCCTGCCCGCCGACTGGCGCCGGCCCTACGCCGAGCCGGGCGCGTGGCCGCACGTGGCCCAGGTGGCGTGGCTGGTGTACACCGCCGCCGGCGAGCTGGTCAAGACCGAAAACCACTACATCCGGCCCAGCGACTACGATATCAGCCCGGCCTCCATGCAGGTGCACGGCCTCACGCTGGCCTACCTGCACGAGCACGGCGAGGCCCGCCTGCCCGTGATGCAGCGCCTGCACCGCGACTTGCTGCACTACCAGCCCCTGGTAGTGGGCCACTTCATCGAGCTCGACTACCACATGGTGGGCGTGAGCTTTCACCGCTCGGGGCTGAGCAATGCCCTGCTGGGGCTACCGACCTTCTGCACCATGCGGCTCACCGAGCGCTTTTTGCAGCCCATGCGCCAGCAGTACCTGCGCCTGGCCGACTTGTACCAGCGGCAGTTTGGCCAGCCCATGCTCCGGCAGCACGACGCCCTGGCCGACGCCGAGGCCACGGCCCAGTGCTTTTTCGAGCTGCGCCGCACCGGCGACATCGACGCCGCCGCCCTGGCCAGCCAGCGCCCCCTGCAACCCCCACCCACCCACGCCGCGCTGGCCGCCGCCCGCCGCCCCTTCTGGAAAAACTGGCTAGGGATCATTTAACAGGTAGCAACTACCATTTAACAGCCTGTTTGTTAGCGTTGACAGGTTGCTGAGTGCCGACCAGCTAGCAGTGGGTAGCTCGTAGCCACTTGCTTTCCGCATCGAGGAATCGCTACTAGCAGGTAAACTATCCCCGCGCCTGCCTAGTATTGCGTCCTGCACCTGTTAATTGATACCTGTTAAATGGTAAATGAAGTAGCCTTCCTCCGCACCGTTGCGCCCTTCGATCTGCTACCGCCCGAGGTGCTGGAGCAGGTGGCAACGCTGCTGCAAGAAGTGACGCATCCGCGCGAGGCCGTGATTTACCGGCAGGGGGAAACCAAGCTGCGCGGCGTGGATTTGATTATTGAGGGTGGCTACGATACGTTTTTCTTCGACGGCCAGCAGGCGCGGCACCTGCCCGAGTTTTACGGGCCGGGCACCTGCTACGGCGGCGTGTCGGTGCTGCTCAACAAAAAGCGCTCGCTCCGCACGGTGCAGGCGCGGGCCGGCACCCGGGTGTACTTTCTGCACCGCAACGACTTCCGCAGCCTGTGCCTGGGCTACGACGCGTTCTTTCAGCATTTTACCGACCGCTACGGGCGGCTGATGCTCAACGACGAGTACGCCCAGCTGGTGCATCCCGGGCCGCAGGCTCCACAAAACTTCATCGCCGCCGACGAGCTGTACTCGCGCCGCATGGCTACCGTGGAGCTGCGCCCCGTGCTGGCCTGCCCCGGCCCCACGCCCACCCACGAAGTGGCGCGCCTCATGGCCAAGGCCCGCAGCAGCTGCTACTTCGTGCTGGGCGAGGATGAGAAAATAATGGGCTACGTGACGGATATTACTCTGCGCGACAAGGTAGTAGCCAACCTGGCCGACGCCCGGCTGCCCATCAGCACGTACGTCGATTCGCCCACCCGGGCGGTCAGCAGCGAGGCCTTCGTGTATGAGGCGCTGCTGCTGATGTTCCGCACCAAGACGCGCTACCTGCTGGTGGAAGACCCCGAGGGGGAATATTTGGGCTTCATCAGCCGCAACAAGCTGCTGGCCGAGCAGGCGCAGTCGCCGTTCCTGTTCATCCAGGGCGTGAAGCAGGCGGTATCCATCCGCGAGCTGCGGCGCAACTGGCAGAAGGTGCCCGACATCGTGTTTCAGCTGCTCGACCGGGGTGTGAAGCCTGAAATCGTGAACCAGGTCATTACGACCGTGGCCGATACCATCGCGCTGAAAGTCATCGAGGACGTGATTCGCGAGCTGGGACCGCCGCCCGCTAAGTTCGTGTTCATCGTGCTGGGCTCGGAGGGGCGGCAGGAGCAAACCCTGCTCACCGACCAGGACAACGCCATCATCTACGAAGACAAGGCGAATGAGCAGCGCGAGCTGGTGCGCGACTATTTCCTGCGCTTCGCCACCGAGGTGAGCGACCGGCTCAACGGCATCGGCTTCAGCTTTTGCGACGGCGGCTTCATGGCCAAAAATCCGAAGTGGACGCACTCGCTCTCGCACTGGAAGCGCAACTACCGCGAGTGGCTGCACGAGTCGAACCCCGAGAACGTGATGCGCTTCGCGGCGTTTTTCGACATCCGCTTTCTGTACGGCGAGGCGGATATTCTCGACGAGCTGCGCGACTTTCTGGACGCCGAGCTGCAACAGCCGCTCGACCGCTTTTTGCACTACATGGCCACCAACGCCTTGCAGTACGAGCCGCCGCTCACGTTTTTCAACAACATCCGCACCTTCGCGGTGGGCGACCAGCAGGTGGTCAACCTCAAGAAAATCATGTCGCCCATCGTGGACGCGGTGCGGGTGTTCGCCCTCAAAAACCGCGTCTTCGCCACCAACACCGGCCAGCGGCTAACCGCCCTGCACCAGCTCGGCGTCTTTAGCGAAAAAGAGTACCAGGAGCTGCTGCAATCGTACTACTACCTCATGGGCGTGCGCCTCAAAAAGCAAGCCGCCCAGATGATGCACGACAAGCTGCCGCCCGACAACTACCTCGACCCCAAAACGCTGACCAAGGTAGAGCGCGTGACGCTGAAGGAGATTTTCAAGGTAATCTCCGACTTGCAGCTGAAAATCAAGGTGAATTTCGCCAAGATGCTGGGGTAGAGCTTGGTGGGGGCAACGGCGAGGTACTATCTTCCCCCCGGTATAGCCTCGTTGAAGAAGAATGCAGCTTACTCATTCAGGCTAAAATTCTTACGCCCACCTCCCCACCCCCTATGCACAAATTTTTACTGCGGTTTTTCCTGCTGGCCGGCGGCCTGCTTGGGCTACGTGTGGGCCACGGCCAGGGCATCAAATGGGGGGCCGGGCCGGCCAACTACGCCTTTAGCGGCAGCAGCGCGGGCTACCAGGTGGTAGCCGACGCGGCCGGTAATACCTACCTGGCCGGTACGGGCGGGGCCAGCGTGGCCTTTGGCGACTTGTTGCCGGCGGCCCAGCGCGGTACCGGCGGCCTGTTTGTGCTCAAGCGCGACCCCAGCGGCAAGCCGCTGTGGGTGTTGCGGGGCAGTGCCAGCGCCTCACCGCAGCAATTGCTGCTGGGGCTCGACGGGGCCGGCCAGCCGGTGCTGGCCGGGTCGTTTGCGGGCCGGGCGACTTTCGGGAACACCTCGCTTACCAGCGCGGGCGGCACCGACGGCTTCGTGGCCCGGCTGTCGGCCGACGGCACCTGGCTGGGGGCGGTGCGGGCCGGCGGGCCGCTGGCCGACCGCTTCACCGGGCTGGCGGTGCAGGCCGACGGCACGGCCTACGTGACGGGCAGCTTTCTGCAAACGGCCAGCTTTGGCGAGCTACCAACCCTGGCCGCCGCCAGCGGCGCGCGCAGTACCAACTTGCTGGTGGCGCGGCTCGGGGCGACGAACACCTGGGAGTGGGCCGTGGGCCCCGACAATTCAAATGCCTCGGCGGGCCAGGGTATCGCCCTGGATAATCAGGGCCGGGTGAGCGTAACGGGCTATTTTCTGGATAGCCTGACGCTGGCCGGCCAGCCACAATTGCGCGCCCGGTCCGATACCCGGGGCGTGGCCACCGGGCGCGACCTCTTCGTAGCCCAGCTCGATGCGGCCACCGGTGCCTGGCAGTGGGCTACCCGCGCCGGGGGCATTGGCCTCGACGCGGGCACCGCCCTGGCGGTGGATGGCAGCGGCCAGCTTTACCTGGGCGGTTATTTTACGGGCAGCATCGACTTTGGCGACAGCCTGGCGCTGCCCGTGCTGACCTCCCGGGGCGGCGTCGACCTGGTACTCGCCCGGCTTAGCCCCACCGGCACCTGGCAATGGGCCACGCCGGCGGGCGGCACTGGTGGCGGGTCCATTACGCTGCCGAACTCGGGCACTCCGAGCTCGGTAACGGAGCAGATTCTCGCGCTGGTCGTCGATCCGGCGGGTACCCGCGTTACGGTGGGCGGCATTCTCGCTTCCGGCTCCAAGCTCTTCGGCCCCGACCCGGCCGCGGTGCAGCTGCCGGCGACCGGGGCGCGCGCCTTCGTGGCCCAGGCCACCGGGGCCACGGGCACCTGGCTCAATGCCCAGGCACTTACTAACAGTTTTAATTTACAGATTATCTGGGGACTGGCCCTAGCCCCGGGCGGGGGCGTGCACGTGGCGGGCCAGTACATCGACGCCCTGGCCTACGGTACCGAGCAGGAAGCGGCGGCTTACCCCGATACTCCCCTATTCGACAGTATTGGCGCGGCCGGCAGCATTTTCACGGCCGTGGTGGCGGCCCAGCTGCTCCCCGATACCGGCACCTGGGTGCAGCCGCTACGCATCGATAACGGCGGCAACCTGGTAGTGCGGGCCACCACCCACGATGCGGCCGGCAACACCTACGTTACGGGGGCTTTTGATGGCAACGTGGTACTCGATACCCCGGTGCCCACGCGACTCGTGAGCACGGGTGCCCTTGATGCCTTCGTGGGCAAGCTCGACCCAGCCGGCCGCTGGCTGTGGGCCGTGCCGGGTATCAGCGCCGGTACCCAGATTGAGAGCGGCACGGGCATCGCCGTGGACGAAGCCGGCCGCGTTACGGTAACGGGGCAGTTTCGCAATGCGCGCTTCGGCTTTGGCTCGTTGTCGGCCCCGGGCGCGCCGGGGGCCAGCGCCGGCCTCCTGACGGTTTTAGCGGGCCTGCCCAGCAGCGATACCTTCGTGGCCCAGCTCGACGCGGCCACCGGGGCTCCGCGCTGGGTAACGAGCTTGGTGGGAGCCAGCCAGGACGACAATCAGGCGTTTGCGCTCTGGCGCGACCCGGCGACCGACGACCTGGTCGTGGCCGGCACGTTTTCAGGCACCCTGGCCACCAGCAGCGGGGGCACGCTTACGGTCACCGCCACCGGGCAATACGATGGCTTTCTGGCGCGCATCGGTGCCAATGGGCAGTGGCAATGGCTACGGCGAGCCGGCGGCACGGGTATCGGGGATGGCCAGCGGTACAACAATCTGCTTTTCACTTCGGTGCAGCAGGATGCCAGTGGGGCCTACGTAGTGGCCGGCTTAGTCCAGGGCGCGGCGCAGCTGGGCAGTATCCAACTGTCGGGCTGCCCGAGAGTAAACCTCTATTCGTCTTTCGTAGCGCGCCTCGATGCGCAAGCCGCCACCTGGCAATGGCAGTACTGCGACCTCAATCCCAGCCAGTATAAGGAGCTGGGCAATGGGGGGTATTTACACGCGGTGGCCGTCGATAGAGCAGGCAATATTTACTTCCCTGCACCACTAAACACGGGTAGCAATGGGTATCTGCTGCAACAGCTCAGCTCGGCGGGTACGTTACGGCAATCCATTACCGTGCCCAATGCCCAAGTGCAGCCCGCCTACATGCTGACCTCCGACCCGGCGGGGGGCGTGGTAGTGGCGGGCAGCTACGCGGCCCCGGCCACCTTCGGCAGCACCACGCTGCCGGGCAGCGGGAATTTCGTAGCCCGTCTCGACGCCAGCGGTGCCTGGAGCTGGGCGGGCCAGCTAAATGCCATGCCGCTGGGAGCCTTGCGCGTGGTCGACGCCGGCGGCACCATGACAGCCGTGGGCACCTACAAGACTGTTTCGCGCCCGAGCACGCAGCCCTTCGCGGTGGCGCGCGTGCTGCCGCCGCCCAGCATCGGCAGCTTCGCGGCGGGCAGCGGCAATTCGGGCGACCGCGTGGTGCTCACCGGCCGGGGCTTTACCGATGCCGATGCCGTGGCTTTCAATGGGGTAAACGCGCCGGGCTTCGTGGTGAGCGACGGCGGCACGACCATCACCGTGACGGTACCGGTGGGGGCCACCACCGGGCCGATTACGGTAACGTCGGTGGGGGGCGTGGGCACCTCGGCCACCCCGTTTATCATTCTGATCAATGATCTGATTGTCAGCACCCCGCAGGACGTACAGGGCACTTACAACAACGTACTGGTGACCGGCCCGGCCACCGGCGGCGCGGGCGTGGCCACCCTCACCGGCCCGCTCACGGTGCTGGCCGGGCTCACGGTGCAGGACGGCGGCACTTTGATTGCCAACTGCCAGCCCCTCACCGGTGCGGGCAGCTTCACCCTGGCCAGCGGGGCCACGCTGCACATTTGCGACGCAGCGGGCATCAGCCTCACCGGCGCTACCGGCGCGGTGCAGGTGGCGGGCCTGCGCTCGTTTTCGCCCGATGCCAGCTACGTGTACAACGGCACGGTAACCCAAATTACCGGTACCGGCCTGCCCAGCCAGGTCCGCAACCTGACGACCACCAACGCCAGCGACGTCGTGCTGACGGCTCCCCTTACGGTAACCCAGGTGCTGACCGTGGGAGCCGCCGGCGACTTCGCCCTCAGCGGCTTGGCCCTGACGCTGCCCTCGGGGGCCGCCGGCACGGCGCTGGTCGTCAATGCCAGCACCGGCATCGTGCGCGGCAACACGGCCACCATGCAGCGCTACCTCGACCCCAGCCGCAACAGTGGCCGCGGCTACCGGCACTACGCCTCGCCGGTGGCGGGTAGCACGGTGGCCAGCCTTACCACGGCGGGCTTCACTCCCGAAGTCAGCCAGGCCAGCGTCTACAACGCGGCGGCTGCGCCGGGCACCGTCACGCCTTTCCCGACGGTATTCGGCTACGACCAAAGCCGGCTCGGCACCGTCAGCAACGCCTACGCGGCCTTCGACCGGGGCTTTTTTGCGCCGGCTAGCCTGAGCGCACCGCTGGCCGTGGGCCGGGGCTACGCCGTCCACCTTGACGCTACCGCAGTGGTAAGCTTCACGGGCCAGCTCACCTCGGGCGACCTGACGCTCTCCCTGGCCCGCAACCCGGCCACCTCGGCCGAGGCCAGCGAGGCCGGCTGGCACCTGGTGGGCAACCCCTACCCCGCGCCGCTCGACTTTTCCCTGGTCGCCCCCGCCGACCGCCCCGGCCTCGATGCCAGCTGCTACGTATTTGAAAGCACCGGCCCCTACGCCGGGGCCTACCGGGCCTACGTCAACGGCGTGGGGGGCAGCCCGCTCATCGGTAGCAGCCAGGGCTTCTTCGTGCGGGTGAGTGAGGGTCAAACTGCTGGCACGCTTGCCTTCCGCAACAGTCAACGCCTCACCACCTTCGGCACCCAGGTGGCCATGCGCCGCACTGCCGCCGACCACCGTCCCCTGGTGCAGCTCGACCTGCGCGCCCCCGGCGGGGCCACCGACAGCTTTTACGCCTACGCCGAGGCGGGCGCAACGGCCGGCGTTGATGCCCAGTACGATGCCCGCAAACTGCCCAACTCGACGGGCCTCAACCTGGCCGGCGCTACCAGCGCCGGGGCGGGGCTGGCCATTGACGGGCGGGCGGCGTTCACCCCTGCCACGGTGCTGCCCCTGACGGTGGGCGTGCCAGACGCTGGCACTTATACGCTTACGGCCAGCTCCTTGCGCAACCTTCCCGCAGGTCTCAGCGCCTACCTGGCGGATGCCGCCACGGGGCAAATAATGAATCTCAGCCAGCAGCCCCGCTATACCTTTACCGTGACGGCCGCCCAGGCTACCGCGCCGCTTACCGGGCGCTTTGCCCTGCGGTTCGGGGCGGCAGCCGCGTTGTCGGCCAGCGCCGCCCCGCCAGCTCCCGAGCTGGCGATATATCCCAACCCCGCCCACGGCAGCTTCACGGTCGTACTGCCCGCCGGGCTGGGGCCGGGCGCGGCCCACGTCCAACTGCTCAATAGCCTGGGCCAAGTGGTGCGCCAGCAGGTCGTAGCAGTAGCGGCCAGCGGCGCTCGCTTTACTATGCTCACCACGGGCTTGGCTACCGGGGTGTACAGCTTACGGCTCCAGGCTGGCACTACGCTGGTGCGGCGGGTGGTCGTGGAAGATATTTAACGCTCTTCAGGCGTGGGCGCCCCCCCCGGCCCCCTTTGAGCCTATTGTTAGGGCTTGAGGGTAAGAGGATATGAGGGTGGAAGGGTATGAGGCACGCCTCCTAAACCCTTACCCTCCTACCCTCACGCCCTGCTATCACCTGGCCCCAGCCTCACGCCTCCCGCTGCGACGAGTCGCGCACGATCAGCTTGGGCTTGAGCACGATGCCGCGGGGGGTCGTGCTTTTGTGGTCAGGCGTGGGCAGCATCTTTTGCAGCTGCTGCACGGCGGTGCGGCCCATTTGCTCGCAGCGCTGGTCGACGGTGGTGAGGGCGGGCTCAGTGAGCTGGGTGAAGACCTCGTTGCTGAAGCCCGCAATGGCCACGTCTTCGGGCACCCGGAAGCCCAGCTTCTTGGCTACCTGCATGCCGCCCACGGCGGCCAGGTCGTTGGAGCTGAACACTCCGTCGGGGCGGCGCGTGGGCGAGAGGCGCAGCAGGCCGCGCATGGCGGCGGCCCCGCCCTGCTGGCTCAGCTCGCAGAAGGCGATGAGGCGCGGATCGGGCACGAGGCCGTGGGCGGCCAGCGCGTCGAGGTAGCCCTGGTGGCGGTTTTTGTGGATGTTGACGTGCAGCGGGCCGGTGAAGTGCGCAATGCGGCGGCAGCCCTGGGCCAGCAGGTGCTCCACCACCTGGTAGGCCCCGAGGTAGTCGTTGAGCGTCACCGAGGTTACGTTGGCTCCCTTAAAGCCCTGCACCACCCGGTCGAAAAACACGAGCGGCACGCCCTGCTGACGCACGGCCTCGAAGTGCTCGAAATCGGTGGTTGTATCGGAGAGCGAGAGCAGAATGCCCGCCACCTGCGCGCCCATCAGCAGCTCGATAATCTGCTTTTCCTGCTGCGAATCTTCGTTCGACTGGCAGATCATCACGTTGAAGCCCGCCGCGCTGGCCTCGCTGGCAATGCCGTGGATAACCTCGGGAAAGAAGTAACCCGTGATGTGCGGCACGATCACGCCCAGCGTATTGCTGCGGCCCCGGCGCAGGCCCGCGGCCAGGGGGTTGGGCTGGTAGTGCAGCTCCTTGGCCAGCTGGCGCACGCGGGCCTTGGTGGCCTCGCTCACGTCGTGGTGGTCGGCCAGCGCACGGGAGATGGTCGAGGCCGACAGGCCCAGGGCCTTGGCCAGGTCGGTAATGGAAGCACGACGATTCATAGGCAGCAACAGCGAAAGCACAAACAACAACGCCCGCCGGCCCGGAGTTGCCCCCGGGCCCGGCAGTACGGCTGGCAAACTTAGCCCCGCCGCGCCCAAGCCCGGCCCGGAGTCGGTCAAAACGGCGCAGCTTGCGTATAGACTAAAGAACACCCAATTGGTAACACCCGTTGCTAGTTGTATTATTCCGGCCTTCGTAGCTTGCCGTATGAAGTCGTTTCCCCTCTGGCGTGTGCTAGGTGTTGGTTTTTTACTTCTGCTGCTACTAATCGGGCTGGCCGGCTGGCTCGTGGGCAGCCACTACGGTCGCACCTACGTAAAGCAGCTGGTGCGCGAGCAGCTTACCCGCAACTCGGAGCTGGTGCTCGACCCGTTTGACGTAGATTTTTCGGTGTGGCAGGATTTCCCGCACGTGACGGCCTCGCTGGGCCACCTCACCCTGCGCGACAGCGCGCACCACCGCACGCTGCCCGTATTGCGCCTGGGCCGCGCCGACCTGCGCCTCAACCTGCGCGAGCTGCTGCACCGCCGCGTGCAGGTAACGCGCCTCACCCTGCGCGACGTGGCCATCGGCCAGCGCGTCGATTCGCTGGGCCGCATCTGGGGCCTGCGCGGCAAGAAGCGCGCCGCCACCGGCGAGGCCCCCAAAATCGACCTGGCGCTGGATTCGATCGTCATTTACAATTTCGGCATCTTTACCCGCAACGACTACATCGGCAGCGCCTTGCGCGGGCGGGTATACCAGGCCCGGATCGCCGCCAGCCTGCGCCAGGGCATCCTGGCCGTGCGGGGCCGCTTCGATGGCCGCCTCGACCAGCTGCGCAACCGCAGCGGCGACCTGCTCACCAACGAGCCGGTGCGGGCCTGGCTGCACTACCGCTACGACTTCCGGCAGCGGCAAGGCACCTTTTACGACAGCCGCGCCACGCTCAACGGCGATACCGTGCGCATCAGCGGCACCCACACCGCCGACAAGGCCCCCGGCAACGGCCCGCCCCGGGGCACCGTGCTCGACTTGCGCTTCGCGGGGAGCCAGCCGTTGCTGGCGGTGCTGCACGCCACGCTCCCACCCACCCTGCGCCCCATGCTCCACGGGGCCAGCAGCCCCAGCAAGGCGCATATCGAATACCTGATGTCGGGGCTGAGCGGGCCGCTGGTGCGCCCGCACATCGTCCTAAACTTCGGCCTGCGCGGGGCCAGCATTCGCTGGCCCGACTCCACGCGGCGCATCGACCGCTGGGACTTGCAGGGCACCTACGACAACGGCCCCGCCCACCTGCCCCAGACCATGTCGCTCAACCTCAGCCAGTGTCGCATCTACTCGCCGGCCGGGCTGCTGGATATGGCGTTTGTGCTGCGCGATTTTCGCCGGCCCTACATCAAGGGGCGGCTGCACGGCCGCACCGCGCTGCCCGCCCTCACGGCGATGCTTTCGCCCGCGCACTGGCACGCCAGCCGGGGCATTGCCGACCTCGACGTGCGCCTGCACGGCCTGCTGCCCGCCGTGACCCAGCAGCAGCGGCGACGCGGCGACATTCGCAAAAACCTGTCGCTGCACGGCACCGCCACCCTGCACGACGCCACCTTTGCGCTGGCCGGCCGCCGGCACGACCTGCACAATCTCAACGTGCGCATTGGCCTCAACGACAGCCTGTGGCAGCTGTCCAACGCCTCGGGCGTGCTGGCGGGCATGAGCTTTAAGGCGTCGGCCACTACTACTTACCTGCTCGATTTTTTTACCGATCAGCATCCTACCACCACCATCAAGGGGCGCTTCGAGGTCGATACCCTCGACATTAGCCGGCTGCGCCAGCTGCTGCGCCCGGTGCCGGGCCACTCGCTGGCCGCCCGGCCCAATCGCCGCCAGCCGCGCAGCCTGGCCGAGCGCCGCCGCCTCGCCGCGACCCTGGGCAGCCGCATCATTCCGGCCGGGATGCTGCTCGACGTAGATCTGCGCTGCGGCCACCTGGCCCTGGCTACCGATACCCTGCGCGACATGGCCGTGCACATCCGCCACGACAATCGCCGGGTGCAACTCACCGGCATCCAGGCAAGGCTCTGGGATGGGGAGGTGCGCGGCGAGGCCCAGTGGCCCACTGACTCGACCAATCGGGTGGCTCCGGTAGTGTACAACGTTGACTTCAAATTTGATACCCTCAACTACCGCTCGCTGCTGGAGCGGCTGTCGCGCCCGCCCAAGCGCTCGCGCAAGTCGCCGGGCAGCCCAGCCATCCGCGAATTGCTGCTGGCTGCCAACGGTAAGCTGAACTACGAAATCAATTCCCTCGTGCTGCCCGACGGCCAGCGCCTGCGCGACCTGCGCCTGCGCTTCGACAAGCAGGGCCCCACCCTGCACCTGCCCTACGTGTACTTCGTGGCCCCGCAGGGCGGGGTGGGCAGCGGCTCGGCCACCGCCCAGCTCGATGGCATTCACATCGACCGCGCCGATGCCAGCCTCTACCTCCGCTACCCTACCCTCGACGTGCCCATGCTGCTGCGGATGCTGGCCAGCTTATCGCCGCCGCGCACCGACTCGGCCGCCGTGGCGGCCCGGCGCAGCCAGCGCACGGCGCGCCGCACGGCCCGCCGACGCGCCGGCAAAGAAAACGCCAGCTCGCTCCTGAACGCGGGCCGCTTCACGGCGCTGCTGCGCGTGGAAGCCGACCACGTGCGCTACGCAGCCGTGCGGGGCTCGCAATTTCAGCTCGTGACGCACTTGCAGGCCGGCGAGGCCATTCTCGACGATTGCACCATGAATGCGCTCGGCGGCCGGCTCACGCTGCGGGGTCGGCTCATCACCAACGCGGGCCGGCTGCACCATCCCTTGCAGGTGCAGGCCCTGCTCGAAGATATTCAGCTGCCGCAGCTCTTTGGCACGGCGACGGCCATGCGGCTCAACGTGTTGCAGAGCGACAACATCCGGGGTGAGCTGCGCTGTGCGGCGGCCCTGCGCACCGACCTCGACGAGAAGTTTATTCCCAATTTCGACCACACCAACGCCTACCTCAAGGCCGATATTCACAACCTCGAACTCCTCGACGTGGAGGCCTTGCAGGAAGCGCTGCGCTTTTTCAAGAAGCGCACCGAGCATTTATACTTTGAGCCGGTCAGCACCGAGTTTATTCTGAGCCGGGGCGAATTGCTCATTCCAAACCTGAATCTCAACAGCAACCTGACCGAGCTGCAAATCCACGGCCGCTACGACCTCGACGGCCGCGCCGACCTCTACGTGGGCATGAACCCGCTGCACGCCCTGTTTGGCAACAACGAGAAGCGCATCGCCCGCATCCAGGCCGGCGAGGCCACCACCCGTCACGACCCCAAGCTCACCTACGTGAACCTGAGCCGCGAGTTACCCCACACCAAGTACCGCGTCAAGCTTTTCCAGAAAAAAGAGCAGCGCCAGGCCCAGGCCAAGCTGCGCCAACAGGTGCGCCAGCTCGTGCTCACCCAGCGC
Source organism: uncultured Hymenobacter sp. (assembly GCA_913776615.1). Taxonomy (GTDB): domain Bacteria; phylum Bacteroidota; class Bacteroidia; order Cytophagales; family Hymenobacteraceae; genus Hymenobacter. The sequence goes on from CAJYPK010000044.1 coordinate 153,941, forward strand.
CTCGATACGACGATGCGGCTACTGCCGCGCTCCCCCGCCATTGTGCCCACGGGCAAGCTGGCCACGTCGCCGTAGGGGCTTGGTTTGTGACGGCCCACTACAGAAAGCAGCTAATTTACAGCGGTTCCGTGGTCAGTGTACAGCTTGTCGTAGGTCTAACGCGAGCGCCTCACCCCCCAACCCCCTCTCCGAAAAGGAGAGGGGGAGCCGCCCGCAAACACACGCAACTACTTGTTAGGTCTTCGTCAGGCTCCCCCTCTCCTTTTCGGAGAGGGGGCCGGGGGGTGAGGCGCTCGCGTCAGACCTACGACAAGCTGTACACTGATCACGAAACTGCTCTAAGCTACAACGTCTGTCCTGCTGAGCTTGCCGCAGCAGGACAGACGTTTTTTAGTAAGTCTACTTAACTCAGGCTACCTAATCAGCTTTTGGCTCAGCCTAGTGAGCCACCCGTCTAGCTCGCTGTTACACCCAGCTGGAGCTTGGCGTTACGCGCTATACTAGCCAGCCACAATCGCGTCTATCTGGGCCAGTTCCTCGGCACTCAGCTGGCCATTGTGCAGGCTGCCGACGGCGTCGGTCACCTGCTGCGGGCGGCTGGCCCCGATGATGACGGAAGTCAGGCGCGGGTCGCGCAGTACCCAGGTCAGGGCCAGCTGGGCCAGGGTTTGGCCGCGGCGCTGGGCCAGGGCGTTGAGTTGGCGGGCTTTTTCGATGTTTGCGGGCGAAAGCTGATTTTCCTCAATGGCCCCGTTGCCGAGCTTGCGGGCGGCGCGCGAGTCGGGCGGCACGCCCTGCAAGTACTTATCGGTCAGCACGCCCTGGGCCAGCGCGGAAAAGGCGATGCAGCCCACCCCTTCCTCGGCCAGCACGTCGAGCAAGCCTTCCTCGGGCGTGCGCACCAGCAGCGAGTACTTGGGCTGATGAATGAGGCAGGGCGTACCCAGCTCGCGCAGGATGGCGCAGGCCCGGCGCGCCTCGGCGGGGCCGTAGTTCGACAAGCCCACGTACAGCGCCTTGCCCTGGCGCACCAGCGCGTCGAGCGCGCCCATGCTTTCTTCGAGCGGGGTGTCGGCGTCGGGGCGGTGGTGGTAGAAAATATCGACGTAGTCGAGGCCCATCCGGCGCAGGCTTTGGTCGAGACTGGCCATGAGATACTTGCGCGAGCCACCGTCGCCGTAGGGGCCGGGCCACATGCCGTAGCCGGCCTTGGTGGAGATAATCAGCTCGTCGCGGTAGGGCCGAAAATCGCTTTGGTAGAGCCGGCCGAAGGTTTCCTCGGCCCCGCCGGCGGGCGGGCCGTAGTTGTTGGCAAGGTCAAAATGGGTAATGCCCGCGTCGAAGGCCGTGCGCAGAATGTCGCGGCAGCCGGCCAGGGCATTTACCTCCCCGAAGTTTTGCCACAGCCCCACCGAAATGGCGGGCAGCCGCAGGCCGCTGCGCCCGCAGCGGCGGTAGCTCATGGTATCGTAACGGGTGGGATTGGGTTGGTAAGACATGGCAACTGTGGTGGAAGGTGAAGAGGCAGTAAATAATCTGTCAGGTAGATAAAAGCTCAACAACCTGTCATGCTGAGCTTGCGAAGCATCTTCTCACGAATGGTTTGCCCCGACGTGAGACGATGCTTCGCAAGCTCAGCATGACAGACGGCTTTCAACTCACAAGGAAACTATGCTCCTAGCTGGCCTGCTTCTGCGCGTGCCAGAGCACGAGCTGCCAGCCCTTAGCCTCATCTTTGATGTACACGACCGCGTACTTAATACGGGTAAAGCTGGGCTGGCCGTCGGCCCCGGGACCCAGGTCAATCTGAATGAGCGCGTTGACGATGGCCGTGTGGTCATCATTATAGGGGCGCACTACCATCTGCTCGATATCCACCTGGTCGTAGCGGCTCTGGCCGCTGGCGATGGAGGCGAGGTAGCTGGTTTTAGTATCCTGGTGGCCGTTGGAATGGGTGTAGATGAGGTCGTCGGCCAAGATGGTTTCCAGGGTGGGGAGGTCTTTGGCGATTTGGGCGTCGAAGCGGCGGCGCTCCAGCTGTTCGATTTCCTGAATGGCGGACATGGGCGGTGAGATGGTGAACTGGTAAGATGGTGAGTTTTGCAAAGGAACGGCTGGGTGGACTACCGGGCCGGCGGCCGGGTTGGTTAGAACAGCGCGAGCTGGCCGCCGGGGCCGGGTGGCGGGGCCTCGCCGTCGAGGTTCGACAAGGATAATCCCAGCAGGCGCACGCCCTTGGGCAGCGGCCCGAGCGCCGTGAGAATTTCCTGGCCGGTGCGCAGCAGGGTCGCCTCGTCGGGCACCGAGGCCGGCAGGGTGCGGCTACGGGTTATTTGCTGAAAGTCGGCGAATTTTACTTTTAACGTGAGCGTGCGGCCCGACTGCCCACTGCGCTGGCAGTAGCTCCAGACCTTGGCGGCCACGGGCAACAGGGCGGCCAGCAGCGCGGGTAATTCGTGCAGATCGTGGGCGAAGGTGGTCTCTGCTCCCACTGATTTGCGCAGGCGGTCGGGCTGCACGGGGCGGTGGTCCTGGGCGTGGGCGATGGCGTGGTAAAAGCCCCCCGCCTTGCCGAAGTGCTGGCGCAAAAACGCCTCGGGCTGGGCGCGCAGGTCGGCCCCGGTGAAGATGCCCAGCGCGTGCAGCCGGGCCGCCGTGGCCGGCCCGATGCCGTGAAACTGCCCCACCGCCAGCTTCTCCACAAAGGCCAGCCCCCGGGCGGGCGGAATCACGTACTGGCCGTTGGGCTTGCGGTAATCGGAAGCCAGCTTGGCCAGAAATTTATTGTAGGAAATACCGGCCGAGGCCGTGAGCCCGGTCCGGGCCAGGATGTCGGCCCGCAGGTCGCGGGCCACCTGGCTGGCCAGCGGCTCGTGGCGCAGGTTGTGGGTCACGTCGAGGTAGGCCTCGTCCAGCGCCACCGGCTCGATCAGCGGCGTGTACTGGGCCATGATGGCCCGCACCTGGCCCGACACTTCCTTGTACACCTCGAAGCGCGGGGGTACGAACAGCAGCTCGGGGCAAAGCCGCCGGGCGGTGCTGGCGGGCATGGCCGAGCGCACGCCGTATTGCCGGGCTTCGTAGCTGGCGGCCATCACCACGCCGCGCTCGCGGGTGCCGCCCACGGCCAGCGGCCGGCCCCGCAGGGCGGGGTCGTCGCGCTGCTCCACGGAGGCGTAAAACGCGTCCATGTCGAGGTGAATGATTTTGCGCGGCTCGGCGGGCGGCTGCGGCGAAGTAGGCGTCACTCCTACAAATTTAACCCGGGCGCGGCGGCGGACCGGTCGTAAAAAAAGCCCGCTGCGGGCGCAACGGGCTTTTTTATGGCCAAAGCCGTTTGGGAAGCAGTGTCTACTTCCCCACCGGCCGGGCGTCCCACTCGGCCTTCATGCGGGCTTTGAATTCCCGGAAATCCATGTCCGAATCGGGCTCGAACTGGTGCAGGCCGCCGTCGATCTTGTCGTAGTCGAAGAAGGGGTAGTGCCCGGTATCGTCGGGGTCGTACTGGTAGCACTGAATAGTGATGCAGGGCTGGCCCCCCAGCGGCTCCAGGTTGCGCAGGCGGTGAATCTGGTTCAGCACCGGGCTAATCCAGGTAATGGCGCCCTGCTCAAACAAATGCTTGCCGAACACTTGGGTATCGTCGGGCTCGGGGTCGCCCGGCGCGGTGGGGCGCAGGTACGGAAACAGCGACACCTGCACGCTGCCGTGCAGCACCCGGATCACGGCGTTGGCGCCCGCGTGCTGGTGCACCGCCGAGTAGCACTGCGGCGGCCAGATTTCCATCACGAACGGGATACCCGGCGACTCGCCCCCGTTCTGCCCCAGCGTAATGCGCAGGTACACCCGGTTTTTCTGGTCGGTGGGATTCTTCTCACTCTTGCTTTGCAGCAGCTGGTAGCACCAGCCCTTCTCGTTTTCGATGCTGTACTTGATGGCCTGGGCAAACTCCGGGAAGTCGGCCGTATTCAGCTCGAAGCGCGGCCCGGCGATGGTGCCGTAGAGCTGGCGGGCGGCTTCGGGCAGGGCGGCGGCGGGCAGGTAGCGGTTGTGGGCTACGTCGTCCATGGTCAGCAGCTCGGTGCCGCGCACTTCCAGGGGCACGGTTGTCACCACGGGGTCGCGCAGCAGGCGCATGAGCTCCGTGCCGGGGCCGGGGTACACGGCGCTAATGGCCTGGCACGCCGCACGTTCCTCCTCAGTGAGACCGTAGGAATACGCCACGGTTTCGATGCGGGCCTCCCCCACGCCGAAGCGCAGCTGGCTGCGCTCCTTCTCGCTCGTGTCGAGGCTCAGCCAGTAGTAGATGTACTCGTTGGGCGGGGTGGGCAATACGTAGTCGCCGCCCCGGGGCTCGTGGCCGTTTACCACCAGGCGCAGGCGCTCGTTGTTGAGCTCCACTTGCACCAGGCGGGGGTTTTGGGGCGTGCCGAGCGAAAAGCGCAGCGGGATGGCCGGCGCTCCCAGCGGCTGCCGGGCGTGCTTGAACACCACCGTGCCCTGCCCCACCACCAGCAGGCGGGCGGAGGTATCGGGCAAGCTTTCCTTGGCGGGCCGGGCGGCCAGTAGCGGCTGGGGGCTGCTCGGCTTAGCCGGCGCGGCCTCGGCAGCCTGGGGAGAGAAGATGAGTTGGCGGTTGACTTTGTGCAGTTTGCTAAAGGAGGTCATGCGGGTGAGTGAGGAGAATGAAGGGTAGTACGGGCGCAGAAAATGCGCCCGCAATAACCGAATCGGCACTCAAATCAGCGATACTTTCAGGCATTGTTGCGCTGAATTATTTCCAGGCACAGCGGTACGGGATTGGCCGTTTCGACGTAGTCGAGGTTGATGATATTGACCTGGTGGTCCGGCTGCCGGCCAAAGAGCCCGGCGCTATCCTGGTACACTGCCGGGGCCAGGCGCGGGTTGACCACCGCGGCGTACTCTTCCACACTGGGGCCGGTGATGGCCTTCGCCTCGTCGTTGTCCACGGGCGTCAGCGTCCAGTTCAGCATGAATAGCTTGGGCTCGGCGGGTTGTTGGGCGGCCCGCTGCGCGGCACCCTGCCCGAATTTCCGAAATTTACCGGCCTGATCCTGCAGCATTTTATTGAAATCCTGCGCGTTGGCATAATCGTCGAGCACCGGCAGGTTGGTGGGCAGGCGGTACACGCCGGGCAGGCCGGTGCCTTGCAGCTGCTGGGCGAAGCGCTGGTCGTCGTCGAGTACCACGATCACCTTGCCCCGCAGCTCCCGCAGCGGCACGCTAGCCAGCAGCGTGGGGTGGGCCGCCACCGCAGCGGTAGCGGGCGCGGTGCGCGGCAGCGCGAGGCGCAGCTCGGCCGGTACGTGCTTGGTCAGCAAATCCAGAAATGCCTGCTCCTGCGCCTTGTCCAGGCCGAAGTGACTGAATTCCAGCACGACCATCTCGCTCTTGTGCTCCCGGATGAAGCGCACCACGTCGTCGAGTACCTTGTGCAGCCGGGGGCCGACGGCTTTGCCGTGCTGCACGTGGAAGGCGCGGGTATCGGCGCGGTAGGTGGGGCGCAGGTCGAAGAAGCGGCTGCCGGCCCGGAGCTGGTCGTAGGCGTTGAGCGACTGCGTGAGGCCCAGCCGCTTGGCAATCATGGCCACGGCCCCGGTCAGCTCGGCCTTTTTACCCGTAATCAGGTTCCAGAGGTTGGTAAATACGTTGAGCTTGGTGGCCAGCTCGGCCATTTGCAGGTACCACGCCTGGTCGCCCAGCGTCAGGCTCTGGTCCAGCTCGTACATGCCGGCATCGTGCGAGCCGGGCACGCACAGCTGCGCCAGCGTCAGGTCGTCGCGGAGGCCGCTCAGCCAGGTAGCCCGGGCTATCTGCTGCTCCCAGCGCTGGAAGCTCCCGCCGTTGGCCGGGTGCATGTACACGTCTTTGCCATTCGAGTCGAGAGCCTGCCCGCTGGCCTTGTTGCGCAGCCCCAGCGCCCGGCCCTGGTCGAGCGACTCGGGCAGCCACAGCTGCGAATCTCGCGGCTGCTCGGTTTCAAAGCTCAGGCCCTTGGCCGTGTGAGCCAGCATTTTGCCGCTCTGCCGGTGCCGCAGGCGCACATACTGCCCCCCGGCGGGCACGAACTGCCAGCGCTGGTAGTCGCCGTCATTGGCTGCCCCCATGTAGAGGGTATTTCCGTTGCCGTCCAGCGTTTTGCCGGAGTGAGGATGACGCAGGGTAAAGACGGTGTTGCTGGTAGCGGCGCTGGTGCCGAGCACGGAGAAATTAGACATAAGGGTATGGGTAGAGAGTGGGCCAGCCGCCCCGGCGAGTCGGGTAGCTGATGCGTGTCGCAAAGCTGGTCGGTTGCCCAGCCGCTGGCAAGGCAATTGAGCACGAAGCACCGCTTTTTGAGGTCGAAGCCGCGGCGGGGTCGTATTGCATTTTTCCGGCGCGGGGGCGGGGCATCATTCCGCATCCGGCGCAGGCCCTGGGTTGCTATTTTAGCCTGGCCGCCTCCCCCCAGTTTCGTTCAGGTGCACTTGGCTACCGCCCACCTACTTTGAGCGCGAGCGCCAGCTTTTTGAGGCTGGCTCCCATTAGCACGGCCAACGCACGCGCCTACCTTTGGCCAGTGTTTTCCACCCTGGTTTTAAACCTCTTTTGGCAGTATCGCTCACGCTGGCCCGTTGCGCCGGTGGGGCTGCTCGCCCTCCGCTTAGCCCACCCGGCGCCGGCGCAACCGGCCCCGCCCAGCCTGCACGCCCGTTTTTTTGCGCTGCTGGCGGCCGGCGATTCGGTATATGCCGAAAAGAAGGGCTACAGCAGCTTTGCCCACGCCCAGCAGTACTACGACCGCGCCCAGGTACTGGCCGAGCGCAGCCAGGATACGCTGCTGCTGGCCGAGGCCGTATTTGCCCGGGGCCGGGTGTACGACGCCTGGAACAAGGAGCCGCACAAGACCGTGCGCTATTTTCAGCAGGCGGCCGACCTCTTCGCCGGCCTGCCGGGCCAGCGGCGGCGCTATTTCTACGCCACCTACCTCGTGGCCCACGCCTACGACAAAGTGCCCGACAGCCTGCGCACCGTGCAAGTGCTGCGCCGCCTGCGCCGCGAGCTGCGGGGCCAGCCCGAAGCGCTGCTGCGCCAGGTACCCAGCACCGTCGAAATGGCCCTCACGGCGACGGAGGTGCGCAACTACGCCTTGGCCGACAGCCTCTTGCGCCAGCTGGTACGCCGCCCCTGGGTGCGCAACGACCCCGAAACCTACGACTACCTCACGCACTACTACCTGGCGCAGGCCCGCCTCGACGTACACTACCGCCACCGCCAGGCGCCCTACCTCGACTCGCTGGCCCGCATGCCGGCCACCAACGCGCTCGACCGCGTGTACTACGGCCACAACCTGGCCGACCTGTACGCCGCCGCCGGGCGCTACGCTTCGGCCTACGCGGCCCTGCGCCGGGCTACTCGCCTGGCCGACAGCCTCAACCACGGCGGCGACCTTGACCGGGTACGCCTGAGCCTGCTGCGTAGCGAGGAACGAGCGGCCCAGCGCCAGCAGCAGGTAGAGGCGGTGCGCCAGCGGGCGCGCACCTGGGGCCTGTGGGGACTGGGCGGGGGCCTGACTATTATTTCGCTGCTGAGCTTTTACTTGTTTCGGCAGCAGCAGCTGTCGCGGCGGCGGGCCCGGGCCCTGGCGCGGGCCAACGCCGCGCTGGCCGAATCCAACGCCCGACTCGACCAGCAGGTGGCGCAAGTGGAGTTGCTCAACAAGGAGATTCAGCACCGCGTCAAAAACAACCTGCACATGGTATACAGCCTGTTGCAGATGCAGGAGCGCCGCACCGACAACGAGGAAGTGATCGAGCACCTGCAAGCGGCCCGGCTGCGGGTAGAAAGCATTGCAGCGCTGCACAATCAATTGCTACTCAGCCCCACCGCAGGCCCCGACCTGGCCGTGTACCTCAAAGGGCTCATCTCGTCGGTAGTGAGCTGCCTGGCCAATGACCGCCGGGTTATCACCCACCTGCAAAGCGGGCCGCTGCGCCTGCCGCCCAGCGCCTACCTGGCGTTGTCGCTCATTCTCAACGAGTGGGTGACTAACTCCATCAAGTACGCCGACACCCCGCCGGGGCAGTTGCTCGAAATCAGCGTGCGGGTGCGCCACGAGGCGCAGTACACTTGCCTGGAATACGCCGACAGCGGGGCGCCGCCCGGCGGGGCGGCCCCGGGCCGCCCGGGCCTGGGCACCCAGATTATCACCCTGCTCACCCGCCAGCTCGGGGCCACGCTCACTACCCCGCCCGGCCAGCCCTATACCTATACGCTCTGCCTACCCATTCCAGCTCATGGAGCCTAGCCGCCTGCGCATCCTCGTTGTGGAAGACGAGGCCCTCATCGCCGAAAACCTGCGCTTCACCCTCGAAGACCTGGGCTACGAAGTGCCCGCCACCTGCTACACTTTCGCCGAGGCCCGGGCCGCGCTGGCCCCTCCCCTACCCGCCGACCTGGTGCTGCTCGACCTCAACCTGGGGAGTGCCGATGCGGCGCAGTCGGGCCTGGCGCTGGCCCGGCAGCTGCGGGCCCGGGGCGGGCCGCCGTTTATTTTCCTGACGGCCTACTCTGATCTGGCGACCATCCGCCAGGCTACGCAGTTGCAGCCCAGCGGCTACCTCATCAAGCCGGTGGGTGGGCCGGCGCTGTTCGCGGCCATTCAGTCGGCACTGGAGTATGCCGCTACCCGCCAGCCGGCTCCCGCGCCAGCCCCGGCCACGCCGCCGCCCCCCTTTTTCTTCGTGAAGCTGGGCGAGCGTACCCACAAGCTGCACTGGACGGAAGTGCAGCGCCTCGAAGCCGGCAAAAATTACGTGACGCTGCACGTGGCGGGCCAGCGCGCCGGCTACCCGCTGCGCGGCTCGCTCACTTACGTGCTCGACCACCTGCTGCCGCCCGCGCTGCACGGGCAGTTTCTGCGGGTCAACCGCCGGCTGGCCCTCAACGTGGCGGCCATTACCAGCTACGACGACGAACACCTCTACTGCGGTGAGGAGCGGCACGCGCACGGCCGCTCCGCGCTGCAACTCCGGCAGGAGCTCGGCCGGGGCTGATGTTGATTTTCGTTGTGGGCGATAGTGCGGGGCTGCGCCCCGCACTATTGTTATTGTAACGGGTGCCAAGTTGGCTTACACTTTTACGCTGCTCGGATTTGCGCCCTGGCCCTGGCGGTACACCGACCGCGGATTGCCGGCTTACACTTTTACGCTGCTCGGATTTGCGCTCCCCGAGCGTGGTCGCCTCCCCCCCCGGCCCCCTCTCCGAAAAGGAGAGGGGGAGCCGGACGATGACCGAACAAGTAATTGCGTGTGTTTGCGAGCGGCTCCCCCTCTCCTTTTCGGAGAGGGGGTCGGGGGGTGAGGCAACCACGCTCGGGGAGCGCAAATCCGAGCAGCGCAAAATCACATACCACCTTAGTAATTAACGCTATACCCGGGCTCCAACTTAGGCACACTACTTATCAGTTACCTCTCGACGCCGCACCAAGCTGGAGCTTGGTGTTACATGAGAGCCAAGAGGCGTCCCCGGCTGCACGACGAGTGCGTACACGCACCTGAAGACCGCGCCAAGCTCTACGCGGCTGCCCTACCCATGCCCGAACCGCCCGACCTATTGGCCGCCCTCGCCCTGGCCGTGCCCCGCGCCGCCAACCGCATCGCCTCTTATACCAATAAAGCCGCCGCCTTCTACTGCGCCCAGACGCACGCGGCCCGCCACCCCGAATACACGTGGTTTGAGGGCCTGAACGTGGCTAGAAATCGGATTTTCAGCGGCTACGACTTATTTGTAAACGGGCAGCTGCTCGACAACCGCCGGGCCAGCGTGACCGTCGGCCCCGCCTGCCTGGTGCGCCAGCACGGCCCCGCCCTGCAAGAGCAGCTTTGGCTAGTTGATTACAAAAGCCTGCTCGAAATCGACCTCACCGGGGCCAGCCCGCCGCTGGGCATCGAGCTACGGGGCGAGCAAGTGCGGCTGCTGCGACTGGCCGGCGACGTAGCGTTTTTCTCGGCCCAGGAAGGGGATTTTGTATTGGCCGTGGCGGCCCGGCAGCCGGGGCCGCTCACGCTACTGGGCCAGCGGGTAGAGGCCAGCGGCGCGGGCTTTTTCATCGCCTGCGGCCGCGACGAGGCCGAAGCCACGGCGCTGCTGCGCGAGGGCCAGCAACACGGGGCGGCGCTCAAGCTGGCCCGGCAGCAGCGCATGCGCGCTATTTTGGAAACTACCTCATTTACAAACACCAACGATGATTCGCTGACGCGGGCGCTGCGCTGGCTGGCCCTCACTACCGACCAGCTCGTGACGCGGCAGCAGGGCGACGGTATCTACGCGGGGCTGCCGTGGTTCAACGAGTATTGGGGGCGCGACGAGTTTATTGCCCTGCCCGGGGCGGTGCTCGTGACCGGGCAGTTTGCCACCGCCCGGCAACTCTTGCTCGCCTTTGCCCGGTATCAGAATGCCGACCTCAGCTCGAAATTCTACGGCCGGGTGCCCAACATCGTCAGCCCCGGCACTACCGACTACCACACCGCCGACGGTACGCCGCGCTTCGTCATCGCCCTGCTCGACTACGTGCGCTACTCGGGCGATACGGGGCTCATTCGCCAGCTGTACCCGGTCGTGCAGGCCAGTATCGCGGGGGCGCTCGCCCACTGGGTCGATGACCAGGGCTACCTGCGGCACGCCGACAACGAAACCTGGATGGACGCCCGCGACGCGCAGCACGTAGCCTACACCCCGCGCGGCAGCCGGGCCAACGACATCCAAGCGCTCTGGTATCAGCAGCTGCGGGCGGGGGCGTACTTCGCGGCCCACCTGCGCGACGAGGCCAGCCGGGCCCAGTGGCAGCAGCTGGCCGAGCGGGTTCGACGCAATTTTGCCCGCGACTACCGCGCTACGCCGCACGACTACCTGGCCGACCACCTTACCGAATCGGGCCAGGCCGATTTTACGCTGCGCCCCAACCAGCTTTTCGCGTTGGACCTACTCGACGACCCGGCCTTCACCCGGCGGGCGCTGCGCACCGTCTGGACCGAGCTGGTGTACCCCTGGGGCGTGGCCACGCTGGCCCGGCACGACCCGCAGTTTCACCCCTACCACCACTCGCCCGCCTACCACAAGGACGCAGCTTACCACCGAGGCACCGTCTGGCCCTGGCTCAACGGCATTGCCATGCAGCGCATGCTCGAAGCCGGACAGGTCGAAACGGCCTGGCAGCTTTTCAATTATTCCAACCGCCAGGCCCTGACGCGGGGCGTGGTGGGTGGGCTCGGCGAAAACCTCGACGCCTACCCCCACCCCGGCCAGTCCGAGCCCCGCCTCACCGGGGCCTACCTGCAAGCCTGGTCCAATGCCGAGCAGCTGCGGGTGTGGTACCAATACTTCCTGGGCATCCGGCCCGACGTGCCCAATAATCTGCTCACGCTGGCCCCGCGCCTACCGGCCGTCCTCACCGATTTAACTTATCACTTTATGGTGGGTGAGAGCACGGTAGTGGGAAAGTATGCCGCCGCGCCGCACCCTACGCACACCTACGCCTTCGCCGACTGCCACCTCACGGTGGTAGTCGATATACTACCCTTCGCGCTGGTCGAGGTAGCCGTGCAGCCCAATACCACCCTGCGGGTAATGGTAACTACGCAACTACTTCACGTTGAATCATTAGCTCAAAGCGGCCAATTACTCGCCGCGCAAACGGCCGCGCCCGCACCGGCCCGCCTGGCCCGGCAGCAGCAGGATGACGCCGTCCTGGGCGGCGTACCCTTTGCCTCCCCGCTGTTGTAAATCACAGAAACTGTTTAGGAAGCCTTTGTTCATTACACTAATCAACCCGTCCGCCATGCTGAGCTTGCGAAGCATCCTACCACACCCAGACAGACCGTTCTTCCCTGATAAGATGCTTCGCAAGCTCAGCATGACGGGAGAAGCAGCATAATTCATAATTCATAATTCATAATTCATAATTCATAATTCATAATTCATAATTCATAATTCATAATTCATAATTCATAATTCATAATTCATAATTCATAATTCATAATTCATAATTCATAA
>CAJYPK010000045.1 GCA_913776615.1 uncultured Hymenobacter sp.
AAAACGGAAAAGGCCACCCGCCGCTTCCGGACTGCGGTAAACGGTTTGGTAGTTCAGTTGGTTAGAATGCCGCCCTGTCACGGCGGAGGTCGCGGGTTCGAGTCCCGTCCAGACCGCAACCGTTCAAAGAGCCCCGTAAGCCAGCTTGCGGGGCTTTTGCTTTTTCGGCCCTGGACTACAGCCGCTTCCAGAAGCGTTTGGCTAAGCTGCCCCAGCACGCGGGCTGAAAGTAGTAGCTACTGTCCAAGCGCCCTATGTTTCACCCCCGGGCGCAACCGTCAGCAGCAGCGGCTCCAGCTCGTGCAGCCGGGCTTCCCAATGCTGCCAATCCGGGAGCAGGCGGGCTTGGAGGTCGTAGAAGGCACGGTCGTGGTGGGGGTGGCGAAGATGGGCCAGCTCGTGAAAGATAATATATTCGATGCAGGCGCGGGGCGTTTTGACCAGGGCCGGGTTGAGGAGAATGGTATTAGTGCGGGGCACGAAGCTGCCCCAGCGACGAGGCATGTGGAGCAAGCGTAGAGCAGGGTGCGCGGCGGCGGGAAACAGCAACGGCGGCAGCTGCGTCAGGATGCGCTGGAATACCTCGCTGATGACCTGCTGGGCCTGCTGGCGGTACCAACGCTCGACGAGGCGGCCGACGGCTTCGCCATTGCGCGGGTCGCGGGTGGTGACGAGCAGGCGCGCGGGCTCCAGCGCTACGGTGCCGGGGGTACCGGGCAACACCCGCAGGCGGTGCTGGCGGCCCAGGTAGTAGAGCGACTCGCCGCTGCGGTACTGCGGAGGCGCGGAGGGAGCGGGAATGCTGTGGGCTCGCTCCTGCTGGGTGAGCACCCAGGCGGCGCGCTTGCTGACGACGGCGGCAATTTCCTCGGCCGAGGTGGTCAGTGGAGCCGCGACGGTGAGGCGGCCGTCGGGCTGTACTTGCAGGGCCAGGGTGCGGCGGTTGCGGCGCTCGACGGTATAAGGAATGCAGGCGGAGCCAAACTGAATCTGACCCTGCTCGGTGAGGATGGCCGGCATGGCTAGTTGGCCTTGTAGTGGGCAATGGCGACGCTTTCGAGCTGGCGCTCAAAGTCGTCGAGGGTAGCTTCGGCGAGGGTAGCGTCGTGGTCGCGCAGGGCCCAGAGTTGCTCGCCCAGCTCGTAGCGCAATTTGCGCAGCACCTTGCTGCCGGGCTTGTGCCAATCGACCAGGCGGGTGCCGTCGGCGTCGTGGACGCTGGCGTAGATGGTGGCTTCCACGTCGATGGCCCACTTCGCCACTGTGTCGGGGTCGATGTTGGGGAGCGATTTTTCCAGCAGGTCGAACACGGCCGAGGCCACCTGGCGGCCGTGCAGCGCCACCGGACGGCTGTGGCTGGCGCCGCTCTGAAACTCCTCGCGCACGGTGGTCACGTGTTGCAAAAACTCGGCGGCGTCGCGGCGCTCCTGCTCGTAGCGGCGAATGGCTTCCTTAATGCGGTCGATGAACTCCTGGTACTTGGCGGGATTTTCGTCCAGCTTCTCGGTGAGGGTTTTGACGAGCTGGGTGGCAATTTCGTAGGCCACGCCCTCCTCCCCTTCGCTAGCCTGGCCGTAGGGGGCCATGCGCTCGGCTACCTCGCTGGCAAACTCGGGGCTGAAAATGTTGATGGGCGGCACCACGGCCAGCATTTCGGCGGCCGACACGTGGGTGTCGAGCAGCTTCTGTATTTGGGGCTCGATGCGGCTATGGTCGGGGTCGACGTTGTATCGCTGCAACACCATGGTGCGCAGGTTGGCGAAGAAGGTGAGGTGGCGCAGGTAGCCATCGACCTCGGCGTCGGGAGTGTTTTCGAGGTAATGAGCCGACGAGAGGGCGCGGTGCAGCACCCGCTGGAAGGCGCGCAGCCGCTCGAAAAAGATGGGGCGGCGGGCCTCGTCGGCCAGGTGCGAGGTGTAGGCGGCCAGGTCGTCGCGGGTGCCGACTTCGTGGAACAGCTCGACCAGGTTGGCGTGGAGCTGGGGCAGCTGGGCCACCTCGGCGGCCAGGGCGGCCAGGCGGATGCCTTCGCTGAGGTCGTCGAGGTCGTACACCTCGAAATCGGGGCTGCCGTATTGCTGCAGGGCGGCGCGCAGCTCGTCGGTCACGCCCTCGTAGTCGAGCACGTAGCCGAAATGCTTGCCGGGCGAGCAGCGGTTGACGCGGGCAATGGCCTGAAACAGCGTATGCTCCTTAAGCCGACGGCAGAGGTAGAGCACCACGTTGTGGGGGTTGTCGAAGCCGGTGAGCAGCTTATCGACGGTGATGATGATATCGGGCGAGCCGTGCGGAGCGCGGAAGCCGTCTTTCAGGCTTTTCTCGTAGGCCGCTTCGGTGCCGTAGATGTCCATCATGCGCCGCCAGAAGGCCAGCACTTCGTCGGTGCTGGCGTCGTGCACGTCGTCGTGGCCCTCGCGGTCGTCGGGCTTGGAAATCAGCACTTCGGACGATACCAGGCCGATTTCGTCGAGGGCTTTTTTGAAGCGGATGGCGGCCAGCTTGCTGGGAGCGGCCAGCTGGCCTTTAAAGCCCCTGCCCTGCCAGCTGCCTTTGAAGTGCAACGAGATGTCGAAGGCTTTGGCGTAAATAACCTGCGCGGTGTGGCTGAGCCGGGCCAGGCTGCTGTATTTCTCCCGCAGGCGAAACTGCTCGTCGGGCGGCAGGTGGGCCACGATGCGCTTGAAGAAGGTGTTCAGCGGGCCGTCGTTGGTGCTGAAATGGGGCATGCGGCCTTCATAGATGATGGGCAGCACGGTTTTGTCCTTCTCGGCATCGGTGATGGTGTAGGTGTGGATGATGCCGCCGAACTCGTGGGCGGTGTTTTTCTCGCGCTTGGTGAGCGGGGTGCCGGTGAAGGCAATGAAGGTGGCCGTGGGCAGGGCCTGCTTCATCTTGGCGCTGAGGCGGCCATATTGGGTACGGTGACCTTCGTCGACCAGCACAAACACGTCGGAGCGGGTGACGGGCGTATTGTCGCGCTGCAATATCTTGACGGCCGCGTTGAACTTGTGAATGAGCGTGGCCACGATGTCGGTGGAGTGCGGCTCCTGCAGCAGGGCGGCCAGCTTGTTGCCGGTAGTGGCGGCTACCACCTCGCGGCCGCAGCGCTTGAAGGTGTCGTAAATCTGCTCATCCAGCTCGACGCGGTCGGTGACGAGGATGATTTTGGCGCTGGGGCGCTGCACGGCCAGCAGCTGGGCCAGCATCACCATCGTCAGCGACTTGCCCGAGCCCTGCGAGTGCCAGAGCACGCCGCCGCGCTGGTCCTGGGCGCGGCGCAGGGTTTCCTGCACGCCGTAGTACTGCTGGTAGCGGGCCACGATTTTCTGGCCGCCGTCGAACACGATGTAGTTGCGGATGAGGTCGAGCAGGCGGGCCGGCTGGCAGAGGGCATACAGCAGGTCGTCCTGGGGCGTGATGGTCCAGGGCTGGCCCAGACTGGCAGCGTAGGGGTGCGGCCGCTGGCCCCAGTAGGGGTTGGCTTGCAGCGCCCGCCAGGCTTGGGGTTGGTTGATGCTGTCGTTTTTGAGCTGCTGCAGCTCCTGGCGGCGGCGGGCGGCGTCCTGGGGGTCGTCTTCGGGGCGGTGGCGCCAGGTGGCCCAAAACTCCTCGCGGGTGCCGGTGGTGCCGTAAGCGGGGTTGCGCTGCTCGGTGCCGGGCTCCTCGTCGGCGTCGGGCTCGGGTGCATCGGTGCCATAGCTGCCGGCCACCGCGAGGAGAATCTGGGCGCTGAGGTAGAGGGGGCGGATGCCGTCGGGCTGCTGCTGGCGCAGGTGCTGCGAAATGGCCTGGTGAATGGGCTTTTTCAGCAGCGGCGACTTGCACTCTACCACCGCCAGCGGAATGCCGTTGACGTAGAGCACCACGTCGGGCTGGTAGGTATCGGAGCGGCCGCTGCGCTGCACGACCAGCTCCTCCGTCACGTAGAATTCGTTCTCGACCAGCTCCGCCGGCTTCCAGCAGAGGTAGTTGATGGTGTAGCTCTTGGTGTCGCCGTCGATGGTTTGCTCCACGGTGAAGCCGAGCGTGAGCCGGTCGTAGATTTCCTGGTTGGTGGCGATGTAGCCTTTTTCGAGCGAGGGCCGGCGCAGGGCCTCGATGGCGGCCGTGATGGCGGCTTCGGTAAACGGGTACTGCCGCCCCCGGTAGGTGAAGCTGTTGTGGGCGCGGAGCCAGGCGCGCAGCTTCTTAAGCAACAGTACTTCGGCCTCGCGGTAGTCACGTTCCGCAAAAGCCACCCGGGGCGGCAGGTAGGTGTAGCCGAGCTGCTGCAACAGCAGCAGGGCCGGGAGCTGGCTGGCGTCGTTTTCGCGGGTGGAAGGAACGTGCGACATCGCGGTTACAGAAAAAGGAAACGGATTAAGACAACAGAATTTCGCCGGTGAGCAGCTGTTGCAGCAGGCCGCGCTTCTGCGCGCGCAGGGCGTCGAGCTTGCGCTCAGTGAGGTGGATTTCGGCCTCGGCGGTGTTGAGCACTTCGGCAATGGCGCGCTGCTCGGCTAGTTCGGGTACTCTGATTGTCTGGTCGAGAAAATCGTTCAAATCAAACGTCATCTTCTCGATGTGAACTCCGTAGCTACACACATAGCAGAGGTGATAAAACCAGGATAGTTTGGATAAGCAGTCGAGAAAGTTAATGTCGAAAGTAGCCGGGTTGCGGGACACCAATGCCACGTAAGAGCCAGACACTTTCATCCCATCCAGCTCTGCCGGAACTAGGCCGGAGGCACCATGGACAACCTGCATTTTGGAAATTAGAAAATCCCCGGCGCGGGCTGTGCGAAGGTTCTTGGTCAAAATCTGGTGGCCGAAAAGCCGTTCCCGTAGGAACGCACCACCTGAACGGCGGCGAATGGAAATCAACGCGTATTCCTCATCGTCGTCCCAAGCAACCGGGCGCTTCACCTCCTTGACCAAAGAGCCAATTTTAACTTCCTGCCACGGTTTAGAAAACCCAGCAAGCCGACGTTTTTCCAGCAGCAAATCCTGCCGTAACCCACCGGCCCGCCGCCGCAACTGCTGAAGCTGGCGCGTCTGGAGGGCAATGGCTTCGTCCCAGATTGTAATTGAGTTAGCAATTTGCTTTTGTTGAACTAGCGGAGGCGTAGGAATTGGAAAAGCCTTTATCTGCTCGAAATTCAGCCCCTGCCTACCCCCGCCTGCTTGATAGCTGTCAATTAGTTGTTTGCCGTAATTAGAGCACAACACCAAGTTTAGGTAATGTGGACTAATTAACGAAGTGGGCCGAATGATGCAAACATGCTGGTTAACATTGGCCTCGCCGATTCTGTCAGGTACAACACAAGAACGGCCGATTGAGGCGCCTGTAATATTCAGAAGCACATCAGCAGGTTTGACGGCACTGCCGCTCATTTGCTTGTGCTGTTCTTCCGATATGAAGGCCACATCGGAAATATTCAGAATGCCATCTAGCACATTTTGACTCCTAATTAATGGTATCCCTTCAGTCAGATAACTTTCTTTGCCCCCTTTAGGCGTTATACCGCTGCCAACTTTGGTAACAGCATCACGCAATTTTAATAGCCGCCATCCGGCTGGCAGGTCCTTTTCCTTCATGCTTACTAGCCTTTAATCTGCTGTAAAAACGCCTGCATCCGACGGCGCACCTCTGCCAGCTCGGTCTCGATAGTATCCAACTCAGCCTGCACGGCCTCCATATCCACGGCTTCGGCGGCCACGAACGTATCGACGTAGCGGGCAATGTTGAGGTTGAAGCCGTTCTTTTCGATTTCGGCTAGGTCGGCGCGGTAGGCAAAGCGGGGCTCCACCACGCCGGGCACCCCGGCCGGGTTGGCGCGGAACTGCTCTACGGTGTCGGCAATGCGGGCCAGGTGGGCATCGGTCAGCACGTTCTGGCTGCGGGTTTCCTCGTAGAGCTGCGAGGCATCGACAAACAGCACGTCGGTGGTTTCGCGCTGCTGGCGAAACAGCACGATGGCCGTGGGAATGCCCGTGCCGTAGAACATGCTGCCGGGCAGGCCCACCACGGCTTCCACCAGCCCTTCTTCGAGCAGCTTGCGCCGGATGAGCCCCTCCGAGCTACCCCGGAACAAAATACCGTGGGGCAAAATGACGCCACCCCGGCCCACCTGCGGCAGGGCCACGTGAATCATGTGCGAGAGAAAGGCGAAATCACCCTTGCTCTTGGGCGGCACCCCGCGCCAGAAGCGCTTGTGGCGGTCGCCGGCCGCGTTTTCGGCCCCCCACTTGTCGAGCGAGAAGGGCGGGTTGGCCACCAGCACGTCGAACTTCATGAGGGCATCGTTTTCGAGCAGCTGCGGGTCGTTGAGGGTATCGCCCCATTTAATCACGGCATCGTCGAAGCCGTGCAGCACCATGTTCATGCGGGCCAGCGAGTAGGTGCCGCCGTTCAGCTCCTGCCCGTAGAGCGAGAAGTTGTCGGAGTGGTATTTACGCTTCACCTCCTGCCCCACCCGCATCAGCAGCGAGGCCGAGCCGCAGGTGGGGTCGCAGATGCGGTCGCCGGGCTTGGGCGCCACCAGCCGGGCCAGCAGCCGCGACACCGGCGCGGGCGTGTAGAACTCGCCGGCCTTCTTGCCGGCGTCGGAGGCAAAAAAGGCAATGAGGTACTCGTACACGTCGCCGATGATATCGGACGAGCTCAGGTGCGAGGGCGTAAGGTCGATGCCCTGGAAATCCTCGATGAGGTTTTTGAGACGGCGCTTGCGCTCCTTCTCCTTGCCCAGAATAACTTCGGAGTTGAAGTCGATGCTGCGAAACACCCCGTCGAGGGCGATGCCGTTGGCATCTTCCAGCGCCTGCAAGGCCACGTTGATAATCTGGCCGATTTTGTCGTCGTTGCGCCGCTCGAACAGGTATTCGTAGGTAGCCTCCTCCGGCACCTGGAACCGCTCGTTGCGCAGGGCCCGGCGGATGCGGGTGGCCGGGTCGGGGTCGGAAGCGTAGAGGGCGGTGAAGTGCTCGGTACGCTCCTTCCAGAGGTCGGACAAGTACTTGACGAAGAGAAAGGTCAGAATGTAATCCTTATACAAGGAAGGGTCGATGACACCGCGGAAGGAGTCGCAGGCCCGCCACACGGCGTTGAGGATTTTGTTTTTGTCGGCCCCTTCGGCGGGTTTCTCGGGCTGGCCGGTTTCGGGGGCTATTTCATCGGCCGCCACAGCGGCGGCTTCGGGGTTTTCCTGGGCAAAGAGGTCGGGGCCGGCGGGCTGAGCGGCGGTTTTCTTGGGGCGGGGCATGCGGGGGCTACTAGAAAAGCAAGGCCTGGGGCCGGCAGTGGAAACCGGCCCCGGACCGGGATAGAACTAAGTTAGGCGCGGTTGACGGTGATGGTGACGCACACCGGCGCGGTGCAGACGGGCGGCGCGGGCGTGGGCACCGGCTCGCGCACCGACGCAGGCGTGAGGGCCTCGGCCAGAGTGAGGACGGCAAAGAAAGCCTCTTTATCCATGGTGCCATCCTGCCGGAAAAAATGGCGCGGGTCGACGCCGAGTTTAAGCCAGGCATTGGCTTCGTCGGGATAGAGGGCGGGCGTGTGGAAAGTACGATGAGCCATAGCGGTAAGGGAGCTAGATGGTGAAATTGTTGGTGATGGCATTATAAACAATTTGTTCGCGGGCCTGCAGGTAGCGGCTGGTCAGGTCCTTTTCCAGTAGCCACAGTTGGTGCAGCTCCAGGGCCTGCCGCTGCTGCGCCAGCGAAGGCAGGTAGTTGGGCGGGGTACCCGGCGGGCCGGGCAGCTCCAGGTCGAGCAGGTCGCGGCGGTTGAGGGTGGGCACCGTGGTGGCACTCAGGCGGGCACGCAGGGCCTCACGGGTGGCGGGCAGGTTGAGCAGCAGCGTCAGAAACTCCGGCAGCAGCCGGCTGGGCTCATGCACGGCAAGCACAAAGAAGCTGGGCGAGGCTAGGGCCGGCAGCCACTCGGGCCGCACGCAGACGGCCAGCATCCGGGCACCTTTAGCGGCTAGCAGAATCTGGCCGGGCTGCAGCTGGCGGTGCAGGGCCGCCGGCGGCACCTGCTCCAGGTACACTTTCGCTTGCAGCTCCCCCCTGTCGTCGTACACCACCGGCTGCCCGTCGGCGGTGAAATCGGAAAGCTGCGGGTAAGCCAACGGCTGCTCCACGGGAATATAGTCGTCGAGCGGCTGGGTGGAAACCGGGTACCCGGTATACAAGCTGGCAACCTTGGCAAGGAGCATTCAATGTAGGGCAACTACCGGGATGGGGGCGGCAGGCTGCGAGTAAAGATACGGCACAGTAATTTTTCGGGTTACTTTTGCTGTTAATTTATTTTATTAAAAATAAATTTAACAACCATGTAATTTGACACCCCTTCTCTCTTTACCACTTCCCAACGCCGCCAACCTCTACCTCAGAGCACTAGCCGATAACGCTTTACCAGCTTGGTCAGCCGGGGCATGCGGTCGGCCGCGAAATTTTCGCTGGAGTTGGCTTGCTCGTAATACTGCCGGCGAATGGGAGCTTCGTAGCCCAGCAGCAGTCGGGAGCGGTTGGCTGGCCGGAAGCTCTCGTCCAGCTTATCCAGCTCGGTCGGTTCGTCGTTACGAATTCTTTCGGCGGAAAATACGGCCCGCTGGCCGTCGGGCGGGCCGGGCACACGGCGGGCTTTGCGGTGCGTAGCCCAATCGAGCCAGTGGCGGACGCGCACTTCCACGGCAGCAACACTCGTGTCTTCAAAGGCAAAGGTAGCGTAGCTTCGAGGCGCTTCCTCGACCCCGACGCCGTACGCCGACGGGGCTACCTCGTCCTGGTAGAGCTCCTGGGTAGTTGCGGGGTCGTATACCCACTCGGCAGTACTGGCGCGTTGCACGGGCTCCCATACTAGGTCGGCGGGCAGCTCATCGAGGATGCGAACGGTAGCCCAGAAGCTAAACTTCAGCAGGTCGGCCCGGGTGAGGGGGGGTTCACGCGGCGCGACGTAGGGCATGATACCGGCCGGCCGTACGGCCAGGTGGCGGGGGCCGAAAGCCAGGTCGTAGGACGAGGCCACGTCGGCGTCGATGGTGCCCTGGTTTTGCACGATGGCCGCGAAGTGTCGAATGGAGTTGCTGGCCAGGTCGTAGGCCCGAATGGCCAGCGGGCGAACGGCACCGCTGGCTTGAAAAAGCTCGCGGCCTTCCCTGGCATTATTACCGGCTAGGGTGACGGTTTGCTGGGCCAGCGTGGCCATACGCGAAGAATCCCAGGCCAGCGGCAGGACGTAGCTGCCCCCTTCGGCTTCTTCTTCCGGAATGCGCTGGAGCTTTTTATAGTCGTCGAGCAAAGCCGGGTCGAAGGGCCGGCAGTCGGGGTCGGCCAGCACGCTGGCCAAGTATGCGCGGGCCTGCTGGTACATGGCATCGCCCTGGATGCAGGGAATCACCAGGGTAGCTTCCCGGTTGGTGCCGCGCAGGGCCTGCTTGGTGAAGTTGTGGCTACCCACCCAGATTTCGGCCTGCTGGCCGGGCAGGTCGAACACCAGCATTTTCATGTGCAGCAGGTGGCGCTGCAAAAAGTACTCGCCGGTTTTGAGTTGAATTTCTTTGGCGAAAACCTGGAAGTTGGTGCCGCCTAGTTGATAGAAGTCGTCGAGCCGGTCGACGTTGGTAGGAGGATGGATGTCGACGATACAGAACGAGCCCGGCTGGCCCAGCAGGTATACTAAACGACTATCGAGCACCTCGGGCCCAATGGCCCAGAAGCAAACGGCCGCGTACAGCGCCTCGGCGGTTTGAATGGCCTGGTTGAGCTGGGCGGCAATGCTGCGCTTATCGGGCAAGGTGGGCAGGAGGCGGGACGGCACGGGCAGCGAGGATAGAAATTGTGGGAAGAGCTGGTCGCAGGTTTAGCCTGATGGCTTGCTGGCACCAGTAGCCAAAATAGTATAGCGAAGCTTATTAACTAGGTAAAAAAGATTAAACGAAGCAGATTATCTATACCTTGCGGGTAGAACTATATTCTTTCCCGCCCCATGACAGATTTAACCGAACGCCTGACTCCCTGGATTGCCGACTATCGGCAGCAGCTACCCCGCTGGACGCGGGAAGAATTGTATAAGTGGCGGGCTGTACAGGTTTTTCAGGAAAACTGGGACTTAGGGGCCGCAGATTTTCCTGCCATGTTGCGGGGAAGCTTAGCCGAAACGGGTAATTTACTTACGTCGGTACAATATTTTGCCCGGCTGATGATAGAACGGTTTGCCGACCAGTTTCCAGGGGAAGTACGGGCTGCTTTCGAGCAGCTATTCGATGAAAGCCATCCGCTGACGGAACGCATGCCGCGCTTCAAGGCAGCGGCTGAAGACTGGCGTGAACGATTTGAGGGCGCGCCGGCCGCTAGCCATTACCAGGACGAGCGGGCTATGCTGGTCTACCTGACGCTTCGTTACCCTGACCGATACTATTTATTTAAACCGATGATGTACCAGGATTTCGCCGCCCTGGTAGACGTGGCAGTAGACAGGCGGCAGCGCGCCAAAGTGGAGCGGGTAATAGGCTACATCGCATTGGCCAACCAAGTACGCGATATACTCGCGCAAGACAGTACCTTAATTGCAGCTCACCGGGCCCGGCTTCCAGCCAACGTATATCCCGACCAAGCCCTGCACCTGCTTACGCAAGATTTTATCTACTGCACAGTCCGAACGGTCAAGGAGCATGATGGTAAAATCAAGGAGGGCTTGGCATGGCTCTCGGATTCTGCGGAAGGCGGAGACGAGCCGGATACAGAACAGGCGCGTGAGCAACCCCTTGCCTGGGCCATTGGCGCAGGTGTGAATGGCTATCTGTGGGAAGATTGGAAGGCCAACGGCGAAATGTCGATTGGCTGGGACGACTTGGGCGACCTGCGCGACTACGAATCCAAGGAAGCCATTCGGCAAGAACTGTTAGCTGAAACAACGAACGGATCGAGTCGCACGAACGACGCGCTGGCCTGCTGGCAGTTCTGCCAGGACATGCGGCCCGGCGATTACGTGGTAGCCAAGCAGGGCCGCTCAGCAGTACTCGGGCTCGGACGCGTGATAGGCGAATACGAATTTCAGGACAGCCGAAGCGAGTTTCAGCACGTGCGCCGCGTCAAATGGCTGCTGGAAGGCTACTGGGAGCGCACCGCCGATGCGAGCCTGCCCACCAAAACTCTGACCGAGGTAACGTACTATAAGCGGTTTATTCAACCGATTCTGAACGAGCTAGAAAACCAAGCTCAACTGCGTCTGATTGAGCCCGCACAGACTAAACCCACTGGCGGTGGCGGTCAAGACCAATCAGACCCACAACCCAAACCAGCCCGGCCTGCTTATACGTTGGATGATGCTACGGCCGACCTGTTCATGCCGACAGCAGAATTGAATGGGTTGTTGACCAGTCTGCGCCGCAAGAAAAACCTCATCTTACAAGGCCCACCTGGCGTAGGCAAATCGTTCGTCGCCCGGCGGCTGGCTTATCTGCTACTGGGTGAGCAGGATGCTGACCGAGTCGAGATGGTGCAGTTTCACCCGTCGTATAGCTACGAGGATTTTATAATGGGCTACCGAGCCACTGAGCACGGTGGGTTTTTACGAGAAGCCGGAGTCTTTCTAAAATTTGTGCGCGACGTCGCGTTGGCCAATCCCGATAAGCCTCACGTCTTCATCATCGACGAGCTGAACCGGGCCAATCTGGGCAAGGTATTGGGTGAATGCATGTTGCTGCTCGAAAGCGACAAGCGCGGCTCCAACCACAAGGTGATGCTGCCCTACGGCGGCGAGTACATGTATTTGCCGGAAAACCTGTACCTCATTGGTACCATGAACACCGCTGACCGCTCGCTGGCACTGGTCGATTTTGCCCTGCGGCGGCGGTTTGCCTTCAAAAGGCTGCAGCCTGAGTTGGGCGAACGGTTTGCCGACTACCTGACGCAACGTGGCGTGGCGACTGATTTTGTTGGGCAGTTGGTAGCAGCGGTGCGACGAGTGAACGATAAGATTGAGCAGGACCGTACCCTGGGGCCGGATTTTCTGATTGGGCACAGCTACTACAGCGAAGGGCCGCAGGCCGGGGAAACCAACCAAGCGTGGTATGAGCGGGTGCTGGAGGATGAAATCGGCCCCCAATTGGAGGAGTACTGGATAGAAACGCCCGCCCAGGCAAAAGCGGCCCGTCAGCTACTGCGCCTGCACGCAACGATGGTAACTGGTTCGGGTGATGAGTAACCACCGCCTCTCCGGGCAGTCAAGCCCAATACGGGTCGAGAACCTGTACTACCTGCTGAGCTACGCCTGGGGTCTGCTACCGGTGGCCGAGCCCGTGGTAGGTGATGCGGAGACACCGCCCGAAACCCTGCTGGACTTACTGGCGGTATTGCTCCGCGATAGCCTGGAACAACTAGTGAAGCGGGGCCTAGACCAGGATTATCAGACCACGGAGTTGCTGACGGCCATGCCGCGGGGAAAGCTGTTGCCTGGCCGCTCGATGCGGGAGCAAACCTTGCCCCGCGCCAGGATGTGGTGTGAAACCGATGACCGGACACCCGACACCCTGCTCAACCAGTTGGTGAAATCCGCGGCGCACTACCTCGCGGAAGCGGGAGAAATAAAAGAGGCTTTGCGCGAGGACCTACGGGGGCTGCTGCGTTCGTTTGACCGGGTGCGCCTGGTGCCGCTGCTGGATACCAGGCTAGGCGCGGTGCGAGTGTACCGACATACGGCACGGTACGGCATGGTGGTGCATCTCAGCCAATTGGTGCGACACTTGGCCCTGCCCACGCAGGAGGCCGGCGCCGTGCTGCTACCCGATGTGTGGCGGGATGAACGAAATATGGCACGGCTGTTTGAACAGTTCGTTCGCAACTTTTATGCCTTCCATTTGCGCGGAATAGCAACGGTGAGGGCCAAGGCCCTGCAGTGGCAGCTGACGGCAGAAGATGACGCCTCGGCCCAGCATCAGCCTAAGATGCAGACCGATGTTGTAGTAGTCTATGACGACTGCAAGCGGGTAGCGCTGTTGGAATGTAAATTTTATCCGCAGGCGCTGGGGGCTGAACACTACGGTAAGCGCAAGGTTCGGGCAGCGCATCTGTACCAGCTATTTGCTTACCAACAGCACCTGAAGCGGCGATTTCCAGGCCGGGAAGTCCGCACAGTGCTGCTTTACCCAGTGGGTACCGAATCCGTGCTGCTGCGCTATCGGCTAGACGGGGCACCGATGTGGGTATACACGCTCAATCTCAATCAGCCGTGGCTGACCATTCACACAGATATGCTGGCCCTACTGGACTCTGTTTAAAATGCTAAAAAGTTCACTTTTGGCATTTAGCTGCCTAGACTCCTCGCCACCGTACCTAGGCGGTCTACTCCGCCTATTTCGTCTTTACCCACGATCTACAGGGGGTAGTGCTGTTAGTATCAACCGGGCTAGGCAAGGCGGTGAGTAGGGTACCTAAAGTCTGTGGACAGTTAGCGCATCCAATCGAGGGCTGCGAGCAGGAAGGGCCTTTTGCTTTTCTACGCTCTTGCGCAGCGGCTGGTCCTGCAACCACGCTCCCCTACATGCGTTGCTTGCTTTTAAGCAGCTTTTGCTGCATCACCTATCGCCCTGCCCCATGAACACGCTGCTCTTGCTTCCCGTTCTTGCGCTGCTGGTATCCGGCCGCGCCATCCAGGCCCAAACCCCGTCGAGCACTCGCCCTCCCACGCCCGCCAAGACGGCCGACCGGCGGGCGGCAACCTACAAGGGTCCCAAAGTAGTGCAGGATAGCAAGGCCCTTGGCCGCAAGATGGTGCAGAAAAGCAAGCCCGTCGACTCGCGGATACTGGCTCCTAGGGTTCAATAGCTGCCAGCCCATCGGCATCTGTTCTCGTTCTACCACCTTATACATTCTCAACGGCAGCCAGTTTACCAATAACGCTGAAAACCTTTAGTACTTTATTAGTCAAGCAAATAACTAATAAAATAACCTTGCGCAAGCATTGTCCTTTACGTTTTTTTGAACTTTTTTCGCCGCAGGCTTGCAGAGTCCAAAATTATTTCCCTACCTTTGCAGCACCAAAACGGAAAAGGCCACCCGCCGCTTCCGGACTGCGGTAAACGGTTTGGTAGTTCAGTTGGTTAGAATGCCGCCCTGTCACGGCGGAGGTCGCGGGTTCGAGTCCCGTCCAGACCGCAACCGT
>CAJYPK010000046.1 GCA_913776615.1 uncultured Hymenobacter sp.
CTGATTTTCAAGTATTTACAGATAATAATGAGCAGATTGTAACTGCTCGCGAAGCGCCCGCGCATACCCTCATCGAAGGGGACAACCTGCACGCCCTCACGGTGCTGAGCTACACCCACGCGGCGCAGTTAGATGTTATTTACATCGACCCACCCTACAATACAGGCAATCGCGACTTCATTTACAACGACCGGTTTGTGGACCGTGAGGACGGCTACCGCCACTCCAAGTGGCTGTCGTTCATGGCTAAGCGCCTGAAGCTGGCCAAAACGCTGCTCAAGGAAACGGGCGTAATTTTCATCTCCATTGACGACAATGAGCAGGCGCAGTTAAAGCTGCTGTGCGATGAGCTGTTCGGAGCGGAAAACTTTGTGGCAAATATTATTTGGCAAAAGAACTATTCACCCAAATCAACTGCCAAGCACTTATCTGTAGACCAGGATTATATCCTGATTTATGCAAAAAATGCGGAGCAATGGCGGCCTAATTTGATGCCGCGTTCCGAGAAGCAGGATAAAGCCTACAAAAATCCTGACAAAGATAGGAGGGGTCCTTGGAAGCCAGGGGATTTATCCGCCAGAAACTACTATAGCAAAGGCACTTACCCCATAGTATGCCCAAGCGGCAGGCTGATACCGGGACCACCACAAGGAACTTACTGGCGGGTTTCAGAAGAAAGATTTAAGGAACTTGACAAGGACAACCAAATCTGGTGGGGTAGCACGGGTAATAACGTGCCAGCGGTAAAACGATTTTTAGACAAGGTCAAGCAAGGCATGGTGCCTCAGACTCTTTGGTTTTACAGTGAGGTTGGTCATACACAAGATGCTAAAAAGGAGGTCGTTTCGCTATTAGGTGATGAGAATGGAGAAGTCTTCTCCACCCCAAAACCCCTGCGGTTAATGCAGCGGATTCTGGAGCTAGCTACCTCTCCATCTTCCCTCATTCTCGACTTTTTCGCTGGGTCGGGCACCACGCTGCACGCCACGATGGCCCTGAATGCCGAAGACGGGGGCACCCGGCGCTGCATCCTAGTTACCAACAACGAGAACAACATCTGCGAGCAGGTTACCTACGAGCGTAATCGCCGGGTGATACAAGGTTACACTACGCCTAAGGGAGTAGCCGTGCCGGGCCTTACCCACAACAGCCTGCGCTACTACCGCTGCGAAGCCACAGTGCCGCGCGTGCCCCTGCTGCGTCACAAGCGCGAGTTAGTGCGCGGTGCTACTGACCTGCTGCGCCTCAAGGAAGGCTGCTATCAGCCGCTGCCTGGCCCGCCGGCCGATGGGGGCTTTCGGGCCTTTGGCAGTGCAGTGGGGGCCTTGGTGGTGGTGTATGATGACCTGGCCGTAGAGGCCGCTGCTGCCTTTGTGGCGGCGCTGCCCGTGCCCGTGGCGGCCCCGGCCGGCGGGCCCTGGTGCGCGGTGTACGTGTTCGCGCCTGGCTCCTACGCCTACCAGGAAGAGTTTGAGGCCGTGGCGGCCCGGGTGCGCCTCAGCGCCCTGCCCGAGGCGCTGTACCGGGCCTGGCAACCCCTGCTGCCCCCCGAAGCCCCTGCGCCGGCCGAGGCACTGGTAATGACCGTCGCGCCCAGCGCCCTTACGGCTCCCAAAGCGGCCCGGCCGGTGGGGGCGTCCGCTGCTCCCAAGCCCACCCAGCACGGCAGCTTGCCCTTATTCTAAATTTTCGTCGCTTATGCTCACGCTTCGCTCGTACCAAGCCAAAGCCGTCGACCGCCTGCTCGACGAAACCTATAGCCTGCTGGCCCGGCCCGTACGCCGCCAGAAGCTCGTGTTGAAAGCGCCCACCGGGGCCGGCAAAACCGTGGTGATGGCCGAGTTTCTGAGCCGCCTCACCGAGGAATTGCCCGACCGCCCCGAACTGCCCGTGCGCCGGTTAGCTTTCGTCTGGATTGCGCCCGGCCACCTGCATTTGCAGAGCTACGGGGCCCTACGTCAGTATTTTGCCGATACGCACACCGTGCGGCCGGTGCAGTTCGACGACCTTAGCGAACCCTACCTGCGGCCAGGGGAGCTGCTGTTCTTGAACTGGCAAAGCATTAGCTCCGACAAAAATCTGCTGGTGCGTGACAACGAGCAGCAGCGCAACCTGGCCAGTCTGCTGGCCCAGACCAAGCTGCGCGACACCGAAGTAGTGGTAGTGCTTGATGAGGCCCACCTTTTTGCCAGCAAGGGCGACAAGGCTCAGCAGGTGCTCAACCAGTTGCAAGCCGTGGTAGAAGTAGACGTGTCGGCCACGCCGCTTTACAAGTCGGACCACCAGGTGGTTATCCGGCGCGAAGACGTGGTGCGGGCCGAAATGATAAAGCGCGGCGTAGCCCTCAACCCCGACCTCGACGCCAGCCAGCAGCAGAGCGGCGATGCCCTCAACGTGCTGTTGCTCAAGCTGTCCCTTGGGCGGCGCCAGCAGCTGGCCGACGCCTACCGCGCCGCCGACACCGCCCTCAACCCGCTGCTGCTCATTCAGCTGCCCAGCGAAACGGCCAAGGAAAGCGCCCTTGACCGCAGCATCCGCGACACGATGCTGGCGCACCTCGAAAGCGTAGCCGGCATCACCCGGCAAAACGGCCGCCTGGCCGTGTGGCTGGCGGGCGAAAAAACCAACCTCGCCGGCCTGGAGCAGCCCGGCAGCCCGGTGGAAGTGCTGCTCTTCAAGCAGGCCATTGCCCTGGGCTGGGACTGCCCCCGGGCGGCCGTGCTGCTCATTTTCCGCGAATTGAAGCAGGAGGCATTCACCATCCAGACAGTGGGCCGCATCCTGCGGATGCCCGAGCAGCGGCATTACGCAGACGAGCAACTCAATCTGGGCTATGTGTATACCGACCTGGCTAAGGACAACATCAGAATTGAGCCTGATTCGGCCGACTACCTGTCGCTGCACAAGGCTGACCGCCGCCCCGACTACCAGCCCCTGGCGCTGCCCGCCGAGCACGTAGCCCACCAGCGCGAGCAGCGCAACCGCCTGGGCAGCCAGTTTCGGGCGTTGCTGTACAAAGCAGCCCAGGCGCGCTGGGAAATCTCCCGCGAGCTGCTGCCCGGCGGCCAGCCCTACGCCGAGCGCAACGAGGAGCTGCTACGCCAGCGCGGCCTGCGCCCCGACGTAGACAGCATTGACATCGTAATTCCGGTGGGCGTCGTCATCCATACCGTGGAGGTGGGCCAGACCGCCGTAGACGCCGGCCACCGCCAGAAATTTGCCAAGACGCCGGCCGAGCGCCAGCAGCTGCTCGACCGCTACTGCCGGGCGCGCTGCGGCATCTACGCCCCCGCCGAGAGCACGCCGGTGCTGCAAATGGCCCTGTTGCTGCTGCTGGAGGACTTTTTGGGCTGGGATGAGCTGCGGGCCACCAAGTTCATCCTCTACCCGCAAAACCACACCGAGCTCGATGCGCTCATCGACAGCGCCCTGGCTGCCCACACCACGTACCTCGACCAGAAGCCCAGCTCCCGCCGCACCCTCGAAACGGTAGCCTGGGACGTGCCGGTGTCGGAGTACTACAACACGCACTACCAGGAGTACGCGGCCCCCACCCACAGCCTGCAGCCCACCTACCTGCGCCGCCGCCCCGATGGCCACCTGGCCGACTCGAAGGAGGAAATGCTGTTCATCCAGTTTCTGGAAGACGACTACCACGCCCCGCACCTGCGCTGGTGGTACAAAAACGGCGCGGGCACCCGCACCGATTTTGCCGTGGCCTATCCCCGCACCGAGCACGGCCTCACGCGGCTCGCCCCGTTTTTCGCCGATTTTGTGCTACTCTTCGCCAACGGCACCCTGGGCGTGTTTGACACCAAAACTCTCGACTCGGACCCGCACCTCGTGGCCAAGCACAACGCCCTGCACGCCTGGGTGGCCCGCCGCAATGCCCAGCAGCCCGGCTCCACGGTGGGCGGCGTGCTCGTGCGCGACCAGTCGCTCTGGAAATACCCGCCCGCCCCTCTCACCGAGGCGCACTCGCTGGCTGGCTGGCAGGTGCTGAACCCGGCCTTGTTTTCGGCGGGCGAGTAGCTTTGGGGTATGTTAAAACGTCTGCTTGTCAAAAATTTTACCGTCTTCGCCGAGGCCGACTTTGAGTTTGGGCCGGGCCTGAACGTGGTGGTGGGCACCAATGGTACTGGTAAAAGCCACGTGCTAAAGCTGGGGTATGCGGTGCTAAATGTGTGGGTAAGTCGCTTGGCGCAAGTAAGTACTATTTTAGAAACAGAAGCAACGGGGACCACTACGTGGGATAAGGAATACAACTTTATTCCACCGTTTTATTTTGTGAAACTGCGAAGCGTCTTTCGACCAGCGCCTGATAATCTTAGTGAGCTGGTGAGACGTGGTGCTGACCCTTTACGAGGAGAAGTCAGATTTGAATTCAACGACGACGAAAATCAGGCGCAGGATATTACCATTGAACTACAATCACAAGGAGAGTCAGGCTTAATAAATCTAAATCACGCCAAAGCTCAACAGCTGCTTAAGGAAATAGCCTTGCCCGTATTTATTCCGGCAAAGGAAATATTAACGCTAGGCTGGATGAAGCCTGCTTCAAACCAGTTAAAACTACCTATTGACGAATCGTACCTTGATTTATTGACTCAGCTTGGCGGCCTACCTCTACAAAATCTTGTTCCGGCAGCGGTGGTGGCATCACAGCAGTTAAACGCCATTTTAGGCGGTGAGGTAGAAGAAGATAACGGCCGTTTCTACCTGGTTTTTCCGAAGGAAAAGCGGTTAGAGATAAATATGGTAGCCGAGGGAATGCGCAAATTTGGTACTCTTCAACGCCTGCTCAATAACGGTAGCCTTACTCCCCAATCTACCCTCTTTTGGGATGAGCCCGAAGCCAACCTGAACCCCGCGCTGCTCAAGAAGCTGGCCGCCGTGCTGGCTGTGCTGGCCCGGCAGGGGTTCCAGATTATTCTGGCCACGCACAGCTTGTTCCTGATGAAGGAGCTGCACATTCTAAGCCGGCAGCCTGCTGAGGTGGCCCTGCCCATCCGTTACTTTGGGCTGAATGCCCGGCCGGGGGAAGCGACGCACGTAACGACCGTTGACGACTTCGAAGACCTGCCCGACATTGTAGCGCTCGATGCGGCCCTGGAGCAGGGCGAAGAGTTTCTGAACACCCTGAACGAGCCGGATGCAAACCTTTGAAGAAGGCCGCTTGCAACTGCACTTTCCGGCTGGCTGGGCCGTGCTCAAGTATGATGACGGCCGCTACTACCGCGGCACGATAGGCCGCACGGGGGCTACGCTGGCGGCCATGGACTTTGTGGCGGTGCCCTCTGCTGCCGCCCCCTACCTGCTGCTGCTAGAAGTAAAAGATTTTCGGGACCATGAGGTAGCCAACCGCCCTCGCCTGGCTAAAGGGGAGCTAGCCACCGAAGTTGCTACCAAGGCGTTTCACACGCTGGGCGCGCTGGGCGCCGGGGTGCGGGCCAACCACCCCGAGCTGCGCGCGCTGACCGCGGGTGTGCAGCCGCTGCCCGAAACCATCCAGGTAGTGCTGCTGCTGGAGCAGGACGAGCCGCCGCCAGTCGGTGCGGCCGGGCACCTGTCTACCCGGGCCAAACTCAAGCGCGAAACCTACCTGGAATACAAGGGCAAGCTGCTCACTGACCTGCATACCAAGCTGCGACCGTTTCGTATGCAGGTGGCCGTGTATGCGTGTGCTACGGTGCCCGCCGGGCTGGGCTGGGCGGCCACGGCCCGGCCGTAGCCCGGCGGGTAGGTATAGCAGTTCTTGCCAGAATACGGGAGGGGCTGCGTAGCTTGGGGCTCCTTACGGTCTCCTACTGCGCCAGCCTCTTTCCCGATGTCTTCTGAAGGTATTGTAGCTCTCTTTTTTAGCACGTTAATCATTTGCCTTGTGCGGGCGCGCAACCGCGGCCGCTCGCTGCTGGGGTGGGGGTTGTTCGCGTTGTTTCTCTGGCCGGTGGCCCTGCTGGCTACCTGGTTTGTGGGGCCTAAGAAGCGGCCCATCGCTGCCGTGCCGCCGCGTAAGCAGGCACTGTCCGCCGTTCCCCAGGCTGTTGCTCCGACGCCGCTCAGCCTGGCCGACCTTGCCGATGAGCCGTCGGTGCGGGTAGTATCCTTGCCCGCGCCGGCCCCGGCAACGAAGCAGCCAACATCCAGTACCAGCAAGGCCGACGCTATGATTATCGACGTGACCGGGCCGGAGGTACCCCTGCGTTTCACCCGCACTGCTTCCATAACGGAGCCAGTCCGGCCAACGGCGCTTACTCCCAGCCCTGCGCCCGTGGAGTACGGATACGACATGCCCCGCCTGGGCAAGCAGTACCGCAAAAAGCTAAGCCTAACCCCGCAGCAGGTGGAGTGGCTCGATAAGTTCTGGCCACCCCAGAACGTTTTCGTGGCCATCAAAGGCTGCCGCGAGGCTACGGTGCGCCTCTATTTGCAGGCCCTACCCGTGCTGGAAGCACAGTTGCTGACTGCCGGCACGACCCTGGGGCAGGTGGTGGCGGCCACGCAGCAGCAGAGCGTACGCCTGCGCAAAGCCGCGCAGGGGGCCTACTGGAGCGACTACGACGAGCGCTACGTGCGCGAGCAGGCCGAAGCCACGGTATACTTCACCATTTTCCGGCGCTGCGAAAACGTGGTGCGCGAAGCCTACGGCAACAAGCGCCGGCTGGCCGCCGAGTTTTCCGGCCTAGACGGGTCGCTGGGCAGCGAGCTGGAACGGCAGGTCGGCCAGTCACTCGACGCGCTGCTCCCAACCTTGGTGGCAACCATTAGCCCCCCCGACGAGGCCACGGAGCAGGAGCTAAATCTGCAAAACGTGGCGCGCTGGAAGCCGCAGCTCGACCAGCTCGCCGCCGCGCTCAGCGCTTCCAGCACGCAGGCGTTTGTGGCGGGCGTGCAGCAACTGGGGCAGCGCAACGCCCGCAACCCCGCGCTGGAAAATATCTTCTTCGAGGCCTCCAAGCTCATCGCCAAGTACGACCGGGAGGAAGCGCTACGCCTCTACGTGCAGTACGTGTACCACGACCTCAACTCGGTTACCATCAACAGCAAGCCCCTGACCAAGACCATCCAGAAAAGTCTTTTTCCGCAGCCGGAGCAGCTCCAGCGGTTCGAGGCCCTGGTGAGCCAACTGGTAAGCGACAAAAACCTGGCGCAGGCCTTGGCTGACGTGCCGACGGTGTACGCCCGGCAGCGCCGCAAAATCGAGCTTGACCTCGGGGCCATTCAGCAGGTGCAGCAGCAGCACGCGGGCACGGTAGAGCTGCTGAACGAGTACCTGCAAGATGACCCGGAGCCCGCCGCTCCCCAGGCGGAACCAGCTGCGCTGGCCGTTACCGTGGCGGCCCAAGAAGAAGAAATACAACTGGCCGTGCCCGTCCCGGCTGCTCCGCTCGCGCCGGCCCTAGGTGGCGCGGGGGCAGTGGGAGCCGGCTGGGGTCTGAGTGCCACGCAGCAGGCGCTGCTGGCGCTCTTCGCTGGGCAGGCGCTCGTGCTGCCTCAGGCGCAGGTCGAAGCCTTTGCCCGCCAGCACGGGGCGCTGCGCAACCAGCTTATCGACAGTCTCAACGAGCAGTGCTACGAGCACCTCGACGACGTGCTGATTGAGGAAGACGGCGACACTTACACCATTTACGAACCCTACTACCAGCAACTACTTGCCGCATGCTAGAAAACATCAAGCCCAAAGAAGCTACCGCCATTATCAACTCGCTCCTGGGGGGCGTAGTGCCCAAGGTGGGCGTGCAGCACATTACGGTGGGGCGCTCGCCCGAGATTGAGGCCTTCGTGAAGGCCCTCGATGACGTTAAAAACGGCCACAGCATGGTCAAGTTCTGGATTGGCGACTTCGGCTCGGGCAAGTCCTTTATGCTGCACCTGCTCAACACGGTGGCCCTGAAGCAGAAGTTCGTGGTGGCCAACGCCGACTTCACCCCCGATAACCGCCTCTACGCCAACGATGGCAAGGGCGTGGCGCTCTACGCGGCCATCATGGACAACGTGGCCATCCAGACCAAGCCCGAGGGCGGGGCGCTGGCCACGCTGCTGGAGAAATGGATTGAGCAGGTCATCACGAAAACGGCCCAGGAGCAGGGTATTTCGCTGGGTGACATCCGCGAGCCGCAGTACCTGCCCCAGATTCAGGCCAGCATCATGCAAACCATTCAGGAACTGACCGACGTGGGCGGCTTCGACTTCGGTATGGTCGTGCTCAAGTACTACGAAGGCTACGTAACGGAAAACGACTTGCTGCGCCGTAACGCGCTCAAGTGGCTCAAAGGCGAGTACCGTACTAAAACCGAGGCCCGCCAGGATTTGGGCGTACGCGAAATCATCAACGACCTGAACTACTACGACATGCTTAAGAACTTCTGTCGGTTGTTCGTGAGCATGGGCTACAGCGGGTTTATGATTAACCTCGACGAGGCCATTAACCTGTATAAAATCTCCACCGCCGTGATGCGGGAAAAGAACTACGAAAAGATTCTGACCATCTACAATGACTGCTTCCAGGGCAAGGTCAGCAACTTCTTCCTCAACTTCGCCGGCACCCGCGAGGTGCTCGAAAACGACCGCCGGGGGCTGTTCAGCTACCAGGCGCTGAAGTCGCGCCTCGAAACCAACAAATTTGAAACCGCCGGCCTGCGCGACTTTGCCCAGCCCGTTATCCGCCTGCTGCCGCTGACCCATAATGAGGTGTTCGTCCTGTTGCAGAAGCTCAAGGAAATCTTCGACTTCAACTACAAAACCCAGCTTGAGGTGACGGCGGCTGATATTCAGGCGTTCATGGAGGCGATGTTCAACAAGCCCGGCGCCAGCGAGTTTCTGACGCCCCGTGAAGTCATCCGCGACTTTCTCAATATCCTGAGCTTGTTGCGCCAGAACCCGGGGCTGGACAAACAGCAGCTGTTCGGTGACATCGAAATTCGGGATGAGCGTCCCAACGAGTCGGCCGTGGACAACTTGGTCGATAGTATCGAAGTGCTCTGATGTCGTTCGACCTGCTTGCCGAGCCCATTCGCCGCTACGTGCGCGACCAGCGCTGGGAGTCGCTACGCCCCATTCAGGCGGCGGCCATTCAACATATTCTGGCCACCGATGACAACTACATCCTGGCCTCGCGCACGGCATCGGGCAAAACGGAAGCAGCCTTTTTGCCGATTCTCTCCAAGGTGGACTTTCGGCAACCCGGCGTGCGGGTGCTGTATATTTCGCCGCTCATCGCCCTCATCAACGACCAGTTTCACCGCATCGAGCAGCTCTGCAAGTACTTGGAGGTGAGGGTGACCAAGTGGCACGGTGAGGCCAGCCGGGCCGAGAAAAAGAAGCTGGTGCAGCAGCCCGAGGGCATCGTACTCATCACGCCCGAGTCACTGGAAGCCATGTTTGTGAACGCGCCCTACAGCGTCAGCGCGCTGTTTGCGCAGCTGCAGTACGTGGTGATTGATGAAATTCACTCTTTTCTGGGCACCGACCGGGGTATTCATCTGAAATCACTACTGTCCCGGTTGGAGGCCGTGACGGTTGCCCGGTCTTTCGCCGTGGTCGGCCTCTCGGCCACCATCGGCGATTATGCCGAAGCCAAGCGCTTTACCGGTCACGAGGACCGCACCAAGGTGCTGCTCGACCGGGCCAGTAAGGAGATGCTGACTTCGTTTCGCTATTTTCCGGCCACGGAGGCGGGCGGTGACCTGCCCCTAAGCCTGCTCAAAGACCTGTACAAGCAGACGAGTAACAGCAAGGTGCTCATCTTTCCCAACAGCCGGGGCCTGGCCGAAGTCATTGCCGTGAAGCTGCGCCAGATTGCCGACCGGGTGGGGGGCCACGAT
Source organism: uncultured Hymenobacter sp. (assembly GCA_913776615.1). Taxonomy (GTDB): domain Bacteria; phylum Bacteroidota; class Bacteroidia; order Cytophagales; family Hymenobacteraceae; genus Hymenobacter. The sequence goes on from CAJYPK010000046.1 coordinate 9,825, forward strand.
AAGTACTTTTCGCACCACTCGTCCGTGGACAAAGAGGTCCGTGAGTATGTGGAGCATTTCGCCAAGCACAACCAGCGCCAGCCGTTTTGCATTGCCTGCACCTCTACCCTGGAACTGGGCATCGACATTGGCTCGGTCGAGAAAGTAGTGCAGGTTGATGCGGCTCACTCCATTGCCTCGCTCATTCAGCGGGTGGGCCGCAGCGGCCGGCGCGACGGCGAGCAGAGCCAGCTGCTGCTCTACGCCACCAAGCCCTGGAGCCTACTGCAGTCGCTGGCCTGCTGGCTGCTCTACCGCGAGGGCTTCGTGGAGCCGCTACGCACGGCCACCCAGCCCTACGACCTGCTGCTGCACCAGGCACTCTCCACCGTGAAGCAGCTGTCGGGCTGCCCCGAGGCCGAGCTGGTAGCCCGGCTGCACGCCAACGCCGCCTTCAGCACCATTGCCCCCGCCCAAACGGCGGGAATTCTGGCCGAGCTGCTGCGCATCGGCTGGCTGGAACGCATTGGGCAGGAAGTAATTATTGGGGTAGAGGGCGAGTACGTGGTTAGTTCCCGCGACTTCTACAGCGTGTTTAAAACCGAGCCGGCCTTTAAGGTGCAGCACGCGGGCAAAACCATCGGCGAAATCCCACTCACGCCCCAGGTGAAGGAAAACGAAAACCTGCTGCTGGCCGCCCGCATCTGGAAAATCAAGTATATCGACGAGAAGGCCAAGAAAATAGAAGTAATGCCCGCCCACGATGGTAAAAAGCCCATTTTCCTGGGGGGCGGGGGCGTGGTGGACGCCCGAATACGCACGAAAATGCTGGAGCTACTCAGCCACCCTAGCCAGCACCCCGAACTGGATGAGGCGAGCCAAGAGGCTCTCCGCGAGCTGCGGCAGGAATTCGCTGGCTTCACGCTCTCCGATACCGCGCACCAGCGCCCCGTGCTAGTCAAGGAAGGGAAACTGGTGCTGTTCACCTTCACCGGCACGCGCATCAATCGCAGCCTGGTTTTCCTGCTGAACTGCTTGGATGCGCCGGTGACCTACGCATACCAGGAGGAGGACAGCAGCTTTACGCTTGCGCTGACCCCAGCCCAACTGCCCGGCTTGGTAGAGCAGTTGCGCCTGTTTGCCATAGACGTATACGGGTACCTGGAAGTAGCCGTGCGCGAAAACCCCGGCTTGCTGGACTTTGCCAAGTGGGGGGCTTCGCTCCCCGTAACCTGCCAGTGCGGCGTACTGAAAGAACGGTATTTTGACTTTGAAGGAACGGCGGATTTTCTGCAAAATACCCTGCTCGTGTTCTCTCAACTGCCGCAAGCCGCCAGCTTTACTGATGGATTTCAGGAGGGAGTCTGATAACTAAAGCGTTTTCTCGATATACTTGCGCTACGATTATGCAAATAGGCTTGATTTAAGCTATTGAACTGCTTTTTAAGTAAACTTTCTCCTCCTAATGTCCACTCAACCTACTCTTCGCGATGCGCACGGCCAGCCAGTTCGCCTGTTTCAGCGCGCCAACAACAGTGCAAAAGCCGTAGACCAGCTGGTGGGCATCTGCACGGGTATTCTGGCGGATGGGGAAGTAAATGAAAACGAAGCTATATTTTTCGCCGAGTGGGTCCGCAAGCACGCACCCGCCGAGCCGGTGTGGCCCTTCACGGACATTCTCCAGCGCATCGAGCGTATTTTTGCCGATGGCGTCTGCGACGTGGAAGAGCGGGTCGAGCTTAAGGAGGTAATGGAAGCACTCTGCGGCTTCACGGAACAGCCATTGCCCATGGCCGAGCAATTGTCCACGACGCTGCCGTTATGTGCTCCCCAGCCGCACCCGCTGGTATTCGCGAGCCAGCAGTTCGTAGTGACGGGTAAGTTTGCCTACGGGGCGCGCTCTGCCGTATTTGAAGCTATCGAAGCCTTAGGTGGGCTCCCTACCGATGCGGCCCCGACCAAAACCACTAACTATCTGGTTGTGGGCATCTTCGCTAGCCGCGATTGGGTTAATACTAGCCATGGCCGCAAGATTGAGAAAGCCGTGCAGCTGCGGGAAAAAGGTACTGGCATTAGCATTATTTCTGAAGAGCACTGGAAGCAATTTGTGCGCTAGCCTGCTCCTGCACGGCGTTAGATTTGAATACAAGTCCACAGGGTAGCGGTATCGCGGGCCGACCTGCGTAAAGGGCTGGAAGGATGATACTTCTATGAAGAGCTATTAAGGAGATAGTCTTTAAAGAACTGATGATGAAGTAACTATTGCCAAGCTAAACAGTAATTAGAATCATGGCAACGACCGCAAAAAGAATTGATTGGACTCGTATAGATGAACGAATGGCGACTGATAAGAAGCGCCTGGAAGCAGCCGCGCGCGGGGACCAGAAAGCCTGCTAGGAGTCTACATTTCTACACCCACTTAGCAAACCTGTTTAAGGTTAGCCACCAACCAGGTAAGAAAAGATGGAGCAGATGGAGATGCAAATCGTTGATGAACTAATATCACAAGACCACTGATGTAAAAAGGCCACAATCAATTGATTGTGGCCTTTTTGTTTAACCTGACGATATGTTTCCTGGTCTATTGCTAACAGATGGTCATACAAACTAGGTGTATAGTCCCAGAGAGTGATGGTGTATTTTCCGGGCTGGAATTTCGCACGCATCTATGGGACAAGTACGCCACGGCAGCGCCCGCACAACGGCGGCAATAAGGCGCGCTATCCAACACAGCCAGGAAAGCCTACAAAGCTTAGCGGTGCGTTTCAGCATCAACCCGAAAACGGTGGCCAAGTGGCGCAAGCGCTCCACCGTCCAGGACGCCCGGATGGGCCCCGAACCTGCTTCGACGGTGCTCAGCGCCGAGCAAGAGGCCATCGCCGTGGCCTTTCGGCGGCACACCCTCCTGCCGCTGGATGATTGCCTCTATGCGCTGTAAGCCACGATTTCACACTTGTCGCGCTCGGCGCTGCACCGCTGTTTTCAACGCCACGGCATTAGCCGCCTGCCCCTAAACGAAGAGGGGCAAAGCCTACCGAAAAAGAAATTCAAGGACTATCCAATCGGCTATTTACACGTCGACTTCGCCGAGGTTCAGACCGAAGAAGGCCGCCAATACCGCCCAAATGCTTGAAGCGCCTTTTCGTAGCCATTGACCGCACCAGCAAGGTGGCCTTTGCCGAGTTGCACCCGCGAGCCAAACGCGTCGTGGCGGCCGAGTTTCTGCGGCGCGTGCTGGATAAAGTGCCCTACAAAGTGCATACCGTGCTGACTGACAACGGCGTGCAGTTCGCGCCACAGGCGCACCAATTCCTGCCGGGCGGGCACAGCTTTGACCGTGTCTGCCGCGAATATGGCGTGGAGCATCGCCTAACCAAACCGGCGCACCTGTTGACCAACGGCCAGGTCGAGCGGATAAATCACACCATTAAAGAAGCAACCGTGCAGCGCTTCCATTACCAGACCACCGATGAGCTTAAGGAGCACCTGCAAGCCTTTTTGCTGGCTTACAACCACGCCAAGCGCTTGAAGACCTTGCGTGGGCTAACCCCACACGAATTTGTCTGTGCGCAGTGGCTAAAGAACCCGACTATCTTTACTCGTGATCCGACCCACCTCACGCTGGGACTATACATTTAGGTAGGTGCCGTTGCCGATGCGGTCAGCCACCGGCCGGAATATCAGGTCGGCCATTACGCCCACTACGTCGCGGGGCGTAAAGCGCTCGCCCGCTTCTTCGTTGTTTTCCTCGTTGAAGCACCGTATGAGTTCCTCGAAGGCCGTGCCATCGAGTGATTGTCGAGCGCCGGCAGCTTCTCCGCATCATCGACGTGCAGCATCGGCACCGGCGAGAGGTCGATGGTAGGCGATAAGAGCTTCTCAACCAGATGTGTGGGTGACGCGGTTGTGGTAGTGGCCTGCGGCCTGCATAGCCTGCGGGTGCATAGTTCGTGCCAAGTGAATCCCAATCCCACTCGGGCGAAACTCAACAACTCTTTTGCCTAAGCTTCAGTGTTTATTCTTAAGCGAAGGTAGACATCAAAATTATAATCGATTTGATGTCTGTGACATTTGTCGGGCACTTGATGAGGCCTAAATTGAAGCATACATCAAATAGGCGCTCTTTGTAATGTTTGCTTGAGCTGTGGTAGCTTTATATTTTCAATAAGCCAATTGGTTAAAAACGCGCGCTAGATGAGCTATCCTATTAATCCCGACCGAAACAAGCCTTGGAATGCGCTGCCGGAGTTGCCCTTAGCGTCGGAATTAGTGGAAACGGTTGAAATCCTGAACCAACTGGTGAAATCTCGGGCCGCGCTAGGTCGACTGCAAGGCCGGAGCGCGGTTATTCCAAATCAGGGCTTGCTCATAAATAGTATCAGCCTGCAGGAAGCCAAAGCCTCAAGCGCTATAGAAAACATTTTCACCACCGACGACGAGCTTTACAAGGCGTACAGCGAGCAAGCCACGGCGATAAGTGAAGGGGCTCCCAAAGAAATACTGCGCTACCGGGAGGCTTTGTGGCACGGGCACGAATACTTGCAGAATCGGCCGGGCTTTGACGCGGAGTATTTTCCGCAGATATACCGGCAAATCACGCAGGCTACGGATGGTATCCGGCCACCATTGGCGCAGATTTATATCAAACAAGGTGGTTCTGGACCTAATGCCGGCAAGGCCGCTTACACCCCTCCCAGGGGCACTGGCATCCTACAAGCGAAACTGGACAATCTGCTCGATTTTATGAACGATGACGAGCGCTACCCCCTAGACCCGGTGCTCAAGATGGCGATTGGCCATTTTCAATTTGAAGCCATTCATCCCTTTCGGGATGGTAACGGGCGCACGGGTCGGGTGTTCAATATTCACTATCTCACGCACAAAGGATTGCTGGATTACCCGATTCTGTTTCTGAGCCGCTACATCATGAACCACAAAACGGACTACTACGCCTTGCTGAGTAGAGTGTCTGTGCTGGGGGATTGGAAGGCGTGGATTATATATATGCTGCGCGCAGTGGAAGCGACGGCTAACCTAACCTATGATAAAATCAATGACTTGGTGGCGGCCAAAGATGCTATCCTGCAGGCTATCGTCACTGATACCAAGATAGAGCGCCCGGAGCAATTGGTTAACAGCATCTTTACGCAGCCATTTACCAAGGTAAAGCATCTAACGGATGCGCGGCTATATGTGGAAAACACGGCTCGTAAGTACCTCAATCAACTGGAAGATATGGGTATCCTTAGTAAAAAGAGCATCTCCGGGCATCACTACTACCAGAATATGGAACTGCACCGGATATTAAGCGAGTAATGTGTGTTTTCAGTTCGATAAGTAAGCGGTATGCAGAGGTTAAGGATAACCACTGGCAATGAGATTTTACTAAAATTCAACTGTAGCCCACGCTAGGTCAATCTCCGGGTATGCTTCAGCACCCAGGAAACCGCTGGTCAATAGCTCGACTTTTAGCAGCGCGCAGCGTTGCATAAGTGGGAGTTAATTGCGCCAGATAAACCGTAGCGGCAGCGATTTCCTCAGCCAATTCTGCCTCTGCCCGGCGCTGGGTAGCATCGACAAGCTTGGCTTCGCGCTCACGCGCTGCCACTCGGCTTGCATGGTCTGCTCGGCGCTGGCCAAGTACTTCTTCCGCTGCTGCAAGTGCTAGCTTCAGTCGTTCAAGCTCTGCGCGTAGTCGCTCAACTGCTGCAAGCTCGCATTCAAATCGTCTCAGCTCGGCACGGCGCCGGATAATATCGGGTGTTTCGTCCTCCAGGCTTCTAATTCGTCGTGTAAGCGCGTCTCCCGCTCGGTGGCTGCGTTTTTCCAGCTAGCTACCAAGCCGGGTAATTCGCGCCTGCGCTACGCGTTCTGCTGCTACGCTTGGTGGTTCTTCTTGAATGGGTGTCGGGGGGGCTAAAACTCTTCTATACGGCAAGGCCGAGGGGAAATAATTAGAGGCCTAATTCCTTGGCGGCGTTGTGCTGCTTGACATCGTCAAGGCGGGTGTAGCGCCGAATCATAGTGCTTGTTTTGTGCTTGGTCTGGTTCATCACCTTGCTGTCGTCGGCCCCAGCCAGCTTGGCCACCGTCACAAAAGAAGCTCGTAGTGAGTGGGCCGTAAAGCCTGTACCCAGGTAGCGCTGTACCAGCACGTTGATGGTCTGGTCGGATAACCTATTAGTGGTCAGTTGATTGTTTTTGCGCAGCGATACGAAGACCGGACCCTGCACGCGGTCCAGTTGATTTAGCCAAGCTTTTAGGGAGCGGATGGGGCACACCGCCGACTCAGGCGAGTAGAAAATGGCTTTTTCTTCGTGGTCGCCGCGCTGGTTGGTTTTGCTTTTGCGCAGCGAAACTATCAGGCACTCCTCCGTAAAGCTCAAATCCTCAATGTTGAGGGCCGTTAGCTCCGAGCGGCGAAAAGCCCCCGTGAAGCCGAGCAGCAGGATGGCCCGGTCGCGCAGGCCGCCCGGCGTGTCGAGGGCCAGCCCCCGTACTACTTTTTTGAAGTTGGTCAGCCCGAAAGCGGGGGCCTGCTTCTGGCGCACGCCGTGCACGCGGCGCACGCCATCCATAAAAATCTTGAACTGCTTGTCGTCGGTAGGCGAGTCCAGGCCGCGCACGGCGTAGGCCTTGCTGATGGCTGCGCAGTGCCTTTGGATAGTAGCCACCTTTTTGCCCGCTTCGGCCAGGCTCGTAATGAAGCCCACGAGCGCCTCAGTTGCGGTGGGTAGCGGTGGGTAGTCGTGGGCCGCGCACCAGGCGGCGAAGCGCTTGAGGTCGGATTGGTAGGCGCGGCTCGTGTTGGCGGCCCCGCTCAAACCGGCCTCCACATAGCGGCCCGCCGCCCCGGTATAGGAGGTTAAACTGGTGTCGCTGGGAGTGGTAGTGGGAAGCACTTTCGTGTAGCCTATATAATACGGAGTAGGAAGTAGTGAAAAATGCGCTTGATTAAAAGGGCGGCTCGTCCCCAAGCTCGTGGCCAGGGGGGAAAGAAACCGGGGCGGAGCGCGCCGAGAAATCAGTAGTCGCAATGTTCGGGACCACCCGCCGCCCGCTGGATTTTTTGCGCTGGCCAGGCTCCGGGGTGATGGCTAGTTGCTGACCCATCAGGACAACCAAGTACTTCGTCGTGCCCTCCCAATAATAATCCATGCCGCGCACCGTGAAGCCGACCGTCACGTACTCGCCCAGGCGCAGCCCGCCAAGCAAACGCATGTGCTGCTCGGCAAACTGAATTTTCACCAGTCCTTCGGCCGGCTGGTTGCGGCCCGCCATGCTCAGAACTAATTCCTGATGCCAGATTTTCTTTGTCGCCTGTACGGGCGGAAAAATGGTCGAGACATAGCCAGTCAGAAAAAGCAGCGGGTCGGCAGCCATAGTGGGAAGGAAGCGGGTCGAATTAATTGGCTCGGCAAGTTAAGTCGTAGGTAGTGATAACACCCAATTATCGTTACCTATCCTTAATTTATGAAATTACTCGATTCGCAGAAAGTTCAGTGCCGATAAGCAAGCCTCTCTCGGACCTGAGCATATTTGACCGCTTCTGTGAAGACCGCAATTAGTGCCCACTGCCTGCCGGTGTAGCTACCCTCATGCACTAGGTGACTTATCTGGCTAACACTCTACCGGAGCACCGCGCCCACGACTGGCTCACGGCCGTCCCCAAGTCAACTCGCAAGTTTGCTACGCTCAAGCGCCACTTGGCCGTCATCAAAAAAATACCCACTGCGTGGCTACTCCTCGGCCGTGACCGCGCCGGAACTGGTGGCCGTGCTCGACGGCATTGTGCCCCCAATGGCAAACGCCAGAAGCAAGTCCTGGCTTGCACCATCAAGCACGTCAAGAAGTAGTGCGTGGCCCGGACCGCACTACGCTCACCTTCTTGCGCTCGCGCCCTGCTGCTGGGTTTGCCGGGATTCCGCCACTCCGAGTTGGAAACCCTTGATGTAGACTGCGTACGCCTCATGTTCAAGTCACTCCTTATAAGTATGGGAGCAGCAAAACAAACCAGTATGGAAGTGGAAAACAAAGCAGTGCTCTACGCCCATGATGAGTTGTTTTGCCTCGTGCGGGCGGTACTGGTGTGGAAAGAACTGTTTGGTCAAACCACAAGTCCCTTGTGTGTGCGGCTGGCGCAGGGCGTAGCCGGCAAGCCAGCCAAGCTCAGTAAATATCGGCTGACGGCTAAAGTGATAAAGCCACAGCGCTGTTTTGCTAGAATCACGATTAGAAAAGCGTAGCCCACTCGTCTATTAAGCGGGTCCTTGTTTGAGCCTCAACTTAAATTTAGGAACCGCTTAATCAACCGGCAGATATACCTCCTCTTGCCGGTTGGCTTTACTGTCGCGCACCACCAGGCGCGTCGCCGTAAGCTCGACTACGGTCATCATATCCGCTTCGCCTTTGGCCCCTACCACCCGCAGGGTGCGCTGCTCTTCGTCGAACTCCCACCGGCCGCTGGCGCCAAAGAGCCAAAGCCTGGTTTTGACGGTGCCGTCGGGCAGGAAGACCAGGCGCGCCAGCTTTAGCATGGCGCGCAGCGAGCTGGGATTTTGCCGAAGCCTCTTGGCTTTGACGGAGTCTGTTTGCTGCAAATCGGCAAGGAGGTTGTCGGCCACGGCGGGGATGGCGCGCTCGTCAATCTTCCATTTCTTCAGCAGTAGCTTGCGGATGTTTTCGTAAGTAACCAGCACTTCCCCAATCTGATAGGAAAACTCGGTCAGGGCCACGCTCGGCCCGAGCTTATCCAGGGGTAGGGTCTGGGCCTGGTAGCCAAGGTGCGAAATAACCAGCCGCGCCCCTGGCGCCGCACCGGCTACCGGCAGGCGAAAACGCCCGTCCGTGTCGGTGAGGGTGCCGGCGGACTGACCGTCGAGGCGCACGGTGGTGCTGGGCAATGGCGCGCCGGTAGCCCGGGATACCACCCGGCCGGTGGCGGTTTGGGCCCGGGCCGCGACCAAGGGCACCAATGCTACTACTGCTAGCAGATGCTTGACCATGAGGCGGTGTTGAAGTTGTTTCAAGTGAATGGGTAACAGCATCATCGTCTGTAAACTAGTGCGATGAAAAAAATAGCCTCATGCTTAGTCTGGTACTTCGGGTTATTGGCCACCTAATGCGGTGCCTTACAAATCTTTGCTGTTGTCGTCGAGCTGGCGGTCGATGAGTAGGTGGTCGGGGTCGATGGCCACGGCGGCGGGCTGGCCGGCCACTACGAAGCGCAGGTGATTGTTGCCGGGGCGCAGGCGGCGCTTCACAAGTAGCAGCGGCTGCCGGGGCTGCTTGCCGGGGCCGGGGGCGGGCAGCACGGCCACGGGCAGGGCATCGCGGTGCTGGTCGGCGGGGCGCTGGTTGCCGAGGCTATCGGCGTAGAACTTTGCCGAGCGGATGGTGCAATCGACCTGGTAGCGGCCATCGGGCAGCTTTTTGGCGCTGGCGGCTATCACGCGGTTGTCGTAGAGTGTGATGCGGTCAAAGGCGTCGGTGAGGTAGCCTTGCAGCGAGTCGGGCGCGGCCCGCCGCAGGTAGCCGATGAATTCGGGCGCGGTGGTATAGGGCGGTCCCTGGAAGGCCACGGCAGCCACGTACTGCCGCAGGGCAGCGTTGAGCTTGGCCTCGCCCAGGTAGTCTTGCAGGCCGTACATCACCACCGAGCCCTTGCGGTAGTGGATGTAGGGCTGGTTCTCGACCAGGCCCAGCGGTACTTCCTTTTTGTGCTCGGTAGCCCGGCCGCTGAGGTAGCCACTCATGTCGTACTTGAGAAAGTGGCGCGTGGCGGCGGGGCCGCGCTGGTGCTTGAGCACCATCAGGGCCGAATACTCGGCCAGGGCCTCGGCCATGAGCGTGCTGCCCTGCACGTTGGCCCCGATAACCTGGTGCGCCCACCACTGGTGCGCTACCTCGTGGGCCGTCACGTAGTAGGGGTAGTTGAGGTCTTCGGGGTCCTGGTCGTCGGGGCGGGCGATGAAGCCGATGGCCTCCGAAAACGGTACCGTATTAGCGAAGCTCTGGGCAAACGACTGGTAGCGCGGAAACTCCAGGATGCGCAGCTGCCGGTGCTGGTAGGGCGAGAAGTTTTTGGAGCAATACGCCAGCGCGTCCTTGGCGCCTTCGGCCATGCGCTGCAAATTGTAGGCGTGGCCCGGCTGATAGTAAATGGTGATGGGCACGGTGCGGTGGCCCACCGAATCGACCCACTGGCTCTTGTACTCCTTATACCGCGCCGAGAGGAAGGTGTAGAAATTGAGCATGGGCCGGTCCATGACGTAGGTAAAGTAGCGGCGGCCATCGCGTACCCACTCTTTCTGGAGGTAACCGGGGGCCACGGCCGTTTGGTCGGCCTCGGTGCTGACGGTGGTGCGGAAGCGAATCCAGTCCGAGTCGTGGCTGACGTAGGTGTTCTGGCGGGCCCGCTGGTCGCTCACGCGGGCCATGCGGGGGCGGGGGGCCAGGCCATAATTTTTGCGCTCCTGGTCGTCGCGCAGCTCGGCATCCTCGCGGTAGCCCAGGCTGGGCAGGTAGCCGCTGTTGATAAACGTGCCGTTGTAAACGATATCCAGCTGCGAGCCCGAGTTGGGAAAGCCGCGCTCCTGGTACAGTATATCCATCATCAGCGCCAGCGAGTCGCCGGGGGCCAGCGGGCGGGCCAGGCGGTAGAGGCGCAGGCCCATCGTGCTGTCGTGCAGGGCCAGCATGGCCTGGCCGGGCGCGCCTAGCATCAGGGCGTGTACCCGCGGGTGCTCCTCGGCGGGCAGGCTCACGATAACCGTATCGAGGGCGCGCGGGTGCTTGTTCACCAGCATAAACTGCCCCTGGAAGCGCACGGCGCGGGCGCTCGGGAAGATGTCCGTATTCAAGTCCACGGCCACGATGCGGGGCTGGGCCACGTCCTTGAGGCGGCGGTACTGCTTTTCGTAGGCCACCTGCTCTTGCTCGCCCTGCTTGGGCGTCTGGTACTCGTTGAGCACGTTGGTGTTGTAGAAGACGTAGCCGCCCGCGCCCAGGCTCACCAGCAGCCCCAGGGCCAGGGTGGCGGTGCTGCCCGCACCCCAGCGGCGGCGGGCTTCGCGCAAGCGGCCGGTGGGGTCGGTGCCGCGCACCCACAGCAGCGTGGCCGCCAGCAGCAGCAGCAGCGCCACGCCCACCCACAGCAGCTTGGTCCACCAGAAGGCGGGCAGCAGGTGGCCGTAACCATTCATGTCGGAATACGGGCCGGGGCTGGCCGCCCCCCCGAAGGCCAGCAGGCGGTGGCCCAGCCCCACCCGGCCCCGAAACAGGTTGGCCACGTAGTAGCCCACCATCACCGCAAAGCCTAGGTACTTATTGTTCACCACCACCTGCGTTACCATGCTCAGCACGCACAGCAGCAGCAAGAAAGGCAGCTGATACAGGAAAAGCGCTTCCAGGTACAGCCCGATTTCGTAGTGAAAGTAGCCCTTGAAGGTTTGCACCAGCAGCCCGCAGGCCATGAGCACCCCCAGCAGCACCACCTGCACTAGCCCCAGCGCCGCGAGCTTGCTCAGGAAGGGCACCCAGCCGGGCACCGGCGCGGCATCGGTCATCTGGGCCACGCCGACCACCCGCTCGCGCCACACCAGCTCGCCGCTGTAGAAGATGATAATAGCCAAGAAAAACAGCCCGAACGACGCCTGCATAAACTCCAGCACCTCATAGGTAACCGGGTAGGTGGGCGTGTCAAACGTCTTACCCACCTGCGAGGCCGTGGCCAGCAGCAGCAGCACCCCCGCCCCCGCGATGGCCGCGAAGTAGCGGCTGCGCACGATGCCCCAAAACTCCAGGCGCGTGAGGCTCAGCCACTGCCGCCCGGCCAGGCCGCCCCCAAACGCGGGCACCACGCGGGGCAGTTGCAGCCCGCCGGCCGGCACCGGCGCGGCCTCGGCCTCGGCGGGGATGGCCTTTTTCGACGGCTTTTCGGTGGCGAAGGCCGCGAACCGGAAGCGGACGTAGCACCAGCCCAGCAGCCCCAAACCCACGGCCAGCCACAGCGCCCGGTTGAGCAGCACGTAGCTGGACAGCGGCAAGAGCAGGCGGTTTTTGTCGGCCGCCGTCCAGTAGCGGGTCGTCAGGTCGAGCGCCGCCACGCCAAACGTATCGAGCGCCGCCACCAGGTGCTCGTTTTTCAAATCCTGCAAGTACGACGTAGCTACCAGGTAGCCGATGAGCAGCAGCACCGAGCCCAGGTAGGTGCTCAGGATGTTGCGCGTGAGCGTGGCCAGCGTGAAAAACACGGCCCCCGCAAACAGCAAATTGGGCAGCACCACCACCAGGTAGGGCCAGAGGTAGGCCCCCGCCGGCGCGTGGGCCAGGAAGCGGTCGGCCTGCACCCAGGGCATGACGCCGGCCACCGCCGCGCCCACCCCGATGCCGCTGAACGCCAGCACCGCCACCAGGTACGAGCCCACAAAGCGCCCGCCCAGGTAGCCCGCCTTGCTGATGGCCGTGGTGTAAAACAGCGACTGCGTGCGGTACTCAAAGTCGCGGTACACGGCGTTGCCCATCAGCGAGGAGGCGATGACGACCCCGAGCGTGCTCAGGATGGCAGTGGTGATGGTGAGCGAAAACGGCGAGTTGATTTTCACCGTTTGCCCGTCGCCGCCCAGGCGCATGTTTACGCCCGCGCCAAAGCCGCCGCCCGCCGCCGTTACCAGCAGGAAGGCCATCAAAAACAAGAGGAAAAAATAAATCCAGGTGGCCGGCCGCCGCAGGCGGTACTTCAGCTCGAAAAGAAGAATGGGCAAAAACATGCGAATAGCGCGCAAAAACCAAGAAATGAGAAGGGAAGACCGGGGCTAGGCCAGCTGCGGGCGGCGGGCCTGGTAGCGCGCGATTTCGGCGAAGTACACGTCTTCCAGGTCGGGGCGCACGGGCTCGTAGCCGCTATCGGGCGCGCTGTCGGCCAGCACGTGCACCACCGTTTTGCCCGCAAACAGGCGCGAGCTAATCACCTGCTGGCTGGCCTGCAAGGCGGGCAGCTCGGTTTTCTCGATGAGCTTGCGCCAGACCTGGCCCTTGAGCTCGTGCATCACCGTGAGCGGGTCGCCGGTGAGCAGCACCTCGCCCTTGTTGATGATGGCCATGCTGCGGCACAGGTCAGCTACGTCGCTGACAATGTGGGTGCTGAGAATCACCACCAGGTTTTCGCCCAGCTCGCTCAGCAGGTTGTGAAAGCGGTTGCGCTCGGCCGGGTCGAGGCCGGCCGTGGGCTCATCTACGATGAGCAGCCGCGGGTTGCCGAGCAGGGCCTGGGCAATGCCGAAGCGCTGCTTCATGCCGCCCGAGTAGCCACCCACGTACTTTTTGCGCACCTCGTAGAGGTTGGTTTGGTGCAGCAGGGCGGCCACCATCTCCTTGCGCTCGCGGCCGTTGGCGATGCCCTTGAGGGTGGCAAAGTGGTCGAGCAGCACCTCGGCGCTCACGCTGGGGTACACCCCAAACTCCTGGGGCAGGTAGCCCAGCACCCGGCGCACGGCCTCTTTGTCGCGCAGCACGTCGATGCCATCGAGCTGCACGCTGCCCGTGTCGGCGTCTTGCAGCGTGGCCAGGGTGCGCATCAGCGAGCTTTTGCCCGCCCCGTTGGGCCCGAGCAGCCCAAACATGCCGTTGGGGATGGTGAGGCTCACGTTTTTGAGCGCCTGCGTGCCGTTGGGATAGGTCTTGGAGAGGTTTTGTATCGTGAGTGCCATGAGGGGTATCGTTGGTAACGCGTTATTAATAAGACAGAAATTGAAGGTTGGGCTAGCGCTGGCGGCCGTTATTTCACAACTGCGGCGGGCTGGTGGGGCCGGGCCGGGCTGGCCGCGTGGCTGGCCCGCATTTCGAGGCCCAGTATAAGCAGGCCGGTGGCGATGGCCCCTGCGGCGAGGTACTTGAGCGCGGGCAGCTGGTGGTACCGGCGGGCCAGCCAACCCAGGCTCAGGGCTAGGCTCAGGGCCAGCCAGTAGCCAGTGGCGTGGTAGTGGCTGGCGGCTAGCCGCAGCACGGCATTCAGCATAAGCAGTGTGCCCAGCAGCAAGGCTATCCAGAGGCGGGTAAGTGGGGCGGTTGGCTTGGTGGGCGCGGGCGTGGTGGTCATGGCCGAGGGGTGAAAAGGCTGGAGAGAAATGATGCTGCAAAGCTGGCCTCTCCCCCGCCTTGCCCGCAGCGGTTTTTACACGAGTGCGGCAAAACCGGGGCCGAGCGTAGCGGCCCCGGTTTTGCCCTTTTACTGCCCTGGCGCTCGACCCAGGATTTTCGGCGCTCCCGGAAAAAGGGCTTTTGCCAGCCCGGCCGGGCAGCTACTTTCGGGGCGTGAACGGGCGGCCCGGCCGGGCGGCCCTGGTTTTTTCGACTTGCTTGCTATGCTTTCCTTTTTTCGCGCCCGGCGCTGGTACTGGGTGTGCCAGCTGGTGGGCTGGAGTGGCTTTGTGCTCACCCAGGTGCAGGCCTACCTTGTGCTCAAGCGCTACACGCCCAGCGTGGTGCCCCGGATGCTGCTGGGGGCGGTGCTGGGGATGCTGCTTACCCACGCCTACCGGGCGCTGCTGCTGCGGTTTGAGGTGCTGCGGGCGCGGGTGGGCTGGCAGCTGGGCGTGGCCCTGCTGGGGCTGGTGGGCTTGTCGGTGGGCCTTAATGTCATTTACGCCGGCTTGAGCATGCTTGCCAAGGCCAATCCCACTGCCCCGCCGTCGGACTGGTCAACCTTTGCCTTCAGCGTGGTGGGGATGGGCCGCTACCTGATAGTTTGGATTTTGGCCTACCACTTCTTCGCGCTGGGCGAGTGGCTGGCCCACACCCAGGTGCGCCAGTTGCAAGCCGAGGCGGCCCACCGCCAAACCGAGCTGGACTTGCTGCGTTCCCAAATCAACCCGCACTTTCTCTTCAACGCCCTCAACTCGGTGCGCGCCCTCGCCCTGCCCGACCCCCACCGCGCCCGCACCGCCGTAACCCAGCTGGCCGATTTGCTGCGCTACACCCTCAACTACGAGCAGCGCCAGCTCATCCCGCTGGCCGATGAGCTGGCCGCCGTGCGCGACTACCTGGCCCTGGAGCAAACCCGCTTCGGTCCCGAGCGCCTGCGCGTGGAAGTGGCCGTGCCCGAGGCCCTGCTCGCCTGGCCCGTGCCCCCGGCCGCGCTGCTCACGCTGGTCGAAAACGCCGTGAAGCACGGCATCAGCGCCCGGCCGGCCGGGGGCGCGCTGCACCTCACGGCCACCGCGCCCCCGGCTGGCCCGCTGCACCTCGCAGTAAGCCAGCCCGGCCACCTACCCGCCTCCGGGGCCAGCCCGGCCCGGCATACGCCGGCCCCGCGGGGCGGCCTGGGCCTGGCCAATACCCGCCAGCGCCTGCGCGCCCTCTACGGCGACGCGGCTAGCCTCACCTTGGGTGAGGAGCCCGCCGGCACTGTGGTGGCGCGCCTTGACCTGCCCGCCGCCATTACCACGCCTGAGCTTTCCATTGCATGAATTCCATCCGTACTCTGCTGGTTGAAGACGAGTACCTGGCCCGCCAGGAGCTGCGCTACCTGCTGCGCGAAGCCCACCCCGAGGTCGAAATAGTGGGCGAGGCCGCCGATGCCACCACCGCCCGCCAGCTCATCGCCGAGCTGCGGCCCGACCTGCTGCTGCTCGACATCTCGCTGCCCGGCGAAACGGGCTTCGAGCTGCTCGAAGGCCTCGACCAGGTGCCGCTGGTGGTGTTCGTCACCGCCTATGACCAGTACGCCACCCGCGCCTTCCAGGTGTCGGCCCTCGACTACGTGCTCAAGCCCGTGCACCCCGAGCGCTTGGCCCAGGCGCTGGCCCGCGTGCGCCTGGCCCTGCGGCAAGCGCCCGCGCCCGGCCCGGCCGAAGAAGCGCCCGCCAGCCCGGTAGCCGGGCCGCGCCTCACGCCCCAGAGCCAGGTATTTATCAAGGACGGCGAGCAGTGCCACTTTGTGCGGCTGGCCGACATCGACTTGTTTGAGGCCGTGGGCAACTACGTGCGGGTGTATTTCGGGCCGCACGCGCCGCTGCACCACAAGTCGTTGCAGCAGCTCGACGACAAGCTGCCGCCCGACCTGTTTTTTCGCGTCAATCGCCAGCAAATTATTAATTTGACCACCATCGAGAAGGTCCACGCCTATTACAAGGGCGGCCTGCTGCTGGAGCTGCGCGGCGGCCGCCGCGTCGATGTGTCGACCCGGCAGGCCGTGCGCTTCAAGGAGCTGCTGAGCTTGTAAAAGCGGGGCGCACCGCAGCAATGCCGAACCCGCACTCCGCCCCGGAGTATTCTTCTTTTTAGCGAAAAGCTTACTTTTGAACCACCCTTCCGGCCATTTTCCGGCACCCTCCTTGCTCATGACCCTTCCCGAAGCCTTTGCCGAAATTCAACAATTCTGGCCGGGCGGTATGCCGTTTGCCTTCGGGCGGGGCGCGGCGGCCGGTCGGCTGGCGGCTGAGTTTGGCCGCCCGCTGCCTACGGAGCTGGCCACCTACCTCGACACATTTGCGCCGGCCGAAGACGTCGAGTTTGCTACCGTCGGCAACCCGCTATACCTGTACGGCCTCGGCAGCCTGGGGCGGCGGCAGCCAGGCTACAATTGGAACCCGGTAACCGACGCGCCCGTCGCGGGCTGGCCCGCCGGCTTTTTTATGCTAGGCGATGAGGGGGCCGACCCCGTGCTGCTCGACCTGGACCAGCCCGCGCTGGGCATTCGGCGGCTACAGCACGGCCAGGGTCCCTGGGACGCCGGCGATACGCTGGCCGACACCATCGGGCAGTGGCTGCTGTGCAGCGCGGCGCTGCACCACGCCCTCACGGCCTTTGAGGACGAAGCCATTATCGACGACGAGCGCGGGTTCAACCTGGCGCCCCGGGCCGCCGCGTGGCTGTTTCCGCGGCTCAGGGCCTGGGCCGGGCCGCACTACGCCACCTGGGTCGCAGACTTCGACAACGCCGGCACGTAGTAAGGTAGCCGGCGGCTTTTACTACCACCCGTTTTCCCGTAGCCTATGCCCTTACTCACCATTCTCGACGAAACGGCCGGCGGTAGCATCCTGCACCGATTAGAGCTGGAAATCAGCCAGGAGATGCTCACCGTGGGCGAGCTCATCACCCGGCGCGTGCACGACGAAGTAGCGGCCTACAACGCGCGCCAGACCGGCACCTTCCAAGGCCTGGTGCAGCCCACCGAGTCGGAGCGCGTGCTCAACGGCTACCGGCTGCGGCCTAGCAAGCGCATCGATGCCGAGCAGCAGGTGTACCGCGCCCTCGAAGCGTTTCAGCAAAACGGCTTCTTCGTGCTGGTGAATGACCGGCAGGCCGAAAGCCTGAGCGAGGAAGTGTGGCTCGGCGACGGGGCTACCGTCAGTTTCCTAAAGCTCACGCCCCTGGTGGGCGGCTAGGGCATGAAGCTGCTCACCCGCCTGCTCGACCTCTTCTTCCGCCCCACCGCTACCACCCCTGCCATGCCCGTTGCTCCCGAAGCTTTTTTCAACCCGGCCATGCTAGACGACGCCAGCCCCGAAGCCGTTGAGCTGAAGCCCGTGCTGGCCGAGCTGCTGCCCCAGCTGCTCGCCAAGCCCTACGGTACCAAGCTCGGCGAGCTACCCGCCTACCAGGCCATCCGGGCCGGGGATGCCGCCTACCAGGGCCGGGCGGCCCTGGCCCTGGCGGCGGCCATCAACCGCCTCGTGCCGCAGCCCAACAACTCGCTGCGCTGGGAGTTGGGCGACGTGCTGGCGGCCCTGCTGCGTACCCGCCTGGCCCTCACCGAGGCCGACTACCTGCGCCTGTTTGCCTACTACGGGCTCGACTTTTCGATGCCCCAGGCACCCGGCCTGCGGCTTTTTGCCTTCCCGCTGGGGCTGGCCCTGGGCCAGCTGGCCAAGCTCGCCAAACAGGCCCCGCTGGGCGAGGCCACGCTGCATTTTCTGCGCCAGCTGCGCGACCACACGGCCGGGCAAATCGACACCGTGCGCAGCATTCACCTTAAAACCCAGGAGCTGCTGGCCCAAGCCGCCAGCGAGGACGAGCTGCCCATTTTGCTTTTCGGGGAAGAGGACCCGCTGGGCCGGGCGCTCACGCAGTTCGTGGCCGGCCTCGACCGCGCTGACCCGCGCGCGGCCGCCTGGCTGGGCCTGCTTCAGCAGTGGCAGAAGGCCATCGCGGGCCAGCCCACGGCCAAATTCCGGAAGGAGCTGGACGCGGCCACCGCCGCCATCGGCCCCGCAGCCGTACGCGAGCAGGGCCGCGCCTGGCTACAGCTGCTGGCCGACACGCCTGTGGCCGAGCGCCTGCACGCCTATACCCACAACGGCACCGAGTACCACTATTCGGCCTGGGACTTCGTGACCGAGGCCAACGCCACGGTGGCTAAGGGCCTCATCTGGACCTTGCAGCCACTGGCCGACGCGCCCCTGCTGGAAACTCTCACCGGACTGGCCGCCAAATGCTTTCGCAAGATTCCGGGCAAGGGGCCGCTGGCCGCAGGCCTGGGCAACGCCTGCCTGCTGGCCTTGTCGCAAAACGGCCTACCCGGCGTGGCGGCGCTGGCGCGGGTGCGCGCCAAAATCCGGCAAACGAATACGCTGGCCACCATCGCCCGCTACATCGCCCAGCAATCGGCGAAGCTCGGCGTGAGCCCGGCCGAAATCGAGGACATGGCCGTGCCGGACTTCGCCCTGGAGCACGGCCGGCGGGAAGAATCGCTGGGCGACTACGCGGCCACCCTCACCCTGGCCGAGGGCAAAGCCGAGGTGCAGTGGCACAAAGCCGGCAAGATGCTCAAAAGCGCCCCCACCGCCCTCAAAGCCACCCACGCCGAGGGCTTGCGGGAGCTGAAGGCCGCCCAGGCGCAGGCCCAGCAGACCTACGCCGCCCAGCGCGACCGCCTCGACCGCAGCTTCGTGGACGAGCGCCGAATCCCCTGGCCGTGGTTTGAGCAGTACTACTTCCGGCACGGCCTGTTAAGCCTGCTGGCCCGGCCGCTCATCTGGCGGCTGCACCAGCCCGGCGGCACCCACCACGACGCTTTGTATTTGGACGACGCCTGGCGCGACTCGCACGGCCAGCCCGTGCCCGCCCCCACCGCCGATACCCAGCTCCAGCTCTGGCACCCGGTGCTGGCCCCCGCGCCCGAGGTGCTGGCCTGGCGCGCGCTGCTGGAACGCCACCAGCTGCGCCAGCCCCTCAAGCAGGCGTTTCGGGAAGTGTACCTGCTCACCCCGCCGGAGGAGCGCACCCGCACCTACTCCAACCGCATGGCCGCCCACGTGCTCAAACAGCATCAGTTCAACAGCCTGGCCAAGCTGCGGGGCTGGCACTACCGCCTGCTCGGGGCCTACGACAAGGGCTACGACACCGAAATTGCCATCCTGCCCCTGCCCGCCCACGACCTTACGGCCGAGTACTGGGTGAGCGAGGTGAACGCCGACGGCGAGTGGAACGACACCGGCATCTATAACTACGTGAGCACCGACCAGGTGCGCTTCGTGCGGGCCGCCGAGCCGGTGCCGCTGCCCGAGGTGCCCCCGCTGGCCTTCTCCGAAGTGCTGCGCGACGTGGACTTGTTCGTGGGCGTGGCCTCGGTGGGCAACGACCCGCTCTGGCGCGACAACGGCGGCCTGGCCCAGTACCGCACCTACTGGGAGAAATACTCGTTTGGCGACCTGAGCGAGGTGGCCAAAACCCGCAAGCAAGCGTTGGAGCGGCTAGTGCCGCGCCTAAAAATCGGCCGGGTGAGCGAAATCAAGGGTAATTTCCTGGTGGTGAAGGGCCACCGCCACGTCTACAAGATTCACCTCGGCTCGGGTAACATCCTGATGGAGCCCCTCAACCAGTACTTGTGCATCGTGCCCGACCGCAGCCGCAAGACTCTGGGCGAGGGCGACGTGTTCTTACCCTTCGAGGGCGACGCCGTACTCTCCATCATCCTCAGCAAAGCCCAGTTGCTAATGGACGACGATAAAATCACCGACCCGGCCATCCTGCGGCAGCTGTAGGGATAAGCCCGACGCCTCATTCCCGCTTATTTTTAGTCATCTGCTTGCAGTAAAAATCCTTGTAAGACAATGCCTTAGCATGCTTCATTGTCATGCTGAACTTGGCCCGGGTTGTTTTACATATCGCTCCTAACTAAGCCGCTGTCTATCCGACTCCGAGCCGCTGGCACTGCCGCCGGGCTACCGGGCCGCGCCCCGCCGGTCGATGTATTGCCACTGCGCGCACTCCCAGGCCGTGTGCTCGCCCGCCCGCCGTAGCCGGCAGCGCCGGCCCACCCGCGCCCGGCCGTGCGCGAACGGAAACGCCGCCTCGTAGGGCGGAGGCACCACCACGCGGCCCGTGGCCGCGTCGGCGTACCCGAGCAGCCCTGCGCCATTCACGATGCGCAGCAGTCCTTCGGCGGGGTAGTCGGGGCCATTGTCGAAGAGGTAGGGCCGGAACAGCACCCGCTCGTGCCGGTCGATGCCCACCCAGCCCCGCCCGGCCCGCCGCACGATGGCCACGGCCGCAAACCGCGCGGTCACGCTCCCGTCGTAGCGCCCAAACGGAATAATGGTATCGCCCGCCGCCGACACGTAGGCGCAGGCGCCGTCCGCAGGCCGCCGCACCAGCCGTAGCGGTGCTTCGGCAGTGGGTTTAGCGGGCTGGCAGGCCGTGCTAATCAGCCATTTCAGTAGTAGCAGCAGCAGAACAGGATTAGACATGGCAGCAAATAGGGGTGCAACCGTGAAACGCGCAGCTAACGAACAGCCAACTAGGCCGTATGAAGAAGCCTGCCGGCGGCCCGCTCGCGGCCGGGCACTGTTCCTACGCTTGATTAGCCCAATGCTGCTTCTCCTTCTAGCCACCCTGGGCTGCGCTGCGCCGCCCGACCCGGCACCGGCGCTGCCGGCCAGCATCCGGCAGGCCCTGCCCCAGGGCTACCAGGTGCTCGCGGCCGAGCGCGGCGACCTTAACCGCGACGCCCGACCCGACTGGGTGGTGGTGCTGCGCCGGCCCGATGAGCAAAAAACGTCCGACGTGGTAGACCACCCCACCCGGCGCCCGCTGCTGCTGTTCGTGGGCGGGGCGGGCGGTACCTACACCCTCGCCGCTCGCGCCGACAACGCCGTATACTGCGTGGACTGCGGCGGCATGATGGGCGACCCGTTTCAGGGCATTACCATCAAAAACGGCTACTTCACGGTGGAGCACTACGGCGGCAGCGGCCAGCGCTGGACGCGCTTCATCACCTTCAAATACGACCCGGGCACCCGCACCTGGCTGCTGCACCGCGACGGCGGCGAGCACTACAGCGCCTTCGACCCCGAGCATGGCTCTACCAGCATGAAAACCAGCAAGAACTTCGGCCGGGTGCCGCTGGCGCGCTTCGACATCTACCGGCACTAGGCGGGCCGCGCGCCCCCGGCCCTTTTACTCGCTTACTTACTATGAGCTTTGACTTTCAGCAGTTTGCGCAGCGGCTTACGCAGGCCACCCGGGCGGCGTTTACCGAGCTGCTGGCCCGGCATCCCATGGAAGAATTCTACAGCTTCGCCCTCTACAGTGACGAAGGCGCCATGACCGTGTGCCCGGCCGCCAACACCCTGGCGCACCTGGCCGCCCAGGCGCCCGACGACCTGCCCTACGCCAAGTTTGAGCCGGCCGAGTGGCGGTACGAAATGACGGGTGCCGAGGCCGAGTTCGACGCGCTGAGCGGCCAGCTCCGCGCCCATTTGGCCGCAGGCTTTGCCACGCCCGAGGGATTTGCGCAGTTTCGCCGGCAACTCTACGCCACCTGCGTGGACGTGCTGGACGCGCTGCGGCAGCAGCGCTTTTTCGACGAGGCGGCGGGCCGGCCGGTGTTCTTACTGTTCAGCGTCTCCGACGATGACCCCGCGCCGGCCGAGCTGGCGCAGCTCGTGAGCCGCCTCAACGACAACGCCTACCGCGCCGAATACCTGGCCTGGCTGCGCACCTGGGCGGCGTAACGCCCGTAGCTTAGTTCTTACCTCTTCGCCTCTTGCCCTTGCGCTATCTTCCTCACCTGGCCCTGGGGGGCCTGGCGGCCGTGCTGCTCAGTGCCAGCGCCTGCCGCCCCGACGCGCCCGCCACCGAGCGGCCCACCGCCGGCCCACCGGCCGCCGCCCCGCCCCCGCTGGCCGACACGGCGCTGGCTTACCCCAGCGACACCCTGCACCTGCCTGGCGGCGTGGTACGGCTGCGGCCGGCCACGGCGGCGGCATTCAACCGGCTCCCCGTTCGGGGCCTGCCCGACGTGGCCAACGACAGCCTGGCCGAGCGGCCGCCCCTGGCCGCCGCGCAGGGCCGGGTGCGGCGCGCCGGGCGGGTGCTGGTGCTCACGCCCGCGCAGGGGCCGCCCGTGCGGCTGGCCTCGACGCCGCCCGCCGAGTTTACGCTGCAAAACGACCAGGGCGTGCGCTACCAGTACTGGGGCAGCCTGCCCGCCGCCCACCAGTGGGTGGTGCGGGCCTGGTACTGGGAATCGGACGGCACGGTGCTCGTGGACCAGCGCACCGGCCGCCGCGTGGAGGCGCTCGGCAGCCCCGTGGCCTCGCCCGATGGCCGCTTCGTGCTGCTGACCAGCCCCGGCCTCGGGGGCGGCGACCAGCCCAACGCCTTGTCCTTGGTCGAGATAACGGCCGACGGGCCGCGCCTGCGCTGGCAGCGCGAGCCCACTGCCTGGCAGCCCGAAGCCGCTCGCTGGCAAGCCCCCGGCGTGGCCCTGCTGCGCCTGCGCCACACCAGCGCCGACGGCAGCCTGGCCGACGAGGCACCCGCTACCTACGTGCAGCTACCGTTGCCGCGCTAGCCCCCGGCATCTGGCGGCTAGCCAAATTAGTCCGCCGCTAGGTCAAATACCTCACCGTCGGGCGCTTCCAGGCGCAGCAGGCCCGTCTGCTGGTCCCAGTAGAAGCTCCGCCAGGCGGTGGGGTTGTAGGCAATCGCGTTTTGCCCGGCCGCGAAGTAGTAGGCGTGCGGAAAGGTGCGGCCATCGGCCAGGGTGCAGGCGCGCGGTTGCAGCGCAAAGTGGTGCCGGTCGTCCTGCTCGTAGAAGTACGCTTCCAGGCCCGCCAGGCGAAAGTCCAGCCGGGCGGGCCGCTCGGCGCTCCACTTCTCCAGGTACAGCGTGAGGTCGTGGCGGCTGCGCTCCTGCGGGGGCTCGGCGGCGGGCCGCAGCGTCACGTGGAAATGCGCCGGCTGGGTGGTACCCACTTCCAGCCAGTTGCAGTCCTGGTTGTTGTAGGTATCGACGCGCTCGGCTACCCGCAAGACCAGCGCGGTGCCCCGGCTGCCCCGCAGCGCCACGCGCTGGCCCAGCGTGGGGTAGGCGGCGGCCCAAGCGCGGTCGGCCGCCGAGAGTGGCAATTGCGTGCACGGCTGGCAGGCGGTGGCGGCCAGCGGCAGTAGCGCAAGCAAATTACGCATTGGTTTTTAATGAAATAGCAAGAAGTATCTCGCTGAGTGAGGTACTTAATAGCCCGCCGCCCCCGGCGGGCATTTGCTGGCCGCAGCCACCTTTGCGCTGCGGCCAGCCGGGCGGCCGGGCGGCTGCGCCGTGGCCCGCCCAGCAGAAAGCGGGGTGGCCGCCAAGGCCGGGAGCGCCTAGTGCATGCAGCCAAACCACACGGCCGTGCGCTTGGCGTAGGCGGCGGGGTAGGCGCGCTGCACGCGGGCCAGCGCCTGGCGCAAGGCGGCCGAGCCCGGCGGCGCCAACGCGGCCACCACGATGTAGTAGCCTTCGGCGAAGCCCGCGTAGCCGTCCGAAAACTCGATGGAGAGGTAGTCGCTGTTTTCGGCCCCGCCCTGGCCGCGGGGCTGGTAGCAGGGGTAGTCGTAGCCCGCGCCGGCGCAGTCGGCCCGACTGGCGCTGAGGCCCAGCTCCTTATTGGGCCGGTTGCCAGCCAGCTTTAGCGGGCGCTGAAGGCGGGCGGCGGCCTGCTTGGCAGTGGCCAGGGCGGTGGCGTAGTCGCGGGTGCTTTGCAGGATGACGATATCCTTCGGCACTTCCGTGTTGTAGGCGGTCTGGGCTAGGGCGGGGGCGGTGCCCACCAGCAGGCTGGCGAGTAGGGTGGTAAAGCGCATACGGGTCAGGTATGGCAGCCTATTCGCAAAGGCAGTAGGCAAGGTTACCCGCGCCGTAACTCGCCCGCCGCCCCGGTAGTAAGCCCCGCCAGGCCCCGGCCAACGGACGCGGGGCTGCGCGGCATTTACTTCGCGGCACTTATGCACTCTCTTTCCCCGGGCCACCTGCTGGCCGAGGCCAGGCGCGTGGCCCGGCGCTTTCCGCTCCCGCTGCTGTGCGCCGGCCTGCTAGCCTGGGCTGGCTGCCAGGCCATTCGCCTGACGACCGGCGGCGACGACCCGCCCGGCTGGGTGTTTCCGCTCCTCTCGGCTAGTGCCCTGGGCCTGCCGCTCAGCCTGGCCCTGACGCTGGCCGCCGAGCGCTACCGCTGGCCCCGGGCCGGGCGCGGGCTAGCCCTGGCGGGGGCGCTGGGGCTGCTGGCCGGCTGGTACGCGCTGGCCCCGGCGCTGCCGGGCCTGGTGTGGGGCCTGCGCCTGGCGGTGCTGCTGCTGGGCCTGCACCTGGCGGTGGCCGCCGCGCCCTACCTGGCCGAGCTGCGCCGCGGGGCCGACACGCCCGGCTTCTGGCGCTACAACGAGGCGCTGTTGGTGCGCCTGCTCACGGGCGGGCTGTACGCGGGCGTGCTGTGGGTGGGCGGGGCGCTGGCGCTGGTGGCCGCGCGGGAGCTGTTTGGCTGGTATCCCGACAGCAACTGGTTTGGCTACCTGTTCGTGGGGCTGGCCGCGCTGTTCAACACCTGGTTTTTCCTGGCCGGTGTGCCCGCCGACCTAGCCGCGCTGGAGCAGGAAGCACCCTATCCGAAAGGGCTTAAGGTATTTACGCAGTTTGTGCTGCTGCCGCTGGTGGCGCTGTACGCGGGCATTCTCTACGCCTACCTGGGGCGCATCCTGGTGCGGTGGGAGCTGCCGCAGGGCGGGGTGGCGGGCCTGGTGCTGGCGCTGGCGGCGGCGGGCATCTTCGCGCAGCTGCTCATTCACCCCCTGCGCGACCACCCGGCCCAGGCCTGGGTGCGCGCCTTCGCCCGCTGGTTTTACCGGGCGCTGGTGCCGCTGCTGGGGCTGCTGGCGGTGGCCATCGGGGTGCGCATTGCCGACTACGGCATCACGGAAGAGCGGTATTTTGTGGGGCTGCTGGCGGCGTGGCTGCTGGGCGTGGCGGGCTATTTTGGGCGGCGGCGGGGCCGGGGCATTCTCTGGCTGCCGGTGTCGCTGGCAGGGCTGGCGTTTGCGTCGGCGGCCGGGCCGTGGGGTGCCTTTGCCGTGGCCGAACGCAGCCAGCTAAGCCAATTGCGGGCGCTGACCACCCGCTACCACCTGCTGCAACACGGCCACCTCGACGGGGCCAGCGCCCGCGTGCCCAACCTGCCCCGCCGCGCGCACGGGCGGCTGGCGTCGCTGTTCGGGTTTTTCAGCACGCGCGAGGCGCTGGCCGCCTTGCAGCCGCAGTTTGCCGGCTCGCTGGCCCTGCCCGATTCGCTGCGCCGCCAAAGCCACTGGGCGCAGCAGCAGTGGCGGCGCTACCGGCCCTTCGACCTCAGCGGCTTCGGCTACCTGGAAACGTACGAGCTGCAAGCGGCCCTGCATGACGCGCCCGACCAGGCAGATGACTACACCAATTTTTACGTACGCGACACCCCGCGCTACTACGCCCTCGGCCAGGGCCGCTACTGGCTCAAGAACCTGGGCTACGCCACCAGCCCCGCGGCCGACAGCACCGCCCCCGGCCGGGGCGAGGTACTGCTGGCGCTGCCGGTGCCGGAGGGCACTTTCCGCCTGCTGCTGACGCCGGCCGGCGATAGTCTGCTGCTTCAGCAGCGGCCAGCGGCGGGCGCGTGGCGCAGCCAGCTGCGCATGGGGCTGCGCCCCACCACCGACTCGCTGCTGCGCCGCTACGGCCGCCGCCGCGCCAGCACCATCGACCTGCCGGCCCCGGTGGTGGTGCGCGCCCGCGCCGGGCGCTTGCAGCTGCATTTGTTCATAACCTCTTTGATTAGCAGCCGGCTAAGCCAAGAGGCGCGGTATTCCTACGCGCTGGAAGGCGAGCTGCTCATTCAGCCGCAGGGCGGCCTAGCGGGTAAGTAATAGACTGACCATCATCGTAGTAATCGCACTCCCGGTTTTCACCAGCCGGGCGGTCTGCCGCCCCGTTTCCACCATCGTAAGCCCCCCGTTTGTTAACTCTCTTTTGCCCAATGCCTCTGCGCACTACCTACTTAGCCCTGCTGGCCGCGGCCGCGCTGGGCGGCTGCACCGACCAGCCCGCCGCCCCGCCGCCCACCACCCAAACCACTGCTCCCGCCGCCGCGCCGGGCCGCCCGGCGGCGGCCGGCACCATGCGCTACGCGGGCGAGTACGCGTGGCACGAGGCCGAAAACAAGGAAGTGGGCGGCACCCTGACGGTGTACCCCGAGTCCGACTCGACCATTCTCTTCAGCCTGCAAGCCAGCAGCGGCGCCCCGTCTTACCTGCTGGCCAATGCCTTTGGCCGCGCCCGTTTGCGGGGTGCCACGGCCACGTACTTCGGCAAAGCGCCCGCGGACACATACGGCTGCAAGCTCAGGATTCGCTTTTCGCCCACGGCAGCGCAGGTAAGCCTGGTGAATACCAAGGCCAACGACTGCTTTTTCGGCGGCAGCTTCATTCCGGACGGCACCTACCAGCGCACCAGCCGTACCGTGCCGCAGCAGGTAGTAGACGACGCCGGCGACACCCTACGCTTTGCCCACCTGCCCCCCGAGTCGCTGCAAGACAGCCACTAACGGCCGCCCACCGACAGCCGGTCACGCTGGATTGCAGCCTCCGAATGGTGTGGTTGCTAACGGCGGCCATCGCGGCCTTGCGCGCGGCTGGGTACTGCCACCGGCCCTAGCCCCGGGGCTATTTCGCCACCACGGCCGGGCCCAGCTTACCGGCCAGGCTCAAGGGGTAGGTGGTTTGGCCGTGGCCGATGACGAAGCCACCGGGGTAGCGTAGCGCCAGGGTGGGGCGCGGGGACCCGGCGGGCAGCGCGGTGGTGAACTTGATGGCCCCCGTGCGGGCGTCGAGCAGCTGCACCAGCTGCGGGCTGCCCGCGGCGGCCGTGGCCTGGCTGGTCAGCAGCACGTAGTCGGCGTCGTAGTGCAGCAGCGCGGGGGCGAAGTAGTGCCGGCCGGGCGTGAAGTCGCGGTACGAAAGCACGTGGCTGCTGGCGGCATCGGTGCGCGCCAGCAGGGTTTTCTGGTGCGGGTCGGCGCTGGTGAAAACGCCGGAGCCGCCGTAGTCGTCATGCCACGCAAACTCGGGCCGCACGCTAGGCCCCCCGCCGTTGTCGCGGTACTGGTAGGTGAGCAGCTGAATGGGCTCTTCGCGGTGCTGCATGCCGCGCTGGGTGAAGGCGAAGGCCGTGCGCACGCGGCTGCCGGGCAGCCCGGGGCCGCGGTCGTGGGCGGCCTCCCACTGCTCGTCGTCGGTGTAGGTGCGGCGCACGAGGGGGTAGAAGCTGAGCTGGTGGCCGTCGTTGGTGAAAATGTAGAAGCGGTCGCCCTCGTTGCTGCCCACGTCGAGGCTGGCGATGCCGCTGGCCAGGGCGCGCTGCCCGCCCAGCAGCGCCTGCGTTACGTCGGCAACGGCGGGCGGGGCCGCGCTCACCTGGTACACTGCGTTGTGGTACAGCACGTAGGTATCGCCGTTTGAGAGCTGCTTGAGGTGCAGGTCGGTGAGGCCGAGGCTGGGCGGCTTGCCCGGCAGCACCGTCTGGTGCAGGGGTGCGCCGGTGAGGGCGTCGTAGCACCCTACGGTGGGCGTTTCGGTCGCGCGGGCGCTCAGGCCGCGGTAGTCGCCGGCCACTACCAGCACCGGGCGCTGCCCGGCCCCCGGCAGCAGCACCGAGTGGGCCAGCAGCCAGCGCGGCCGCCGCAGGGCCGCCTGCGCCGAGTCGGCCGCCGCAGAGCCGCTACCTGCCCCGCCCACCTGCCGCGGTCGGAAGAAGCTGACGTACAGGCCCGCCAGGGCACCCAGCGCCAGCAGCAGGAAGATGCTCGCCAGCCAGTGCCGGGCCGGGGGCACGGGGGCCGGCCGGGGGGGTGGGGCGTCGTAGTGGTGGCGCACGTGCACCGTCACGTCGTCCGAATCGAGGTAATACTCGGTCTGGCACGCGTTGCAGCGGTACTGGTCGGGGCCGAGCGCGGTTTGGTCGGGGCTGCCGCACTGCGGGCACCGGATGGGGCGTAGGGTCTTGGCCATGCGCCGGCTTATACGCAAAGCCGGGCCCGACGGCAACCCGGCCCCGCCCCAACTGCCGGCAGCGGTTGGCCGTTCAACGCCCATTCGTAGCATTGTGGCTTATGCTTGCTTCCGTTTCCGCCCCCTTGGTGCGCCGCTGGCTGCGCCCCCTGCTAGCGGCCGGGCTGCTGGGGCTGCTGGCGGGCTGCCAGTCGCCGGAGCCGGCCGCGCGCCCGGCGGCCGACTACCTCACGGCCATCCCCGACCCCAAGACGCTGGGCGAAACCTACGTGAGCGACCCCGACTCGCTGCTGGATACCGATACCCGGCTGGCCCTCAACACCCGGCTCGATAGCCTCGACCGCAGCGGCCGGGCGCACCTCGACGTGGTGCTGGTGCGGAGCATAGGCGAAACGGTGCCCAAAGCGGCGGCCACGGCGCTATTTAACAAGTGGAAAATCGGCGATAAAAACACCAACAATGGCTTGCTCCTGCTGCTGGTGCTCGACCAGCGCCGCGTGGAATTTGAGACCGGCTACGGCCTCGAAGCCGACCTGCCCGACCTCATTTGCTACCGCATTCAGCAGCGCTACATGCTGGAGCCTGCCCGCGCGGGCAACTACGGCGGGGCCGTGCAGGCGGGCGTAGCGGCCCTCATCAGGCGGCTGCGCCCCCCCGCCGCGCTGCCCAAGCCAGTGCTACGCACCGCCGCCGACTCGTCTGCCTTCTACGTAGACAGCCTGCAACGGGCCCTTATGGCGCAGAACGGGATGCTGGCCGATGAAGACCCGCTCAACACGGCCCTGCCCGGCGAGGCCCTCGCCCCCGACCACGACGCGCCCCCCACGCCGGGGCCGCCGCTAGGTACGCTGGCCGGGGCCGGGGCCGCGCTGGTGCTGTATCTGGGGCTGTGGTACCGCACCACCCGGGGGCTGCGGGGGCGGGGCTGGCTGGTGCTGCTGCCCCTCGGGCTGCTGGCGGGCCTGGCCGTGCCGGCGCTGCAAGGCACGCTGGCGGCCGGGCTATTTCTGGCCTTGCTCTATGGCTTGGCGCTGGTGTACGTGCACGGCTACTTCGGGTATCATTATTGGCGCGGGCAGCGCCCGGTGCCGCCCGCCCAGCGCCCGGCCGAGTACGAGCGGCGGCAACGGGCGCACCAGGGCCTGGGCTTCACGGCCTACCTGTTTCCGGTGCTGCTGGCCTGGTACTGGCCCCGCTACCGGCGGCAGCTGCGCGAGCTACGGCAAGCCCCCTTTGCCTGCCCTATCTGCGGCGAGCCCATGCACCAGCTGGCCGCGGCCGCAGCCAAAAGCCACCTGGCACCCGGCCAGCAGGCCGAAGAGGCCATGTGGTCGGTGGCCTACGACGTGTGGGCGTGCCCGCGGGCGCACCAGCTCGCCCTGGGCTACTCTGTTTTAGAAAGCGAGGCCAGCCCCTGCCCCACCTGCCACTACCGCACCCTGGCCAAAGGGCAGCTGCAACCCGTGCAAGCCGCCACCACCGCCGCCGCGGGCTGGGGCTGGCGGGTGCGGAAATGTCGTTTCTGCCAGCACGAGGAAAAAGCGCGGGAAAACATTGCGCAGCTACCGAGCCCGGCCGCGCGCTCGGCCGGTAGCGCATCGTCGTCATCGTGGGGCAGCAGCTCCGGCAGTAGTAGCTCAAGTAGCAGCACCAGCAGCGGGGGCTCGTCGGGTGGCGGCGGGGCGGGTAGCAACTGGTAGATTTCTTTTGTATTACATTTTCTCTTATGCTTAAGCCTTTCGTAAGCTGCTTGACACTAATGGCGGCTGCGGCGCACGCCCAGCTTCGCGTGAGCCCGCTAGCCCCAGCCGCCGTGCCGCCCGCGCTGAAACACGCCGGCCGCGTGGTGCAGGCCCTGCGCTACACCGACCGCACCGGCACCTACACCGTGCTGGCCACCCAAAGCGGCCCCACCGCCGACCCGGCCGCCAAAACCACCGACGATGCCCAACGCGCTGACCTCTACGCCTACCAGTACCCGGCCACGGGCAGTACGCCCAGCTGGCAGGTACACGACTTTGTAGGCGACTGCCCGCTCGATTTGCAAGCGCGCTTTCGCCCCAAGGGCCTCACTGTCACCGACCTCGACCAGGATGGCACGGCCGAGGTGTGGCTGGTGTACCGCACCGTTTGCCGCGGCGACGTCAGCCCCAGCACCCAAAAAATCATCATGTACGAAGGCGCGCGCAAGTACGCCGTGCGCGGCACCAGCCGCCTGCCCCTCGGCGGCGGCCGATATGATGGCGGCACTTACGCCCTCGACGCGGCCTGGCAAGCCGCCCCAGCGGCTTTTCGGCAGCACGCCGCCCAGCTCTGGCGCCAGCACCTGGCCGAAGACCCCGGCGAAGACCTAGTGAAGTAAGCGCCGGCTACCGACCCGCCTTTCACCGGTCTCGGCCCGCGGGCGGCTACTCCCACTTAGCCAGCCAGGCTTTTTTCTTGGCCTCAAATTCCGCGGCCGTGATGACGCCCGCGTCGAGTAGCTGCTTGAGCTTTTGCAATTGCTCGGCCGGGTTGGCTGCCGCCTGCGCTGGGCTGGGTGGAGCGGTGAGCAGGCGCCCCATTTCGGCCCCCGCCCCTACTTGCAGGCCCGCCCCGGCCAGGCTCCCGCTGGTGCGGGCGGCCTCGCGCAGGGCGTTAAGCTTTTCGAGCTCGGCGTAGGATAGGCCCGCGCTGGCGGCGGCCTGGCTGCCAGCCCCTACCCCGGCCAGCTGACCGATGCGCTGCTGCGTCCCCGCGTCGAACTGCGTGCCGGTGAGGCGAAAGTCCGTTAGCTCCAGGCCCAACTGGGTTAGCTCGGCGGCCAACGGCTCGCGCAGGCTGGCGGCCAGGGTAGCGAGCTGGGCATCAAGCTGCTGATACGACCAGCCCGCCTGGGCCAGCTGCGTGGCCAGCTCCTGGCCCAGGCGGCTTTGCAGCAGCCGCGTGGCCTGCGCCACGGTGTAGGTATCGTCCAGGCCTGTTACTTCCGCAAAAAACCGGCGGGCATCGGCCACCCGAAACGAGAAGTTACCGTGCGCACCCAGCTCCACCGGAAAGCGGTACACGGGGTCCAGGTATTTCACCGGCGTGGCCGTGCCCCAGGGCTGGCCTACGTTTTCGGCGCGGCGGTAGAAGTAGATGCGCAGCTTGTGCTCGCTCTCGAAGCCCGTGCGCAGCTTCAGCAGCGTGGTGATGAACGGCTGGTTGTCCGTTGCAAGGTGATACAGCCCTTCCGTTTCGAATACGTCAGCTACCCGCCCTTCGTACACCAGCAGCGCGCCCTGCCCCGGGCCGATGAGCAGCTTGCTGGCCGTCTTTATTTCGTCGTGGGGTGACGGAAATTTTCGCAGCAGCTCGTGCGGCTGCGGGTCTTTCCACTGAATAATTTCGGCCAGCTGGCCGCGAAAAAAGCTGAAGGACATGGCTGGAAAAGGCTAAGCCGGCCGGCCTGGCCGGTGAGATGAGTATACGCAGGCTTTCCGCGTCTGGCCTACGGGTCGCCCCAGCCGGCCCCGGGCGGCGGCCAGGCATCTGCGGGCCGCTGGCGGCGCCGGCTACTGGCGCGCCGCCACGCGCGCAGGCGGTGAAGCCCCGCGCGCAGCCGCCACCCCATCAGCCAAAGCAGCAGCAGCACGACGGCCGGGCTACCGAGGGCTACCGCCACCAGCAGCCAATAGCTTAGCCGCGTAGCCAGGCATACTTGCGCAAGCAGTACCCCCCCAACCAGCAACAGCCACGCCGCAAGCAGCCGGCACGGCAGCTGCTCGCCTTGTCTTTTACTCATGCGTAGCAACTAGTAACATATGTTGATGAATGTCATGGCAACAGCTTCCGACGCGGTAGCGCGACTAAATTAAAGAGTAATTATCGACAGAATCGTGACAGAATTGCGGGAGTGGTTTGGGTTTCTTCGGCGAGTTTGTCAGCCGGCTTTTTCGTGATGCCTGGCGTACCACCTGGGTATAATTTACGGGCCTGGCTGAACCAATTCTTTGCTGCAAGCAACTATTTTACGCAGTTTACTATGTTACGAACCATGCGTTTTCCTTACAGCCCAGATGCCGGCCTGCTGCTACTCCGCCTCTGGTTTGGCGGCCTACTGCTCGTGCTGCACGGCAGCGGCAAGCTCCTGCACTTTGCTTCTTACCAGGGCGAGTTTATCGATTTTCTGGGGCTGGGGCCGACGGCCAGCCCGGCGCTGGCCGTGTTTGGCGAGGTGGTATTGGCCGCCCTGCTGGTGCTGGGCCTATTCGCGCGCTTCGCGGCGCTGGGGCTGGTCGTGACGATGGGCGTCGCCTTCTTGGCCGGGCACGGCGGGGCCTTGCAGGGTGCCGACAGCGGCGAGCTGGCGTTCCTGTACCTGGGCGCTTACGTGGCCCTGCTCATCGCCGGGCCGGGTATGTTTTCGGTCGATGCCTGGCTGAGCCGCCGCGCTTCCAGCCACCCGATTTAAACCCCAGAAAAAAGCCAGAATCGACAGAATCGTGACAGGATTGGGCGGGTGCTTTACCCCGTCTCCTACTTGTTGCCATGCTACTTGCTTCTGTTTTCCGGCTCTCTTGCCTAGGCGCGCTGTGCAGCCTGACGCTGGCGGGCTGCCAATCCTCGGCGGCCGATGCCAGCGCTGCCACGCCGCCGCCGCCAGCGGCCCCGGCGCTGCCGGTTTTGCGCCTCGATACGGCCACGGCCGTTACCGTGCACGAGTACCCTACCACGCTGCAAGGGCGGGTGAACGTGGAAATCCGGCCCCAGGTAGCGGGCACCCTGGCGCGGGTGTACGTGGACGAGGGGGCCGCCGTGCGGGCCGGCCAGCCACTGTTCAAAATCAACGACCAGGTGTACCGGGCGCAGCTCGGCACGGCCCTGGGGGCTTTGAAGCAGGCCCAGGCCGCCCTGACCAACGCCCGGCTGGAGGTGGATAAATACGCCCCGCTGGTGCAAAACCGGGTCGTGGCCCCCATCCAATTGCAAACGGCCCAGGGCAATTACCAGGCGGCCCGGGCGGCCGTGGAGCAGGCGCAGGCCGGCGTAGCGGCGGCGCGCCTTAGCGTGGGCTTTACCTCGATAAAAGCGCCGGTGAGTGGGTTTGTGGGCCTGCTGCCCAAGCGGGTGGGCAGCCTGGTGAGCCCCACCGACGCGGAAAGCCTGACGCTGCTCTCCGACGTGGGCGAGGTGTACGCCTACTTCACGCTCAGCGAAAAAGACTTCATTGCCTTCAAGGCGGCCTACCCCGGCGCTACGCTGGCTGACAAGCTGCGCCGCCTGCCGCCCGTGGCGCTGGTGCTGCCCGACGGCAGCCGCTACGCCCAGCCGGGCCGGGTAAGCGTGGTGGCTGGCCAGGTAGCGGCCGGCACCGGGGCCATCGGGCTGCGGGCCACTTTCCCTAACCCCGGCGGGCTGCTGCGCTCGGGCAATACCGGCCGCCTGCAACTGAGCCGCCGCCACCCCGGCGCGCTGCGGGTGCCCCAGGCCGCCACCTTCGAATTGCAGGATAAAACATTCGTGTACGTGCTGGGCGACAGCAATAAAGTGCGCCAGACCGAGGTGCGGGTGCTGGGCCAGAGCGGCCCCGACTACCTGGTGCAGGGCGTGCGGCGCGGCCAGCGCCTCGTCACTACCGGCCTCGACCAGCTGCGGGACGGGGCGCGCATTACGCCCACCAACTAAGCGGCGACGCCTTTTTGCGATGATAAAGCAATTCATTGACCGGCCGGTGCTGGCCACGGTTATTTCCTTGATTTTGGTGCTGCTAGGGGGCGTGTCGCTCACGCGGCTGCCGCTCACGCAGTTCCCGGATATTGCCCCGCCCAGCGTGGTCGTGACGGCTGTGTACCCCGGCGCCAACGCCCAGACGGTGGCCCGCACCGTGGCCTCGGCCCTGGAGGAGGCCATCAACGGGGTGGAAAACATGACTTACCAAACCTCGTCGTCGGGCAACGACGGGTCGGTGTCGGTGACGGTGTACTTCAAGCTCGGCACCAATCCCGACCAGGCCACGGTGAACGTGCAGAACCGCGTGGCCCAGGTGACCAGCAAGCTGCCGCAGGAGGTGCTGCAAATCGGCCTCACCACCACCAAGCAGCAGAATAGTACCATCATGTACGTGGACCTCTACAGCGAGAACCCGGCCTACAACGAGGTGTTTTTGCAGAACTACGCCAAAATCAACCTGCTGCCCGAGCTTAAGCGGGTGAGCGGCGTGGGCAACGTGCAGCTCTTCGGCGACAAGGACTACTCGATGCGGGTGTGGCTGAACCCGCGCCAGCTGGCGGCCTACAACCTGACGCCCGCCGAGGTGATGACCGCCATTCAGGACCAGAGCCTCGACGCGGCCCCCGGCAAGTTCGGCGAGGGCAGCCAGGAGGCGTTCGAGTTCGTGGTCAACTACGCGGGCAAGTTCAACCGCCCGGCGCAGTACGAGGACATCATCATCCGGGCGCCGGCCGACGGCTCGGTGCTGCGCCTGCGCGACGTGGCGCGGGTGGAGCTGGGTGCCTACTCCTACGGCGGCGACTCGCGCCGCAACGGCCACCCCAGCGTCTCGTTCGGCGTCATCCAGACGGCCGGCTCCAACGCCAACCGCATCCAGACGGAAATCAACAAGCTGCTGGCAGCCAAGGCCAAGACTTTCCCTAAGGGCATCAAGTACGGCGTGCCCTACAGCACCAAGCGCCAGCTCGACGAGTCGATTGCGCAGGTGAAGCACACGCTGATTGAAGCCTTCGTGCTGGTGTTTGTGGTGGTGCTGCTGTTTTTGCAGGACTGGCGCTCGACGCTGGTGCCGGCGCTGGCCGTGCCGGTGGCGCTGGTGGGCACGTTTCTGTTCATGCAGCTTTTTGGGTTTTCGATTAACCTGCTCACGCTCTTTGCCTTGGTGCTGGCCATCGGCATCGTGGTCGATGACGCCATTGTGGTGGTGGAGGCCGTGCACGCCAAGATGCACGACGAGCACCTGGCCCCCCGCGAGGCCACCGTGTCGGCCCTGGGCGAGATTACTGGGGCCGTGCTCAGCATCACGCTGGTGATGGCGGCCGTGTTCGTGCCGGTGGGCTTCATTGAGGGGCCGACGGGGGTGTTTTACCAGCAGTTTGCCTTCACCCTGGCCATTGCCATCGGCGTGTCGGCCCTCAACGCCCTGACCCTGAGCCCGGCCCTGTGCGCGCTGCTGCTGAAGCCTCCCCACGGCGCGGACGCGGGCCAAGCCCTGACCTGGCGAGCGCGCGGCACGGCGGCCTTCAACGCGGGCTTCGCGGCCCTGACCACCCGCTACGTGCGCGGCCTGCGGGCGCTGGTGCGCCACCGCTGGCTGAGCCTGGCGGGCCTGGCCGGCGTCTTCGGCCTGGCCTTCTGGCTGCTGCAAACCACCCCCAAGGGCTTCATTCCCGACGAAGACAAGAACTTTGCCTTGTTTGCCCTGAACATGCCCGCCGGGGCCTCGCTGCCCCGCACCAACGCCGCCCTGGCCAAGGCCAACCGCCTGCTGGCCCAAGACCCCGCCATCGCCAGTGCCAGCTCGGTATCGGGCTTCGATATCCTGAACTCGGCCGTGACGCCCAGCGGCGCGCTCGGGCTGCTGGAGCTCAAGCCGGCGGCCGAGCGCGGCCCGGTGCAGGCCGTGGGCGACGTGCTGGCCCGCCTCAACGCCACGCTCGGCACCATTCCCGACGGCTCGTTTTTCGTGTTTGCCGACCCCACCGTGCCGGGCTTCGGCACCGTGGGCGGCCTGGAGCTGGTGCTGCAAGACCGCACGGGCGGCGCGCTGCCGACGTTCAGCAAAGTGGCCCACGACTTCGCGGCGGCCTTGCGGCAGCGCCCGGAAATCGGGCTGGCCACGGTCAGCTTCCGGGCCGACTACCCGCAGCTGGAATTACAGGTCGATGCCGTGAAGGCCAAGCAGTTGGGCGTGAGCGTGCGCGAGCTGCTGGGCACCGTGCAAGCCTACTACGGCAGCGCCCAGGCCTCAGACTTCAACCGCTTCGGCAAGTACTACCGCGTCATTGTGCAGGCCGACGTGGCCAGCCGGGCCACCGCGCAGTCGCTCGACGGCGTGTTCGTGCGCAACCAGGCCGGGGCCATGGTGCCGGTCACGACCTTGCTCACCCTTAAGCGCGTGTACGGCCCCCAGACGGTGGCCCACTTCAACCTTTTGAACGCCATTACGGTGAATGCCCAGGCCGCGCCGGGCCGCAGCAGCGGCGAGGCCATCCGGGCCGTGGAGGAGGTGGCCCGGCAGCACCTGCCGGCCGGCATCAGCTACGAGTGGACGGGCATGACGCGCGAGCAGATTGCCGCCGGCAGCCAGTCTGTGCTGGTGTTTGGGCTGTGCCTGGTACTGGTGTATTTCCTGCTGGCGGCCCAGTACGAGAGCTACATCGTGCCGCTGGCCGTGCTACTCTCCATCCCGACCGGCGTGCTGGGCGCGCTGCTGGCCGTGCGGCTGGCGGGCCTCGAAAACAACATCTACGTGCAGGTGGGCCTACTGATGCTCATCGGCCTGCTGGCCAAAAACGCCATCCTCCTCGTGGAGTTTGCCCGGCAGCGGCGGCAGGCCGGGCGGGGCCTGGCCCGGGCCGCCCTCGAAGCCGCCCGCCTGCGCCTGCGCCCCATCCTGATGACCTCGCTGGCCTTTATAGCGGGCCTGCTGCCGCTGATGCGCGCCACCGGGCCGTCGGCCATCGGCAACCGCTCCATCAGCGTGGGGGCGGCCGGTGGGATGCTCTCGGGCGTGGTGCTGGGGCTGCTCATA
This sequence comes from uncultured Hymenobacter sp., assembly GCA_913776615.1. Classification (GTDB taxonomy): domain Bacteria; phylum Bacteroidota; class Bacteroidia; order Cytophagales; family Hymenobacteraceae; genus Hymenobacter. The sequence continues at coordinate 46,825 of CAJYPK010000046.1, forward strand.
GTGCCGGTGCTGTTCGTAGTGTTTCAGGGCTTGCAGGAGAAAATCAGCGGAGTGCCGAGGGCGGTAAAGGAGCCGGCTCCCGCCGACTTGCAGCCTGTGGCCGCGCAGTAAGGCCGCGCCATTCATTCCTTGCGAAACCGGGCTAGGGCCTGCTTTTAGCCTCTTTTTGAGACTGTTTGGGGTCTTGTGTTTTCTTCTAATTCGTCATGCTGAGCGGAGCGCAGCGCAGCCGAAGCATCTCTACCTCAATACTAACTCCTGACACTAGCAACGAAGCGGTAGAGATGCTTCGACTGCGCTCCGCTTCGCTCAGCATGACAACCTGAACGGTTTTTAGCAAATGATGAAGAGCCTTTCAATTTAAATTATGACTTCCCGCCGCCTGCCTCTTCTCTTCCTGCTCCTGCTACTAGCCAGCGCCTGCCGGGTGGGCCAGAATTACACCCAGCCGGCGCTACCCGTGCCGGCGCAGTACCGCGCCGCGTCCGGCCCGCTGGCCATTACTGACAGCACCACCTTAGCCGACGTAGCCTGGCGTAGCCTGTTCCAAGACCCCGCCCTGCAACAGCTCATCGACAGTGCGCTGGTGCACAACCTGGATTTGCAAGTGGCCCTGCGCAACCTCGAAAGCGCCGACCAGCTGCTACGCCAGGCCCGGGCGGCCTACGTGCCAACCGTGACGGCGCAGGTGGGAGCCACCTCCAACACGGCCTCGCGCAACAGCCTGGGCGGCATCAGCGCCGAGCAGTTTGTGGGCACGCGCACCGTGAAGGATTACAACGCGGGCCTCACCGCCGCCTGGGAGCTGGACGTGTGGGGCCGCCTGCGCCGCCTGCAAGAGGCCGCCCGCGCCGAATATTTACAAACCGCCGAAGCCCGCAAGGCCGTGCAAACCCAACTGGTGGCTCAAGTAGCCCAGGGCTACTACGACCTGCTGCGCCTCGATGCCCAGCTCGCCATTGCCCACCGCAACACGGTGCTCAACGACAGCACCTTGCGCCTACTGCGCCTGCAATGGACGGCCGGGCTGGTCACCACGCTGGCCGTGGACCAGGCCACCGCCCAGCAGCAAGCCGCCGCCCTGCTCGTGCCGCAGCTGGAGCAAGGCATCATCGAGCAGGAAAACCCCCTGCGCGTGCTCACCGGCCAGGCGCCCGCCGCCGTATCCCGCGCCGCCACCGATGCGCCCCTCGCCCCGGCCGGTCCGCTGGCCGTGGGCGTGCCCGTGGCCCTGCTCAGCCGCCGCCCCGACGTGCGGGCCCGCGAGCTGGCCCTGGTGGCGGCCAACGCCCGCACCGGCGCGGCCCAGGCCAGCCTCTACCCCGCCCTGACGCTGAGCGGCACCACCGGCCTCAACTCCTTCGTGCTCAGCAACTGGCTGGCCGTGCCGGGCGGCGTGTTCACCGGCTTCGGGGTGGGGCTGGCGCAGCCGCTGGTGCAGCGGCGGCAGTTGCGCACGCAGCTGGAGCTGGCCCGCCTCGACCAGGAGCGCGCCGCGCTGGCCTTTCGGCAGGTGGTGCTCACGGCCGCCGGCGAGGTGTCGAGCGCCCTGGTGCGGGTGGAGAAAACCCAGCAGCAAGCCGCCCTGGCCGCCGCCCGGGTCGATACGCTGCACCAGGCCACCCGCCACGCCACCCTGCTGTTTCGCAGCAACCTGGCCAGCTACCTCGAAGTACTGACGGCCCAGGGCAACGCCCTGCAAAGCCAACTGGCGCTGGTCGATATCCGCCGGCAGCAGTCGGGAGCCGTGGTGGAGCTGTACCGGGCGCTGGGCGGCGGCTGGCGGTAGGATTTTCCCGATGCTCCCCCAGGCCGTCATGCTGAGCGGAGCCGAAGCATCTCTACCGCTTCGTTGCTGGCGTCAGGAGTTAGTTCTCCGGTAGAGATGCTTCGACTTCGCTGCGCTCCGCTCAGCATGACGAGCGTTTTTTTTAACAACTTCCCAAACAGGCTTTTATTCTCATCTAGAACCTAGCCCCGCCCACGCATGAAAATTCTACTAGTCGAAGATGAAAGGCTGCTTTCCGCGAGCATCAAAACGGTGCTGGAGGAGGATGGCTACGCCTGCGAAACGGCCTATACCTTCCGCGAGGCCGAGGACCGGCTCGTGACCCGGCTCTACGACCTGGTGGTGCTGGACTTGAATTTGCCCGGCGGACTGGGCTTCGAGCTGTTCGAGTACGTTAAGGCGATGGAAACCCGGCCCGGCGCGCTCATCATCTCGGTGCGCGACGGCCTCACCGACAAGCTACGCGGCCTCGACCTGGGGGCCGACGATTACCTGGTCAAGCCCTTCCACCTCGACGAGCTGCTGGCCCGGGTGCGCAGCATCCTGCGCCGCCGCCACCCCGAGGAGCCCGCCGAACTCAGCCTGGGCAACCTGCGCTACCAGCTCGATACCCACGCCGTGACCGTGGCCGGCGCGCCGCTCAAGCTCACCCAGAGCCAGCTGCGCCTGCTCTACTATTTGCTGCTCAACCGCCGCCGCGTAGTGGCTAAGGAGTCGCTGTCGGACTACGTGCTGCAAGAAAACGTGGGTATGGTCGATTCGCTTGACTACCTCTACACCCACGTCAAGAACGTGCGCCAGAAGCTTAGGGCCGCCGGCTGCGACGTCAGCCTCGACACCGTGTACGGCTTGGGCTACACGCTGCACCAGGGCGGTGAGCGGGGGACGTGCGCACTGGGCGAATAGACACTGCCTTTAATGGTGCAGCTTAATTTCTGCAGCCTGGCAACGAATTTGTGTTCCTGACTTTGGATGAAAAATATTCTGCTTCCCTGCCTGCTTGCCCTGGCCATCGCCGGCTGCCACTCGGCCCGGCCGCTCCAAAGCCCGCCGCTGCCGGCGCAATCCGCGCCGAACGGCTCCACGCTCATCATTTATTACGACGCCACCATCGGCAAGGCCAAGCTGCTCGAAGCGGCGCAGCAATACAAGGCCACCGTCATCTACCAGTATAATGAGCTCAACGGCATTGCCGTAACCATTCCGGCCTCCGCCACGCAGGAAGAGGCCATGCGCTTCTTCCAGAATGTGCCGGGCGTAGTATCGGTACAACCCGACGGGGTGAACAAGCTGTATTAAGGCGCCGGGTGGGGCTAGGGCGAGCGCGGAGCGGGCGGCGAACAGCTACCCTCGATACGAGTGCAACTTTTCGGCCAACCTTCGTCCTATGCCCACCAAACACTACAGCAAGCGGTTCATTGCCAGCCTCAAGCGCATCTATTTACTTGCCCTGCCCCTGATGCTGGTGGTGGTGCTGCTGGCTAACAACGCCCTGCTCGACGCCTATTACGCCAATTTCTACACCCGGGCGCAACGGCAGGTAGTAAACGAGATAACGCAGCAGTGGCAGCAGCGCGGGCAGCTGCCGCCCCGCCCTGGCGTGCGCTACCGCCCGCTGCCGCCGGGCACCGCGCCCTACGCCTACTAGGGGTTCTTCTTCCAAACGGGCGGATTTACACGCTAAGCCATCGGGTCGCCGGGATGGCGGAGTGGACGGCGGTGTAGCGGGTCCAAGTGAGCCGGGTTGGTGAAGGAGTATTTGCCCAGTCGGTTGATGTGCTCGTAGCGGCCGGGCGAGAAGTATGGGAAGTGGGCCTCGTTGACCGGATACCTTTCGGCCTGCAGTTGCTGGAGGACTTCCTTCATATGGATGGTGTTTCAGAGCAGAAAGGCAACTTTACTGGTGCAGTCAATGGTCACAAAGAGATACTAGCGGCTTTCTTCGACCTACACTTCGGCAAAATCACTGTGCAGATAGCCGACTGGGTAGTCGCGAGATTTCTTTTTCGGAAGGCTCTGCCTGTCTTCGTTCAGGGGCAAGCGGCCAATGCCGTGGCGCGGAAAACAGCGGTGTAGCGCCGAGCGCGACAAGTGTGGAATTGTGGGTTACAGCGCATATAGGAACTCATCCAATACTAACAGGGTGTGCCGGCGAAAAGCCATGGCAATAGACTCCTGTTCGGCCGTGAGCACCGTTAAAACCGGCTCTGGACCCATGCGCGCATCCCGCACGTCGGGACGTTTACGCCATATAATCACCATTTTCGACTTGATGCTGTAGCGCCTGACTAAGTTTTATAGATTTTCTTGGCTGTGTTGAATAGCACGCTGTACCGCCTAAGTTGTGCGGGCGCTGCCATGGAGCACTTGCCCCGTAATGGTGAGCGAAACTCCGGCCCGGAAAATACTCCGTCACTCCTTGGGACTATACACCTACACTAGCGCCCTCATCATCGGTTTCCTTTCCGGATATTACGCACCTTTAAAGACTGGTTAAGAAGTAGAGCCCAGACCCTACTCCCGCACGACTTTCACGGTGCGGTGGTACTGATTCTGGCTAATAGTTAGAACGTACGCCCCACTGGGCAGCGCCGCTGCCTCAGGCAACGGCACCATAGTGCTGCCTGGCAGTAGGTTTACAGCGCGCGTGAGCAAGGCCCGGCCCACTGCATCGTGCAGGGCAATGTTAGCTGGCCCCGCCGCAGCCGTGCGGATAAACAGACTGAGCGTCGTAGTGAACGGCTGCGGATAGGCCTGCACCGCAAAGTCCGCTCCGGCCGGCACCTGCACCGGGCGCACGGGCGAGTAGCTGGCCGTGCCGTCGCGGTCTACTTGGCGCAGGCGGTAGTACACCATGGCAGCGGCGTAGCGGGCCAGGTCGGGGTCTTGGAAAGAGTAGGCGTGGGGCTGGGAACTGCTGCCCCGACCAAGTACTGTGCCAAGGTGGGCAAAGATGCGCCCGTCGAGGCTGCTCTCCACCTCAAACCGGTCATTGTTTTTCTCTGAGGCCGTAGCCCAGCGCAGCAGCGCATCGGGGCCTTGGCGCTCGGCTGTGAAGCTAACCAACTCCACGGGTAGCGGGCTGGCCAGGCTGCTCACCGTCCAGCGCGAGAGAACAAGGCTACTCACCGTGAGGCTGCGGGCAGCCCCGCTGGCCGGGCTGCCCACGGCCTGCCAGGCGGTACCGCCGTCGGGCAGCCGCCACGCCTGCGCGCTGCCAAAGCTGAGGCCGTTGTCGTCGTCGGGCAGCCAGGCAAAGGTGAGGCTGATGGGCGTAGCGGGCTGCTGGTCGGGCACCACCGTCCAGATGCGGTCGATACCATGCTGGCTGGTGTTGGCTGGGTTTTGGGCGAAGCTCAGGCCCGCCGTTTGCAGGCCGGCACTGCGGGTGGCGCGTACCGTGCCCAGCGCGTTACCGTTGGGATTCAACACGAAGCCGTGGCCAAAGTCGAGCGGCACGGTACCGCTCACGGCACTGCGCTCTACACGCAGGTGGCCCTGCACGTAGCGGCCGGGGCCTTCGCCCGTGAGGGTGGCCCCGTCGGGCAGGCGCACGGTGGCCGTGGGGGCAGTGCGCAGCAGGCCGCTGCGGAGGCGGAGCTGCTGGCCTACGGTGAGGTCGGCGGTGACGAGCACGCGGTTTTGGCCGGCGGGGCCGGTGTTGCGCACTTCCAGGCTGGGCAGCGTGGCCCCGCCGGGCACCAAGGTCTGGTCGGCTCCGCCCGTGAACACGACCTGGCCGCTGGCCGGCACCACGGTGCCGGCGTTGGTGAAGTCGCCGCCCACCAGCACCGTGCCGGCCGTAGTGAGCGTGCCCCCGGCCTGGTTGACCAGCGCGCCGGGCACGGCCAGCAGGGCATCGGCGGCCACCGTGAGCTGGGTACCGGTGTTGGTGAGGCTTTGGGCGCGGGCGGTGCCGGCCAGCGCGAGGGCCAGCCCCAGGGCGGTTTTGGCGAGAACGGCGGCCATTATTTCGCCGAAGCTTTGGCGCCGAGCAGATCTTCCAGGGCTTGCAGGCGCTGGGCTAGTTCGGGGGCGGTGGTGGCCTGGGCTTGCAATGCGTCGAGGCGGGCGTGGTCGGCCTGCTGGGCAGCTTGCAGGGCCGCGTGCTGCTGGCGAAGCTGGGCGTTTTGTCTTTGTAAATCAACTAATTGACGGGCCAGCTCCTGGGTGGCGCTCACGTTGAGCATGGCCAGGGCTTCGTAGTCCACGGTGCGCACGTCGGGGTGCTCCAGGCCGAACACGAACACCGGCCGGCCGGCCAGCACCCGGCCGCCGCGCACCAGCAGCGTGGGGCCGGTGGCGGCTACCACGGTGCCCACCACTTCGCGCGCCTCGCTCAGCAGCCGGATGCGCTGGCCGGGCCGGGCGGCCACGGCGGCCGGCAGCGTGAGGCGCAGCAGCGAGTCGCCGGGGGCGGCGCTGGCGCTGGTGGCCAGGGCGTACACGTCGGGCAGGAAGCCAGGGTGCTGGTTTACGGCCTGCGGAAAGACTTCCTCCACTTCCTGGGCAATAACTTTCTTGAAGCGCCGGTCGCCGTACTGCACCCGGTCGCGCATGGTGTAGTCGGTGATGCGCAGCTTGGTGAGCAGGCTCAAATCGGCCGCGTTATCGCTCCGGCCGATGACGTTTTTGAGCCGGCGGTCGGAGGTAGCGTTGAACTCCGAGGCCAGCACCCGGCCCGTGGCCCGGATGCTCACGGCCCCGGTGCCCCCGGCGGCGTAGCCAATCAGGCCGTTTTGCCCGCTGCTGCTGAGGTAGATGTAGTTGTAGCCGCCCGGCGTGACGGTACTCTGCACATCGAGCGGGAAGGCCGGGCTGGCAGTGCCAATGCCCACGTTGCCAGCATTGGTCCAGCGCAGTACCGAGCGGTAGGTGCTGCCGTTGGCCCCCAGCTCGCCGCCGTTATAGCCAAAAAGCTGCGGCCCGTCGATGCCCTGGTTGAAGCGTAGCTGGTGGTTGGGGTCATTGGCCAGGTTCAGGTACAGCGGCTGGGTGTTGAGCTTCAGCGGCTGGGTGGCGGTGTGGTTGCCCAGGTTGTCGGCCCCCAGGGGCAGCGTCACGGTGTTGCCGTTGCTGATGCTCAGATTCTGGCCACTCACGGTCAGGGTCTGGGACGTGGCGGCGGTGGTTTGCACCGAGTTATCGGGAAAGCGGAAGCCGCCCGCGCTGCTGAAAATCGGGCCGGCTACCTCCAGCAGCTGGCCAGGGTTGTCGGTGCCCACACCCAGGCGGCCATTGCGCTTGATAATCATCCGCACGACGCCCCCGGACCCGCCCAGGTTATTTTCCTGAAATACCCGCAGGTCGCCGCTCTCGTTGTCCAGGTTCCAGACCAGGTTGCTGGCGGGGTCGGCCCCGCTCTGCGGGCCCAGCACCAGGCGCTTGCGCAGCAGCACGGGGCCGCTCACGTCGAGCGGCCGCAGCGGGGCCGCCAGGCCGATGCCCACCTGGCCCGCGCTGCTGATGCTCAGGCCCTGGGTGCCGCCGTTGCCCACCAGCTGGTAGGCCCCCAGGTTCAGGTTTTGGGTGGCGGTGTGGCTGCCCAGGTTGTCGCCGCCGGTGGGAACGGCCTGCGCGCCCAGGTTGCCGGTGGCATCAGCCACCAGCATGCGGGTGCCGGTGCCGGCCAGCCCCTCCAGGCGCACGGTGCTGGTGCCGCCGGCTACGTGCAGCGTGGCCTGCGGCGCGTAGGTATTGACGCCTACCTGCTGGCTGCCGGCGTACAAGGTCGGCTCTACCAAGGGCGTAGTACCGGAGTTACCCTGCACCGTAAAGGTCAGGTCGGCGTCCGCTTGCAGGCCGATATCAGTCCAAGCGTCGCCCCCGGCGTAGGTGCCGTTCTGGGTTTCGGCCTCCATCGCATAAATAAGGTTGGGGTCCCCCTGAAAAACCACCGTGTACACGCCGCCGGGCGTTACGGGCAGCGGGGCAGTGAGGGTGATGGTTTGCGGGCCGCCGCTGGCAATGGTCAGCGGCTGCTGCAGCAGCGGGGTGCCGCTCACGGTGTTGCCGGCGTACAACGCCAGCGCGGTTGGCTGCTGGGTAGACTGCCGTGTTACCACCTGGATGCTTACCAGCTGCCGGATGCCCGCCGGCACCGTAAACGACTGCCCCAGCTGGCCGGCTCCGTACAGGAGCGTAGGGTTGCTGGGGGTGGGGTTGCCGAAGCTGCCGGGCGTAAGGGCGGGCGTGCTCAAGCCCACGCGCAGGTCGCCCTGCACGTCGAGGCGGGCGGCAGGAGCCACCACGCCCACGCCCACCTGGCCGGTGCTGCTGATGCTCAGGCCCTGGGTGCCGCCGTTGCCCACCAGTTGGTTGCCGGCTAGGTTCAGGTTTTGGGTGGCCGTGTGGCTGCCCAGGTTGTCGCCCGCGGCGGTGGGGCTGAGGTAGGTCCAGGTGCTGCCGTCGTGGTACCAAAAGCCACGCTGCACGCCGTCGGTCTGGTACACGAGCAGCCCCGCCGCCGGGCTGGCAACAGCCGCCCGCTGCGCGGCCGTGAGGCGCGGGGCCAGCAGGCCTTTGGTGGTGCTGGTGAGGTCGAGTAGGGCCGAGGGCGCGGGCGTGGCCGTGCCGATGCCCACCCCGCCGGTCTGGGCCTGCGCCCGCAGGGGCTGGCTGGCGGCGGCCAGCCCGGCCAGCAGGCCAAGGGAGCGTAGGAGGTGCTTCATGAAGAACACAAGTTGAGGGGGTTGCGGAAATAAAAGAGCCCGGCTAGCGGCGGTACAAAGCTCCGGCCAGGGCTCAGGGCCGGGCAACGGGGGCTTGTACCGCAAATGCGGTACAAGCCCCCGTTGCGGCCGCCCGAGGGGGCCCGGTAGTTTTGCGACGCTTTCCCCGACGACTTTATTTCCGGCTATGCCCCCACTCGTTTCCTCCCGCTGTTTGGCCGCGCTGCTGGCCGTAGCTGCCAGTGCCGGCGCCGGAGCTACCGCGGCCCAGGCCCAGGCCTTGGGCATCGGCACCGCGCCCGCCCCCTCGGCCATGCTCGACGTGAGCAGCACCACCAAGGGCCTGCTGCCCCCGCGCATGACCACGGCCCAGCGCGACGCCATTGCCAGCCCGGCGGCGGGGCTGCTCGTGTATAATACCACTACCAACCGCCTCAACCTACGCACCGCCACCGCCTGGCAGGAAGTGGTGGGCACGCTCGACCCCCTGGTGCTCGACGGCAGCAACTTCGTGAACGTGGCCAGCTTCTGGCAGCGCACGGGCAATAGCCTGGTTCCGAGCAATGTGTCGGACGCGGTGGGCATCGGCACCAGTACCCCCCAGGCGCAGCTCGACGTGGCCGGCACCATGCGCGTGCTCAACAGTGCCCTCGAAGTGCGCCACGACAACGCCAACGCCTTCCTGTGGTTTCACCACCCCGGCCAGGCCTTCTACTCGATGGGCATGGACCGCAGCGACGACAACAATTTTAAGATTTCGGAGGGCAACGACCTTTCTAACCGGAGCTTTCGCAACTACCTCACCATCCGCAAGGCCACCGGCTTCATCGGCATCGGCACCGCGGCCCCCATTGCCCCGCTCGACGTGCGCGGCGGCACCAGCATCGGGGCGTTCAACTACGCCTATTTCACCCGCGGCGCCGGCGTGGCTTCCTACGGCTACGCCGGCGGCACCAACCCTAGCGATGTCACCATCCGGGCCGAGGGCCGGGTGGTGGCCTCGGAGTTTAATGCCACGTCCGACCGCCGCCTCAAGCAGGTCATCGGCCTGAGCAACGCCGCCGCCGACCTGGGCCTGCTGCGCCGCCTGCGCATCACCGACTACCAGATGCTGGACCGCGCCGCGTACGGCGACCGGCCGTTCAAGAAAGTCATTGCCCAGGACGTAGAAGAAGTCTTTCCGCAGGCCGTGCAGCGTCAGCGCGGCTTCCTGCCCGACGTGTACGCGCCGGCCACCGCCGCCCTGGCCGCCGACTCGCTGGTGCTGCTCACGCTGCCCGCCGGCCGGGGCCTGCCCGTGGCGGGCAGCGCCGGCCAGGCCCTGCGCCTGATTGGCGAGGAGGGCGAGCTGGTGGTGCGGCTGGCCCGCGCCACGGCCGCCGGGCAGCCGCAGCTGCTGGTGCGCGGCGGCCAGACGCTGGCTGGCCAGCGCGTATTCGTGTTTGGCCTGGAGCACCCCGACGTGCGCACCGTCGACTACGAAGCTCTTTCGATGCTCAACGTGAGCGCCACCCAGGAGCTGGACCGCCAGCTCGAAACCCTGAAGCAGCAGTACGCCCGCTTGCAGCAGCAGGCCGACGACGCCCGCCAACAGGCCCGCCAGGCCAGTGCCCGCGCCACCGAGGCCGAGGCCCAGGTGCCCCGACTGGCCCAGCGCCTACAAGCCCTGGAGGCCGCTCAGCCCACCGCCGCCCGCTAGGAGCAGCGGGTTTTCTCATTTGCCCGCCCGGACTTTTGCTTGACCGCGGGCCCGTTTTTCACTTCTCGACAATGGGTTTTTCTACGCGTTTGCTGCTGGTGCTGCCGCTGGCCGTGGGGGCCGGTCGCGCTGGGGCTCAAAGCATTGGCCTGGGCACGCCCACGCCCCACGCCTCGGCTATGCTCGACGTGAGCAGCACCACCCAGGGCCTGCTACTGCCGCGCCTTACGCAGGCCCAGCTGGCAGCCATTGGCGGCCCCAGCGTGGGGCTGCTGGCCTACAATACCACCACCAACCAGCTCAACCAATGGAACGGCACCGGCTGGCAGGCCCTGCTGAGCGTGGCGCCGGTAGCCACCCTGCCCGCCCAAACCTACACCGCGCCCCAGGCCTACACCTACACCGTGCCGGCCGGCGTGTACGCCCTCGATGCCACCCTGCGGGGCGCTTCCGGCAGTGCGGGTCTCCCATCCTGGCCGTTGGGCCGCGGCGGCGGTGGCGCCACGGTGCGCGCCCGCCTGCTCGTGGTGCCGGGCCAGGCCCTGGAGGTGCGCGTGGGCGGCCAGGGGGACTACTACTCCTCCAGCAGCGGCGGCTATAACGGAGGCGGTAATTCCAGCTATGCCGGCGGCGGCGGCGGCGGCACCGATATTCGCCTGCCCGGCAGCGGCTATCCCGGCCGGCTGCTGGTGGCGGGCGGTGGCGGCGGCACCCAGTCGGGCAACAGCGGCTATTACGCCGGCGGCAGCGGGGGCTACCCCGCCGGCAGCGACGGCGAGGGCGGCCCCCAAGATGGTGGAGCCGGCACCTGGGCCGGCCGGGGCGGCAGCCAGAGCAGTGGCGGGGCGGGCGGCACCACCGGCAGCAGCGTCGGCGCGCCGGGCGGCAGCGGTGGGCTCGGCGACGGCGGCAGTGCCGTCGGCGGCTACAGCGGCGGGGGCGGCGGGGGCTACTACGGCGGCGGGGCCGGGGCCCACATCAACCCCGGCAATGCGCCCGGTTATGCGCAGGTTTACGGCGGCGGCACCGGCGGCGGGGGCTCCAGCTACGCGGGGCCGGGTACGCGGCTGGCTGTGTTTCAGAGCGGCTCGCCCACGGTCTCGCGCTACCACGGCCAGGCCACCTTGCAGCCCGTGGTAGCCGTCGCCGCGCCCGCCCTCGATGCCCGCAACTTCACCAACCTGCCCCTGCCCTGGCAGCGCAGCGGCAGCAGCCTCGCCCCAACCTCCTGGCTCGACAACGTGGGCATCGGCACCAGCAGCCCGGCCTACCCACTCGATGTGGCGGGCAGCACGCGCGTGCTCAACGGCTGGCTGGAGGTGCGGCACGATGCGGCCAGCGCCTACCTGTGGTTTCACCACCCCGGCCAGGCCTTCTGCTCGGTGGGCATGGACCGCGCCGATGGCAATAACTTCAAGATAAGGGAAGGCAATGACCTAGGCAACAGCAGCTTTCGCACCTACCTCACCATCCGCAAATCCAACGGTGGGGTGGGCATTGGCACCACGGCCCCGGCCGCGCCGCTGCACATTGCCCTGCGCACGAGCATCGGCCCCTACGCCTTCGCCTACTTCAAGGCCAATTACAACCGGACGCTGCCCGGCATCGACTTCTGGGAGGCCATCTTCTGGTACGCCGACAACTACGACGCCACTGACGTGACCATCAAGGCCGAAGGCCGCTTCGTGGTGGGCGAGCTGAACGCCGTGTCGGACCGCCGCCTCAAGCAGGTCATTGGCCTGAGCGACCGAACTGCCGACCTGGCCCTGCTGCGCCGCCTGCGCGTGACCGACTACCAGCTGCTCGACCGCGCCCGCTACGGCACCCAGCCCTTCAAGAAAGTCATTGCCCAGGACGTGGAGGAAATCTTTCCGCAGGCCGTGACCCGGAAAACCGACTTCCTGCCCGACATCTACGCCGCCGCCCGCCGCGCCGAAGCCCTGCCCGGCGACTCGCTGCTGCGCCTGACGTTGCCCACCGCCCCGGCCGGTGGCCTGCGCCCCGGGCAGCGCCTGCGCCTGCTCGGCCCGGCCGGCGAGGCCACGGCCACGGTAGTGCGGGCCGCCGGCCCCGTGCTCACGCTGCGCGGGGCCGGGCCGCTGGCCGGGCAGCCGGTATTCGTGTTCGGCCGCGAGCACGCCGACGTGCGCGCCGTGGACTACGAGGCCCTTTCGATGCTCAACATCTCGGCCACCCAGGCCCTCGACGCGCAGCTGCGCACCCTGCGCGCCCACCAGGCCCAGGCGCTGGGCCGCACCGCCCAGGCCACGCAGGCCGCCCAGCAGGCCACCGCTGCCGCCGCCTCGGCCACGGCGACCGTGCAGGCTTTCGAGCAGCGGCTGGCCGCCGCCGAGGCCCGGCTGGGCCGGCCGTAGCAGGGGCGGCAGTGTCTGTTCGGCCAGTCCCCCACTCATTTCGCAGCACGCATTCCAGCCGTTTTCCAGGTAATTATTTATGCTCTTTTTTCCTATTCTCCGCCTTCGCCGCCTGACTCCGCTGTTGGCCGGTGGCCTGCTGCTGACTGCTTCCTACGCCCGCGCCCAGGCGCCGGCCAACGATGACTGCGCCACGGCCACGGCCCTGCCGGTGGCCCCGGTGGGCGGCCCCTGCACGCCCCTCACGGCCACCAACCAGAACGCCACCGCCTCGGCCGGCGTGGCGGCCCCCAGCTGCGGCGACTACCAAGGCGGCGACGTGTGGTTTGCCCTCACGGTGCCCGCCAGCGGCGCGGTGCAGCTCAGCACCAGCGCCGTGGCCGGCAGCCCGGTCACGGATACCCAGCTGGCCCTGTACCGGGGCAGCTGCGGCAGCCTCACCGAGCTGGCCTGCAACGATGACTTCAACGGCCGGTTCTCGCAGGTGCAGTCGGGCGGGCTGGTGGCGGGGGAAGTGCTTTACTTGCGCGCCAGCAGCTATGGCAACGCACAGCAGGGCGCGTTTGGGGTATGCGCCCAGGCCCTGCCGGCCTGCGCGCCGCCCACCAACGTGGCCGTGACCGACGTCGGCCCCGCCCGCGCCACGGTGCGCTTCACGCGCGATGCGCTGGCCGGCACCTACGTCATCACCTACACCCCGGCCGGGGGTAGCCCCCAAACGGTGCGCACCAGCGGCCCTAGTCAGACCCTGACTAACCTGCGCCCGGCCACTACCTACGCCCTCACCGTGGCCAGCGACTGCGGCGGTAGCCAGCCGGCCAGCGCGCCCGTGGCCTTCACCACCGGCCCGCCGCTGGCCAACGACGACTGCGCCGGGGCCGTACCGCTGGCCGTGGGCCTGGCCTGCACCGCGCCCACGCAGGTGATGGTCGACGGCGCATCGGCCAGCCTCGGCGTGGCCGACCCCAGCTGCGCCAACTACCAGGGCGGCGACGTGTGGTTCACCCTCACGGTGCCGGCCAACGGCATCGTGGTGCTCGAAACCAGCGAAGTGGCCGACGACCCGGCCTTTGATACCGGCCTGGCCGTGTATAGCGGCGCGTGCGGCAGCCTCAGCGAGGTGCAGTGCGACGACGACGGCAGCCGGGGTAGCTATTCCTACCTGCGCCTCAGCGGCCGGCCCGCCGGTGAGGTGCTCTACGTGCGGGCCTGGGTGGCCGGCGGCGGTACCCGTCCCTTCGCCCTGTGCGCTACTACCGACGACGCCCAGCCCCTGACCACCTGGACCGGCACGGCGAACAGCGATTGGTTTGACGCGGCCAACTGGACCGCTGGCGTGCCCACCGCCACCACCAATGCCCGGGTGCCCGCCGTGGCCGGCTCCGCGCCCGTGCTCGGCGGCGGCGCCCTGGCCCAGGTGCACACGCTCAGCATCGAGAAGTACTCGGCATTCCGGTTCGCGGGCGGCACGCTGGCTGTGTCGGGCAACTTGCTGAACCGCAGCGACGACGCCCGGTTTCTGGTGAGCAGTGCCATCCCCTACACCGGCGGAGTACTGGCTTTGCGCGGCGCGGCCCCGCAGCAGGTGTCGGGCGTCGGTGAGCTCTTTGATTTGCAGATGAACTCGACCAGCACGGCCGTACTCACCACGCCGTTGCGCCTCGACCACTTCCTGACGATGGACGGGGGCGTGCTCAGCACGGGCCTGGTCGACATCGAGCTGTACCACGACAATCCGTTTGCGGGCGAGCTGTTCAGCAACGCCCGGCTGGTGCACGAGTCGGAAACGAGCTACGTGCTGGGCCGTATCCAGACCCGGCGCTTCGTAGATGCCGGGGCTGGCCCCGAAGATTTCAGCGGCCTGGGCTTCACGCTCAGCAGCCGCAGCGGCAGCACCGCCCCCGACCTCACCCGCCTCACCCGCTACACGGGCGTGGCCCAGTCTGGTGTGGGCAGCCGCCCGGGCGTGCTGCGCGCCTACAACGCCGAGCCTGGCACCGATACCGGCCTCGACCTCACCCTCGACCTGCACTACTTCGCCCACGAGCGCAACGGCCTGGCCGATGCCGACCTGCGCCCCTACAGCAGCTCCGGCGGGCTGGCCGGCCCCTGGGCCCTGGAGCCTGGCAGCACCCGCCTGGCCCCGCCCGCGCCCGACTCGGCCAGCACCATCCGCCTGACCAGCCTCACCCATCTCTCGGGCTGGACGCTGGGTGCCGCCGCCAGCCCGCTGCCAGTGGCGCTCACCAGCTTCACGGCCGAGGCCGCCGGCCCCGACGCGCTCCTGCGCTGGGCCACGGCCTCGGAGCAGAACAACGCCTTTTTTGAGCCCGAAGTCAGCGCCGATGGCCGCATCTTCACGGCGCTGGCCCGGGTGCCCGGCCACGGCACCAGCACCCAGCCCCACACCTACCAGCTGCGCGATGCTCAGGTGGCCCGCCACGGCGCCGGGCTGCTCTACTACCGCCTGCGCCAGCAGGATGCGGGCGGCGCGGCCAGCTACTCGCCCGTGCGCACGCTGGCCGTGGCGGCCCCGCTGCCCGCCGCCGTGGCGTATCCCAACCCCTTCACGCACACACTCACAGTGCAGGCCACGGCCACGGCGGCCGGACCAGCCACCGTGGTACTGCGCGATGCGACCGGCCGCGAGTTGCTGCACCAGACTACTTCGCTGGCCGCGCCTGGTCGGTGTGTGCTGCCCATTGCTGGGGCCAGTCAGCTCCCAACCGGCTTTTACCTGCTGACACTCAGCCTACCGGGCCAGCCACCGGTGCAGCTACACGTCAGCCACCAGTAGCGGCGCGGCTGAACGCCTATTTTTGACTTGGCTTGCGCCCGCTTCCTTTATTACCCCCGAATGCAATGTCTCACATCCGTCTGGCCCTGGTAGAAGACGACGCCGTGGTGCGCGAGCTGCTGCGCAGCTACCTCTGCGGCCAGCCCGAATTCGATTGCGTAGCCGTGGCCGTATCGGTAGAAGACCTGCTGGCCCAGCTGCCCTACCTGCGCCAGCTGCCCCAGGTGCTGCTGCTCGACATTGCCCTGCCTGGCCAGAGCGGCCTGGAGGCGCTGCCCCTGCTGCGCCAACGCCTGCCCGATACTGACATCGTGATGCAAACCGTGTTCGACGATGCCGACCGCATTTACCAGGCCCTGTGCCGGGGGGCCAGCGGCTACGTGCTCAAGCACACCCCCCTGGCCGAGCTGAAAGCCGCCGTGCTCGAAGTAGCCCAGGGCGGGGCACCCATGAGCCGGGCCGTGGCCCGCAAGGTGCTGGCCCATTTCAAGCCCACGCCCACCACCCGGCCCGACCTGCTGACGCCCCGCGAGCTGGACGTGGTGCAGGGCATCATCGACGGGCTGGGCGATAAGCAGGTGGCCGCCCGCCTGGGCCTCTCGCTCGACACGGTGCGCACCTTCGTCAAGCGCATCTACAAGAAGCTGGAAGTGGGTTCGCGCACCGAGCTGGCCCGGCGCATGCGCGAGTAAGGCTGCGAATTATCGACTAATCATTGATTATCAGTAACTAATCAGCAAGCTCGCCGAGCGGCACGCATAAGCGCACGCCAAACCCCCCGGCCGGCCGGGGACCAACTTCCAGCTTGCCGCCCAGGGCGGCGGCCCGTTGGCGCATGTTGCGCAGGCCCATGCCGCTGCGGGCCGGGGGCGGGCCGGGCTGGCCGTCGTCTTCCACGGTTAGCTCCAGTGTGCGGCGGGCGGGGTGCCGGGCCAGCGTCACCCCCACCTGCGTGGGGTGGGTGGCGTGGCGCAGCGCATTGGTCACGGCTTCCTTGAACACGAGGTAGAGATGCTGACGCAGGTCGGCCGGCAGGGGCAGCTCGTCGGGCAGGTGCTCGGTGTGCAAGTGGGTGCGCAGGCCGGCGGGCCCGGCCGTCTGGTCGAGGTGTTCGCGCATGCGGTCGAGTAGCGCACCCATCGTATCGGCTTGTGCGTCAATGCTCCATACAATGTCGCGCATGGTGCGGGCGGCAGCGCGGCTGTCGCCCAGCAGGCGGGTAAGCGACGGATTTTCGCCCGGCTGCTGGGTGTTGAGCAGGTCGGCCTGCATACTCACGCGGGCCAGTAGGGTGCCCACTTCGTCGTGCAGGTCGGCGGCAATGCGGGTGCGCAGCGCGGCCTCGCGGGCCAGCCGCTGCCGCCGCTGCCGCGCGCGCCAAGCCCGCGCGAGCAGGACCGCCGCCGCCGCCAGCCCCAGCAGCAGCCCGCCAAACAGCAGCGTGCGCTGCCGCAGCTCGTCGGCCCGCTGCCGGGCCAGGGCCTGCAATTGCCCAATGCGCGCCTGCTGCTGCTGGGTTTCGTAGAGCACTTTTAGCTCTTGGGCATGACGCTGCGAGTTTTGCTCAAACAGGCTGTCCTGCAGCTCGCTCAGGCGCAGCTGGCGCTGCAGTGCCTCGCGGTGCCGGCCCAGGGCAGCCAGCGCCGGCACCAGCTGCTGAAGCAGCTCGCCTTCCTGGTTGAGCAGCCGCAGCGCGTGCGCCTGCCGGCGGGCGGGCTCCAGCACGGCCACGGCCGCCGGGTAGCGGTGCCGCTGCGCGGCCACCGTGCCGGCCAGCTGGCTGAGGTAGAGCCGGATGGCCGGGGCCGCGCCCGCATAGGCTGCCACGGCCGAGTCGAGCCACTGGCCGGCACGGGTGGGCTGCTGCTGCTTCAGGGCTAGTTCGGCCAGGTTGCCCCAGGTCACGGCCACGTCGCCACTGTCCCGCCGGGCTTTGTTGAGCGCCAGGCACTGGCGGTAATAGCCTTCCGCCAACCGGTAGTCGGCCAACAGCGTGGCGCACAGGGCCAGGTTGTTATAAATACCACTGAGCTGCTCTTGGCGCGCTTCGCCCCGGCCGGTCGTGAAGCGCAGGGCCTCACGGCCGAATGCCAGCCCCGGGCGCGGCTGCCGCAGCAGCCCGTAGCAGTAGCTGAGCCAGGTAGCAGCCTCGCGACGGCTGGCCGAGTCGTGCGGGGCAAGGGCGCGGCACTCCAGCAATCGGGCAATGGCCAGGCTGGGCTGGTTTTCGTGGATGTAATACCCGCCCAAATTACCCGTGAGGGCCAGCCGCACGGCCGGCGACCAGCCCCCGCGCTGCGCCAGCGCCTCAAATATGGCCGCCGTGCCGGGCACGATGGGCGTCCAGGCCAGGCGCAGCTGCACGGGCTCCGGCCAGCGGTGTAGTTGCCGGATGTTATCAGGCGTAGGGGCTGGTGCCGCGAGCGAGCGCAGCGAAACCAGCAGCAGCAGCCAGGTAGCCCCCAGCCGCCCGCATCGCCTAAGTCGGTTGCGGTGGCTAAGCGTAATTTTTGTACTGGGTGCTACGCAACCAGTACCCGGACGACTTGGCTTGGTATCTAGGAATTTCACAACGCGCATTTCATGGTTCTGGCCGGCGTATTTTCTACCTGCTGCATTACGTACCGTAGCGTTAACCGCAATTGTGAGCCGATAGAACAAATAGTATAAAATCGGATGAGACACGCCGGTTCTACCTGCGCGTATAAGAGCGTGTTTAGGAATGGAGTCGGTTCAGGGTTATAGTCAAATTGGCGAGTAGGAGCCACGCCACGTGGCTAGCCGGCGTGCGTTCGTAGTCCACAGCCAGCCGGCGAAAGGCGCTGAGCCAGGCGAAGGTGCGCTCGACCACCCAGCGCTTAGCGACCGGCACGAAGCCGCGGATGGCGGAAGGCGGTCGACTGGCCACCTGGTGCTGCCAGCCCAGGGCGTGGACCTGCTGGGCAAATTGACCTCGATATGCCTTGTCCGTCAGTACGGTACGCAGTCGGCTTGCCCAAGCCGGTCGTAGGGCTGTACGCGCAGGTAGCAAGACGTGAGCCGCCCGGCTATCATGCCCGTTCGCCGCGTGTACGGCCGCTTGCCAGATGCGCCCACCCGTGTCGCAGAGCACTTGACGCTTGCGTCCGTTGATGCGTTTGTGGGCATCTATGCCCCGCTGCTGGCGCAGGCGCGGCGCCAACTTGACGCTTTGCGCATCGACTAGGGCCAGCGAGGGAGTTGGTCGGCGACCTTGTGCCAGCCGGTCGGCGCGGTTGCTGGCCTGGTTGAGGCGGGCCAGCGTGCCGTCGGTCTGCCAGCGGCGAAAGTAATAATACACGGTGGGCCAGGGAGGAAAACAGGCGGGTAGGCACCGCCACTGACAACCCGTGCGGCAGATATAACGCATGGCATCAAGCACTTGCCGTAAACAGTAGCGGCGTTTGCGGTGAACAGGTAGTAAACAAACAATAACTTGCCACTGCGAGTCAGTAAGGGGTTGATAGCACTCAACCATCATGCGTGCGGGAGCCTAGGAACTCCTGCCGCAACTTACTGGCTCGTTTCTTTTTGCCCAGCTAATTCCTAAACACGCTCTAAGATACGCTCAGCGCTGGTGAGAAGCACGGTAGCAGGATATAGACTGAATATAAAATACAAAGGCACTGCTGTGAAGCCGAAGGGTGTATCGAGCCTTTAGCGGCGCTGCTAAATTATTAACGCGCGTGCGGCAAGGCCTTCGTAACCTGGCTTTTGCAGTTTTTTTGGAACTCGGGGTGTTTCTTCCAAACGGGCGCATTTACCCGCTAAGCACTCTTCAGTTTCTGGGCGTAATTGTAGACCGTGCCGTAGGCTACGTCCAGCTGCTTGCTGACCTGATTCATGGATAAGCCTTCGCGCAGTAGTTGCGCAATGGCTTCCTGCTTGGCCTGCGCCAGCCGGGGCCGGGCTACGTGCTTGCCTTGGGCCTTGGCCCGGGCCATGCCGGCGCGCACGCGCTGGCTGATGAGTGCGCTCTCAAACTGGGCCAGCGAGGCCATGACGTGGAAAATCAGCTCGCCCGTGGGCGTGGTGGTGTCGATGTTTTCCTGGTAGGAGATGAAGTCCACGCCCAGGCTCTGGAATTCCTTCAGCGCGTTGACCAGCGCCTGGGTCGAGCGGGCAAACCGGTCGTAGCGCCAGACCAGTACCGCGTCGAGATGCCGTTTTTTGGCGGCGGCCATCATCCGTTTATAGTGGGTCCGGTCTTCGCTGGTGCCCGAGGCCTGGTCGACGTACTCTTCGACCACGGCGAAGCCCTGCCGCTGGGCGTACTCTCGCAGAGGGCGCAGCTGCGTCTGCGGGTCTTGGCCTTTATCGAGGGTGGAGACGCGGGCGTAGAGGGCCACACGCTTAGGCTGGTCAGTGGATTTTACGGGCATCAGGGGGTATCAAAAAGGAGTTCCTTTGCAAAGCTACTTTTTGGGGCGTAAAATCGGCCTTGCCGCCCCCAAAAACGCGGGTGGTTTTACACACCCTTTTTGATACCCCATGCCGCAGGATTTTCTCACTACCCCCGAGCGCCTGCTCTACCAGACCGTGCCCGCCACGCTGCTCGAAGCCGACACCCGCCAGCACTTCCATCTGACCGAAGCCGACCGCACGTTTCTGCTCCCCTTCCGCGGCGCGGCCAACCGGCTGGGCCTGGCCGTGCAGGTAGGGGTGTTGCGGCTGATGGGCTTTCTGCCCGAGGGCTGGGCGCGCCAGCTACCGTCCGAAGCCGTAGCCTTTGTGGCCGCCCAGCTGACGACGGACGCTGTGCTCCTCGCTGACTATGGGGCGCGGCAACAAACCCGCAGCGACCATTTCCTGGCCGTGCTGCTGCACCTGGGGTACCGGAAGTGGGAGCCGTTGGATGCCGTCTGGCTGGAGCCCTGGCTGGTGGAGCGCGCCTTGGAGCACGACGGCGAGCGGGCGCTGCTGACCATGACGTGCCTGAAGCTACACCAGGCCCGCATCGTGCGGCCAGCCATCAGCACGCTGGAACGCTTGGTCGGGGGCATCAGCGAGTTGGCCACCCAGGAAACGTACCGGCGCCTGGCACCCCTGCTCACGGACAAGGTGTGCCAGCAGTTGGATGCGCTGCTGCTGCCCGAAGCGGGGCGTCACCTGACGCGGCACCGGTGGCTGGTGCAGCCGGCCACGGCCAGCAATCCGGCGGCCATCGCGACGGCCCTAGACAAACTGCGCTACCTCGATGGGCTGGGGGTGGCGAGCTGGGACGTGAGCGGGCTGCATCCGAACCGGCAAAAACGCCTGGCCTTGCTGGCCCGCAGCCGCTCAAACCGGCACCTAGAGCGCTTGCCAGCTGCCAAACGCTACCCCGTGCTGGTCGCGTTTCTGCGCGAGAGCTACCTGACGCTGACCGACGAGGTACTCGGGATGTTCGATGCTTTCTGGGAACAGAGCCTGGCCAAAGCCCGCCGCGCCCACGACCAGTACCAGCAGCAAGTGGTGGCGGCCAAGGACACGGCCCTGCGCACGCTGGCCCAGGCCGTGGAAATCGTGCTCGACGAAGACCAGACCCCGGCCGGGCAGGTGCGGCCCAGCATCTACGCCCAAGTGCCGCGCGAGGACTTGGTGCTGGCCTGGGAAGCGGTGCAAACGATGCTCTACCCGACCCGTCACTCGCACCTGAGTTTCCTGGCCAAGCGCTACCCGCTCTTCAAGCAGTTCACGCCCCGGCTCCTGGACCAGCTAGGGTTTCGGCAGGGCTTCGGGGGCGACGACTTCGGGGATGCTTTGCAACTGGTCAACGAGTTGCAGGCGGGCCGGCGCCGTAAGTTGCCCGCGCAGGCCCCAACCGGCTTCCTGAAACCGACCTGGCGCAAGTTCGTGCTGGGGGACCAGCTGAGCGCCGAGCAGCAGCGGCCGGCATACGAGTTGGCCGTGCTGGCCACGCTGCGCGAGCGGCTGCGCTCGGGCGACGTGTACGTGGCCCCGTCGCACCGCTACGCCGACTTGAGCAGCTACCTCATCCCACCCGCGGAGTGGGAGCAGGCCCGCCCCGAGTTGTGCGCCCAATTGGGCTTACCGCCCGTGACCACGGACCGCCTCGCCGAGCGCCTGCAGGAGCTGGCCGACTTGCTGGGACCGATGCAAACGCTCCTCGATGCCGGCGGCGATGTGCGCTTAGAAGACGGCGAGCTGGTGGTGACGCGGCCGGCCGCCGAAGAGGTGCCCGCCGGGGCCCAGGCCATGCAGCAGGAAATCGGCCGCCGCCTGCCGGCCGTGGACTTGACCGACATCCTGGTCGAAGTCAACGCGTGGCTGGGCTTTACGGCGCACCTGCCCGGGCTGGAACACGCCCCGCGCGGCGACGAGCACGACACGCGGCTGCTGGCGACGCTGCTGGCCACGGGCTGCAACATTCCCCTCGCGGACATGGCCCGCAGCGCCGCGCTGCCGTACCAATCGCTGTGGTGGACGGCCACCAACTACCTGCGCGAAGACACGCTGAAAGCAGCCAATACCCTGCTGGTCAACGAGCACCACCGCCAGTGGCTGGCCGCCTACTGGGGCGACGGCACCTTCTCCTCGTCGGATGGCCAGCGGTTTGCGGTCAGCGGCAAGGTGCGCAACGCCCGCGCCCTGCCCACGTACTTCGGCACCGGGCGGGGCGTGACGATGCAAACCCATTCCTCGGACCAGTACGCCCAGTACGGCAGCAAGGTGGTGCCGGCCACGCTGCGCGATGCCACGGTGGTGCTGGACGAAATCGTCGACAACGAAACCGACCTGGCCATTGCCGAGCACACGACCGACACGGCCGGTTACTCGGACCTCATTTTCGCCCTGTTTGACCTGCTGGGCCTGTTTTTCTGCCCCCGCATGCGGGACCTGGCCGACCAGCGGCTCTACAAAATCCGGGGCCAGGACTGGGCCTATCCCGACCTGAAGTTCACGGGCACGCTCAACCCGGACTACATCCGCCGGCACTGGGACGAGCTGTTGCGCCTAGCCGGCTCCATCAAATCCGGACGCGTCACGGCGTCGCTCTTCATCGGCAAGCTCCAGGCCTACCCCCGGCAAAACCACCTGACCTACGTGCTGCAGGCCTACGGCCAACTCATCAAGACCCGCTTCATTCTGCGCTATTTACAAAGCCAGCCCCTACGCCAGCGCATCCATGCCCAGCTCAACAAGGGCGAAGAGCTGCACGCGCTGCGCGCCTGGCTCTGGTTTGGCAGCGAGGGCGTCATCCGGCGCAAGCAGCACGAGGCCCAAGCCGAAGCGGCGCGCTGCCTGACGCTGCTCACCAACTGCGTGCTGCTCTGGAACACGGTCTACATGCAGGAGGTCCTCCAGCAGCTGCGCGCCGAAGGGTACCCGGTCGAGGAAGCGCACTTCGAATACTTCTCGCCCAGCCGCTACGAGCACATCAACCGGCTCGGCAAATACTCCTTTGCCAACCCGGCCCACCTCGACCCATTGCACCGCCGCCCGCTCCGCCATCCCAACGACCCAATGGCTTAGCGTGTAAATCCGCCCGTTTGGAAGAAAAACCCCTACTACACCGAGCAATACACCGAGCTGGGCGCGCCGCGCAACGGCATCTGGTACGTGGCCACCGCTACGAAAGGCCGCGAGGTAGTGGAGGTGACCGTGTACCAGCAGCGTGCCACGGCAAACGGCGAGCCCACGGCGGGCATCGTGCTGGGGGCCGTGGCCGCGTCGCTGCTGCTGTTTCTGGGGCTGAGCTGGCTGCTGTTTCAGGTCAGCCTCAAGCGCGTGTCGTTCAACCTCTGGCAGCCTTTTTACCAAAACCTGCGCCGCGTGTACGCCTAACAACCTGCGCGCCAAGCAGCCGCTGGTGCTGGCTCCTACCGACGTGCGTGAGTTCGGGTTCTTCAACGAGGCCATCACTGGCTTCGTGGCCAACACGCAGCGCGCCTACGACGAGCTGCGCGAGTTTACCGAAAACACCGCCCACGAGCTGCAAACCCCGCTGGCCGTGGTGCTGGCCAAAACCGAGTTGTTGCTCAAGCGCCAGGAGTTGAGCGCCCACGACCGGCAAGACGTGCTCGAAATCAAGCAAACCGTGCAGCGCCTCTCAGCCCTGCAAAAAGCCCTCAACCTGCTCTCCAGGGTGCGCGCCCTGCCCCACGCCGGCCCGCTGCCCGCTGAGCCGGTGGCAGTACCCGAGTTGCTAGCCGAAACCCTGGCCCGCTACGAGGAACTACTCGACTACCGCGCCCTCGCCGTGGCGTGGGACGCCCCCGCGCCGCCCTGGCCGCTGCACACCAACCGCGAGCTGCTGGGCATTTTGCTCGACAACCTGGTGCGCAATGCCATCCAGCACAACCTGCCCGGCGGCCAGCTAGGTGTGCAGCTGTTGCCGGCCGGGGGCCTGGTACTACGCAACACCGGCGCGGTGCCCGCTTCTGACGCGCCCGACCCGTTTCGCCGCTACCACTCCCGCTCGGCCGACGATGGCCGCCTGGGGCTGGGCCTGGCCATCGTGCAGGCCATCAGCGAGGCGCTGGGACTGGCGTGCCGCTACCAGTTCGAGCCCGAAGCGGCCGGGGGCTGGCACGTCTTTACCCTGATGCCGCAGTAGCCCGGCCGGAAGGCCGTCGGATGCACGACGCCCTTCCGGCCGCGGAGGAGGCTGCCGCTATCGGCCTTACTGGCCGCCGTAGCTGCTGCGCAGGCCGTACCAAGACGAGCTTGCTGGCAGGTATTCATGCGAAAAAGCCTCTAGCGGGCGCGCTGGCCCGAAAAGCCTGGCCAAAGGGTACCTTTGTCTGCCTCCGGGTAATGTCTTACTTAGTCGTATGCTTCGTCCCATCATGTTTGTCGGCACCGCCTCCGATGTGGGCAAGAGCGTCATAACCGCGGGCTTTTGCCGCATTTTCCGGCAGGATGGGTACTCGCCCGCGCCCTTCAAGGCGCAGAACATGAGCCTCAACAGCTACGCCACGCCCGAGGGGCTGGAAATTGGCCGGGCGCAGGCCGTGCAGGCCGAGGCCGCCGGCATTCCGTGCCACGTCGACATGAACCCGGTGCTGCTCAAGCCCACCTCCGACCAGGCCTCGCAGGTAGTGCTCAACGGCCGGCCCATCGGCACGCAGTCGGCCTACGAGTACTTCCGTGAAAACGACCGGCACGAGCTGTTTGTGGCCGCTACCCAGGCCTTCGACCGGCTGGCCAGCCGCCACGCGCCGGTGGTGCTGGAGGGGGCCGGCAGCATTTCGGAGCTCAACCTCAAGCGCCGCGACATCACCAACCTGCGCATGGCCCGGCACGCGGGCGCGGCTACCTACCTCATCGCCGACATCGACCGCGGCGGCGTGTTTGGGAGCGTCTACGGCACGCTGGCCCTGCTGGAGCCCGAGGAAAAAGCCTGCATCAAAGGCATCCTTATCAATAAGTTTCGGGGCGACGCGCGGATCTTCGAGGATGGCCGGCAGCAACTGGCCGACCTCACGGGCGTGCCGGTGGTGGGCGTGCTGCCCTACTTCCGCGACATTTTTATTGAGGAAGAAGACTCGGTGGCGCTGGCCCGCAAGCAGCGCGGCCCAGCCGCGGCCGGCCGCGTGCAAGTGGCCGTGGTGCTGCTGGGCCGCATGTCCAACTTCACCGACTTCGACGCCCTGGGGCACGACCCGCGCGTGCACCTGTTTTACACCCACGAGGCGTCCGAGCTGGCGGCGGCCGACATCATTATTTTGCCCGGCAGCAAAAACACCATTGACGACCTCATTGCCTTGAAAAACAGTGGCCTGGGCACCGCCATCATTCAGGCGCACCGGGCCGGCAAAACGGTAGTGGGCATCTGCGGCGGCTACCAGATGCTGGGCCGCTCGGTGGAGGACCCCGATGGGGTAGAAAGCCGCGTGGCCGCCACGGCCGGCCTGGGGCTGCTGCCCGTGCGCACCGTGTTGCTGGGCGAAAAAACCACCCGGCAGCGTCATTTCGCCTTCCGCGACGCGCCCGCGGCCGACTGCCAGGGCTACGAAATCCACATGGGCCACACCGCGCCCGATGGCCCCACCCAACCCGTAGCTACCCTGGCCGATGGCACCCCCGATGGCTACTACGCCGGCCCCACCTGCTGGGGCACCTACCTGCACGGTATTTTAGATAACCCGCAAGTAATTGAGGAGTTGCTGGCCCCACACACCGCTCAGGTGTCCAGCGCGCCGCTGGATTTTGCGGCGTTCAAAAACAGCCAGTTCGACCGCCTCGCCGACCTCATCCGGGCCCACGTAGACCTGCCGCAGATTTACGCCGCCCTCCACCGCTAGCCCCTCCCCCCATGCTCCACGGCCACGGCGACGACGGCTACCGCCACGCCTCCCCCATCCGCGCCGATTTCAGTACCAACGTGTGGTACGGCGGCCCCCCGGCGGGCTTGCAAGAATACGTAGCCAGCCAGTGGCCCACCGTAAGCCGCTACCCCGAAGTGCTAGCCGAAAGCCTCGCCGCCCGCATCGCGGCCCATCACGGCGTGGCCCCCACGCAGGTGCTCGTGAGCAGCGGCACCACCGAAAGCATTTACCTGGTGGCGCAGGCCTGGGCCGGGCGCCGCAGCACGGTGCTCACGCCCGCCTTTGCCGAGTACGAAGACGCCGGCCGGCTGCACGGCCACGCCCTGCATTTTTTACCCTGGGAAGACCTGGCCACTGCCCAGGCCCTGGCCAGCGACCTGGTTTTTATCTGCAACCCCAACAACCCCACCGGCAGCGTGCTGGCCCCGGGCCTACTGCCGGCCCTGCTGGCGCAAAACCCGGCCACAGTGTTTGTGCTCGACGAGGCGTTTATTGAGTTCACCACCAGCATCGAGTCGGCCATCCCGCTGCTGGCCACGTTTGCTAACTTACTGATAATGCGCTCACTCACGAAGGCCTACGCCATTCCGGGTCTGCGGCTGGGCTACGTGGTGGCCCCGGCGGCGCTGGTGGCCCGGCTCAGCCGCCACAAGGCACCGTGGGCGGTGAATGCGCTGGCCGTGGCGGCGGGCCACTACCTGTTCGAGCACTACGCGCAGGTGCAGCTGCCGCTAGTCCACTTGCTGGCCGCTAAAACGGCGCTGGCCGCTCAGCTGGCCCAAAACCCGGGCCTGGAGGTTTTGCCCAGCCACACCCACTATTTCCTGGCGCGCACGCGGCGCGGCACGGCCGCCGCGCTCAAGCGCTGGCTGCTCGACCACCACGGCCTGCTCATCCGCGACGCCAGCAACTTTCGGGGACTGACGCCGGCGCACTTCCGGCTCGGCACCCGCCACCCGGCTGATAATCAGCTGCTCATCAATGCCCTAGCTGCATGGACCGCTTTACCCGCCTAGCCGCGCCCCTGGCCCTGGGCTACGCCCTCGACCTCTGGCTGGCCGACCCCGAAGGCTGGCCCCACCCCGTGCGCACCTATGGCGCGCTCATCGCTGCCGGCGAGCGCCACCTCAACCACGGGCCGCACCGCTTCGCCAAAGGCGCCGGGCTGGCCAGCGGGCTGGTGGGCGGTGCGTTCTTAGCTTTTAAGCTACTACACAAGCTGTTGCGGCGCCTGCCGCCGGGCTGGGCCGTGGCCGTCGATGCGGTGTGGGTGTACTACGGGCTGGCCAATACGGGGCTGGTGCGCGAGGGCCGGGCGGTATTCTTTGAGTTGGAAAACAACGGGGTAGCGGCCGGCCGCCGCCAGCTGGCCCGCATCGTGGGGCGCGATACGGCCCGGCTCGATGCCCAGCAAATTCGCACGGCCGTGCTCGAAAGCCTGGCCGAAAACCTGAGCGACGGCGTGGTGGCCCCGCTCTGCGCCTACGCCCTAGGGGGCGTGCCGGGCCTCATGGCCTACAAAATGGTCAATACCCTCGACTCCATGGTGGGCTACCGCAGCCCGCGCTACGAGCAGTTTGGCAAGTTTGCGGCCCGCCTCGACGACGTGGCCAACCTGCTACCCGCCCGCCTCACGGCGGGCTTGCTGGCGGCGCTGGGCGGCAGTTGCCCGGCCGTGCGACAAGCGTTTCGCTTCATCTGGCAGTTTGGCAATCAACACAAAAGCCCCAACGCTGGCTATCCCGAGGCGGCGCTGGCCGGGGTGCTCGACTGCCGCTTTGGCGGCCCCAACTATTACCACGGCCAGCTCGTGCCCAAGCCCTACATTGGCACCAACCCGCGGGAGATTCAGCCGCCGGAAATCGAGCGGGTGGCCCGCCTCAACCACGCCGTGTGCGTGGCGGTAGTGGCTGGCATCATCGGGCTATTCTGGCTGCGCCGCCGACACCGGGCCAGCCAGTAGCGCCTCGATAAAGGCCGGGTTTTCGCCCCAGTACAGGTGCACGTAGGACGCCCACACGTTACCCCGCCGGTAGAGGGGCGTGGGTACGGCCACGCCCCTGGCATTGGTCACGACGGCCGGGGCGGGCGTCAGGCCGTGGTCGGCCAGGCTGGAGTAGTGAAATTCGTGCCCCTTGATGGTCAAATCATTCCACGCTACCGAGCGGTAGCCGAGCGTCAGCTTGGCCCCTACCATCGAAGTAGTGCAGGGCAATACGCCAGCCATAGCGAAGCTATGACCTTGCGCATCAAGCAGCTGCTGCCCCAGGTACATCAGGCCGCCGCACTCGGCGTAGGCCCGGCCGCCGCCGGCGCAGTAGGCGGCGATGCTGGCGCGCATGGCGGTGTTGGCGCTGAGGGCCTCGGCAAACAGCTCGGGGTAGCCGCCGGGCAGGTACAGAAAGTCGGTGCCGGGCGGCAGCGCCGCGTCGGCCAGCGGGCTGAAATACGCCACCTCGCCCAGCCGGGCCAGGGCTTGCAGGTTTTGGTGGTAGGTGAAGGTGAAGGCCGCATCCCGGGCCACGGCAATGCGGCGCGGGGCGGCCCCGACCGCGGCGGGCGGCCGCGGCGCGGCCACTGGGGCGGCCGTGCGCGTCACGGCCAGCAGGCGGTCGAGGTCCACGGTCTGCGGCAGCGCATCGGCCAGGGCTTCCACGATGGCTTCGTACTGCACGGCCGTATCAATCGACAGCCCCAGGTGGCGCGACGGGATGGCAAAGTTCGGATTAGTAGGCAAATAGCCCAGCGGCTCCACGCCCACGTCTTCGCAGGCCTCGCGCAGGAAGTGGTAGTGCGAGGCCGTATTCACGAAGTTGAAAATGGCCCCTACCAGCCGGATGCCGGGATAAAAATTCTTGAACCCAAACAGCAGCGGGGCCACCGAATAGGCCATGGCCTTGGCATTGACAACCAGGATGACCGGGATGCCGAGCTGTTCGGCCACGTCGGCGGCGCTGCCGCGCAGGCGGTCGGCCCCGTCGAACAGGCCCATCACGCCCTCCACCACCGCCGCATCGGCCGCGGCCAGCGCCGCCGCGTACGTGGCCTGGGCGTGGCCCGCCGAGGCCATAAATAAATCGAGATTGAGGCTGGGGCGGCCGGCCGCCTGGGTGTGGTGGTGGGTATCGAGGTAGTCGGGGCCGCACTTGAAGGGCTGCACCACGAGCCCGCGCCGGGCCAGGGCCCGCAGCAAACCCAGCGTGAGGGTGGTTTTACCGCTGCCGCTACTGGGTGCGGCGAGCAAAAACTGGGGTTTTTCGGAGGTAGCAGGCATGGAAAGGCGAAAAGGCGCGAGCTTTGCGGGAGCGCCGGGACCGACTAACAGCTTGCTGCTGGCGAGGTTCCACGTTGGTTTTTAAGTTATTGCATGGCCCTTTATGTAATTTCGGGCGGCCCCGGGGCCGGCAAAACTACGCTGCTGGCGGCCCTGCGCCGGGCGGGCTGCGCCGTGGTGCCGGAAGCGTCGCGGGCCCTCATCCAGGAGCAGGTGGCCCTGGGGAGCGGGCTGGTGCCGTGGCTCGACCTGGGCGGCTTTGCCGAGCTGGCGCGGGCGCGCATGGTGGCCCAGCACGCGGCGGCCAGCCCCCACGCCGGCCCCGTGTTCTTCGACCGGGGCCTGCCCGACCTGCTGGCCTACCTGGAGGTGGCAGGCCAGCCGGTGCCGGCGGCCACCCGCGCGGCCGTAGCCGCGCACCGCTACCAAAACCCGGTTTTTCTGGCCCCGCCCTGGCCCGGCATCTACGTGAACGACGCCGAGCGCTGGCAAACCTTTGCCGAGGCCGAAGCGCTCTACCATGCCCTGCGCCGCACGTATCAGGCCCTGGGCTACCGGGTGCTTGACCTGCCAAAAACCTCAGTGACAGAGCGCGTTGCGTTCGTGCGAGCGGCGGCGGGGGCCTGGCCCGGGGCGGCTACGTAGGCGGCGCTAGCCGGTTGGGGCCTACCTTTGGGCCAGCAAATGGTCGTGGCTTCCGCGGTGCGGGGCCATGTGAAAAGGGAATCCGGTGTAATTCCGGGACAGTCTCCGCTGCTGTAACCCCCTCTACCAAGCCGGCTGACACGCGCGCCACTGTTCCGATGCAAACGGGATGGGAAGGCCAGCAGCCGGTGGGGGAAGTCAGAAGACCTGCCACTTGCTTCATACAGTCACAGTCCTCGGCAGAAGGGCTCGTCGTACCATGCCCCACTCATTGCTACCCACCGGCCGGGCCGGTGGTGCACGCCCGTTTTTTTCTTTCCGCCGGGGCTGCGCGCTCGCGCTGCTGCTGGGCCCGCTGGCTAGCCTCGGGCAAGTAGCGCCACCCAGGGTAGTTCCGCCCAAAGCCGCCGCGCCGCGCCCGGCTCACCCCCAGCCCGCCGCCGCCCCCGCCATGCGGGGCCGCACCACGGTTGATTTTGCCAAGGGCTTCACCCTCAGCTACGTGCCGGGGGGCAAGGTACTCACCATCCTGAGCCCGTTTGAGCAAAAAACCACCGCCACGCGCTACCTGCTGGTGCCGCGCGGGGCCGCCCGCCCCCCGGGCTACGCCGACGCCATCGTGGTTGAAACGCCCATTCGCACGCTGGTGGGCTTGTCGTCGTTGCACGTGGCGCTGGTCGATTTTCTGGGGGCCGATGACGTGCTGGTGGGCCTCGGCAGCCTCAAATATGCCTCGGCCCCGCGGGTGCGGCAGCGCATTGCAGCGGGCAAAATACTAGAGGCTGGCCAGGGCAAGGAGCTTAACAACGAGCAGCTGATTGCCCAGCACCCCGACCTAGTGATGGCCACCGGCTGGCCCGGCGAGGGCCTTACCCGCTACCAAACGCTGCAAGCCGCCGGCGTACCCGTGATGATTAATTCAGAGTGGGTGGAATCGACCCCGCTGGGCCGGGCCGAGTGGGTGAAGGTGGTGGCCGCCCTGCTTAATAAGGAAGACCTGGTCAACCAGAAATTTGGCCAGGTGGTGCGCGACTACCAGCGGCTGGCCGCCCTCGGCCGCCGGGCCGCCCAGAAGCCGCGCGTGGTGGTGGGCCTGCCCTTCAAGGACGTGTGGCACGTGCCCGATGCCGACAGCTACATGGCCCAGTTTCTGCGCGATGCCGGCACCACCTACCAGTGGGACAAAACTAAATCGCCGCAGGGCAGCCTGGCCCTATCGTTTGAGGCGGTGGCCCCGGTAGCCCTCGCCGCCGAATACTGGCTGCAAACCGGCACGGCCACCACTAGGGCCGAAATAGCCGCCCAGGATGCCCGCTACGCCGCATTCGCCCCCTTCAAAACCGGCCGGCTCTACAACAACAACCGCCGCACCAACGCCCAGGGCTCCAACGACTACTGGGAATCGGGCGCGGTGCGGCCCGACCTCGTTTTATCGGATTTGATTCGGATTCTGCACCCCGAGCTGCTGCCCACCTGGCAGCTGTACTACTACCAGCAAATCAAGTGAGGCCCGATACATCTGCGCCCGCTGGCCCGATAACGACCCAGCGGCGCCCGGCTTGGCTGCTGGCCCTGGTGGGGCTGGTGCTGCTGGGCTTCGTGCTCGACATTGCCCTGGGGCCGGTGCGGATTCCGGTGCTGGCGGTGGTGAAAATTCTGCTCGGCCAGGCCGTGGATAATCCGGCCTGGACGTTCATCGTGCGCGAGATTCGCTTGCCCAAGGCCCTCACGGCCCTGGCCGTGGGCAGCGGGCTGGCCGTGAGCGGCTTGCAGATGCAAACGCTGTTTCGCAACCCGCTGGCGGGGCCGTCGGTACTGGGCCTCACGGCGGGCGCGGGCCTAGGCGTGGCGGCCGTGATGCTGGCCGGCGGCAGCGTGGCCAACGGCTTCGCCATCCGGGCCCTGGGGCTGGCCGGCAGCTGGACGCTGGTGCTGGCCGCCACCACCGGCGCGGCGCTGGTAATGGCGCTGGTGCTAGCCCTCTCGGCGCGGGTGCGCGACAATGTGGTGCTGCTCATCGTGGGCCTGATGCTGGCGAGCGTGACCGGGGCCATCGTTAGCCTGTGGCAGTATTTCAGCGCGCCCGAGCAGATTCAGGAGTATTTGCTCTGGACGTTTGGCTCGCTGGGCGGCGTGGTGGGCAGCCACCTGGCCGTGCTGGCGGCCGTGGTGGGCGTGGGTCTGGTGCTGGCGTTTGCCTCGGCTAAGCCGCTGAACGCCCTGCTACTAGGCGAGAACTACGCCCGCAGCATGGGCCTGGTGGTGGGGCGCTCACGCACG
This sequence comes from uncultured Hymenobacter sp., assembly GCA_913776615.1. Classification (GTDB taxonomy): domain Bacteria; phylum Bacteroidota; class Bacteroidia; order Cytophagales; family Hymenobacteraceae; genus Hymenobacter. The sequence continues at coordinate 78,647 of CAJYPK010000046.1, forward strand.
CTTATCATTGCCAGCACGAGTTTGCTGGCGGGGGCCATCACGGCGTTTTGCGGGCCGATTGGCTTCGTGGGCATTGCCGTGCCGCACCTCACGCGGGCGCTGCTGCGCACCGCCGACCACCGCCTGCTGCTGCCCGGTGCCTGCCTGGCCGGGGCGGCCCTCACGCTGGCCTGCGACTGCGTGGCCCAACTGCCCGGCAGCCAAACCTCGCTGCCCCTGAGCGTGGTCACCTCGCTGCTGGGCGCGCCAGTGGTGCTGTGGGTAGTGCTACGCCGCCAGAACATTCGCTCCTCCCTCACCTGATGGCCCTTTCCTCACCCGCGCCGCTGCTCACCGCCGCCGACCTGGTGGTGGGCTACGCCGCCAAAAAAACGCCTCACCCGGTAGCCGGGCCCTTGCAGCTGGCCTTGTGGCCTGGCGAGCTGGTCTGCCTGCTCGGCCCCAACGGGGCCGGCAAATCGACGCTGCTGCGCACGCTGGCCAGCTTGCAGCCGCCGCTGGGCGGCCAGCTGGCAGTGGGCGGCCAGCAGCTGGCCGCGCTCAGCGCGCCCGAGCGCGCGCGCCAGCTTAGCATTGTGCTCACCGACCGCATCGACGCCGGCAACCTCACCGTGCGCGAGCTGGTGCGCCTGGGCCGCCACCCCCACACGGGCTGGCTGGGCAGCCTTTCGGCCCACGACGAGGCCCAGGTGCAAGCGGCCTTGGAAGCTACCGGCACCGCGGCTTTTGCCCCGCGCCCGGTGGGTGAGCTCAGCGACGGCGAGCGCCAGAAAGTACTGCTGGCCCGCGCCCTGGCCCAGGACACACCGGTGGTGCTGCTCGACGAGCCCACTGCCCACCTCGACCTACCCAACCGCGTGGCTCTCATGCGCTTGCTGCACCGCCTGGCCCGCCAGACCGGCAAGGCCATCCTGCTCTCGACCCACGAGCTCGACCTGGCCCTGCAAGCCGCCGACCGTGTGTGGCTGCTGCCCGCCACCGGCGCGCTGCGCACCGGCACGCCCGAAGACCTGGTGCTCAGCGGGGACTTCGCGGCGGCGTTTGTGCACGAGGGGCTGGCCTTCGACGCGGCCACCGGCACCTTCGCGCTGCACGCGCCCACTGGCCTGGCCGTGCAGCTGGTGGGCGCGGGGGCCGCCGCCTTCTGGACGCGCCGGGCGCTGGAGCGCGAGGGCTTCGTGCCCACCGCCGCGCCGGCCAGCCTGCGCGTGACGGTGCCCCAGGCGGGCGAAACCACTTGGCTCAGCCAGGCCGCCGGCCAGCCGCCCCAGCACCACGCCACGGTGGAGGCCCTGCTGCGCGCGTTGCGGCAAGCATCACTTAATCAGCCTATTGCCGCTAAGCCGACCAGCTAGCCACGGCAGCAGGCTTGCGAATGCCATTTTTCTGTGCTGACTAGTCAGCTAATACAATAGTTTATGAATCAACATTTTATTTTCTCGCTAGCCAAAGCCCGCCACCTTGCACTGCCGCTCGCCCTCGGCTCTTTGCTGGTAGTGGGCACGGTGCACGGGGCGCAGGCCCAGCTGCTGGCTGATACCCTAAAGCGCCAGAACCTGGGCGAAGTGGTAGTGACGGCCACCCGCTCGGCTACCGAGCGCAGCCGCGTGCCCCAACAAATTCAGGTTATCAGCCAAAAGGACATTCAAGCCACGCCCAACCAGGAGTTTACCGACGTGCTGAAGAAGAACGCCTCGGTCGATATTATCCAGTATCCGGGCCTGCTGGCGGGGGTGGGTATTCGGGGTTTCCGGCCCCAGACCAGTGGCCTCAACCAGCGCGCCCTGCTGCTCGTGGATGGCCGCCCGGCCGGCACCAGCAACCTCGCCACCCTCGACCTGGGCAGCGTGGAGCGGGTGGAAGTGCTCAAGGGCCCGGCCTCGGCGCTCTACGGCTCGCAGGCCATGGGCGGGGTCGTAAACGTGATTACGCGCCACTCGCGCGGGCCGGTGCGCTCGACGCTGTTTGCGGAATACGGTAGTTTCCAAACGTTTAAATTTGGCGGTGCCACCGGCGGCAACCTGACCAAAAACCTCGATTTCGACTTGTCGCTCTCGATGTATGACCGGGCGCAGGATTACAAGCTGGGCCAGGGCGGCCTCTTCCGCCGCTGGCTCGATGGCGACTACGCCACCAAAACCTACGCCGACGGCACCACCCTCACCACCGACGACGCCCGCGCCGACGACCAGCACCGCGCCGCCACCAAGCTCAACTACTACGCCGGGGCGCTGCGCCTGGGCTACCAACTCGGCCAGCACTGGCACGTGGACGTGCGCGGCGAGCGCTTCGTGGCCCGCAACGTGCAGTCGCCCAACGACATCTTCTACGGCGACCTGGGCAATTCCACCAAGGACATCGAGCGCCAGAACCTCGACCTGAGCGCCACCGGCAGCTACGCCAGCCACCAGCTGTTTGTGCGCGGCTACGCCTCGCAGGAAACCAACAACAACAACACCCTCTACAGCGGCAACGCGGCCATCGCGCCCTACCGCTCGTTTCAGAGCCAGTACCTCTGGAAAGGCATTCAGGTGAAGGACGTTATCAAGCTGGGCCGCCAGCGCATCACGGTGGGCGTGGACCACAACGAGGCCACCAGCAACTCGCTGCGCTTCAATGCCACGGGGGCCAACATTGCGCCGTTTAACCCCAACTACGAGTTGAACACGACCGGCATCTACGCCCAGGGCCAGCTGAGTTTCCTGGCTGATAAGTTGCTAGTTACGCCCGGCGTGCGCTACGACTTCATTACGTATAATGTCAAGGCGACCGACCTGCTCACCACCTTCAACCCCGGCAAAACTACCAACCCGTTTTTCAGCCCTAGCCTGGGGGCGCAATTTGAGGTAGTACCGGGCCTGCGGGCGCACGCCACCATTGGCCGCGCCTACGTGACGCCCGATGCCTACAACGTGGCTGGCTACTCGCAAACCACGCCCAATGCCAGTCGCCAAGTGTCTATCACGCAAGGCAATGCCGACCTCAAAAACGAGAGCAGCGTAACCTGGGACGCCGGCCTGCGCTACGGCCTGCCCGCCAGCGGCTTCTCAATTGATGCCGCATTCTTCTCGACCCAGGTGCAAAACCGCATTACCACCCGCACCACCAACCCCGTGGGCGAAACCACGCCCGAGGGCTACCGCGTCGCCGCGCGCACCACCTACGTGAACGCTAACGACAGCCGCATCCGCGGCCTGGAAGCCGAGGCCGGCTACGACTTCGGCACGCTCACCGACAACCGCTACTCGCTGCGCGTATTTGCGGGCGGCACGAGCATTCTCAAGGCCGAGGACGTGACCAACAATGTAGACGGCTCGCAGACCAACCGCGCCATTTTCAACGTGGCCAAGCTGAGCGGCAACTACGGCGTAGCCTACGCCAGCCCCCGCAATGGCCTGAGCGCCCGCCTGGCTGGCCACTACGTGGGCCGCCGCCAAGACACGGACTTCACGGATGTGAAGTCGCCCCAAATCGAGTATCCGCGTTACATGACCTTGGACTTGTCGGCCGGCTACACCTTTGCCGGCAAGCATACCATCTCGCTGCTGGTGAACAACCTAACCGACGAAAACTACTACGAGAAGCGCGGCTATAACCTGCCGGGCCGCAACGTGTCGGGCCGCTACAGCATCACCTTTTAGCCATGCTCTACTACATCTCCGGCGGGCAGCGCTCGGGCAAGAGCCGCTACGCCCAGGACCTAGCCTTGCAGCTCAGCCCCAGCCCCGTGTACCTGGCTACCTCGCGGGCCTGGGACGACGACCACCGCCAGCGCATTGCCCGGCACGTAGCCGACCGCGACGCCCGCTGGACCACCCTGGAGGAGGAAAAATACCTCAGTCGCCTCGACCTGGCGGGCCGTGTGGTGGTGCTGGACTGCGTGACGCTCTGGCTCACCAATTTTTTCACCGACGCCAACTACGAGGTCGATACGGCCCTCTCCCAGGCGCAGGCCGAGTTCGATAAGCTGCTCACCCAGGACTGCACGCTGCTGGTCATTTCCAACGAAATCGGCATGGGCCTGCACGCTACTACCGAGGCCGGCCGCAAGTTTACCGACCTGCAAGGCTGGCTGAATCAGTACATCGCCCAGCGAGCCGACCACGCCATTTTCATGGTGTCGGGGCTGCCGCTGGTGGTGAAATAATTCTTTTCCGAACGGAAAACGTCCGTCATGCTGAACGCAGTGAAGCATCTCTATCGCTTCGTTGAACGGCTCGGATGAGGCGGTAGAGATGCTTCACTACGTTCAGCATGACGGACGCATTCCCCATCAACAAATAACATACAATCAATACTTTATGAAAATATACACCAAGAAAGGCGACGCCGGTACTACCGGCCTGTTCGGCGGCTCGCGCGTGGCCAAAGACGACGTGCGCGTGGAATGTTTCGGCACCCTCGACGAGGTGAACTCAACTCTAGGGCTGCTGCGCGTGAAGCTGGGCGGCGACCACGCCTGGCAGCCCAAGCTGCACAAGATTCAGAAGGACATGATGGACATGATGTCGCACCTAGCGCGGCCGTCCGATGCCAAAAAAATCAACCCCAACCCCATGCCGGCCGACGGGCCGCAGTTTTGCGAGGAGTGGATTGACGAGCTGGAAGGCGCCATGAAAACGGCCTCCGACTACTTCCTGCTGCCGGGCGGCAACGAGGTATCGGCCCTGTGCCACGTGGTGCGCACCCAGATGCGCCGCGGCGAGCGCCGCCTGGTGAGCCTGATGGCCGTGGACGCCGTGGACCCCGTTATTCCCGCCTACATCAACCGCCTGTCGGACCTATTTTTCACCCTGGCCCGCGCCGAGATGGACCAGGCCGGCGTAGCCGAAGAGAAATGGCAATTATTTCTCTACAAGCGCTTTAAGAAAGCCGACGAGCCCGCCACCCCTACCGAGCCCGCTGCCGAATGAACTGGCCCATCACCCCGCCCGACGCGGCCCTAGCCGCCGCCATTCAGCATAAAATCGACACCAAAACCAAGCCGCTGGGGGCGCTGGGGCAGCTCGAAAGCCTGGCCCGGCAGGTGGCCCTGGTGCAGCAGACCCTGACGCCCGCGCTGCGCCAGCCGCACGTGCTGGTTTTCGCCGCCGACCACGGCATTGCCCAGGCCGGCGTGAGCCAGTACCCGCCCGAAGTCACGCACCAGATGGTGCGCAACTTCGCCGGCGGCGGGGCGGCCATCAACGTCTTTTGCCGCCAGAATGGCCTGGGCCTGACCATCGTGGATGCGGGCGTGCGCGGCTCGTTTACCGACCTGCCCGCCGTGCGCGATGAGAAGCTGGCCGAGGGCACCCAAAACTTCCTCCACGCCCCGGCCATGACCGCCGCCCAGTGCACCGACGCCCTGGCGCGCGGCGCCCGGCTGGCCGACGAGCTCCACGCCACTGGCTGCAACGTGCTGGGCCTGGGTGAGATGGGCATCGGCAACACCACCTCGGCGGCCGTGCTCATGCACCTGCTCACGGGCCGGCCGCTGGCCGAGTGCGTGGGCCGCGGCACCGGCCTCGACGCGGCGGGCGTGGCCCGCAAGCTGGCTACGCTCACGCAGGCGGTAGCAGCCCACCCGGCGCTAAACCCCGCCGACCCGCTGGCCGTGCTGGCCACCTTCGGCGGCTTCGAGATAGCGCAGCTGTGCGGGGCCATGCTGCGCGCCGCCGAGCGGCGAATGCTGCTGCTCATCGATGGCTTTATTGCCTCGGCGGCGCTGCTGGTGGCGGCCCGGCTGGCCCCGGCCGTGCTCAGCTACTGCGTGTTCTGTCACGAGTCGGGCGAGCAGGGGCACCGCCGGCTGCTGGCCGAGCTGGGCGGGCAGCCCCTGCTGCGCCTGGGGCTGCGGCTGGGCGAGGGCACGGGCTGCGCCCTGGCTTATCCGCTGGTGCAGGCCGCCGTTGGTTTTCTCACCGAAATGGCGTCTTTCGCCAGCGCCGGCGTGAGCGACGACTCCGGTACCCCGACCTCTTAGCTACGGGTATGCGCGCTCACCTTCGTTTGCTGCTGCTGGCGGTGCAGTTTTATACCCGCTTGCCGGTACCCGCCTGGGTCGGCTACTCCGACGAGCTGCTGAATAAAGCCACGGTGTATTTTCCGCTGGTGGGCTGGCTGGTGGGGGGCGTGGCCGCCGCCATTTTTGCGGGCGCCAACCTGTTATTTCGCAATGCCGACATGGCCCTGCTGCTGAGTATGGTAGCTAGTATTCTGCTCACCGGCGCCTTTCACGAAGATGGTTTTGCCGACGTGTGCGACGGCTTCGGCGGCGGCTGGACTGCGACTAAAATTCTGGAAATCATGAAAGACAGCCGCCTGGGCACCTACGGCGCCGCGGGCCTGGGGATGTTGCTGGCGGGCAAGTTTCTGGCCCTGTGCGGGCTGCCGGCCGGCGCCGTGGCGCCGGCCCTGCTGGTGGCCCACCCCCTCAGCCGGGCCACGGCGCTGACATGCATCTTCAGCCACCGCTACGCCCGCGCCAACGAAGACAGCAAAGCCAAGCCCGTAGCCAAAAAGATGGGCCTGGGCGAGCTGACCGCTGGCCTGGCGCTGGGCGCACTGCCGCTGCTAGCCTACGCGGCGTGGCTGCACCGGCCGGCCGTGCTGCTGGTGCTGCTGCCGCTGGCGGCGGTCAAGACCGCGCTGGCCCGCTACTTTCAGCGTTGGATAGGCGGCTACACCGGCGACTGCCTGGGCGCCATTCAGCAGGTGGCCGAGGTCAACTGCTACCTTTTTCTACTCGCTGGTTTCGCATGGAAATTTATTTGATTCGCCACACGGCCGTGCAGGCACCCGGCATCTGCTACGGCCACTACGACGTGCCCCTGGCCGACACCTTTGCCGCCGAAGCCGCCCAGCTGCGGCCCAAGCTGCCCCTGCCGCCCTACCGCGTGTTCAGCAGCCCGGCCCTGCGCTGCCAGGCCCTGGCCGGGGCCGTGGCCACCGAGATAACCCTTGATGAGCGCCTGCGCGAGATGAACTTCGGCACCTGGGAAAACCGCCTCTGGGCCGAGCTACCCCGCGCCGAAACCGAGCCCTGGATGGCCGACTACGTGACCCTGGCGCCGCCCGCCGGCGAAACCTTCGGGGCGGTGCAGCAGCGGGCAGCCGGCTTTTTGACCGAGCTAGCGGCCACTGCTACTCCCGAGCCCACGTTAATTTTTACGCACGGCGGCACCATCCGGGCGCTGGTGTGCCACTGCCTAGAAATACCGCTGCGCAACGCGTTTCGCCTGCAAATCGACTACGCCTCCGTAACCAAGCTGCGGTGGGAGCACGGGCGCTGGCAGCTGGCGCAACTCAATCTTTAAAATAGCTGTCCGTTAATTATGGCTTTAACAACTTGTTTAGTAGCGTACTAAAGCTTATTATCAGTCCTGTTTCCCCGCCTAACGGTTCCTTTATGGATACTCAGGTTAGCCCCTGAGTAACGAGCAAAGGGGTAGCACGCCGTAGCGTGGCGCTACCCCCTGCGTCAACTGCGTACGCCTTCGCCCGGCTACCTAGAAGGCCGGCCAAGGGTCGGCAAACTGCCCGCCGCGCTGCCACTGGCTTATTTCGGCTTCGGTGCAGAGGCAGGCCGCCAGCTCCTGCCGGATGGCCGGCTCATTCATGTCTTGGCCGATGAATACCAGCTCGTTTACCCGGTCCTGGAAGCGCTTGTCCCAGCGGGCCAAGATAGTTGCCCGGTTTTCGCGAAAGGCGGGGTGCAGCTCGGGGCGCTCGATGCTGGCCCACCACGCGCCGGCACTTTCGGCGCGCAGCGAGCCGCCGGCCTGGCCCCAGTTGAGGGCGTCGTCGGGGCGCGAGGCCAGCCAGAACAAGCCCTTGCTACGAATGACTTCGGGCGGCCAGCCCTCGCTGACGTAGGCCCAGAAGCGGGCCGGGTGAAAGGGCCGGCTATCGCGGAAAACGAAGCTGCCGATGCCGTACTCCTCGGTTTCGGGCGTGTGGTGGCCCTTGGCCAGCTCCTCCTGCCAGCCGCGGCTCTGCTCGGCTTCCTCGAAGTTGAAAAGCCCGGTGTTGAGAATGTTGCGCAGCGGGGTTTTGCCAAAAGTGGCTTCCACAATGCGGGCGGCGGGGTTGAGCTTGTGCAGAATGGCCCTGAGCTCGCCCAGGTCGCGGGCGCTCACCAGGTCGGCCTTGTTGAGCACGATGACGTTGGCAAACTCGACTTGCTCGGTGAGCAGGTTCACGATGGTGCGCTGGTCTTCGGGGTCGGTTTCGTTGAGCTGGCGGTCGGGAAGGCGGTCGAGCGAGCCGAAATCCTTGGCGAAGTTGAAGGCATCGACCACCGTTACCAGCGTGTCGAGGCGGGCGTGGCGGCCCAGGTCGAGGGTGCCGTCCTCGCTCACGAAGCTGAACGTCTGGGCCACGGGCAGGGGCTCCGAAATGCCCGTGCTTTCGATGAGCAGGTAGTCGAAGCGGTTTTCGCGGGCCAGCTTGGTTACTTCCAGCATCAGGTCTTCGCGCAGGGTGCAGCAAATGCAGCCGTTGCTCATTTCCACCAGCTTTTCCTCGGTGCGCGAGAGGCCGCCCTCGCGGGCCACGTGGTGGGCGTCCACGTTCACCTCGCTCATGTCGTTGACGATAACGGCCACTTTCAGGCCCTCGCGGTTGTGCAGCACATGGTTGAGCAGGGTGGTTTTGCCGGCGCCCAGAAAGCCGCTGAGTACGGTAACGGGTAGCCGGCGCGGGGTAGCCGCAGCAGCAACGAGAGAAGACATATTTGAAAATCAGCTAAGTGAGAGGTCCCGGCCAGCGGCACCGCCGGCCGGGTTCCACAAATATAAAAGCGGGCCTGCCATAAATGCAACAATGTTGCATTTATGGCAGGCCCGCTTGCGGCTCGCGGTACCTGAGGCACCTATTTGCCAGCTTTCGCCAGCAGGGCTTTGTGCTCGGCCATCATCTTGGCGTGGTCGTCCACAAGCTGCTTGTGTTCCTGCTGAATCTGCTGGTCCTCAATTTTCATCTGGGCGTGGTCGGTGGCCATTTGGGCGTCCGCCACCTTGCCGCTGGTGTGATTGGCTTCCAGCTCGGCGTGGCGCTGAATCACGGCATCGTGCTGCTTGATAACCGCTTGGTGGCGCTTGATGAGGGCATCGTGGCGCTTCTCCAGGTCCTGAAAGGCGGGCGTGCCGGCGATACCGGCGGCCTTGGCGGCGGCCACGGCCTGCCCGTGGTCGGCTTCCATCACCGAGTCGGCGGCCTGCATGATGCGGTGGTCGGCCTCCATTTTCTGGTGGTCGGCCACCAATTCGGCGTGGGTGACGGTGCCAGCAGCGGCTGGGGCGGCGCCAGGGGCAGCCGGGTTGGCGGCGGCCGTTTGCTCGGCAGTTTTGTCGGCGGCGGGCTGGCAGCTGGCGGCCAGCAGGCCGAGACCCAGCGCACCGAGAAACGAGAGGTGTTTGAAAGAAGTCATGGAAGTTTGAGTTAGGGTAGAAAAGATGAAAAAAGATAAAATTCTGGTAAACAGCGACCTTGCCAATGAAAATAAACTTCGTATCCGCCACCGCGGCCCGGCCTGCCAAACAAACCCCGACCAGCGGCCGGGGCCTGTTCGCAGTTTCTCTAAACCAAACCAGAGAAAAACCCGGGGCCGGCCGCAAGGCCGTGTGGGAGAATGCCGCCCGCTCACTCCTTCCGGCTTGGACCAAGCCTACGGAAAGGCTAGCGCTAGATTAATGTGCTGGCAAACACTATTTTACAGAAACACAGAAACCTGGCTAGCCTACCGGCGGGCCGCGCAGCGCCCTGCGCCGCAGCCCCGCCGCCGAGCTGGCCGGCGTGGTGGGCACCGCCAGAGGCCGGTAGCTTAGCTGCACGCGGGGCAACGGCATCAGCACCGGGCTGGCTCCCTGAAACGGAACGCGGTAAAACTGCTCGGTTTGGCAATGGGCATGCTTGGGCGTGAGCACCGGTTGGCCCGGTCGGGCGTGCGCCGTGCGGCTGGCGTGCCAAGCGAGCTCTTCGGTGGTGTGCGCGTGGGCGTGCAGGGCCAGCACCCACGCTTCCGGCAGCGGCGTCCGCGTGAGGCAGAGCAGCAGCAAGCAAGCGAAGTAAGAGCGGAGCGGCAGTCGCAACACGGCTTTAAAAAGGGAAGTCTCTAAACGCAAGCTGGTGCTGTTAGTTGCACCATTGTTGCAAATACAATTAAATCCCAGTCGCCCGTGCGCCTAGGGGGCGGCTGGGGCATCCGTGCCCGGCGGTTGGCACTGCCCGCAAATGCCCGACAGCAAATGGTCGCCGCGCAGCACCCGGAAGGCGGTGGGCGGGGCCACGGCGGGCACGGGCACTTGGTTGAGGCAGTAAATACGCCGGCAGTTTAGGCATTTAAAATGAACGTGGTCGTTGGCCAACGCGGGTACCGGCGCGTCGGGGCAGGCGGCCGCGTAGCGCACGGTTTCGGAGTGGTCGACAATGCGGTGCACAATGCCTTTTTCCTCAAACACGCGCAGCGTACGAAACACCGTAACGCGGTCGAGAGCCATTTGCTGCTCGATTTCGGCACCCGACAGGGCGTGGGGCGACCCCAGCAGCACCTCCAGAATATGCTGCCGAATAACCGTGCCGCGCACCGCATTCCGGCGCAGGGTCAGCTGGGCGTAGTCGGCAGTAGCTGGGTTGGCTGCGGCCTCTGCGGCCGGGGTGGCGGTGGCACGGCCAGCCGGCCGCTCGCCTACCAGCGTGGGCAGCAGCGGCCGCCCGGCCAACTCCTTGTCGACGATAGTCATGCGCTGAAGGTGGTGAAAAACGTAATGATTTGATACTAAAAAGCCGACTTACCATTGCGCGGCAAATATGCAACTTTGTTGCTTAATTTTACCCGGCCTCGCGCTGGCTCCCGCTCGCCACGGGCCGGCCGGCATTAGCCTTTGTTCTTAGCATGACCTCTCGACTGACCCTGCTGCTCGCCTGCGCCCTGGCGGGCCGCCCCACCGCCGCGCAGCATCGGCCCCTCGCCGCCCCCACCACCCCGCCCACAGCCGCGCCCGCGCTGGTGGCCGGGCCGCTGCTGGGCTACGCCGAGCACCGCGAGGCCGCCGTGTGGCTCGAAGTAGGCCCGCAGGTGCGGCAGGTGGCGGTGCGCTACCGCCCCCAGGCCCCGGCGGGCGCGCCCTGGCGCACCGCCTCTTACGGCGGCCGGCTAGGCCAGGAATTCAACCCGCTGACTATCGCCCTCACCGGCCTGGAGGCCGACACGCCCTACCAGTACGAGGTGCTGCTCGACGGCCGGCCCGTGGCGCGGCCCTACCCGCTGGTGTTTCGCACCAAGTGGCTGGCCGAGTACGAGGCCGCGCCGCGCAATTTTAGCTTTCTCTACGGCTCGTGCCTTTACCTCAACGACCCGGCCTACGACCGCCCCGGCAAGCCCTACGGCCAGGACCCCCGCATCCTGACCACGATGGCCCGCACCCCGGCCGATTTTATGCTCTGGGGCGGCGACAACCTCTACCTGCGCGCCCCCGACTACTCCAGCGCCTGGGGCATTCGCTACCGCTACCGCTGGCACCGGGCCTTTGGGCTGCTGCAACCGCTGCTGGCTGCCCGCCCCAACTACGCCACCTGGGACGACCACGACTACGGCCCCAACGACTCGGACCGTACCTACGAGCTGGCCGGCGTCAGCACCGCGTGCTTTAAAAGCTACTGGCCCGCCAAAGCCTACGGCGAGCCCGACAACCCCGGCGTGTACCAGAAAGTGAGCTACGGCGACGCGGCCATCTTTATGCTCGACGACCGCACCCACCGCGCCCCCGACGCCGTGGCCGACTCGGTGGGCGGGCGCCCCAACCCGGCCAAGTCGTTTTACGGCCCGCGTCAGCTGCGCTGGCTCGAAGAAAGCCTGCGCGCCTCGTCGGCCACGTTCAAGTTCATCCTCAACGGCGGCGAGGTGCTCAACCCCTATGCCGAGAAGGAGTGCCTGTGCTACTACGTGGCCGAGTACGAGGAGCTGCTGCGCTACATTCAGCAAAACCAAATTACGGGCGTCGTCTTTTTGAGCGGCGACCGGCATTTCTCGGAAATCAACCGCGTGCAGCTGCCCGGCTTCTACCCGCTCTACGACGTGACCAGCTCGAGCATCACGAGCGGCGTGCCCGACCTCACGGGCCGGGCCGAGCTGCAAAACCCCAACCGCATTCCTGGTACTCTGCTGCTCGACAACAACTTCGTGAAGGTCGAAATCGCCGGCCCCGCCGCCGACCGCACGGCCACCTTCCGCGCCCTCGACCGCACCGGCCGCGAGCGCTGGCAGTACGTCATTCGGGCTAGCGAGCTGCGCGTGCCTGCCCGTTAGCCCGGTCCGCCGCGGGCCTATTTCACGCGGTCGGCCTCGTCGGCGCGGCGCTCGCGGGCGGCGCGCAGCTCGCCGCCCAGGTGGTAGGTCAGGCTCAGGTTCACGCGGCGGGTGTCGCCCCGGTGGTTGTAGCTGGTGTTGGCGCCTTCGTAGATGGAGTAGCCCCGGTAGCGCACGGTGCGCAGCAGGTCGGTGCCGGTGAGGCGCACGTCGAGCTTCTTGTTCAGGAAGGTGCGCTTCAGCCCCGCATCCAGGGCGAAATAGGTGCGGAAGATGGTGATGCCGCCCAGCGCCGGCGAGGTGTAGGTGGCGGCCACTTCCAGCTGCAAGTGGGCGGGCAGGGCGAGCGTGTGGGTGGTCGAAACATCGACGCTGGCTTGGTGGGGCCGAAAATCGATACCGTCTTGGCTGAGGTCGGCGCGCACGTAGCGCAGGGCCAGCGTGCTTTGGGCGGTCCAGAATTTTGTAATGGTAAGCGGGGCCACCAGCGAGGCTTCCAGGTCGTCGCGGTAGTTGAAATTGGCAATGGTGAGGGCCAGCTCGCCGGTTTGCGGGTTCTGGCTGCCGAAGCTCGAAATGGGGTTGCTGGTGCGTCCCGCGCTGAGGGTCAGCACGTAGTCTTGCTTATAGGTGTAGGTGGCGGCGAGCTGCCAGGCCGTTTCGGGCTGCAAGAAGGGACTGCCGGTGTAATAGGAATACTTGTCGAAGAAAAACCGCGCCGGGTTCAGGTCGCTGTACTGCGGGCGGTTGAGGCGGCGGCTCAGCGACACGCTTAGGGCGTGCTGCTCGGCCAGAGGGCGGCTCCAGCTCAGGGTCGGAAACAGGTAGGTGTAGGCGCGGCGGGTGGCGATGCCCGCGCCCAGCAGCGTGCCTAGCGAGCGGGTGCTTTCGAGGCGCAGCCCGGCCTCCAGGGTGGCGCGGCCCAGCGGGCGGCTGGCCGTGGCGTAGGCGGCCGCAATGTGCTCGTCGTACACGAAATGGCTGCTCAGGGCGGGCGCGTATTGGTAGGTGCCGCCCCGCAGCGAGTCGTAGCGAAAGTCGTTGTCGGACGTCACGAACGAGTACTTGCCGCCCACCGCCAGCTTGGTTTTGCCCAGCGGCCAGGCCAGGTCGGCCTTGGCCGCCCGGATGGTCACCACGCTCGGCTGCCCGAAGCGCAGCTCCTGGTAGGGCTGGGCGGGCGCGCCGTCGGGGGCGTATACCTGGTTGGCGAGGCTGCCGCGCGAGTCGCTGCGGTAGCGGGCGTAGTCGGCATCGGCCGTGAATTGGCGGCCGGCCGTATCCAGCTCGACTTTGTAGTTCAGGTTCAGGCTGTGGTTGAGGCCGGGCTCGCGGGTTTCGTTCTGGTTTTGCACCAGGTAGGTGCGGCCGCTGGCCTCGTTGCGCACCGTGGTAGGCCCCTGGCCCGAGCGGTTCCACTGGGCGCGGTAGCCGCTGTAGGCCGCCCCCAGGGTCTGGCGGGCGGGTAGCGTCAGGTCGAGGCCCAGGCGGTAGGTATGGCCCCACTCGGTGGTGGGGTCGAAGGAGGCGCGGTCGTAGCTGGTGCGGGCGGCCCCGGTGCCCAGCACCCGGTAGCTGGTGCGGTTGAGGTAGGTTTGCTTGTAGTGGTAGCTATAATTACCAAACAAATTGAGGTGCTGCGTTTTATAATTACCCACCGCGGCCTGCGTAGTTTGCGGGTAGCGGCCGGTGCCCGCGCCGGTGCTCAGGTTGAGGGCGTAGCCAGGGCTGGCGCTTTTCTTGGTCACAATGTTGATGATGCCCGCGTTGCCGGCCGCGTCGAACTGCGCGCCGGGCGTGGTCAGCACCTCGATGCGGGCCAGGGCCTCGGCGGGCAGGCCGCGCAGGTAGGTGCCCAGCTGCCCGGCCGCCAGGTAGGTGAGCTTGCCGTCCACCATCACCGTCACGTTGGGGCTGCCCTTGAGTTGCAGGTTGTCGTCCTGGGTTACGCGCACGCCCGGCGTGCGCTGCAACAGCTCGAAGGCCGAGCTGCCTCCGGCCGCTACCTGCTGGTCGATGTTGTACACCGTTTTGCCGGCGCTGGCTTCCACCGCTTTTTGGCGGCCCGTCACCACGGCCTCGCGCAGCTGCTGCGGGGTTTCGCGCAGGGCCAGCACCGGCGCCGCCAGCGGGGCGCCGGCCCCACCCGGCAGCTCGAGCGGGGCGCTTAGGGCCGGCGCGTAGCCTAGGGCGCGGGCGCGCACCACGTAGCGCCCGGCCGGGGCGGCCAGGGCGTAGCGGCCCTGCGCGTCGGTCTGGGTGCCCGCCACGGCGGCCGAGTCGGGCAGGCGCACGAGCTGCACGGTGGCCCCCGGCAGCCCTTGCCGGGTGGCGGCCTCCGTTACCTGCCCGGCCACGGCGGGGACTTGCGCCCGGGCAGGCCGGGCAGCCAGCCCGGCAGCCAGGCCCCCTAAGGCAATGGTAGCTGAGATACGCATGCTAGGCTGTTTTACAAAGCAGGACAAGTAGCCGGCGCGGCCGCGCCGCGCCGGCAGTGCCGCAGGTTGAGCAGATGCGCGCCCAGCAACCCGAGCGAAGCCCCGTACTGCGCGTATTCGAGCCAGGGGTAGCGGGCGGCTAGCAGCACGGCAATGGCAAATAGCCCCAGCCCTGCCCACAGCGCGGCCCGCAGGCGCGGGCTACTCAGCCGCCGCGTAGCCAGCACCACCAAACCCGCACTTAAACCCAGAAACAACAGGTCGCCGGCCCCTTCGTGCAGCGTGGGCTGGCCACCCCACCAGGCCAGCAGCAGCGGCCCTGCCGCGCAGTGTACTAGGCACAGGCCCGCGCTTAGGGCACCACCATAGTCGGCCGCCTTGCGCAGCCGAGAGGAAAAAGGAGACATAGCTTCACGAAAGATGAACGACAAATTAAGGCCGAAAAATCATTTTATGCAACATTGTTGCTTTTTTTAATCATCTCTGTTCACCAAGCCCATCCCCACCGCAGCTAGCCAGCCCCAGCGGAACTTTAGCTGTATGCATGGCAGGAAGCTATGCTTTAAAATTTGTTATTGCCTTTATAATAAGCAAATAATACCAGAAAATATCGCGAGCAATGCTTAAGCTAACTGACAGTAGCAAGCATAGAAAACCAAAAAGTAACGATTAAAAAATTTGGGGGAAACCCAAAATTTATTTGCATCAAAGTTGCATGTGAAGAAAAAATGAGTACATTTGGCCTGTTGTTGCAACGACGGGGCCGCGCCGAAAACCCCGAATCGAGTAGGCACTTCATCTTTTCATTTTTCCACGTTACCATGAAAAAGAATCAGAAAGCCGCCCTCAAGCTCCAGGACCTGAAAGTGGAGAGCTTCATCACGACGCTCGACCCGGCCAAGGCCAAGCGCATCGTGGGAGGCTATGCCTCGCACCCCACCCACACCACGGCCCAGGACACGCAGCACATCTGCGGCTAAGGGCGGCTAGCCGCCCGGCCCCCCTGCGGGGCCGAGCTTTGCGGAAGCCGGCGAGCTGAGCTCGCCGGCTTCTTTTTTGGGGCGGCGGGTAGCCAGCGCCGCCGGTAGTATTACCCCCGCCGCCAGCAGGGCCAGCAGCTGCGCGGCCACGGCCGCCCGCACGGCGGCTTCGGGCAGGCCCGCGCCGAGCTGCGCGGCCAGTTGCGCACCGGTGGCGGGGCGGCGCAGGCCGTGTAGCAGCGCCGCCGCTAGCGGGGCCAGGGGCTGCTCGTGCACGACCGGGCCCACCAGGTGCAGCAGCGTAGCGTGATGGCCCGGCCGGGCCGTCAGGTTGCGCCGCCAGCGGGCGGGGCGTGGGCCGCTCCAGGGCCAGCGCGTAGCGAGCAGGCGCGCTTCGGGGCTGAGGCAGAAGCGGGTTGCTAGCAGGCTGGGCGGGTGCAGGTGGGCCGGCTCGCGGTGCCAGGCGGCCAGCGCGTGCTGCCGGGCCTCGCGCTGCACGGCGGGCGCGGGCCGGCGCAGCAGCGCGAGCCGGCCCCGCTCCATGGTAAAGGCATCGGCCACGACAGCCCGGGCGGGAAGGGGCAGGCACCGAATTTGCTGCCTGAGCTGGCGTTGCAGCACGTCTAGCTCGGGGACTTCGGGACTGGGAAAGGCGGCATCAGCAAACAGCGTGGGCAGGGCCGCCGGGCATAGCACGGCCAGCAGGTGCAGCGTGCGGCGAAAATGCGCGCCCCACACCTGGCGGCGCAGCGCAGCCACCGGCAGCGGCCCCCACCCCGGCACCTGGCTAGTAGGTGGCGGCAGCCGGGGCAGCAGCACCGAGGCTACCTCGGCGGGCGCCAGCACCCGCAGCAGCAGGTAGCCGATGCCCGCCCGCCCCGTGAGCAGGCCCGGCCCCCCCGGCCCGCCCCCCCCGGGCGCGGCGTAGTACCCTAGGTGCTGCCGCTGGGCCAAGGCGGCCAGGGCCACCTGCCGGGCCTGCCCCAGGGCGGCGGGCTCAGCGGAGACCAGCAGCACTTCGGCCAGGCCACCGCGGCCGGCGCACAGGGTATAGTCGGCGCGGGCCGGGGGGCGGCGGGCCAGGTGCCAGCGCACCCGCCGCAGCCCGGCCGCTGCCTCGGCCGCGTAGGCAAGGCCGAGGGTGGGCGCGGCCCGCTGCCGCACCAGCGCAAAGCCCGCCGCGCCGTGCGCCCAGCCGGCCAGCTGCCCGCCCCCGAGCAGCAGCCGGGCCGGGGCCCGGGTTAGCGTGCGCGGGTCGGCGGGGGCCGGGGCCGGGGTGCGCAGGCTGAGCCAGGTGCCCGCCGCCGGGCGGTAGTAGGCCGCCTCGTAGCGCAGGGCCTGGTGGGCCAGCCAGCGCAGCGCGGGGCTAGGGCCTACCTTATCGCTCAGCTCCAGCAGGGCGTGGGCAATGCCCGACGCCCCGTGCGAGAGACCAGTGGGGCTGTCGAGGCTGGCCGGGTGGTAGCTCCACTTCAGACCCTGGCGGCCAGGCTGCGCATGCTGCGCCAGGCGGCGGAGCCCGGCCGCCAGCACGGGCCGCCAGCCGCGCGCGCCGGTGAGGCGGTAGAGGTAAGCCACCACCAGGAGGTTGCCGGCCTCGCCGCCC
The DNA here is from genome assembly GCA_913776615.1 of uncultured Hymenobacter sp. Classification (GTDB taxonomy): domain Bacteria; phylum Bacteroidota; class Bacteroidia; order Cytophagales; family Hymenobacteraceae; genus Hymenobacter. The sequence goes on from CAJYPK010000046.1 coordinate 95,960, forward strand.
AGCAGGTCGGGGCTACCGTTGCCGCGCCGCAGCTGGGGCCGGATGGCCCGGGCCACGGCCGCGGCCCAGCGCCGATGCCGGGCCTGGCCGGTCAGCTCAAACAGCTTCAGGCACAAGTACACCAGCCCCGTGCGGCCCGAGAAGAAGCTGACATTGGCTGGGGGCGTGCGCCGGGCGTAGGCCACCAGCCAGCCCGCGGCGGCCTCGGCAGTAGCCCGGTGCGCGGCCAGGCCCGAGTAGCCGGCCAGCGCCACAAAAAACAGCGCAATGCCGGTGCCACCCGCAAATAGCGACTCGTCGACGAGGGGGCCGCTGGCCGGGTCAGCGCCGGGCGTGGTGAAGGCAGCGGGCCAGTACAGGCCGTGGGGGTCGGCGTGGGCGGCGGCCAGCAGCTCATCGGCCAGGCGCAGCAGCTCGGCGCGCAGGGCGGCATCTTCGCCGGCGGCGGCAGGGGGCGGGCTAGCAGGCATTGGGTATGGAGGGGGCGGGCTGGTCGGCCAGGGTTGCGGCCAGCAGGTAGGCAATGAACGCTTCGTCGTGGTTGGCTACGCCCAGGCGGTTGTTGGTCATGTGCAGCAGGCTGGCAACTACTTCGTTGTAATTATTTGGGGATAATTTCAGCCGGGCGAGTTGCGTGGCCAGCTGCTCGCTGGCCCGGGCGTAGGCCCCCAGCCAGCCGGCCGGGGGCCGGGGCTGCCCGAGCAGCGCCCGCAAGGCCGGCCGCTGCTGCTGGTACTGCGCGGCAAACAGCCCCAGCCACTCGGTCGGCCTAGCTGCCGCAGGCTCGCCGGCCGGGGCGCGGGGCAGCCAGTCGGCCACAAACTGCCGCAGGCCAGCCGCAGCTTCCTCGGCCGGCCAGCAGGCTTGCGCAAAGGGCGCGTGCAAGCGCAGGGCTGCCGCGAGGCGGGTGCTGGCCGCCGGGGTGCCCGCCTGGGTGCGCAGCCAGCGCAGCACCGCTACCGATGACGCCTCGAAAAATGCCTCGGCCAGCGGCAGTCCCCGCGGCCCGCCGTAGCGGGCAGTTTCGGGCGCGTAGGGAATCAGCTGCAACTGCCCCGCGCCCCCTCTCCCCCGCCCAAAAGCCGCAAACCGCCGCGCCACTAGCCGCTCCAGCCGGGCACGGTCGGCCGCCGAAGCTGCTCGCAGCCGCAGGCGCACGTGCGGCCCGCCCTCGGCGTAGCGGATAAAGAAAAACTGCCGCACCCAGCCCCGCCGCTGGCCGTACTGCACCAGCGGGGCCACGCAGCGGTGCAGCAATTCATCGAGCGGGCCATCCCAGAAAAGGTGGGCCGAAAGCCAGGGGTCGTCGGGCATAGCAACTAAAAAAGGCTTGCTTAGCAAGCATCATGCAGTTATCAAACTTCGCGCGCAAGCTGTTTGAGCGCAGCGGAATAGCTACCTAAAAACGGTCCCTAGCCTATCCTGCCAGGCTTGCCGGGTCGTCCTTACCGCTCGCTTCACGCAGGCCATTCAACTCAGCGGGGGGCTTGCTTAAAATTTCCGGCACGCACTTGGTCAAGCTGGCAGGTCACCCCATTCGAGCAGGGTTTCGCGCACGTGGAGCTGGCCGCTCTGCCGGAGCTGGGCGGGGCTGGGATACATTTCTTCGAGGCGCAGGGGCAGGTTTTTGCGCAGTTGCTTTTCGAAGAGGCGCACCAGCAGCGGGCTGCCAAAATGCAGATACTGGGGCTTGTAGTCGTCGGTGCCGCCAGCGGGGGCGCCGGGGGCGGGCTGCGCGGCGAAGAACACGTCGTCGGGTAAGTCGAGCTGCTGCTGCCAGTCGAGCAGGCGTACCAGGTACGGGCCATCGGGCTCGGCGGCGCGGCGCTGGGGCAGGGCGGCGGCGGCCACGTACCAGCGGCGGCGGCGCAGCACCAGCCCCGCCCCCAGCTGCACGCGGGGGTAGCGAAACACGCCGGGCAGCGGCTCGGTCTGGGCCGGGAAGCGGCGGCGGCAATCGGCCCCCACGGCGGCCAGCAGCGGGGCCAGCGTGGGGGCAGGTGGCCCAAAGCGCAGCAAAAACTGATACAGCTCGGCGCGGGTGTCCTGGGCCTGCAAGTCCACGTCGCAGGGTAGCACCGGCTGCCCGCTGGGCGCGTGCCACAGGCCCGGGCAGCCGGTGCCGGGGGCCAGGCGCACTTCCAGGTCGGCCAGGGCCAGCGGGGCCGCGCCAGGCGGCGGCGGGCTGCCGGCCAGGCCCAGGGCGTGGGGCAGCAGGGGCGGGTGTAGGTTGGCGTTGGAATACGTCGCGTCGTGCAGGGCGGTAGCCAGGCCCCGGCCGGCCAGCAGGCGCTGGTTCCAGGCTTGCTGGGCCCGGGTCAACGCCTCGTCGAAGAGGTACAAAAAGCGCCCGCTGCCCTTGCCCAGTCCCGGCAGCAGGTTATTGACGACCCCGCGCAGCTGCGGCGCCGCCGGGCTGGCAAACAGCTGCACCAGGGCCGCCCCCGCCCAGGGGGGCGCCGCACCCTGGGCCGGCGGGGGCAGCCGCGCGGGGTCGAGGGTGAGCACGGCGGCGTAGGCGGGCAGGGCGGCCGCCAGTGCGGGTTGCAGCCCTGGCCAGGGCTCGGCGGCGGCGGGCGGTGGGGCGGGTTGAGCGGCGGCGAGCTGGTAAAATTCGAGCAGCGGCACGGCGGCTCGCCCGGCAAACTGCTGCCGGTAGAGCTGGGCCAGCGGGGCTAGCGCGTCGGGGCCGGGGGGCTGGCTGGCGAATAGCTGGTGCAGGTCGCGCAGCAGGGCCAAGGTGCCGTCCGCATCCAGTACCCCACCCGCGTCCTGGGCGGCATCCTCGTAGAGTACTTTCACCTCGGCGGGGAGGAAGGGGCCGACGCGCAGGGCCGGCCGGGCAGCGGGGCTGGGAGGCGTGGGCACACCGGAGTCCGCCGGCGCGGGCCGGGCAGCGGCCCGCCCGGCCCGCGCCGGCAGCCGGGTCAGCCCGGGCAAGCAACTGGGCTTCAAGGTGGCGAAACTGGTCGTGCAGCTGCTGGTACAGGGCAGTGCGAACCTCAGCCGTGGCCCCAGGGTACTGGGCGAGCCAGGGGCCGGTAGCGGCCAGGAAAGCCTGCACCTCCCGCACGGCGGCAAACTCTTCAGCCAGCGGGGATAGCTGCTGCGCCAGGGCAGCGGGCCAGCCGGGGTCGGCCGGCGAAATAGTACCCTCGACCAGCAAAAAGCCGCAGGCCACCAGCTCGCCCAGCCAGGCGGCGAGGGTCGCCGGAGGAGCCTCCACGTAGTCGGCGGCCAGGGTAGCGGCCAGCTGCCGCAGCGATGCGCGCCCGGGGCCGGCCAGCTCGGCCACCACGGCCAGCAGCGGCTGGGCCGGCAGCCGCTGAAAGGCCTCCAAGTTGCGCTGGTTCACTAAAAAATGGTAGGCATCGGCATGTGCCCAGCTGGTGGGGTTGAGGCGGGCGGGCAGGGCGTCGGCCACGCCCGGCACCAGTAGCAGCAGGGCTTGCAGGTGGGCCAGCAGGTAGCTACCCAGGCGCACGGCGCTGCGCGGCACTTCGGGGGCGGGCCAGGCAGCTCCCGCCGGCACGTCGGCCAGGGCACTCACGCTCAGGGCAGTGAAGGTGGCGAAAGGTGAGGTCTTGAAGTGCAGCCGCGTGAGGTAGCGCAGCAGCCCCAGCTCCGTTTGCTGCATGCGCTTGTCGGGGGCGGCGGGGTCGGCGTGCTGGTAGCGGGGCAGCTGGGCCAGCAGCGTGGGGCTGGCCAGCGGCAGGCCGCGCCGCAGGGTGGGCTGCTGGCTCAGGGCTTGCAGGTGGCGGCGGCCGTGGGCGAGCTGCCGGGCGTAGTCGGCCGCCAGCTCGCGCTCCCAGGCGGCCAGCTGGGCGTGGAGGTCGGCGTAGGCGGCTAGCTGCGCCGCTAGGCCATCCGGCAGGTCGGCGGGCAGGGCCGGCAGCGCCCGGCCGTTGAACACGGCGCGCTTGAGGGCGAGCAGCGGCGCGGTGGGTGCGGCGGCGGCGAGCCCGGCAATGTGCCGGTACAGCGCCGCGTCGAGCGTAGCCTGCCCTTGCTGCTGCCGGGCCAGCAGCGCCCGCCGCACCGCCAGCCGGGCAGGCAGCCCGGCCCAGCGCAGGGTGTCAAAATCTTCCCAGCGGCCGCTGGCCGTGCGCGTGAGGGGGTGTGGAAAAAGGTGCAGCATAGCGTGCGGATGCTGGCCTAGGCGGCCAGGGCTAATTGGTTGCGAACCAAGTTGAAATAAGCGCCGCGCTGGGCCAGCAGCGCGGCGTGGGTGCCGCACTCGCGCACGCGGCCCTGCTCCAGCACCACTATCTGGTCGGCGTGCTGCACGGTGCTGAGGCGGTGGGCCACCACCACCACGGTGCGGCCGGCAAAAAAGGCTTGCAGGTTGTCGAGAATGGCGCGCTCGTTGGTGGCGTCGAGGGCGTTGGTGGCCTCGTCGAAGAGCAGCAGCTCGGGCTGGCGGTAGGCGGCGCGGGCGATGAGCAGGCGCTGCTTCTGGCCCTGGCTGAGGCCCGCCCCGGTGCCCCCCAGCGGCGTGTCGAACCCCAGCGGCAGCTCGTTGACAAACTCGGTAAGGTTGGCCACGTAGCAAGCCTGGCGCAGGCGGGCCGCTTCGGGCGGGCCCTGCCCCACGGCGATGTTGCCCCCCAGGGTGTCGGCAAACACGTGGCCTTCCTGCATCACCACCCCGCAGCGCCGCCGCCAGGCCCGCGCCCCCAGCTGCCCCAGCGGCGTGCCCCCCACCGCGATGGTACCCGCCGTGGGCGCGTAAAACTTGAGTAGCAGCTTGAGCAAAGTGGTTTTGCCGCTGCCGCTCAGCCCCACGATGGCCGTCACCTTGCCGGCCGGAATGCGCAAACTCAGGCCGCGCAGCACCGGCGGGGCAGCCGGCCCGCCGTAGTGAAAGTGCACGTCGCGCAGCTCAATGTCGAGGGCCGGTGATGAGGCGGGGGAAAGTAAAGTCGGCGGCGCGGCGGCCGAGTCAGCGGCCGCCTCAGGGTCGTCGGCCGGGTCGGGAGTAGCGTCTTCGGGCGGCTTCTGGTACACCTCGTCGAAGCGGGCCAAACTCAGGCGGGCATCCTGCCAGGCTTTGCCAAATTGCAGCAGCTGCACTACCGGGTTATTGAGCTGCCCGGCCAGGTAGGTCACCGACAGCATCATGCCCAGCGTGAGTTGGCCCTCCAGCACCTGGTAGCCGGCCAGTAGGGTTATCAGAATGTTCTTCAACTCGTTGAAAAACAACAAGCCGCTCTGGATGGTCTGGTCGAGCCGCAGGCTCCGCAAGCTCAGGGCGTAGGTCTGGGTTTGCAGGCTTTCCCAGTGCTGGCGCTTGGCGTGCTCGCTGCCGGTGAGCTTGATTTCGGGCATGCTACCGATGAGCTCCAGCAGCACGTTTTGGTTGGCGGCCTGCTGCTGAAAGCGCTGGTGGTCGAGGCGCTGGCGCCGCCCCAGCCACAGCGCGGCCCAGCCCGCCCCCAGGGCCGTGCACAAGGCAAACACCCCGAACACCGACCAGCTGTAAACCAGCAGCGCCCCCCCAAACACCAGCAAATTGAGTACCGCCAGCCCGGCATCGACGAGCGCCGTGGTCAAAAACAGCTCGATGCGGTGATGGTCCACGATGCGCTGCACGTTGTCGCCCACGTTCTTGGCCTCGAAGAAGGGCATGGGCAGGCGCATGAGGCGGGCCAGGTAGCTGCCCAGCAGCCCCAGGCTCACACGGCTACCCAGCAGCAGCAGCGCCCGCGCCCGCAGCAGCTCCAGCACCGTGCGCCCCGCAAACAGCATGAGCTGCGCCCCGCCCACCGCCACCAAAAACCGCAGGCTGCGCGTACGAATCCCGACGTCGATAATCGACTGGGTCAGAAACGGCAGCGCCAGCCCCAGCGCACTGCTCAGCACCATGCCCAGCAGCACCAGGGCCAGCTGCCGGCGGTAGGGCCGCACGTAGCCCAGCAGGTAGCGCAAGTTGACGGTGGCCGGAATCTCGGCCCCCGGCAGCGCCGCTCCCGCTGGCGGGGCCGCCGTGAGTTGGGGTGTGGGCTCCAGTAGCAATACCACGCCCTGCCCGGCCAGCCCACCCGGCGGCAGCCAGCGGGCGGCAAACTCGGCGGCCGGGTAGCGCACCCGGCCCTGGTGGGGGTCGGCTACCAGCAGGTGCCCGCGCCGGGCCCCGTACACCACCACGAAGTGCTCCTGGTCGAGAAAGGCGATGCAGGGTAGCGGCACCTGCCGCTGCAAGGTTTCCAGCGACACCTCGGCCGGCAGCGTGTCGAAGCCCAGCTGCCCGGCCACTTCGCCCAGCGCGTGCAGCGTCACGCCCTGGCGGGCCAGGCCCAGCTGCTCGCGCAGGTACTCCAGCGCCACGGGCCGGCCGTAGTGGGCCGCCACCATGCGCAGGCAGGCCGGGCCGCAGTCGCGCGAGTCGAGCTGGTGGTAAACGGGAAAGCGCGGTCCGAACATAGGGTGGAAAAGGAAGGAGAATATGTGCAACAAAAATGCATTTGCGCAACGGCCGCTTGCCAGCGCAAAAGAGGGTTATCTGGACAATAAATGACAGTATACCCTACCAAGCTACGCTAGTGTGTTTTCTTAATTTTGCATCAAAGTTGCAAATAAGTTTTTGTTACGAATACATTTGCACCCGGTCGTTTTCATTTTTTCTTCAGCTATGGTGCGTTTGCAGACCTTCGACCTGCGCAAGGAGTACCCCGGCCAGGTGGCGCTGCGCGGCCTCAACCTAAGTTTGAGCGAGGGCGAGGTGTTCTGCCTGCTGGGTCAGAACGGCGCGGGCAAAACCACCACCCTGAACCTGCTGCTGGGCTTCGTGGCTCCCACCGCCGGCCGGGCCGAAATCAACGGCGTGCCCGTGCGCCTGCACGCCCCCTCCACCCACCGCTTCGTGGCCTACATCCCGGAGGTGGTGCTGCTCTACGGCGAGCTCACGGGCCTCGAAAACCTGCGCTACTTCAGCCGCCTGGCCGGGGGGCGCCACCACCCCGCCGAGCTGGCCGCCCTGCTGCTGGCGGCCGGGCTGCCCGAGGCCGCCCACGCCCGCCCGGTGGCCGGCTACAGCAAGGGCATGCGCCAGAAAGTGGGCATTGCCATCGCCCTGGCCAAGCGCGCCGACGTGCTGCTGATGGACGAGCCCACCAGCGGCCTCGACCCCAGGGCCACCCAGGAGTTTACGGCCCTGGTGCAAGACCTGGGCGGGCAGGGCAAGACTGTGCTCATGGCCACCCACGACCTGTTCAACGCCGTGCAGGTGGGCACCCAGGTGGGCATTATGCGGGCCGGCGAGCTGGTGGCCGTGCGCGACACGGCCCGCATCAGCGCCCCCGAACTACAGGAATTGTATTTGCAAACCATTTGATAGTGAAGCATATGAAAACAATCCTGACGCCCCTGGCGTGGGTGGCCTGCTCGGCCGCCTGGGCCCAGAGCGCCGCCCCCGGCGCCGTGCGCGGCCGCATCACCGACAGCCGCCAGGAGCCGCAGGTGGGCCTAGTAGTGCGCCTCGAAAACACCGGCTACGGCACTACCACCGACGCCGACGGCACGTTCTTCCTCGAAAAAATTCCGGCCGGGCAATACACCCTCGTGGCCTCGGGCCTCGGCTACTCGGCCCAGAAGCAGGCCCTGGCCGTGCAGCCCGGCCAAACCACCCGCCTGAGCCTGGCCCTCGACCCCCAGCGCCAGGCCCTGGAGGAAGTGGTGGTGCGCGACAGCCGCCCCTTCGAGGCCGACGCAGCCGGGGCCACCCGCACCCGCACGCCCCTCAAGGATTTGCCGCAGTCGGTGCAGGTAATTAACCAGGCCACCCTGCGCCAGCAGCAGGTGTACCGCGTGGACGAGGCCCTCAAAAACGCGGCCGGCGTCACGGAGTCGTCGGCCTGGGGCAGCTACAACTTTCGGGGTTTCGAGACCAATTCGCAGAGCTTTCTCACCAACGGCCTAAAGGGCACCGGCAACCCCGAGGGCGTGATGCCCTTTCTGGCCAACGTGGAGCGGGTGGAGGTGCTGCGCGGGGCCACGGCCCTGCTCTACGGCGAGGGCTCGGTGGGCGGCACCCTCAACCTCATCACTAAGCAGCCCAAAAAGGCCACCGCCGTGAATGCCCGGGTGGGCCTGGGCAGCTTCAACCTCGTGCGGGCGCAGGCCGACGTGGCGGGCAGCCTCACGGCCGATAAGCGCCTCTACGGCATTGCGGGCGTGGGTTTTGAGAACGGCGGCACGTTTGTGAATGACAACCGGCACCGCACCACCCAGTACTTTGGCAGCCTGCGCTGGGAGCCGGGCGTGAACACGAGCTGGCAGCTTAACGCCACTTATAACCGCGACCGCTCGACCCGCTCGCTAACCCAGGAGCTGCCGCAGTACGCCGACCGGCTGTTTGCGGTACCTGATAATTTCAACATCTCGGGGGCCGATGCCACCTACCGCGGCGACTCGTACCAGCTGCAATCGCAGTTTCAGCAGCGCTTCTCATCCGACTGGGCCGTGAACCTGTGGCTGGGCTACGCCGAGGGCCGTACTGAGGAATTTCGGTACGCCACCCGGGGCTTCATCACCAACGGTGCCATTGCCCGGCGGGCCACGCAGCAGCGCGTGCACTCGCCCACCAGCACGGCCAACTTGTTCGTGACCGGCCGCCTGGGCCTGGGGCCGACCCAGCACCAACTGGTGGCGGGCCTCGACCTGACCTATCAGCGCAACAACTATCCGAGCGGCATCCAAATTCGGGTGGCGCCCAGCCTGAACGTGCTGACACCCGACTACGCCAGCCTGAACCTGGCCACGGCTCGCTCGACCTACAACTCGGACAACGAGCAGTTTAAAACCAATACCTCGGGCGTGTACGTGCAGGACCAGGTAGCGCTGGGCCAAAAGCTGAAGGCTCTGGTGGGCGTGCGCTTCAACCACTACCACAACGCGTACACGGTCGGGAGCGTGTCGTATAGCGGGGGACCCGCCGCGCCCTACGAGGAGCGGCCCGACAACACCACGGCCGTGCTGCCGCGGGCGGGCCTGGTGTACCAGCCCTCGGTCAGCCACTCGTTCTATGCCGATTATAACACGGGCTTCGTGCCGCAGTACAGCAACTCGCCGGTCTACGGCGGGCCCTTCGACCCCGAGCGTACCCACCAGGTGGAGGTGGGCTGGAAGGGCGACCTGCTCGCCCACCGGCTGGTGCCCACCCTGGCCGTGTACCAGATTCAGAAAGCCAACGTGCTCAACCTGGACCCCGACCAGCTGGCGCAGGGCAACTATATCTACCGCACCATTGGCGGCGTGCGCAGCCGCGGCGCCGAGGCCACCCTCACGGGCACGGTGGTGCCGGGCTGGCAGGTGATTCTCAACTACAGCCTCAACCGCACTATCGTGAGCGAGAGCAACGTGCCTGCGGAAATCAACCAGGATTTCCCCAACTCGCCCCGCTACCTGGCTAGCTCCTGGACTACCTACGAGTTTCAGCAGGGGCCGCTGAAGGGCTTGCAACTAGGGGGCGGCTACCGCTACACCGGGGCCCGCTACAGCGCCCCGCGCAACCAAGACGACGACTCGGTGCTACGGTACCCGGGCTACGGGGTGCTCGATGCGGTGCTGGCTTACCGCACCCACGGGTTCACGCTGCAAGCCAACGGCAACAACCTGCTGGGCAAGCAGTACGTGCGCAGCGGCCTGGTGGGCAGCTACTTCCCCGGCACCCCGCGCAATTTCTTCTTTTCGCTGGGGTATTCGCTGTAGGTGGCCCTAGCCGGGGGGGAGGCGCGCCGCCCGCCTGGCTATCCCATCAACCATTTTCCGTATGTCCATCCTGCTGCAAATTGCCGCCCGTGAAATCCGGGCTGTGGCCCGCTCGCGCGGCGGGCGCGGCCTGGGGCTGTTGTTGCTAGGGCTACTCGCCTTCTGCCTGCTGGCGGGGCGGGCCGAGTACCGGCAGGCTGCCGCTAGCCGCGCCCGCGCCCGGCAGGCTATGCGCACGTTTTTCCTGAGCCAGGGCGCGGCCAACCCGCACAGCGCGGTACACTACGGCACCTACGTATTCCGGCCCTACTCGGTGCTGAGCGTGGTCGACCCCGGCATCACGCCCTTCGTGGGCACCACCCTGCGGCTGGAGGGCCACACCCAGAACCAGGTGCAGTTTGCCCCCAGCGAGCGCGGCTCGTCGGTGCTGCGCTTCGGGCCGCTCTCGCTCACGCTGCTCTGGCAGGTGGTGCTGCCGCTGGGGCTGCTGTTTCTGGCCCACGGCGCGGTGGTGGACGAGCGCCAGGCCGGCACGCTGCGGCTGCTGGCGGCGCAGGGCGTGGCCCCGCGCCAGGTGGTGGGCGGCAAGCTGCTGGGCTATGGCCTACTGGCGGCCGGGGCGCTGGGGGCCTCGGGGGCGGTGGTGCTGGGCCTGGCCGCCGGGGCACCGCCCGAAGCCACGGCCGGCCTGGGGCCGCGCCTGGCCGCGCTGCTGGGCGGCTACGCCCTCTACTACCTGCTGCTGCTGGGGCTGGCCCTCTACGCCTCGGCCCGGCTGGCCAGCCCCAGCCAGGTGCTGGTAACGCTGCTGGCCGGCTGGGTGGCGGCCACCGTGCTGCTGCCCAAGCTGGCCGTGAGCGCGGGCGGGCAGGCGGCCCCGCTGCTTTCGCGTCAGCAGTTCGACGAGCAAATTGAGGCGGCTTATCAGCGCGGCATCAACGGCCACGACCCCAGCAACGCCCGCACCCAGCACCTGCAAGACTCGCTGCTGGCGCATTATAAGGTAAAGGAAGCGAGCCAACTGCCCCTCAACGCCGACGGCCTGCTCATGCAAGCCGACGAGGACTACCGCGGCCGCGCCTACGACCAGCAGCTCGCCACCCTGCAAGCCCAGCTGGCCCGCCAAAACCAGCTCGCCGCCCGCGTGGCCCTGCTCGACCCGCTGCTGGCCGTGCGCCACCTGGGCCGCGGCCTGGCCCGCACCGACATACCCCAGCACCTCGATTTCGTGCGCCAGGCCGAAACCTATCGCCGGCAGCTCATTCGCACCCTCAACTACAAGATGGCCTACGGCGGCTCCCGGTCGGGCGACTACGACTGGCAGGTGCGCCCCGACTACTGGCGCACCCTGCCCGACTTCCAGTACCGGCCGCCCACGCTGGCCGCCAGCCTGCGCCCCTACCGCGCCGAACTGCTGGCCCTGCTCGGGTGGGTGGCCCTGGCCCTGGGGGGCCTGTACTGGGCGGCCGGCCGTCTGCGAGTGTGAATCATTGCATTGATAGCCAATTTTTTACGCAATAAGCACCGCGCGCCATGCTGTGGAAAATAGTTTTTGCCCACGAGTGGCTGCTGCTGCGCCGCCGGCCGCTGCTGCTGGCGGGCCTGGGGTTTTTGCTGCTGTGCGGGGCCTACGGGCTCTACGCCGGCCACTACTTCGCCCAGGGGGAGCGCACCGTGCTGCGCAGCCTGGAGGCCGGCCAGGCCGGGCGCCTGGCCCGGCACCTGGCCCGCGCCCAGGCCGATACCAGCACTGCCCAGGGCCGCCGCGACCGCCGCTGGGTGCACAATGCTGTCATCAGCGACCGCGAGTTGGCCGCGGTGGCCGCCCAGCCGCTGGCCCCGCTGGCGGGCCTGGCCATTGGCCAGCGCGACGTATACCCCGCCGCTTACCCCTGCCGGCCCTGGGACGATGCCTATGATGCTGCCTCGGGCGAGCTGCGCAACCCCGACCAGCTGCTGGCCGGCAACTTCGACCTGGCCTTCGTTATCCTCTACTTAGTGCCGCTCTTTGCCATCGCCTACGCGCACAATGTACTGGCCGAGGAGCACGCCCAGCACACCTACCGTCTGCTGCGGGTGCAGGCCGGCTCGGTGCGGGCCGTGGTAGGCTACAAGCTGCTGTTTCGGCTGGGGGTGGTGCTGGCCGTGGTGCTGGGCTTAAGCCTGGCAGGCTTCGGGCTGAATGCCGTGCCGCTGGCACCCGCCGCGCCCTGGCTAGGGTGGCTGCTGCTGAGCGCGCTCTACGTCGTGGCCTGGTTTGCGGGCATCTACGCGGTGGCGGCGGCCACCCACAGTGCGGGCGCGGCGGCGCTGGGGCTGCTCGGGGCCTGGGTGGGGCTGGTGGTGCTGGGGCCGGCCGCCCTCACCTACGCCCAGCAGCGCCAGCAGGCCGACCCCGAGGCCCTGGCCCTGGTATCGGTGGGCCGCGACCAGCGCACCAACCCCTGGCAGTGGCGGCTGCCCGTCATCCGGGCGGCGTTTTACCGGGTGGCCCCGCGTTTTGCCCACCCCCGCTACGTCTCCCGCGATACCGCCCAGCTGCGCTTTCTGGCCTACACCGAGTTGCAACACCAGCAGAAGGACAGCGCCGGCTCGACCCAGGTGCGCGAGCAGGCCCGCCTCTACCGGCAGGCGTGCCGGCTGGCCCCGCTGCTGCCGGTGCTGGCCACCCAGCAGGCTTTCAACCGGCTTAGCCAGAGCGAGCTACCCGACCACTTGGCCTTCGTACGGGCCGTGCGCCGCTACCAGCGCCAGCGCCGCTATTTCAGCTACGGCTACGACCTGAGCGGCGCACCCTTCGGGCCGGCCCAGGTGCGGCAACTGCCGGCGTTTCGCTACCGGCCGGGGGTAGCGTGGGTGCCGCTGGCCTGGCCGGGGGCCGTGCTGGCGGCCTGGGCGCTGGGCCTGGCGGCGCTGGGCTACGCCCGCCTGGGCCGGGCCGGCGCGCCGTGAGGCAGGCAGTGAGTAGGGCCAGGAGGCACGCGGCGCCTTCCCTTCTTCTCGATTTCAAAGCCCGCCCTAAGCCACAGGCTGATTTAAGCTCCGCGGGCAGGTGCTTTGCAGCCAAACTCGCTGCCGTTAGCGTATTGGCTGTGCCCGGGCGGCACTATGCTTATCGCCTGCCGGGCTACGACGACTTAGCGAGCGCCGGGCGGCCTTCTTCCAAATCCAACTCGTTTTCGAGCTTGCGCAGCACCTCTTCGCTGGGGCGCTGCCCGCGGCGCGGCGCTTCCAGCTGGCCGTGCTCGAAGTAAATGAGTATTTCCTGCCATTTCTGCAACGGGCTAAGGGTGGCCTCGGGCACTGTGCTGGAGCTACCCGTCTACTATAATTTAGCTAGTCAGAAAGTGCTAGTACTTTGTGCGCTTCTCATAGCAAATTGCACTACTAAACAGTGATTGTTTCACATTGGGCCATTTCCGTATTTAACGAAGGCGATAGCTGTTACCGTTACTGAATACCTCATGCTGAAGCTGTGCTCTACTTCCCGGCCGTTGGCGCTAGCGTTTCTCTCGCTGCCCCTGCTGACCGGCTATACAAAAGACCGCGCGCCGGTGGCCGGTGCCCCGACCGGCTCCGTCGTGTTCGCGGTAGCCAACGTGGTCGGGAGTCAGCCGCTAGCCCTCAACAGCACGACCTACACGACTGCGGGCGGCGAGGCGCTCCAGGTCAGCACCTTCGAGTATTACCTGTCCAATATTCAATTTAAAAAGGCCGACGGCACGGTGTACGCGGCGCCCGACACGTACCTTCTGATTAACCAGGCCAAGGCGGCCAGCCAGCGCTTCACCGTGGCCGGCGTGCCGGCTGGCCACTACACCGGCATCAGCTTTATCGTGGGGGTCGATGCCCAAAAGACGGGCCTCACCGACCCGCTCGCCTTTACCGGCAAGCTGGATGCCCTCAACCCGGCCAACAACATGTACTGGGCCTGGAACAGCGGCCACATCTTTTTGAAGCTGGAAGGCACGGTGACCCCGGCCGGCGGTACGGCCCGGCCGCTCACCTGCCACGTGGGCGGCTACGCGGCCCCGTACAATGCCATTGTCAGGGCCACGCCAACGTTTGGGACCAACAAGCTGACCGTGCGTGCCGGCCGCGCGCCCGAGCTGCGCCTGCAAGCCGACCTGCTGCGCATGTTCGACAGCGTAACGCACGTGCCGCTACGCACGTTTCCGGGCACGCACATGCCCGGCCCCGAGTCGGTGGCGGTGGCCCGAAACTACGCGGCTGGTATGTTCAGCGTGCAGCAGGTGGTGGCTAATTAGCCAATCTGCGCCACGGCGTACCAGCCAGTATTGCCAAGGCCAGCCAAGGAAGTTCGTTCATACTTCCCCGGCTGGCCTTACCTTTGCCTCGTTGAAGGACATTCTGTGAAGGCTTTTTTCTCCTACCTGCTCATTTCGCTCGTGCTGCTGCAAACGTTCAGCCGCGAAGTGTTGGTGGTGGATTTTACCCTGAACCGGGCCACGATTACGGCGCGCTTCTGCGTCAACAAAGCCCGCCCGCAGCTGCACTGCGACGGCAAGTGCTACTTTGCCAAGCAGCTCAAAAAGCAGGAGGAGCGGGAAAATAAATCGGCCGGGCCGCTCAAGGAGCGGCTGGAGATGCTGCCCGCCGCGTTCAGCTGCTGGCAGGCCGCGCCGACCCGGCCCGCGTGCCGCCCCGCCCCGAGCTACGCGGTGCTGGTACCCGGCCGCTATGCCGCGCCCCTGGCGGCGGTGTTTCGCCCGCCGCTGGGCTAGCGGCGGCTACTAGGCAATACTTTCTTCGGGGATAAGTGCGCTTTGGCGGCACCCTAGGTGGGGCCGGCCAGGCTAGTGCGCGCCAGTATCTGGCTATGGGCTAGGTAGCTGCGGCTGCAACATCAGTTCGAGGAGGGGAGTCGGTGGCCTGATGCGGCGCTGCTTAGCCAGGCCAAGCAAGCCGCCTTTTCTGGCTGCGCGGGTGGCGCCAATACGAAGCAGCGGGGTACCGCTGCGGCCACCCCCGTCTTTTTGGTCCGCCGGTGCCCCGTGCGGTCGCGACTTCCCCCTTATTTCATGGAAAAATTTATTGCCCTGGCGATGGGGCTGTGGCTACTGGCGCTCGGTAGCCAGGCCCAGCGCCTGCACGGCACGGCCACCACCCCGGCTGGCACGCCCATTCCGGGCCTGAGCATCAGCTTGCTTGGTACTTCCTACGGCACGCTCACGACCGAGCAGGGCACATTTGCGCTCGATAACGTAGCCCCCGGCGCCTATACGCTGGTAGCCAGCGGGCTAGGGTACCGCACCACCCGGCAGCCCGTGGCCGTGGCCGCCGACCAACCCACTACCGTGGCGCTGCAAGTACCCAAAAGCCAACTGGCGCTGCAGGAAGTGACGGTGCTGGAACGGCCGGCCCGCGCCCGCGACAAGGCCAGCGCCTACGCCGCCCGCCTGCCCATCGCCAACCTCGAAAACCCGCAGGTAATCAACACCGTGCCCAATCAGGTGATAATGGAGCAGGCGGCCCTGGACCTCCCCACCATCACTCGCAACCTGCCGGGCGTGAGCAAGAGCTGGGCCTCGGTGTCGAGCTACTTCACCAGCCGGGGCTTCAACACCCGCAACTACTACCGCAACGGCGTGGCCAGCTACTCGACCGCCGACCTTGACCCGGTCAACATCGAGCAGCTGGTGGCCGTGAAGGGGCCGGTGGGCACGCTCTTCGGCGGGCCGCTGGTTTCGTTCGGGGGCCTGCTCAACCGCATCACCAAGCGGCCCTTCGACGGCACCCGCGCGGAGCTGAGCTACCAGGGCGGCAGCTACGATTTGAGCCGCTTCACGGCCGACGTGAATACGGCGCTCACCCGCGACCGGCGCCTGCTCCTGCGCGTGACGGCCGCCCAGCACTACGAGGGCAGCTTCCAGGACGCGGGCTTTGTGCGCGGCACCTTCGTGGCCCCGAGCCTGCTGTATAAGGTCAACGACCGGCTCTCGCTTTCGCTCGATGCCGAGTTCTACGCCCGCGAGCAAACCTCGGCCCCGCAGATTGCGCCCCTCGGGCCCCGGCAGGCGGGCACCACGCGGGTGGGGGCCAGCAGCCCCGCCCAGACGCGCCTCGACTACCGCCGGGCCTACAGCAACAACACCGTGACGCTGCGCGACCCCAACCTCAGCGTGTACGCCCAGGCCAACTATAAGCTCTCGGAGCAGTGGACGTCGCAGAGCAACGTGACGCGCACGCAAACCCAAAACCTGGGCAACTACTTGACTTTTAGTTTGCTGCGCGGCGACTCCACGCTGCGCCGCAACGTGACGCAGTACCCCACCTCGCTGTTTACGGTCACGCAGTTGCAACAGAACTTTATCGGTGACTTTCAGCTTGGGCCGGTGCGCAACCGCCTGCTAGTGGGGCTGGACTTTTACCAGAACAGCAGCAATTTCTCCTCTAACGCACCCAGCGGGCGGGCGTTTGACACGCTGGCCGTGACGCGGGCCATGCCCCGCTACGGGCTCATCAGCCCGGCCACCATCACAACTAAAATCGGTAACCTAGTACCCACGTACTCTTCTTCCAGCCAGTCGGTGTACGGGGCCTACGTCTCGGACGTGGTCAACCTCACCCCGAGGCTCTCGGCCATGCTGAGTTTGCGCGTGGACCGCTTCGTGAGCGCGGGCAGCACCAACCTGGCCACCAACATCACCTCCGGCGACTACCAGCAAACGGCCCTTTCGCCCAAGCTTGGGCTGGTGTACGAGCTGCTGCCGGGCCGCGTGTCGATGTTCGGCAACTACAACAGCGGCTTTCAGAACGTGACGGGCTCCGACGTGAACGGCCGCCAGTTCAAGCCCCAGTACGGCAACCAGTTGGAAGGCGGCGTGAAGGCCGAGCTGAAGCGCGACGTGCTCAGCGCCACTGTGAGCTACTACGACATTCGGGTGGACAACACGCTGCGCAGCGACGTCAACAACGCGGGCTTTTCCATCCAAGACGGCACCCAGTATAGCCGCGGCGTAGAGGTCGACGTGCAGGCGCGCCCGGTTTCGGGCCTGCTGGTGCTGGCCGGCTTCACCTACAACGATAGCCGCCTGACCACCGCCGACGCCAGTGTGAGCGACCGCCGGCCGGCCACCGCCGGGCCGGGCCGCACCGTCAATTTCTGGGCCAGCTACTCGCTGCCCGCGCAGGCTTTGCGGGGCCTAGGGGCGGGCTTTGGGGGTAATTACTTCGGTGATAACCTGCTCATTAACTCGGCCACCGCCGGGCAGTTTACGCTGCCAGCCTACACGCTGCTCAATGCGGGTGTGTTCTTCAACCGCCCGCGCTACCGCCTGGCCGCCAACCTCGACAACCTGGCCAACCGCCAGTACTACACCGGCGGCTTCGGCACCTACACGCCGGGGATGCTGCGCCGCTTCATCGGCACGTTCACGCTCAAATTTTAATTCGCAAAAATCATGAAATCAATAGTTTGTCTACTGCTCTTGCTGGCCCTAGGGCACCTGGGCTGCGCCCAGACCCGGCCGGCGGCCATAACCCCGCCGCCGCCGTCTCCCGTCGAGAAGCGCCTTAACGTGGCCGTACTGGTGTACCCCGGCGTGGGCCTGGGCGATTTCAACTTTCCTACCGATGTTTTCATCAAGGCCAATCGCCTGACCCGGGGCCAGTACAACGTGTACACGGTGGCCCTGCAGCCGGGGCCGGTGCGCACCCAGGGCGGGGCGGCCGTGCTGCTGCCCAACTACGTGGCCGGCCACCTGCCCCGGCCCGACATCCTGGTGGTGCCCGGCGGCACGGTGGGCCTGGTTGATAGTATGGCCCGCCAGCGCCAGCCCATCATCGACCTCATTCGCCACTACCGCGATAGTGTGAAGGTGCTCATGTCGGTGTGCACTGGCGCCTACCTGCTTGGCGCGGCCGGGGCGCTCGATGGGCACCGCGCCACCACGCACTACTTCGTAGCCAACGACTTGCAGGGCGAGTACCCCAAGATGACGCTGGTGCGCAACGTGCGCTACGTGCAGGATGGGCGCCTGCTCACCACCTCGGGCGTGACCACCGGCACCGACGGGGCCATGCACCTGGTGGAGCAGTACAGCGGCGCGCGTATCGTGGGCTTTGTGGAGCGCGGCCTGCAATACCTGCCGAAAGAAGCCGAAACCTGGCCCACGCCCGTGGAGGGCATGAAGTTCGACCGGGAGATGCAGAAGAAAAACGGGATGCTGATGAAGTAGCACTTTGTAAAGTAATCTTTTACCGAATTTTTGCCATGAAATATTTTCTCTTAAGCCTGCTGGCGCTGCTAGTGGCTACCGGTAGCCAGGCGCAACCGACCACCGGCCCCCAGCACCTCAACGTGGCCTTCGTCGTGTTTCCGGGTGTGGAGGCCCTCGACCTGACCGGGCCGCTCGACGTGCTGGTTAACGCCAGCAACCTCACCAACGGCGGCTACCACTGCTACACCGTGGCCCTCACCGACTCGCTGCTGACGACCGACCAGGGCGGGCTGCGCCTGAAGCCCGACTATACCTTCGCCACCGCCCCCCGGCCCGACCTGGTGGTGGTGCCGGGCGGGCCGGGCGTGGCCCGCAGCCGGCAGAACGCCGCCTTCGTGGCCCAGCTCAAGGACCTAAGCGGGCGGGCCACTCAAACCATGTCGGTGTGCACCGGGGCGCTGCTGCTGGCCCAGGCCGGCGTGCTCGACGGCCACCGCGCCACCACCCACCAGGGCAGCACCGACGAGCTGGCCCGGCAGTTTCCCAAGGTGAACGTGGTGCCGGGCGTGCGCTACGTGGTGGATGGCCCGGTGCTGACGACGGCCGGCGTGACGGCCGGCATCGACGGGGCCTTTTACCTGGTCGAGAAATACAACGGCCCCACGGTGGCCGAAGTCGTGGCCGACGTGATGCAATATCCCCGCCTGAATACTGCCCAGGCGCAGCAGCCCAATGCCCACCCGGCGACCAACTTGTTTGCTCAGGCGGCTCCTGCGACGGGCACGCAGTCGATGGCTCTGCACCCGCAAGCTGGGCGGCCATCAATCGCGCGCCCATCGACCAAGGCCGCCCCGCTGGCTTCGACCACCGACCCGGTGTGCCACATGGGCATCACAGCGGCCACCAAATACCGCGCCACCTACCAGGGCAAAACCTACGGCTTCTGCTCGGAGGGCTGCCGCAAGGTATTCGCAGCCAAGCCTTCACAATACATACCATAAATAGAATTAAAACTCAGATAGCTAAGCTACTGAGCGTATCGGCGGGCCTCCTGGTTCCGCTAGAGTACCCAGTAGCCTGGCTTGCATTTCACCTCATGCAAACATTTCACCTCGCGCTATTTCGCTTTCTACTACTGGGCTGGCTGGTGCTGCTCGCCGCCCTGCCCGCCCTGGCCCAGACCGGCGCGGGCACCCTCACCGGCACCGTGACGACTACTACCGGCCAGCCGGTGCCCTTCGCTACGGTGGCCGTGCTTAACTCGACCCTCGGGGCCACGGCCGACCAGGGGGGCAGCTTCTCCCTTAAGAATGTGCCGACTGGCCGCCAGACGGTGGCCGTGAGCAGCGTGGGCTACGCCACACGCACTCAAACGGTGGAGCTGGCCGCTGGCCAGGTTCGCACGCTTGGGTTCCAACTGCCCGCCAGCACGGCCGGCCTGAGTGAGGTGGTAGTAACCGCCCAAAAGGAGGAAACCAACCTACAACAAACGCCGCTGGCCGTGTCGGCGCTGGGCACCAAGCAGCTGCGCGAGTACCGGGTGTGGGACTTCAAGGACCTGACCTCGCTGGCCCCCAACCTGTTTGTGGTGGAGCACGGCAACAGCACAGGCAGCAACTTCCTCAACATCCGGGGCGTGATGGGCTTTGCCAACGAGCAGGCCGTGGCCACTTACATCGACGGGGTGTACCAGTTTGACTACTTCTCGGCCCCCACGCAGCTGCTCAACGTGGAGCGCATTGAGGTGCTGCGCGGGCCGCAGGGCACGCTCTACGGCCGCAACGCCCTCGGGGGGGTGGTCAACATCGTGACCCGCCAGCCCACCAACACGCCCAGCGCCTACGCCGAACTGAGCGTGGGCAACTACGGCCAGCAGCGCTACAGCCTGTCGGCGCAGGCCCCGCTAGTGAAGGACAAGCTGTTTCTGAGCCTGGGCGGGCAATATGGCTACCGGAAAGGCTACTTCACGAACCTGGTGACGGGCCGCGACTTCGACCGGCAAACGTCCTGGCTCTTTACCGGCACCCTGCGCTACGTGGCCACTGACCGGCTGAGCTTCGCCTTGAGCGCCTACAACGAGTACAATCACGATGAGGGGGCCTACCCCTGGGTGCCCACCCGCCAGCAAATTGAGCAGCAGCCCCGGCAGGTGTACAGCAACTACCTCAACACTGAGCGCCGGCGCAACCTCAATACCTCGCTACGGGCCACCTACCGCCTGCCGGGCGTCACGCTCACGTCGGTCACGGCGTTTCAGCGCTACCTCATCGACCTGCCCGATGGCTTTGACTTCGACTTCACGGCCCGGGACCTTAGCAACTTCACCAACTACACCCAGCAGCGCAACCTGACGCAGGAACTGCGGGCCGCCTCGGCTCCCAGCCGCGAAAGCCGGCTGAGCTGGACGGTGGGCGCCTTCGCCTTCCGCCAGCACACGCCCGACACGCACAACTCGTTTAATCTGCGCACCGACTCGCTGCTGCTGCCGGCGAATGAGCAGCGCTTTATCACGACCGGCAGCGCCCTGAACCGGGGCCTCGCCGGCTTCGGGCAGGTGACGTATCAGCTCACCGACCAGCTGAGCCTCACCGGCGGGCTGCGCTACGACTATGAAACGCGCGAGCTGGTAACGGGCACCGCCTTTGCCGTGAGCAGCGGGCTGGCCGCCGTCACGCAGGCCGACACGGCCTTGCGCGCCAACTTCCGCGCTTGGTCGCCCAAGGCCATCCTCAGCTACCAGGCCAGCGAGAATGTGCTGGCCTACGCCAGCTACGCCCGCGGCTTTCGGGCCGGGGGTCTGAACACGAGCGCGCCGACGCGGGCGCAGATTCCCTACGAGCCTGAGAACAGCGACAACTACGAAGTGGGGGTAAAAACGAGCCTGCCCAACCAGCGGGCCCGCTTCAATGTGGCCTTGTTCTACTTGCAGCAGCGTAATCAGCAGATTGTGACCAGCACCAACGGCATCAACAGCGCCGTGCTCAACATCGGTACGATGGGTAACGTGGGGGCCGAGCTGGAAGCCGCCGCCGTGCCCGCCAAGGGTCTGGAGCTGAGCTGCAACGCAGCCTACAATCAGGCCAATTACCTCAAGCTGCCCCTCTACAATGACACCGACAAGCGCACCGAGAGCTACGCTGGCAACCAGCCCATCAACACGCCGGTGGTGAGCTCGATGCTGGCCGCGCAGTACACCTACGTCTTGGGCCAGGGCCAGCAGCAGCCGGCCGTGTTCGTGCGGGGCGAGTGGCGCTACACCGGCCGCTACTACTTCGACTACTACAACCAGGACAGCCAAAGCGGCTACGGTCTGCTAAACGCCCGCGCCGGGGTGAGCGTGCGGCATCTGGAGCTGGCCTTCTGGGTGCGCAACGCCTTCGACCGCCGCTACATCAGCTACGGCTCGCTGAGTGCGCAGTCGCCCACCTACCTGCAAAGCCTGCCGCGCCTGCTGGGCACCACCCTCACTGCTAAATTTTAATTAAGTACGGCCGGGCTGCCTGGAGTCCTGAACCACGACCTTATCGGGGCGCCCTGGCTGCGCAACGGCTTGTACTACTGGATTTCGCAGGCCGGTACCAACGGGCGGTTGTCGGCTAGCTATACGTTTTAACAGGCTCGGGCTGCGTCTTGGCCAAGGCACGCGCGACCCGCCACCACACCTCATGCTGCAAGCTGAAAACCTGACCAAGCGCTACGGCGCGCACCTGGCGCTCGACAAGCTCAACCTTACTATCCCGCCCGGCGAGGTATACTGCCTGCTGGGCTCCAACGGGGCCGGCAAGTCCACGACCATCAACATCTTCCTGGGCTTTATGCCGGCCACTAGCGGGCGGGCGCTCATCGACGGGCTGGAAGTAGCCGTGAACAACCATGCCACCCGGGCGCTGGTGGCCTACATCCCCGAAATCGTGAACCTCTACCCCACCCTCACGGGGCTCGAAAACCTGGCCTTTTTCAGCGGGCTCTCGGGTTTTACGTACTCGCGCGAGGAGCTGGCCGCATTTACCCGCACGGCCGGCTTGCAGGCCGCCGCGCTCGACCAGCGGGTGGGCGGCTACTCCAAGGGCATGCGTCAGAAGGTGGGCATCGCCATTGCCCTGGCCAAGCAGGCCAAGGTACTGTTTCTGGACGAGCCCACCTCGGGCCTCGACCCGCACGCCAGCAACGAGTTTGCCCAGGTCATTCGGCGGCTCAGCGGGCAGGGCGTGTGCACGCTCATGGCCACCCACGACCTGCTGATGGCTAAGGAGCTGGGCCACCGCATCGGCATCATGCACCAGGGCCGCCTGCGCCAGGAGCTGCGCGCCGACGAAGTGGCCTACGCCGAGCTTACCGACCTCTACCTGTCCACCGTCAACCAATCTGCTTAGATGCTGCGCTTACTCATCGGCAAGGAGCTACGCGAGCTGCGGCGCACCACCAACGTGGCCTGGCTGCTGGCCGGGCTGACGCTGCTGGTGGGGCTAGCCCTCTACAACGGCTACACCTACTACACCACGCGCGGCGCGTTTTTGCGGCAGTCGCAGCAAACTACCTACGAGCAGTTTATCAGCCAGGGCGATAAAAACCCGCACTTGGGGGCGCACTTCGGCTTCTACGCCTACAAGCCCACGGCCGACCTGGCTTTGCTCGACAACGGCGTGGAAGACTACACCGGCAACTCGTTTTACCTGGAGCCGCATAAGCGCGGCGAAGTGAAGTTTCGGGAGGTGAGCGATGCCACCGCCCTGCGCAGCTTCGGGTTTCTGAACGTGGGCTACTTCGCCCAGTTCCTACTGCCGCTGTTCATCTTTTTGCTCACCCACAATCTGTTTGCCAAGGAGTGGGAAAACGGCACCATCAAGCTGGTGCTCAGCTCGCGGGTGAGCGCCGGGCAGCTGGTGACCGGCAAGCTGCTGGCCGCGGGCGTGGTAGTGGGGGCCGTGGTGGCGCTGCTGGCCCTCGGGCCGCTGGCCTTACTCGCGTGGCATTTGGGGCTGGGCGGGTTGGCCCCGCTGCTGCCTGCCTACGCCTGCTACGTGGCGGGGCTACTGTTCTACGCGGCGTTGCTCACGGGGCTGGGCGGGGCCGTGTCGCTGCTGGCGCGCAGCTCGGCGCTGGCGCTGGTGGTGCTGGCGGGCTTCTGGCTACTGGGGGTGTTTTTGGTGCCGCGGCTGGCCGGGGAGGTAGCCCGGCGCACTCACCCGGCCACCACGGCCGTAGCCTTCGACGACCAGACCTTCCGCGACATGCAGTACGGGGTGGGGCGCGAAGGCACCAAAGACGAGCGCCGCGCGGCCCTGGCCGATAGCATGCTGGCGCGCTACCACGTGCGGCGCCTCGAAGACCTGCCCGTGTTCTTCATTCCCGTTACCATTGAGGCGGCCGAAGAATCCGACGGCCGGGTGATGGACCGGGCCTACGCCGCCATCGAGCGTACCGAAGCCCGCCAGAACCGGCTGGTGCAGGCCAGCGCCCTGCTCTCGCCCTTCCTGGCTTTCCGCGAGTTGTCTTTGCACCTCACGGCCACCGACCTGGATACGCACCGCGACTTTGCCGCCCGGGCCGAGGCGCACCGCCGCCGGGTGGGCCAGGTTGTGGATGCGTTTTACCAGCAGCACACCGTGGCCGGCAACGCCTTCTGGCGCACCGTGCCGCAGTTTGCCTACGTGGCACCCGGCCTGGGCTGGCGGCTGCGCCACGCCGCCGGGCCGCTGGCGCTGCTGCTGTGCTGGGGCCTGGCGGCCGGGGGGCTACTGGCGCTGGCCAGCCGCCGCCTGCGGGGCTAGGGTCACTTTTTTGCTTGGGGCTGGCCTGGGGCCAGGGCCTGTTTTTACTATTGTTATGTCTGCTTCGTTGTTTCGGGTGCTGGGGCGCCACGAGCTTACTTCCCTGTACCGCAACCGGGTGCTGGTGGTGCTTTTTTCGCTGGTGCTGGTGCTCTTGCTGGCTGCGCTGTGGGCCGGCAGCAGCCAGCTGCACACCCAGCAGCGCACCCTAGGCCGCATCCAGGCGCACCGACTCGAAATGCAGGACAGCCTGGTGCGGCGCATCCGGCGGGTGGAGGCGGCGGGTATGCGCTACCCCGGCTTTATCTGGGATGACCCCACCTTTGCCTACAACACGGCCCGCAACGAGGGGCCGCAGTACGCCGCCAAAGCCCCGTTTGCCTTGCAGGTGCTGGCCGCGGGGCAGAGCGGGGTGCAGCCCTTCTATTATAAAGTGTACATCACCAAGAAGCAGCAGCTGGTGCACGAGAGCGAAATCGACAACAGCTACCTGCAATTTATGGGCACCTTCGACTTTGCCTTCGTGGTGGTGTACTTGCTGCCGCTGCTCATTATCGTCTTCACCTACAACGTGGTGTCGAGCGAGCGGGAGCAGGGCACCTGGGTGCTGCTCAAAACCAGCAACCAATCCATTGCCCGGCTCACGCTGCTGCGGCTGGGTTTGCGCTACGGGCTGTTTATGCTGTTTTTCTGGGCGGTCGTCGCGCCCGTGCTGGCGGCGCTGGTGGGGCCGGGCTTTCTGGCTACCGGCAACTGGTGGTGGCTGGTGGCATCGGTGTCGCTATACTTCGCGTTCTGGTTCGCGCTGGCGCTGCTGGTCAATAGCTTCGGCCTCAGCTCAAACCTCAACGCCCTGCTGCTCATTTTTCTCTGGTTGGGGCTGGGGCTGCTGGTGCCGGCGCTGCTCCAGCTGGGCCTCGACCGGGCGTACCCTATTCCGAGCCGCATCGCCATCACCACCGAGGAGCGCAACGCCATCAACCGCTACTTCGAGCGCGACGGGCAAGCGCTGACCAAGGAAGTGTTCAGCAGCCCGCGCACGCTCATCCGGCAAGCCTCGGTCGTTACGCCGGGCATGGTGTACGGCTACGGGGTTATCGTGTACAAAAGCCAGGAAATCAAGGACCAGGCCACGCGGCAGGCCGAGCGCCGGCTCTACGGCCAGATTGAAAAGCAGCAGGCCGCCCTGCGCGGCTGGCAGCTGCTGAGCCCGGCGCTGCTGTTGCAGGAAACGCTGTCGGCGCTGGCCGGCACCCACTGGCAGCAGTTCAACCACTTCAGCCGCGACGTGGATGACTTCCGCACCCGCACCCAGCGTTTTTTCTACCCCAAGATGGCCCTGGCGAGCACCTACCGCACCTTCACCGTGGCCGATGCGGCGGCCATTCCGCAGTTCCGGCCCCGCGTGTACGCCGAGTATGGCTGGCTACCCATCGGGCGCTCCTGGCTGCTGTACGCGGGCGTGATTGGGCTGGTGCTGGGCGTGGGCTACCGCCGCCTGCTGCACGCCGGCCGCTAGCTCCCTGCGACCTGTGCTAACTAACAATCGACATACCTGACTTCGTGCCGACTTGCCCAGCCCATGTCGGCGTGCGAGATAGGCTACGGTCTGCCCGCTGACTTGCTAGGGCAAACCGGCGATAAGTCAGGTCTCACTGACTAGGCTCTTTTTAGCTGTTAGGCGGTGAAATGTGCCATCTAGCTATTAACAATCAACTTATTATCAAGGTAGGTGCACGCGGGGCAAGTAGCTCACGATACCGCCCGTTTCGGTGCCGACATACAGTTCTGGCCGGCCGTCCTGGTTGAGGTCCGCCGCCACGGGCGCGTAGTGCCACAGCGAGCGGGTCCCGCTGCCCAGGCTCGCCGCCGTGTACGTACCGGCAAGCCGGTTGTAAAACACGTCCGTGCGTTCGGTAAACTGGGGACCCTGCCGCCGAAAATTACTGTAAAACCGGGTTACGACGCTGCCATCCATCGTAAGCAGGTCGGCTGCCCCGTCGCCATCAAAATCCGCGACGGCCGGGCTCAGGTTGATGGGCCGCAGGGTGCCAGCGCGCAGTTTGCCATAGTCGGCGTCGGCTAGGGCAAATAAGCTATTGGCGGCCGGGCTTTTTCTACCCTGATTGTGGTAGTAGCGCAGGCTGTAACCAGCTACCGTCTGGTCATTGGTACCGAGCAGCAAGTCGACGTAGCCGTCATTATCGACGTCAAAAAAGCAGGGCGTATCGCCCAGCGTGGTCGGCAGTGCCCCCGCGCCCGGCACCCGAAAGTAATCAGTGGCGGCAGGCTTAAAACGGGCCGGCTGCTTGGCTTTGGCGGCGTTGAGCAGGAAATATAGCCGATTGGCCGTGCCCACGAACCCCGAATACACGAGGTCCAGGGCGCCATCCCGGTTGAGGTCCACCAGGACCGGGCGCAAGGCCTCGAAGCGGTTGCCGGGCGTGCGCGCCGCCGCCGCTGCTAGCCCCAGGTAGTCGTCGGTAACGAGCTGAAACACGGGGCGGTGGGCCGTTCCCACGTTGCGGTAGTAATAGATGCTGCCCCGGTAGTAGCCATCGACTTTGTCCCCCAACGCGCCCACTAGCATATCCACCAGGCCATCGCCGTCGAGGTCCCCGAAGGTCGGCGCCGCGCCTTCGCCAACGTCCAGCATCGCCTCCTGCAAAAACCCATCTGTGACGAGGTGATAGGCAGGCAGCGAGCCAGGGCCGCTGCTCCTGGCAAACTGTTGCACCGTGCGCCGCATGCTCACGCGGTCCAGCGAGTTATCCACCATGTTGGGACTCACCAGCAAGTCCAGCACGCCATCAAAATCTACATCGAGCAGATAGGGCGCCGGGAACAGGGAGCTGCTCAGGGGAGTGACCAGCGGAAAGCTGCTACTGATATTCTCCGGCGTAAACCGGGCGCTCGTACTACTGCTCCCCGTGTTGAGCAAGCGCGTCAGCTGCGGGCAATTGTCCCGCCCATCGAGCAAGTCGAGCTTGCCATCGCCATTCAGGTCTACGGCCAGCACGTTATGCCCCGTGCTGTGCAGCACCCTGTTGCCCCCTTGCACGCGCCGCAGCAGCTCGCCCACCCCCTGTAGGGCAGTGCCGTGCAGCCGCTTGCCGCCCCCGCCGCCACTACCTGGCCCGGCTGGCGGCGGGGTAGTGGTGCCGCAGGCGGCGGCTCCTTCCGGCTGGTAAGCGGTACAGTCATAGCAGGCCTGGATAAAACCCCAATAATTGCTGCTTTGCTGAAAAGCGGCCAGGTCGGTGCCCCTACCCGTACCGGTATTGAGGTAAAGCTCCAGCGCAATCGAGTTTACAAAATCATACGTCAGAATATCAAGCCGGCCGTCACCGTTGATATCCTGGATGGAAGGCACGTTGTAAGCGCCCATATTGATATTGGCGGATAGCGTGGGTTTGAGCGCAAACGTCAGTTCCTCAGAAACCACCTTAAACCGGGGCCCGCCCTTGCCCAGGCCCTCATTATGAAATACGCGGATACCGGCAAACGGATTGGCCGTGAAGAGGTCCGCCTGCCCATCCCCATCATAGTCGCGCAGCTGCACCCAGCTAGCCAGGTCGGCCGGAAACGAGCCTTCGTAGGCCGGGGCGTACTGCCAGCGCCGGCCCGCGCCCGCGGCGGCGTTTAGAAACGTGTAGCTTCGCCGCGTTTCCCGGTCAAATGCATATAGGTCAGGCCGCCCGTCGCCATTCAGGTCAATGGCGCTGAACTGGGGCGTATTGAACCCACCCGCCCACGCATAAGCCAGGGTGTCAGCCCCCTGCATCAGCTTGGCCACGCTGCCCACTTCGAAGCCGAACCGGCCAGCCGGCTTCTGGGCCCGGGCCAGGGTGGCAAATAGCAGCCCGCACAGGAGCAAGAGCGTTGGGCGCTTCATAGGTAGGAAAAGATTTTTCGTCTGGCGATGACAATAAAATACGGTAAACTTGCGCCCTCACACAAGGAATGAATCAGGGCGCGTGGGCAGCGACGGCGGGCTAGCGGTGCCGAACAGGCAGGGAATATTCTTTGTATTTCAAGGATATAAGCTTAGCTCGCTTTCCAGCCGAAAAAGGCAGACGTTCTGAAAACTTCCTTCTCAATGGTATTGATTAACAGACGTGTGTAGTAGTGTATGATTCCCCGTTCGATAAGCCAGTGGTAGGCAGAGGTTAAGGGGCGCAGGTCGGGCAAAGCGCTGCCTGGTACCTGGAGCTAACTCAGCCGCCCACTTCGCTGCGTCCCAGCTCAGCGTGTGGCTGCGCGACGATGCGCCGGCCGACCTGCGCTTCCTGACGGCCGCTTGCCTGAGCACCGTGCTGCTGCGTAGCGGCTGGTAGGCCAGTAGCGGTTTGCTGGTCGCAAAAAGGCCGGCCGCAATAGTTCGGCCACAGCGAGGTCCCGATTTCAGGTTGTCGGCAGAAGCCGGAACCAACACCGGCATTCGCGGGCGCTTTTCCGGCGTTGGCGCGATTTTTCCGGCACTGGCGCGAAAGGGCAAACGGGTGCAGCGGCGGCGGTGCAGTTTTGGGGCCTCCCTCACTTCATCCTTCCGACCATGACTACGCAGCAACTTGCCCGCGACGTGAAATTTCTGAAAGCGTACGCCCTGGCGGCTACCCTGCTCCCGCTCGCGGCGCTGCTCTTCGCCTTCAGCCAGCCCGATAAGCCCGTCCGCTTCCGGGAAATATCGGTGGAGCGCCTGAACCTGGTGGAGCGCGACGGCACGGTGAAGATGATAATGAGCAACCAGGAGCGCTTCCCGCAGGGCGTAACCATCGACGGCAAGCATCTTGCTTTCAAGCGCGAGCACCCCGGTATGCTGTTTTATAATACCAAGGGCGAAGAGTGCGGCGGGCTGATTTTTGGTGGGCAGCGCGATTCGGCGGGGCAAGTATCGGCCGGCGGGCATTTTTCGCTTGACCGCTTTGGGCAAGACCAGGTCATTGCCCTCAACTACCAGGAGCACGGCGGCGGCTACAAGGCCGGCCTCACCTTCAACGACGCGCCCGACGAGTCGATGACGGCCCTGGAGGAAAAGTACAAGGCCGCCACGCCCGCCGAGCAGCAGCAGGCCCGCAAAGCCGGCCAGCTCGGCCTGCAAACCCGCCTCTATGTGGGCACCACGGCCGGCCGCTCCTCAGCCCTGCTGATGGCCGACCAGCACGGCGAAACGCGCGTGATGCTGGTGGCCAACACCGAGCAATCGACGCTCGACTTTAAGGACAGCCAGGGCCGCACCCGCCTCACCATCGGCGTAGACAAGCAAAACCAGCCGGTGCTGCGCTTTTTCGACGAGAACGGCCAGCCAGTAAAGCCGGCGGCCCAGTAGCCGGGCGGCCCCTACCGGCAGCGTTTATCTTGCGGCCCGCGATGCGCAAAAAACCCTGGTTTTACTTCTTCGTTTTCGGCCTGGCCCTGCTGCTGGCCGTGTACACGCGCCTGACGATGGCCGCGCGCGCCGAGGACTTTTACTTATTCCCCGATGCACCGTTCTGGCTGTTTCTGGAAGCCTTACTGGTAGTATACCTGCTCGACCGGCTGCACAGGCGGGCCACCCGCCGCGGGCGGGCCAGCGGGCGGGCGGGCTACTTTTTTGGGCTGCTGTGGCGCGGGGCGCTGCTCTTCGTGGGGCTTTTGCAACTGCTGCAAGCGGCGCTGGTGCTGGCCCCCGTTGGGCAAGGCGGCTACGGCAGCTGGTACGAAGTGGTCCGGGGGCTGGCCGCCCAGCTGTTGCTCTACCTGCTGGTGGGCAGCGTGTACCTGCCCTTTCTTTACCAGCAGCACGCCAGCCAGGTGCGGCTAGCCCTGGAGCAGGCCGAAAAAGCCGTAACGCAGGCTCAGCTGCGGGTTTTGCAGCAGCACGTAGACCCGCACTTTTTGTTTAACAACCTCAATATTCTATCCGCCCTCATCGAGCCCGCCAATGGGGCGGCGCTCGACTACGTGAGCCATCTGGCCAGCCTCTACCGCTACCTGGTGCGGGCCACGCAGCGCGAGGCCGTGCCGGTAGCGGAGGAGCTGGCGTTTGCCCACGACTACCAGTTTTTGCTACAGCGCCGGTTTGGAGCCGCTTACGTGTTTGAGCATGACGTGCAGCTTGCACCCGCCCAGCAAACGGAGCGGCTGGTGCCGCCGGGCGTGCTGCAAGAGCTCCTAACCAATGCTGTGAAGCACAACCTGGCTAGCCGGCAAGAGCCGCTACGCATCCGCCTTACTATCAACGCGGCGGCCCTGCGTCTAGAGCACCCGCGCCGCCCGCGGCCCGCCCCGGCCGGGGGCACGGGCAGCGGCCTGGCGGGTTTGCGCGCGCGCTTGGCCTTGCTCACCGACCTACCGCTGGCCGTGGAGGAAACGAGCGCTTATTTTGCCGTCACCGTGCCGCTGCTAGCGGCCCTGCCCACCCCGCCCGCCCATGCGCCTGCTGCTGCTAGAAGATGAAGAACCCGCCTTGGACCAGCTGCGCCGCCTGGTTTTGCAGTTTTACCCCGCCGGCACCGTGGTGGCCGAGTGCCAGCAGGTGCGCGAGGCGGCCGCGTTTTTGCGCACCCACCCGGCGCCCGACCTCATCCTCTCCGACATCGAGCTGCTCGATGGAAATGTGTTTCAACTCTTCCACCAAGTGCCGGTGAGCAGCCCTGTGATATTTGTCACGGCCTACGATTCTTTTCTGACGCAGGCCTTCGAGCAAAATGGCATTGCCTACGTGCTTAAGCCCCTGCGCTACGAGGCCTTGGCCGCCGCGCTGCAAAAGTTTGAGCGCCTACGTGGCGCCTTTCAGGCCGATGCCCTGCGCCAGCTAGCCGCCCTGGCCACGCCCGCCCCACGCTACAAAGAGCGGCTGGTGAGCAAGGCCCGCACTGGCATATATTTACTCGAAGTAAGCGACTTAGCTTATTTTCAGTTGCGCAATGGCGTCACCCACGCCGTAGACCAGCAAGGCCGCAGCTTTGTGCTCAGCGAATCGCTGGGCCAGCTGGAGTCCATGCTCGACCCGGCCGCATTTTTTCGCCTCAACCGCAGCGAAATTGTGCACCTGCGCGCCGTGGAGCGGCTAGTGCCTTATTTCAATGACACGCTTATTGTGCATCTGAAGGGTCAGGCTACCACCCTCACCAGCAGTACCCACCGCACCCCCGAGCTGCGCAAGTGGCTGCTCGGCAATTGACGCTAGTAGCTGGCTGAGAAGCTGGCCGTGCGTGCGCAGCACTGCTTGCTGGCTGGCTATCAGTTCCAGCGACTACTGCGCGTAGCGCTAGCACGCCTGCGGCCGGGCCAATTCTTGCTGCTTGATAGCCGGCGTTACCTATAGTGGTTACTCATGCCTAGCCGCGAGGGGCAACGCCGGCTGCGCGCCCAGCTGCGCTACAAAGTTCCCGCAGTAAGCCAGCATTGGCTGCGCGGCTAACTTAGCGCCAGCGCCTTACGCGCCCTCTGCACGCGGGTTAGTACCCAGTCGCTGCGCCCTACGCAGGTAGACCCATTGGCGATTGCTGCCAACAAGTTCGCCACCCGGTCTGCGATTACCGCACCAAACCAACTTACAACACCCAGCGACTAGGCCCTGGGTTGCTGCACCCCGCTTGGAATCGAACTCTGCTACTATTTTTACTTACCTTGGCTTTCTATTGGCGCCCGACTGCTTCAGAGCGCCTTATAGCAGCGGTTGATGCGGCCCAGACGCAGCACTACCTAACCCAGTGTGGGCTGCTCTAGGGTCGTTAGCTGCTAGTATATTCAACTCGATGTGGTCTTAGTAAAGTACGTACTCGGCGGGTAACAGGTCATCCAAGTAAGTGGTCAGGTTATGGTCATTGGTCGAGTAGCAGGCTTGCAGGCGGCGTAACTGAACGAGTGTGGCGGGGGCCAGGGGCTAGTTAAGCAGGCACCGTAAGATTAGCGAAATGACGGATAGCGGCAGCCGGGAGAGAGATAATCTTATAGTATTAAAAGGTATAAACATAATAATTATCTTTATACCTTTTAATACTAAGCTCCTTTTGTACTTTAGCAGCTCGTACAAACACTGTATTACTATTCCTATGCGGTCGATATGATGACACTAATACAAAATATAAACGATTTACTATCAATTATAGTATATAATAATAAATTAGTTAATATAAATTAATTTAAACTAAAAGTTTAGTGCGAAACACATTTCAGTCCCACAACCGACAATACTAACGTGGCTAGGAAAAAGAGTCGCCAAAACGTAATCGGGTCGCGGAAGAAGAAGATACCTAGCAATGCCGTACCCACGGCCCCAATACCAGTCCAAACGGCGTAGGCAGTACCCAGGGAAATATGCTGCAAACTCTTATTAAGCAGCAAAAAGCTACTGGTAGCAAACACGGCAAAGGCCGCATACCAACCTAGAGGGGAACCCTGCGCTTCTTTGGCTTTGCCCAAGCTAAAGGCGAAGGCTACCTCGAATAAACCACCCAGTACCAGGAATAACCACGCCATATGTAAGAGTAAAAAGTATCAGACAAAGGTCACCGGCCTACGTTTACCATCCTTTTACAAATGATAAAAACCACGCTCCGAGCCTTATTTCAGGACAGCACGTACGCGGCTGAGGGTCACCTGAGTTATTCCCAAATAGGACGCGATGTGGCCCAGTGCCACGCGTTGCAACAAGTTCGGGCGTTGGCGAACCAACTCCGCGTAGCGTTCACCCGCCGAGCGGAATTGCCGGGCAATGAGCTGTTGCTCTGTACGCAGCCATTCCCGTTCGACCAGCACCCGCCCCCAATTGGCCAAGTGTACATCCGCAGCGTAGAGACCGTGCAGGACTCGAACCGGTAATCGGACTAACTGGCTGTCTTCCAACAGTTCAATAATCTCATAGCTAACCTGCTGCATCAAATAGCCCTGAATGGAAAACAAGACGGTTCCTTCTTCCCCAAACCAAAAGGTAATTTCCTGCGCGTCTTGCCGCACATAGGCCCGGGCTAGGCCACGCTGCATAAAGTACACGTCCTCGCCGACGCGGTCGTCGGTAAACAGGCAGGTACCTTTGGGCAACTCGACCAATGTAGCGGCCTGCTGCAACCGGGCCAGGGAGGTTTCAGGTAAAGCGTAGTGCCCCTGAAGGAGCGTTGTGATGGACATAGCCAGCAAAAATATCAAAAAGACACAGGTAATCTAGACTGAGGTGGTCTAGCTAAAACGGACAGGGAACAGTCTTTTCTTTCCCTGTCAGCGGTGACCATATTCGCCGCACCTCAGTCGTGAGTAAGTACTTGTTTACCAAGGCTCACGCTGACACATGGACTGTTAGCGACCTGTGCCGGGTGCTGGAGGTGAACCGTAGTGGCTATGAGGGGTAGCACAAGCGTAAGAACAGAAATTCCCGATAGGGCTACTGGGGGTAGCAGATAAAGTGGACAAGGCGCCCCTAACGCTGGGCGAATGCCTTTGCTCTGTCATCGTGCGAGCACAAGACGATACCTACATGGCGGTACGCTGCTGAGGACCAACGCTGCTTCCTAAGCCCCTTGTTAGTTAAGGTGTCGCCAAAGAAGCTACGCCGGATACAGGGTTTGCAGCGCCTTCTTGAGCACCCCGATGCTCTCGGCCCACTCGGCGGGCGTGAGCGAGGCGAACCCCAGACGCAGGCTGCCGTCGGCCGTGCCTCCCAGAGCGTATTTGGCCCCGTCGCTCAGGCCCAGACCCAGCTGCCGGCAGTGAGCCGCGAGGTGAGGAAGCTGAACAGCTGGGTGAAACTGCCCCCAGATAGCTAGCCCTCCGGCCGGCACGGTGAAGGTAAGCCACGCCGCCAGCTCCGTGCGCAGCACCTGGCAGGCCAGGTCGCGCCGCTGGTGGTAGTGGCGCCGCGCCCGCTTGAGGTGCCGCGCGAACTCGCCCTCGGCCAGCAGTTCGGCCACCGCTTCTTCGAGCAGCACGTCGCCCTGGCGGTCGACCAGCCGCCGCAGCGGGCCCAGGGCCGCGATGACATCGGGCGGGGCCACCACGTAGCCCAGCCGAATGGCCGGGGCCAGCGCCTTACTCAGCGAGCCCACGTATAGTACGCGCCCGTGGCGGTCGGCACTGGCCAGGGGCAGGATGGGGCTGCCGTCGTAGTGGTAGTCGAAGTCGTAGTCATCTTCCAGGATGATAAAGTCATGGGCCTCCGCCAGCGCGAGCAGCTGCATCCGACGCGGGGCCGAGAGCGTGACCGTGGTGGGGAAGTGGTGGTGCGGGGTGAGGTAGAGCAAGCGCACGCGCTGCCGCTGGCAGAGGGCGGCTACTTCGTCGGCCACCACGCCCTGGGCATCGAGCCCTACCCGGTGCAACTGGGCGCCAGCCTGCTGGAAAATGGTTTCGGCCGCCTGGTAGCCGCGCGCGGCCACCACCACCGCCTCGCCGGGGGCCACGACCAGCTGGGCCAGCAGGTGCAGGCCCATGATGCTGCCGCGCGTCGTGAAAATGTGCTCCGGCCCCGCGACCAGCCCCCGCGTAGTGCGCAGGTAGCGGGCCAGCTGCTGCCGCAGGCGCAGGACCCCGTTCGGGTCGCCGTAGCCCAGCCGGGCGGCCGGCGCCGCCAGGTGCTGGCTGGCGCGGCGGTAGTTGCGGGTCAGGGCCGCCAGGGGGGCCAGCCGGCCATCGGGCGAGCCTTCGTCGAGCGTTAGCAGCGGGGGGCGAGCCAGCGCCGGCGCGGGAGGCCCCGGCGGAAACACGAAGCCCGCCCGCGCCGCGATGCCCGCCGACACCGGGGCCAGGGACTGGGCGCTAACCTCGGGCAGGTGGCGGCTCACCACGGCCGCCCGGGTGGGCTGAAGGGTCAGCCAGCCCTGGGCCGCCAGCTCCTCGAAGGCGGCGGCCACCGTTTCGCGGTGCACGTGCAGCAGGGCAGCCAGCGTGCGGGTGCCGGGCAGCTTGGTGCCCGGCGGCAACAGCCCTTGCTGGCAAAGGCCGATGAGCGCGGCGCTCAGCTGCTGCACCAGGGGGGTGGCCGCCTGTCGGTCGAGGGGCAGCAAGGTGTAGTAAGGCAGCATAACTGGTCGGGTACGTTTCGTAAAACTGGCCCAATATACCCAGCCAGCCGCTCGGTAGCTTTGCTTCATTCTTCTCCCGATTCTTCACATGCTGCCCATCACTTACTCCCAAGACCACCGCCCGACCCCCACGCAAGTGGCTGACCTGTACCGCAGCGCCGGGCTGGTGCGGCCCGTCGATGACCTCGCTCGCCTGAGCCAGATGCTGGAGCGGGCCTCGCTGCTCGTTACAGCCTGGCAGGGAGAGCAACTCGTGGGCCTTGCCCGCACGCTCACCGACTTCTGCTACTGCGCCTACCTCTCCGACCTGGCCGTGCGCGGCGAGCACCAGCGCCAGGGCATCGGCCGGCGCTTGCTGGCCCTTACCAAGGAGGCGGTGGGGGAGCAAAGCATGCTGCTGCTTCTTTCCGTACCCGCTGCGATGACGTACTACCCCGCGGCCGGTATGACGGCGGTGGACAACGGTTTCCTGCTCAAACGAACTACTTGAGAACGATGTACAGCCAACCTATTTTCCGGCTTACCGACCAAACCGAGCAGCTAGCGTTTATGCAGCGCTACAGCTTTGCCACGCTCCTCACGGCGGCCGGGCCGGTGCCGATGGCCACCCACCTGCCCCTGCTGGCCACGCGCCACAGCGACGAGGTGCGCCTAGTAGGGCACCTGGCCCGCGCCAACCCGCAGTGGCGCGACCTGGAGGCGCACCCGGTGCTGGCCGTGTTCAGCGGGCCGCACGCCTACATTTCGCCCACCCACTACGAGCAGGCGCGCAACGTGCCCACCTGGAACTACGTGGCCGTGCACGCCACCGGTCACGCCCGCCTCGTCACCGCCCCCACGCGCGTGCTGGACATACTAGCTGCCACCATTGCCCAGTACGAGGCGGGCTACCAGCCGCAGTGGGACCGGCTGCCCGCCGACTACCAGGCCCGGCTGCTACACGGCATCGTGGCGTTCGAAGTGGTCGTCAGCCACCTGCAAGGCCAGCAGAAGCTGAGCCAGAACAAAACCGCCGGCGAGCAGCGTCGCATTCAGCAGGCGCTGGCTAATAGTCCCGACCAGCACGCGCGCGAAGTGGCCGCCTACATGGCCCGGCTGCCTACGGTGCAGGTACCGTAGCGGATAGGGGTTGCCGGGTATGGCCGGGCAACCCTCTGCCGCGTGCTTGCATCTGGCACACCGCTGCGCATGCTGACCGCTTGCTGACCAGTAGTTTGTCCTCGTCACCACCCACTGGCTAGACGTGCCTCCCCTATCCCATCACCTGTTGTATTTGCATGAAGCATACCTTGTTAAAACTCCTCTTCGTCGTAAGCAGCGGGTTGCTCGCCCTTGGGGCACGCGCGCAGAGCCGCCCCGACAGCATTGATGTCTTTTTGCAAGACCGCATGCAACAGCTCCATATTCCTGGTCTACAAGTAGCCGTCATCCGGCAGGGTAAGCTGGTGAAGCTGAGCAGCTACGGCTTGGCTAACGTGGAACATGCCGTTCCCACGACCAAGGAGAGCGTTTTCTCCATCAATTCCATGACCAAAGCCTTCGTCGGCGTCGCCATTATGCAGTTGGTCGAGGCTGGCAAGCTGCGCGTAGACGACCCGCTGTCGCGCTACCTGCCGGACCTGCCTAGCACCTGGCAAGCGGTGACGCTCCAGCAAGTGCTCACCAACACCTCGGGCCTGCCCAATATTATTGACGAGTACGAGCACGTGCTGGCCGGGGGCCAAGAAGCGGCGGCGTGGGCGAAAGTCAAAACCCTGCCGCTGGAATTTAAACCCGGCGAGAAATTTAGTTACAACCAGACCGGTTACGTCATACTGGGCAAAATCATTACGCAGGTAAGTGGCGTGCCTTTCACCAAATTCATCGAAGACAATCAGTTTAAAGCGGCCAACCTGACGCAAACCCGTTTCGGCGACTCACAGGACGTTATCCCCCACTCGGCGGGCGCGTACACCACGAAGCGCAACATCGATGGCCGCTGGGTGGACCGGGGTGAGCTAAGCGTAGCCTACGCCGAATTTCCCGTCTTTTTTCGCACGGCCACCGGCATTCTTTCCACCGCCCAGGACATGGCCCAGTGGCTGCTGGCGCTGCAAGACGGTCGCCTCCTGCAAGACAAAGCCAGCTTGCGCACCCTCTGGACGCCGGCCCGGCTCCCCAATGGGCAGGTGGGCGGCTTCAATGACCTGGTAAACGGGTACGCGTTGGGCTGGCCGACCGTTACCCGGGCCGAGCATCCGGCCGTCGGCCCGGTGGGCGGCATGCGGTCGGCCTTGTTCGTGTACCCGCAAGACGAGTTGTCCATCATTGTTTTGAGCAACGTGCAAGGGGCGAACCCGGAATATTTTATCGACGAGGTGGCCGGGTACTACCTCCCCGACATGAAGCAAGCCCACGGGTTTGGGTTGCCGTCAGCCGTCAAAAAACTGCGGGCGGAGTTGCTGAAGCAGGGCTTCGACAAAGCGCCCGTCATCGCCGCTCGGTTGAAGAAAAAAGACGCGGCTTTTACCCTGACCGAAAACGACTTGAATGCCTGGGGGTACAAGCTGCTGGAACAGCGGCAGCCCACGCAGGCAGCAGCCATTTTCCGGCTGAACGTAGTGCTCTACCCCCAAAGCGCGAACACCTACGACAGCCTGGCCGAGACGCTGGAAGCAACGGGTGACCGGGTGGGTGCTTTAAAAAATTATCGGCGCTCGCTGGAATTGAATCCGGCTAATACGAACGCAAAAACGCACATTGACGGGCTGCAGGGCAAGTAGCTGCTAAAGCCGAAGCTGCCCCCGGTATGCGAGAGTTCTCGAACTCCAACAGCGGTGTGAGCGATTTTCCAGTTGAAGCCAATGGCCCCCGTGGCCGGCGTACCGTGGGTGAGCTAGTGGCTGAGCCAAACGGCCTATAGCAGTGCGCACAGGCAATTATTATTCTTCCATGCGGTAACGTTTTAGACTTCGGCAGGTATCCGCTGACGGAAAATAACCTACTCCGTTTCCCATGAAATACGTTGCCTTTGCTTGTCTGCTAGTAGTTTGTCACCTTACGGCCACGCTGTCCTTGTTCGCCCGCGGAGGGTCGCCCGACTTCCGCCAATTAGTGGACAGCTATGCCAAACAAAGAGGCTTCAATGGCACCGTTCTGGTTGCGCGAGGCGGGAACGTGCTGTTTCGGGGCTCCTATGGCCAGGCGGATGCCGAATGGAACGTGCCTACTCCGCCAGATGCCCGCTACCGCATCGGCTCCCTAAGCAAGCCGCTCCTCGCCACGCTCGTCATGCAGCTCGTAGAGCAGGGGCGCTTACAGCTGGATGGTACGCTAGGCGCCTACCTGCCCGCGCTCTATGCCGGGACGGAGGCGGCTCCCGTAACGGTCGAGCAGTTGCTCAGCCACACCTCGGGCCTGGCCGACGTACCCGCCCGCTTCGACGATGTGTGGTGGCAAACGGCGGCCCGGCGCAGCTACGCGCCGCTCGACTTTGCCCGGGAATGGATAAAGCCGCAGCTGCTGGAAAAACCGGGTACTAAGTGGCGCTACAACAACAACGGCTTCTACCTGCTGGGGGTCCTCATCGAACAAATCACCGGGCAGCCGCTCGCCGAGGTCCTGCGGCAACGGCTGTTCGAGCCGGCGGCGATGCAGCAGAGCGGCCTCTACTCCGAGCAGGCGGTGTTGCCGAAGCTGGCGCGGGGCTATACGCGGACGCCAACGGGGGAGCTGGTACACCCACCCGCCATCCACGCCAGCGTTTCCTTTTCGGCGGCCGGCCTGTACAGTTCAGTGGACGACCTCTTCCGCTTCGATTGCGCCCTCTATGGCACCCGGCTGCTGCAACCGGCTTCCCGGGCGCTCATGCTGCAAGCCCACAGCGCGGACTATGGGCTAGGCTGGAACGTCGGGCAGTGGAAGCTGCCCGATGGCCGCCGCCTACCCGTCGTCTCGCATACCGGGAGCGTGCCCGGCTACCAGAGCTACTACCTGCGCTCCGAGCTCAACCAGGATTGTGTCATTATCCTCGACAATTTCTGGCAGGGCAATCTGGTGGTGCAGATGGGGCAGGACTTGCTGGAAGTGCTCAATGGCAAACCGCTGCAACTGGCCAAGCGCAGCCTGGACGAGTATCTGAGCCCCATCGCGTATCGAGAGGGTTCGCAGGCGATGCGGGTGGCTTACCAAAACCTGACGCCGCGCGCATCAGACTATGACTTGAGTGAAAAGACTTTTAATACTCTAGGCTACAAGTTTTTACGGGCGGACCGCACAGAGGATGCCATCCTGGTATTTACGTGGGCCACGCAGCGCTTTCCCACCTCCGCTAATACGCACGATAGCCTGGGAGAAGCCTACCGAAAGGCAGGCAAGCTCCCGGAGTCACGGCGCAGCTATGCCGCGGCCTTGGCCCTGGACCCTAGCAGTGAAAGCGCGAAAAAAGCGCTGGCTGAATTAAAGGAAATCCCTACTACCAACTAGCGGGAGCTTTCTAAAGACCGCCTAGCGAACGCCATAATGCGGCGGTCCTACTCGATAAGCAACTTGGCGGAGGTGGAACGCAACGGTTGGTAGGGATGCGCCAGGAATAGCTCGGCGTAGTCCGTGCCGTCCAGGCCGTAGCCCGGCGCGTGGCCGCGGGCCGGAAACAGCAGCAGCTGGCTGTTGGGCAGGGTGCGCTTCAGCAGTTGGTTGTAGAACGGGCGGCACCACGGGTCTAGGCCGCCCGCCGTCAACAGCGCAGGCACGGCCGCGTACACGGGCGTTTTCACCACCGGAGGCTCGGGCTTCACCTGCCAGCAGGCGCAGATTTCGCGGGTCACGTTATTGACCGGGTAGCCCGCCAGCCAGGGCACGAGGGTTTCCTGTTGCCGTTGCCGGGTGGGGTCGGCGTAGGCCAGCTGCTCGCTGCAATACACCGAGTAGCGCATGCCCAGGGCCAGGGCCGGGTCGCCGGCAAACGCGAGGTCGACCTGCTCGCGCACGTAGGGCTGGTGGCAGCCGTGCACGATGGCCCGAATAACGGCCGGCACAGTGGCGGCCTGCTGGCTGTTGAGCCGGCCGATGATGGCCTGGAGCAATTCCGCCTTGCCGTACACCAGGCGCAGGCTGTCCGAGGTGCCAGGTTCCCGGTACGTAAAGGCGAAGGACCGGCCCGTAATGGCCGTAAAGTAGGCGTGAAACTGCGCCCGTAGCTGCCCGTACCCGGCGGGGGCGGCCGAATCGCGCTCACAGGCCCGAAACACCTGCTCCAGGGCCTCGTTGACGTTGAGCAGCGCGCCTTCCTCGTAATTCACCATGCCCGGCAGTGGCGAATTGAGCACCAGGCTGCGCACTGCCTCGGGGTGGGCGCGCAGCACGCTCAGCATCAGTCCGCCGCTGTAGGAAATGCCCAGCAGGTTGAGCGAATCCAGCCTCAGGGCGCGGCGCAGGTCGTTGATATCTTCGGCGCTTTCCAGCGTGGTGTAGGCCGACAGGTCGATGCCCTGGCGGATGAACTTCTGGCGACAGCGCATGACCGCCCGGCGCACCAGGCTGTCGCGGGAGCGGCCCGTGCGGTAGGCCTGCTGCACGGCTTGCGCCACCTCGGGACAGTCGAGGCTGGGCTGGGCGCGCCGGGTGCCCCGCTGGTCGAAGAGCAGTACGCCCCCGTACTTCAGCAAGCCCGACCGGTAGCCGATGCTGTCGATGTTGGCGGTGGTGCTGTAGCCGGGGCCGCCGGTGCTGAAGAGGCACACGCCCCGGGTGGCGGATTGGGTGGGCCGCCGGGCAAAGAGGAAGGGCACCTTCACCTGCCGCCCCTGGGGCCGCCGGCGGTTTTCGGGTACCACCAGGTAGCCGTAACGCACCACCAGGCGCGGGTCAACCTTAATCGGGCAGGAGGCGGGCTCCAGGCGCGGATGGTAGGCTTGCCCGTGGGCGTGGGACAAACCCCAACACAGTAGCAACAGCAACCAGTAGCCAAAGGAAATTTTCATATTGGGCACAAAGGACGCGCCCTGGCTACCCGCCAAAAAGTAAAAAACGGACAATCTACCGGCCCGCCCGAGGCAGCCGCTGCCCCGTGAAGTTCCGCACCGCTTTTGCAAAATGGCTGGCGTCGTAGTAGCCGTAGTCGCTGGGCACGAAGGCGGCCGGCTGGGCCACGAAGGCAACCAGCGCCGTGCGGGCCCGCAGCAGCGAAAAGTAGTGGGTGGGCGACGTGCCCACCACCCGGTGAAAGTAGCGGTTGATGGTTTTGGACGTCAGAAATACCCGCTCGGCCACGGCGGAGGTGTTGAGCACCAGGCCACTCGCCTGGTACTCCCCTATTGCGTCGTGCACCAGGGTCACGTAATGGTCAGGGGGCTGCGCCCGGCGGTAGGCCCGCAGCAGGTACTGCTGGAGCAGGTCGGCCCGCTCGGCAAACGACTGCGGCTGCCTGAGCTGCGTTAGCAAAGCCGCCGGCAGCACCTGCGTCAGGGGCACCAGGCGGCCCACCAGCGGCACCTGGCTGAAGCCCAGCACGGCTTCTAATCCACCCGGGTGAAACTTGAGCGTGAAGAGGTTATCGGTCGCTGCCTTGTGGCGCACCACGGTGGTGTCGCGCAGCAGCAGCACGTCCTCGCCGGCCTGCACCCGGTACCGGCGGTCGGCCAAATCCAGCAGGTACGCCGGCCCGAGGTTGAGGTAGCAGGTGGGCGTCCAGCTCGGAAACATCGTGCCCGAAGACAGAGGCACTGGCTCCGCGAGCGGTGCCCGCGCTAGGGAAGCCGGGGCCGACTGGGCGAAAAACTCTACGTAAGGCCGCAGTTCTTCGCACGGCGACTGGAAATTATACGCCGCCCGAATGTTCTGAAATATTTCTACCATTGGCCCACGGCGATGGTGCCCACTGCCTGGGGCGTGCCCACTACCCGGCCTTAAAGTACGGCACTGCCGCCGGGTACCGCAACCGACCGGCGGCCGGCTGCTGACCCTGGCAGCGGCTTGCGGCTATCCAAGCCCCCGTGCAGCTAGCGATGGCAAACCTCGCGGCGCTCCAGGCTCAGGGCAAGACCTACCAGTACCAACTGTTTTCGGAGCCGGGTGAAGTGGTCCGGCCCTCGCGCTTGCTGCACGAGCACGTCAATATGCTGGGACGCTATAATTTTACCTTGCCCAAGGGCATTGCCGCCGGGCAACTGCGCCCGCTACGCGACCCGACGAGCCTGGAGGAACAGCTCACTCAATTACCCTAATAGGAATTTCTGTTCCTACTCTTGCGCTACTCCGTAATGCACGAGTCGGGGCAGAAGAAAATACTGTTGTTGCAGAAAGCGTTTTAAGGCTTGGCGGTGGGCTGCGGCCCCGGCAGTGGCACCCCCCAGCCCGCCAAGTCGCGGGTGAACTCGCGCCCCGAAGGGGCCGCCAGCGGGACGCGGGGGCAGGTGGCGCGGCCTGGCTGGCCCATTCGGGGCTGGCCAGCAGCTCCTCATAAATGGCCTGGTGCCGCGCCAGCTCATCCGGCCAGTTCCAAGCCAGCAAGGAGGCCCGGCCGCGCCCAAAGACTAGCAGTCGGCCCGCGCCGGAGCTGGTAATCGGAGAAGAAAGCGGTGCACATAGTAAGCGTGCGTAAGTGTGGAGGCAGCTATAAAGGGGCATTACCTGGTCCGTCGTGCAGCGACCCGGCACGGGACGCAGGTAGTAGAGACCCGAGCCCCGGCTTACCCCTACGCCACCCGCACTTTTATTAGCAATTTTTCTATCATCATGAGATAACATACTCATCATCAGTATTATAAATGACGCCCGCGGCCCGAAAACTGCGGGGCCGGCAGGCAGTACTGCACCCGTAGCAGCGAAATAGAGTCACGTAGCCAGGGCACTCGGCCAGCCGGGCAGAAATAATCGGCCGCACGCCCTTGGCCGGCCCCACGCTCCGCGGGGGCCGTGGCGCCGATGGGCCGGGCCACATGCCTATTGCCAACGGGCTAAGTACTTTCCGCCTGGCCCCAACCTGGCTTTCTGACATCCGCTTATCTGACATCCGCTTATTTCCTGTTCCGACCAGCATTATCCGGCCAGCATCATTTCACCGTGCTGGCTACCGGCCGAGGGCGGATTCCTCGTGCCGCCCGCTACCCTCCCAGATTCCCTACTGCTAACCAGCCAGCAACTGTATCAGCGTATTTCAGGGTGCACCAGCTGACTCCACGCAAGCGTAGCTCCTGTATGAGCAATACAAAAATATTTGCAATATTGCAACACATAAAGCGCAGCAAGCGTGCAATACGCTAGCCATTGCAACACGGCAACACTACTACTGGCAGTGGCAGAGGCTAGCGAAGATCGCATGGTGAATGCACAATGCCTTTATAAAAGTTGTAGCCGTTTTCCCTTTTTGCAGTATTGCAGTATTGCTTAAAACACGCATAACTGATATCCCCGGTAGTTTACCCTGGTCGGTGCTCAGTTCGTAGTAAGGTGAATTAGTAATATTTTTGCAGTGTTGCAGTATTGCAAAAATCTTTGGTAAATAATACACGCTGTGATAAAGCTTTGCATTACAACAGAAAATGGGATATCTACAATACGTGTTGCAAAGTGTTCCGCGAGTACTGGTGCAGCAAAAGAAGAAAGTATAAATTCGTGCCCTATTGCAGTATTGTAAATGTTGCAATATTGCTAAATCGTAGGTTTGTATGTGTTGCCATATTGCGCGTATTACAGCGTTGCAATGTGGCACTCAAGCTAATATTGCAAGCTTGTGATGTTGTTCATGTTTCAGTATGGCGCGTACTTCAATATTGCATATGTTGCAGCATTGCGCATGTTTTAGTATTGCTGTGTTGCCCCAGGGTTGTATGTTTGTCAGAACTTTCACGCAATCGCCCATGCGCATTTTAACTTTTGCTAATAACAAGGGGGGAGTTGGCAAAACCACTTCCGCCCTCGCGGTGGCCCATCGCCTGGCTGAAATGGGCCAGCGGGTGCTCTTCATTGATGCCGACCCACAGGCCAATGCCAGCACTGCCTCGGGCTTGCCTGCGGGGCAGCCGCACCTGGGCCTGGCCCTCACGGAAGGGGAGGGGACCCCCACGCTGGCTACGCTCTGCTATCCGCTGACGCCGCAACTGAGCATGGTGCGCTCGGCCCGCATTATGGCGCAGCAAGAGAAGGGCTTCGGGAACGCCCCGGACTACCAGTTCTTTTTTCGCCATCAGTTGGAGGCGGTGGCCGACCGCTTCGACTACGTCATCATCGACACGGCTCCCAACCTAGGGCCACTTACCGTGGCGGCGCTCGTGGCCAGCGAGGCCGTGTTCATTCCTTTACAGCCAAACCTGTTTGGCAGCGAGGGCATGACGGCGCTCCTGGATATGGTGGCCCGCCTGAAGCGCAGCTTCAACCCGCAGCTGGGCGTGGGGGGCATCTTCTTCACAAAGTACTCGCCCACCTACCGCAAGGCCCTACACCACCAGTACGCCCGCGACCTGCAAGCCGACCCCGCCCTGACGGCGCTGATGATGCGGCAAACCATTCGCGAGAACGTCTCGCTCGACGAGGCCCAGAGCGTGCAGAAGCCCATCTACGAGTGGGCGCCCGCTTCTAATGGGGCCGCCGACTACCGCAGCCTCACGGACGAAATTCTTACCCGCTTAGCCTGATTAGTACCATGGCCAAACCTTCCATGACCGGCACCCGCACGCGGTTAGCCGTGAGCGCCGACGAGCTGATATACGGCATCGAATCCAGCCCGCCGGTTGCCCCGCCACCCGCCACCCTGCCCCCGGTAGCTTCGGCCGGCCCCGGTGCGGCGGCGGCTCCCGAGCCGGCGGCCCAGCTGGTAAGCCGGGTGGTATTCACCAACCAGCTCAAGCCCGACGTGTACCGGGAGCTGCGCCAGTACGAGTATTGGGCGCACATGGAACTGCACGAAATTCTACACGAGGCCATCGTGGCCTACCTGGCCGACAAGCCGGAGGCCAAGCAGGAGCTAC
The DNA here is from genome assembly GCA_913776615.1 of uncultured Hymenobacter sp. Lineage (GTDB taxonomy): Bacteria > Bacteroidota > Bacteroidia > Cytophagales > Hymenobacteraceae > Hymenobacter. The sequence continues at coordinate 140,566 of CAJYPK010000046.1, forward strand.
CGCCCAAGGTGGCCGCTAAGCTGCTCCAGAAGTTGGTGCGCAAGGCTGACTAGGCGCCCATCTGGAAATGTTGAAAGGCCAGCCTGCTGAGTTTGTCGAAGCAGGCTGGCCTTTTACATTTCCAAGCCCAGTCTAGGTAGAGCAAGGGAGGTGCGGCTACTTCCAGCGGCTAAAAAACTGGTCGACGGCCTCGCGGTAGCCATCGCTCACGGGCAGGGTTTGCTGGCGCACCTGCACCGTGCCGCGGCCCACAGCGGCCACGTGGTCGAGCCCCACGATGTAGGAGCGGTGGATGCGCATAAACTTATCAGCGGGCAGCTTTTCGCTTATGCCGCGCAGGCTGGTGAGGGAGAGCAGCGGCCGGGCGGCGCTGGCCAGGTGCACCTTCACGTAGTCCTTGAGGCCCTCCACGTAGAGAATATTGGCGAGCATGACTCGGACGAGCTGATACTCGACTTTCAGGTAGATGTGGTCTTGGGGTGGGACAGGGGCTGGCGCGGGGGTGACCGGCGCTAGCCCCGCGCCAGCCCCAAAGTAGGCGCGCGCCTTGAGCGCCGCCCGCAAAAACTCCTCGTAGTTGAAGGGTTTGAGCAAATAGTCGAGCGCATCGACCCGGAAGCCTTCGAGGGCATAGTGGTTGAAGGCCGTGGTGAAAATGACGCGCTGCCCGCTGCCCAGCAACACCCGGGCCAGCTCGATACCGCTGAGGTCGGGCATCTTGATATCCAGAAACAAGAGCCGGACCTCGGGCTGCTCGTGCAGCGCGCTCAGGGCCGCCACGGCGCTGGCATAGCGCCCGGCCAGGCGCAAAAAGGGCGTTTGCTCGATAAAGGCGCACACCAGGCCCAGGGCCAGGGGCTCATCGTCGACGGCAAAGCACGGCATGGGGGCTAGGGGTGCAGCTGTAGGCTCAGGCATATTTCGTACTCGTGCAAGGAGGTGGGGTTGGTAACGCGCAGGTGGTGGCGGCCGGGGTAGAGTAGGGCGAGGCGCCGGCGGGTATTGGCCAGCCCGATGCCGCCGGGCTCCTCGGTGGGAACCGGGGCGTTGGGAAACAGGGTATTGCGCACGCATAGCTCGACCTGCTGCGGGCCGGGCTGCCGCAGGGCCACCGTGATGCGGCTCGGCGCCACGGCACTCACCCCGTGCTTGAACGCGTTTTCGACCAGCGGCTGAAACAGCATGGGCGCGATAAGCGGGTCGGCGGCCAATACACCGGGCGCCGGGGCGGCGGGCAGCTCCAGCACCACGGCTACCTGGTCGGTGAGACGCAGGTGCATTAGGTCGATATAGTCGCGCAAAAAGCTGACTTCCTGGCTCAGGCGGGTGTGGCCACCCGGCGATTCGTAGAGCACGTAGCGCATCATGCGCGAGAGGCGGTGCAGGGCGGCCCGTGCCCGCTCGCCGTCGAGCAGCGTGAGGGCGTAGATGTTGTTGAGTGTGTTGAAGAAGAAGTGCGGATTAATCTGCGCCTTCAGCAGCGACAGCTCCGTGGCTAGGCGCTCCTGCTCCAGCGCGGCCCGCACCTGGGCGTCGCGCTGGCCCCGCTGCACGGCGGCCACGCTCGTGCCCAGTCCCACCACCAGCAGGGTCGAGAGCAGCACGGCGGGGTCGAGCCAGCGCTGGTCCCCTGGCCCCTGCCCCGGCGCGCCACCGCCCGGCGGGTGGGGTGGGGGAGAGCCCGCCGGAGGCCGGCCAGGGTACCCCGGGCCGAAAACCCGCCCGCCGGGCAGATGAGCTGGGGCCAGCTGCCCAAGGCCAGCTGGGTTCCACGAGCCTTCCAGCCGCTGCCGCAGGCCGCGGTACGGCACCACCACGCCCACCACCAGCACGGCCAAAAACCCCAGGTAGGCCAGCAGGTGGCGGCCGTATAGCAGCCGCGGCACGGCCCAGTGCACATTGAGGTAAAATACGCCCAGCAGCACCCCAAAAAGCAGCGTTTGCAGCCAGTAGAATGTGGCCGGGGCAAGGTTGCCGGTGGGCTGCGTAAATACCAGTACGCTCAGCAGCACCCAGATAAGGCCCTGTAGCAATACGGCCTGCGCCTGGCGGGAAGATAGAAAAAGCATGCGGCTGCGGGGGCTCAAAACCACCCGCAAGCTAGCGTTCCGGCGCGCAAGCGAACGTAGGTCAAGCGAACGCATCCAATTCCAGGACTAGCAGCAGGGCGTCGTTACTCAGGGCTTCCGCCTCCACTGCGGGCACGTCCCAGAGGGCTAGCCCGTCGCTGGCGTGCAGCAGCCGGCCCGCTACCTCGAAGGCCCCTGCCAGCACAAACGCAAAAAAGCCCGCCCCGGGCTGGCGCAGGACGTACGTGGCCTCGGTTCGGCCGGCAAACCGCCCCAGGCTTATCCGGCCGGGCACGCCGGGGGCGCCAGGCAGCAGCTCGCGCAGTTGGTTGGCGAGGCTGGACGCCTCAAACGCCTGGGTGCGGCTGCCGGCCGGCCCCGCGCCCGGTGCCACTGCCAGCCACAGGTGCAGGCAGCAAACCAAATCGGCTTCGTACAAATTACCCAGGTGCAGGAACCCGCCCGCCGGCACGGCAGCCACCCAGATTTCGCCCACCTCCACCGCTTTCGCCTCAACCAGCGACGTACCCGCCCGCACCGCGCCCAGCAGCGGCAGCACCAGAACGCAGACCGCCTCAGCAGTGGGCAGCGCTACGGCCTGGCCACCAACCAACGTTTCCTCATTAAGGGCCAGCAGGCGGCCGAAAGGCGCTTTATGCTCGTCGACGTAGTCCCCAAACCGGAAGGTGCAGTAGCGCCGAAAGGCCGCCGTTGCCAGGCGGCCACGCTGCTCAGTCAGAAATATTTTGCCGGGCGAGTGTTGCATAAGGGCCATAAAGTCAAGGCAAAACCTGAAGCGAATGAATAGCCAGGTACGGCTGAAGCTGAAAAAGCCGGGTCGTAAACGCGCCAGCCGGCCCGGCGGCGGCCGGGTCCGAAACGAGCAGGTATGGCCCCACGGTGTCGTGCCACACCAGCGGCTCCGAGTAGAAGCTGATGGCTAGCCGGTGCTGGGCCTGGTCGAGGACATCCGAGGCCAGCAGCTCGAACTCAAACTGCGAGAACCGCAGGCAAGACTGTCCTAGGTTGTCGACTATTCCAGGCACCCAGCCGCCCAGCTGCTGCAAGTAGCCCCGCACGGCCCCGCTCACCAAGAAAGGTAGCTGCGCGGCCCCCGGCACGTGCTCCAGCAGTTCGGCCAGTGAGCGGTGGCGCTGCTGATTAAAATACTGGCCTTGCAGGCAGAACTCTTGGTAAGTGGCGGCAAACACCAGCCGGTCCCAGGGCCGGGTGGCCGTGGCGTCGATGAGCTTGCGGTATCACAGCGTGATGGTACGGGTAGACATGGCACAGGGCACGCCAGCGAGGGACTAGCGACCAAAGGCTGGCGCTGGGCCGGCTAGGCCGGTACGGCCAGCGTAAAGGCCAATTGAAAGCCCGCGCTGGTGCTACCCGTAACGGTAGCCAGCTCCACGCCGGCCGTGTCATCACTGAACACGTTGTCGTTCTTATTGGTAGTGTAGCCCGTCAGGCCCTTGGCGTAGCCATTGACGGCCGCCAGCGCCGTACCCGTGCCCTCGGGAAAGGCAATCTGGGTTATTTTTAGCGACGTGCCGCTCGCCGTGTATACGTGCACGTGGATGTGGGTGGCCCGGCCCGTATACCAGCCCGGAAAGATGCTCGTGAACACCACCTGCCCCTTGGCGTCGGTAGTTTGACGGCCCCGCAAAAAATGCACAGCCGTGTAGTTGACGCTCTGCATGCCCGAGCCGCCGTACTCGGAGTAGTTGCCCTCGGTGTCGCAGTGCCAGATATCGACCAGCACGCCGGCCAGCGCCGCGCAGCCGTTGTTGCTGTTCGTCACGGTGAGCGTCGCCGTGAGCTTGTAGCCCGCCTTGCCGTCCGTAATATCGGCCCGCACGTAGGACGACGGCGAGTGGGTAGGAAAGGGCCCCTCGGTTTCGGTCGGGGCTACGGTGCAGCTGCCCGAGGTGGTACCCGTGCCGGTCGTAGTGGTCGAGGTGGTTGGGGTCACCGTATCCTCCTTGCTGCAAGCGGCAAGCAAAGCAGGCGCCGACGCTACGCCGGCTAGTAAACTCTTGAGGAAGTACTTTCTTTCCATGGCAGTAGTGCGTGAGCAAGTAACGCCACAAAGGTGCCGACCAGCCCGGCGCCCGGCCAGCACCAATCGACGGTTACCAGCTGTGAGCCGACAAGTGCCTCCTTTCTCGTGGAAGTAGGCGTCTGCGAACTACACTTATACCCTCAGGGCTAGCCAACGCTGCTCAGAGAGAATAGGGGAAAACCAATCATCAGGTTTAGTGCAGGTCCTGCGGCCAATCAATACTGAATCAAACACTTTTTAATGTAGCTACACGATTCGCGCCCATTTGTGTGCGAAGCCAGCTTTTAGCTGTCAGCTTTAGTTAAGCTTGACCAAAGAAAAGCAACCTAAAAAAAACACTAGCTAGTCTTACTTTACTTTAAAGTCTTATAGTCTTACGGCCTCCATAACGTTTTGAAAATCATATCATTGCAAGGGGTATCTGCTACCAAAACCGTCTTATCTGCTACCAAAACCGTCCTATCTGCTACCAAAACCTCACTTATCTGCTACCAAAACCGTCAGGTTCCTGCTACCAAAACCGTCTTATCTGCTACCAAAACCGTCCTATCTGCTACCAAAACCGTCAGCTATCTGCTACCAAAACCGTCCTATCTGCTACTAAAACCGTCAGCTATCTGCTACCGAAACCGTCTTTAGTGGCAGGGCTTGACCAAGGGAAATGACGGTTTTAGTAGCAGCAACCTGCGTTCCTGGCGGGCCAATTACTGGCGCATCTGCTACAACTTTCGCCAATTCCCGTATTTTGGGGGCAGATAAACGGTTGCCTGATGACGGACGGTACGCAAACACTCACGATTGGCTTTCCTACGGAGGAGATAGTGCGTCAGCACAACGCCATGATTAACAGCCCGTTCAATCTGGCATCCACGGAGTGGCGGCTTTTTACGTGCATTCTGGCGCGGATACGGCCCACCGATACGGAGTTTGCGGTGCACGTCATCCCGGTGTCGGAGTTCATGGATTTGTCCAGTAGCAACTGGGCGTACGAGTACGTGCGCGATATGAAGAGTAGCCTGGCGGGCCGCACGCTGCAACTCGAAATTATTCCTGAGACGGGAAAGCGCTCAAAATCAGGTCGTACTCATCGCGACATTCCGCTGTTTTCCCTGCTCGATTACGTGGAGGGGAAAGGCTGCATTGAGGCCCAGCTTAATCACCAGGTGATGCCCTACCTGCTGGAGCTGACGCGGGGAGGGCAGTTTACCCGCTCGGTGGTGCAGGAGCTCAAGAGTCTCAAGAGCTCCTACGCGCACAAGCTCTACTGGCTTTTGTCGGAATATCGCTTTCGTGGCGAGCGCACTTTTACGTACAATGATTTGCGCTACCGGCTGGGAATGAGTGAGAATGAGTATGCTGACCGCTTCAATAACTTTAAGGCGCGCATCATTGATAAAGTACAGCTTGAACTAGCCCGGACCGACCTAGCCTTTACGTACCAGGTACTACGCACGGGCAAAAAGCCCACGGGTATTGTATTCCGGTACTCGGCCCGGCCGCTACCCCTGGACCCAGCCCCATCTGCTACCGAAACCGTCTTGGAAGCCGATATCCTGCCGACCGAGCTGGTAGAGCAGTTGCGGGCCATCGGTATCAGCCAGGACAGCATTGCGGAGTTGACGCGCGACGCGTGCGAAACCAAACGCTACCCGGTGGGCTATATCTGGTACGTACTCAACAAGTCCAGGCAAAACGTTAAAGCCAAGATTAAGAGCGTAGGCGGCTGGGTATTTAAGCTGGTGCGTAACCGTTCCTTGCTCGACGAGTACGAGCGTAGCCTGGAGGCACCGGCGGCCGCACCAGCCGGCCGGCCCGGCGCTGCCGCAGCACCAACTGGCAAGAAAGCCGCTTCGCCAGCCGAGGTAGCCGCGCAGCAGGGCTGGCGCAAGTGCCTAGCCGTGTTAGAGCAGCTGCTGGGTGCCCAAAGCATTACTACGTGGCTCAAGCCGCTGCAGCCGCTGTCCTTTCAACATGGCGTCCTGGAGCTTGGGGTGCCTGACCAGCGCATCTACGAGCACATTGAAGCGACCTACGTGGCTGAGCTAGCGGAGGCGCTCAACCAAGTATTTGGGCCAGGAGTTAAGCTAGCGTATTCCGTGACGCTAGCCCGTGCCTAGCTGCGTAGCCCATGGGGGAGAAGGGCCGGGGCTCGTGGCAGCTAGCGGGAGCGTTTTTCAGCCGGGTGCCTGCGTATGCGCACGACTTAAGCAAAGTGCCTGCCCTACAGGCTTGTGCGAAACTCCAGCCCGGAAATAATGCTGCCACCTGGAGCTATACCCCTAGCTTTGCGACTAGTCGCCTGGCTAACGGGGGACTGGCGCACTTCAAGACCCACTAGACTGAAGCTTTTGGTTATCGAAGATGAGCCCCGCGTGGCCGAGCTCATCCGCCGGGGCTTTGAGGAAGAGGGCTGGCAGGTTGACATTGCCGCTGATGGCCTGACGGGCCGCACCAGCAGCGCTACGATGCTACGATGCGCTTATCACCGATATTCTGCTGCCGGGCATTGACGGGTTGACGCTGTGCCGGCAAATTCGGGCGGCCCGGCCGCAACTGCCCATTGTGATGCTCACGGCCCTGGCCGCGCAGCTCTACAACGTGAACGTGGCGGAGGCGGCTATTGAGAGCGCTAAGATTTTCCCCAACCCGGTGCTGACGATGGGCAATGCCTCGGGCAACATCACGCCCATTCAGCTCAACCAGCAGTGGTACCTGGGCATTCAGCAAACGCTCGTGCTGGGCGGCAAGCGCAAAAAGCGGCTGGACCTGGCCACCAGCCAGGCCGAGCTGGCCAAATTTCAGCTGGCCGACTACCTGCGCAACCTGCGGGCCGATGCCACCATCGCCTACATCAACGCCCTCACCAACGAGCAGATTATCGCCCGCCGCCACCGCTCGTACTAGGCGCTGCTGGCCTTGGCCGAGGCCAACCAGCGGCTTTTCAACGCCGGCACCATCACGGAAGTCGACGTGCTGCAATCGCGGGTCGAGGCCAAGCTGCAACTCAACGAAGTGTACCAGGCCGAGGCTGAGCTGCGCGGCAGCCTATTGGCCCTAGGCACCTCGCTGGGCCGCCCGGCCAGGGCCGACAGCCTGTACTACCCCAGCGGTAGTCTTAACCTGCAAGTGTCAGCCTACCAGCTGGCTAAGCTGCTCGAATTTGCCCTGGCCAACCGGGCCGACCTCGTGGCCGCCCGGCAAAGCCAGGACGCGGCCGGTAAAAACCTGCGCCTCGCCAAGGCCAACCGGGTGCCCGACATCGACCTGGCCGTGGGCAACAACTACTACACCATCTCGCGCAACGAGGTGGCCCCCACGCCCGGCTTCAACACTCTCACGGCCACGGCTAGCATCCCGCTGCCGCTGGCCAACAAGTACAAGGGCAACCTGCGCGCCGCCCAGTACCAGCAGCGCCAAGCCGAGGTCAACTACCAAAACGCCGAGCTGCTGGTGCAGGTAGAAGTGCGCCAGGCCTACGCCCGCTACGAGCTGGCCCAGCGCCAGCTGGCGCAGTACAATGACGGCCTGCTCAGCCAAGCCGAGCGCGTGCTGGCCGGCAAAACATACAGCTACCGCCGCGGCAACGCCTCGCTGCTCGACGTGCTCAACGCACAGCGCACCCTCAACGACGTGTACCTGAGCTTTTACCAGGCCCAGCAAAACCTGGCCACCACCTGGGTCGAGCTCCAGCGGGCCACTGGCCTGTGGGAGATTAAGCTGTAAGGACCCTTGCCCAAAAAAACTTGGCTGAAAACAAGCATTACCTTTGCCCCGCGTGCTAAAGTCCCTCACCGCCCTTTGCCTGAGTTTGTTTATGCTCGTCAGCAGCCTGATTCCGCAGAATGATGTGGAAGAGCTCGGCAAGCTGCCGGCGCTGCTGCGGCACTACCGCTACCATGCGCAGCCGGCGCAGGGCGGGCTCTCGGTGGCGCAGTTTCTGGTGCAGCACTACGGCGCGGGCGCGGCCAGCGGCACCGACTCGTGGTGCCTGAGCCGCGTGGCCAAGGCGCCGTGCGGCGCCCACGATGGCCTGCCACTGCAAGGCCAGCACCACATGCCGACGCTGGTGTACCTGGTGCCCACCGCGCACCGGCTGCTGCCCACCGGCCGCCCGTACTGGGTGCGCCCGGCCCGGCCCCGGCTGGCCCCGCCTCGCTATGCCGACGCGCCCGGCCCGGCCCTCTTGCAGCCCCCCCGCGCCCAGGGTCAGGTACGCATTGGGAGAACTCCCGCCCGGCCTGGTCGTGTGCGAACGGCTTAGGCAGTGGGGTAATCAACTTATTTTCTGATCTTTGCCCGGCTGGCTGGCGCGCGCTGGCGTGCTGCTTGCGTCCGCCCACTGGCCTGGGACCGGGCGGCCCAGAAATCATTCCTGCCCGCCCGCGAGCCCGCTTGGCGGGCCGCGTAGCCCGTATGGCTGGCGCGCTACGGCGCGGCCATTGGCTAGCAAAGTCCGGCTGCCTGGCCGGCATGTGGCTATCCAGCCTGGCACCGCCAGCCAACAGCAAGCTGGCGGCTTTGGCCTGCCGCTCTCGGTACTACAAGCCGTAGGCCAGCCCCATTCACAACGGCGACCGCGCCATTACGCCGCTCGCTGCGCTGCCGGCCGGCGCGCAGTTTGTGCGCTAGGTCGTCATTTTCTCGAAACCTAACTGATTAAAGGCCAATAGGCCTACTATTGCCATGACCCTCTTGCAAGTATCCGCCGCCGCGGCTCCCTCCTGGCTCACTATGGCCAGTTTATCCCTGCTGCCGCCCGTAGTGATGGTAGTGGGGGCGCTGCTGGCTGTGTGGCGGCCACCGGGCACGTCGCTGCGCAGCGCCATCCTGCACTTCGCGGCGGGCGTGGTCTTTTCGGTGGCGGCAGTCGAAATTCTACCTCTCATCATGCACGAGCACTCGCCCGTGGTCGTGGCGCTGGGCTTTGCGCTGGGCGTGGCCCTCATGCTGAGCTTACGTCAACTCACCCGTTATCTGGAACGGCGGGCGCACCTGCGCCGGGCATCGACGCCCGGCACGGTAGCGCCCGCTCAAACCGCGCCCATTGGCCAACTGCCCTGGGGGCTGCTGCTTGCGATTGGGGTCGATATTTTTCTGGATGGGCTGCTGCTGGGCATCGGCTTCGCGGTGGGCGCCAAGGAAGGCACGTTGCTGGCCGTGGCCCTGGCCTTCGAGCTGTTTTCGCTGGGCCTGGCCACGGCCGTGGAACTGCAGCAGGAAGCTTTTGCCAAGGCCCGCACGGTGGGCATCGTGGTGCTGCTGGCTGGCTCGCTGGTGGTGGGGGCGGCGCTGGGCCTCACGCTGCTCAGCCACGCCACGGGCGGGCTGCTGGTGTTCGTGCTGGCATTTGGGCTGGCGGCGCTCCTGTTTCTGGTCACCGAGGAACTGCTGGCCGAGGCGCACTCCGAAGATGAATCACCCTGGCTGACGGCCGCCTTTTTCGTGGGCTTCCTGCTTTTTCTGCTGCTGGGCATGATGGCCTGGCACGGTCTCACTTCGCTAATTATTTGATAAATAAAATTTTAATATTGTCTTGTTATGACTAAATTTCTACTACTGCTGCTGAGTGTAATACTCCTGGTCAGTACGACTGCTGGCGCGCAAATTCGGCGCAATACGGGGCTGCTAGCCCACAACCACGGGCCGGTGCTTTTCCACGCACGCACCGTTACCCTTGTCATCAAGCCAGAATATCGGGAGCAGTTCTTGCGGGTTACCAGCGCGCTCCAAGCCAAAGGGGCGCAAGAAGCAGGCTGCCTTACCGCTGCTACGAAGACCCCACCGCCCGCAATAATTTCCTGCTGCTGAGCGAATGGCGCACTGTCGCCATCATGGACGTCCACTATCGCCAGCCTCACGTGGCCGAGTATTTCGGGCAACTGTCCGCCTGGCTGACGAAGCCCGCGACTATGCGGCTGTTCGAAACCGTGAAGCATCAGACGACAACCATTTCGGTAAAACCCTGACAGGATATGGTGGCAATGCAGTTACTTTCCTTTTCTTACTGGGTAGGTTGAAAGTAAAGCACCAAGCATTCTAACCTTCTCCTGAATACTAAGCCAGTTGAAAATGGAGCATCAGGCGTCAAATGCTGCAAGGCATCGTGGGGTCGGAAGCTGTGGCACTTTCGTCGCTACCGCTCGATTTTCTCTGCTTTACACCGGCCGAGTTTTTAGGGAGGAGGCACGGTATGGTGAGGAAAAAAAAGAGAAGGTTAGCGGTTAGCTGGTGCCAGACTACTTGCGCAAAACAACGGGAGTTTTAGAAAAAGTCGGCCAGCATACAGCCTAAGCGGGTTGAGAGTACGCGTGATGGTAAGCAGTCTTCTTTAATGAAATGAGGAGTGAGGGCAGATAATAGCGTAGCGAAAACTTAGGAAAAAGCACCAACTGTAAATTGACGGAAACTAGCAAAATCTGATAGTTAGGAAAAGACTAACTCGGAAATTTTTGGCCAATCAGCATTTTTCTAACTGGTAGACTAAGGGCTTAGCTTGCTAAGTAGTCAGGGCAGTCATGCGGTTGATATCGTAGGTGGGTGGGTAGGCTAACTTACAGGAGAAGGCCGGCAAAAGTGTCGGGATGTTGCACGATGGATGCCGGGAAGCAGACGTTGAAACCAGCGCAGTGAGAACTTCTCTTGAGTAGTTAGCTTCTCTTAGACTAATCTTTTATTCCCTAAGTTAGCATTTCCATAACTCGGGTAAAAGTGTGTAGTTAGGTTTTTTCTAACTCAGAAGATTTTGCCAAGTTAGCTTTTTTCTAACTTGGGAGTTCTTAGGCGAGGAGAAAACTGGTTGGCCTGTGATGAAAGGCGACAGCAACGTTTGTAGGGAAGTTATCTCCTAGCAAAGTCAAGCGGAGTCTAGTTCTCGGGTGAGATGAGCCAGGGGCTAAACTCGTAGATGTTGCCAGGTCGCAAAAGAACTGGTCATCGAAGCCAGGGTAGCAGTGAGTAGAGAAGCGGAGTGAGTACCGGGCCAAGAAAAGTTGGACAGCGAATGAGTCACCATACAGTTGGGGTGTGTTGACTACTTTACTTTGCGTACTGTCCGAGATAACGATTCAAAAGGCCTAACTCAAGCCGAAAAGAATGGGCAGCCAATCAGAGAGAGATGCCGGGAAAATTCTTGTGCGTGGTGAGTAGGTCAGCGGGGGTACCTCGATACCACCATGAGTGGTGAATTGCTGACGGGCTGGAAAAAGAGAAGATGAGATAAGAGCTGAGTGCGATAATTTCCGGTTAGTAAGGAAACGCAGATACATGGGTAAGGAGCGAGTTGATTCGTGTCGACTTTTAGGCGGAGAGCGGGTAGTTGACTAGTTAGCTAGTTAGCTTTTCTTAGCCGGCTCGTGAATCAGAGAGCGTTAGCAATGGGGCAACTTGCTGGGCAGGGGGATTCGCGTGATAGGCAACCGAACACTGATACCGCTGAAACATGTGGAGCAGCAGGCGGGCTGAGTGGTGATGCCGTTGCTGAGAAAAGGGATGAGTTGGCGTAAGCGTAGGCAGCGGGGACGTTAGCTTGATTGAGCAGATAGATTAACTCTTCGGTGCTTGCAGTTGGGGGCGAAGGCTGGGTAGCAGGAAGTAGATGGCCAAGCTTGAGGAGATAGTTTCCTGAAAGCTAACTGTGGTGCTGGTAGGCCAGTGCGGTAAGCCCAGACTAGCAGACAGCGCGGGGTTTCGCCTGTTCCATGACAAGTACTGTTGAGACCCAGGACACGTGGAGTAACTGGGCTAACTGGTAGTGGCCGGCGAAAAACGCACCTGGTAGGTGGGGCCAATACAATGGGGGAGGCTGCTAGATTCTAGTCGTAATCCTATTCTAATCGCTAGCATAGTCTAGCCCTAGCCTGTAGATTGCGGAAGTCATAGGGTACCACTCAGGCGACCATTAGCAATAGTTAGCAAGAGGAGCAGCTGAAATCAAATCTACCGCATTGATTATCAGTGACAAACAGAGTTTGTCAGTAGTAGATAAATTATAAGTATTTGATAATCAGTAAAAATTAGTAGTATAAAATTGCTCAAAACGTGTCGTTATAAGCGGTATTTTAGTTTATTAGTAGTAGATATTAGATAACAAGCTGATAGACAATAAATAAAAGTAGTATCACCCTCACTTTTCAATGGAACCAGCAAAACCAAAAAAGGGTAGGCCCCCAAAGGGAACGCCCCTAGCCGCAGATGGAAAGTCCGTCAAGCTGCTGCCCGATGTGGATGTACAATTGGGCAAGGCAGCCAAAAAGCTGAAGATGACCAAGAGCAATTTTGCCAGCGCGGCCGTTGCTTATTTTACCGAGACAGGCCTTGACCCGCGCAAAGTATCGAAAGCCAGCTTAGCCAAGGTGGAGCAGCGCGTGGTGCAGGAGACTTACGACGTGCGGGAACACAACGCCAAAATCGGCAACACACTCGTTCGTGTTATCCGCACTTTTGAGCGCAATATCAGTCTGATGGTGCAGCAACAACAGGCCGGTACCTTCAAGTACCTAGAAGGGATTGAGCGCAACATTCTCGGTTACCTGATGAACATCGAGGAAGACTTACTGACCACTATCCTGGAACGGGTGATAGCGGGGAATGTCGAGAGTTACATGATTCGGGTGATGCACGAAGTAACCAATTTGCAACTCGATGCCAAACGATTTCCTTTTGCTCAATCGGAGGTTAACAAACTAACGCTTGACTACGATAAGCAACGAGACAACCAGATTGTGGTGGAAAGTGAAAAGTTGCTGGAAACTAAAAAGGTGCGCAAGCCCAGAGTTACGGCGAGCCCCAGCTTCGTGGAAATCCCGAAGGCTCCGGTTACAGCCAAGCCAGCAACCGGAGCTGCACCTGCTGCTACTGCCAACCCTACAACTGTAGGTACTGCTACAAATCCAGCTGCAAGTTCAAGATGAATACGGACGCAGTTACAGGTGCATCAGCGGCGGAAGTTTCGGCTGGCGTTGTAGTTTCAGTCAATAGTACTTCGGCAGGAGCGGGGCCATGTACGTGAAGGTAATCAACCCCGCTACCAACGGTAAGAAGGTGTACGCTAACACCGGCTCAGCCCGGCGAGTAGCCAACTACTTGCAGAAGGAAGCGAAAGAAAACGGCCAGGAGGTGACCTTCTTTAGCCAGGCTGGAAAGGGCGAGTTAACGAGCGACGAGGTTGTTAGCTTGAGGGACAACAACCAAAAAGGACTGGGTAAGGAGGCAGTTAAATTCTACTCACTGGTCCTGAGTCCGAGCCAGGAGGAACTGCTGCAACTAGGTGAAGGCGATAAGGCACTGGCGCAATACACGCGCGACGTGATGGACCTCTACGCTAAAAACTTCAACCTGAAAGGTGGTCGGGAGCTGGGCAGTGACGATTTGGTATGGGCAGCAACTATCCACCACGAGCGTAAAAACCGCGGTACGGATGACGGCCCCCAACAGGAAAATAAGACGGGTCTGCAAACGCACGTGCACGTAATTGTCTCGGCCCGCGATGCTGAGCAGAAGATTACGTTGAATCCACTTAGCACAGCGACCCGATTCAACCGCGTGCAGTTTCAAGCACAAGCTGGTGCACAGTTGGACGAACAACTAGAGAAGGACCAGCCAAAAGAGGTAGGAGCCAAACCGAAAGACCGTCGGCAGAGAGTGCAGGAAAAAGCGGACGAGATACAGCAAAAGGCGGCGACTAACCGAGAGCGAAAGCCGCTTACTTCTGAGCAGAGGGCAGCCAAGGAAGCACGACTGGAAGTACAGGTAGCGCGGCTTAATTCAAAAGTTATTGAGGGCTATGAGGTAGACCCGGAGAGGGTAAAGCAGATTGCGCGGGAGAGTAAATATGACAATGGCTTCTACGGGCGCTTAGGCCAACTGGAAAGAGCGGCGGAGAGGGGCAGCCTATCGAAAGACCCCTACGAGTACTTGCAGACTGGCAAACAACACAAGGGCATTCTGAGGTGGTCGGGTAATTCTGGACAGAATAAGGTCTTATCTTTCCTTCGTCATGAAAGACAGCCCTCAACCTGTTAAACGCCGGCGTTATGACGCCGCTTTTCGAGCGGAGGCCCTGCGCCTAGCCGGTGAAAGCCGCTCGACCCAAGCCGCCGCGCGGGCCTTAAACATCAATGTCAAGCTACTCTACAAGTGGCAAAAAGAAGCCCTCACGCCGGTGGCCGCCGCGCGCGGGGCAGAGTTGGACCCCGCCACCGCCGCTGAACTGCGCCAATTGCGGGCCACGAATCGACGCCAAGCGCAGGAGCTCGAAATTTTAAAAAAAGCCATTGCCATCTTCTCGGTGACCGACAACCCATGAGCCGTTATCGCTTTATCGAAGCACAGCGCAGGCAGTACCCGGTGCGCTTGCTTTGCCAGGTAGTCGCGGTGCCAGTTAGCGGCTATTATGCGTGGCAACAAGCTCAAGAACAAGTAGCTGATAAACCAGCGCCTGCGTGGGAAGAGGTGCTGGTCAAGGTTTTTGGCCGACACAAACGCCGCTACGGCACGCGTCGGCTACAGGTCGCCTTGCGCCGCAAAGGCTACCGCGTCGGGCGGCAGCGTCTGCGCACCGCCATGCGTCGACGAGGCCTGCACGCGCTACAACCCAAGGCCTTCACGCCACGCACCACCGACTCGACGCACGGGCTGCGCTGTGCCCCGAACCGGCTGCTCAACCAGCTCAAACCGGCGCAGGCTAACCAGGTCTGGGTCAGCGATATCACCTATCTGCCCCTGGCCAACGGGGATTGGGCCTACCTCTGCGCGTATCAGGATATGGTCAGCAAGCAGGTAGTGGGCTGGCATGTGATGGCCACGATGCCCGAAGAACTGATTACCACGGCCTTGCAGCGCGCTTTTTGGGCGCAGCCGCCCACGCTGAACTTGCTCGTGCACTCTGACCGCGGCGGGCAGTACTGTGGCAAGGTGTATCGCAAGCTACTCCACGACCACCACGCCCTACGCTCGCAGAGTCGGCGTGGCGACTGCTACGATAATGCCCAGGCCGAAAGCCTGTGGTCACGCCTCAAAACGGAGGTGCTCGAACTGCGCGAGCGGCCTGTTTTTGCTGACCTAGCCGATGCCCAAGCCAGCGTCGCTGACTATTTTGACTACTACAATCACGAGCGTCTACACTCCAGCATTGGCTATCAGGCGCCCTATCACGCTCACCAACAGCTCCTTCAACTTAACGCCCTAAACTGTCTAGCGTAACTAGACCACCTCATTCAGGTTGAAGAGTGCGAGAGCCAGGTGCCAAAATACCAATCGCCGGCGATGACTCACTACGCTGCGGCTCGCAACGTGTGGGCCGGATTTGAGCGCTCCGTTGCGAGCCTTTCCCAGGCGCTGATTCCGATAACCAAGACGAAGGAGGTACGCAGCGAAGTAGAACAACGCCGCAACTACGAGCATGAACTGTAAGCGCCGTACTCCCGCTGGCCTTTGCTTTTGTGCGGGTAAAGGGAATCTACCTTTTTTTAAACGGAGTCTGCTTCACGTAACTGCGCCGGCTGCCGCGTAGTATGCGCGGTTAAGAGTCGATAAGGACAGGTCGGTCTTGGTAGCGAAAAGCAATTAAAAAAAGAGGTGCAGCCTCACCCCGCCAGCAGCGCTGGTATTCGGGGGCGATGAACGCCGCGTTTGGGACCCGTATGGAAGAGGTGCGGGCGATATACGAGCGACCCTGGCACCCGCTGTTTTCCGTCGTCTGCTTCGAGTGGCCCTGCGTGCTGCCCGCCGCCCAGCCCACTGAGCCGCTGCCCCGGTACTGGTGCAGCAGTAGCCGGCCAAAGCCGATTGGCCCCGGCGCGAAAACAGCACCTACGTGCGCTAGGGTACGGCCTGCCCACTGGCAGCCTTCGAGCCGGGCGCGGGCCAGCGCCTGGTTGAGGCTTTGGTCCGGCGCACCGGGGCCGACTACGTAACAGGGCTACTTCTTCGCCAACTGTATAAATAGCTAGTGGAGAAGCTATTTCAGCCGGCGGGCCAGCTCTTGCTTCAGGGCGGCACCCCGTAAGTCTTTGGCCACAATGCGGCCGTCAGGGTCGAGCAGAAAGGTAGCCGGAATGCCCACGAGCTGGTACAGGTGCCCGGTGGAGCCCCGCACGCCTTGCGGGTCAGCTACCTGCGTCCAGGGTAGGCCATCCTGCCGCACGGCCTGCTGCCAGGCAGCCTGCTGCTCATCGAGCGAGACGCTGAGCACCGTGAAGCCCGCGCCCTGGTCGCGAAAGCGCTGGTAGGCAGCCAGCACGTACGGGTTCTCGGCCCGGCAGGGCTTGCACCACGAGGCCCAGAAATCGAGCAGCACGTAGTGGCCACGCAGGCTGCTCAGGGTCACGGGCTGCCCGCTTAGGTCAGCCAGCGTAAAATCCGGGGCCAGGGCCCCAACCGCGAGGGTAGGGGCTTTCTCCCGTAGCTCACGCAGGCGCGGCAGGTAGGGCGAAGTGGGTTGCTCGCGGGCAAAGCGCGCGGTGAGCGAATCAAGCTGCGGCCGGGCGCTGGGGTGCAGGCGCAGGTAATGAAAGGCCACGTAGGGAGCCAGGAACGAGCCGGCCCGCTGGCGCAGCTGGGCCTGGAGTTGGCGCAGCTTCTTGTCGGCGGCGGGGGCCGATTGGTCGCGCAGCAGCCCATAGGGCTGGAGAACTCGCAGCCACTCCACCTCCGGCGAGCCAGCCAAGGACAGTTGGTAGACCGGGGCCCGGCGGGTGCTGC
Source organism: uncultured Hymenobacter sp. (assembly GCA_913776615.1). Lineage (GTDB taxonomy): Bacteria > Bacteroidota > Bacteroidia > Cytophagales > Hymenobacteraceae > Hymenobacter. Next base: position 157,399 of record CAJYPK010000046.1, read on the forward strand.
TGGGGGAGCGCTCGACTGACGCGGTGAGGTGTTCCGGCTGATTGGCCAGCGGTACGGCCTGCAGCACGTGCTGCTTGTCGAGGCGCAGCCAATACACATCCGGGGCGGGTACCCAGCCGTGCAGCGCGAAGCGCCCCGTGGCATCGGCCTGCGCCGAGTCCAGCACGGGCCAGGGCCGGGTCGGGCTCGGCCGCTCGGCCGCGAGCAGGTACACGTGCCGGCCGGCCAGGCGCGGGTCCTGACCCTCGATGGTATAGCCGGGGGGAAGTGACGGCTGAGCCTGGCCGGGCAACGCCACTAAAGAGCCCAGCGACCACAAGTAGCGGAACCGTACGCGCATGAGACAAGAGAAAAGGATTAGGTTATAAAGAACGACCGCTGGCGGGATGGCGGCGTAAGTAAGCGCGGGCTTCCTGGTACTGGGGCTCGTGCCGGCCGGCCTTGTCCACCACCTCGGCGTAGTAGCGACAGGCCGCGGCGACGTCTCGTTGCTGCGCCGCGAGGTTGCCCAGCGCCGCGTTGGCAAAGACGTAGTAGCCACTCGTGAGCTGAATCGTTTCGGAAAACACCAGGCAGCGGCGGTAGTAATCCTGCGCCTTGGCCGGGTTGTGGTAGCGGTGCTGGTAGAGGTAGCCCAGGAGGTAGGCCGCGGTGCGCCCGGCCAGCGCCCCGTAGCCCACGTAGCCCTGGCTGTTTTTGGCGAGGATGGCCTGGCACGTGGCCTCGGCGGCATCCCACTCCCCCTGGTCGAAGCAGAGCCGGGCGTAGTCTACCTGGAAGCGGCTGTTATCCGGGAATTCCGCGGCCAGCTGCCGGGCTAGGGCCAGGGCCTGGCCTATCTGCTGCTCGCGGGCGCTGGGTAAAATCAGCAGCAGGAAGCAAGCGGCTTCGGTTTTGGCGTAAAACGCAGTCTGAGCGGCGCGGTGCAACTCAGCCAGCCCCCGTTGGGTGTTGCCCTTGGGAAAGAAAAACAGCACCGGCCGCAGCCAGGGGTATTCCTCGCCAATCCAGACGGCGTAGTAATCGAACAAGCCAAAGCCCAGCTCAAACTCGCTGCTCAGGCCGTTAGCCGGGCGACTCTTTTGTAGGTAGTCGAGCGCCCGCCGGCTGCTTACGGTGGCCTTGCGCCAGTCGCGGCGCTCGGCGTGCAAGCGCGCCGCGAAACCGTAGGCGGCGGCTAGGAAAAAGCAGGCCTCGTAGTTGCGGGCGTCGGCCTTGTAGAGCACGTGCGCCTTGGTCGTGGCCGTGTCTAGGTAGGCGTAGAACTGCCGGTCGTAGCGTGGGTCGGTCGGGGCTAGCGGTATCATCTTCCACCAAGTACTCAGGCCGAGCAGGAAGTAGGCCAATGGGTGCTGCGGGTAGCGCCGTCGCAGGGAGCGAAACTGCCGGTCGGCCCGGTCGAACTTGAAGTTGTAGAGGTTGTGCACGGCCCCGTCCAGCTCTACCTGTATGTCCTTATCGAGCAGCAGCCAGCCCTGCGTGTCGATGGCCTGGGGCGCGACCGCCACACTGTCCAGGGCGACGGTTAGGGGCGCGGGGGCTCGCTGCGCAATTCCCTTGGCGGCAGTGCCCAGCAGGCACACTCCCAGCCACCAGCTTACGGGTAGCCGGATTTTTGAAGATAAGGCCATGGTAATAAGTTCAAACCCAGGCACGGAAAGCTAATGAGAGCTAGCGCCACTGACGCGGGTAAGCAGGCTAGAAACGTAGCGGGGCGCTACCCTGCCGGGCTGCCCCTTGCGCTAGTAACCGGGTATGCGGAAGCCTTACTGGGCGTTTTCGGCCTTGAGCAGGGCCTGTTTTTTAGCCGCTACTTCAGCTTCCAAGGGCCTGCTGAGCACGTCCAGCGTACCCTCTAACCCGAAACCCCGCGCCTGCTCCGAAAACACGGCCCGGGCCCGGTTGCCCTCCCAGAAGAGCTGGTGCGGCCCCTGCGCCTGCCCCGGCCCCAGCAGGTAGATGGCCTCTGCCCGCAGCGTGGCCGCGTCGCCTATCGCCCGGAACTGGGAGAATTTATTGTCTAAAAACCAGTAGAGTTGCGTTGGTACCTGGGGGCGGTGCTTGTCAAACCAGCCGGTAGCCTTGGCGCCCGTACGCCCTTCATCGGCATATGTCCGCGTCAGTTCCCCCGGGTAGACCTGCATCGCCCGCATATGGGGGAAGGCGCTCACCGGCTGGCCGAAGGTGTGGCCGGCAATGCCATTGAGCGAATCAACCTTGGCCCCGAAGGGAAACTGGACTGCTGCGGCGGGTTTAGAAGATGCTACTAGGGTGTCTGGCGTAGAGGTGTCTGGCGCAGAGGTAGGGGAAGAGCAGCTACCGAACAGGCTCCCGGCGAGGAGGGCTACCGCGGTAAGGCAGGGGGAGGTGGGCGAGGGCATCAGCTTTGTAAAGTAAAGAGTGGAAAACTGCGAGAAATGACGGGAGAGCAGGTTGCCTGACACGGGCAGAAGTGCCGCAGCGCGGTTACTAGCCGGCCACCTGAGCTTGCCGGTTAGACCGGCTCCTCCCGGTTACGTTTGGCTGGGCTTGCCCCGGGCCTCGCCCAGTTAGGTTCGGCAGGAGGAGCATTTATTGGAGTCAGCGACCTCTTGCGGCCCTGGGTCGTAGGCCAGGTAGCAAGTAGGGTTGCCGCAGCGCGGGAAGGAGTCGCCGGCCTCGTAGTAGTGGTAGGGGCGCTCATGCACCACCGCTGAGCGCCACCCGGCGGCGGCGGCCCGCACGGGGGGCAGCCGCCGCTGGTATTCCTGTAAATCGGCCGCACTTCCTACCAGGCGCATGGGGGGCAGCAGGTGGACGAGCGCCTGGTGAATGCCCTGCCGGATTTTTTTTAGAAGCGGGGGCAGTGCTTCGGGGGTGGGTAGTTCGCCCGTCGTAAGCGCCGCGGCGACCGGCTGCAAGACCTGGTGCACGCGCTCCAGTTGGTAGCCAGCTTTCTGCCGGGCCTCCTCCTCAAAAATGTCGCGGAACGCGTGCAGGGGGATGGCCTCGTTATCGAAGTTCAGCACCCACGCCAAGTTGAAGCCCTGGTTTTGGTAGAAGCATAGCACGGCGGCTAAAGTGGCTGCCGTGCCGCGGCCGGTGTTTTCCAGGCGGGTAAGCGCGGTGCTCGGCACACCAGCCTCGCGGGCTACGCGGGCGCGGGACCAGGCTTTGGAGTCAAAATCTTCCTCGGCCAGGGTGGTCCGGAGCTGGCGGAGGCGTTCGCCGAGGGCAGGAGTGGACATAACGAAAGGATGGTAGGCGAAAAGCAGTGCCCCGATATCGGAGCCGCAAGGTAGGAAATAATCTGATTTGGATAAGTATGTTATACCAGCGGGCTAAGCGGTAGAGGTGAGTTTGCAGCCGTGAAAAATCCGGCCAGTGTCGAGGCCTTCGGCGTGCATTTAAGAAAGCTGCGGGAAGCGCGGGGGTGGAGCCAGCAAGCCTTGGCGGATTACGCGGACGTGGCCAAGCTCACCGTGCAGCGCATTGAGCATGCCAAGGGGGCGCCGACTCTGGATGTCCTGGTATCACTGGCACGGGCGCTGCACTTGCCATTGCGGGAGCTGATGGACTTTAGCGAGGCAGAAGGCAGTAAGTGAGGTGCTGTAGAATTTGCTGTTAATTAGCGCAATAACTTAAGCCAGCCGGTCAGTAACCGACGCTTGGTTGGCCGTTATCCGCAGGCAAAATGCTGCGTCGAGGTAGCTAAATGCTGCCAGGTGTGTTGACTTGGCACCAAGCTGCCGCTGACCCCGCTACGTGGCCGAGTTTCTACCGCAGCCAACAGCTACTTAGCTCTAAGCCTGCTCCCAGCACTAGCAGCCCCACGAGGCCCAGCCAGGCCCACTGCTGGGCCGCCGAGTCGCAGAGCCGGGCCAACCAGCCCACGGTGGCGAGCATGATAAGATACTTGGCTAGCGCTGGTAGCGCGTTCGGTGAGAATACCACCTTGGCTACTAGGATACCCAGCCCCAGCGTCAGGCCAGCGTAAGACCAGGTCAGGGGCGACGCAAACAGGCGGGTCAGCCGCAGGGGTGGCGAGGGAAAACGAAACTTGGGCATGGAGCAGGATAAGCGAGGGGTACATAGTTCGTGGTTGGGCGGCTCCACCCCGCAGGCAGTGAGCCCCCTGCGTAGGTAGTAAATGGGCCGCTGGAATGTGTCAGTAATAGCTTCGCTCCCGACTACAGCGCACGGTGGCGATGCAGCCCAAGGATTAGAAAGTCGTAGGTAGAGCCACGAGCAAAAGGAATGAGCAAGGCGTAAAAGCCGAGGCAAGATAGAGAGAGAAAGTGCACATGTAATCACATGTGATTACATGTGCTTTGTTTTTCAGTTCCAGCTTGCCGGGGTGAAAAATGAAGTGGTTTTGCAGGCTTTCGGGCAGCATCTGCGCCAACTGCGCGAGGCGCGCGGCTGGAGCCAGCAGGCGCTGGCTGATGAGGCGGATATTTCTAAGCCCACGATTTACCGCATCGAGACGGCCCGCTACTCTGTGACGTTGGACGTGCTCGTTTCGCTGGCTCAGGCCCTGGAAATTCCGCTGGCCGAACTCGTCAGTTTTACGGGGCCGATGCCCCGCCCGGTACGGGAGCCAGGTCCGTAGAACCTATCGGCGCCGGTAGAGCGGCCGGGAGTTGGGCTGCCGGGTTAGCTTTGCCTTGCCGGTAGGCGTTTTCCCCACCATCACGACGTAGCTGCCCCGCCTCGGTTTTGAGGGCTCGGCGGCGCTCGCGTAAGGCCTCGCGTAGGGTGTCAGCAACCTGCGCGCCGATTTCTCGCTCGATGGGTATAGTCAGCGTGCTCGTAACCGTATGCAAGGTCAGAGCCACGAAGCCTTCTAACTCCAGGGTAAGCAGCGCTCGCTGCTGCGCCTTGGCTCGGCGGCGGGCCCGGCGCACTTGGCGCAGGTGTTTGCGGTAACACATACAGGACGAACTGCCGGGCGAGAGGACGAACAGCCGCACAAACTTACACCGCTTTCTGCAAAAAGGGGAACTATATGTCTACAAATTGTCGCATTAGAAGCCGGAGCTTGCGCAGATGAAGAAACCAGCCAGTATTAAGGCTTTCGGCCAGCACCTGCGCCAACTGCGCGAGGCGCGGGGTTGGAGTCAGCAGGCACTGGCCGATGCAGCAGATATTACCAAGAAGACCGTTTACCGCATGGAGACGGCCCAGACCGCTCCCACGCTGGATGTACTCGTGTGCCTAGCCGAAGGACTGGAAATTTCGCTGGCAGAGTTGGTAACATTCATCCCCATTGCCTGACTGAGTAGCTAGCCTGGTTGCTACCGGTAACTTATTTCGAGTCTGCCTGCCAGTAAACTGGCTGAAGCAGCCAAACGGTTCGAAGGCAAATGCACGCCGAAAGGGAAAGAAGCGGCGGCAAACTGAGTAAAGTGGACGAGGTCGGGTGGGGCTGGTCGTCCTTTCGAATAGACGGGAGGGGTCAGGGGCGTAAAGACAGTAGTAAGTGCTTGATGTAGAAGTTGCTCAATCTAGAAATATTGGCTGCGCGTGTTTCTGTTTTTAGAAACTTTCTCAGTATATTAGCGTTATGAATGTTGTTGAGCGCTTGACAGGAAAGGTTTATCAAGTAGAAGTAGTGCCTGTTGAAAGTGGAGACTATAAGTCTTTGTCAAGCGCAAAATACTTTTTTAACTGGAAGACAGAAAAAAATGAAGAAGTTTATAAATTAGTTATAAAAGGGCAGAGAGAAATACTGGGATTAATTTCTGTAGAACGGATTCCTTTAGAGTGGCGCATTCATATTAGATTGCTTAGTGTATCGAAAGAAAACCAAGGAAGCGCAGGGTTCTTTAAAAATATCGCTGGTAATTTAATTGCATACGTTGCCAAAATTGCAGTAGCTGAATTTGCTGAACTTGCATGCGTTTCACTTAGGCCTAAAAGTGCAATAGCTCGACATTATATTAGTACATACAAAATGAATGTTACTGGTATGATACTAAGCTTGGAAGTTCCTGAGATACTAAACCTTATTAGCCAATACGACCATGAATAATAAAAATGTTATTGCCGACACCGAGCCGGATTACGGTGTTGATTCAAGGTATAAGACGCTTAGGGACAGGGAACAGGATGGCGTTGAATTAATGCAAGCACGTTTGGATAGAATAAAGAATTTGTCAAAAGAGCAAATTCTTCATGCAAAACTTGTGCAGTTGAAGTTGAGAATGGAGGATTATCTAAAAAGACCTGTTCATGGCAAGCAAAGCCATTTTATTGGGTTTCTCAAGGCATATATTGATACTATCTATTCAAATCGCAATAAGTTTGCAGCGGATATTAATGTTACGCCTGTCTTATTAAGCAAGGTTATTAATAATCATCAGGAGCCTAGGAAAGAGTTTATGCTGAAGCTAATGGTGCACTCCGAAAAAGTCTTTGAAAACATAGCCGAGTTTCCTGAACAAACCTGGTATCAGATTTATTTCTATGACAAGTTATGTGACACGATGTCAAGCCAAGATAAATGGCGGCCTGAGATTGAAAAGCAAGTAAAAGTTGCTGAGTTAATTGCCAAATAAATATGTAGCTGACGGCAGCCTGATAGAACTATTCATGACACCTACCTGCAAACCGCGCAAGGAATTGAACTACACTTGCCAGCGAACGACTGGCAGCCCATCGGTTAAAGCTTAGCTAGCCCAAGGCGGGGTCTTAGAGTTGGCTATAGTAGTGCCGGCAGGTACTTCACCAGAGAACACTAGGTGCTTGCGAGCTTTGGGTGGCGGCTGGTGAATTAAGCAGTAGGCAACAGACCTGCTTTAAGCGAATCGATGCTGGCCCCATAGGAACAGTGGGGCACCGTGGCTGCTCGTCCCGCAGGACTGCTGGTGATTGTTGAGCCCTGCCTAAAGTATGCGTTCGACTAGGTGGTTTAGGGCCGGGGGCGCTGGAGTTTGAGATTGCGGGCGGCCAGGGGAGCGCCCACTATCCAAGCAATCAGGGTAGGCTGTAACAAGAATAAGAATATGCCCAAGTAGGGACGCCGATTAAAAGCGAGCGATAAACCAGGCAGTAAATAAGCTAGCAGCATAAGGATTCGCCGTCCAGCCGCGCAACGCGGTAGCCTCAGCCGGCTTAAAAATAAGGGGAATGAGCTGGCTGTAACACCTATCCGACAATACGGGCGCATCGGTAAATAGCTGGCGCGTGGTTACCTGCAGATTAAGTAGCAAAAGACAGATAGAAATTGTCGCAGTGAATTGATGAGTAGTAAGTTATACTATTGCAGCCGCGCTAAACAGAAAAGTAAGTCCCGCAAGAACAGCAGGAATCAGTGTTCGCAGGAGCTGTGGTGAAGGCCCTACTGGTAGATGCTTGCTTGTGAGGTAGCATCTTGGCTGCGCCACGAGCTCGACTGGCGACGGTAGAGAGTAGAACTTACTGGGTGGCCTCGATGGGAGAGGCTGCCGGCAGGGGACGATTTTCCCACAGCCAGATGAACTGTTGGAGGCGCTGCCGGGGCGTGGGCTCGGCTGGTTGCCGCACAACATCTGCTTCCCCCACGGCCTCGGGACCATAGTGGCTGCGTACCAGTTCGTACAGTGGTCGGCCAAACAAGCTGCGCAGAAGGTCAAAGGTGTGCAGGCTGGGGACGGTTAAGTAAAAAGGGGTTCCCTTGCCGGAGGCCACATCCCCACAGGCGGCGAGGAAGGCCGTTAGTTCGGTGGCGGGCTGTTGCTGCAAGAAGGGCAGCACGTAGGCTACTGGTCCCCCCGGTGGTACGTCCGGCAGGGCCGGCCAACTGGTAAGCAACAGTTCACGCGCCCAAAGGGGATGGCTGCGGTAGAGCGGCGTAGCCGGGCTACCGGCTTCCCGCAAGGCTCGCAGCAGCAGATTCCGCGCAGTAGCAAGTACCAACTGCTTCTGGTCCACGGCAGCGAGCGCGAGCGTGGGCAGGGCCGGCTGCCATAGAGAAGGTGACTGGGCGAACTGCTGCCTGAGCCGGTAGAGCATCCAGTAGGTGAATTCGAAGCTACCCGGTGCTGCGGGGAGCTGTGCCGCGAGGGTGGCCTGCTCCAAGGCGCTGGGTACTCGCGCGAGCAGGTGAACCAGCAACTGGATAGCCTGCGCCATTCCGCCACTCGCCACTTCCTCCCAGTTGCGGGGGCTGGGGTACAAGTCCGCCGCGTGCAGCAGTGAGGTAAAGAGCGTGCGGCCCTGGTCAGCCGGTAGTTCGGGTACCCAATACGCCAGCCGGGTGAGCGTGGACAGCAGGCCGAGCTTGGCGGCCAGCGCCCGAAAGTGCGCGGGCTGGGACTTGTCGTCGGCTTGCAGAAAAGCGGCGAACTCCTGGTCGGTTACGTCGTCGCCAGCCACCGAGTAGGAAAAGTAGCGGCTGAAATAGCGCGGCGAGGCAATGGCGCTGCTGCGTTCCAGCGCGGCGTCGTCCGCCACCTGTTCACTGCCCGCCAGCGCCGGCCACCCGGTAGTCAGAATAACCAGTTTGGGAAATAGCACGCGCAGCAGGCCGCGGACAGCTACCTGGCTTTCCCGGGTGTAGTGGTGGTCGGCGAACAGACCATCAAGGGCTCCTTCCAACTCGGCATTGATATCCGCTCCCCCACCCAGGTCGCGTAGAATCCGCAGGTTCTGGCTAGTGAACAGGTCCTGGTGCGCGGCCACGTAGCGGTAGACTTCGGGGTAAAAGCAATTGAGCGCTTCGACCAGCAGTAAGTCAACGGGACTTACTTCCCCGAGCAGCAGGGGAAGGCTGAAGCGGATGGCGTTGGCGTAGCGAATGGCCACGCGCGGGGTCGTCAGGCGGGGCATGACGCCCTGCCGAAAAGCCTGGGCAAAGCGGTCGGCCTGGGGCTGGCGGCCGAGCAGCTGGGGGGCGGCCGGGTCGAGAAGGAGCTTGTTTTCCAGCAGGGCTTCGCGGACCCGGGCCAGGCAGAAGGTCAGCAGGTCGTCGGGCCGAGCGCGGGGCAGGCGCAGGGGAAACTGGATGATTTTCTCGAGAAAGCTGCGTCCATCGGCCTGCGCGTCGGGACTGGCCGAGAAAATTTCCCCGAGGGCGCGGGCGACCATTTCCTCGTCGAAGGCCAGCAGGTAGGCCGTATTGCTGAAGTTGGCGGTAAGCTTGACCAGGCGAAAGACGGCCTGGACCTGCTGCTTTTCCAGGCGGTCTACGTCGTCCACCAGCACGATAACCCGCCGCTTCGCGTCGATAATGAACTGATTAACCCGCTGCTGCAATTCCTCGAGGCTCGGTTGCGCGACTTCGCCGATAGCTTGCAGGGACTTACTCGGGTCCGTAGAGGCCACGCCCAGGCTGAAGGTAGGTAGTAGCGGGGCCGCGTATTTAGTGACGGCCTGCGCAAATTTCTCCCCCTTGCTTTTAAGGTGCTGGCCTAGCGAAGCAGCCAACTGTTGGAAAAAATCCAGCAGCAGCTGGTCCTCCTGTGGAAAGCGCCACGGGTTTAAATGCAGAATAACGGGCGGGGGCTTGACAGCGCGCAACTCGTGCTCGACGAAGTGCAGGACCGTGCTTTTACCCTCTCCCCATTTTCCATAGAGGCCGACCACCAGGCTGGCGTGGGGAGCGGGCAGCAGCAGCAGGGTGGCCAGCCGCCGGGCGAACGCGTGCCGGCCGAAGCTATCGCGGTCGGGGTTAGACTCGGGGTGGTCGGTAACGGAACTAGGCACGGGACTGGTAAGTAGGCAGCGAACAAACATACAGCCGGCAAGCAGGGCCAGCTGGCTAGCCGGTTCCAGGAGTGAGCAACGGTGCCCGGCGTCCGCTGGCTGGGCTACCAGGCACTGGGTTGGTGCCGGGGTCACCCGGTGGTAGGCGGGGGCTGCCGGGCAGGTCCCAGCGCTGGGCCTGCACGATACGTTCGGCTAGCGGGTGGGGCCGGGTGATGTACCGTAACAGGGATTCGCGTTGCAAGTCACCGATGGGGGGGCGGGCGACCAACTCGGGCAGGGTGCGCGCAAGTAGTTCGTTGAGGTGCAGTAGGTATTGGGCCAGCTCGAGCGCCCACGGGCCGAAGAGCGGCGGGTTGAGCAGCGGCAGCTCGGGGGCCCAGGCCAGGTACTGCGCGAACTGAAGCAGGTCCGGGTCGGGCAGGCTGGTCTGGGTAGAGGTGAGCAGCAGCGGGGGCTGGAACTCAGCCAGGGCCCGGGTAAATGAGCGCTCGGGCAGGGTGGGGAAGTGCGGCCGCAGCCGGTCCTGCAGGTAGCGCAGCAACTGCGCCCGCTGTGCCGGGGTAGCCTGAGCGTAGGGCAGGGGCAAGGCCAAGGAAGAAAACATAAAAAGCCAGCGATTAAGACTTAGGGAAATGACGCGAGATGCCAGCTGCCGGGCAACCGGCAGGGAAGGAAACAACCAGGGCAGCAAGCCGCTAGGGGAGGGCTGAGCCGGCTGCCGGGGCGGACTGGTTGCGCAGGAGTTCTTCTTCCAGCCAGGCCCGTAGCAGGTCCTGCGTTTGCGCCTGCAGGGACTGGCGTCGCTCGCGCAGCAACTCGCGCAGGGCATCCGTGAATGGCGCCCCCGTTGCAGAGGCGAGCTCTATGGTTACGTGCTGGGCGTAGGCGTGGAGCGTGACGGCCGTCAGGCCCGTCAACTCTAGCTCGGCCAGTCGGCGCTGCTGGCGCTTGGCCAGCTTCCGAGCGCGGCGCAGGAGCTTAAGGTCGCGGCGGTAGCTCATGAGCGCGGGCGGGCAAGCAAGTGAGCGAGCGTCAGTGAGTCAGCCGGCTGGAAATGGGCGGCCGCGCGGCGGTCAAAAGTGCCGGCGCGGCGGTCGGCCTGGTCGGGCAGCGGGGTGCCGGGCACCCAGGCAGGAGCGGGCCTGCGCTTGCGTGGGAGATGGCGCCGATAGGCTCTCTCACCGGGCTGCAGCCGGCTCAAAGTGGCGCGCAAAGCCTGCTGGCCTCGCCTACGGGCGGCCGCCTGTTCGCGGCGGGTTATTTCGGCGTGCACGTTGGCCTGCCAACGAATAAGGCGGGCGGCATCCTCGCACTCATGCGCGAAATGGTTGGCCCGCAATTGCTCGGCAGCCGTGAAGAGAGGATTGCCGATAAGGGCGGCTAACACCTGCTGGCGTAGTTCGCCCAAGCAAGGTGGGGGTACGCAAGGAGGCGTACTTATCCCAGTTACATGGTTTGCCATGTAGATTTGAAATGAGGTTGGGCCTTACTCAACCCTGGTACCTGGTGTAATCAGGTGCTTTATAGGAGGTCAGTCGTTCGCTGCGGCTGGCCTCTTTTGCTTTACCAAAGCAGAGTTGTTCTAGTTGAACACAACAAAGGTACTGTAATAAAGATTTTGCACAAGTACTACGCAACAGTTTTTATAGTACTCCGGCAAGTATTTTTGCCTTATGCCCAGAAATCAAGAAACAACTGGAAAGCGACAACTCAATTTACAGCTTGATTCAGAGCTGCTTCAAGCCAGTCACGCAATGGCGGCTGAAGATGGTATTAGCCTTTCGGGCTTAGTGCGTATGCTGTTGCTACGGGAAAAAAAGCGGCGCGAAGCAGCCAAGTTGAAGCCCGACTAATATTCATTGCTGTCCGTCTCTAAAACGGCGGACGTTATGGTGAATCTATGAGCAAGCTTTGTAGCTACCCTTTTGTCATGGCGCTTCCTACGCTGGTGTAGTTGCAGGCTGATAAGATTAGAGCAAAGGCGGAGATTGCCACGGTGGACAGAGCGCCACTCTCGGTCATTGCAGGTGGCGTAGCCTATTTCGCTAAAACCCTAGAGCTACCCCACATGGAGCTAAACAATGAGTTATTGGCTCAATGGGTCTATGCCGCTAGGATGCTGCACTCACTGAAGCTGCGCGGCGAAGTAACGGTTCATGCCGGCAAATAAGTAGTCATCGGCCTGCATGGCTTGCAGGCGCTGCTCGATGTCAGCCCGGAGCTGCGGGTCGGTCACGCTGCCGGCGGCTCGCTGGAGCACCTGAAACGTCTTGTAGAGCTTATAGCGCTGGTTTTTCAGTTCCACCCGGTTCAGGCCGTAGTAATCCTCGGCGGCCTTGACGTGCGCCCGATAAGGTGGCGCGGCCGGTATTAGGGTCACTTCCTCCGTCACATCGTCGGCCTCGTAGTCGAAGTAGCGGGTGGGATCGTCGGCGTAGGGGTTGAGCAGTAACGCCTGCTCCTGCTGGTGCGCCTGCGCGTACTGCGCCTGGGTGTAGCCACCGATATCGGTCAGGGGGTCGGGCGAAAGCGAGCCGGCAAGCTGCTGCAATGCCGCGTCCGGGAGCAGGGCCGTCACGGCAGGCGCGGGTAGTCGGGCCGCGCCCGCCACCGGAAAATTGTCGCTCTTATACACCTGGTTGCAAATCTGGCAGGCGTAGAGGTAATTGTCGTAGGTGTAGGCCAGCCACCAGTAGATACCCTTCGGGCGGTAGTGCTCCACGTCGCCGTGCGCCACTACGTCGGTAGTGGCTTCGCAGTAGGCGCACTTGCCGTGGCTTTCCTTTTTCAACTGGGCTTTGGAGCTCTTCCAGTAAGTAGCCAGGAAGGTATGCTGCCGGATGGTGCCCCGCAGCACCTCGCGTTGCGCTTGTAGCAGAACGGTGTCCTGCGCCAGCTTCTTGGCCCCGTGGTACTTGGCCAGGATGGCCTGGCCGCTTCGCTCGCGTCGTAACGGAATCATACCTTACTGCGCGTTCAGGCTGGCTTCAATGCGCTGGAGCAACGCCATTTCCGGGTCGCCTACCAGGGGCGTGTTGCGCTGCGGCCGGGTCTCAACCAGACGGCTGCTCACTGTAGCCAACTCCTGCTGCTCGGCCTTGCTCAGGCTCTTTTCCCGCGCCTTGAGTTGCGCGTACTGCTGCTTGGCCGTTTCCACTTCCCGGCTCTCGTCGGTGGCCAGCCCGAACACCGGCGACATGAGCAGCTGATTGACCAGCAGTTGCTGCGGCGAGCCGATAAAGGGTATCAGTTCCACCCGCTGCCGGGCGTTGCGGCGCAGTGCGAACAGCTCGCCCTCATCGGCCTGCTGCGCTGTCAGGGCTGAGTGGGTCGTGGCCACCACCTGAAAGTGGGGCAGCTTGGCACTTATAAAGTCGTAGAGCAGGCGCTGCCACTTCGGGTGCAGGTGCAGGTCAATCTCATCGAGCAGCAGCAGGCCGCGAGCGCTCAGGGGCTGGCGGCGGTCGCGGAAGGTTTCGGTGACGCGGTAGAGTAGGTCGCCAATCCAAGCGGCCATGTTCTGGTAGCCGTCGCTGAGCTGCTCCAGTGGTACCAGCCCGTCACTCGTCTCGAACAGCACCTGCTTCTGGCGCTTGTCAATAGAATGGAACGAGATGCCCGGCAGAAAGCTGTTGAGCGCCTCGCGTATCATCGCCAGGCCACTTTTGCCATCCCGGTAGTCAAGGTCCATAATCCAGGCGGCCAGTGGGTGCAGCGTGGCCCCGGCGTCGAACAGGTTGCGGATGTTGTCGGCCCGGTTGCCGTAGCGGCTGGTCTCCGCGTAGCCCGCGCTGCTCGCCAGCCGGCGGCTGGCCCCGTAGCCCACTACAAAGTAGTTGCGCTCGGCGTTGTCGATGGCATCGTCGATAAGCTGCAGCGCTTTTTGATTGCTGTTTACCAGACGCGAGAGCGTATCGCCGCGCCGGATTTTCAGCGCCAGCTCACGCTCCTCTCCCTTCTTAGTTGTCAGGCAGGCTTGGATAGTGCAGGAAGGCTTGTCCAGGGCAATCCAGCTGTCGAGACTGCCCACGATTTCGCCCAGCGCGTTACTGCCGCAGGTCACCAGCGCAATGGCTTTGAGCAGGTTGCTCTTGCCTGTACCGTTCTCGCCCAGCAGCAGCGTCCACTGGCGGTTGCGCGTAGGCGTTTGCTCGAAGTTCAACTCCAATTTGGAGAAGCACTTGAAGTTGTGCAGGGTGAGTTTGCGCAGGAACATAAGCGGTGAGGAAAGCCCGGCCCCCAAAGGATGGCAGCCGGAAGATACAGGTTTTATCGCCGTCCTAGGCCGCTGGAGGCACGTTGGCGGGGTGATAGGATGCCGCCGCGTGCCGCTGCCGTCGTCCTACGCTCTCATCCACCACTTCGTGCGTATCGCGGCCCGCGCCCACGGGCCGCAGCTGCCGGCCCAGCAGGCGGTAAAACCACGTCATAGAGGTCCGCAGCTCGTCACCGAACCAGGGCTTGTAGAACCCGAGAAACTCTTCGTCTACCGCCAGCCCTAGCGCCACGGCCTTGTCCTTGAGCCAGTGCAGTGAGCAGTTGGCCAACCCGTCGTGCTCGTAGCCGCCGCCCACGTTGGTATGCACGCCCGCAAACCAGCGCTGTTCCAGCACCTGGTCGGGGCCGGGATTTTCCCAGAGAGTAGGCTGAAAAGTGCGGCGTTGCTCGTCAATAGCCAGCGCGTGGTACGCGTGGCGAATAATCGGGCTGAGCCGCGCATCGTGAAACTGGTAGCGCCGACGGTTCAGCAGCGTAAACCAATGCAGCGGTACTCCTAATGCTCCCACGGTGTCCCACACCCCCACAAATTCCAGCGCGATAGTTCGGGACTCGTGCCTAGCCCGGAACGCGGCCACCCGTTGCTGCCAAACCGTTTGGTCGGCCTCGGCGGGCGGGCGCTGGCGGTAGAGGGCGTAAGCCTCCGGGACGAAGAAATCGTGGTTTTTAGGCAGTAGGCCCAGGTGCTGAATAAAACCGGCCAGGCTGCGCACCGTGTAGGCCCCGCGGCTGAAGCCAAAGAAAAATACCGCGTCGCCCGGCGCGTAGTTGTAGAGCAGGAAACGGTAGGCCTCGCGGATGTTGCGGTCCAGGCCCGCACCGACCCCACCCCCCAGCCAGCGGTCCAAGCCGGGGCTGTTGCCCACTCCCTCGTCGTAGTAAGTAACTTGCACGGTACCGTCCGGGGCCACGGGCTGAATGGCCCGCACCATCTTTACCACGTTAGTGGGCTTGCGCTTGCGGCGGTCGATGTTTTCGGCCTTATTCCAGGTGCCGTCGCACAGCACAATCAGGCGTTTGCTCATGGGGCGAGAGGCAGCCGGAAGACTGTTGAAAAGGGGAAACTTGGTTTACAGGTGGATTCTTGGCTGCATCGCGTATAGCTACTGCGCGGGAATAGGCTTTATCAGCTTGCCATTGATACGATTTAGGGTGAAGGGGATACCGTTCGTAATACTCGCAAATTCCTGGTCAGAGTTATTGAAGGAGGCGAAGACCATTGATTGGCCGTCCGGATAGGCAGCCATCTCTTGCAGAAAAGTCCGAAAATTTTCATCTGACATGGAATGCTGAGCCGGCTCGTCGAAGAGTAGCAGCTTCGGATGATTACCGTGGAAGCGGTCAGACACTTGGCGTAACGAGCAGGTATAGGCCCAGATGGCTCGCACTAAATCCGTAGCCGAAGAGTCGGTGCGGATATTGTAGCGCATCACCGTGCTGATGCTGTAGCGGGCTGTTTCCGACTGAATAACGGGCGTGTACTTATCCCGTGATATTTGCACGTTATCTAGCAGCGAACTACTGTAGTCAAAGCGGCTAAGTAAGCGTTTGAAATTAATCTCAAACTCATTAAGCTTGCGCTGGTCACTTACTGAGAAGAAATCTCTCGGCAATGCCAGCTCATCCGCTAGGTAGCGCCGCCACTCTTCCGACAGGTTCCGCACGGCTGCTACCTTGATGGTCAGTTCATCCAGCAGCCTGTTATAGAACCCAATGTTGGCTTTCAACCTGACGCGCTTTTCAACGTCAGCTTCCGAGGGCAAGCGGCTGTCCGCCACCAACTCGCTTTGCAGTACCCGTATTTGTCCTCGCAACTCGTCCAAGTATTCTCCCTGCGTCTCGTACAAGTCCTCATCCTTGGCCAGCGCCTGCACCTGCATAGATAATTGCAAATCCAGCATCTTGCGTTGCGCGTCTAGATAGGCAATGTTTTCTTCGATGCGCATCGGGGTCTGGAGCACGGTTTGCGGCATAAGCGTGTCCTTGATATCCTGGTGGCAGGTCGGGCAGTGGCTGGTGGCGACGCTCAACTGCTCGGCAGCACCCAGGTCGTATATCTTGCGGGCACCCCGGTTTTTTTCCAGGTCTTCGACTAATTCCTGGTGTTGCGTACGGTACTGGTCTATCTGGAGCTTAACCATCGTAATGCGGCTAGCCAGCAGGTCGTTACCTAATGATAGCTCATTCAGTTGCTGCTGCGTTTCGCGGAGTTGCTTCCGATTAGCCTCGAGCTTCGCCCCGGTGGTTTCGATAGGTTGGGCGGATAATTCCACCAGTTCGGCCTGGAGGCGACTGCTGAGTACGCTGGCATTCAGCCGCTCGCCCTGGTGCCGGACGGTGAACACCACAGGCGAAGTATCGGCAAATATTTCTGGCTGTTCCGGCAGCCCCTGCACCTCAATGTTACCCCGGCTGGCCGTGCCCACTATATCCTGGTAGGCTACCTGCCACCGCGCCGTGATGGCCTGCCGGGTCTGGATAAGCTCCTGCTTACGCTTGCGGTTGGCAATAACGTCCAACCCTAGCAGAAACTCAATCACCCGGCTCTCGGAATCTTTCACTCCGAAGTAGGGAATGGTAGCCAGAAAATCTGACCAGCCCCGCTTCTGTTCAATTACAAAGGCCGGAAAGATGGACTGAATATACAGGCTGCGCGTGTCGCCTAATGAGCCCACTACTTCTGGGAGTTGCCAGCCAAGAAATTTCTGAAGAAAGGCGTGAAACCCGTACATGGTATCCGTAGCCCCGCCTTTGTCATGCACGTACATCGGCTCTACGTGCGCAACCGCAACCGCTCCAGTAAGCGCCGCGCCGTAGGCAACTTCTACCAGCTTTGGGCTGCGATTGCGACTGATGATACTGCGCTTAACGGTGACGATTTCTCGCGCCTCAATCTCCAGTTGCACGTACGACTCCAACACCCGATAGACATGCTGCTCGTGCTGAACACTCTCTTTCAGCACTGATTGCAGTACTTTTTCGTTGCGGCCATCAAGTAGTTCCTCTGCACCCAGGCCATAGATGATGGCGTGATACAAGGTGCTCTTGCCAGCCGAGTTGTCGCCCCGAACGATGTTGAGGCCGCTGGCGAAGGTATAATCCGCACCAAACGACTGCTCATCGGCGCAGTGAACGACCAGTTTGATAGCCCTAATTTTCAGCATTCGGCTTAATCCAAGTTTGCGTGAAGGAGGTAATTGCTTTTTCTGAGACGTTCTTGCCGATTTCGCGCAAAAAGGCTTTCTCAGTCTGATACACTTCCTGTTCCAAGAAAGCGGCAGCCAGCCGGTCGCCTTTCGTCGTCAGCGTGTATTTCCCATCGTGCAGCTGGCAAACCTCTTCTGATAGGGCGAAGTGCAGCGCCCGATTGAGGGCCGGGTCGAATCCCCAGATGACCAGTGACGAGGACCGGCCGTTAGCGACTATTTCCCGCAGTACGTTGCGGTTGCGTTCATTTTTGAGTGCCCAGTGAAACAAGTGAAGCTTGAGCAACGAACCCGTACTGCTACGGCAGTTCAGCTTGAGAATGAGTAAGAGTTGGCCGATGCGGTACAGTGGCCGATAGTCGGCCGGGATGGGTACCGGCCGCCGCGTAAAGGCGATTCGTTCCATTACTCAAAATCAATCGGGCAGCGCAAAATCCAGTCCGCCATCACCTGCGCGGCCAAGCCGCGCACCATGCTGACATCAAGACTGTCAAAGGTAGTGCTAATTCCGTTAGTAACTAAATTTTTTATCTCATCATACAGCTTATTGTAGTCGTCGCACGGTAGCAGGCACTTTTCTTCCACCTCACCCTCCAACTGGCTAATCAGCGACTTGAACCGCTCGTAAGCCGTTGGGAACATGTATTGCCATTTATTAATAATATCGCTGCCATCCAGAAAACTTTGAACGGTTCGAGCAGTCAGCTTATGCAGCTTCTCTTCCAAGTTGGCTACCTGACCCAGGCGCACGCGGTTTTTGCGTAGGGCGTGGTCAATTAGCTGGCTCTGCCCGTTCTTGTAGTTTTCCACTTCCTCGGCCAGTACACCTGCGCTAGTAATGAGCAGTTTACTGTGAATCAAACCTAGGCAGTGCTGTATGTACGGGTGCAAGTAGTGAATATCCTGTACCAGCACCGTAAACTCCGGATGTAGCAACGACCGGTTGCGGGCACGATATTCCACTTCTTTGCTTTTGCAGTGCTTGAGGATATTGTTAGAGCTGAAATTGGGCGTAACTAAAATCCACTCGCGGAGCTGAATGGTACCAATACGCTGCTGTATCTCCGTTTCATACTGTACCAGCTTCGCCAAATCGACGGTAATTTTATCCCGTTGCTTTTCATACAATAGACCTGGGTCGTAGTTCGTATCGGGGCAATAGCATTGAAAGGCTTTGCCCGTAGCCGTGAACCCCTCAATCCCAAAATCACCGGGAGAGGCTAGCATTTCCTGGTAGCCGACCTCTCCGTATTTCTGCTTAAAGCACATTTGACACAGCCGCTCCCACGAGTTGCCATCGAAGGGGCCAAAATCAGTTTTGTACATAATCCGTTTGAGGCGCAAAAACAGGCACGACAAACTATTTCATGCCTCTCTAAACCATAAAGCTACCCCATTTTTTTGACTTCTTTATTCTACTGCTTGACTTGAGAAGCTGCTGAGGTTCACCTACTAGAAGTGGAGCGGAAATTTTCGGTTACTGGGGTAATTATGAGGTGGTCTAGGTGACTAGCCCCAGCATAAGGTGAGTTACTTATTTGTAATCCAATTCATCATTTAATCCTCAACTTCTTCTTCTGGTAATGCCGTAGCAACACGCGCCTTAAGCTGCTGAAATTGCAGCAAAGATTCAGCATCCCAGCAGATGAGTCGGTCGAGCCGCAGGGCTTGCAACAAGGGTACATACAATTCCTGCGTGTCTCGCGTCAGGGTGATGAGTAGCAAGCAGGAAGTGCGCGTGAGGATGGTGTAAATAAATTCAAATACTTCACCCCGGTGCTCGATGCTGGTAGAGGTGGACCATATAATGCACGTTTTCTCCAGGCCCTTGAGCTTCAAGATAGTATCCGTCTCCACTTCCACCGCCACTTGCGGCTGCAAGTGGCTGGCTAGGGCCACGTCCTTTTCCAGAATGGTTACTTCGCGTAGCGCGAAGGGCGCGAAGGCCCGCAGAATTTCGCTGATTTTCTCCGCTAGCTGGGCCGTCGACTCCCCGTAAACCAGTACGGGCCGGGCGCCGGGTGGCGAGCCCTTGCAGGGGGCAATTACGCCGGCATCGCGGTCGCCCTTGTAGAGCGTATTTATCTGCTCGGACACCTCGCGGATGGCTTCGCTGATGCGAAAAGGCAGCCGGTAGGAGCCTTGCAGGCGCAGGTTGCGGCGGTCTTGCTTGAGGCCCATAAAGTGCCGGAAGCGCTTTTCGGCCGCGCTGGTGCGGCCAATCTGCACGGCCTGGGCCAGGTCGCCGGCCAGCACGATGCAGTCGGGGTCGTGCAACAAGTGGCGAAAAATCTCTAGGTCGGCGGGCGTGCAGTCCTGGTACTCATCGACGAAAATGTGGTCAAACTTGTGCTGGATGGTGCCGTCGCGCAGGCCGCGCAAAAACGTCAACCGGCGGTTGGTGAAGGACTGTCCCTGCGCCAGCTGCTCGAAGTAGCGCTCGAAGCACTGCCAGACCAGCGGCCGGTGCGAGATTTTGGCCCCGCGCCCGGTGCGCGGCAGGGTGAGGTAGTCGTCGGCGGTGAGGTAGCCCAGGCCGTAGACTACGCGGTGAAACTCTTCGAGCAGAAAATCAGCGTTGAGCACCTTAGCGTGGGGCCCGTCGTCGGGTAGCTGGTGGGCGCGCTGCACCTCGCGGGCAATACCGCGCAGGCGCTGGCCGTGCCAGTCGTTGTAGCGAAACGCGGGCTCGTGCTGGTGCACCTGGCCCAGGCGGGTGGGCAGCACGTCGAAATGCAGGCAGGTCAAGTTGCGGGCCGTGGAGCCGGCAAAGCGAAAGCCATCGGTGGTGGGCCAGGCTTTGGCGGGGTCGAGCAGGCCGCTCAGCCAGCCTTTCAGGTTGTCGATGAGCTTGATGTTGAACGAGGTCAGCAAAATGCGCAGCTTAGGGTCGTAGTCGCGGGCCAGGAGCAGGTTGCGGATGCGCTCGGTAACGACCACGCTCTTGCCGCAGCCCGCCGGCCCAGTGATGATGGTGGGCTGGGTGGTGTGCTCGGCGGCGCGGCGCTGGTGCTCGTTGAGCTGAATATCGTGGCGCACGACCAGCGGCGACACGTAGAGCTGCAAGGCCCGGATGGCGGCCGGCGTAGTGGCGGCAAAGTCAAAGGCGGCCTGCGTGCGCACCAGCGCCACGGCCGTAAAGCTGGGGTCGTCCCAGGTAACGGGCGCGGGCGGGATAGCCAGGTGGCGCTTGTCGCGCAGGGCCTGCCGAAACGCCGTGACCTGCGGCAGCACTCCCAGGTAGAGCGGGGTAGCCGAGTCGTAGGGGGCCAGGTGGTAGCCCACCGCCTTGATGGCCTCGGCCACCTGCTTCTGCTGGCTTTCCTTTTTCTTGGAAGTCAGCATCATCACCCGCTCGGGCTGGTAGAGCTTGACCAGCGCCTGAAAGCCGTCGGCCAGAAACTCTTTGTTTTCCACGTGGTCGAACAGGTAGCTCGACACCACCCAGGCGCGGGCGCCGCTGCCCTCGGCCGGCGTGCTCCAGGAATTGACGTTGAACGAGCAGCTGATGGCCTGGCAGGCGGGGTATTCGAGCAAAAACTGCGGCCAGAGGTAAGCCCGGTTGTACTCCAGCATGAAGGGGCTGGAATCGACGTTGATGAGGTTGAGCTGCGGAGTAGGCCGCCCGCAGGCCTTGAGACCCGCGTAAGCCAGCCCCACTGCCCACTGCACGGCCCCGGTGCCCGCGCCCAGGTCAAAGATGTCGAGGCTGGCGGCGCTGGTCGTGGCCAGTTCCCGTAGGAAGTAGCGCAGGAAGGTGTTGACCCGACGGGCGTGGTACCAGAGCGAGTAGGTGAAGCCGATGGTAGGCCGGTCGTAGCACAAGTCGAGCCCGGTGCTCAGGTTGAGCGCCTCATGAATGGTCACGCCAATGTCATAGTCCAGGTTCGCGAAGTTCACTACGTCGCGCTGGTGCCGGTAGTATCGGTTGGCCGCCCGGTAGATGAGGGCATCGACGGTGGGCTGCTGCGCTTGCAACCAGTCAAGTAATTGTTTATCCATGCAATAGGCGGAAAAAGAATAGCGCTTAAATAGCGGTAAAGCCCTGCTTGCCCTCACCCAGCTGAGGCAGGTACTGCCGCAGAATGGTCACGACCTGCTGGTAGCGCTCCGGCGTCCAGCCCAGCTCCCGTATGAGGCGCACGGCCTCGGGACGGGTGCCGGCCGTGAACTTGCCCCGGTCGGCGTGGAAGGGCTGAATGATGTAGCGGGTAACGCCCGTGGCCAGCAGCGCCTGGGCCAGTGCGTGGGCATCCTCGACGGGTAGTAGCGGCGTGAGCGTGATGCAGGCAGGTATGCCCGCCGCCTGCACCTGCGCAATGGCCCGCAGCCGCACCGGGTTGCCGGGGCATAGGGGCTCGAATACCTTGCGTACCCGCTCGCTGTCGGTGGTGATGGTCATGTTGACCTGCACGGCCGGGAAGCGGCCCAGCAAGTCCAGGTCGCGCACCACCAGTGGGCTGCGCGTCTGCACTACAAGACGTACCTGGTGGTAGTCAGCCAGCTCTTGTAGCAGGCTGCGGGTGAGCTGCAGCTCCTTTTCGATGGGCTGGTAGGGGTCAGTAACGCTGCTCAGGTAAATGGCCTTGTCGAGCAGGGGCTTCTTGCGGAGCTTTTGCAGCAGCAGCAGCGCGTTTTCCTTCACGTTGACCCAGTAGCCCCACTGCTCGCGCAGGGCATTGTCGCGGGCAAAAAAGGCGGCGTAGCAATACGTGCAGCCGAAGGAGCAGCCCGAATAGGGGTTCAGCGTAAAGTCGTAGCTATCCATGAAGCCCGTGGCGGGCGAGAGAATAGAAGCCGCATTCTTATAATGAATGCTGCTGTGGCCCAGCTGGCTACGGCGCGGGTCGGGGAGCGGGGGTAGGGGGAAATCCGGCGGCATAAGCACGCGGTGGGTGAAGGGCATTCGGGAAAAGCTGACGAGGTGCCGGCCGCCGTAAGTACGGCAAAAAATAACCGAATACCTAGACCCTTGCGGGTTAGCGCGGCGGCGTGGCTAGTGCCAGGCGAGTAGGCTGAGCAATTCGGCCTCTACAGCCTGCCAGCTTTGGTTTAAGTTAATGGTAGCTACCCGCAGCCGGTGGCTGGTATCGAGCAGCTGGTAGGAGTGCCGCAGCTGCTTATCCACTACCGGGTACAGCAGCAGCCCATCTACCGGCCGGGCCGGCTCCTGGCGCTGGGCGTGCTGCACGTAGGCGTAGAGCTGGTAGAGATGGGCAGAAATAAGCCGCTGCTGGTTGTAGTGCGGCTTAAGGGCCTTACGATAGTACTTGCAGTCGATGAGCAGCTTATTCGCCTTGCCGGTGAGCGAGACGTCGGTGTGCATGGCCGGTAGCACCGCGTGCGCCTGCGGGGTGGCGGCCTGCACGGCCCAGGTCAGCGTTTCGGCTCCTACCTGGTAGGTTTTTTGCCGCTGCCGGTAGAAGTTGCGCACGAAGCGCTCGAACAGGGCCGCCATCCGCTTTTCATTGCCCGTGAAATCGCGGAATAGCCGTTCCCCGCTTTTCTGCGTGAGCAGGACTTCCTCGTGCACCAGCTGGCAAATGCTGAGCAGCAGCCGGTAGTGGGCCGTGGGCCGGTGCAGCACCACCTGCGCGTAAACTCGCAGGTCGGACACGGGCACCAGGGCCACGTCGGCCAGGCGCAGGTAGAGGGCCCGGATTTCCCGGCGCAGCGGCTTGGCTAGCTTGGGCGCGGTGAGCAAGTGGTGCAGTGCCGATTTAAGGAGCTGATTCACCGGCACGTCGTGGCTCAGCTCGTCGAAGGCGCACCAGCCGCGGGCCTGGGGCAGGGTGCGCTGGCGCACCGACTCGCTCAGCAGCAGCTTGCCGCGCAGCCGGCCCGTTAGCTCGGTTATGGGCACATAGTCGCGGGCCAGGCCGCGCTTGAGCACGTGCGTAGTGCCCTGCACGAGCACCCGCGCCAGCAGGTCGAGCAGCGAGTCGGCGGGCTCGGCCGCTACGGCAACTTCGTCGGCCTCGTCGAGCTGGTCCCAGGCGTAGGTGAGCAGGTGATAGAGGTTCTGGACCGGGATGCTCATACCGCCGGGCCGTGGAGCGCCGCAATGGCTTTGCTGGCCTTGGCCTCGCTATCGAACCAGTATTCGCGCAGCAGTGGGGCCAGGTCGTGGCGCACGATGGCATCCCACCACGCGGCCGGGGTGTCGCCGGCCAGTGGGGTACAGAAGTAGCTGTGGCCAATCAGAAAGCCGGAGCCCAGGTTCTTATCTTCCTTGATAGTCAGGTTCAGGGCAGCTACCCGCGTGAGTATATCGCCGGCCAGTTCTTCCGGAATCTGTCTGTTAAGCAAGTGCTGGCGCAGCTTATCACCTAGCATGGGCACGAGGTCCACAAAGGTGAAGCGCCGCCGCAGGGCGTAGTCCACCAGCGCCAGCGAGCGGTCGGCGGTGTTCATCGTGCCGATGACGTAGAGGTTGGGCGGCACGTAGAAGGGCGCCTCGCTATCCTTGCGATAGGTGAGGGGCAGGGCGTAGGTTAAGCTGCGCTTGTCGGCTTCGAGTAGCAGCAGCAGCTCGCCAAAAATCTTGCTCAGGTTGCCCCGGTTTATCTCATCGATGAGAAAGAAATAGTCACGGTCCGGGTCGTGCTGCGCCCGGCGCACAAAGTCCACGAACACCCCATTGGCCAGCTCGAAGCCGCCCTGCTCGGTGGGCCGCCAGCCCCGGATAAAGTCCTCGTAGCCGTAGCTCTGGTGAAACTGCACGAGCTGCACGCGGCTGGGGTCCTGCTCGCCCATTTGCAGCCAGGCCAGGCGGCGGGCCACGTAGGTTTTGCCTACGCCGGGCGGCCCCTGCACAATCAGGTTTTTCTTACGCCGCAGGGCCGCTTGCAGGTGCTGAATCTGGTCGGTGGGCAAGAACAGGTCCTGCTCGGCCTGGGCCAGCGAGTAGGGGGGTAGGGGCGGGATGAATTCTTCCTTCGGCGTAGGCGTATGCTTTTTCTGACCGATTGCCTGCAAGTGCTTAGGTGCAGCCAGCTCGGCCAGAATGGGCTTGAGAAACGTGCGGTAGCCCGTAATACTGGTGAGGGTTTTGGTCGGTACCCCCGGCCCATTTTTATCCTCCAACCAGCCGGCTAGCAGCCAGTTGACTTGCCGGGTATTGCTGTGCACCATCCGTGTCGGGTCATAGCGGTACTCCCCGATTACCTGCCCGACCCCGAGAATTTTCCGCCGGCCAATCTTTACTACTACGTAGTCACCGGGCCGGATTTCCTGGCAAAATTGCCAGCAGGCCAGCGCATCGTTGTTGTGGGTGGTATCGCCGCCGTAGTGCTGCTTGAGCGTCTGGCGTAGCAGCTGGTCGTTGCCGTACTGGCGCAAGTCACCCAGCTTTTCCCAGCCAATGGACATGAGACCTTCGGCCTGCCAGGCCTGCCAAAAGGTGCCGCCCTCACCCGCCCCAATAGCCCAATAGTTGGGGCTGTTGCCCGCAGATGCCTCCGGGGATAAGTCTTTGTCGGTAAGAGCATCGAGCGCGGGTTTAAGGTCCACGGCCTCCAGCGCTAGCTGCTCCAGTTTCGAGGGTGGGGGGCTAAGCTGCGCGTAGGCTTGCGCAATCTGCGGCCACTTGGTAGTGCGGTTCCAGGGCATGCTGCCAGTGGTAAACGGCGTACCGGCCAGCTCCACGGGTACGGTTATAAGCCACTCGACCGGGCAGTAGTAGGGCGGCTTGTTGGTATCCTGCGCAAACTGGCCGGTGGCCATGCCGACGCCCAGCACCCGGCGCGGCCCCCGGGTTACGATGATGAGGTCGCCGGCCTTCACCTGGCTTAGTTGCTTCGAGCCGTCGCCACTGCCATTGGCCGGGCTGGTGAGTAGCTGGCCAAAAAGCGGCCTCACCACGCCCTGCTGCCGAAACCTGGCCCACGCCTCGGGGCTGGTTTCTACCTGCGCGGTCCAGTAGTTGCGGCCGCTGGCCGCCGGGGTAGGGTAGTGGCCAGCCAGCAGGTCGGCGCACTTAATCTTGGTTTTGGCCTGCATTTGGGCAAACTGCTCGGCCGAATAGCGGCCGCCGACCCAAGTAGGTGTGCTGGCCGCGTGGGCGGCTACGGCGGCATCAATGCCCGGTACCG
Organism: uncultured Hymenobacter sp.; assembly: GCA_913776615.1. Lineage (GTDB taxonomy): Bacteria > Bacteroidota > Bacteroidia > Cytophagales > Hymenobacteraceae > Hymenobacter. The sequence continues at coordinate 182,645 of CAJYPK010000046.1, forward strand.
TGGCTAGCAGCAGGTCGTCAAGGGCGACCAGCAGGGCCGGAATATCCGGTAGGTCTTTGGCTGCCTGGTAGGTTAGCTGCAACATACTGTTGCTAGCTGGCGCGGCTACCCACTGCACGGGCGCCGGCCACGGCTGGCGCTGCAATTCCCACACCAAGTCGCGGCTCAGGGCGGTATTGGGGTGCCAGCCCGTAGCCTCGGCGGGTGGGTCTTCGCGGGGTAGCAGCACCTCGGCCCGCAGTCGGAACTGGCCATTTGGCTGGAGCCGGATAATGTAGCTAATCAAGTCCATGGCAGAGCCCGGAAAGCCCAGCGGCACGTACCAAAGTGTAAAGGCAAAATACCCCGACTTTTCGGTGCCGATAAATAGCCCTTGCCCCGCGTTGGGCACTTTGCTAAAGGCCTGCCGCATCGAAAACCGAAATGTGTCGTCCTGGGCGTGGCGCGCCAGCAGGTGGTGGTACACGGCCACCTGCGCGGCCAGATAAATACTCATAATGGCTAAAAAGAAGCGGCTCAGCCCAAACGGGCCGGCAAGATGCAGCGGCCGCTGCACTTGCCCCGGCCGGCTGTTATCTTGCTCTTCTTTCTGCCTGCCCCAGGATAGCTATAGTTTTTGCCCGTGCCCACTTCCGACCTCCGCACCCGTCTGCTTGCCCACCCCGACTTTTCCGATGCTGACCGTGCGGCCCTCGCGCAGCTCTTCGACCAGCAGCGCCGCTACGGCCTGGCGTGGGAAGACAAGCCCGAAGCCGCTGAAGAAGCCCTGCGCCAGTTTTTACCCGTGCTGACCGAAGTGCCCGAGCGGGCTGTGCTGGCTACCCC
>CAJYPK010000047.1 GCA_913776615.1 uncultured Hymenobacter sp.
TGCAGTTTACGTTCCGTAAACTGCAAGTCCGCGCTACTGCGCTAAGGCAGGTTGACGGCCTCCAACTGGGCCAGCGGCGTGCCGGTACGCTCGGCGTTGGGATAGAGCAGCAGCAAATTGCCCGTGATGCGGTAGGCGTGGGTATTGGTAAGGGCTTGGTTGAAAGCCTGCTCGGTCGTGAGGTCGGGGCAGGCCATGCGCGTGCTCATGAGCGGCGCAAATTGCAGTTCCGCATCTTCGGTAGCGGGTTTGAGGCCGCCGCGGAAGCGGTTGCAGCCACCCTGGCCCTCGGCCGTGCCGGCCGCGCTGATGAACAAATAAGGTTCCTGGCCGGGCGTGGTCGGGGCCGCGATGGGCTGGCCATCTACCTGGCGCAGTACCCAGCGGGTTTCGCGCAAGGGGGCGTCGGGGATGGTGACGGTGGTAGCCCCCGGGGCCGTGTTCGCACGGTCGGTAACGCGCTGGCAGGCAGCGCCGAGTAATAATAAGCCGGGCAGAAGAAAGGCAATACGCTTCATTGAAAAGGCAGTTTAAAGAAAACCAGCGCCGGTTTATACGGGGCTAATCGGCTTTAAGTGGCAATTGCCGGGCCGGAATAATGAATGCATAATTAAGAAGCGGTTGCCGCGAATATCGTTGGCGTAAGCTGATGCACTCCCGCCAAAAGTAAGGGGCGAACCAGCGCAAGCCGATCCGCCCCCGAGTACTCTATTGAAGAGGAGTGAGAGCTACTTGTTGCCGCCCAGCCGGAAGGACATGCCTACGCTCACGGTATTAGCCCCGGCATTGAGGCCGCCCAGCACCCGGCCCACGGTGGCATCGAAGCGCAGGCCAGTCCAGGGGCGGTAGTAGAGGCCCGCATTGGCCCCGGAGGTAAGCTGCTCCCGGCCCCGGCCGTAGCCTTCCACGAAGTAGCCCGCTTTATCGCTGATGGGCGCGGTGAGGGCCAGCGAGCCGATGTACTGGCCGGCAATCTCCCCGTTGAACAAATCGGCCATCGTGAGGCCCGTTTGCACGAAGCCGAAGTTGCCTTCCAGCGCGGCGCGGCGGCCGATTTGCTGGCTCAGGAGCAGGCGGCCGGCCGGGGCCCAGGTAGTGCGGCGTAGCCCATTCTGCCCGGTGTTGGGGAGGCTGGCCTCGGCCAGCAGCGAGGCCTGGAAGCGGCTGGCGCGGTCGGGCGTCAGCATCAGCTTCACGCCGACGGTTACCGGTGCCCAGCCCACCGAGTCGGTGCGCAGGGTGGGGAGGTCGCTCGTGCCGCCCGTGGCCGGGCGGGGCGTGCCAAACACGTAGGGCTGCGTCACGCGAAACTCCATGCTGTTCCAGAAGCCAATGCGCAGCGTGTTGACGTTGGTCGTTACGCCGCCTACGCCCGAGCGGGGCGTGAAGCGTTGAATGCCGGTTTCGAGTTGAAACTCGCCGGCGCGCAGCACGCCGGCCGAGATAGTTTGGCCGGGGCGATCGGGGCGAATATGCCGCACGAAGGGTGCGTCGCCGTTGTCGTTATTTTCTTCCGGCGAGTTTTGGGCCAGGGCGGGGGTGAGGCGGCTTGCAAGCAGAGCGGCCAGCACCAGCGGAGTGGTCTTGCGCATGTCTACTTGACACGTAACCTTCCGCGATAGTTCGCCGTAGGGGCCGCCCGCGTGTTAAGTTTTAACTCTTGCCCGCTGAGCAATGCTAAATAAGCCAATTGTTTAGCTGGCTTCACGGCTGAGTGCCAGGCTATATGGCCAACCCACCATGTAGTGCCGGGCCAGCCCTGGCGACGGGCGAAAATCTTTCGCCTAGTGAGAAAATCTGAAGTAAAAAATCAGGGACGACGGGCGGGATGGCGCTACTAAAGCCGCGCTAGCAACTGGCCTGGTGGCGCGGGGCTGCGCCGCGGGCCGGTTGCTTTGCCGGCCTCTGGCCGGCACGCATGGCTTGCCCCGACGTCGCTGGCCAGCGGCCAGCTAGTAGTCGGCACGAGGCTACAATTCCGCGCAATCAACGTCCATGAGAGCAATCGTAAAACACTCCTGCGAATCACATCACCAAGCTGGAGCTTGGTGTTACATCTCCGGTTGAGCAACTATTAGGTACGTTGACTGGAGAACCGTTCCAGAAGCTTCTGCCCGATAAAACGGTTGTCAATGCTAAGCCTGCCGAAGCATCTCGCCCGCTTCGTTATTCAGCCGTTCAACGAAGCGAGCGAGATGCTGCGGCAGGCTCAGCATGATATGTAGTATTTAATTCTTGAAAATAATAATTTAGTTAAGGATAAATAATATTTTTTTTGTATTTAGTAAATCGTGGTGTTTTAATCAATAACGCCGTCCACTCCCGCAAAGATGAATTGCGTATTCGTGCCGTTTTGTTGAATATCAAATCGGAGATTCTTTAATTCAGCGTCTCTATAGCCCGCGCCTTTATTCGCCAGTATTCTCTCAATGCCATTCTGAGAAGCAGTTACGGCCAGGGGAATTCTGGCGCAGAGCCCATCGCCTTGCAGCTTGACTACAAGATACCGACCATCACTATTCTCCTGGTAGGATTCCAGCCGGTAGGTAAGCTTCGATTTATCGATACTCTCTAATTGCTTGGCCAGCTCTTCTTTATACTGCTTGGTTGATGGGGAATAACTGTCGAATACTGGATTAGTATTGCGGCAAGCGTTGCTGGTGCAGCTAGTAGCGGCAAGCAGTGCGCCCGAAAACAGGAGAGCGGGAAGTAGCTTTTGCAGCGTTACGGTTTTCATATTGGCCGGAGTGCTTAGGTCGCAGACAGCTAGTTGTCACAGCTAACTGGCCGTGAAAATAAAAGCGGCTAGTCATTCATTATCCCGAAATGATAAAATAAAAGGTGCCGCAGTAGCATACTGCGGCACCTTCTGACTGAGGGCGTTATCCAGCGGATTTACTTGCTCTCGCTAATGGCTTTGATAGCAGCGGCGGCCGTGGCCTGGTTTTGGGCGGCGTTGGGCTTGCCGGCTTGGGCGTCGGCACCTTTTTGAATGGCTTCCATCATGCGCTTGTCGAAACCGTAGGGCTTGAGTTGGGGCAACATGGCCAGCTCCTGCAAGCGCTTCACGTCTTCCGCGAAGGCCGTGGGGTCGTTGAGGCGGCCCAGCATCTGCACCATCGGCTGGATGAAGTTGTAGCGGCCGTTGCCTTCGGCCCGGTCGTAGGCCGTGCGGATGTAGTTCCACTGCTCGGTGCCGCCCTGCTGGGCATATACGCTCGTCACGGCCGAGCTGAGGTGCTCGTCGTTTTCGAGCGCTTTGGCGCGGGCTAGGGCGGCGGGGGCGTCGATTTCGCCCAGTGCTTCGAGGCTGGCACCCTGCACAGCGTACGACTGGTGCGCCAGCGCGTCAGTCAGCGTTTTACGGTCTTTTTTGTCTTTAAGCTCACCCAGCGCCGTGATAGCGGCGGCGCGCACGTGGTTTTCTTTTTCCGAGGTGGCGAGCTGGCGCAGGGTGGGCGCGAAGGCCTTGGCCACGTCCTTGTTATCGAGCTTCAGGCCCTGAATGGCGGCGATGCGCAGGCCGTAAAACTTATCCTTGAGGGCGGCCAGCACCACGGCGCGGGCGGCGGGGTTGGTCGTCTGGGCGGCCAGGGCGGCGGCCAGGGCCTCGCGGCGGTCGACGTACAGCGGGGCGTGGCTGTACTGGTAAAGGCTCTCGCTGAGGGGCTTATTGTCGGTTTTTTGCCACACCGTAAACTTCTCGGCGTCCACGTTGACCAGCTCAGGCTTGGCGGCCAGGGGGAAGATAAAGGTCTGAGTAGCCTCGGTCATGGTCACGCGCTGGCGCTCGGCCTTGCCGTTTACGTAGCAGTCGATGGCCAGCGGCAGGCGGAACACCGTGCCCGGCTGGGTCTGCTTAATGGTCACGCTCTGGGTTTTGGTGCCCGCGTCCCAGCCGTAGTCGATGGTCACGACCGGGTGGCCCGGGCCGTAGTACCACTGGTTGTAAAACCAGTTGAGGTCCTGCCCCGACACGGCCTCCATCGCCAGGCGCATCTGGTGCGCCTCGCCGTTACCGAATTTATTGTCGGTCAAATATTTCTGCAAGCCAGCGAAGAATACGTCGTCGCCCAGGTAGGTGCGCAGCATCTGCACGATGGCCCCGCCCTTCTGGTAGCTCACGAGGTCGAACACGTCCTCGCGGTTGTTGTAGTGGAAGCGCACGAGGTTTTTACCCGCGTCGCGGGGGCTGCGCAGGTAGGATTGCAGGTAGCGGTAGTTGTGCGCGTCGCTGGCATCCTGGCCGTACTTATGCTGGGCGTAGAGGGCTTCCGAGAAGTCGGCCATCGACTCATTGACGGTGATGTTCGACCACGACTCGGCCGTGACGTAATCACCAAACCACTGGTGAAACAGCTCGTGGGCAATTACCGACTCGCTCTGGTACTCGCGGTCGAGCAGCTCGCGGCCGTCCATCTGCACTTGTTCGCCGTGCAGGGTGGCGCTGGTGTTTTCCATCGCGCCGCTCACGTAGTCGCGGGCCACTACCTGGGCGTACTTATTCCACGGGTACTCCACGCCCAGCCGCTGGCTGAAAAACTCCAGCATGTCGGGCGTATTGCCAAAAATCTGCTTGGCGAAGGGCGCGTACTTGGGCTCCAGGTAGTACGTCACGTCCTTGCCGCGCCAGGTATCCTTGTAAATTTTAAAGTCACCCACGGCCATCATAAAGAGGTAGGGCGAGTGGGGGAGGTCCATTTTCCAGGTATCGGTGCGCAGGCCGGGGCCGGCGGGCACCTGGCTCACGAGCTGGCCGTTGGAAAGCGTGGTGTACTTGGCCGGCACCGTCATGGCGATTTCCTGGGTCGTCTTCTGGTTGGGCCGGTCGATGGTCGGAAACCACGCCGACGAGCTTTGCGTCTCGCCCTGCGTCCAGATTTGCACCGGCTTGCCTTTCGTCGTGCTGTCGGGGTTGATGAAATACAAGCCCTTGGCATCGGTGATGGCCTGCGAGCCCTGCACTTGCAGCTCGTTGGGCTTGGCCGTGTACTCGATGTACACCACGTACTGCTCGCCCGGCTTGAAGACTCGGCCCAGGTTGATGCGCAGGTTATTTTTATCCGAATACTCAAACTTGAGCGGCTGCTGGCTGCTGCCGTTCATCAGCGCCACGGTTTTGATGTCCATGCCCTGCGCATCGAGGCGCAGCGTGTCGGTGGCGTAGGCGTGGGGCTTGAGGGTCACCCATTCCTGGCCGTAGAGGTAGCGCTTGGCGTAGTCGAAGCGCACGGCCAGCTTGGTGTGCACCAAGTCGTTGGTTTTGGTGGCCGAGGGCTGGTAAGGCGAATTAGGAGCGGCAACGGGCGTGGAGGGAGCCTGCGCCTGGGCTGTGCCAGCGAGCAATAGGCAGCCGGGCAGCAGCGCGGCAAGCAAAGTGGGTTTCATGCAACGAAACAGAGAAGAAATAGCAGAATAGGGCCAAAGATGCAGCCGCCCCCGTAAAGTTGCCTCGGAGGCCCGGTTTGGTTGCAGGGCCGCCCGCTGGGTAGCTTGCCGGGAAAATTCTGCCGCCGATTCTATTGTCCAGCCCATGAACAGACCCGTATCCGCCCGGCGCTGGCTTCGGCAACTGGTGTGCTGGGGTAGCCTGGGCGGGCTGCCACTCGGAGTTGCCGGGCAGTCCGCCCGCGTCGTCCCGGGCCAGAGCGCTACGCTGGTCGACCGGCAGGGGCGGGTGTGGGAGGCCACCCAGCGGGGCCTGTGGCTAAGCGAGGGCACCCGCACTACGCACTTCACCACGCAGAACGGGCTGAGCAACGACACCATCACGGCGCTGGCCCAGGCGGCCGACGGCCAGGTGTGGGTCGGCACCCGCGAAGGCTTACTGGTGTACGAAGGCCCGGGCTTTCGGGAAATTACCTACGCGCAGGGACTGCCCAGCAAGCGCATCACGGCGCTTTACCAAGCGCCCGATGGGCCGCTCTGGGTGGGTACTCCGGTCGGCGCGCTGCGGTATGCCGATCACCGGCTGAGCCCGCTTCCCCCGCTGGCGGGCCTGGCCGTGCGGGGGATCGGCGAAGATGCGCAGCACTGGGTTTTCGTCACGAGCCAGGGCATCCGGCGCGTGGCCAAAGAGCAGCCGCTGGGCTGGCAGTGGCTGGGCTGGGTTGCGGGCGGGCTGGTGGTGCTGGGCGGGGGCCTGTGGGGCGGCCGGCAGCTGCGCCGGGGCCAGCGCGTGCAGCTGCGCCTGGCCCAGACCGAGCAACGGGCGCTGCTGGCCCAGATGAACCCGCATTTTATCTTCAACTCCCTGCAATCCATTCAGAAGTACATTCTGCGGCACGAGGCCGAGGCGGCGCAGCACTACCTCACGCGCTTCGGCGGGCTGATGCGGCTGATTCTGGAGCAGTCGCGCCAGCCACTGCTCACGGTGCGCGCCGAGCTGAGCATGCTGCGCAGTTATCTGGAGCTGGAAGCCCTGCGCTTTGAAGGGCAATTCACCTACGAGGTAACCGCCGCCGACGCGCTGCTCGACGAGGAAATCCCCGCCATGCTCCTGCACCCGCTGGTCGAAAACGCGGTATGGCACGGCCTGGCCCACCGCGCCGGCGCGGGCCACGTGCTGGTGCGCCTCACGCAAGAGGCCGATTGCCTGCTGGCCGTGGTGCAGGACAACGGGGTGGGGCGGGCGCGGGCAGCCAGCCAGCCCGGTACCCACGCGGGCTATCCGTCGCGCGGGTCGGCCATCTTGGAAGAGCGCATCGCCCTGCTCAACCGCCAGGCCCGCCGTCCCATTACCCTCACTATTACCGACCTGGGCGATCCGGGCCAGCCGGCCCAGGGTACCCGCGTGGCCGTGCGCATCCCGCGCCAGCACGCCTAGTAGGCGACCACCCTTTTCCCATGAGCAAAGCCATCCTCATCGACGACGAAGCGAATACCCGCGAGGCGCTGCGGGCGCTGCTCCAGCACTACTGCCCCGACGTAACGATAATCGGCGAGGCGGCCTCGGCCGAGGACGGCCTGCAACTGCTGCGCACCCACCCGCCCGACCTGCTATTTCTGGACGTGGAAATGCCGCTGGGCTCCGGCTTCGACCTGCTGGATGCGCTGGGCAACGCCTCGTTCGACATCATCTTCACTACCGCCCACGACCGCTACGCGCTGCGGGCCATCAAGTGCTGCGCGCTTGATTACCTGCTCAAGCCCGTGGGCGTGGCCGAACTGCGCGCCGCCGTGGCCAAGGCCCAGCGCCGGCAAGCGCCGGTAGCGGCGCAGCTGCACGCCTTGCACGACAACCTGCGCGCCCGCCCCGGGCTGGCTGGCAAAGTGGTACTGCCGACGATGCAGGGCTTCGAAGTGGTGGATGTGGCCCGCATCGTGCGCTGCCAGGCCGACGACAACTACACGCTGTTTGTGCTGGATGGTAAGGAGAAGATCCTGGTGAGCCGCACCTTGCGGGAGTATGAGGAGCTGCTCAGCGAGGTTGATTTTCTGCGCATTCACCAGTCGCACCTCATCAATGCGGCCCACGTGAAGCGCTATATCAAAGGCAGCGGGGGCTACGTGCAGCTGACGGATGATTCCATTATTGAAGTGTCGCGGCGGAAGAAAGACGAGCTGCTGAAGCGGTTTCAGGGGTGACTGGCAGCGCGGACTTGGCAAGCCCGCGCTGCTGCCTTCTAATTCGACCCCGCCAAATTCTCGCCGGGGCTGGCCACTTACTCATTGCTCCTTGCCGGAGCGCGAACTACCGCGAATGTTTGGAGCCAAAACGGCGCGGCCCGCGCCCGCCACCAGACCTTCGCTCCGCATGGAACTGACCATTAAAAATCTGTCGAAAACCTACCCCAACGGGGTCAAGGCCCTCGACAACGTAAGCCTGACGATTCCGCAGGGTATGTTTGGCCTGCTCGGCCCCAACGGGGCGGGCAAAAGCTCGCTGATGCGCACCATCGCCACGTTGCAGGCACCCGACAGCGGCAGCATTCACCTCGACGCCATCGACGCGCTGCACGACAAGCTGGCCCTGCGCCGGGTGCTGGGCTACCTGCCCCAGGAGTTCGGGGTGTACCCCAAGGTGAGCGCCGAGGAACTGCTCGACCACATGGCCGTGGTGAAAGGTATCGTAAACCGCAGCGAGCGGCGCGAAACGGTGAAGGCCCTGCTGGAGCAAACCAACCTCTACGAGGTGCGCAAGCGCAGCATCAGCCAGTTTTCGGGCGGCATGAAGCAGCGCTTCGGCATTGCCCAGGCCCTCATCGGCCAGCCGCTGCTCATTATCGTGGACGAGCCCACGGCGGGCCTCGACCCCGGCGAGCGCAACCGCTTCTACAACCTGCTCTCGGAGATTGGCGAGAACATCATCGTGATTCTGAGCACCCACATCGTGGACGACGTGCGCGAGCTGTGCCGCCACATGGCCATTATCAACGAAGGCCGGGTGCTGTACGCCGGGCAGCCCCAGGCCGCCCTGCACGCGCTCCGGGGCCGCATCTGGGAGCGCACCATCGACAAGGCCGAGCTGGCCGACTACCAGCGGCAGTACCCGGTGATTTCGACCAAGCTGCTGGCCGGCCAGCCGCTGCTGCACGTGTGCGGCGAGGGGCTGGCTGCGGCCGGCTTCCAGGCCGTGGAGCCCAGCTTGGAAGACGTGTTTTTCGCCACTATTCAAGGCAAGGCCGCCCCGGCCCGCCCCCTCCATGCCTAAGCCCGCCCGCCGATGTTCACCGCCTTTCTCCGCTTCGAGCTAACTACCTGGCGCCGGCAGCCGCTTCTGTACATCTTCCTGGCCGTCACCTTCGGGCTGACGTTGCTGGCCATGCTCTGGCCCAACTTGCAGATGGGCACCGACCTGCGCAACCTGCACGTCAACGCGCCCTTCGCCATCCTGAGCCGGGCCGGGGCCATGAGTATGCTATGCCTGCTCTTTCTCACGGCCATCATGGCCAGCATCGCCACCCGCGACTCGGGCTCGGGCTACGCCCCGGTGCTGTACGCCGCGCCGCTGGAAAAGGGCGGCTACCTCTGGGGCCGCTTCGCGGGTGGGGTGCTGGTGGCGGTGCTGGCCCTGGCGGCGATGCTGCCGGCCATCCCGCTGGGGGCGCTGCTGAATGAGCCGGCCCGGGTGGGGGCGTTTCGGCTGGCGCCCTACGTGCAGGCCGTGGGCCTGTTCATCGTGCCCAACGTAGTGCTGGCCGGGGCCATTATCTACTGCCTCACGGTGCTCACGCGCAGCACGGTCTACGCTTTCATCGCCGCGCTGGGGCTGCTGATCGGCTTTTTGCTGGTGGGTTTGTTCACGCCCAGCCTCGATACGCCGGCCAGCGTGCTGCTGCTCGACCCCTTTGGGCTGCGCACCCTCAGCGCCCTGACCAAGTACTGGACGGTGGCCGATAAGAATACCGAAGTACTGCCCTTCGCCGGTCCGCTGCTCACCAACCGCCTGGTGTGGCTGGGCTTCGCCGGGGCGCTGATGGGCCTTACCCACGGGGTCTTCTCCTTCACGACCGCAACCGGCAAAGCGCCCAAGCGCCGGCTGGCCGACGCGCCGCCCCCGGCGCGAACCGTCGTCCCCGCCCCCCGCCTCATGGTGCAGCCGCGCTACGACCGCCGCGCCGCCCTGGTGCAGCTGACCCAGCAGATTCGCTTGGACCTGGTGGGGATTCTGCGCAGCGTACCCTTCTGGCTGCTGCTCGGCCTGGGCATGCTCAACCTGCTCAGCACGGCGGCCACGGCCTCGGCGCGGGAAGGTGGCCATTTTTACCCGGTCACCTACACCATGCTCGACCTCATCAACGGCACCTACGGCCTTTTCGTAATCGCCGTGCTGGTGTACTACGGTGGGGTGCTGGTGTGGAAAGAGCGAGACGCCCGCCTCGATGGCATCCTGGATGCGGCGCCGCGCCCGTCGTGGGTACCCTACGCGGCCAAAATGCTGACGCTGATGGTTATTGCCGCCTTCCTCACGAGCATGGGCGTGCTGGTGTGCGTGGCGGCCCAGGCGATGCAGGGCTACACCCGCTTCGAGTGGGGACTGTACGGGCAGGCCGTGTTCGGCATCGAGTTTACCCGCTACGTGATGGTGGCCGTGGGCACGGTGTTTCTGCACGTGCTGCTGCGCAGCAAGGTGCTGGCCTACGGCCTGACGGTGGCCCTCATCCTGTTTCAGAGCATCAGCGGCGCGGCCCTCGACTGGAACAACAACCTCTGGCGCTTCGCCGATACGCCCGCCTTTACCTATTCCGACATGAACGGCTTCGGGCCGTACGCCGCTGGCATCATCTGGTTTAAGCTGTACTGGGCGGCCTTCACCGTACTGCTGGCGGCTCTCACGGCTGGGCTGTGGGTGCGGGGGAAGACCGGGGAAGGCTTGTTTGCTGCCAGCCAGTTGCGGCAGGCGTTTACCCCGGCGCTGCGGGCGGTGGCGACCCTGAGCTTGCTGGCCTGGCTGGGCCTCGGCACCTGGATTTACTACAATACCCACGTGCGCAACGACTACGCCACGACTGCCAACGACCAGGCCCGGCAGGCCGACTACGAAAGGCAGTACAAACGCTACGAGCGCGCCCCCCAGCCCCGCGTCACGGCCGTGAGCCTGCTCGTGGACCTCACGCCCGCCGCCCGCGCCGTGCGGGTGCGGGGCCAGCTCACGCTCACCAACAAAACCGGGCGGCCGCTCGATACTCTACGGCTGTCCTATGGCGATTACCTGGAAAATTATCAGTTCAGCATTCCCCGTGCCCGGCCCGTGCTCACCGACGAGCGCCTGCACTTCCGCAGCTTTGCCCTGCGGCCGGCCCTGGCCCCCGGCGATTCGCTGGTGCTGGCCTACTCGGCCCAGTACCAGGCGCGGGGCTTCGAGAATAAGGTTTCCCGTCCGCTGATCAACGGCAACGGTACCTTCCTCAGTAACTTCGACCTGGCCCCCACCATCGGCTACTCCCGCAATCTGGAGCTGGAAAGCGCCCCCGACCGCGCCCGGCTCGGCCTGCCCGTGCGGCCCCGCATGGCCCCGCAAAGCGACTCGGCCGCCTCCGCCAGCAATTACATTTCGACCGATGCCGACCGGCTGCGCTTCGAGGCCACGGTGAGCACCAGCCCCGACCAGCTAGCCGTGGCCCCCGGCACCCTCCTGAAAGAGTGGCAGCAGCCGGGCCGCCGCTACTTTCACTACCGCCTGGCCGCGCCCGCGCTCAACTTCTACGCCATCACCTCGGCCCGCTACCAGGTGCGGCGCGAGCGGCAAAACGGCATCGACCTGGAAATCTACTACCACCCCAGCCACCCTTATAACATCGACCGCATGATGCGGGCCATGCGGGCCTCGCTGGCCTATTATGGCCAGCAGTTTGGGGCCTACCCCCAGCAGCAGGCGCGCATCATCGAGTTTCCGCGCTACCAGCGGTTTGCCCAGGCCTTTCCGGGTACCATGCCGTATTCCGAAGGGCTGGGCTTTATCGCCCAGGTCAGCCCCGACGACCACGACGTAGACCGTACCTACCGGGTGGTGGCCCACGAAATGGCTCACCAGTGGTGGGGCCACCAGGTAGTGGGCGCGGCCGTGCAGGGGGCTACTTTTTTATCTGAGTCTATTTCCGAGTACCTCTCCACCATCATGCTGGAGCGGCAGTACGGGCCGGCGCGGGTGCAACTCGTTCGGCGCTACGCCCTCGACCATTACCTACGCGGCCGGGCCAGCGAAAAAGAGCGCGAGCTACCCCTGCTTTACAACGAAGACCAGCCGCACATTCACTACGCCAAAGGCGCGGTGGCATTCTACGCCCTGCGCAGCTACCTGGGCGAAGCCCGTTTGCACAATGCGCTGGCCCGGTTCATGCGCGATTACAAAGGCCGCCCCGCGCCATATCCTACGTCGGACGACCTGTACGGCTACATTTTGCGGGCTACTCCCGACTCGCTCCACTACTTCGTGCAGGATCAGCTCAAGCGCATTACGCTCTACGACAACCAGGTGCGGGATGTGGCCTACCGCCGCCTGCCCGACGGCCGCTACCAGGCCACCGTGCAACTGGAAGTTCACAAGCGCTACGCCGACCAGCTGGGCAAGGAAACCGAAGCCCCCCTGCACGATTACCTCGACGTGGCCCTGTACGGGGCCAACGACCAATTGCTCTACCGCCAGCGCGTACTCGTGACTACTCCCCGCACGGTGCTGCGCCTAACTCTGCCCGCCGCCCCGCAAAAGGCCGTCATCGACCCCGATTTTCTGCTTATCGACCGCCGGCTGGAGGATAATAGCCTGGCTACCGTAGCGATGGGCCAGCAGCAGTAGTACCAGCGTCAGTCCAGGGGATTTACCATTGACAGACCCCCGGCCCGCATTAAAATAAAACGAGCCGACCGCTGCAACAGCGGCCGGCTCGTGGTGTAGAAGCGGAAAGGCGATAGCGCTTATTTAGCCGTCAGGTTGCCGCGAATTTCACCGCCGCTATTGGTGCTGGTGTGGATGTTGGCGTACAGCTTACCTGCTTTCAGCGAGTCGGCCTGCATGCTCGTCAGGGTAACGGTGCCGTTAAAAGAGCCGCTAGCCGCGCTCGGCACGTTGGAGAAAGGCACGGTGGGCGCCGCCGTTTTATGCTTGCTGTCGCCGTAGTGCAGGTGCGCCGCCGTGGCCGGACCGGTGAGGTTCGAGTACGCGACGGCGTAGGTGAGCACCATGTTGCTGGGGTTGTAAGTGCCGGTGAACGTGCCCGTAGCGTTGGGGGCCGATACTGCCGGTACCTCGTTGGCTGCCGATAACGAGCCCGTTACCTGCATAGTGGCCGGGGTGTTGTCGTCATTTTTTTTGCAGGCCGAGGTGAGCGCTAAGCCAGTAAGAGCGAAGAGGAGAAGTTTATTCATGCGAAACTGAAAACGGGGAGGCAAACGAAAAGAAGGTGAAAACCGAGGCCATAAACGAAGCGACACGGCCGGGCGGATTGCCCAGGCTCAAATATAATGTTAGCTCGACGGCTGGCCCGCGCTGTAAACGGTGACCCGTTGCCAGGGTTACACCCGGCAACTTCGGCAGGCTCGGGTGGGGTAGGGACGGCAGCGGCCCGCCGGGCTGGCAGCCCTCCCGCTTATTTTTTGCCGTGGCCCGCCAATGTGGCAGAAAAATCCGGCTGGTACGGGGCTTGTAACAAGGCCCGCAGCGGCTTCGTAGCTGCTACTCCCGACCCAGAAACCAATTCACTTTAAACTTCAGCACCCACCTTATCATGGGCAAAATCATCGGTATTGACTTGGGCACCACCAACTCGTGCGTCGCCGTAATGGAAGGCAACGAGCCGGTTGTAATCCCTAACTCCGAAGGCCGCCGCACCACGCCGTCGATTGTCGCTTTCCTCGACAATGGCAAGGGCGAGCGCAAGGTCGGCGACCCGGCCAAGCGCCAGGCCGTTACCAACCCCAAAAACACCATCGCCAGCATCAAGCGCTTCATGGGCCGTAATTTCTCGGAGGTTTCGGCCGAGAGCAAGTACGTGGCCTACGACCTGACGCCCGGCTCGAACAATACGGTAGCCGTAAAAATCGGCGACCGCAGCTACACGCCCCAGGAAATCTCGGCGATGATTCTGCAAAAAATGAAGCAGACCGCCGAAGACTACCTGGGCCAGCCCGTAACCGAAGCCGTTATCACGGTGCCGGCTTACTTCAACGACGCCCAGCGCCAGGCTACCAAGGAAGCCGGTGCCATCGCGGGCCTCGACGTGAAGCGCATCATCAACGAGCCCACGGCCGCCGCGCTGGCCTACGGCCTCGACAAAAAGCATAAAGACCAGAAAATCGCCGTGTACGACCTCGGCGGCGGTACGTTCGACATCTCGATTCTGGAGCTGGGCGACGGCGTGTTCGAAGTACTGAGCACCAACGGTGACACCCACCTCGGTGGTGATGACTTCGACCAGGTGATCATCAACTACCTGGCCGAGCAGTTCAAGAGCGACAACGAAGGCCTCGACCTGCGCAACGACGCGCTGGCCCTCCAGCGCCTGAAAGAAGCCGCTGAGAAAGCTAAAATCGAGTTGTCGTCTTCGAGCGAAACCGAAATCAACCTGCCCTACATCACGGCTACCGCCAGCGGCCCCAAGCACTTAGTAGTGAAGCTGAGCCGCTCGAAGTTTGAGCAGCTGAGCGACGACCTCGTGCGCCGCTCGATGGAGCCCTGCAAAAAGGCGCTGCAAGACGCTGGCCTGTCGGCTTCGCAAATCGACGAGGTGATCCTCGTGGGCGGCTCGACCCGCATTCCGCGCATCCAGGAAGAAGTAGAGAAATTCTTCGGCAAGAAGCCTTCGAAGGGCGTGAACCCCGACGAGGTAGTAGCCATCGGCGCGGCCATCCAGGGCGGCGTACTCACCGGCGAGGTGAAAGACGTACTGCTGCTCGACGTAACCCCGCTCTCGCTGGGCATCGAAACGATGGGCGGCGTGATGACCAAGCTCATCGAGTCGAACACCACCATCCCGACCAAGAAATCGGAAACCTTCTCGACGGCTTCGGACTCGCAGCCCTCGGTAGAAATTCACGTGCTGCAAGGCGAGCGCCCGCTGGCTTCGCAAAACCGCACCATCGGTAAATTCCACCTCGACAGCATCCCGCCCGCTCCCCGCGGCGTACCGCAAATCGAGGTTACTTTCGACATCGACGCCAACGGTATCCTGAACGTAACGGCCAAGGACAAAGGCACCGGCAAGGAGCAGAAAATCCGCATCGAAGCCTCGTCGGGCCTCTCGGAGCAGGACATCGAGCGCATGCGCCAGGAAGCCGCTGCCAACGCCGACGCCGACAAAGCCGAAGCCGAGCGCATCAAGAAAGTGAACGACGCTGACTCGCTCATTTTCCAGACTGAGAAGCAACTGAAGGAGTTTGGCGACAAGCTCAGCGGCGGCAACAAAACCGCCGTGGAAGGCGCGCTCGCCGACCTCAAGAAGGCTCATGAGAGCAAGGACCTCGCGGCTATCGATGCCGGTGTGGCTGCGCTCAACAAGGCCTGGGAAGCTGCTTCGCAGGAAATGTACGCGGCGGCTGGTGCCCAGGGTGGCCAGCCCGGCGGCCAGGGCTTCCCCGGTGCCGATGGCGGCCAGGGTGGCAATGGCCAGCAGGGCCAGCCGGCCGGCGACCACGTTACCGACGTGGATTATGAGGAAGTGGACGGCAAATAGACCGCAGATTTAACGGATTTAACTGATTTCGGGGATGCGCCCGCTGGCCTCTGGCGGCGGGCGGATTACTCCGCTGTAGAAGGCCGGAAGCGTTGCTTCCGGCCTTTTTGCGTTTATTCGTGGTCGGGCTTTTACGTTGGGAGCTGCACGGGAAAATCCGCATTTTGTAGCAAGCGTCCGTCATGCTCATCTGGCGTCCGCTTGCGAAGCATCTTGCTCTGCTGGCTTGCAACGCAGGGGGCGCTCTGGCAGGCGAGAGCTAAGGTGGGGTAATTAACCAGTTGTTAGATCATGGGGTACGAGGTACATAGTATTCGTACAGTGCCCGGGACCGCACCCACGGCGTCCGCATTGTGCTGGGTATTGTGATGCTGACGCTGTTCGTGGGGTTGCGCATCCTAGGTTATGCGTCAAGTGAGTAGGAGCGCGCCCATGCTTTTAAAAGCAGTCTGTTAGCAAGAATAAGTATAAACTTACTAAGTTGATAAAAATAAAGTAAGTGTATAAAAATCTGATTGATAAAAATTTAATTCACATAACTTCGTAAAACGCGTTTGTATAATTGGAAGCGAGGAACTTGCGGCGGCATTTGCCGGTCTGTAACTTGCACAGTGATTATCAATTACTAAACATTTGGCTTAACAACTACTTCACTCATCTCTTCGGCTGGTTGGTAACTCTACCTGCGCGTAGTGCGTTGGAAAGGTCGCTGGTAAGCCGAAGGTCGGCAGCAGGCTGGTACGATGCCCGTTTCTTTTAGAGGCTAATACCGTGAGTGCGACTGGCGAGAGTAGTTGTTGAGCGAAAAAGGGTACCCGGCACGGTTTTTATTTTCTTGCTTTGCCAACCGGTTCGCTAAAACACTTCGTAGGTCAGGCCATGAGTATCGTTACCGCCAAGTCAATAGTTCGTCGCCTCACCGTGTTGCTGCCCGCACTCGGCCTGCTGCTGGCTACGAGCTGCACCCTGCGCGAAACCCGTCAGGAAGGCTCCCCCAGCGTGCTGCCCGAAGTGAAGCTGCGCGGTGTAGAGCAGGCCAGTCTCGGCACCCTCGACGTACTCAAGCTGCGCACCCCCAGCGATGTAGACCTGCCCCGTCGCAATCAGCTCATCGAAGGCTACGTGAATAAAAACCTGCCGCTGAAAATGCGCTTGCAGCTCAACGCCTACAATCCCAACCTCGAAGAAACGTCCCTCACCGGCCTCGACTACACCGTACTAGTCGATGGCAAGGAACTGGGCTCGGGCCGCATGCCCATGAGCCTGGCGCTGCCGCCCCGCGACTCGGTGCGCGTGCCGCTGGAATTTGAGATGAACACCTATAAGCTGCTCGGCAACGATGCTCTGCCCGCGCTACGCAACTTTGCCCTGGGCTTCGGCGACATGCACCGCAAGCGCCTGACGCTGAACCTGCGCCCCATCTTGCGCAACGGTCGGGGCCGCCTCAGTACCCTCATTCACCGCCTGCCGGTGCCCATGGCCAGCAGCAAGCCTGCCCGCACCACGCCCGTCACCGCCGAGGCCGATTCGCGGGTAAAGGCCGCCAAGCCCACCCGGCAGGCCCTGTAAAGCAAAATTGACCGCTATCTATTTTTTGTGTTGCATGCAGTAGAAATTACTTTATGTTATGAATCGGCCCGCCGGCTTATCCTCTGGGATAAACGGGCGGGCCGATTCGCTTTTAGGGGTTGGTTGAGGAGGAGATAAAGAAGGATGAATACCAGTAATCAATAGAGTAGCCGTTGCGCGCAGCTTGTTTAAAAGCTGATACGCACCAAACAACGTCCGTCATGCTGAGCTGGCCGAAGCATGACGGACGTTGTTTGGTGCGTATTGATCAATAGGGCGCGCCTTTCTACCAGCCCTTACTCCTCCAACTTCTCCTCGGCAGCTTCCTGGATTTTCTCGCGGGCTTCGAGGCGGTCTTCGGCGTCGGGGGCTTCCAGTTCGGCTTCCTGCTCCTGCCAGCCCTGGGGCTCGTAGCTGAGGCGGATGTAGATGGGAAAATGGTCGGAGCCGATGTGCGGCAGCCGCTTCAGCGATTGCAAGCGGAAATGCGCCGAGTGGAATACGTGGTCGAGGGGCCAGCGGAGCAGCTTGTAATCGGCGTGGAAAGTGGGTAGCAGGCCCCGGCCCACCCGCGGGTCGAGCAGCCGGGCCAGCCGCCGGAACAGCTCGGAGGTGTGCGACCAGGCCACGTCGTTGAGGTCGCCGGCCACGATGGTCGGCCCATCGTGCGCCTGAATGGTGCGGCCCACCAGCAGCAGCTCGGCATCGCGCCGGGTGCTCGTTTTCGATTCCTTGGGCGCGGGCGGCTTGGGGTGCACGAAGTGCAAATTGGCCTCGACCCCGCTGGGCAGCCGCACCCGCCCGTGAAACGACGGAATGCCGGGGTCGAGAATAAACTGAATTTCCTTGTTGAGCAGCGGCAGGCGCGAAAACACCAGCATGCCGTAGGTATTGGGCAGCGGGGCATGGCAGGTGTGCGGGTACTCCTGGGCCAGGTGCCCGAGCTGGCTTAGCCACCACTCGTCGGTTTCGACGGCCAGTACGATGTCGGGCCGCTGCTCGCGGATGACGCCCAGGCAGCGCGAGGCATCACGGTTGTACATCAGCACGTTGGTGACGAGCAGGCTGAGGTGGTTGGGGTCGTCGGCGGGGCGCTGGCTGTCCTGCACCTGCTTGCCGTGCCAAGGCGTGTAGGGCCAGATGCGCGAGGCTTGGTACACGATGGCTACGCCCACGGCCAGCAGCAGGGCTACTTCGTGGGCCAGCGCCGGGGCGGGGCCGGGTAAGGCCAGCAGCCCCAGCCCCAGCGTCAGGCCCGCCACGATCTGGAGGCGCGGAAAGTCGCAGATGCGTATCCACCAGGCGGTTTGGCGTAGCAGCGGCAGCAGCGTGGCCAGCAGGCCCACGCCCGCCAATAATAAGCCCAGGCAGTGAAGCAGAAAGTAGAAAGTCGGCACGCGGAAAAAGGGCGGGTGAGGGGAGAATGAAGCCGTAAAGATGGCTGGCAGGCGCGTAAGCTGCGCTGTGCTTACGCAGAAGCCTTGTCGGCGGCCAGGCATCAGCCAATACCTTTGGCGAATGGAAGTCTTGCTCGCCACCTTCACCACGCTTTTTTCGGTTGTGAATCCCTTCGGGGCCATGCCGATGTTTCTCACGCTCACCAGCGACGATACCAACGCCGAGCGCACCGCCACGGCCCTGCGCTCGTGCATTTACATGGTGGCGATTTTGTCGGTGGCGTTTTTCGGTGGGCAGTACATCCTCAATTTTTTCGGCATCAACATCCAGCACCTGCGCGTGGCGGGGGGCATTCTGCTCATGCGCTCGGCCTTCGACCTGCTCACGCCCGGCGCCAACCGCGACCGCGTGGGTCCCGACGCGCTGGAGGAAAGCAAGCACAAGGACGACATCAGCTTTACACCGCTGGCCATGCCCATGCTCTCGGGGCCGGGCTCGATGGCGCTGTGCATCGGCCTCATCCGGCCCAGCTACACCGACAAAGCTCTGACGGTGCTGGGCTTCGCGCTGGTGGCGGCGGCGGCGTTTATCATCCTGGTGTCGTCGCTGCGGCTCACGCGGCTGATGGGGCGGCCGGGCATGGCCGCGCTGGCCCGCATCATGGGCTTTTTGACGCTGGCGATTGGGGTTAACTTCTTTGTGACGGCGGTGAAGGCGCTGTTTAATGTGCAGTAGGGGTTATTTCCCGCATGGTTTCGCCGGGCTAACGCGCAGGGTCTCGCGGTGTTTTATGAGTGAAACACTGCGAGACCCTGCGCGTTAGCCCGGCGGGAAATTCAACCCGCCAAACCCTTAGGGATTAGTCGACCACAGTCCCGCTTCCTTGATGAAAATGCGGCGGTTGAGTTTCAATTGCGCGATGATGAACTCGGCGATATCCTCGGGCTGCATCACCTTCTCGGGGTTGCCGTCGGTGAGGTTGTTATTGATGGCCAGCTCGGTAGCCACGGTGCTGGGCGTGAGGGCCGACACCCGGATGTTGTGCTTGCGCACCTCCTGCATCAGCGCCTCGCTCAGGCCCATCACCGCAAATTTAGACGCGCTGTAGGCGCTGCTGCCGGCGGCGGCCCGCAGGCCCGAGGTCGAGGAAATATTGATGATGTCGCCCGCCTGCCGCTCGATCATGGCGGGCAGCGCGGCGCGGGTCACGTAGTACACGCCCAGCAGGTTGACGCGGATAATGTGCTCCCAGTCGGCGGGCGGCATGTCGAGAAACTTGGCAAACGTGCCGATGCCCGCGTTGTTAATGAGAATGTCGAGCGGCCCCAGCTCGCCGGTGATGTGCGCTACGGCGGCGTTTACGGCGGCCTCGTCGGCCACGTCGGCGGCGGCGATGCTGGTTTTCACGCCCAGCTTTTGCAGCTCGGCGGCCACTTCGGCCAGCTGATTTTCGGAGCGGGCCAGTAGGCCCACGTGCACGCCTTCGTGGGCCAGCGCCACGGCAATGGCTTTGCCGATGCCCTTGCCCGCGCCCGTTACGAGGGCGACTTTTCCGGTTAGGTTTTCCATAAGGTGAAAGAAATGGTCAGAAGAAATACCCTGCCCTAACCGGCCAGGGCCGCCAGAAGTTGGGGCCCACCCACCCACGGCCCAGCGGCCCGCTAGTGGAGCAGTTGCCATACCAGCCGGCTTTCCCAGTAGACAAAGCCTACCGTGCCCAGGGCCAGCGTACCAACCAAGAGCAGCAATAGCCAGCCCCCTACGTACCGCAGCGGCTGGTCGCTACGCGTTAGCTCGCGCCCAATTTGCCATAGCCACACCAGCAGCAGCCCCAGCAGCACGAGCACCACGACCGCGTTGAACAAGCCGTGGTAGTCCAGCTTATTATTTTGAACAAATGCGATGCGCAGAAGTAAAAGCGGGCGAAACGGCACGGGACAAAGCGAAAAAGTAGCCGGGCAAAACTAAGCAGGCCCCAGCCGTTTGGGCGCGGATACGGCTGGGAGCACAACGCCTAGCCGCCGCCCCACGTCTTAGCCTACATGAAAGCCATCGTCATTACCCGCCCCGGCGGCCCCGAAGTATTGCAGCTCCAGGAGCGGCCCCGGCCAGCCCCCGCCGCCCACGAAGTGCTCATTAAAGTGAAAGCCGCCGGCCTCAACCGCTCCGACATCGCCCTGCGCGAAGGCAAGTACGGCGGCCAGCCCGTGGCCGGCGTGGTGCCCGGCTTGGAAGTGGCCGGCGAAGTGATAGCCGTGGGTGCCGCGGCCCCGCGCTGGCAGGTGGGCGACCACGTATGCGCCCTTGTGAGCGAAGGTGCCTACGCCGAGTACGCCGCCGTCGATGCCCGCCACTGCCTGCCCATCCCGGCCGGCTGGTCGGTCGAGGAAGCGGCCAGCCTGCCCGAAACCACCTTCACGGTATGGAGTAACGTGTTCCAGACCGCTGCCTTGCAGCCCGGCGAAACCGTGCTGGTGCACGGTGGCAGCAGCGGCATCGGTCTCACGCTCATTCAGGTGGCAACGGCGCTGGGTAGCCGGGTGCTGGCCACCGCCGGCTCGGCCGACAAGTGCCGCGACTGCGAAAAATTCGGCGCGGCGCGGTGCGTCAATTATAAGGAGGAAGATTTCGAGCAGGCATTCAAAGGCGAGCAAATCAACGTCATCCTCGATATGGTGGGTGGCGACTACACCGCCAAAAACCTGCGCCTGCTGGCCCCCGACGGCCGCCTCCAGTACATCAACGCCATGCAAGGGGCCAAAGTCGAGCTCAACCTGCTCGACATCATGAGCAAGCGCCTTACGCTCAGCGGCAGTATGCTGCGCCCCCGCTCCGCCGATTACAAAGCCGCGCTGGCCGCCGAGGTCGAGCAGCGCGTGTGGCCGCTGGCCGCCAGCGGCCAGCTCAAGCCGGTTATTTACAAAACCTTCCCGCTGGCCGAGGCCGCCCAGGCGCAGGAGCTCATGGCCAGCAGCGAGCACATCGGCAAGATTTTGCTGGTGAATGAGGGATAGGAACGGCCATTTTAAAAGCTAAAGACTGCCTTTAAAAAAGGCTCTAAAAAATGCCTGTCATGCTGAGCTTGCGAAGCATCTTATCAGGTTCGAGCAGCTCGTTGGAGCGGGATAAGATGCTTCGCAGGCGGACGCCAGATAAGCATGACAGGCGAGCGGGGAGGGCAAACGGGAAAGCGACGATGATAGTCGCAGAAGGCAGCGGTTGGCTAGGTCAGCAAGGGTGAGATAGCCAGCTGGGAGTGCCCAGCAGCCATCTGCCGGCGAGCGGCCTACTTCAGCACCTGGGCGGCGTGCTCCTTGGTGTCGGGGCGCTTGATAACCTTCTCAATCACGCCGTTGGCATCAATTAAAAACGTGGTGCGCACGGTACCCCAGTAGGTTTTGCCGTAGTTTTTCTTTTCCTGCCATACGCCGTAGGCGTTCACGATGGCCTTGTCGGTATCGGCCACGAGCGGAAAATTGAGTTCGTACTTAGCCGCGAACTTGCCGTGCGAAGCCGCATCGTCGGTGCTCACCCCCACCACCTTAATGCCCTGGGCGGCGAGTTGGGCCTCGTTGTCGCGCAGGTTGCAGGCCTGGGCGGTGCAGCCGGGGGTATCATCCTTGGGGTAGAAATACAGCGCCACCCGCTGGCCGCGCAGGCTGCTCAGGGTGAAAGGGTTGCCGTTTTGATCCGGGGCGGTGAAATCGGGGGCGGGAGTGCCGGGTTCGGGAAGCATTGGGTGAGTTATGAGTTAGAAGTTATGAATTAGGAGTTGGTTGTCAGCTGGGCGTGTGAGGGTTACAGGCTCAGCGGGATAACCTTTTCGTTGCCGGCCTGGTCGGTGAGGCGCAGCTCGGCGGGGCCGCGCAGGGCGGGGCCGAGGGTATCGCCGGCCACGGTAAAGAGCGTGGCGTTTTTGTACTCGTAGCGCAGCAGGCGGAAGCGCCCGCCGATGAGCAGCTTGTAGGAAGCCAGCCCCGAGAGGTCGTCGCCCACCCGGAAGATGAGCTGTCCGCCAGTGCGGCTCACGAGCTGGGCACCGGGGGCCTTGGTATCGGTGTAGAGCCGAAACTGGCCGAACTGCTTGAGATTGGCCGAAATCTGGGTGCCGGCCTCGTTCCAGGTGCCGCCTACGTAGGCCCGGCCACCGTTGGCCGATACGCTGTAAATGGCGGTGCGAGTGCGGTCGGCGGGCGGGGTAGCGGGCTTGAGGGTGAGGCGCAGCGGCAGGTAGAGTGGCACCAGCGCCGTGCCGATGGTCCAGCTCTCGGGGGCGGCGGGGCCGGCGTCGGCCCGGTGCAGGGTGCTGAGGTAGAAATTGGAAAACAGCGTTTGCGGGCCGAACACCACGTTGGCGTAGGGCGTGGCGTAGTTGGTTTCCTGGCCGGGCACGATCATCG
This sequence comes from uncultured Hymenobacter sp., assembly GCA_913776615.1. Taxonomy (GTDB): domain Bacteria; phylum Bacteroidota; class Bacteroidia; order Cytophagales; family Hymenobacteraceae; genus Hymenobacter. Next base: position 22,478 of record CAJYPK010000047.1, read on the forward strand.
CCTGGCGGTCGAATACCTGGCGCACGTCGCCGAAGAGCAGCGAGTCGGGCAGGCCGGCGCGTAGGTCGTAGAGGTAGGTAGTGGCCGCGCCCACCGAGTAGCTGGGGCGCAGGGCCAGCCGCCGCCCCCCGCGCCGCAGCAGCAGGTAGGGCGGCTGGCCGGCGGTATCGACGGGGGCGTGCAAGACGGTGGCCCGCAGCAGGTTGCGGGTGATGTCGTAGCTCAGCTTGGGTTTGGCGGCGGGGGTAGCCGGGCCGGGCAGCCGGGCGTAGTCGGCGGGCTTTTCGCCGCGCAGCACGAGGCGGGCGGTAGCTTTATTGTTGTAAGAATCAGCCAGCTCGTAGTCGATGGTGTACAGCTTGCCGGCTTCCACGTCGAGCTTGCCCTGGCCCAGGCCGGGCGGGGTGAAGATGGGCAGGTCGTTGCCTTCCTCCACCCACAGCTTTTGCAGCATGCGGCCGCCGGTACGGGCGTAGGCGTAGTCCATGAAGTTGTTGACCTGCCGCGTGCCGTTGGGAAACGGAATGGCGTCGATGACGTGCTGGTAGTGCGGCTGGCCGTTCACCCGCACCGTCACGCGCTGGATACCGTTTTTGTTCCAGGCGTTATCAAACCGGTCGAAGCCCTGCAACAGCAGCCCGACCTGCCCAAAGCAGGCCACGGTATCGGGCCACACGGTAGCCGCGCCGGGCGCGGGCTGAAGCTTGGGCACCAGCACGGCCCGCTCGAAGCGGCCCCGCACCCGGGCCGTGATGGCCAGCGGCTCCACCGCCAGCGCCTGCAAGGTGGGGCCGGTATGGTCTTGAATCTCCGAAAAGCCGCCCCACTGCAAGGGGTTGAGCTGGCGGTCCTGGGCGTCGCGCACTTCCCAGTGCAGGTGCGGGCCGGCCGAGCCGCCGGTGTTGCCCGAGAGGGCCACTTCCTCGCCCCGCTTCACCGGAAATTGACCCTTGGGGAAAAACAGCTCCAGCTCGTAGGTCTGCTTTTCGTACTGGCGGCGCAGCAGCTCGGCCCCAACCGCGCCCTCAAACTTGTTGAGGTGGCCGTACACGGTGGTCAGGCCGTTGGGGTGGGTAATGTAGAGCACGTTGCCGTAGCCAAACGACGACTGCTTGAGCCGCGAGATGTAGCCGTCGGCCGAGGCGTACACAGGCTTGTTCACTACGCTGGCCGTCTTGATGTCGAGCCCGCCGTGGAAGTGGTTGGGCCGCAGCTCACCCATGCTGGCCGCCAGAAAGCCCGGCTGGCCCGGCGCAATCGGAAACAGAAAATAGCCGGGTGCCACATTCACCTGCCCCGCCGCCGTGGCCGCCGGCCGGATGGGCCCGGTAGCCGTAGCCGGGCTGGCGGCCGGCTCGTCCTGCCCGTCATCCTGGCCGTGGGAGATGGTAGCCAGCAATAAAAGCCCGCCTGCCACTGGCAGCGGCAGCCAGCGCATTAACTTAGTGTTGAGCAAAATAAAAAATGTAGGGTAAGCTTTAGCTTGCCGCCGCAACGCGGCAGCGGCACCCACCCGAATAAAAGTAGAGAGAATTAAGAGCAGCGACGCGGGGCACTCAGCGCACCGGGACTTCCAGCAGCTTTTCGCCTTCCAGGTAGCCCACCAGCTCGTCGCCGGGCTTCACCGGCCCCACGCCGGCGGGCGTGCCAGTGAAGATGAGGTCACCCTGCTTGAGGGTGATGTACTGCGACACAAAGGCCAGAATCTTGGCAAACGGGTGCAGCATGAGGCTCGAATTGCCTTGCTGGCGCACCTCGCCGTTGACTTCGAGCGTGAAGTTGATGTTGGTCAAATCGGGGAAATCGGTCACCGGCTTGAAGGTGGGCGACACGGGGGCCGAGCCATCGAAGGCCTTGGCCAGCTCCCAGGGGAGGCCCTTTTTCTTGAGCTCGCTTTGCAGGTCGCGGGCCGTGAAGTCGATGCCCAGGCCGATGGCGTCGAAGTACGTGTGGGCAAACTTTTCCTCGATGTGGCGGCCGTTTTTGCAGATGCGTAGCACCAGCTCCAGCTCGTGGTGCACGTCGTGCGAGAAGGCAGGGACGAAAAACGGCTGGCCCCGTTGTACCAGCGCGGTTTCGGGCTTGAGGAAGATGACGGGCGCGGTGGGCGTTTCGTTGTGCAGCTCGGCGATGTGGTCGGCGTAGTTGCGCCCGATGCAGATAATTTTCATGGGTGAGGAAAGGCGAGGGGAAAAGAAGGGCCGGCGCGGGGCGGCAGGCTATAGTACAAAGTAAACATTTCACCCGCCCCGTTGCGTATAGCAGAGCCAGCCCGGCGGGTAAATTTGCCTGTTTTGGCCCCCTCGTCCACTGGGCTACCGCTCTCTCTGCTTACCCCTTATCACGCTTTTTTTCATGTTTAAGAAATTCCTCCTCGCCGGCAGTCTGCTGCTGGCTGCCGGCTGTACTACGGTGCCGATTACCGGCCGTCGCCAGCTCAGCCTGGTGTCGGACAGTGAGATGAACTCGCTGGCCATGACCCAGTACAAGCAAACGCTGACTACCGCTAAGCTCTCGACCAATTCGGCCGACGTAGCCATGGTGCGCCGCGTGGGCCAGCGCATCGCCAACGCCGTGGAGCAGTACTTCCGGCAGCAAGGCCAGAGCAGCCAGCTCGACGGCTACCAGTGGGAGTTCAACCTCATCGACGATCCCAAAACGGTGAATGCCTGGTGCATGCCCGGTGGTAAAGTAGCCGTGTACTCGGGCATCCTGCCCCTCACCCGCGACGAAACCGGGCTGGCCGTGGTGCTGGGCCACGAAATCTCGCACGCCGTGGCCAAGCACGGGGCCGAGCGCATGAGCGACCAGCTGGCTGCCCAGCTCGGCGGTACGGCGCTGTCTACGGCGCTGTCGCAAAACCCTACCACGACCACCAACCTCTTCCAGGAAGCCGTGGGCGTGGGCACGCAGGGCCTGCTGCTCAAATTCAGCCGCCGCCAGGAAAGCGAGGCCGACCACCTGGGCCTGATTTTCATGGCGATGGCTGGCTATAATCCCGAGGCGGCCATCCCGTTCTGGGAGCGTATGGCGGCCCAGAGTCAGAACAACACACCTGAGTTTCTTTCCGACCACCCCGCCGATGCTACCCGCATCGCCGACATTCAGCGCCTGCTTCCCGAAGCCATGAAATACTACAAGCCGCGCTAAAAAGCGCGCGGTGCCGGTAACCAGACGGGTGCGTTGGCTAAGCCAGCGCACCCGTTTGGCATTATTGGCTGATTGAGTGGGACAAGTAGCATCAATTTGGGGCGTGGTTGCGTAGGGGGAAACTAGAAATCAACTCGTCGAAAGGAACCTGCCTATTATGCGTGCGCTACCCCGTTTGTTTGGCTTGCTACTGCTCGGGCTACTCAGTAGCCTACTGCTACTCAGCTCGTGCGAGACCACGCGCCGCCGCGAGGCCAGCGATCCCACCCGCGAGGCCCAGCGCCTGAACGACGAGGCCGGGGCTTCGCTCTCGGGCTCGTCCAGCAGCCGCCAGATCATGCAGCTCGACGGCAAAGGGAGCGTGAAGTACAAGCTGGCCCAGTCGGTGCTGGCGGCGGCGCTCATCCGGCAGCTGCACGACGGTACCGTGATCGACCGCATCATGGTGCGCAAGGCACCCGGCAGCGAGGCTACGCAGCCAGTCTATTACCTCATTGGGATGGGGCACAACAGCGGCAGCTACCGCGCCATTGCCCTGCCCCTGCGCGGCACCGATGACAGCACTTACTACCTCACGCCCAATGCCAGCCGGTACGTGATTTCGGGCGTGGGCTGCCCCAACTGCTACTTCGATTTTGAGGATGGCCACATTATTGGCACGACCTGCGACGATAATTCGGGCGGCAGTTCCTGTACGCTGAAAGTATTGGAGGCCAATCAAGTATTTGTAAAAGCTCGCCCTGATCTTCCCACTAAAGACGCTAAATGAGTACCGCTGCCAAATGGGCCTTGCGCCTGAGCCTGGCGGCCCTGGCCGTGCTGCTCGCCAACGACAGCGGCAAGCGCCGCCAGTCCTCGCCAAACCCTAGCAAAAAGCCGGCTCAGTAGCCGGCTTTTTTTTAGCCTTGCCAATACCTGTACCACCCGTTGGGAGGCTTGCGCTCCTCATTCGCCCAGTTTCTCGTCGCGGTGCCGTAGCCAGAGCTGCGCCGCGTGCTGGCGAAAGGCGGCCGGGGCGCCCTGCCAAGCCGCGTCGAAGGTGTAGGTGCCGCCGTCGGCTTCCTTGCCGGCTACCACCCGGCTGCTGCCGCGCACGGCGTACTTACGGGCGCCCTCGTGCATGATAATTTTCTGGGTGCTCGGGCTAACGTCGCCCCGGCAGGTGGTGCGGTACACCAGCCACACCTCGGCCGTGCCGTTGTGGTCGAGGTCGGTCACGGTGAGACCATTGGGACGGAACTGGGCCGCGATATCCAGCGGGCAGTCGGCTGCGAAATCGTGCAGCTGCCAGCTGGGCGCGGTGCCCGTGGCCGGGTACTGGTAGGCGTAGAGGTCAGCCCGCTGGCCGTCGCTGCTCTGGGCGGCGGGATCGGCGGCCGGGCCGCGCTGGGTAGCCAGCACGGTGTAGGTGCCGGTGCGGTCGGTGTAGCGCAGGGCTTGTACCACGCGGCCACTGCGCTTGAGAGTGGCTGGCACGGCCGCCGGGGCCAGGGGGCTCACGCGCAATTGGGCCTGGGCGGGTGGCCCGAGGAGCAACAGTGCCGGGAAAAGGAAGGAACGCGGCATAAGGCGAGAAGCTGGGTAAAAGCGTGGCAGACGGGGCTAATCGGTCATCATCGCGCTGGGTTGCCGGGAGCGCAAGGGCTGGCCGATAATTACGTCCGTCAGGGCAAAAGTGCGTTGGGAAATCAGCGATAGGCTATTCCTCAAAGGCCGATTCGGGAACCAGGCTGCGGGCGAAAGCCTCGAAGCTCGGGGCTAGGGGCGTGATGCGGTAGTCGTCTTCCTGATCGATGTGTACCACGGCGGGCTCGCCCTGCGGGCCGCGGGCGCGGTAGTCGAGCATCACTAGGTCGTGCCCGGCCGAGGGGCAGTCGGCGACCACCACCCCGATGGCTGGGTAGCCCCACTCGTCGAGCATAAACTGGCTGCCCAGGCTGCCGCACAGCGAGTAAGCTTTCTCATACCCAATTCCCGCGATGCTAGTGATGGCGATGTGGTCGTCGGCCCAGCTCGTGGCCTCGGTGGTCGGAAAGCAGGTAGTGCGCGGAATGCCGCCGTTGCGGGCACGCATCAGGGCCACGTAAAAGGCGGGTAGCCGGTAGCCGAGGTCGGCCTCTACCTGACCGATGAGCGCATCGCTGGGCCAGGGTTCGGTGTGGTTTGCGGCGGCGTAGTCGCTGTCTTCCCAAAAATGCGCGGCGTCGAAGTCGGCAGGTAGCGGCATGGTACGGCAATAGAGAGCTTGGAGGGCCCGAAACCCCGCTGGGCCGAGGTGGGCGGGCACCCCAATGGCGTGTACGCCCACCTCGGCCCGGTGTTGCCCGTTTGCCTTTACCCAGATCTCGTTGTAAAAGGCCCCGCTGGCAGGGTGGCGCTCATTTACCCTTATGCTGAAGTTGTCGTGCGTCTTTCGGAGCAGGTTTGTGATCCCATCCAATGTATTTTCCCCGAGAAGCTGCTGGTCACTGGTGGCCGCAAGCGGACTGCTCCAAGGGCTCAGAAAATATAGCTCAGCGAATCATATTGCGGAGCCAGCTCTGCTTATCAACCATCTTTCAGCTACTTTAGCCAGCATGAAAAGTGGGATCATCCTTGCGCATCTGCTACTGCCAACCGCTGCTGTCTGCCAAAAGATTAATGTTGAGCGAGAGATATTTCCCGGGATTAGAAAGGTTATTGTAGCGTCTGCTACCAGTGGCTATCGAGGAGAGTATGTATTGGATGCCAAAGGGAGAACGCAGGTAGAGAAGCGTTATCGAAGACGGCAGCACCTTGCCACCAGCACCTATAGTTTCACAAGGAATGGACGGCAAGCAGTTCAGACTGTCGCGTTTGATTGTAATGACCCCGGGAAGGTGCGGAGCATCTATAGACAATACCAGTTCGCAAAAGACTCCAGCCGCACGCTGGCGGAACTGTGCTATACGGATACCGACACCTTGTATAAAATTGTGTATAATAGCTTTGATAAGTATAATCGGCCGCTCAGCTATAGTAAAAGACTGTACGGCCGAGGCAATTACCTTGAGGATATCGTCGTTAGTTACCAAGACGGGAAGGTGACGAGCTGGACTAATTCAGATAGGCTAACTGGTATCGCTACCACATGTGCGTATACCTACAACGCGCAGGGGGACGTCATTAGTGAGAAACGTAGTGAAACACCCAAAGCTTCGAGCGTAACTAGCTGGATTGACGGCCAGGGAGATTATATGCGGTGGCGCTATGCTTACGATAAAGAGGGCAGGTGGACTAAAAAGTATAAGCTAATTGAGGGAGGGGAAATACTTGTGGAAAGTAGAAGGTATTTAAAAAAAGCTGATTAATAAATTTTCTTGCTTATTCAACCGCTGATTATAGTTGGCGCCGGGCATTAATTAATCGTTGGCCCACTAAGGGTTGTGATACTAACAATGACTGCCTATCATAATCCATGAGCATCTTACAAGCTATTAAAGATTTGTTCACTGCAAAAGTCTCCGTAGCTCCTCCTGCTCAAGCGGCCCAGGAATCGGTAGCTTGCCTGGATGCTTACTGGACTTCTCCCGCGGGAATTGTAAGGCAGTATCTGGCGCTGGTCAAGGATGATTTAGCCCAGGCTGAAGCAGATAGCCTCAGGCTAGCGGCTCATTACGGAGACTTTGCCGATTTCTTCTATCGTGCTGATTTCGACTTGTTTTTGCGCCGAGAAGTCCTCCCATTCCAACAGCCGACTACTGTGCACCTGGGTTTTTTAGACAAGGATCATTGGGGCGCTAAAAACCCATTTAATTTTCCGGGCCCCTTTTACTCGGGCGAGTCGGATACGTGTGGCACCGGGCCGGATCAGGCCCCGGCAAATATCATGTTGGATGCGGACGGCTGTGAGTTCGTCTTTAGGCAACCCGCTACTTATTATGAAGTACTTTGTGTCGTGAATGCGGCCGCCGTAGAGGTGCTGGATAGCTATTCCTCTAACGGTAACGACCACTGGACCACCGAAGCTTGTCGCAACTGGTGGCACAACCGAGGACGTTTATTACGGGCCTTGCAAGGGGAAGAAATTATCAAGCGAAATGAAGGGCAGGCGCGGCTCTATTTCGACTATCTCCAAGGCGCGGCTGAAATGGATTTACGACGGTACTGTTACTTTCTGGAGACCGGGCACTACCCGGTAGCGGAGGGTAGTGCTTTGCCAGCATTGTCATAAGTTTTTAGGCAAGGTCAGAATGGGGCCCCTTTCTCCCTGGTTTGTAGAAAAATTTCTTAACGAAGCTGTTTACGAACCACTCGGGTAACCCTGTTCTCAAAGCAAAACGCGCCAGCTACCAGCTGGCGCGTTCTGCTTTGAGACTTGGGTAAAGACAAGGTTGCCCGGCGGACGCTAGCCCACGACCTCGGCGGCCAGGGCCGCGAGGTCGAGCCCGTCGAAGGTGCCCGAGGTCATGAGCAGGAGATTGGTATCGGCCCACTGCTGGGCGTGCAGGAAGTCGGCCAGCGCCTGGCTATCGGTAAATACTTGCAAGTCGGGGCGTTGAAAAGCGGCCTGCACGGCTTCGGGGGCCAGCGGCGGCAGGCGCTTGTGCTCCAGCACGTGGGGGTTGAAGTACACCACCGCCACGTCGGGCGCGTCGAAGCAGTGGGCGTACTGCGGCAGGAAGGCGGGGTTGAGCGAGCTGAAGGTGTGCAGCTCCAGGCAGGCCACCAGCCGGCGCGTGGGAAATTGCTTTTTGAGGGCCGCCGCCGTGGCGCGCAGCTTGCTGGGGGCGTGGGCAAAATCTTTGTACACTACCGACGTAGCACCGGCCTGCACCAGCTCCAGCCGCCGGGCCGCACCCTTGAAGGTGGCCACCGCCTTGTAGAAATCCTTGCCCTTGATGCCGAGCTGCTTGCACACTTCCTTGGCCGCCGAAATGTTGCGCAGGTTGTGCTCGCCGAATACCTGGATGGGTACTTCCTCATCCTTTTTCGTGAGGAGAAACGTTTGCCCGTCGCGGATGACGTGCTCGTGCGGGCCGTAGCCCACGTAGGTTACGTCGGGGCTGCTGGGCACGGCTACGAGCTGGGTTTGCTCGTCGTCGCGGTCGTAGATGAGCACGCCGGCCTTGGGCGTCTGGCGGGCAAAAATGTCGAACTGCTCGCGGTAGATTTCCTCGGTCGGAAACACGTTGATGTGGTCCCAGCTAATGCCCGAAATGACCCCGATGTGGTGCTGGTAGAGGTGAAACTTGGGCCGCCGGTCGATGGGCGACGACAGGTACTCATCGCCCTCGATGATAATAATCGGCGCGTCGTCGGTCAGCTGCACCATCAGGTCGAAGCCGGCCAGCTGCGCACCCACCGCGTAGTCGAACTGCCGGTTGTGGAAGCGCAGCACGTGCAGGATGAGCGCCGTGATGCTCGTTTTGCCGTGCGAGCCGCCGATAACTACCCGCTGCTTATCCTTGCTGGCCTCGTAGATGTACTCGGGAAACGAGTAGATTTTCAGCCCCAGCTCCTGGGCGCGGGCCAGCTCGGGGTTGTCGGGCCGGGCGTGCATGCCCACGATCACGGCCGAGAGGCCCGCGTGAATCTTTTCGGGGAACCAGCCCTCGGCCGCGGGCAAAATCCCGGCGGCGGCCAGCCGGGTGCGGGCCGGCTCAAAAATTTCGTCGTCCGAGCCCGTTACCTGGGCACCGCGCCGGTGCAGGGCCAGCGCCAGGTTGTGCATAATGCTGCCGCCCACGGCAATGAGGTGAATCTGTTCCAAGGCGTTTTTACTAAGAAGCTTACTGCAAAAAACGGTGGCGGCTACTACCCGTCCGGGGCCGCGCCGCCCCCGCCAGGCTACCCGCCGCCCATTCATTGCCGGGGGCGAAAATACGGCTGCGCCCGGGCTCGCGCCGGGCCGGATAGGCCAGCCGGGAGGGAGACTTTGCTTTCTTTTCGGGCGCTTATTGGTTAGCTTTGTTAGTTCGGGCCCCCAGTGGCCCGGCCGCTTTTACCCCAAGGCGGTGCCTGTTTCGTTAACTGCCCTCTGCCTAGCCTCTTCCCGATGACCGACCGTATGGACGACCGCCTCAAGCAATCCGCGGCCCGCGCCGTTGCCGCCTTCCAGGGTGGTCGTGGCGGCCGTGCGCCCGTGCCCATGTCGCCCACCGGCAAGCTGCCCCCGCAGCGCCTCGAAATGGAAGCCGCCGTGCTCGGCGCCCTCATGCTGGAGAAAGACGCCCTCACCACGGTGGTCGACATCCTCAAGGCGCACAGCTTCTACAAAGATGGCCACCAGCGCATCTACAAGGCCATCAGTAACTTGTTTGACAAGTCGGAGCCCATCGACCAGCTCACCGTGGTGCAGGAGCTGCGCGAGATGGGCGAGCTCGAAGCCGCCGGCGGGGTGGGCTACGTGGCGGGCCTCACCATGCACATCAACTCGGCGGCCAACATCGAGGCCCACGCCCGGGTGATTCTGGAGGCGGCCATCAAGCGCGAGCTCATCCGCACGGCCACCGACATTCTGCGCGACGCCTACGAGGAAACCACCGACGTATTCGAACTGCTCGATGCCACCGAGAAGAACATCTTCCAGGTGTCGGAAGACAACATGCGCAAGGGTGTAGACTCGATGCAGGACCTGATGGTGAAGGCCATCAAGGAGCTCGAAGAAAAGAAGCACCAGAAGGACGGCCTCACCGGCGTACCCACCGGTTTCTCGGCCCTCGACCGCGTCACGAGTGGCTGGCAACCATCTGACTTAGTGATTGTTGCGGCTCGGCCGGGCATGGGAAAAACAGCCTTCGTGGTATCGGCCATGCGCAACGCGGCGGTGGACTTCAAGAAGCCGGTGGCGATTTTTTCGCTCGAAATGTCGTCGCTTCAGCTCGTCAACCGTCTGATCTCGGCCGAGGCGGAGCTGGACTCCGAAAAAATCAAGAAGGGCAACCTCGCCGACTACGAGTGGGCGCAGCTCAACCACAAGATTTCCTCGCTTTCGACGGCCCCGATTTACATCGACGACACGCCCGCGCTCAGCATTCGCGAGCTGCGGGCCAAGTGCCGCCGGCTCAAGTCGCAGCACGATATCCAGCTCATTATCATCGACTACTTGCAGCTGATGAGCGGCAACGAGGGTGGTAAAAACGGCAACCGCGAACAGGAAATCGCCAGCATCTCGCGGGCGCTCAAGGGCATCGCCAAAGAGCTCAACGTGCCGGTAATCGCCCTGTCGCAGCTCTCGCGCTCGGTCGAAACCCGGGGCGGCGACAAGAAGCCGCAGCTGAGCGACCTGCGCGAATCGGGCTCGATCGAGCAGGACGCCGACATGGTGATCTTCCTGTATCGACCTGAGTACTATAAAATTACCGAAGACGAAATGGGTAATCCCACCCAGGGCATGGGCGAGGTTATCATCGCCAAGCACCGGAACGGCTCGCTCGAAACGGTGCAGCTCAAGTTTATCGGCCGCTTCACCAAGTTTGCCGACCTCGACGGCTTCGATGGCGGGGGCGGCGACGCGGGCGGCTTCGGCGGGGGCGCCCCGGCCTTCTCGTCCAATGCCTTCCCCACCAGCAGCTTCGACTCGGAGCCGGCCGGTGGCCCCGCGCCGGGCGGCGGCTTTGGTGCCCCCAACACCATCCGGCTGGGCTCGCGCATGAACGACGCCGCTCCCGCGCCGGTGCCCTTCCCCAAGAGCAACAGCTTTGGCGAGGAGCCACCGTTTTAGCCACATACTGGCAGATTAATAAAAGCCGTCATGCTGAGCTTGCCGAAGCATCCCGCTCGTACCGCCAGGGGGCTCCCCCGATGATGCGAGCGAGATGCTTCGGCAAGCTCAGCATGACGGCTTTTACGTTTACAGCTTCTGACGATGCCTTTCAGCGACCCAGCCTACACCCTGCCCTTACTCTGCTTCGCCTCGCTGCTGGCCGGCCTCATCGATGGCATGGTGGGCGGCGGCGGTCTCATTCAGTTGCCGGCGCTGCTGCTGTTGCTGCCCAACGTACCGGTGCCTACGGTGCTTGGCACCGGCAAGGTGGCGAGCCTGGCGGGTACGTCGGCCTCGGCTCTGCGCTACTTGAAGGGGCTGGCGGGCGTGGCCATCAACTGGCGCACGGTGGCCGCGGCGGCGGTGGTAGCGGGCTGCTTCGCGCTGCTGGGGGCGCGGGCGGTGAGTGGCCTCAACAAGGAGTTGGTCAAGCCCTTGGTGCTGGCCCTGCTGGTGCTGATGGCCGTGTACACCTTCTGGCGCAAGGACTTCGGGAGCCTGCACGCGCCGCGCCTGCGCGGCAGCCGCGAGCTGTGGACGGGCGTCGCGCTGGGCGCGGGCATTGGGTTTTACGACGGGTTTTTCGGGCCGGGCACCGGCAGCCTATTGCTGTTCGCGTTCGTGGGACTGTTCGGCTACGACTTCCTGGCGGCCTCCGCCTCGGCCAAGGTGGTCAACGTGGCGACTAACATTGCCGGGCTGGCCTACTTTATTTCGACCGGGCAGGTACTTTACCAGTACGCCGTGCCGATGGCAGCCTGCAACGTGCTGGGCTCGTCGCTGGGGGCGCGGCTGGCCCTGCGGCGCGGTACGGGCTTCGTGCGGGTACTGTTTTTGGGCGTGGTAAGCGCCTTTATCCTCAAGCTAGGTTGGGAAACCTGGCGGGCAGTCCATTAATGGCTAGCCTCCGCTAGCGCAAAACGGCCTTCCGCTACCCGTAGCGGAAGGCCGTTTCGTGCTTAAAGTCCCAACCTAAAACCGATAAGCCACCGTGGTTAAGAACTGGCGGGGCGGAATGGGATTGATGCTGTACCGGTCATGCACCAGATAGTTAAGCTCGTTGGTGATGTTGCTGAGCTTGGCCAGGATGGAGAAGTGCTGGTAGGCGTAGCCCACCGACAGGTCGATGGTGGTGAAGCCGCTCAGCGAAATGGTGCGGCTGTAATTGCCGGCTTGGCCCACGGTGTTGTTGTTGCCGCCCAGGCGCTGGCCGGTGTAGAAGGCCGAGGCCCCCAGCTTAAGGCCGCGCAGGCCGGGCTGGTCGAAGGTGTAAAAAACAGAGGCGTTGGCGGTGTGCGCCGGGTTGTTGGTGAGGCGCTCGCCGCGCACGGGGCTGCCCGTCGTGGTGCCGGCGCTCGTGTAGCGGGCGAAGTTGTAGGCGTAGCCGGTGTTGAAGTAGAAGTTTTTCGAGAAGCTACCGCTGATGTCCACATCCACCCCGTCGCTGGTGGTTTCGCCGGTCAACTCCTTGAGGTTCGTGTTAGCGTTGGGTTTGCCAAACTGGTCGAGGGGCGCTATCTGGGCAAAGTTGTTGTTGACGTAGCGGTATACCGTGGCGTTGGCAAACAGGCGGCCGCCGAGCAGCTCGGTCTTCACGCCGGTTTCGTACTGGTCCACAATCGAGGGCGACAGATTTTGCAGGTAGATGTCGGTGCCCGAGTTAATCAGGAAGTTGTTGGCATAGCTGGCGTACAGCGACAGCACGGGTAGGGGCTGAAAAATAATAGCTCCCTTCGGCGACCATGCCTTATCTACCTTGTCGAGGGCCGCGCCGGGGCGGGTGCGTTGCTTGTCGTAGTTCTCGATGCTGGTTTGCTGCGTTTTCTGCCACGAATAGCGTACGCCGGCCAGCACTTTCAGCATGGGCGTGATGGTAATCAAGTCCTGCACGTAGCCGCCAAAGCGGTACGAGGGCGAAGTAGTGCGGGCCGTGTCGAGAATGCTCGGCACGTCGGTCCGCTCAGTTTCGGACGAGCGATTGAGCAGATTTATCTTGTCGTAAGCCGTACCAATCTTGCCGGTGGCATCCCGGTACTTAAAGGTCGTGCTGGTGCTGGTGATGCGTAGCGCATCGCCGCCCACCAGCAGCTGGTGGCCCAGGAAGCCGGTTGCAAACTTGCCGTTCAGGTTGAGCTGCCCGTTCCAGTCGCGCTCGCTGGTGCCCACGGCCCCGAGCGTGCGGGTGTAGTCGCCGTTGGCGGCGATGGCATTATTGGGCACGGCCAGCCCGAAGCCATGCACGCGGGTATCGGTCACGCCCGCCAGCGCGCTCAGGCGCCACTGATCCGAAAAGCGGTGGTTGAGCACCGCCGAGCCGCTGGCCTGGTCGGTCACGTTGTAGGCCCACACCGTGTTGATGAAGCGCGAGCGCGGCGTGTTGGGCAGCAGTTGCGCCTCCGAGTTCAGGTTCACGATACCCACGCCCGCGTCGGGCGTCACGTCCGAGCGCAGGTAGTCGCCCTGCACCAGCAGGTCGGTTTTCTCGCCAAACTTGTAGAGTAGCGAGGGGTTTACGTAGAGGCGCTTCGAAGTCACCACGTCGCGGAAGCTCTTGGCGTTTTCGTAGGTGCCCACCACCCGAAACGCCAGATTTTTGGTGAGCGGCCCATACACGTCGATGATGGGCTTGTAGAAGTTGTAGCTACCGGCGCGCATCTCCACCGAGCCGCCCCACTCGTAGCGTGGTTTCTTCGTGACAAGGTTGATAAGCAGCCCACCCGACACGTTGCCGTAGAGCAGTGCCGAGGCCCCCTTCAATACCTCCACTGATTCCAACGTGCTGGCGTCGGGAAAACCCTGGGTGTTGGTTAGTAGCCCATTCTTAAAAATGCTGCCGCCGGCCCCCCCAATGCCGATGCTGGAGCCGCGGGCCGAAAACGTTTCGGCCACGCCGCCGCGCTGCTGGGTCAGCGACACGCCGCTCACGTTGCGCAGCGCGTCGCCGAGGCGGTTGATCTGCTGGTCGGCCAGCACGGTGCTGCTCACCACGCCAGTGCTCTGCGGCAGGTCGAGGGGGGCCAGCCCCGCCTTGCTGGCCGTGGCTGGGCGGTTGATGACGCTGGAGCCCGTCACGATGACTTCGCTCAGGTCGGCCGCGCTTTCGCGGAGGGTAAAATCAGCTTTGGTAGCCCGGCCCGCTACGACCGTCACGGTCTGCTGCTGCGGCTTCAGACCCACGAAGGATACCTGTACTTCATACTCGCCCGGCTCAATGCCGGTGATGAGAAAAGACCCATCCTCGGCCGTATTCGCCCCCTTACCCAGCTTCGGAATACCCACGCTCACGAAGGCAGCCGGCTGCCCGTCGCTGGTGCGAATAACGCCCCGCACCGAGCCCGGGCGCTCATAGGAGCCAGTAGCAGCACCCGAAGCAGTCGAAGCCAGCACCTGGGTTTGTCCCAAGGCCGGTACGGTTGCGCTAGCAAGAAGCAGAAAAGTGGAAAGGTGTCGCATAAGCTTATTTAGAATCATTCAACGCAGTGCAAAGGTGCCACTAAGCTTAGAATCGTTCCAAATAGCTGGTAATCGGATAAGTGAAGTAAAAATGAAGATTAATAACAGTTCTTTGGGTTTGTGCTTGTTTGCTAGGTGATTATAAAAACAAAAAGCCTCTCGAAAAAGGCTTTTTTATTTAGAATAAAATCAAATAACTGCCCAGGACCCTACCCCACGGCCAAAGAATCGACGGTCAGTGGGTGGATGGCTGGCAGGTCGAAAGCCTCGGCGATAAGCTCGTACGAGCGCAGACGGTCGGTAAAATCAGCGGTGATGCTAGTCAGGATAAGCTCCTCCACCTCGTAGGCGGCAGCCAGTTCAATGAGTTGGTCGCGCACCTGGTCCGGCGTGCCGCTCACGATGCGAGCTTGGTGGTGACGCAGGCGCGCCAGCTCCAGCGGGCCGAACTGGTAGGCCGCTGCTTCGGCGGCCGTGGGGTAGGGGCCACGCACGCCCTGCTCGAAGCGCAGCAATTGCATGAGCATGGCTTTAGCCAGCGCATTGGCTTTATCCTCGGTGTCGGCGCACAGTACGAACAGCGCCACGCTGGCCGCCGGCGCGGCCAGCTCGGGCGAGGGCCGGAACTGCTGCCGGTAGGCCCGCACCGCCGCCGGCCCGCCGTGGGGGTTGATAAACTGCGCAAACGTGAAACCCATGCCCAGCTGCGCCGCAAACTCGCCGCTCTGCCCGCTGCTGCTGAGCAGCCACAGCGCCGGCTGGGTCTCGATGCGCGGAATGGCCTGCACCCGCTCGTGAATGGTCTCGGGCGTGCGCTCGTCGCGCAGGTAGGCTTGCAAGTCTACAAGCTGTTCGATAAAAGCTTGCTCCTCAAATTTATTGCTGGGGTTGAGCGCGTAGGCCGTGAGGCGGTCGGCCCCCGGGGCCCGGCCGATGCCCAGGTCGATGCGGCCCGGGTGCAGCGC
Source organism: uncultured Hymenobacter sp. (assembly GCA_913776615.1). GTDB lineage: Bacteria > Bacteroidota > Bacteroidia > Cytophagales > Hymenobacteraceae > Hymenobacter. Next base: position 37,772 of record CAJYPK010000047.1, read on the forward strand.
CTCCAGCAGCTTGAAGTTTTCGGCCACCTTCAGGGCCGAGTAGTGGGGCAGCATCACGCCGCCCGAGCCCAGCCGGATGCGGCGGGTGTGCGCGCCCAGGTGGGCCAGCAGTACCTCGGGCGCGGGGCCGGCCAGAGTAGTGGTGTTGTGGTGCTCGCTCACCCAGTAGCGATGGTAGCCGAGGCGGTCGGCCAGCCGGGCGAGTTGGGTGGTTTCCGCTAGGGCCTGGACGGCGGTGGCGCCGGGGCGCACCGGCGACTGGTCGAGCACACTCAGGCGCAGGGTGGGGGAGGTAGGCATAAACTAGTTGAGGATAAAAAAACGAGAATCGACTAGTGAAAACATCGGCCTCCGCCGCCTTGTTTCCGGGCCGAATCCTTTTCCAGTTTCGCAACCGCTTCCTTATGAGCACCCCCAACTCGCTCGTGCTGCCCGTGGCCGACGGCACCCAGATGCACGCCTACGTAGCCCAGCCGCAAGGCCCCGCCAGCGCCCCCGCCCTCATCCTGTTTCAGGAAGCCTTCGGCGTAAACGGCCACATCCGCAACGTGGCCGACCGGCTGGCCGCCGCCGGCTACGTGGTGGTGGCTCCCGAGCTGTTTCACCGCACCGCCGCGCCGGGCCTCGAAATTCCCTACACCGAATTTACCACCCAGGCTACGCCGCACTACCAGGCCATCACGCCCGAGGGCCTGGCCCAGGACGCCCAAGCCGCCTACGACTGGCTGCAAGCCCAGCCCAACGTGCAGCGCGACAAAATCGGGGCTATCGGCTTCTGCCTGGGCGGACAGGTAGCCTTCGTGGCCAACGCCGCGCTGCCCCTGCAAGCGGCCGTGTCGTACTATGGCGGCGGCCTGCACACCCGCACGGCAATGGCGAAAGACCTGCACGCCCCGCACCTGTTCTTCTGGGGCGGGCTCGACCAGCACATCTCCAAGGAAAACATCACGACGATCATCGACGCCGTGGCCGCCGCCGGCAAGCCGTATATCAACACCGTTATCTCCTACGCCGACCACGGCTTCAACTGCGACGAGCGCCCGAGCTACAATAAGGAAGCCGCCGCCGAGGCCTGGGCGCTCACGCTGGCCTTCCTCCAAGAAAAGCTGCATGTAGCGTAAGCTTTAGCTTGCGAGCGAGCGGAGCGAGCAGGGCGTCAGGTGGGCGTTCGCTTACGTAGCTGCTCGCTGCGCTTGCCCGCAAGCTGAAGCTTACGCTACATTCCGCTACCGCTGTAACCTTTCCGGGCCAAAATCCATACAGCAGAGCATGAAACCATCGACCCGTACTTCCTCCTGGCTTTGGGCTACTGGCCTGGGGCTGGCCGCCCTGGCTACTACTGTTTGGCGCAATCGGCGCGGCTCGTACGAGCTGGCGGGGCGCACCGTTCTCATCACCGGCGGCTCGCGGGGGCTGGGCCTGGTGCTGGCCCGGCGTGCCGTGCGCGAGGGGGCCCGCGTGGCCATCTGCGCCCGCGACGAGCAGGAACTGGCCCGCGCCCGGCAGGACTTGCTCGGCTACGGCGGCTCCGAGACTACCGTGCTGGCCCTCTCACGCGACCTCACCGACGCCGCCGACGTGCGCAGCCTGGTGGCTGAGGTAGAGGAAAAGCTGGGTGGCATCGACGTGCTCATCAACAACGCCGGTATCATCATTGGCGGGCCGCTGGAGAACATGGACACCCGCGACTTTGAGGATGCTATGAATACGCACTTCTGGGCACCGTTTCACGCCATGCAGGCAGTGCTGCCGGGCATGCGGCAGCGCGGGGCGGGGCGGATTGTCAATATCTCGTCGCTGGGGGGCAAGGTCGCTATTCCGCACCTCACGGCCTACAGCGCCAGCAAGTTTGCCCTGGTGGGCTTGTCGGAAGGCTTCCGGGCCGAGCTCAATCAGCATGGTATCTACGTGACTACCGTCTGCCCCGGCCTGCTCCGCACCGGCAGCGCCCAGAATGCCGACGTGAAGGGCAACCACGAAAAAGAATACGCCTGGTTTAGCGTGGCCGACGCCCTGCCTGGCTTCACCATGAGCGCCGACCAGGCCGCCCGCAGCATCTGGAACGCCACCCGCCGCGGCGACGGTGAATTGATATTGTCCCTGCCCGCCAAGCTATTAGCGGGCTTCCACGGCCTGCTGCCCGGCACCACCACCGATCTGCTGGCCTGGGTAAACCGCGCCCTGCCCGCCAGCGGCGAAAGCGACGCGGCCAACGAGCGCCGCAAGGGCTACGAAAGCGAATCGGCAGTTACCCGTTCTTTCCTTACCAAGCTCAACCGCAACGAGGCGGCGCGGAATAACCAAAACGGATAACCTGTAGGATAAGCTTTAGCTTGTCCGGCGTCCGAGTACGTACCAAGTGCCGGGCAGGCTTCATTTTCAAAGCTACCCAGCTAGTAGCTGGCTGGGGTTTTGGTAGCGTCCGGTGCGTACCCGGACGCCGGACAAGCTAAAGCTTATCCTACATACTTACTTATGGGGTAAGCATTGCCGCTAATTGCCGCAGGGTAATCTCGGCCGACTTGGCATTGTACCGGTAAGTCACTAATCGGTAGCCGGCATCCTCGAAGCTCTGCTGGGCGATGCGGACGTCTACGAGCGTGGCAATGCCCGCGTCGAGGCGCATTTGGATGAGTTTCAATAAACGGCGGGCGGTGGTGTAGTTCTGCTCGGCGGTATCGACCAGGGTCAGGGTTTGCTCGTAGGCCAGCCAGGCTTTGCGGGCGTTCACGAGGTTGTTTTGCTGCACGGCCGTGCGCTGGAGGGCGGCGGTTTTAGTATTCACGCGGGCTACGTCGACCAGGCGCTTGTTAACCCCGCCCGAGTAGATGGGCAGCGTGAGGCCGAAGCCTGCGTAGGGGCCATAGCTTTGGTTGAAGAGCGTGTTGCCGACCGCGTTCTGGGCGCGGTTGTAATTGGTGCCCGCGTTCAGGCCCAGCGAGGGGTAGCGGTTGGCCTGGGCCAGGCGCACCAGTAGCTCGTTGACGCGCACCTGGCGGTCGGCGGCCAGCAGGTCGGGGTTGCGGTTGAGGGCCGTGTCGAGGTCGGCCCAGCGCAGCGAGCGATCCACCGGAATGGTGTCTTCGACCGCGATGGGCGTGGCCAGGTCGAGGGTGAGGGCGCGCAGCAAATCGGCTTTGGCCTGCTGGGCGGCCAGCGCCTGCTGCTGCTGGGTCTGGAGCTGGGCGTTGAGGTCGAGCTGGGCCTGGAAGCGGTCGGCATTGTTGGCCAGGCCCACCGCCTGCCGGGCTTCGATGAGGCGCAGCTTCTGGCGCGACACTTCCACCGAGGCTTCCAGGGTGCGGATGTAGCGCTGCTGCTGCACCACGGCGTAGTACTTGAGGCTGGCATCGGCCAGCACGTTCTGCACCGTCGAGTTGAGCTGCAATTCGCTGATTTGCTGTAATTCGCCCAGGCGCTGGCGGTTGGCTACCACGTAGCCGCCGTTGTAGAGCAGGAAGGTGCCAGCTAGGCCCGCCGTATACTGCGTGGAGCGCGCTCCGGTCGCCGTGCGCGGGTCGCCCACGTTAAACTGCTGCCGGGTGTTGTTGACTACCACGTTGTTGCTGGCGTTGAGGCCCACCGTGGGCAGGCCACCCGCGAAGCCCAGCGTATTTTGCAGGCGCTGCACCTCCACGTTGTTTTGCCCGATTTGAATGTCGAGGCTGTTTTTGAGAGCCGTTTGCAGGGCGTCGCGCAGGGTGAGGACGGGCGCGCGGTTGTCGGCCGCCACGACGGTGGGCGGCGGCACGGCGGGCGTGGGCGTCTGGGCCAGGGCAGCGAGCGGGAGGCTGAGGAGCCCGAGGCCGATAACGAAGGATTTCATGAGAAGAAAATACGTGGCCAGGCGTGGGTAACCTCACCCCCGGCCCCTCTCCTTGGGGAGAGGGGAGCCTGACGAATTTTTAATGATTGCGCATAACCTAATTTGCGGTCGGCTCCCCTCTCCCCAAGGAGAGGGGCCAGGGGTGAGGTTACCCACGCCTGAGTAAAGCCACTACGCCGCTACTTGCGCTGGTTCGATTGTCGGTGCTGCTTCTGCGTCCGCGGCGGCCGGCTGGCGCTCTTTACCGATGAAGGTGTACACGGCCGGAATCACCAACAGCGTTAAAATCAAGGAGAACAGAATGCCGCCCACGATTACCGTGCCCAGCGGCTTGCGGCTGGTGCTGGCCGCGCCCAGGCTCAGGGCGATGGGCAGCGCGCCCAGGGCCGTGGCCAGCGAGGTCATCAGGATGGGGCGCAGGCGCTGCTGGGCGGCCAGGCGCACGGCCTCGCGCAGGGGCAGGCCGGCGTCGCGCTGGTGGTTGGCAAATTCCACGATGAGAATGCCGTTCTTGGTCACGAGGCCGATGAGCATAATCATCCCGATTTGCGAGAAGATGTTGAGCGTCTGGCCCATGAGCCAGAGGCTAAGCAGCGCGCCGGCCAGGGCCAGCGGCACCGTGAGCAGGATGGTGAGCGGGTCGCGGAAGCTCTCGAACTGCGCCGCCAGCAGCAGGTAAATCAGCACCAGGGCCAGCATAAAGGCGAAGGCCGTGTTGCCCGAGCTCTCGGCAAAGTCGCGGGAAGAGCCGGTGAGGGCCGTGGAGAAGCTATTATCCAGCACTTTGTCGGCGATGGCCTGCATGGCGCGCACGCCGTCGCCCACCGTTTTGCCCTCGGCCAGCTGTGCCGAGAGGGTGGCGGCCTTCAGGCGGTTGAAGTGGTAGAGCGTGCTGGGGTTGGAGTTTTCCACTTGGTGCACCACCGCCGAGAGCGGGATGCTCTCGCCCCGGCTGTTGGTGACATAGAGGCGGCTGATGTCGTTGGGGGCGCTGCGCGAGTTGCGGTCTACCTGCCCGATTACCTGGTACTGCCGGCCGTTGAGCAGGAAGTAGGCCATGCGCCGCCCGCCGAACGCGCCTTGCACCGCCGCCACCACGTCCTGGGTAGTCAGGCCCAGGTCGCGGATTTTCAAGCGGTCGAAGGTCAGCTGCACCTCGGGCCGGTTGAATTTGAGGTTGGTATCGACGTTCTGGAACGTAGGATCCTGCCGGGCGGCGGCCAGGAATTTGGGCAGCGCCTCGCGGATTTTATCGAGGTCGGTATTCTGAAGCACGAACTGCACCGGCAGGCTGCTTTTGGCCCCCGAGCCCACGGCGATGGTTTGCTCCTGCACCACGAAAATGCGGGCGTCGTTGAAGCGCTTGGTTTTCTTGGTCAGGTACTTGGCAATGTCGTCCTGCGAGCGCTTGCGCTCGTCGGGCGGCACCAGGCCCACGCGTACCTGCGCCGAGTTGGCGCTGCCGCCGGCCGGGGTGCGGGCGAATACGAAGTCGTTTTCGGGCACCGAATCGCTGGCGAAGGCCGCTACCTGGCTGCTCAGCTTTTCCATGGCCCCGAAGCTCATGCCTTCCGGCCCGGTCAGGGTCAGGCGCACGCTGCTGCGGTCTTCGAGCGGGGCCAGCTCGGTGGGCAGGCCCTTGCCGATAAAGTAGATGAGGCCCGCGCAGGCCGCCACTACCACCCAGGCCAGCCCGCGCACCCGCAGGAAGCCGCCCACCACGCGCCCGTACCAGCTTTCCATGCCCTGGAAAAACGGCTCGGTCGCGTCGTAAAACTTGCCGTGGCCACTGCCGCTCTTATCCTTGCTCTCGCGGTGCAATACCACGTTGAGCACCGGCGTGATGGTGAGCGATACGAAGGCCGAAATCAACACCGCGCCTGCGACCACCACCCCAAACTCGCGGAACAGGCGCCCCGTGAAGCCTTGCAGGAAAATCACCGGCAAGAACACCACCGCCAGCGTGAGCGAGGTCGAGATGACGGCGAAGAAAATCTCCTTGCTGCCCTCCAGCGCCGCCTGCTTGATGTCCATGCCCTCTTCGAGCTTGCGGAAGATGTTTTCCGTCACCACGATGCCGTCGTCCACCACCAGGCCGGTGGCCAGCACGATGCCCAGCAGGGTCAGGATATTGATAGTGAAGCCCGCCAGGTACATCACGAAGAACGTGGCAATCAGCGAAATCGGAATGTCGATGAGCGGGCGCAGGGCGGTGAGCCAGTTGCGGAAGAAGAAGAAAATCACCACGACCACCAGCCCGAAGGAGATAATGAGCGTTTCCTCCACTTCCTCAATCGAGTTGCGCACGATCTTGGTGTTGTCGGTCAGCACCCGCATCTGGATGTCCGACTTGTTTTCCTTCTGCACCTCGGCCAGGCGCTTGTAAAATTCGTCGGCGATGGCCACGTAGTTGGAGCCCGGCTGGGGTACCACGGCCAGGCCGATGGCGTAGGCGCCGTTGACCTTCCAGGCCTGCTCGTAGTTTTCGGGGCCGAGCACCACGCGGGCCACGTCGCCGAGACGCACGATGCCGTTTTTGTCCTCGCGGAGAATGAGGTTGCGAAACTGCGCCTCGGTGGTGAAGCGCGCCATCGTGCGGATGGTCAGCTCGGTTTGCCCGCCGTAGATTTTGCCGGCCGGCACCTCCACGTTTTCGGCGTTGAGAGCCTGCTGCACGTTGGTAAACGACACCTGGAAGGCGTCCATCTTGGCCGGGTCGAGCCACAGGCGCATGGCGTAGCGCTGCTGCCCGAAGATGTTGATGGCCGACACCCCGTTGATGGTCTGGAAGCGCTGCTGCAAGTTGTTCTCGGCAAAGTCGCTGAGGTCCATCAGGCTCTTGGTGCGGCTCTGCACGGCCAGGATGAGGATGTTGTCGGAGTTGGCGTCCGACTTGGCCACCACCGGCGGGGCGTCGATGTCCTGCGGCAACGAGCGTACGCCCTGGCCCACCTTGTCGCGCACGTCGGAGGCGGCGGCCTCCAAATCCACGCCCAGCTCAAACTCGACAGTGATGTTGCTGCTGCCCAGCGACGAGCTGGAGGTAATCGACTTGATGCCCGGGATGCCGTTGATCTGCTTCTCCAGCGGCTCCGTGATCTGGTTTTCAATCACGTCGGCGTTGGCCCCGGTGTACGAGGTCGTCACGCTGATAATCGGCGGGTCGATGGCCGGGTAGTCGCGGAGCGCCAGAAACGAGAAGCCCACCCCGCCGAAGAGAATCAGCAGTAGGTTGAACACCGTGGCGAGGACGGGCCGCTTGAGGGATAATTCGGATATGTTCATCGTATCATTTAACAAATAACATTTATCATTTAACAGCTTACCTCACGTTATCCACACAACACTCTTTTTTCTACTGTTAAGCAATTCAATAAGTGACGAAAAGCCAAGAAAGAGCCTGTTAAATGATAATTGTTAATTGTTAAATGATTTTACGCCCCGCACCTTCACCGGCTTGCCCGGCTGGGTGAAGAGCACCCCGTTCGTCACGACCGAGTCGCCGGGCGCAAGGCCGCTGACCACCGCAATTTTATCATCCTGGCGGTCGCCGGTTTTCACGTCCTGCATCTTGGCCTTGCCGTTTTTCACGAGCACCACCTGGTCCGACTTGTCGCCGGGCATGATGGCGCTGGTGGGCAGCACCACGCTACGCTTGGCCGCGCCGGTGGCCACCTGCACCCGCGCAAACGAGCCGGGGCTCACCTGCGCGCCGGCTGGCAGCAGGGCGCGCACGGTCAGGTTGCGGGTGGTTTGATTGAGCTGGCTTTCGAGGGCCTGCACGGTGGCCGGGTAGCGGCGCGGCGGGTTGCCGGCGAAGCTCACCGTCACTTTCGCGCCGGGCTGCACGAGGTTGTTGTAGGCTTCGGGCAGGGTGAAGTCTACTTTCAACTTATTGTCGGCCTGCAAGGTGGCGATGATGGTGGCGGGCGTCACGTAAGCCCCGGGGCTCACCTGGCGCAAGCCCAGCACCCCGGCGAAGGGCGCGCGCACCACCGTTTTGGCGATGAGCGCCTGGGTGTAGGCGGCGTCGGCCTGGCCGCTCTGCACCTGGCTCACGGCCAGGTCGTAGTCGGCCTGGTTTACGCCCTGCACCTTGAGCAGCTTTTCGAGGCGACTCACCGAGAGCTGCGACACGCGCAGCACGGCGTTGGTTTTCTGGAGCTGGGCGCGCAGGTCGGCGTCGTTGACGCGGGCAATCACGGTGCCCTTGGCGATGCGCTGGCCCTCGCGCACGTTGAGGGCGGTGAGGCGGCCGCTCACCTCGGGGTGCAGCTCCACGAAGTCGTTGGCCACCACCGTGCCGTTGGCCTCGACCGAGTCGCTGACCGAGGAGGGGCGGGCGATGAGCACGTCGACCAGGGCGGGGCCGTTGTTCTTTTTACCATCTTTACCGCCCCCGCCTTTGGCCTCGTCGGTTTTGCCGTGGCAGGCGGCCAGCAGGGCCAGCGTGCCAGCCAGCAGGAGCGGGGCCGAGCTTGGAAAGTAATTGCCAGACCGGGCCGCAGAAAAAAAGCGCATACAAAAAAGCTGTTGAAAATCAGTCGCTAGCGCCGTAAGGTGCCGGCTGGCTGCCCGAAGGCCGGGTAACAGTGGGCGCTAATTTCGGGTTCAGCGCGCAGGCGCAAGGACGCGCCCGCCCGACCGGGGTTGCGCCATAGGCTGGCATTACGCCGTTAATTACCCGTTATGAGAAAATCAACCCCGCCCCCTGCCCCGGTCGCCGGCCCCGTGCCCGAGCGCAACTACTTTGCCGACGTGCACGAGGTGGTGCGCCTCGTGCCGCCCGGCCGCGTCACCAGCTACGGGGCCATTGCCCACTACCTGGGGGCCAAGCACGGCTCGCGGGCCGTGGGCTACGCCCTCATGGCGGCCAACCTCGACGCCCTGACGCGCCAAAAAGATGCGCCCGTGCCCGCCCACCGCGTTGTCAACCGGCTGGGGCAGCTTACTGGCCGACACCACTTTCCGACGCCCACCGCCATGCAGGAGCGCCTGGAGGCCGAGGGCGTACGGGTGGAGGACGACACGGTGGTGGAGTTCAAAAAGCTGTACTGGGACCCCAGTACCGAGCTAGGGTAGGGTCGGCCGGGGCTTAATAGTCCGCAGGTCGAACGTGCCGACTTTCGCCGAGACAACCTCCAGGGGCGGATGGGTATCGTCGTCGGGGTAGCGCGCCACCTTCACGTACACCGGGGCCAGGAAGTCGGGCTGCACTACCAGCTCGCGGTCCTTGCGGGTGCCCAGCCGCAGGTGCAGCTCGCCTACGTGCTCGGTATAGGGAATGGTAAGCAGTTGATTTTCGGAAATCTCCCCAACTGCCTTTCCATTCAGATACACGGTTTGCGGCGTGGTGCCCAGGCTGCTTTTGCGGCAATATATGTGCAGCAATACCGTATCGGGCGTCGTCACGTAATCGTCTTCGGCCAGCGTAGAAACGCGGCCCGTGAGCAGATTCAGGGTGTAGTCGGTGGGCCGGCCGCTGGTCGAAGCCGCCGCAATGGCCCCGCCCGCCAGGCCCCCAATAAGGGCCCCCGTGCTGACGGCCCCCGGGTCGGCCGTGCTGGGTCCCACGAAGCCGAAGGTATTGCCCTGGCGCGTCAGCTGCCAGTAGCGCTTGTGATGAAAAATATATACCTGCCGGCCATCCGAAAAACCCCAGATGCCCCGTAGCTGCGCGCCGCGCTTGCCATCGGGCTCCTGCAAATAAGGCGTGTAGGTTGAAATGCCGCCCCAGCCCTTGCCAAATACGCGCTCGGGTACTACCTCCAGCGTCGGGCTGGTGACCGGGCTGTTGTTGCGAAAATCGAGAAACGTGCGGTAGAACCCCGCCGGGCGGATCGAGTCGGTCAGCACGGAGTAGGCTAGCGGGGCAGCAGGGGGCGGCCCCTGGAGCTCGGCCAGCGGGCGGCCCGGCTGAGCGGCGACCGCTGCCCAGTCGACCTGGGTTAGTGGCGTCAGGCAGGCCTGCAGCGCTTGCGCCAGCTGGCGCGGGTGGCGATTGGTAGTTTCGAGACCTTTACTCTGCACGGTCTCGCTGGTAGCCAGGGCAAAGTGCGCGTTGCCTTGCTCATCAAGCAGGTAAAAATCGAGCGCAACTTCGTCGGTTGCCTGCTCGCTGGTCAGGGTGATGTCTTCCTGCACGTGCAGGTTGCGAACCAGGGCCAGCACGGGATGGTCGGTGGGCTGGGGTGGTAGCTGCTGCGTCAGCAGGGTTTGCAGGGCCTGGGTGACGGTAGGCTTGAGGTCGGCGCGCTGGGGCACGTTGCCCATACCACGCCGCACCGTACCGATGCCCGCCCGCACGCGTCGCCCATCGAGCACTTGCTTGATGTAGAACGTGCGGCCCGGCACGGCCAGCGCTTGGCCGCTCAGCTCAACCTCGTACGACTGCGCGGCGCACGGAGCTATCGCATAACCCAGCCCCAGCGTAGCGGCGATAAAAAAAGTAGCGAGGCGCATAGGCAGCTTGGGAAAAAAATGGGTGGAGTAAGGCTACCAAAGATGCAGCAAATTAGCCGCTCGCATTTAGTAATCGGCTCGTGGGCCGGGGACTTAGCCTTCCTCGCTGCCAACCGCGACGCCCTGATGCTCAGCAAAGAAGCACCCGTGCCCACTTGCCGCCGTGTAAGAGCGCCGGGAGGCCGTGGTAGAAAGTAAGAAGCTGTACTGGGCTCCGACCGTGGAATTGGAACAAGTGTCGCTGGCTAACGAATCAGGCGCGTTACGGCGTTTGCCCCAACATCTGGTTGTACTTGGCGTAGCGGAGTCGCCTCGGCTGGTCGGCATTCGAGGTAGACAGCGCTTTGGTTGGTGGCCAAGACGGGTAGCGCAATTTCCGATCCGGTGGCGGGCACTAAGTATACCGTAACCAAAGCCCCGATGGGAGGCGAGAATGCCACAAAGTTGCCCGCTGCTAGTTCTTGGGATGTGTCTTCAGTTGATAGCCGAATGCGTACCGCCGGACCCTTGGCATTGCGGGGGCGATACACGAAGAATTGCGCTGGCCGCTCGCTGGTTGAAGAAAGCGTGGTACCCATCGACTCGCACTGGCTAACGAAGCCACTGGCAGAACTCAGTCGAAATAACGCCCGGTGCTCGGCCTGGCGTTCAGAGTTTGAGCCGCTAGGGTAGTAGCCGTTAAGTGCCAGCATTACTCCCAGCGCAGCATTGGTCGACTGGCTTAATGGACTCATGCCAGCTCGCCCAAAAAAAATGTAGTCATCTTCATGGGGACGCAGCAAGTAATAATCTCGCCCAACGCGGATGTACGCCTTGTCGCCGTCGCTAAATCCCCAAACGTCTAGCACCAGTTCGCGCTTATCGCCCCGCATACGATACGGCTTGATTTCATTATCACCTACCCACGCGCTACCGGGGATAGGACGAATTTCGACCTCGGGGGTGCCCGGCTCGCTGGGGGTATTGGCGCTGAACTCTGTCCATGAATGATAAAAGCCCGGCTTGCGGGGCTGCCCCGGCTTAAGCAGTGGCTGCACAGCGGGAGGCTGTTGGACGGCCAGTAGTTGGGCCATTGAGAAGGTCGGCCCCGTAGCCACCCAATTAGCCTGATTGCCTCCAGCCGCTGCTGCACTCAGAAATAAAGTCTCCAGATTAGTCGAATGGCTGACTAAGGCTGCATTCAGACCACCGGTAATTGGGCGCTGCAGAGTGCGCGAGAAGCTGACTACGGCGCGGTAAGTACCATCGGCCTGCGGAGCATAGAAAACGGCCTCCATCGTGGCCAGAACGGCTGCTGGGCCAAACCGGTGTGTATCTTCAGTGGCTTCCAGCTTGTACAAGCGCATCATCAACGGCACAGCCTGGGGCTGGCCGGGCGCGAAGTGAGCGTAGTAGTCTTGTAAAATAGCAGCCAGCTCACTGCGGAACACGAACGGCTGCGCCACTGTGCTACCAGCCCTCGTGTACCCCAGTGCGCTGTTATCAGGGCGCGCATCAACTACGTGGGCTACGTAGGCCGAAGCGGCGGGCAAAGGTGTCAGATTTTGTGGTGCTGGGAGGTAGTGCACTACTTGCGCTCCGCAAGGGCAGCTGTTCAGCGCTAAGCTGAGCACTATTGAAAAAATAAAAAGAGTGCGCATCCAGCAGCTGATAAGTGGAAATGGCCTGGTAATGACCACCTAAATCAGCTGCAATAATAGTGCTTGCTCACGGCACCAGGTAGTTCATCGTTAGGCTGACGCCGCCAGCATGTGACACTCTTTGTACTTCTTGCCGCTGCCGCAGGGGCAGGGCGAGTTGCGACCCAGCACCTTCTTCTTGGCGCGGAGCTGGCGCAGCCACTGGCGCGGGTCGAGGTGGCTGCCGTGGGCGGTGAGGGTTTGCTCGGGGTGCTGGTGCAGGGCCTGGGCCAGCAGGTCGAACAGCTCGGGGTGGTGTTCCTTGAGCTTTTCGGGGCGCTCGAAAAAATACTCGTTCACCACCGCGAAAAATTCGGCCTCGTTGGTGCCGGCGTAGGGGTCGATGTCGGAATGCCCGGCCCGGATGGCGGCCAGCTCGCGCTGCATCACCTCGGCCCAGGGGCGGCGCAGGGCGGGCGGCAGGCCGGTGGCCGGAATGCCGTCGATCTGCCCGTCGGCCTCATCTACGAGGTGGGCAAATTCGTGCACGCCTACGTTGTGCTTATCCTCGGCATCGGCGAAGCCCTGCACCAAGGCCGCCCGCGAGAGGCGCATGTACTGGCTGGTTTGGAAGCTTTGCACTGAGCCCAGCAGCGTGCCTTCCAGCGACTTTATTTCCTGGTCGGGGCAGGTTTCGAGCTGCCAGGCGTCGGGTACTATCAGTACCTCGTGCAGGGTCGGGTATTCCCAGCCCGGAAAGCCGAATACCGGAATAACGGCCGCCGCCGCCGTGAGCACCCGCGTGAGGTCGTCGATTTCGGTTTGAATGCCGGTGAGGCGCGTGCGGGCCAGAAAAAGCTGCATGGCCTGCTCGAAGCGGGTTTTGTCGGCAGCCTCCAGGCCGTCGTAAAATGCCACGTTTTCAGTGAGTAGCGTGCGCCACGCGTCCGGGAAGGGCGCGGCCAGGGCCGCCCGCCGCCGCCGGGTATCGGCGGTGAGGTAGCGGTAAAAAAAGAAGAGCAGGGCCAGCAGCGCCGCGCCGGCCAGGGTGTAAGACAGCCACATGGCCGCCTTAACGGCCGGGCGCGGGCCGGGGTTGGCAAGGTCATTTGCCGTTTCGTGCGCAAATTTGCGGCATACCCACTTTCTGAAGCCTTTCCCCTGCCCCGATGAACGCCGCCGACCTGAACAAAGCCCTCGTGGCCCTGATTGAGAAGAAAGCCGAACTGCAAACGCTCACCTACGACGATGCCCGCTACGACGACGTAGAAGAAGCCCTGCACGACCTCGAAGACGACTTCAACGACGACTTCGGCCCCGACCTCGAAGCCGCGCTCGAAAAAGTACACCTCGACCTCAAATCGGATACCGACGTGCTGCTGCCCACCGCCTACCTGCCCGCCGCCGAAAAGCCCCAGAAGGAGGATGGCGTGTGGATAGACTCCGAAAAGTATCCCGGCCGCGTGCGCCTCGTGCTGCGCGCCAACCCGCCCCGCTTCATCCTCACCACCAGCAAAGGCCAGGAGCACGAGCTCTGGAAGGCCTAAAAGCCAGTGAGTAACAAGTAGTTTGCTGCTGATTGCAAAGGCACCCCAGCCGCCGAAGGTATTCCGGCGGCTGGGGTGCCTTATTATTTGGTGCGGTTTCCGAGCTGGTGTATACCTCTGGGGAGAATTAAAAATTAAAAATGAATAATTAAAAATTTACAGATCAATAACTTGCAGATTTTTAATTGCTCATTTTTAATTTTTAATTCTGTTGAGGAAGTTGAAAGCTGCTCTCGTAGTGCTAGCGCTCGGCCAGCGTTTGCCGGGCACCCTGCTTGGCCGTGGCCAGCGAGTCGTAGAGTTGGGTGCGCAGGGCGGCGCGATCCTGGTGCCGGCGGGTTTCGTCGATGTAGCGCTGGGTGGCAATCTGCCCAAACACGGTTTCGGCCACGACTACGCTCACCTCGCGCAGGCCGGCGGCCGTCGCGCGGGGGTTGAACTCGGCAATGAGCCAGGCCTGGGCCTTGGCCGGAATGGCTCCCATCTGGCGCACATCGCCCACCCAGCCCCAGGGCTTGGCCGGCGTAGAATGCGCCTCGAAATACTCCAGGGCAAAGCCCTGCAAGGCCACAAACTCGGTGGCGTTGGCAAAGGCGTGCCACTGCGTAATGACGCACGGCACGCTGGCATCAACCAGTACAGTGCCGTAGGGCTGCGAAAAAATGACCTGGTCGCTCACGGTAGCAGAAAAAAGGTAGAACAAGAATAACGTGCCGAATACGGCCGCGTTGGTGCGGATGTTATCGGCGGCCCCCAATTTGAAAAAGGCAGAGACTCCTGACGGAGCCTCTGCCTTTTACCGTAGGTTGTCGCCCGGGCGCTACACGAAGTCACTGAGTTCCAACCAGCGCTCGCCTTTAGCATCTAAGTCCTTATCGACAGCTTGCAGGCGGGCGGGCCAGTCGATTAGCTCCTGGCGCGAGCCCTGCCCGGTGGCCAGGTTGGCCACGAGCTGTTCCTTTTCTTTTTCGAGGGCGGCAATGTCTTTTTCTAATTGCTCAAACTCCTTTTTCTCGGCGAAGCTGGCCCGGCGCTTGGCGGGGGCGGCCGCCGGGGCCGGGGTGGGGGCGACGGGTGCGGCCTTGGCGGCGGCGCGGGCGGCCTTGGCGGCTTTTTCCTCGGCCTCGAGGGCGGCTAGCTCGTCGCGCTCGGCCAGGTAGTCGCGGTAGTCGGTGTAGTTGCCGGGGAAGTTGAGTACCTGCCCGCCGGGCTCCAGCACGAAGAGGTGCTCGGCCAGGTTGTCGAGGAAGTAGCGGTCGTGGCTCACGATGAGCAGGCAGCCGGTGAAGTGCAGCAGGAAGTCTTCCAAGATGTTGAGCGTGCCCAGGTCGAGGTCGTTGGTGGGCTCGTCGAGAATGAGGAAGTTGGGATTCTTCACCAACACGCGCAGCAGTTGCAAGCGGCGCTTTTCGCCCCCGCTGAGCTTGCTCACCAGCGTATACTGCTGGGCCGGCGGAAAGAGGAACAGCGTGAGAAACTGGCTGGCCGTGAGTACGTCGCCGTTGGCCAATTCTACCACTTCGGCCACCTCCTTCACGATGTCAATCACCCGCTGGCTGGGGTCGAACTCCAGCTCGGTCTGGGTGTAGTATCCGAAGACGGTGGTCTGGCCCACGTCCACGGTGCCGCTGTCGGGCTGGAGCTTGCCGGTCAGCATGTTGAGCAGTGTGCTCTTGCCCGCGCCATTCGGCCCCACCAGCCCGATGCGGTCCTTTTTCTTGAATACGTAGCTAAAATCATCGAGCACTACCTTGTCGCCGAACTTCTTATTGAGGTGCTCGGCCTCAATGATTTTACCGCCCTGGCGGGTGGTTTTCACGCTCAGCTCCAGCTGCTGCTTGGTGAGGTTGGTGCTGGCCTTTTCCTTGGTCACGTAGAAGGCGTCGATGCGGGCCTTCTGCTTGGTGCCGCGGGCCTGGGGCATGCGGCGCATCCACTCCAGCTCCTTTTTGAACAGCTGGCGGGCCTTCTCGACCTCAATGCTTTCGCGCATCTCGCGGTCGGCCTTCTTCTCCACGAAGTAGGCGTAGTTGCCCTGGTAGCGGTACATCTGCCCCTTGTCGAGCTCCACGATTTCGTTGGCCACCTTGTCGAGGAAATACCGGTCGTGGGTCACCATCAATAGCGTGAGGCTGGGGGAGTTGAGACGGTTTTCGAGCCACTCGATGGTGGCCAGATCGAGGTGGTTGGTGGGCTCGTCGAGCAGCAGTACGTCGGGCTCCTCGATGAGCACGCGGGCCAGGGCCACGCGCTTGCGCTGCCCACCCGAGAGCTTGCTCACGTTGCGCGTGAGCAGGTCGCCCAGGATGCCGAGCTTGCCCAGAATCTGCTGCACCTGCGACTCGTAGTCCCAGGCGTTGAGGGCGTCCATGCGCTCCATCACCTTTTGCAGCTCGTCGGGGTCGTGGTTGGGGTCGTTGACCACGTGCTCGTAGGCCTTTACGGCGCGGAGCGTGTCGTTCTGGCTGGCGAAGATGGTTTCCTCCACCGTCAGGCTTTCGTCAAACACCGGCTGCTGGCCCAAGTAGGTCACCCGGATGCCCTGGCGGCGCGTTACCAGGCCCGTATCGGGCGCTTCAAGGCCGGCCAGCACCTTCATGAGCGTGGTTTTGCCCGTGCCGTTGATGCCCACGAAGGCGACGCGCTGCCCCTGTTGCAGCCCGAAATTGAGGTCCTTAAATAGCCAGCGGTCGGCGTAGTTCTTCGAGATGTTCTCGGCGGATAGCAAGTTCATAAGTACCCGTAAAGGTACGGCGGGGGCGGGGCGTATCTTTGGGCTATGGCCTACAGTGATTTTACGATTGAGCGCTTAGGAGCGGAATTTGGAATCGACTTTCAGGGGGATTACCTCTTCACGGCAGCCGAGCCCGTGGTACCAAGCGCATGGTTGCTCGAGTCCTTGGCGCTGGCCAATCAATTGGGCTTCGGCAACGAAAAATCGCGCTCAGAGCGGTTGATAAGCCCCATATTAGCGGAACTAGCCCGACGCAACTCCCACGAGTTCACGATTGTATCCGGCGGTTTTCTAGACGTTGACCCGGCGCGTGGACTCAATGGTGAGTGTGATTTCGTGCTCTCTTACGTGCGCCTGCATAACTTTATTAAAGCGCCAGTTTTCTGCATTGCAGAAGCGAAAAAGCAGGATATGGACCACGGTACCGTGCAATGTGCAGCGCAACTTGTCGGGGCTGCCCGCTTCAACGAGCGTCAGCACAAGTCCATTCCTACCCTCTATGGCTGTGCTACCACTGGGGTAGAGTGGCAGTTCATGAAGCTGGAGGGGAATGTCTGTACACTGGATGAAACTCGCTATTATACCTTAGAGCTGCCTCGTTTACTAGGGGTGCTTCAGTGTATCGTAGACTACACTAAGCCAGTAGTTTAAAGAAGAGCCCCGCCTGAAGCTTTCAGGCGGGGCTCTTCTTTAAACTACTGGCTATTAGCTAAGCACCGCCAAACTCTTCTTAATCCGGGTAAACGCCTCCGTCAGCTTATCATCGGCGGCGGCGGTGCTGAAGCGGATGCAGTCGGGGGCGCCAAACGAGTCGCCGCTCACGGCCGACACGTGCGCGTCGCGCAGCAGGTACAGCGCCAGGTCCGACGAGTCTTTAATGACCTCCCCGTCGGGGGCGGTGCGGCCGAAGAAGGCCGATACGTCGGGGAAAATGTAGAAGGCCCCGTCGGGCGTGGGCGTCACGAGGCCTGGGATGTCTTTCACCAGGTTCAGCACGAGGTCGCGGCGGCGGTGGTAGGCCGTCACCATCTCGTCGGCCGAGGAGCGGCCCCCTTGCAGGGCAGCCAGCCCGGCGCGCTGGGCGATGGAGCAGGTGCCGGAAGTAATCTGGCTTTGCAGCTTGTCGCAGGCCGCCGCGATGGCGGGGTGCGCGGCCAGGTAGCCCAGGCGCCAGCCCGTCATGGCGTAGCCCTTCGAGAAGCCGTTGATGGTGATAACCTGGTCTTTCACGGCGTCGAATTGCGCCAGGCTCACGTGCTCACCGGTGAAGTTGATGTACTCGTAGATCTCGTCGGCGATGGCGAAAATGCCGGGGTGGCGGGCCAGCACCTCGGCAATGGCCCCGAGCTCGGCGCGGCTGAATACGGCCCCGGTGGGGTTGCAGGGCGAGGAGTACATCACGGCCTTGGTGCGCGGCGTAATGGCGGCCTCAAACTCGGCGGCGGTCACCTTGTAGTCGTTTTCGAGCGAGCCCATGATGGGCACGGCCACGCCCTCGGCCAGCTCGATCTGCGCGGCGTAGCTTACCCAGTAAGGCGAAAAGATGATCACCTCGTCGCCGGGGTTGACCAAGGTCATGATAATGTTGCTGAGCGCTTGCTTGGCCCCGGTACTCACCACAATCTGATTGGGCGAATAGGTCAAGTGGTTTTCGTTCAGCAGCTTGGCGCAGATGGCCTGGCGCAGGTCGAGGTAGCCCGGCACCGGAGTATAAAAGGTAAAGCCCTCGTCGATAGCTTTTTTAGCTGCGTCCTTGATGTACTGCGGGGTCTGAAAATCGGGCTCGCCGAAGCTCAGGTTAATCACGTCTACGCCCTGGGCGGCCAGCTCGCGGCTTTTCTTCGCCATGGCGATAGTGGCCGACTCCTGAATCTGGAGAATGCGGTCGGAAAAATACGCAGTTGGGTCGGCCGGCGCGGCGGCCGGGGAAGCAGTGGTGGGTGACATAAATAACAACTGATAAAAAAAGGGTGCGAGTCGCAAATGTAGCCCCCTGATCCCTTAAAAATCAGCCGTTCCGTGACATTTTTTTGGTAAGAATGGCAGATTTAGCCTGGTTTTACTGCGGGGTTTTCTAAAAACGGGTTAGCGAGCGCGGGCCTGGGGTAGGGCGACTATCCGCCGCCGGGAGTCGGCCCTCAGCCCGGCCAGAGCGGGGGGGCGGGCAGCCTAAATACGTCGTGCAGGGCTTGCCGGGCGGCGTGGTAGCCGCACATGCCGTGCACGCCCCCGCCGGGCGGCGTGGCCGACGAGCACAGGTAGAGCCCCGCCCGCGAGGTGCGGTAAGGCGAGGCCCGCAAAGCCGGCCGGGTAAATAACTGGCTGATATCGAGCCGCCCGCCGTTGATGTCGCCGCCCACGTAGTTGGGGTTGTAGTCTTCGAGCTGGACGGTATCGAAGGTGTGGCGGCCGATGATGCGGTCGCGGAAGCCCGGCGCAAAGCGCTCCACCTGGGCCTCGATGGCCGCCGTGCAATCGACCCGCGAGCCATTGGGCACGTGGCAGTACGCCCAAGCCGTATGCTGGCCGGCCGGGGCGCGGCTGGAATCGAAGCGGCTGGGCTGGGCCAGCAGCACGAAGGGCCGCGCCGGGTGCCGGCCCTGGGAGGTAGCCAGCTCGCCGGCCACTATTTCGGCTTGGGTGTTGCCGAGGTGCACCGTGCCCGCCTGCTGGCAGCCGGGCGCGGTAAACGGGATGGGTTCGGCCAGCGCCCAATCGACCTTGAACACGCCCATGCCGTAGCGGTAGCGCCGCAGCTGCCACTGGTAGATGGTCGACAAGCGGTGCCCCGCAATCTGTAAGAGCTGGGCCGGCGTCACGTCGAGCAGCACGGCCCGCGCCGGGGGCAGTTGGGCCAGCGAGCGCACGTAGGTGCCCGTTTCGATGGTGCCGCCCAGCGCCCGGAAGTGCGCCGCCAGCGCGTCGGCAATGGCCTGCGAGCCGCCGCGGGGCAGGGGCCAGCCGCCCCGGTGGGCCGCCATCAGCAGCACCAGCCCAATGGCCGCAGTAGTCAGGTTGCCGAGCGGCTGAATGGCGTGGGCCGCCATGCCCGCGAACAGCCCCTTGGCCGCTTCGCCGCGGAAAAGCCGGGTGAGCGCCGTGGCTGGCAGCAGCGCCGCCAGGCCGAAGCGCGCCAAATCCAGCGGGTGCTGCGGCCAGTGCAGGGGAGCCAGCACGTCGGGGGCCAGGCGGGGCCAGCGGGCCACGAGCGGGGCCAGCAGGCGGCGGTAGGCGGCCGCGTCGGGGCCGAGCTCCTGGGCGGTGGTATCCAGGGAGTTGACTACCGTGGCGGCGGTGCCGTCGTCGAAGGGGTGGGCGGCGGCCACGGGCGGCGATATATACTGCAAGCCATACTGCGCCAGCGGCAGCGTTTGAAAAAACGGCGAGGCCGCGGCCAGCGGGTGAATGGCCGAGCAGATGTCGTGGCGAAAGCCGGGCAGCGTGAGCTCGGCCGTGCGCAGCCCGCCGCCCAGCTCTCTTTTGCCTTCGAGCAGCAGCACCGCCAGGCCGGCTTGCTGCAGGGCAATGGCGGCGGCCAGCCCGTTGGGACCCGACCCGACTACAACGGCATCGTACGTGGAGCTATTCATGCAAAAGGCCAGGCCCGCGGCCGACTGAAAAGTGAGTAGGCTATCGGTATACTGTGCGTTCGTCCAATTCGATGCCGAATTACTCCCAGGTTGTATATTTTTCGTTCGGGAGTTAATTGCATCCAACGGGGAAAAACAAACAGGCTCTACCCGGTACGATACCGAATGGCCTGGTGTTAGTCAGCTGAGAGTATATCGGCTGTTCCTGTAGCGAAGATATTGCCTAATGTGCTGGCAATTCTGCCCGCCGGGCGCAGCGAAATAAACAATAAAACGCAAAACAATTTGGCGATTATGCGAGTAATACCTGCAGCGTATCTAACTTTACCTTTTCAACCAATCCACCTTTTTAATTTCCCTCTTTCCAATGGCCGTTGACCTCGCCCAAATCCAGCAAGTACTCGAAAGTGCCCAGCACGCCGACGCATTCAGAGCCGACGTACGGCGTTCCCTGCGCAAGATTTCTTCCCTGCTCACCAACCTCCAAGGCGCCGTGGAAGAAGCTGAGGGCCTGCTGAGCGGTGAGTATACCCCGACCGTAAAGGAGCGCAAGCCCCGCACGCCCCGCGAGCCCAACGTTACCGACGCGGAAGCTCCCTACGGCCGTAAGAAAGACGGAACGCCCAAAAGCAAGCCGGGCCGTAAGCAATAGCAATCCCTGATTACTAAGTAAAAGAAAAGCCCTTCGCTAGCGAAGGGCTTTTCTTTTGGGAGCATCGGCTATCTAAGAAAATAGCTGGCTGGGCTTAGGTAAATACTGCAAGGTATTGTAGGGGCGGCTACGCAATGATAAGATGCTTTACTAGCCGGCTGAAGCTAGCCGTTGCTGCCGGGCTAGGACCGGGGCAATGCGGATTCGTGATTCACCATCGCTGTAATAATTCATTCGTTAATCATCAATGCCGCCCGTTGAATGGGATAAACAGCTACTCCTGAATCGCAGGTAAAGACGATAATGAGTCGCCAATGATTTCGGAATAACTATTTACGTAATGCGGCGCAGCTTCGCCAGGAAATCCGCGCTAGGCTACGCCTGCACGGCGGCTGCCGCGCAGGCCATACCACATGATGTACGCGTAGCACACGATGGGCAGCAGCAGGGCCAGCCGCAGGCCGCCGTGGTCGGCAATGGCCCCGAAGAGCATGGGCACCAGTGCCCCGCCCACGATGGCCGTACACAGCAGGCCCGAGCCTTCCTCGGTGTGGCGGCCTAGCCCGGCCACGGCCAGCGTGAAGATGGTGGGGTACATCACGGAGTTCATCAGGCCCACGGCCAACAGGCTCCACATGGCCACCGCGCCGGTGGTGTTGATGGAGATGAGAATGAGCACTACGGCGCCGACGGCCGTGAAAGCCAGTAGTTTGGCAGGCGAAAACTTATTGAGTAAGTAAGCCCCGGCGAAGCGGCCAATCATGGCCGCACCCCAGTAGTAAGCTACCTTGTTGCCGGCGGCCGTGGGGTCGAGACCCAGCACGTTGGGTAGGGCTAAGTAGCTCACAATGTGCGAGCCGATGGCCACTTCGGCCCCCACGTACATGAAAATTCCCACCACACCCAGGATGAGGTGGCGATACTGCCAGGCGCTGCTGTGGTGCTCGCCGGTGGCATCGTCGTCGTCGGTCACGTGCTGAATGACGGGTAGATTGATGCGGCTCAGAACCAAGCTGATGAGCAGGAGCATGCCGCCGATGACGAGGTAGGGCAGCTGCACGGCGCTGATGTCGATGCTGGCTGCCGTGGTGGCGTTGTCCAGCTTAGGCAAGCGACTCAGAATAAGCGCGCTACCCAGCAGCGGGGCCAGCGTGGTGCCCAGCGAGTTGAAAGCCTGCGTGAGCGAGAGCCGCGACGAGGCCGACTCGGGCGGCCCCAGAATGGCCACGTACGGATTGGCCGCTACTTGCAAGAGCGTGATGCCCGAGGCCAGCACAAACAGCGCGCCCAGAAACAGCCCGTAGGCCCGCTGGGCCGCCGCCGGGTAAAACAGAAAGGCCCCGATGGCCGCCACCACGAAGCCCAGCAGCATGCCCTGCTTGTAGCCCATGCGGGCCACGAGCTTGCCGGCCGGGATGCTCATGAGGAAGTAGGCCCCGAAAAAGCACAGGTTGATGAGGTTGGCCTGGGCGAAGGAAAGCTGGAAGATGGCCTTGAGGTATGGAATCAGAATGTCGTTGAGACAAGTGATGAAACCCCACAAAAAGAACAGGGTGGTAACGGCACTCAGGGCCGAGGTGTAGCGCGGCGCGGGGCCGCTGGCCGCGCTGGCGGCACTGGGGCGGGAAATGGTAGGGGCGGGGGCTGCCATGCAAAAAGAACGTGGGAAAAAAGGAGATGAGGAGACTAATGTACCGACCACCGCCCGGCCAAACCGCACCGGCGCGGCCCGGTCGCGGCCCACCGTTCAGGCTACTGCCGGGGCAGGGCGGGGGGAATTATGGGAAAAACAAAAAAAATATGCTACTTGCAGGCTAATAGCTTTTAGCAGCCCGGCCCCGGAAAATACTGGAAGGGCGGGCGGCTAAGGAAGTCAGGGCCAGGCATCGGTGATGCAACCGGTGCCGGCCCGGCGCCTGGGCTAGTCGTAAAAGTAGCAAGTAGTTAGCTCGTGGAAAATTTTAACCCGCAACAAAACCTCTGGGGCATCGACCTGGGCGGCACCAAAATGGAAGGCGTAATCCTGCGCTCGGCCCAACACCCGGAAGTACTGTTTCGCCACCGCGTGCCCACTGGGGCCGGGCAGGGCTACGACCACATCGTAGGCCAGCTGGCCCTGCTGGTGCAGCACATGGAAGCCGCCGCCGGCTACCGCCCCGCCCGGCTGGGCATCGGTACGCCCGGCACCACCGTGCCCAAAACCGGCCTGATGAAAAACTGCAACGCCACCGTGCTCAACGGCCGCCCCCTGCGCGCCGACCTGGCGCAGCGGCTGGGCCTGGACGTGGTGCTGGCCAACGACGCCAACTGCTTTGCCCTGGCCGAAACCCGGCTGGGGGTGGTGAAGCAGCAGTTTCCCGAGGCCAAAGTGGTGTTCGGCATCATCCTGGGTACGGGGGTCGGCGGGGGGCTGGTCGTGAACGGCCACCTCGTGGAAGGCTTCCACGGCATTGCCGGCGAGTGGGGCCACAATTACCTGAGCGAGCCGGAAGGCTACCCCTGCTTTTGCGGTAAGAAGGGCTGCAACGAGAGCATCCTCTCCGGCCCGGCCCTGGAGCGCTACTACGCCCAGCAGAGTGGGGAGGCGCTTGACCTACAGGAGATTGTGGCCCGCGCCCAGGCCGGCACCGACGCCGTGGCCACGCTCACCCTGCGCCGCCTCACCAACTTCTTCGGCCTCGCGCTGAGCGCCGTAGTCAACATGCTCGACCCCGACGTGATTGTTATTGGCGGTGGCGTGGGTAATATTGACGCTCTTTACCAGGCAGGGGTGGCCAGCGTCAACAAGTACGTGTTCGACCATCAGTTTGAAGCCCCGGTCGTGAAGCCGCTGCTCGGCGACAGCGCCGGGGTATTCGGCGCGGCCTACCTGGTAGCCTAGCACCCTTCCAGCGTAGTTGCCTTGAAAAAGCGGACCCTTATCCACGACATTGCCAAGCATTTAGAAGTATCCATCGCCACGGTTTCGCTGGTGCTCAACGGCAAGGCCAAGGAGCACCGCATCAGCGACGCCCTGGCCGAGCGGGTGCTCAAGTACGTCGACGAGGTGGGCTACAAGCCCAACCAGCTGGCCAAAAGCCTGCGCACCGGCAAGACGCACGTCATCGGCCTGATCATCGAGGATATCTCCAACCCGTTCTTCGCCACCGTGGCCTGGCTGATCGAGCGCCACGCCTTTGCCCGGGGCTACCGCATCCTGTATTGCAGCACCGACAACGACACGGCCAAGGCCAAGGACCTGCTGACCATGTTCCGCGACCGGCACATCGACGGCTACATTATCGCCCCGCCCGCCGGGGTGGAAAAGGAGATTGAGTCGCTGCTGAAAAGCGGCATTCCGACGGTGCTTTTCGACCGCTACCTGCCCGACCTGCCCACCGACTACATCGTGGTCGATGGCGAGGCCGGCGTGTACGAAGCCACGCGCCACTTGCTGGATCAGGGCATGACCCGCATCGCGTTTCTCACCACCGAGTCGGAGCAGACCCAAATGGCCAGTCGTCTGGCCGGTTACTCCCGCGCCATGCAGGAGGCCGGCCAGCCGCTGAGCGTGCAGCGCATCCCGCTGGATTTTGAGGGGAACAAGGAAAAGTGCATCGCCGCCATCTACCAGTTTTTGCAGGAAAATCCGGCCTGCGAGGCCATCGTTTTCGCCAACAACCCGCTGACCATCCACGGCCTGGAAGCCATTGCGCGGCTGGGCCGGCGCATTCCCGGAGAGGTGGCCGTGGTTTCCTTCGACGACAACGACCTGTTCCGGCTGCACTCGCCCACCATCACCGCCATTGCCCAGCCCGTGGAGGCCCTGGCCGAAACGCTGATCAACGTATTGCTCGAAAAGCTCACCACCGAGCGTCCCGAAGACGCCCCGTTGCAGCAGGTGAAGCTGCCGCTGTCGCTGGTGGTGCGGGGCTCGTCGGTGCGCCAGCCAGTAGGATAAGCTGTAGCTTGTCCGGCGTCTGAAGCCGGCCGGGGTGTCGTCTGCCGTGCCCGGTTGCCGGACAAGCTACAGCTTGTCCTACTCAATAAATTTTACAGCGGAAGCTTAAGCCCCAGCAGCGGCAAGGCCAGCCATAGCGGCTGGCCGCTTACCTGGTGGCCGGGCAGACCCAGGAAAGTCAGCTCGGTATAGGGAATAAGGCGGGTTTTGAGCAGGTGATACTCCACGCCCACGCCGCCGCGCAGGACGTAGGTGAGGTGGCTGCCCGGGCCCACGGTGGCCCCGGTGCGCTGGTCTACGGCTGCCGAGGCCGTGACGTAGCTGCCCCCGCCCCCCACAAATACCACCGGCGTAAAGCGTCCCCAGGTGTGGCGCACGCCCAGGTCGGCCACGAGCGAGGTGGCCAGGCTGTTGGTGCGCAGCTCGTAGGCGTAGCCCGGGCCAGCCAGCGGCTGGGTGGTGTTGAACTGCGTGGCGTCCAAGGTCAGGCGCAGCCACAGCCAGCGCGGCCGCGTGAAGCCGTGCTCCAGCACGGTGGTGAAGTCGAGGCCCGCCGTGGCGTGCGCCCGCACGGCCCCCAGCGGCAGGGCTGGCCCCAGGGCAAAGCTGCTATACCAGGGCTGGCGGCCGGGCTGGGGCGGGCGGCCCAGCGGGTGAAGGCCGGGGCGAGCCAGGGTATCGGGTGGGTTCAGGAGCCCGGCGGCGCAAGCCAGCGTGAGAAGGAGCGGCAAGGTGAAAAGGGCTAGGGGTGGGTGTGAGCTACGCGGGTCCAGGTCTCGGTGTGGGCGGTCAGACCCATTACTTTCACCCTCAGTACTACATGGGTAGGATCGGTGGCGTGCAGGGTGACCGGGTACTGCTTGTGCGTGGAGTAGTCCATGACCTGACCCGCCAGGTCGTCGCCGTCGGGGCGCAGGTTGCTGAGCAACACCGCACCTACGTCGTAGCCCTGCCGGTGCGCCAGCGCCACATCCTTGAAGCCTACGAAGCGCCCCACGTAGCCGGGGCCCTGGCGGACTATCTCGATGCGGCCGTCCTGGTCTGCGGCCAGCCAGGTGCCCAGGTAGGGGTCGGTGGGTGAGGTGGGAGCGAGCAGGCCGGCCAGCCAGCAGAGGAAGAGGTTCATGCTTGAAAAAATGGGGAAGGAGTGGGAAACAGATTGCGAGCGCCAAGCCAGGGCAGACTACCCTGGCGGGTGATGATGTACCCGCCAGGGTAGTTTTAGAGCGGTTTGTAGGTCGGTGTGCGGTTTGTCGCAGCTCTAACGTGGGCGCCTCACCCCCCCCGGCCCCCTCTCCGAAAAGGAAATGCGGATCAAGCATTTTTCGGGGGAGCCGGACGACTACCTAACAATTGCTTGCGTGTGCTTGCAATCGGCTCCCCCGAAAAATGCTTGATCCGCATTTCCTTTTCGGAGAGGGGGCCGGGGGGGGTGAGGCGCCTGCGTTAGAATTGAGATAACCTGTACACCGACCTGCAAACCGCTTTGTCTACACTCCCGCCCCCAACGCCTGCTGGTAGTCGAGGTCGGCGGCGCGGTATTCGTACTGGGCTTGCAGGCGGTTGGCGCGGGCCTGGTTGAGCTGTTCCTCGGCATCGGCCAGGTCAGTCCACTTGGCCAGGCCCAGCTGCCAGCGCTGGTGCACGAGGCCGTAGGCGCGGGCAGCGGCGCGCACGGTGAGCGCCTGCACGGCCAGCTGGTCGCGGGCGCTTTGCAAAGCGGCCAGGGTGGTGCGGGCCTCGGCGGCCACGCGGGTGGCCAGGGCTCGCTGCTGCTGCTCGGCTTGCAGGGCGGCCAGGTGGGCTTGCTCGGTGCGAACGGAGTTGGTGGGGTTGAACAGCGGCACGCTGAGCTGCACCCCCAGGTAGGCCGTTTGGGGCCAGCGCTGGTCGCGGAAGGAGAAATCGGCCCCCTGGCTGGTCGTGCTGTACTGCCCGAATAAGGCCAGCGAAGGCAGCGCCCGCGCCCGCGCCACGGCCACCTGCTGGCGGCTGAGGTCGGCCGCCAGGGCGAGCTGCTGCACCTCGGGCCGCTGGGCCAGCGCCTGGGCCACGGCGGTAACCTCGGTGTCTTGGGCAGCGGGAGGAGCGGGAGCAAGCCCGGCGGCTATGCGAGCGGGAGGCGCAGCGAAGCCGGGAACTCCCAGCGAGTCGGTAAGCGTGAGCAGGGTGCCGGCGGGCAGGGCCAGGCGGGTCGCAAGCTCGGCCTGCAACGCGGCGGTGCTGCGGGCCAGGCGGGCCAGCGGGGCGCTGGCGTTGGCCACGGCCACGAAGGCGCGCAGCGTATCGGAGTCGAGGGCCAGCTGGGCGCGGTGCAGGGCGCGGGCCTCGCGCAGGTGCCGCCGGGCGTTGGCCAGGGTTTGGCGCACGATTGCCTGCTGGCTCTGGGCCAGCAGCACGCGCAGGTAGAGGCGTTGCGCGTCGGCCAACTGCTGGGCGGTGGTGGCGCGCAAGGCTTGGCTGCGCAGAGCGTAGTCGGTACGGGCCAGGCGGCGGTTGAGGTCCAGTTCGCGCTGGTAGAGCGGCAGCGCCAGGTTGACGCCCGCGCCGTAGCTGTGGCGGGCAGCGGCATCTACAGCTTGAAAATTCTGATTATCAAACAGCAAATTACCGGTAGCCGGGTCGGCCGAGATGTTTGGCAGAAAGAAAACCGGGGGCTTGAAATTGTGCTGGTACTGCCCGAAGCCGTTGAGCGTGGGCCAGCGGGCGCGGTCGGCCAGGCGCTGGCCGGCGGCGGCCTGCTGCACGTCGAGGCGGGCTACGGCCAGCTCGGGGCTCGCGCTGCGAAGACGGGCCAGGGCGTCGGCCAGGCTCAGGCGCATTTCGGCCGGGGCGGCGGTGGCTGGGTCAGCCGGTCGAGGCGAAGCGGGCAGCGGGCTGGCCGTCGCACGGCGGGGCGTAGCCAGCGGGGCCAGGGCTGATGGGGCCGATTGGGCGCGAGTGGCGGGAACGGCCAGCCCAGCCAGCAGGAGCGTGACGCCGAGGGCGACGGCTGCCCGGCGCAACTGCCAGTGGGCCAGGCGCTCGGCCAGCCATTGCTGCCAGGTGGCGAAGGTGACGTACACGGCCGGTACCACGACTAGCGTGAGTACCATCGACGAGCTCAGGCCCCCGATGAGCGTCCAGCCGAGGCCGGTTTTCAGCTCCGCGCCGGGGGCGTGGCTCAGGGCGATGGGTAGCATGCCGCACACCATCGCCAGGGTGGTCATCAGGATGGGGCGCAGGCGGGTAGTGCCGGCTTCGCGCACGGCGGCCCCCAGGGCCAGGCCCGCGGCGCGGTTGTGGTTGGCGCGGTCCACCAGCAGGATGGCGTTTTTGGCCACCAGTCCCAGCATCATAATCAGGCCCAGAATGGTGAAGACGTTGAGCGAGTTATCCGTAACGGCCAGTGCGAACAAGGCCCCCACCAGCGCCACCGGAATGGAAAACAGCACCACCAGCGGGTACAGCCACGAGTTGTACAGCGCCACCATGATCAAGTACATCAGCAGCACGGCGGCCCCGAACACCACGGCCAGCGGCCCGAAGGCGTCGTCTTGTAACTCTAAATCGCCGGCGTAGGTGAGGTGGATGGTCGCCGGTAGGTGCAGGCGGGCCACGGCGGCGCGGAGGTCCTCGCCCACGTCGCCCACCGGGCGGCCCACGGGCTGGGCAAATACCGTGACCGAGCTGGTCCGGTCCTGGCGCTCCAGCACGGCGCGGGTTTCCTCCGGGGCGATGCGGCCGAGCTGCTGCACGTCCAGCAGTTGGCCCTGGGCGTTGAGCACGGGCAGGCGGGCGAGCTGGTCGGTGCGGTCGCGGTCGGCGGCGGCCAGGCGCACGCGCAGCGGCACTTGCTGGTCGCCGCGCGGCACCTTCAGGTCGTCGTAGCCGGTGAGGGCGGTGCGCAGCGTCAGGCCCACTTCCTGGGTGCTGAGGCCGAAGCGGGCCAGCTTTTCGCGGTCGAGCTGCACGGCCAGCTCGGGGTGGCGGGCCTGGCCGCTCACCCGCACGTCGGCCGTGCCCGGGATGGCCCGCAGCGCCGCCGCGACGCGAGTGGCGGCCTGCTCCACCGCGTCGCGGTCGGAGCCGCTCACCAGCAGCTGCACCGGGGCGGCGTCGCCGGTGCCAAAAATGCCCACCGGCGATACCCGCGCCGTCACGCCCGGCAGCGTGGCCGCCAGGCGCTTCACGGCCGCCGTGAGCTCGGTCAGGCTTGCGCGGCGCTGCTCGCGGGGTACGAAAGCCAGGTTGAGCTCGGCCGTGTTGGGCGAGGACAGGCCCACCAGGCCGTCGGGGTTGGCCCCCACGTTGGTGAAAACGCGCCGCACGGTGGGCCAGCGGCGCAGGGCCGCTTCGAGGCGGCGGGCGGCGCGGTCGGTGTCGGCCAGCTTGGTGCCCTCGGGCAGTTGAATGAGTAGCGTGGCCTCGCCCTTGTCAATGGGCGGGGTGAAGGCCGAGCCCACCAGACCCGTGAGCGGCAGCGCCAGCGCCGCCCCAAACAGCGCCGCCGCCGCGCCCAGCGTAAAGCCCCGGTGCGCCAGGCTGGCCCGCAGCATTGCCTCGTAGCCGCGCAGCAGGTGGTCGTACTGCCGCTCAAACCAGCGCCCAAACGCCGCGGTCAGCCCCGGCCCGTGAATATTCTCCAGTTTGCCGAAGCGGGCCGCGATGAGCGGGGTGAGGGTAAACGAGACCAGCAGCGAGAACAGCGTAGACACCACCACGACCAGCGAAAACGAGCGCAGCAAGTCGCCCACGATGCCGGGGGCCAGCGACAGCGGCACGAACACCACCACATCGACCAGCGTCACGGCCAGGGCCGCGAAGCCGATGCTGAGGCGCCCCTGCAAGGCGGCGGCCCGCTTGTCGAGCCCGCGCTCCAGCTCGTGGTAGATGCTTTCGAGCACCACGATGGAATCATCAACCAGAATGCCCACGACCAGCGACAAGGCCAGCAAGGTCAGGAGATTGAGCGAAAAACCCGCCAGCTTCATCACCCCAAACGTGCTCAGCAGCGAGGCCGGAATGGCGACCAGCACGATGAGCGACGAGCGCAGCGAGTGCAGAAACACGAACATCACCAGCGCCACCAGCGCGATGGCCAGCCCCAGGTCTTCGAGCACCGCGTCGGCGGCGGCCAGGGTAAACTCGGCCCCGTCCTGGGCCACCTCGAAGTGTAGGCCGGTGGCGGCGTACTCGGCTTCGATGGCTTGCAGCTCGGCCCGCACGGCGGCGCTCACTTCCACGTTGTTGGCCCCGGTTTGCTTCGAGATCAGCAGGCCCACCGCGGGGCGGCCGTTGCTGCGGTTGTAGTTGGTCGCATCCTGGCGGCCCTCGGTCAGGTCGGCCACTTCGCCCAGGCGAATCTGGCGGCCCTGGGGCGTGGTTTGCACCACCAGCTGGCGCAGGCCGGGCAGGTCGGCACTCTTGCCCAGCACCCGCACCCCGAAGCGGGCGTCGCGGTCGTCGAGCGAGCCGGCGGGCACGTTGAGGTTGGCGGCTTGCAGGGCCGCAACCACCTGGGCTACGGGCACGCGCAGCGCTTCGAGGCGCTGGGTGCGCAGGTTGATTTCGACGGCCCGCACGGCCTCGCCCACCAGCGTGACCTGGCCCACGCCGGGGAGCTGGGCCAGGCGCGGCCGCAGGCGATTGCGCAGCAAATCGCCCAGGACCAGCGCCGGCTCGCGGCTCGTCGCGGCCAGGCGCAGAATGGGCAGGTCGGCCAGCGAATACTTGGCCAGCAAGGGTGCTTTGGCCTCCACGGGCAGGGTCGCGGCGATTTCGTTCACGCGCCGCTGGCAGTCTTGCAGCGCCAGGTCGGCATCGGTGCCCGCCCGAAACTCGACCGAGACGATGGACACGCCGTCCAGGCTCTGGGCCGTGATGCGCTTCACGCGGCTGGCCCCGGCCACGGCATCTTCGAGGGGCTTGGTGAGGGCGGCTTCGAGCTCGGCGGGCGTGGCCCCCGGCCATACCGTGGTGAGGGTAACGAAGGGCGTGGCGATGTCGGGCAGCAGCTCGTAGCGCAGCTGGGTGTAGGAGAAAATTCCCGCCAGCCCCAATACCAGAAATAAGACGATAAGGAGAATGGGCCGCTTGATGGCCAGGGCAGTAATGCTCATGACGGGCAATTAATTGGCGATGGAAAGAAGCGGCGCGGCCACGCGCACCGGTAGGCCGTCGCGCAGCGGCTCGGTGCCGCTCACGACCACCTGCTCGTCGGCGGCCAGCCCGCTTTGCACGGCCACGCGGGTGCCGTAGGCCGCACCCAGCCGCACCGTCCGGCGGTGCACCCGGCCGCCGCGCAGCACGTACACCACGCCCGGCCCGGCCGCGCTGCCCGCCGCCAGGGCCACCCGCGGCACCAGTAGCCGGGTGGCCGAGTCCGTAACCAGGCGCAGCCGCGCCGTGAGGCCCACCCGCAGCGGGGCAGCGGCGTGATTGTTTTCGACCCTTACCTCCACCGGGAAGCGGCCGCCCTCGCCGCCCTTCAGCCCCAGGTAATGCACCGTGCCCACGAAGGCCACGCCCGGAAACGCCTCGAAGCGCACCGGCACCCGGCGGCCCACGCGCCACGCGGCCAGCTCGGCCTCGGGCACCTGCGCCACCAGCCGCAGCGCCCGCACGTCGGTGAGGGTGAAGAGCGGCGCGCCCGGCTGCACAAACAGGCCCGGCTCGGCCAGCCGCTCGCTGACCGTACCGTCGATGGGGGCGCGCACTGCGGCCTCGCGCAGCTGCTGCGTCAGCGCGGCTACCTGCGCGGCGGCGTTGTGCACTTGCAGGCGACTGTTTTCCAAGTCGTTTTGGGTGCCGTTGTGGGCCGCTACCAGCTGCTGCTGGCGGCCGGCGTCGAGCTGGGCCTTGCGCAGGGCTTCGCGGGCGGCGGCCAGGCTTTGGCGCGTGGCGGCGGCATCCAGATTAAGCAGGGGCTGACCGGCGCGTGCGGTGCCGTGCAGGGGCACCAGCACGGCCTGCACCCGGCCGGCGGTGGCAGCCGTGACGGCTACTTCGCGCCAGGCTTGGGTTTGGCCCAGGTATTCGGTAGTGGTAGCCAGCGATACGGGCCGAATAGTAGCCACGGCAACCGTGAGGGGCTGGGCTACTTGCAGCCGCTCGATGGCGGCGGCCTGCGCCGTGCGCCGCCAGTGCAGCCAGCCAAATACGCCGGCCAGCGCCAGCGCGCCCAGTAGGGTCAGGAACCAGATTCTCATGCGATACGGAGAGTTGGGTTTGCGTTTGTAGTCGCAAAACTCCCCGCGTCGTCAGGCCCCCTCAGGCAAAAAATAACTCAACTGTTGAAATTGGCGAGTGAACTGTCGGGAGGGGGTAGGGTATGGGGGTAGGAGGGCGTAAGGGTGCGAGGGTAGGAGGGTAGGAGGAAAAAGCTTACCTTATTTCTGCCCGCCTTATTACCCTCACACCCTCACACCCTCACACCCTCATACCCCCATACCCCCCCCCACCCTATACGCCCTACCGGCTCAGCCACTGCTTGAGGGCGGGCACGGTGAGGCGGCTCACCAGTACCTCCTCGCGGCCGGGCACGAGCTGCACCTTCAGCTTGCCGTCGAAGTGGCGGTGCATGGTGCCGATGGCGGCCGGGCGTACCAGGTGCTGGCGGGTAAGGCGAAAAAACTGGCGCGGGTCGAGCGTATGCTCCAGCGCTTCCAGTGGCTCGTCGAGGACGAGGCGAGCGCCATTGTGGCACACGAGGTGAGTGAGCTTGTTTTCAAGGTGGAAATAAGCCACGTCGGCTACTTCGACCAGGTGCAGCTCGTCGCGCACGCTCACCAGGAAGCGGCTGCGGTAGCTGCGCTCGGCCTGCCAGGCGGTGAGCAGGGCCGTGAGGTCGGGCGCGGGCGCACTGGCGGGCGGGGCCGGGGCGAGCAGCCGCTGCCGGAAGCGGGCCAGCGACTCGGCCAGGGCTTCTTCATCCAGGGGCTTGAGCAGGTAGTCGAAGCCGTTGTACTTGAAGGCTTGCAGGGCGTACTCGTCGTAGGCCGTGCAAAAAATAATGGGTACCGGCCGGGGCAGCTCGCGCAGCAGCTCAAAGCTGAGGCCGTCGGTGAGCTGCATGTCGGCCAGGATGAGGTCGGGCAGCGGCGGGGCGGTGGCCAGCCACTCGCGGCCCTTGCGCACCGAGGGCAGCCGGCCCACCACCTGCGTGTCGGGCTGGCGCAGCAGCAGCCGTTGCAGCCGCTCGGCCGACAGCGTTTCGTCTTCGATGATCAGGACGTTCATGGGTACGTTGTTGTAGGGGATAGTGGCCTAGTTATTGGGGCGGGTGGGCACTTTTTCGCTGGCTGGGCGTGGGCGCCTCACCCCCCGGCCCCCTCTCCGAAAAGGAGAGGGGGAGCTAGGCGTTAGGGGAGGAGTGTAAGAGGTTAGGAAGGTATGAGGTATCCCTCCTGACCCCTTGCCCTCTTACCCGTACGCCCTTCTAACGCCTGACTCCCCCTCTCCTTTTCGGAGAGGGGGCCGGGGGGTGAGGCGCCCACGCCCAGCCAGCGAAAAGGTGCCCACCCGCCCTACTTCCACGCTGCCGCCCGTCCCGCGCCGCCTGGCAGCAGCGGCAGGCTGACCCGAAACCACTCGGGCGTGCGCTCGATGCGCACGGGCTGGGTTGCCCCGGCGGCTTCATAGCGCTGTTGCACGTTGCGCAGGCCCACGCCGGTGGAAGCGGGGGCGGGGTGGGCCAGGGGCCGGGGCGTATTCTCGACCACGAGCCAGTCGCCCTCGGTGCGGATGCGAATGAGCAGCGGCTCGTCGGGCTCGATGCGGTTGTGCTTCACGGCATTCTCCACCAGCAGCTGGCCCACCATGGGCAGCACCAGGCGGGCGTGCTGGGTTTCGGGTATGGCCAGCTCTACCTCCAGGCCCTCGGGGTAGCGGGTCTGGAGCAGGTAGAGGTAGGCTTTCACCAGGCCCAGCTCGGTGCCCAGCGGCACGCGGGCCGCGTGGCGGTGCTGCAGCACGTAGCGGTACACGGTAGCCAGCCGCTGCACGAAAGTGACGGCCCGCGGCGGGCTATCCTCAATCACGGCGGTGAGGGTGCTCAGGGTGTTGAACAAAAAATGCGGGTCGAGCTGCTGCTGCAAGGCGTGCACCTGGGCTTCGAGTACCTGGCGCTGGGCAGCTTCGCGGGTGTGTACCTCGGCCTGCCAATACGCGAAAAACGACGCCCCCACGTACACGCCCGCCAGCAAAAAGGCGGTGAGCAGGCCCAGCAGCGTGAGCGGCAGCAAATCGACGAATAGCACGGGCGCGGCCCGGTCGTAGCCCGCCGCGTGCGCAAAGGCGGCCCCCAGGCCAGCGGCCAGCGCGGCGGCTCCGCCCGCTTGCAGCCCTACTTGCAGGCCCACCCGTCGCAGCGGCTGCTGCTGCCAGGCCATGTGCCGGTCGAGCCAGCGCGACAGGGCAATGCCGGCCTCGAAGATGAAAAAAGCAAACAGGGTGCCCAGGGCCAGCGCGGCCAGCGTATCGGCCCGCAGGCTGCCCCAGGCGGGCGTTTCGCCCAGGTGCTCGGGGTACACGATGGCCAGGGAGCCATAAAACAGTAGCCCCACCACCGGGATGCCCAGCCGCCGAAACCAGCGTAAAAACTTCGTCATAACTAAATTGGCTCGTGGGTGCGCGCCAGCAAGTAGTTGAGCACAGGGCAATCGGCGGGTGGTAATGCCCAGCCGGGGCCTTTAGCCCTCCCATGCGCTTGGCGGCCGGGCCGAAGCTACGCGGCGGGCGGCGGGCCTCGTCGGTCCTTGGCGCTCAACTGTCGAAAATCGCCTTCCAACTGCCAGCTAGCGGGAGCCGCCCAGCGCCCGCCAGCCGCGCCACAGCGTTGCCAGGTCGAGGCCGGGCTCGTAGTCCTGGGCGTAGTGCCGCTCCAGCCGGTGGCGGGCGGCTTCGGTCAGCGGTACCCCGGTCGGGACTACGTCGGCGGGGGAGAGCACGGCGGGGTAGCGCTTGGCCTCGGGCAAATAGCGCAGGCCCACCCAGCTGCGCCGGCCGCGCAGTACCTGGCCCACGTGGCGCAGCAGGCCGCCCGGCCGCCGCTGGCCCCAGATGAGCACCGGGCTCAGCACCAGGATTACCGCGCAGGCCAGAAGGTCGAGCACGCGTTTATTGCGGCGCTGGGCGGGCCGGCTCAGCTGCCACGAGCGGTCGAGGGTGTAGTAGTCGCCGGGGGCATCCTTATGGCTGCTGCCGATGATGTAGCGGCTGCCCGCCGGCAAAATCTTGTAGGCCACCGGCGGCCGGGCGGGCAGGCGGGCCATGAGGTCGATGATCTCGCCCGCGGGCATGTCCTGACCGCAGAAAATCAGCTCAGTAAGGCCGTAGAGGCGCAGCAGGGTGGGCAGCTCGGCCACCGTGCCGAGGTAGTCGGCGGGCGGGCGGCCGGCCGGAGCCAGGGCCGTAGGGGTAATATAGCCCACTACGGTAGCCACCACCTGGGCCTGGGCCAGCAGCTGGCGCACGCGCTGGCTTTCGGCGGCCGAGCCCACGATGGCCAGCGTCTTGGGATGGGCCTCGCTCAGCCGCAGGTGGCCGTGGCGCAGCCAGTGGCCGAGCAGCCGCCGGCCCAGCAGCGCCGCCACGGCCCAGCCGCCGCCCAGCACGATGAGGGCCTTTGAAAAGCGCCAGCTATCAAAAAAATTGGATACCGCCGAAATCAGGATCGTGCCCACCGCCACGCCGCGCACCACCCGGCTCGGGCGTACCGGCCGGTCGTAGCCGCCGCTCAGCCAGGTGGTAGTCAGCCACGCGCCGATGTAGAGCGGTACGGCCACCAGCATGTACTGCGGCGGGTAGGGGAGGGTGCCGCTCTTTTGGTAGGTTTCCCAATACTCCTTCAGCGCGTACATGCCGGCGTAGAGCAAGCCGATGTCGAGCAGGACGGGGGTGGCCCAAGTGGCCAGCCGCTGGCCCAGCGCCAGCCCGGCCCGCAGCCAGATGGCGAAGTTGATCAGCAGCGAAACCACGCTGGCGTGGCTGGAGGCAAAGTGCTTGCGGGCAAAGATGACCATGGCCCGGTAAAACACCAGCACGTAGTTGGCGCTCGTGCGCTTGGTGCTCTCGCCCTTGTAGTGCAGGATGCGAACCCCGGGAAAATACCAGTTTTGCCAGCCGCCCCGGGTGAGGCAGTACGAGAGGTCAATGTCCTCGCCGTACATGAAATAGTCTTCGTCGAGCAGTCCCACCTCGGCCAGCGCCGCCTGGCGCAGCAGCATAAAGGCCCCGCTGAGTACCTCTATTTCGTGGGCCTGGTTTTTGTCCAGAAAGCCCAGGTGGTAGCGCCCGAAGGTGCGCGAGCGCGGCAGCAGCGCCGCCAGGCCAAACACCTTGTAAAACGCTACCGCCGGCGTGGGCAGCCCGCGCTTGCTTTCGGGTAAAAACTGCCCCTGGCCGTCGAGCATCTGCACCCCCAGGCCCCCGCAGCGCGGGTGGGCATCCATAAAGTCGCAGCAGCGCCGGAAGGTCGCTTCCTCGATGAGCGTATCGGGATTGAGCAGCAACTGGTACTGGCCGGTTGCCAGCCGCAGGGCCTGGTTGTTGGCCTTGGCAAAGCCGGGATTATCCTTGTTTTCGAGCAGAATAACTTCGGGGAAGCGCGCCCGCACCATCGCCACCGAATCGTCGGCCGAGTTGTTGTCAACCACGAAGACTTCGACCGGCTCGCCGAGCACCGCCGCCGCTGCGCGCACCGACAACAGCGTTTGCTCTAAGAAGTAACAAACGTTGTAGCTGACAATGACGACGGAAAGCTTCACGAGTGCGGGCAGAAGAGGACTGGCCGGCCCCGTGCTATTACGTGTGGGCCGAGCAGACCAACAAATCTAAGCGGCAGCGCCGCAGTCCGCTAGTTTTTGCGCCGTCGCCCCGCGCCCCGACCTGGTCGCGGGGGTAATGCAGGAGCTGTGAGTCAGAAGCTATGGGCTGGGAAAACAGGATAGTCCCACTGGCGAGCCAGCCGGCTGCCCACCGCAGAGTGCGGATGGTAAGCTGGCCACGTCCGCCCGCGTGGCACCCGCCAACTCATACCTTCTAACTCGCAACTCATACCTTCATCGTGCCTGTCGCTGGCGCTCCACGATGCTGCGGCCGAGCGTGATCTCGTCGGCGTATTCCAGCTCGCCGCCCATCGGGATGCCCCGCGCAATGGTGCTGATGTGCACGTGCTCGAAGTCGCGCAGGCGGCGCGAGAGGTAGAAGGCCGTGGTATCGCCCTCCATCGTGGGCGAGATGGCCAGGATGATTTCGCGGATTTCCGAATCCTCGGCCCCGGCCCGGGCCACGAGCGAATCAACCTGCAAGTCGGCCGGTCCCACGCCCTCGATGGGCGAGATTACGCCGCCCAGCACGTGGTACACGCCCTGATATTGGCCGGTATTTTCGATGGCGATAACGTCGCGCACGTCGGCCACCACGCACACCTGGGCGTGGTCGCGCAGCTTGTTGGCGCAGATGCTGCACTCCTCGCTGTCCGAAATGCTGTGGCAGGTGCGGCAGTAGGTGATGTCGAAGCGCATTTTGGCCAGTGCCTCGGCGAGGTTGGCGGTGGTATCGCTCTCGGCCTTGAGCAGGTGCAAGGCCAGCCGCAGGGCTGTTTTCTTCCCGATGCCGGGCAGGCGCGATAGTTCAACTACTGCGTTTTCAATCAGTTTGGAAGGAAAATCCATATCAGGTGTTTGGGTGCCATTTCCAGCACGTAGGGGCACTTTTTAAAGCGAAATAGTAACGTATTACCCTTGTTTATGAGGCCGTTACTGACTACTGATAATGCAAATGGCAGGAATCTCTTACTACCTGCGTGGCGCAGGGGATGATGCAGCAAAAAAATGGTCGTTGTACGGTTCCGGCACAACAGCAATTTTGAACGCGTTACGGAGGCAAAGGTCGCCAAGAATGACTTCGACGCGGAAGCTGGATTAGTAAAGGTGAAAAGTGAAATGGGCGGCTGAACTGAACAAGCAAATTGACTTTGTCCGTTCCCGTTTCATAGAAGCGTTAAGCTGAATTCTAAAGGATAAGTTGGAGCTTAACCGGGATGCGTTCAACGCACATACCTGGAACTGAAAAAACACCTATGCTTCTGGGAGAAGGATATCCACAAGCGTACCGTGAAGCTCACCTACAATGCGCTTGCCGACGATATTTTATGCCCTACTAGTGGACCGCCCATACTACTTCACGAGAAGAAGTATGAAAGGTGCGGGTTTGGTGCCATGTAGATGGAGAAATCAAGCTGCCGCCTCGAAAAGAAGCTTCATTACTAACGAGCATTGAACAGGGCTCGCCACCACGTTAACTTTTTTTGCGGTGGGTAGTCAGTAGGAGCAGTTATATGCGTAGTGCCTTCTTGTAAGGCAGCTTGATACTCTTCGATTAAGGAAGCGCCAATATTTATCCCATTGATCGCCTCGCAATTATCGTCGTAGGTTACACGAAGTTGCCGGGCTACATAAATGAAAGTAGTAGTAGTGTAAAGCGCATCAACTGGCTCTACCCATACTAGCTTCTTATCCGCTCTGCCGAAGCGCTTCTCTATCCGTAGAAACGGAGTATTCTGGATAGGATGAAGTAGCTCTTCGGCAAGTCTAAATTCAACAACTTGCCTGTTCAGGATTCTGAATCGCGCCCCTCCGGTCAACAGTACCCAGCCATTCCTCTCGTATATATTTTTTATGCGCTCTGCAAGCAAGAATTCATGTTCTACTCCGGCTAGTTTGTAGTAAGCTTTGTCGTTTTTATAGGTTATACCGGATGCGCCTACTGGGGGCGTATCCATCGAGGTGTGCTTGATTTTATCGAGAGGTATCGCGTCGGGGGCATCGCCAAGTCGGACTCCCCAAAGTACGAAGTCCTGCCAAGTGAGACTCGCATCAAAGAGTGCTTCGAGGCTGTGCGTAAGGTCTTGTGCCATAGTGGACTTTATAGCTGTGTACTTCAAGGGGTAGATGCCGAAAGAGTGTGAAATCTACGCAACTTCTTTAGCAGTATTACCGCAAATTGGGAAAGGGTAAGCGATACGAAAGCGAGTACTTTTTCCCGTTAATTTCAACTGCTTACTTTCCCTTTACGCTCTTAAGTAATTTCAACAACTCGGAGACTGGTTCTCGATTACAGTTTGCTGTCCGAAGCCGCAAAAAGGTAAAAACCACAAGAAAAATAGCCTGCCTCCGCGAAGCAATCGGACTAGGGATAGAGTGGAGCAGTACTTAACGTTCATAGTAATAAGTAGTGCCACCGTTATACGACACGCGTTTTCCCTGCTCGGCACCCCACTGCACAAGGTTGGGATGCCCGGACTCCTGCCAGGCGACGTAGTTACGCACCAGTTCTAGGTCTGATTCTAGCTCATCCGTCCAGTAAGCTTGTTTTCCCGGTGAGGTGAGCTGCTGGATATGCTCACGCACTAGGTCGCCCAGTGCCAACTCGTCGGCTGGGTTTCCGATATATCCGTCGGGCATGTGATGCACAGCGTAGTATAGGGAATACAACCACCAGCCTAGCAGCGTCTCCCGGGCCTCATCGTCGCCAGGATTCAGTGCCAGCGCCCGCAGTAGGTAGGCGCGGTCGCGATAATACCTGCCGTACCAGCGAAAGGGGCGCGCATCTTGCAACTCGCGGTCGCACCAAGCGAGTAGGGCTGGCTTTACCAATTGCTCGCTCAAGGGTTGGGGAAATGGTCCGTAATCAGCCGCTTCCACCGTTTCAACATACGGAAACAGGAAGCTGACGAATTCAATTTGCTGGTCCAGAGTCCAGCCAGCTGCTTGGACCAGGAAGGTTGTTAAGTGTTGAAAGGCTTCTTTCCGCAAGCCCTGCTCGCGGGCTCGGCAGTAAGCGGCATAGGCTAACCAAGCCGGGTGCCGGGCGGCGGCACGACTAACGGTTAGAAGCGCCTGGTTCTGCGCAGTGGATAGCATACTTCTGGTCTGTACTGGGCTTATATCTCACAAGTAAATGCTGACTGTTAAGGCGTAAACCGCTCGAAGGCCGTTCCGCCTATCGCAGCCTGGCTCGTGCGTCCGCAATAGTCGTGGTAATGCTCGTGGCGGGCACGCCTAGCTCTTGAAGTTGCGCTAGACTCTGCTCGGATGCTACCCAGACAATGCGGGGGTTGCGCGCCAACAGCCGCCTGAAAAGCGGGTAAAACATGGTGCCCATACCTTTAAAATTGCGCATGTCGATGAGGAGGGGTTGGTTGGAGGGCAGTTGTTGCACAAAGCGGGTCAAGTCTTTTTCCTCATCAGAAGATAGGCTCCCGTACATCCTTACTTCGAACGGATTCGTGCTGACGATCTTACAGGGCAACCCAAAGTCAAAATACTGTTCCAGCGATTCAAAGTACTCTTGCTCCTGCTGGGTGGTGAACTTGCGCCGCGCAAGTCCTAGCACCGCTTCGACTAGCTTGTGCTCCTGGGGGGAGCTATTCTTACGAGGAGACCAGAATCGGAATTTATTCTGGACGCTATCCCGTGAGATGGTGTTGTAAACAGTGATGCCATCGGTGCCTAGCTGCTGCTCTCTCGTACGCATCTTCAGCACGGGTATACTGTCGAGCTCAGAAAAGAAAAACGTGAGGTCAGCCGACGACAGGTGGGCGCTATCCTGCACGATAGTCACCGGCGTAGCGCGGCGGTCATCATAAGCGCGTAGCGTTATGCGCTGGGTCGAGTCGTGCGCGACGATGGAAATGACGCACGGCGGCATGAACGAAGGGTAGTACTCCCCCCGGTAGCGGAACTGGTACGGTTTGCCGTGTTGTGCCGGCTCACTTGAGCAAGCGGTACCCAACAGAAAACCGATGAGCAGTAGTACACTTGGCCTTCGGCTCGCGGCGATTAGGTAGTGGCTCATGCTACGCTAGCGGCTCTGATTTTTTCCGTCATCGTAATGCTTTCCCTCAGCCAATTGCTCGTGTCTTCAAGGCTGTGATTGGGCTTATTGACGGTGTACGCCTGCCAGCTGGCATTATAGGTGGCAGCTTCCGCCGGGGCGAGCAGGTGCAGGGCTGCCAACACATCGGCTTGGTCATACCACAGGTCCGGCCGCGTTAAGTAGTAATCCAGGTAGGCTTTTAGGTAGTCCTGCGCCCGCTCATTCTGAAAGGTGGCAAACGCCAGGGCGTACCCCGCGCCAGCGTAGCAGACCTCGCTTTGGAGCAAGTGCACCCCCAGTATGTCCGTCAGTTCCTCGTACCCCTTTATTGCGGCAAAGTAGGCACCGGTAATGCGCGGTCGCCAGTTAAAATCCCCCAACAGCTGGCGCACGATGGCGGGCGTGATTTCTTTGGTAGCTTGCACGAACGCGGCAAATTCCTGGTCGTCCAGCCCAGGGAGAGAGACCAGGTAGAATGGATTTACCCACTGGTTGATAAACTCTTTTGTTAGCTTCTCCTGATTGCGGTGTGCCGCTAGTTGCTCGAAGGGACTATGGCTGCGGCTGGTAGCCCCCGCCATGTGCAACGCCACCTCGGTGGCTTGGTCATTCGCCGTGAACAAGCGCTGCCATAGGTTATGAAAGTCCATTGTCAAGGGGTAGTAGGCTTATCTATGCGCAAGAAAGGTATCAATGCCTTCTTCAAAGCTGGGCAATTTGCCAGTGCCACGCTGCATTATAGGGCACGGCGCGGACGAGAATTTCCAGGAAAAAGCTCCACGGTCGAGGAGCAGACCGCCCCGGTGTTGCACGACGCGGTGCGGGCAGCTTTATGTAGCACGTGCTACCTCTTGCCGCCCCAGGTACTGCGCCATGCTGCTGGCCAGGATGATTTGCAGGGCGTGGTAGAGCATGAGTGGCAGCAGGATGAGCCCCGTGGCCGCGCTGCCCGGAAACAGCAGGCTGGCCATCACGCTGCCGTGCACCAGCGACTTTTTGGAGCCGCAAAACACGGCCACGATGTTATCGGCCCGGGAGAAGCCCAACGCCCGGCCCAGGCCCCAGATGAGGGCGAAGGCCAGTAGGTACAGCCCCATCATGCCCAGGCTCAGCTTGAAGATGTCGGCCGGCTCGAAGCGGGAGAAAATACCTTCGGCAAACGACTCGCAAAAGGCCGTAAACACGATGAGCAAGATCGTGCATTGGTCGAAGTAGCGCAGCGCGGCCTTGTGGCGGTCGACCAGCGCGCCGAAGTAGGAGTTGAGCGCCAGGCCCGCGCCCACCGGCAGTACCACCTGCCACAGCAGCTCCAGGGCCAGGCCCCACAGCTGCCCGCCGCCGGTGCCGGTGTGCAAAAACAGGCTCGTGAGCAAGGGCGTGAGCACGATGCCCAGCAGGCTCGACAAGCTGGCGTTGAAAATGGCCGCCGGTAGGTTGCCGCCCGCAATGCTCACCATCACCACCGAGGTCGAAACCGTGCTGGGCAGCGCGCACAAAAAGAAAATGCTCTGCCACAGCGGCTCACCGCTCGCCCCGAAAAGGGGCTTGACCAGCAGGGCCAGCGCCGGAAATAAACCAAATGTGGCCAGCTGCACTACCACCGGCAGCCGCCAGTTGCGCATGCCCTCGCGCAGCTTGTCGAGGTTGAGCTTCAGCCCGTAAAAGAAAAATACCAGCGCCACGCCCACCGTCGTGATGAGGTGCCACGGCACCGGGCTGGCCTTGCTGCCCAGGCCGGGCTGCCAGTAGGCCAGCGCCACCACACCCAGCAGCGCCAGCAAAAACCAGTCGAGCCCGGCCCGGGAGAGCAAAGCGACAAAACGATTGGGCGGAGCAGGCTGAGTCATAAGTAAATCGAAAAAGTGAAGCCTAGTCCCCGGCCGGGGCACTCGGCGTAAAAAGCAAGCGCGCCAGACCTCGGGGCCTGGCGCGCTGCACTAGCTGTACGGTAAGTAACGAAAAAAGAGTCGGGCGGAACCGACGCTAATTACACAATATCGGCCGAAATACCCCGGTCGTGGATGGCCGAGCAGCGCGGGGCGAGTTCTTCGAAAGTACCGTTTTTGACGGCGCACTTGCCCTTGTAGTGAATGAGCAGCGTGCACTGCTCGGCCTGCTCGGGCTCGTGGCCGCACACGTCGATGAGCGTCTGGATGACGTGGTCGAAGGTATTGACGTCGTCGTTGTACACTACGAGGGAGCGCAGCTCCTGCTCTTCTTCGAGCAGCAGTACGTCGTCCTGGTAGTCGGTCTGCGGGCGGGTAGCGGGGAAAGCCATGATGCAAAAATACGGCAGCCCTACCAAAGGGGCTGGCTGATAACCGCCGACGCGGCGCTTTCGTTCGCCGGCTGGCCGGGATAACTACCGCTGGCCGCTACTTTTGGCGAAAGAACCCGGCCGGGCCGCCGCCGTTTCCTGCGAATTGCCCGGGCCGGTTGCCGGTCGGATTCCCTCGCTTGCCTATGCCCGTTCCCTCCGCCGATTTCAAGAAAGCCGTGGCCCGCCTCTCCGACAAGGAAAAAGAGGCGTTGGTGCTGCGCGCCGTGCGCCGCGACGCCGAGCTCTACGACACCTTCAGCTTCGAGCTGCTGCCCGACCTCACGCTGGAAAGCGTGTACGAGGCCAGCGCCGACCGCATCCACGAGCTGTTCAACGTGGCCGTGACCGGCCGGCTGCTCAATCGCAGCCTCGTCAAGGCCCTGCGCGGGGCTACCCAGGAGGCGGCCCGCGCCCGCCGCGTGACCAAGAGCAAGCAGCTCGAAATCGACCTGAGTATGTACGCGCTGCGACTGATATTTGAGAATTACACCGGCCAGTTTGAGAGCGTGTACCAGGGCTTTTTTGTGGGTACGGCCCGGCTGGCAGCCCGGCTCACCCAGCTCATTCCCAAGCACCTGCACGAAGATCTGTGGCTGGAGTACAAGCCCGAGCTCGAC
This sequence comes from uncultured Hymenobacter sp., assembly GCA_913776615.1. Lineage (GTDB taxonomy): Bacteria > Bacteroidota > Bacteroidia > Cytophagales > Hymenobacteraceae > Hymenobacter. The sequence continues at coordinate 80,940 of CAJYPK010000047.1, forward strand.
GGCTTCCTGAGCCAGCTGCACGGCCGCCAGAAAAGCCGCGAGCTGAAGTTTGAGCTACCCCGCGAGCTAAGTGTAGCATAAGCCTTAGCTTGTGCGTCGTCCTCTTTACTTTATCCTGCCGCTGCACAAGCTAAAGCTTATGCTACAACCTGCCTGGCCCCGGGTGCCGCGCCTCATCACCCTGCGCAACTCGATGAAATCGGCCCGCGATCCCATCGGCGCGCTCGATCAACTACTAGCCCACTACGGCGATACCATGCACATGTACCTGGGCGGCGTGCGGCCCTCCGTGGTATCGCGCGACCCGGCCCTGGTGCAGCACATCTTGCAGAAAAACCACCGTCGCTATCACAAATCCGACCTTACCCACGGGCTGCTGCGCTACCTGGGCCGGGGGCTGCTCACCAACGAGGGGGCCGACTGGCTGCGGCAGCGCCGGCTTATTCAGCCGGGCTTTCACCGGCAGCGGCTGGCGGGTCTTACGCGCCTCATGCGGGCGGCGGCCGACGAGTGGGTGGCCGAGCTCGACGCCCTCACCGCCGTTGGCTCTGCCGCCGAGCTCGACGCCCACGCCGCCATGACGCGGGTGGCCTTCCGCATCGTGGCGCGGTCGGTATTCGGCGACAGCCTGGGCGAAAGCCAGCTTACGCAGCTCAGCGACTGGCTCACGGCCATCCAGGCGTTTTACGTCAATACCATCCGGCAGCCCTACTTGCGGCCCTGGCACTGGGTACGGGGCAATTACGGCCGGCACGATAGATTGGCCGTCCAGATGCGCGAGCTGGTGCAGGCCGCCATCGGGCGGCACCGGGCGGCGCTGGCCGCCGCGCCTGCCGGTACCCCCGCCCCCGACGACCTGCTGCAAATGCTGCTCGACGCCCGCTACGAAGACACCGGCGAGGCCATGACCGATACCCAGCTGCTCGACGAGCTCAACATCCTGCTCGTGGCCGGCCACGAAACTTCGGCCAACGCCCTGACCTGGGCGCTCTACCTGCTGGCCCTTCACCCCGACACGCAGGACGAGCTAGCCGCCGAAATCGCCCGCGAGCTGCCCGGCGGCCAGCCGCCCGAATTTGCCGACCTGCCCCGGCTGCCCCTGGCCCTGCAAGTAGTGCAGGAGGCCATGCGCCTCTACCCGCCCGCCTGGATTATCGACCGCGTGGCCACCGAGGCCGACGAGTTTCAGGGCCAGCCCATTGCCAAGGGGACGCTGTTTTCGCTCTACATCTACGGCCTGCACCACCACCCCGCGCTCTGGCCCGACGCCGAGGTATTTCGGCCGGGGCGCTTCGCGGCCGGGGCGCAGCCGGCCCCACCGGCCTACGGCTACCTGCCCTTCGGTGGCGGGCCGCGCCTGTGCGTGGGGCAGCATTTCGCCCTCACCGAGCTGCAACTGGTGCTCATCCAAACCATCCGGCGCTACCGGGTGGAGCTGGTCGGGGCCGCCGCGCCGAGCTTGTCGCCGCTCATCACGCTGCGGCCGGGCGGGGTGCTGCCGCTGCGGTTTCGGCGGCGGGAGTAGCCGCAGGCCCCGCGCTAGGGTAGCTTTTAGATAGGCATCTCCTGCTTTGCGGCCCGGGCGTGGCGCCTCACCCCCCAGCCCCCTCTCCGAAAAGGAGAGGGGGAGCCAGGCGTTAGAAGGGCGTGCGGGTAGGAGGGTAAGAGTTTAGAAGGGGTACCTCTTACTCTCTTACCCCGACGACAGGCTCCCCCTCTTCGGAGAGGGGGCCGGGGGGTGAGGCGCCACGTCCGGACGGCGCAAAGCAAAAGATACCAATCTAAGGTCTGCTGCTAATCAGCACGGGGCACCGCCCCGCGCCATCGGCCACGAGCGAAAAGCCGTATGACCGAAACGTTATGTTTCATTCAACGGCATCCTTTTGGAACACTTATCCCTCATCATTTTCCTGCTGGCCCTGCTGGTGGCGCTCTCGGCAGTGGCGCCCAAACTGCGGCTGCCCTATCCGGTGCTGCTGGTAGTGGCGGGCGGGCTACTGGGCCTGGTGCCCGGCCTGCCGGTTATCGAGCTAGACCCCGACCTCATCTTTTTTATTTTTCTGCCGCCGCTGCTTTACGAGGCCAGCTACCAAATGTCGTGGCACGAGTTTGTGGCCAATCGGCGGCCCATCATGCTGCTGGCGGTGGGCCTGGTGCTGCTCACGACTACGGTAGTGGCCACGATTGCGCACTTCTTCATTCCGGGCTTTAGCTGGGCGCTGGGCTTCGTGCTGGGGGCCATCGTGGCCCCGCCCGACGCCGTGGCGGCCACGAGCGTGACCAAGGGGCTGGGGCTGCCGCGCCGCATCACCAACATTCTGGAGGGCGAAAGCCTCGTCAATGATGCCTCGGCGCTCATTGCCTACCGCTACGGGGTGGCGGCGGTGGTGAGCGGTACCTTCGGCCTCTGGGACGCCGGCTGGCACTTCGTGCTGGTGGCCGGGGGCGGGGCGGGCATCGGCATCGCGGTGGGCTACGTGGTAGTGCGGGTGCAGAATTTCCTGTCCGACGCCACGCTCATCACGGCGCTGTCGCTGCTGCTGCCCTTCGGCATCTACCTGGCGGCCGAGCACGTGGGCGTGTCGGGGGTGCTGGCCGTGGTGGCGATGGGGCTGATGATGAGCCGCCGCTCGCACGACATCTACGACAATCAAACCCGGCTGCTCAAGCACAGCTTCTGGCGGGTGCTGGGCTTTTTGCTCAACGGCCTGGTATTTCTGATAATTGGGCTGGAGCTACGCAGCATCCTGGCCGGGCTGGGGGCGGGGGCGTTTTGGCCCACGCTGGGCTACGGGCTGCTGGTGAGCGCCGTGGCCATCGTTATCCGCATGGGCTGGGTATTCCCGGTGTCGTTTCTGGGTTACTGGCTGGGGCGCTGGCTGGGCCGCCTCGCCCAGGAGCGGGCGCCCAAGCGCAACCTGTTCATTACTTCCTGGGCGGGGATGCGCGGGGTGGTATCGCTGGCCACGGCGCTGGCCCTGCCGCTGGCAGTGCACGGCGGGGCCCAGTTTCCGCAGCGCAACGTACTGCTGTTTATCACCTTCACCGTCATCCTGGTCACGCTGCTGGTGCAGGGCCTGAGTTTGCCCTGGCTGGTGCGTCGGCTGGGCGTGCAGGAGTCGCCGGCCGAGCGGGCGGCTGAGGCGCAGGAGTTGCGCCTGGCCCTCACCAACGACTCGCTGGCCTACCTCGAAAACCGCATCGCGGCCGAAGGGGCGGAGCCCGACCCCTGCCTGCTCACCCTGCGCGAGGTGATGCGCCGCCAGGCCCGCCGCTTGCACGGCACGTTTGCCGCCAACGAAGTCACGCCCGCCGACCCGCCCACCGAGGCCGAAACCCAGGCCGCCGCCGCCTTCGAAGGGCTGCTGCGCTGTCGCTTGGAAGTAACCGAGCACCAGCGCCAGCTGCTCGTGCGCCTGCACCGCGGCGCTACCTTCAGCGAAGAGGCCGTGCGCCAGGTCGAACTAGAACTGGACCGCTTCGAAATCGCTCTTGATACCCAGCTGGCCACCGTGCGGCAGCCCCCCGGGGCCGCCGAAGGCTAGCGCTGCGTCAGCTCGCGCAGGCTGGCGGCCGAGTTGGCATTGTCGTACAGCCGCTCGAAGCGCTCGTACTCGCGGTTTGAAAGCACGGGGCGCAGGCGCTCAGCCAGCAGCTGGGGCGTGCGCACCAGGCGCTCGTGCTTTTGCACGGCCTGCTGCACGGCCATGGCCTGGGACTGCGACAAGTGGAGCGTAGCTGCCAGGTAGCGTACCAGGGGGCTAGCCTTGATTCCGCCTCCCGCTACTACTCGGGCAGGAGCCAGGGGGCGCACCGGGTCGCCCTCGAAAGCTTGGGCTGCGAATTGGCTGCCCAGCAGGGCTACGAAAAGGGCGGAGATCAGTGCTTTCTGCATTGGTGAAAAAGGAGAGCGGGGTGGCCAGCGGGTAAACAAGCATCTTATTAGAGCTATCCCGACTGTTTGATATGACAAAGGTGCGTCACCAACCTTTCCGATTTCGGCCAATTCGCCCAATGCCGGGTAAACTAAGCTTAACAGTAGTTTTTAGGGTGTAAAGCGTTTATTTCCGTCGCTGAATTGTCCTGGTCTGTGGGTGAATTTTACTATTTGCCCCGCGAGCGGCCCGGCTAGGGTAGCAGCCGGGCACCCAGCGCCCGGCGCAGGTCGGGCACGTCGTAGGTGCGCAACACGCCCGGCAGCACGTCGGAGTAGGCATCCTTCGCGGCCGGGTTGTCGAGGTAGTACTGAAAGGAGGGCGGCCCGCCGCTCACCTGCACCTGCTCAATCTCGGGGCCGCGAACGGGCGGCGGGCCGGCCGGCGCGGCATCGTAGGTCACGGTGACGGGCTGCTTGTACACTTGCGGACTAAGCAATGCGGCGTGCAGGGCCACCAGGGCCGTGCGGCCCTCGGCCCGCAGCAAAATGGGCAGCTGCCAGAAGCGCGCATCGTTGCGCAGCAGCGTCAGGATGGTAGTCACGTCCAGCACGCGCTGGGCCAGCAGCGGGCGGCCCAGGTGCAGGGCCAGCAGGGCCGGCCGGTACTCCTGATTATAGTATTTGGGGTCGTTGAAGGCGGGCAGGTCGGCCGTTTCGCCCAGGCCGCGCAGGTCGGCCAGCAGCACGGCCGCGCCCTGGCGCTGGTAGGCGGCCAGCCGGGCGGCGCTGTCGCGCAGCACGGCGGCCGTGCCCTGGCCGGGCAGCCACAGCACGAAGCGGGTAGGGGCGGGCGCGCCGGGGGCGGGTAGCAGCAGCCGGGCGGGCAGCGGGGGCTCGCCGTCGCGGCGCAATAGCAAGTTCTGCCAGGCCAGGCCGCCCGGCAGGCGCAGGGTATCGCCCGGCACGACGCTCATGCTGCCAGCTTGCGGCCCGCGCATTGCCGGTGCCAGCTGTCGGCTCACCACGCGCGCCAACCCCTCGGGGGAATACGCAGGCCGGGCCTGGGCCAGCCGCCGGGCTTCGGCCAGGTGCCCGGCCGCCAGGCTTTGCTCATCTTTAAAGGCCGTGGCGACCTGCCCCGTGGTAGTGCAGCGCAAGGTGGCTTCGGGCAGGGGCTGGTCGGTACCCTCGGCCACGGGCGGGGCGGTAGCGCCCAGCCAGCGCCGCAGCCAGGCCACGGCCGCCGCCCGCTTGGGAGCCGAGATGCCGTGGCCGTCGTCGTAGGTAAAGCTGTCCGTCTGATCGGCCGCGCCCAGGGCGGCGTAGGCCCGGCGGGCGTCGGCGTGGGCGGCCGCCATGTCGGTCTGGTCCACGAAGTCGTAGCGGCCGGTGAGTAGCAGCAGCGGCTTGGGCGCGAAGGCAAGGAGCCAGTCGGCTACGTCGAGGCCGGCCGCGCCCGCACCGGGTAGCATCACGCAGCCGTCGGCCGGGCCGGTAAGGGTGAGGTTGCGCTCGCCGGCGGCCACGTAGCTGCACAGCGCGGCGGCCCGCACCCGGTCGTCGTAGGCCAGCAGGTAGGCCGTCTGGGTGGCCCCGCCCGAGTTGCCGAGGCAGCCCGCGCGGGCGGCATCCACCTCGGGGCGGGCGAGCAGGTAGTCGAGGCCGCGCACGTTGTCCCACAGCTCCTCGGCGGGCAGGGTGCGGCCTAGCAGGTTGGCCTGGGCATTGAGCAGGGTGTGCTCGGTAGTGCCGCCCCGGGTGAGGGGCTTCCCGCTACCATCCACCAATTGCATCCGCTCGCCCTGCGACACGGGGTCAACCACGAGCACCACGAAGCCGTTGCGGGCCAGCAGCCGGGCCGTGAGCTGGTAGCTGGGGGTGGCCTTGCTGGCCTGCTCGTGCCCGCACAGCAGCAGCGCCGCCGGCCGCCGGCCCCCGCCCTCGGGCACGTACAGGTTGGCCGTGACGTGGTGCCGAGGCTGGCTTTCGTAGATGACTTTCTCAATGCGGAAGCCCGCCTGCGGCACCGTGCCCACGACCCGCGCCCGCAGCGGCGTGCGCGTCGGCAGTGGCCCCAGCACCCGCCGGAAGCGCGCCCGCACCGAGTCGCGGTAGGCCGCCGTGCCCGCCGCCGAGGCCAGCGCTCGGTCCAGGGCCGCCCGGCGCGGGGCGTACTGCGCGTGCACTTGCTGGAGCAGGTAGGTGGGCAGCGTGGCGGGGGCTTTCCAGTCGATGACGGGCGGGATGGGGGCCTGGGCGGCGGCGGGCAGGGCCAGCAACAGGCCGCCGAGCAGAGCGAGCGGGCGGAATGACATTCCCGCAAGTTAGGGTGCGACACCACGCGTGTTTCCTTATCGTGTACTCGCCGCGGCCGCTTAGTGTGGGTGAAACTGAGAAAGTTGCTAGCGGGCTGAAGGGTCTGAGCCAGCTACTTTCTGCTAGAGAGCAGTGATTTAGTAATTGATCAGCAAACTGGAATGCCTCAGATGGTTTCTAGTTTTGCGGATAATAATTTATCGAGAAAATAATGAAATTCGCGTACTTGGTAGGTATTTTGTTTTGTTGTTGTTATGTGAATATTATTTAAGGGCTTTCTGTCATTAAACACGTTTGTCATGCTGAGCTTGCCGAAGCATCTTGCTCGCTTCGTTATTGAGCTGTTCAACGGTGCGAGCAAGATGCTTCGGCAAGCTCAGCATGACGGATGTTGTAAAAAGTATTTTTAACGTTTCGTGATTTAATTAAGAGAAATAATGAAGAATGCAATGAGGCTTAAATGGCCACTGTATAGTAGCTGGGTTTGTATAGTGTGCTTGCTTTCGCTTGGTCAACGGGCGTACGGCCAGGCAAAAAAATACCAGCGAACTATCATCGTGATGATTGATGGATTCGGGGAAGATTATTACCGGGCCAGCGATATGCCCAATCTAAACCAGCTGGAAAAGTCAGGTATTTATAAGGTAGTGCCTTCCCTGATGCCCGCCGTGACGAACGTCAACAATATCGCCATCGCCACGGGGGAGCTGCCGGCCCAGAACGGCATCACCGGCAACGTGTACCTGAACCCCGCGACGGAAAAGGAGGAATATATCGAAGATCCCAAGCTCATCCTGACCCCGACGATTTTCGAGCGGGCGAAAAAGCTGGGAATAAAGTCGGCGCTGTTTTCCTGCAAAAAGAAAACGATTGACCTGATGGGCGGTTCGGCCGCCGTGACCCTGTGCCCCGAGTGCGACGGAGCCGCCGCCTCGCCGTGGGCGCAGCAGTTTGGGCCCCCGCCCGGCGTCTATTCCAAGGAAGCCTCGTACTGGATTTTCAAATCGGCCATCGCCGCCCTGAAGGCGGACCCCGACCTGGGGCTGGTATACATCCACACCACCGACTACCCCATGCACACCTGGGCCCCCGAGGAGGCGGATGCCAAGGACTTTCTGCATCAGCTCGATGCGTATATCGGGGAGCTGCGGCAGGCCGCGCCCGACGCGGCCATCCTGCTCACCGCCGACCACGGCCTGCACCACAAGAGCCTGTGCTGGGACGTGGAAAAAGCCTGCCGCCAGCGCAATGCGCCCATCAAAATTGCTATTTCGCCCGAGAAAGACCGGTACTTCAAGCACCACCGGGGCATGGGCGGCTCCGCCTACGTGTACCTGAACAAGCCGGCCGATGCGGGCGCGGTCCGGAAGACGCTGCTGGCGCTGCCGGGCGTCGAGGCGGTGCTGACCAGGGCGGCAGCAGCCCGCAAATACGGCCTGCTGCCCGAGCGCATCGGCGACCTGATGGTGTTGGGTGATCAGAACACCGTCTTCGGTAACCTCGAAAGCGCGGAGTCGGAAAAGCTGGCTGCCCACTACCGCAGCCACGGGTCGCAGTACGAGGCGCACGTGCCCCTGTTCGTGTACAACGCTCACCACGCGCCCGCCCCGGCTTATTTCAAAGCTAACTACCTGTTGGCGGCCTGGCTGTATAAATAGGGTATCTATTCAAAAGTAATAAGTGATAATTTAGGATGAGAGTCCGCTTTGTTGTAACAGCTATTTTTCTTTTGCTTGCTAATAGCGTATTTGCCCAGGAAAAGTTTCCTTTTGAAAAAGAAATAAGAGATTATCAACGGCAGGATAGTCTTAGTTTTCCCAAGCTGAATGGTATTCTGTTTATCGGTAGCTCCTCTATTCGCTTGTGGAATGATTTAGAACAGCGCTTTCTGACGCAGCCCATTATCAAGCGCGGCGTGGGTGGCTGCGAGATGTGGCAGCTGACGGATTATTATACGCCCTACATTTTATTTCCTTATCACCCGCGCAAGGTATTCATCTTCGCCGGCGAGAACGATATCGCCAATGGGAAAACGGGCAAGTTTGTGGCGACGAAATTCAAGGAGCTGTGGGGCAAGATTAATAAGCAGGCCCCGGCCACGGAGATTTACTTCTTGTCAATCAAGCTGAGTCCGTCGCGTGCGCAATATCGGGAGGAGGTCTTGCAGGCCAACGCGCTCATCCGGCAGTTTCTGGCGGCTAAGCCTAAAAGCCATTACGTCGATTTGGCCCCGGCTATTTACAAGCCCGGCACTACGCGCTCCGACTCCGCGCTGTTCAAAGCTGATTATTTGCATCTCAACGCCAAGGGCTACGACAAGTGGCAGGCGGTATTGCAGCCATTGGTGAACTAGCCCTTGCGGCGGGCCTGCACAAAAAACGGCCAGCAGCCCGGCCGGCAGCAGCTACTTCGTAGCCGAGCTGAGCGTGGCCGACTACCTCAGCGAGTTTTACCTGCTGGGTAATGAGGGTAGCGCCCCGCTGCCCGTTCGGCTGCCGGCCTTCGAGGCCCAGGCCGCTGGCCCGGCGGCCGTGCGCCTGAGCCGGGCCATGGCCAGCGAGGCCGGCAGTGCTCACTTCGAGGTACAGCGTCGCGCCAAGGGCGGTGCCTGGGATGCGCTGGGCCGGGTGGTAGCAGCGCCGTGCGCCGCACCTACGCCTACCTCAACGCGGGGGCTTCGGCTGGCCGCAGCTACTACCGCCTGCGCCAGGTCGACCAAGACGGGACGGCTACCTACTCACCCGTGCAGGCCGTTACCTTGGGAGCGGGCGGGCCGGCGCTGTATCCCAATCCGGCTCTCCACGGGGTGGCCGTGCTCACCGGCACCGCGCCCGGGGCGGGCACGGCCCGACTGGCGGGCCGTGCCCGCCCCGGGCCTGTACGTGGTGCGCGCCGGTGAGGCCACTCTACGCTTGGCCGTGGAGTAGTCGCCCGCCGCAAGCACAAGTAGCTGGCCCACGCAAAGGGGCCGTTTCCTGCCCGGAAGCGGCCCCTTTGCGTGGGCGGGCCGGGTGGACCTAGCCAGGTAAGCAGCGGCCGTCTTCGAGCGGGCCTTGGTAAAAGGGGCTGATCCCGGGTGGGTAGTCAGCTATAAAGTACTTTTAGAGATAGGTAATAACGCTTACAAAATTGTAAATTATTATGTCAGCCTGCCTGCTATATTTTGCGGCGGGTTAGTTGGAAGAGTCGTTGCGGCGATAGTGTGCACGTATAATCAGTAAGTTAGAGGAATAATTTCGCCTATGTGCGGTGTGGCTGGTCGTTGTCAGTCTCTACATTTGTAGAACTATTGCGAGTGACTATTTTTCATTTGCTCTCCTTTTTTCTGTTATTATGAACTGTGCGCTACGCGTGGCCTTTGGGGGCCGCGCTTCTTGCTGGCTGCTCTGGGGAATGGCCCTACTACTCACCACCGGTCTGTCGGCCCGCGCCCAGGCTCCCGGTTGGACCGGGGCCATCCCCGGCAGCTTCACCCAGGCCAGCGGCACGAGCCAGGTGCAGGCCGCGGCTACCGATGCCAGCGGCAACGTCTTCGTGACGGGTTACTTTACGGGGAGCGTGACCTTTGGCGGCACTGTACTCAACAACGCGGGCAATGCGGGCGGTGCTGACCTGTTTGTGGCCAAGTACGTGCCGGCCACCGGTACCTGGGCCTGGGCCGCCAGCGCGGGGGGCTCCCTTGACGACCGAGGGCTGGCCATTGCCGTGAGTGGCAGCAGTGTGTACGTGACGGGCAATATCACCAATAGTGGCGGCAGCAACAACGCCAGCGCCGTGTTCTTTGGCGACAGTGGCGGCGGGGCCGGCAGCCGCCCCCAGCTCGGGACCAGTAATTTAGCTAGCAGTGACCTCGTGCTGGCCAAGTACACCGACAACGGCAGCACGGCTACGTTCCAGTGGAGCCAGGTGGGCGGCGGCGGTGGTGATGACCAGGGCCTGGGCGTGGCTGTGAGCGGTAGTAGCGTGTACGTGACGGGCAGTATCACCAATACCAACGCCAGCAACAACGACAACGTGGTGGTGTTCGGAGGCAGCGGTACCACGCGGGGCAACAGGCCGCAGCTCGGGGCCAGCAGTAGCAATAGCCAGGACCTCGTGCTGGCCAAATACACCGACAACGGCAGTACGGGCACCTTCCAATGGAGCCAGGTAGGCGGGGGCACCAGCCAGGACGTGGGCACCGGCGTGGCCGTGAGCGGGAACAACGTGTACGTGACGGGTAGTATCGTCAATACTAACGCCAGCAACAACGACAACGCGGTGGTATTCGGGGGCAGCGGTACCACGCGGGGCAACAGCCCGCAACTCGGAGCCTGCACCGGCAACATCGCTGGCCAGGACCTGTTGCTGGCTAAGTACACCGACAACGGCAGCACGGGTGCCTTCCAGTGGAGCCAGGTGGGCGGGGGGACCAGAGCCGACGTGGGCACCGGGGTGGCCGTGAGTGGTAGCAGCGTGTACGTGACGGGTAGTATCACCAATACCAACGCCAGCAACAACGCCAGCGTGGTGGTGTTCGGGGGCAGCGGTACTACGCGGGGCAACAGCCCGCAGCTTGGAGCCAGCAGTAGCAATAGCCAGGACCTCGTGCTGGCCAAATACACCGACAACGGCAGCACGGGCACCTTTCAGTGGAGCCAGGTGGGCGGGGGTACGGCCAACGACGCGGGCAACGGCCTGGTTGTGAGCGGCAGCAACGTATACGTGACGGGCTATATCACCAATAGCAACGCCAGCAATAACGCCACTACGGTAGTGTTTGGGGGTAGTGGCACCACGGCCGGCAGTAGCCCCCAGCTCGGGGCCAGTAGTGCTATCACGAATGATGTGTTGCTGGCCAAATACGCCGACAATGGCAGCACGGGCACTTTCCAGGGGAGCCAGGTGGGGGGAGGTACTGGTACTGACATTGGTTATGGCGTGGCCGTGAGTACGCCGGCTGGTGGGGGCAGCCCCAGTGTGTATGCGGTAGGCTCCGTCAGTAACGGCACCCGTGTCAATTTCGGGGGGGTGGGCACCGATGCCCTGCGGGGCACCTTCGCCCTCCGAGCCGTGCTGATGTCAGCCACCGACGCGGGCTGGCAGGAGGTGGTGGCGGCCTACAACGGGGGTACGAGCACGACGTGGGCCGTGGCTACCGATGCCAGTGGCAACGTCTTCGTGACGGGTACCTTCACGGGGAGCGTGACCTTCGGAAGCACCGTGCTCAGCAGTGCGGGCGACAATGACCTGTTCGTGGCCAAGTGGGTGCCGGCTACTAGTACTTGGGCCTGGGCCACCAGCGCGGGCGGCACTGGCCCCGACGTGGGCGTCGGGGTGGCCGTGAGTGGCAGCAGCGTGTACGTGACGGGCTACGTTTCCAATAGCAACGCCAGCGGCAATGCCAATGCGGTGTTCTTTGGCGACAGCGGGGGCGGTGCCAGCAGCCCCCAGCTCGGGGCCAGCAACACTGCTGGCCTAGACCTCGTGCTGGCCAAATACACCGACAACGGCAGCACGGCTACGTTCCGGTGGAGCCAGGTAGGCGGGGGCACGGGCACCGACGCGGGCAACGGCGTGGCCGTGAGCGGTAGCAGCGTGTACGTGACGGGTTACATTCGAAACAGCATCGGCAACTCCAACGCGGTGGTATTCGGGGGCAGCGGTGTTACGCGGGGTACTAGTACGCAGCTTGGGGTCAACGACGATAGTAATAACCTTGTGCTGGCTAAGTACACCGACAACGGCAGTACGGGCACTTTCCAGTGGAGCCAAGTGGGTGGGGGTATTAGCGCCGTGGGCCAGAGCGTGGCCGTGAGTAGCAGCAGCGTGTACGTGACGGGCTATAGCTCCATCAGCAACGCCAACGGGGGGGGAATGACGTTCGGAGGCAGCGGCACTACAATGGGTAACCGCACCCAGCTCGGGGCCAGTAGTAATACTAGCATTGATATGGTACTGGCTAAATACACCGACAACGGCAGTACGGGCACTTTCCAGTGGAGCCAGGTAGGCGGGGGCACCGGCCAGGATGTGGGCAACGGCGTGGCCGTGAGCGGCAGCAGCGTATACGTGACGGGCAGTATCATGAATAGCAACGCCAGCAACAACGCCAATGCGGTGGTGTTCGGGGGCAGTGGCACTACGTTGGGCAACAGCCCGCAGCTCGGGGCCAGCAGTACCGTTAGCCAGGATATCTTGCTGGCTAAGTACACCGACAACGGCAGCGCGGGCGCCTTCCAGTGGAGCCAGGTGGGCGGGGGTACCAACTCCGACGCGTGCAACGGCGTGGCCGCGAGTGGCAGCAGCGTGTACGTCACGGGCTCTATGACCAATAGTAATGCCGGTAGCAACTCCAGCACGATGGTGTTCGGGGGCAGCGGCACCACGCTGGGCAACAGCCCGCAGCTCGGGGCCAGCAGCACAGCTGGCCAGGACCTCGTGCTGGCTAAGTACACCGACAACGGCAGTACGGGCACCTTCCAGTGGAGCCAGGTGGGCGGCGGCGCCAATACTGATATCGGCTACGGGGTGGCCGTGAGCGGGCAGAACGTATACGCGGCGGGCTACGTCACACCCGGCGCTACCTTCGGCAGTACCAACTTGACCGCCCCGACGCGCGCCAGCCTCAACGTGCTGACGCGCGCCCAGGACAATGCCCTGACCCCGCTGCCCGTGCAGCTGGCGGCCTTTGCCGCCCGGCCCGCCGGCCCGGCCGCGGCGCAGCTCACCTGGGCCACGGCCAGCGAAGTCAACAGCGCCCACTTCGAGGTGCAGCGCAGCCCCGACGGCACCACCTGGGCCACGCTGGGCCGGGTGGCGGCGGCGGGCAGCAGCGCCACGCCCCGGGCCTACGCCTACCTCGACGCGGCCGCCCCGGCCGGGCGCAGCTACTACCGCCTGCGCCAGATCGACCAGGATGGCACGGCCGCCCACTCACCCGTGCAGACGGTGGTGCTGGGCGGCGCGGGCCTGGCCCTCTACCCCAACCCGGCCCCGGGCGCGGCGACGCTCGTGGGGGCGGGTGCCGGTATGCTCGTGCAGGTGCTCGACGCGCTGGGCCGGGCCGTGGCTACGGCCCGGGCCGACGCGGCGGGTACGGCCCGGCTGGCGGGCCTGGCCCCGGGCCTGTATGTGGTGCGCGCCGGCCAGCAGGCCCTGCGCCTGACGGTGGAATAAGGCAGGGGCGAGGGGTAAGCTTGCCACCAGGCAAACGCTTGGCGAGTTTAGCCAACTCCCGTTGGCCAGCCGCTGCTGGGGCGACGTTGCCGCCCCAGCAGCGGCAGCCTGTCAAGAAAAAGGGCGGGGCGGTAATGGCCTAAAGCGGATTAGCGGTCAAGGGGCGCTACTGATAACCCGGGCCCCACGCCGGTACTTCCCGCCTGCTACTCCGCGCCGGCCCCGTCGGGCTGGCCGACGGGCGTGTACGCAATGCCCGCCCAGGGCCAGCGCAGCCTACACTTGATGGTGGCGCATGGTGAAGCGCCTGAGAAGTGCAGGTGTCCCAGTCGGCTTGCTTGCGGGCGCGGGGAAAAAACTCAAGTTTGCAGTCAACTAAGCGGTTGGGTACTTTTGCGAAGGCCCGTCGGCTAACCTCGACGGGCCTTTTCTCGTCTCTTTCCCCCGCTATGATGACTCATTTACTCCTGGCTTTGCGCCGGCTGTTGGCCGTGGCGCTGCTTCTCCTCCCTGCCCTGGTGCGTGCCCAGGTGCTGTCCGGTACCTTCGCTACCGGCCGTAATCACTCGCTCAGCGTCCACGACGACGGTACGCTGTGGACCATTGGCAACAACGACACCGGCCAGCTCGGTACGGGTACCACCACTGCCAGCGCCACCTGGGTGCAAGTGGGTTCGGCTACCAACTGGGTGATGGTCGCGGCGGGTGTTGACTACAGCCTGGGCCTGCGGGCCGACGGCACGCTCTGGGCCTGGGGCCGCAACGACAGCGGGCAGCTGGGCATTACGACGAATAGCGGCACCGCCGCCGCCAACCCAACGCCCGCCCGGGTGTCCGGTACCTACACCCAGGTAGCCGCCGGCGGCTACCACAGCCTGGGCCTGCGGGCCGACGGCACGCTCTGGGCCTGGGGCCGCAACGACAGCGGACAATTGGGCAATACGACCAACAACGGCACCACCGCCGCCAATGCCACGCCCACCCAGGTGCCCGGCACGGGCTACACCCAGGTGGCCGCCAGCACCTCCCACAGCCTGGCCCTGCGGGCCGATGGCAGCCTCTGGGCCTGGGGCAGCAACCAGTACGGCCAGCTCGGCCTCGCCGCTACCAGTGGTAGTACCGGGGCCAACCCCACGCCAACCCAGGTGGCGGGAACCTACATCGAGGTGGCCGCGGGCGGCGCCCACAGCCTGGCCCTGCAGGCCGATGGCAGCCTCTGGGCCTGGGGTAGCAACCAATACGGCCAGCTCGGCAGCATGCTCAGTAGCGGTACCCTCACCGCTACGCCGACGCAGGTGGCCGGTACGTACACCCGGGTGGCGGCCGGCGAGGCGCACAGCCTGGCCCTGCGCGTCGATGGGGCGCTGTGGGCCTGGGGCAGCAACCAGTACGGCCAGCTCGGCATTCCCACCAATAATGGCACCACCGCTGCCAATTCCACCCCCGCGCTGGTAACCGGTACCTACGTGCAGGTAGCCAGCGGTAGCAATGGCAGCCTGGCCTTGCAAGCCGATGGCACCCTCTACGGCTGGGGCTCGAACAGCTACGGCCTGCTGCGCTCGGCCGCCAGCAGTAGCTCCCCGGTACCGGCAGCCATCGGCAGCGCCTTGCCCACGCGCAGTATCACGATGGGGGGCAGCTTCGGGCTGGCCGTGCGGGCCGACGGTACCCTCTGGGGCTGGGGCAGTAATGGCAGCGGCCAGCTGGGGCAGAATCCGAGTGTATTGTCCCAAAGCACAAGCCCGGTAAGAATAGGCACCGACAACGACTGGGTAATGGTGGCGGCCGGCACCAGCTTCGCGCTGGGCCTGAAGGATGACGGCCGCCTCTACGCCTGGGGCCAGAACCGGTACGGCCAGCTCGGCAGCAGCACCAACAATGGCACCAACACCCCCGTCTTCACCCCGACGCTGGTGGGGAGCGGCTACAAATACATTGCGGCGGGCTTCATGCACAGCCTGGGCGTGCAGGCCGATGGGGGGCTGCTGGCCTGGGGCTACAACTTCTACGGCCAAATAGCCAATCCGGCCCCGGCCAGCCAGGGCACGGCTGCCAATCCGACGCCCCGTCTAGTGGGGACTGGCTACGTGACGGCAGCCGGCGGCACCTTTTTCAGTCTGGGGCTGCGGGCCGATGGGATAGCCTACGCCTGGGGAGCCAACGACCGGGGGCAGTTTGGCAACGCTACCAACGCCGGTTCGGGAGCCATCAACGCCACGCCCACGGCCGTGACCGGCGGGCCCTACGTGGCCCTGGCGGTGGGCGGTAGCCACAGCCTGGGGCTGCTAGCCGACGGTACGGCCTATGCCTGGGGCAACAATGCCAGCGGGCAGCTCGGCAGCTCACCCAACGGCGCGGTCAACGCCACGCCCGTGGCCGTAGCGGGCCAGTACGCGAGCATCGCGGCGGGCAATCAGCACAGCCTGGGCCGCCGGGCCGACGGCACGCTCTTTACCTGGGGGGCTAATACTGGCAGCCAGCTGGCCCGGCCCACGGCCACCGCGTCTACGCCCACGCAGGAGGCTACGGCTGGCACGGGCTGGACCACCCTGGCCACGAGCAGCGCCGCCAACTCCACGCTCGTGCGCACGGCCTCGGGTTTGGTCTTTGCCAGCGCCGGCCAAAACGAGAGCGGCCAGCTCGGCGACGGCACCACGACCAACGCCCCGCGCCTCGACCGCCTCAGCCCCCTGCGCAGCTTGCAGCCCTTGCCCGTGCAGCTGACGACTTTCACGGCGACCCTCACCAGCCCCGTCGCCGTGGGGCTGGCCTGGGCCACGGCCAGCGAAGTCACCAGCGCCCGCTTCGAGGTGCAACGCAGCCTCGACGGGACCGCCTGGGCTACGATTGGTACGGTAGCGGCGGCGGGCACCAGCGTCACGGCCCGCACGTATGCCCTCACCGATGCTAGCCTGCCAGCCGGGGCCAGTTCACTCTACTATCGCCTGCGCCAAGTCGACCAAGATGGGAAGACCGCGTACTCCGCCGTGCGGACGGTGGCGCTGGCCAGTACCGGCGCCGGCCTGAGCCTGTATCCCAACCCGGCCGTGAGCGGCGCGGCTACCCTTACGGGGGTGGCACCCGGCACGGCGGTAAAAGTACTCGATGCGCTCGGCCGCCCGGTGGCTTCGGCCACGGCCGATGAAGCCGGTTCGGTAGCGCTGGCTTTGCCGCCCGGGCTGGCGGCCGGGGTGTACGTGGTGCGCGCCGGCCAGCGGGCCATCCGCCTCGCGGTAGAGTAGGGCCGGGGCAGTAGTGGCTATTGCCAACCAGCCGGTACTAGCGAATCGAACACCCACGCTATGTACGCAGGTATAGAAGCTGTTTAGGAGGTGAGTATGGCCTACCGCAAGGACGGTAACGCGGGGTTATGTACGCAGGTATAGAAGCTGTTTAGGAAGTCTGCCTGGCGGTGGACCCCACCCCCGGCCCCGCTCCTTCGGGAGAGGGGCGCCGACCGACTGGCTACGTCAGCGTACGGTCAGCTCCCCTCTCCCGAAGGGGAGGGGCCGGGGGTGGGGTTAAGCGGGCGAACTAAGCCGAGGAGTGTTCACTTGAAAAGTACTTCCTAAACAGCTTCATATTCTACCTGCGAAATCGCTGCAAGCAGCAGGTAAAAAGGGCGAGCCAAGCGGCTCGCCCTTTTTGCGTCGTACCTAACCCGCCGGCCGGCTATGGTTGCCGCAAAAACGTCAGCACCGCCGCGTTGAAGGCGGCCGGGTCTTCCTGCGGGGCGTAGTGGGTGAGGCCGGGAAAAATATGCGCCTGCCCGTGGGGCAGGCTGCTGGCAATGAGGCGGGTGTGGGCACTTTTAATCAGGTCTTTCTCCCCCGCCAGTACCAGTGAGGGGGCCGTGATACCCGCCAGGTCGGTTGCTTTCAGGCGCGGATAGTCGAGCAGCAAGACCATGAGCGGGCGAGCCTGGCGCATGTCTTTGCTGAAGAGATAGAGCACGGTAGTCAGCAGCTTGCCCTGGCGCACTTCCCGGAGAGTGGCGGGCGTCACGGCCAGGGTATCGGACCAGAGATTGGCACCCATAGTCACGAGCTTTTTCACCTGCTGCGGGTGGTGCAGGGCCAGGCTCAGGCCGGTGTTGCCGCCGTCGCTCCAGCCTACCACGTGCGCGGCCGGGATGTGCAGGGCGGTAAGCAGGGCGCTCATATCCTCGGCAAACAAATCGTAGGTCAGCGTTGGCTTGCCATTGGTCGATTTACCCTGGGCGCGGGTATCCACGGCGATAACCTGGTAGTGCTTGGCCAACTCGGGAATCTGCCCGCTGAAAGCCGAAATCGACTGCCCGTTGCCGTGCAGCAACAGCAGGGGCTCACCCTGCCCGTAGGTTTCGTAGTACAGCCTGATGCCGTTGAGGGCTACCGTGTGGCCGGCGGCCGCGTTATTGCCGTAGGGCACCACACCCTGGCCGGTCAGCTCCAGGTAGTGGTTACCACTGGCCTCGGCCACCGTGCGGTAGCGAAAGGCGTCGTTGAGGTACAGCGGCCGCCAGCCGTTGGGAAAGCCGCTGGTGCTATCGGCGCGGGCGGCTTCAAAGTCGCCGTTGGTCAGCGGTACGGCCTGCCACTGGCCCTGGCCGCTGGCTACCTCCAGCCGGAAGTCATCGTAGTCGAAGGTGCCGTTGAGATACGCGTTGGCGTGAATAGCCAACCGTGCGGCAGCCTTGGGAAGCTGGCCGGTCAGCGAAAATGTGCGCCACTGGCCGTCGCGCCGCTTGGCCCGCATCAGGCCGGGCTTGCTGCTTAGCAGATACTTATCGTTTTTAGCATACACCGTCGCAAAGACGTTGGCCTCGGCGCTGTCGCCGGCCGGTGCGGCCACCCGCATGCGGGCCGAGAGGCGATAGGCTCGCCCCGCGTAGGGCTGCACATCAATCCGCTGCCGAAAGAAAAATAACGAGCTGACCCGGGATGTAAGAGCAGACTGCGCTGCGGCCGGCAGGCTGAGCGCCAGCAGCGTCAAGAGAAAGGCGAGGTGTTTCAAGGGCATAAACAAGCTAAGGAGAGATAGCTTCGACACTACCGGAGGCGGTTGGTGGGCTACTTGCGGCTCCGCCAGAACGGAGCGGCACAAATGTAGCGGGATGTTTGCCGGGTAGTTATGTATTGCGATGGGGTGGGGTAAAGTCCTGCGCTACAGTTTGCTATGTTTGAAATTGCAATAAGCTAGAAGGTTATTTCCCGGTAGAACTGGCTCCGGCCACCCGGTTCCAAGCGGTTTTGGTGGTAGCCTCGGGCAGCGACTTTGCTCGTGCTGCTTTGTATATACTATAGTCGTTCCTGTGAGGAAGAACTTGTTACCCGGGCTCAGGATATGCGTGGTGGTACGGCTGGGGTAGCTTAGCTACCCCAGCCGTACTCAACTTAATAAGTGCCCCCGGCAGCAGTATTCTTAGCTCATTCTACTATCAGCCGCCCGCTGCTACCCGTGCGTACTATGTAAAGGCCCGGTGCCAGCCCGGCCAGTCGGACTTTGCCTACGGCGTCGGCGGTGGTGGTAGCCACTAAACAGCCCAGCGCGTCGAGCACCCGCACGGTGGCACCGGGCGCGGCTCCGCCAAGGATGGCCGAGCTGGTAGCCGGATTGGGGTAGAGGCTGAGGCCCTTGTTCGCCCCAGGGTTCTTTTGTAAGAAGAGAGTAGATCGCAGCTTGCGGTTTGGTAGTCTGTATTTTCTGAGCTGCGACCTCAATGAGGGCTTATCCTCGTCATTGCACATAAGCGGCCATTCGCAAAAAGCGGCCGCTACCCATTGGGCAGCGGCCGCTTTTTGCGAATGGTAGAGGCTCTACGCCTTCTCCGGCAGTAGCACGGCGTCGGGGTAGTTGCCGAGCACGGGCTGGCTGGGGGCGCCCTGGGTTACGGCTTCCACGAGCAGCTTGCCACCCACGAAGGCCCCCTTCCAGCTTTCGCCCAGGCCGCCGAACACTTCCTCGCGGTCGCCGCGGCTGCGCAGCTGGTTGATGCCTACTTTGAAGGCCCGCAGTTCCTTGGCGGTGCGGGCGGCCCACTTCTCGTCGTCCGAGCCGAGGGCGCTCACGAGGGCGCCGTTCGAGATGTTCATCTCGCCCACCAGCTCCTCTACCCGGTCGACGAGCACCACCGTGTCGATGGGGCCGAAAGGCTCCTTGAAATACAGCTCGGCCTGGCGGGGCAGGCCCACGAGCGCGCGCGGGGCGCGGTAGGCCGAGCGGTCCTGGCCGGGCAGAAACAGGCTATCATCCAGCTTGCCCTGGTAGAAGGGGATGGCGCCGTGCTTGCTGGCATCGGTAAACAGCTCGTCGAGGCTCTCGGCCTGCCGGGCGTTGATGACGGGGCCGAAGGCCAGGTCGGGCAGCTTGTCGCCGGGGTTATCGACCAGCGTCGGGTTGCCCACCTTGAGGCTGCCGATGGCCTTGACGTAGGTTTCGAGAAACTGCGGAAACAGCTCGCGCTGCACCACCCAGCGCACGTAGGCCGTGCAGCGCTGCTTGCCGTAGTCGTAGCCCTTCACGAGCTGCTCGGCCAGCTTGTCCCACTGCGAGTAATTCCAGAGGCCGTAGGTATTCACGCCCTCCATTTCGAGCATGTAGCGCTTGTGCTCCTGGCTGAGGGCGTCGGCGATGTTGCGGCCGTTGTAGCGCCCGCCCACGAAGGAGAGGCAGTCCACGGCCGGGTCTTTCACCAGCACGTCGCTGAGCTCGCCGCCGGGGCCGCTCACCAGCGTTACGGGCAGGCCGCAGCGGCGGGCAACGGCAAAGGTGAGGCTCAGCGAGATAAAGCCGCCGTCGGTGGGCGTCTTGGCAATCACGGCGTTGCCGGCCAGGGCCTGCACCAGCACGGCGTGCAGGAGCACCGACATGGGGTAGTTCCAGGAAGCAATGTTGCTGACCAGGCCCAGCGGGCGGCGGTCGCCGAGCAGGCCCTCAATGTTTTCCACGTACCACTGCACGCCCTCAATGGCACGGTCAATGTCGTTGAAGCCTAGCTTATACGTCTTACCGATTTCCCACATCAGCAGCTTGCTCACCAGGTCGATGTGCGGGCGCAGCTGGTCGAGGCAGTCCTGCACCCGGCGCTTGCGCTCGGCCAGGTCGGTGGCGGCCCAAGTGGCGGCTTCGCCCTTGGCAAAATGCACGGCGCGCAGCGCCTCGTCGTGCTTGAGCATGGGCAGGCTGCCGAGCTCGGAGCCGTCGATGGGGGAGATGAACGGCTTGGGCTCGCCCGGCTCCTGCCACTTGCCTTCGAGCAGGTTGAGGAAGCCGCCCTCGGCGGTGAAGATTTCGGGCACGGCCTGCTTTACGTCAGCCAGCAGCTTGCTGAAAACGACTTCAGGCGCAATTATTTTCGGCATGAGAAAGAAATGCGCCGGGATTGGTCAGGCGCGTTGGTGAAAGAAATGCAGAGCGTAAAACGGCGGGCTGGCCCCAGGGTTGAGGCGTAATCTTGATTAGCTGGCTGGCCCTTCGCACCCAGCGCGGCTTCTACCCGGGCGCGGCTGCTCGCTGCGCTCGCGCCCGGGCTACAAAGTCCGGGCTACAAAGTCCGGGCTACTTTGCGGCTACGGCTTGCAGCTCACGCACCAAGTCGGCCGAGCCCACGAAGAGCGGCACGCGCTGGTGCAGGTCTTGGGGAGGTACGTCGAGCACGTCCGCGTCCCCGGTCACAGCCACGCCGCCGGCCTGCTCGCTGATGAAGGCGATGGGGTAGCACTCGTAGAGCAGGCGCAGCTTGCCGGTCGGCCACTCGCCGGTGGGCGGGTAGAGGTAAATGCCGCCCGTGAAGAGGTTGCGGTGGTAGTCGGCGGCCAGCGAGCCCACGTAGCGGGCGGTGTAGCGACGCTCCTTACAGGTAGTGAGGAAGGTGCGGGCAAACTCGGGGAAGTCGAACCAGTTGCCCTCATTGCACGAAAATACCGTGCCCTGGGTCGGGATGGTCAGCTGCGGGTGCGAGAGGAAAAATTCGCCCAGGCTGGGTTCGTAGGTGAAGCCCGCCACGCCGTGGCCGGTGGTGTACACCAGCATTACGCTGGCCCCGTAAAGGATGTAGCCCGCCGCCACCTGCGCCCGGCCACCCTGCAAAAAGTCTTCGGCCCGGGCCGGCCCGCCGTAGCGGCTCACCCGCCGGTAGATGCTGAAGATGGTGCCCGTGCTCACGTTGAAATCGAGGCTCACCGAGCCGTTGAGCGGGTTGAGGGCCACCACGTACTTGCCGTCGGGGTTGCCGGTTTCGATGATGTCGGGCCGGGCCTCGCTGAGCACGGCGCAGCACTCGCGCCCGTTGGTGAGGGCCCGCACGAAGCGAATGTGCGCTTCCTCGCCCAGGCGGTGGCGCGGGGCCGACTGCTCGCCCTCGGGGCCGGCCGCTTCGGCAATGGCCGAGAGGCCGGCGCGGTTTACTTCCCGCACCATGATCTTGCTGGCCAGCGCCAAATCGCGCAGCAGCTGCGAAAGCTCGCCGGTGGCAAACGGAAATTCGGCCTGCTTGCGCATGATGTAGCGCTCAAGCGTAGTGCCGACGGGGGTAGCTAGTTCGTCGTGCGAGGGTAGCGTAGGGGACATAAAGTAACTTCTAAATAAATCGGTCATTGCGAGCGCCGCGAAGCAATCGCACCGGCACGAGGCTCGCCCGGATAATGCTACCGAACTGCTGGAATGCGATTGCTTCGCGGCGCTCGCAACGACAGGCTTTGGCGTTGTTCGGCCTCAAGCAACTTACTTCGTTTCAGCCTGCTTTTGCGACTGCCACAGTACCACCTGCCAGCCCCGGGGATTTTTAATCTGCACGGTCACGTACTTGAGGTGGGCTACGTTGGGCGAGCCGTCGGGCTTGTTGGGCTGGTAGATGGTGATTTGGCCGTTGACGACGGCCGTCGCGCCGCCGTTGTAGGCGCGCACGTTGATATTCTCCACGTCAATCTTGTCGTACACGCTCTTGCCGTCGCGGATGCTTTGCAGGTAGTCGGTCTTGCCCTGCTGCTTGCCGCTGGCGTGCGTGTACACGAGGTCGTCGGCAAAGGCTTTTTCGAGGAACGCGTAATCCTTGCTCACCTGGGCGGCGAAGCGCTGGCGCTCCAGCTGCTCCACTTCCTTCGCCGCCGCGGCGTTACGCTGGGCGAAGCCGGCTTCGACGGGCAGCAGCGCGGTGTTGCGCTTGAGGGGCTTAGGAATGGTTTGGGCCGGGGCAAACAGGGGCAGGGCGAACAGGGTCAGCGCGGCGAGCGCGGGTGTTGTTTTCATCGGAAAAGGGGTAGGTTAGGCAGAAGCGGGAAGAGCGTCGTTGTCGTCGTCGAGCTTGATGGGCTCCATGCGCGGCACCAGCGTAAACATCACGGCCCAGGCCAGCAGGTAGATGCCGCCGCAGATAAAGAACATGATGTAGTACGCTTTATTAATCTGGCCTAATTGCTCGTAGTACACGAACATGCGCTTCTGCACCAGCGCCGACAGCGCGATGCCGCCCATGCCGCCCGCGAAGCCGCCGATGCCCGTTACCGAGCCCACGGCCCGCTTCGGAAACATGTCCGACACGGTGGTGAAGATGTTGGCGCTCCAGGCTTGGTGGGCCGCCGCCGCGATGCCAATTACCAGCACGGCCAGCCACATATTCAACTGCCCCAGGTACTGCGCAAACACAATCGGAAACACGCAGAGCGCAATAACCAGCATGGCCGTTTTGCGAGCCTGGAAGGCGGGCATTCCGCGCTTGATGAACTGCAAGGGCAGGTAGCCCCCGCCGATGCTGCCGATGCTCGACAGCACGTACACCGCCGCTACCGGCAGCGCAATGGCCGTACCCGTGAGGTGGTATTGCTTGCCCAGAAAGTCGGGCAGCCAGAACAAGTAAAACCACCAGATGGGGTCGGTCAGAAACTTGCCCAGCGCGAAGGCCCAGGTTTGGCGGAAGCCCAGCAGCGTGCCCCACGAGGTTTTGGGCTTTTCTTCCACCACCACGCTTTCGGCCGGCAGGCCCGCCGGAATGTCGGCGTTGATGTAGTCAAACTCAGCCTTGCTCAGGCGCTTGCTGTTGGCCGGGGTGTCGTACACCAGCAGCCACAGCACCAGCCACACGAAGCCCAGCGCCCCCGTTACGATAAACGCCCACTGCCAGCCATATTGCTCGGCGATGAAGGGCACCGACAGCGGGGCGATAATGGCCCCCACGTTGGCCCCCGAGTTGAAAATACCCGTGGCCAGCGCCCGCTCGCGCTGCGGAAACCACTCGGCCACCGTCTTGATGGCGGCCGGAAAATTGCCCGCCTCCGTTACGCCCAGAAAGCCCCGCGCCACGCCGAAGCCCAGCGTGCTGCTTACCACCGCGTGGCCCATCGCCGCAATGCTCCACAGCGTCGTGGAAAGCGCGTAGCCAATCTTGGTGCCCAGCTTGTCGATGATGCGGCCAACGCCCACCATCCCAATCGAATACGCCAGCTTAAAGGCAATCTCAATATTGGCGTAATCCCCCGAATTCCAGTGAAAAGCCGTTTCGAGGTAGGGCTTCAACAAAGAGATAACGGCCCGGTCGAGGTAGTTGATAGTCGTGGCAAAAAATACCAGCGCGCAGATCGTCCAGCGGTACTTGCCCACGGCCGCCGAAACGGGGCCGGGCGGCGAGGCAGTAGGTAGGGTGGGATTCATAGAAGAAAGGGAATAAGCCTGAAGCAAGGCTATCATGCTGAACGCAGGGAAGCAGCTCGCTCGCTTTGTTCGGGGTTAACTGCAACGAAGCAAGTGAGCTGCTTCCCTGCGTTCAGTATGACAACCGCCCTACTTTTTAATAGAAGTTAAAAACGTCATCAGCGGGGCTACCCGCGCCGTGATGGTGGCGGCGTCGCTGGCACCCTTGAAAAGCTGCGAGCCCACGCCCACCACGTTGACCCCGGCCCCGAACCATTCCGTCAGGCTGGCCTCGGTGGGCTCCACGCCGCCCGTCACCATAAGCTTGACGCTGGGCATGGGGCCGCGCAGGGCTTTCACATAATCGGGGCCGACGAGGTTGCCGGGGAAGATTTTAACCAGCTGCGCCCCGAGCTGGGTGGCGGCGTAAATCTCGTTGGGCGTCATGGCCCCGGGCAGCCAGGCCACGTCGTGGCGCTGGCAAACGGCGGCCACCTCGGCCGTGGTCACGGGCTGCACCACGAAGGCCGCCCCGGCCGCGATAAAGCGCTCGGCCTCGGCGGCGGTGTAGATGGTGCCGATGCCCAGCACGAGGTCGGGGCAGTCGGTTTCAGTTAGCTTAACCAGCTCCTGGAAGACCTCGAAGGCGTTGGCCCCGCGGTTAGTAAACTCAAATACCCGGACGCCGCCCGCGTAGCAGCCCCGCACGATGGACTGGGCATACGCGGCGTCGGCGTGAAAAAAAACCGGCACCAGCGGCGCGGCCAGGGTGCGGGCGATAACTTCTTGAGAAGACATGTTTATAGCTGTTAGCTATTAGCTGCTAGCCGTTAGCTACCTGTTCAAAATGGAAGGGAAGCTATCAGCTATCAGCTAGCAGCTAATAGCTAATAGCTAACAAAATCTACCGCAGCAGCCGCCCCGTGAGGTTGCCCTGCATGAGGTGCTCGACTTCGGCCGGCGCGACCAGGTTGACGTCGCCGTGGATGGTGTGCTTGAGCGCCGAGGCGATGGTGGCGAAGGAGAGCGCCTGCGCCCGGTCCTCGTAAGCCTGCGAGCCGTAGATGAAGCCCGAGATAAACGAGTCGCCCCCGCCGATGCGGTCCACCACCGGGGTGATGTCGTAGAAGGGCGTTTCGAAAAAATCGCCCTCGTCCCACAGCAGGCCGCAGATGCGCTCGTGCGAGGCACTCTGCGTTTGGCGACGGGTGGCAATGACGCGCTTGATGTTGGGGAAGCGCTGGGTAAGCTGCTGGCTCATCGAGATAAAGCCGTTGTCGGAGCCGGCTTCTGCCTGGATGCCAAACAGGTCGTCGGCATCGCCCTCGGTGCAGACGACGATGTCGCAGCCCGCCACCAGGCCGGGCATTACGTCCTGGGCCTTCTGGCCGTATTGCCACAGGTTGCGGCGGTAGTTCACGTCGGCCGAGACGGTGACGCCCAGCCGGCGGGCCGTTGCGATGGCCTCGGCCGTGGCCTGGGCGGCGGCGGCCGAAATAGCGGGCGTGATGCCCGTCCAGTGCAGCCAGCCGGCGTCTTGTAGAATTTCTTCCCAATCGAAGGCGGCGGGGTCGAGGTGGGCGAAGGCCGATTCGGCCCGGTCGTACACGATGCGGCTAGGCCGTAGCGAGGCGCCTACTTCCAGGAAATACAGCCCCAGCCGGTGGCCTTCGGTAAAGCGGCAGTGGGTGGTATCGACGCCGTAGCGGCGCAGGTGGTTGGCGGCGGCGTAGCCCAGCTCGTTGGCCGGGAAGGCCGAGACGTGGGCGGCGGGCACGCCCATCTGGGCGAGGGCGGCGGCGACGTTGGCATCACCGCCGCCGTAGGTTACTTCGAGGGTGGCAGCCTGGGGTAGCCGGTAGTTCAGCGGCGGCGAGAGCCGCATCATCACTTCGCCGAAGGTTACGACTTGCTTCATGAGAGGTAAAAAAGCCGTGCAAGACCCGGTGGGCGGCACTGGCAGGAGAATAAGGACCGGCAAGGTAGGCCCGTAAACGCGCGGGCAACGGGGGTTTTCTCGTCTTTTTTAACGCAAACGATTCCGATATCCCGTTGCGCGGGCTTTGTAGTCCGCGGGTAAGCGGAGCAAGCAGCCGCGGGCGGACGACTCACCAGCGTAGGGCCAACGTAGCGGCTCGCTGCGCTCGCGCGCGGACTACCAAAGTCCGCGCTACAGGCTCACCAGCTCGCTCACCGGTCGGGCCGCGGCCTCGAAGCCGAAGTAAGTCTTGGCGTTGCCGTAGCTGATGTTTTCGACCAGCTGACCCAGCCAGGGCAATTCCTCGGCGGGCAGCTCGCCGTTTTCCACGTCGCGGCCCAGCAGGTTGCAGAGGATGCGGCGGAAATACTCGTGGCGCGGGAAGGAGAGGAAGCTGCGCGAATCGGTGAGCATGCCCACGAACTGGCTCAGCAAACCCATGCTGCTGAGAGCGTTGAGCTGCTTTTCCATGCCGTCCTTCTGATCGAGAAACCACCAGCCGGAGCCGAACTGGATTTTACCCGCCACCGAGCCGTCCTGGAAGTTGCCAATCATGGTGGCGAAGAGGTCGTTATCGGCGGGGTTGAGGTTGTAGAGGATGGTCTTGGCCAGCTTGTTCTGATTGTCGAGCCGGTCGAGGAAGCGCGACAGGGCGCGGGCCTGCGAGAAGTCGCCGATCGAATCCCAGCCCGTATCGGGGCCGAGCTCGCGCAGGGCGCGGGTGTTGTTGTTGCGCAGCGCGCCGAGGTGGAACTGCTGCGTCCAGCCCTTTTCCCAGTCCATGATGGCCAGCTCCACCAGCATGGCCGACTTGAACTGCTCGATTTCGAGCGCGCCCAGCGGCTGGCCGGCCCGCGCTTGCTCGAAAATGGCGGCTACCTCCGCCTCGGTGTAGTCGGCGGCGTAAATCTGCTCCAGGCCGTGGTCGGAAAGCCGGCCGCCGAGACTGGCGAAGAAATCGTGGCGCTGGCGCAGGGCGGCCAGCAGGTCGGCGTAGGAGTGGATTTCCACGCCCGCCGCCGCGCCCAGCTTTTCGAGGTACTGGCGGTAGTCGGCGGCCTCGGGCGTCATGGCCTTATCGGGGCGGAAGGTGGGCAGGATGCGGGTGCCGAAATCGTGGCCGGCCAGCGCCTGGTGGTGTTCCAGCGAGTCGGCGGGGTCGTCGGTGGTGCAGACCGTTACCACGTTCATCTTGCGCAGCAGCCCCTGCACCGAGTACTCGGGCGTTTGCAGCAGGGCGTTGCACTGGTCGTAGATGCGGCGGGCGCTGTCCTTGTTCAGCAGTTCGGTAATGCCGAAATAGCGGCGTAGCTCCAGGTGCGTCCAGTGGTAGAGCGGGTTGCGCACGGTGTAGGGCACGGTTTCAGCCCACTTCTCAAATTTCTCCCAGTCACTGGCGTCGCCGGTCACGTAGCGCTCGTTTACGCCGTTGGCCCGCATGGCGCGCCACTTGTAGTGGTCGCCGTAGAGCCAGATTTGGGTAATGTTCTCAAATTGCCGGTTCTGGGCAATCTGGTCGGGCGGCAGGTGGCAGTGATAATCAATAATGGGCTGCGGCGCGGCGTGCTGGTGGTAGAGCGTGCGGGCCGTTTCCGTGTGCAAGAGGAAGTCGTCGGAGAGAAACTTTTTCATTTAACAGGGATCATTTAACAGTTAACAGGTGGCCTTTTTTCAATTAACATTTCACGCTGCTGATTTTTTTGAACTACCCGCTTCAAAAAGAAAACGCCAGTGGATTAAATGCTAAATGTTAATTGTTAAATGACCTACAGCGACACCCCGCGCTTCCACGGAATAAAATCCGTTTGCCCGTGGCGCACGGCGCTTACCTCCAGGCCGCTGGCTACCTGCACCACGTAGTCGAGGATGCGCTCGCCGGCCTGCTCGATGGTTTCCTCGCCGTCGATGACGGTGCCGGTGTTCAGGTCGATGATGTCGGGCATGCGCTCGGCGAGCTTGGTGTTGGAGCTGATTTTCACCACCGGAGCAATGGGGTTGCCGGTGGGCGTGCCCAGGCCGGTGGTGAAGAGCACAATATTAGCGCCCGAGCCGACTTCGGCGGTTGTACTCTCCACGTCGTTGCCGGGCGTGCAGAGCAGGTTCAGACCGGGCTTGGTCACCAGCTCGGGGTAATCGAGCACGGCCACGACCGGCGACGAGCCGCCCTTGCGGGCCGCCCCGGCCGATTTCATGGCGTCGGTAATCAGCCCGTCGCGGATGTTGCCGGGCGAGGGGTTCATGTCGAAGCCCGAGCCCACGGCCACGGCGCTGTCGCCGTAGGCCTTCATGAGCGAGGTGAAGCGCTGGGCCGTGGCGGGGTCCACCGAGCGGTTCACGATTTCCTGCTCCACGCCGCACAGCTCCGGAAATTCGGCCAGGATAACCGAGCCGCCGAGAGCCACCAGCAAATCCGACACGTGGCCCACGGCCGGGTTGGCCGAGATGCCCGAGAAGCCGTCGGAGCCACCGCACTCCAGCCCGAGGCACAGCTTGCTGAGTGGAGCGGGCCGGCGCTGCTGCTCGTTGGCCTGCATGAGCCCGGCGAAGGTCTGGCGCAGGGCCGTGCTCACGAGGGCTTCCTCGGTGCCAATTTTCTGCTGCTCTAAAATGAACAGCGGCTTGCTGAACTGCGGATCGCGCCGGGCGATTTCCTCCTGCAACATGCTTACCTGGGCATTCTGACAGCCCAGGCTGAGTACCGTGGCCCCGGCCACGTTGGGGTGGGTGATGTAGCCGGCCAGCAGGCCGCACAGCGTCTGGGCATCCTGCCGGATGCCGCCGCAGCCACCCTCGTGGCTCAGGAAGCGAATGCCGTCCACATTGGGAAACAGCCGGGGCTTCTGGTAATCTACCTCGGCCGAGTGCAGGTCGGTAGCCAGAATTTCTTCTACCGACTTGCCCGCCTTCAGCAGTTCTACCAAGGCCTGGGTCTGGGGCTGGTAGCTCTTGCGGCGGGCGTAGCCGAGGTCATTGACTAAGGCCTCCTCGAGCACCTGGATGTTGCGGTTTTCGCAAAAAACCAAGGGGATGACGAGCCAGTAGTTGGCCGTGCCCACGCGGCCGTCGGGCCGGTAGTAGCCCATGAAGGTGCGCCCGGCAAACTTCGTTACGTCGGGCTGCGCCCAGTCGTGGCGGTGCTGGCCTTCCTGGTACGAGTCGGTAGCGTGCTTGATATTGGCGGTGGTGAGCAAGCCACCCTGGGCCACGGGTGCGGCCATGCGGCCCACCAGTACGCCGTACATGGTTACGCTGTCGCCGGGAGCCAGCGGCTGCAAGGCGAGCTTGTGCTTGGCGGGAATTTTTTCGGTGGTCGTGACAGTAGTCCCATCCCAGGTTACGGGCGTACCGATGGGCAGGTCGGTGAGGGCGACGAGCACATTGTCGGCGGGGTGAATTTTAGCAACTAGATGCTTCATAATCTGCGATAATTATGAATTATAAATTATGAGTTATGAATTGCCGGTGAAACTCGGGAGCGTAATAAGGCCACTAAATTCGGCATCAACGGCGCTGGCCGCTGCCGCTGGCCACCGTTTAGCGCGCAGCGCGTAACGGTAGGCCGACCAGTGGGGCGAG
This sequence comes from uncultured Hymenobacter sp., assembly GCA_913776615.1. GTDB lineage: Bacteria > Bacteroidota > Bacteroidia > Cytophagales > Hymenobacteraceae > Hymenobacter. The sequence goes on from CAJYPK010000047.1 coordinate 110,450, forward strand.
TCTCCAGACTCGCGTACTTATCCATGAGCGAGCTTTATCTACTTTTAAAGAAGCGTATACCCTTTCGTCGCGAGTCTGGAGACTCGCCCCACTGGGTGGCCTACCGTTACGCGCTGCGCGCTAAACGGTGGCCAGCGGCCAGCGGCAGCGGCCTAGCGGCAGCGGCTGATGGGAGTAGGGAAGGGTATTAAGCCGTGACGGAGTGAGTCCTCGATAATTTGCCAGCCAGCGTAGCGGCGGCACCCTCCTGCTGAAGCTGCAAGAGGTAGCGCGTCACAGCGCTGACGAAGCCGGGTAAGGCGGTGAGGTCGGTGCCCCACAGGCTAACGTTGCGCAGCGCCTCCTGGGCCAGGGCGTTGGTTGGGCAGCGCACCCACAGGTCGGCGAAGTAGCCAGCTTGCTCATCCTGAATAAGATATTCCTGGCCGTGGGCTTCGCCGTACCAGTTATCGCCCTCCTGCCGGGTGCTGCGCATGAAGAGTAAGTAGGCCGCGAAACCCAGCGCCACGTACTGCGGCACGGCCCCGAAGCGCTCGTAGTAGTGCAGCAGGTCGGGTAGCACGCGCATGCGCAGCTTGGCCGAGTAGTTGAGGGTGATGGCCAGCCAGCGGTGCTCCACGGCCGGGTTGCGGAAGCGGTCGAGCACCTGCATACCGAAGCGCTGGCCCACTTTCTCGTCGATGGGGTAGGGGATGCCGGGCAGTAAGTCGGCCAGCATGAGCTGGCGGATGTAGGTGAACAGCGGCTCGCTTTCCATCGCGCCGCGTACGGTGGGCACGCCCGCCAGCACGGCCAGCCCGCTGGCCAGCGAGTGCGTGCCATTGAGCAGGCGCAGCTTCAGCTCCTTGAACTGCGTGATGTCGGGCTGCACGATAATGCCCGGATGCACCGGCTGAAAGCTCAGCACCTGCCGCACCCGCTCGCCGCCCTCGATGGCCCACAATGCGTACGCCTCCGACATGGTCAGCAGCTCGTCGTCGTAGCCCAGTTCCTGCGTTAGCGCGGCCTGGGCAGCGGCATCGGGGCGGCCCGGCACGATGCGGTCTACCAGGGAGTTGCACACGGTGTTGGCATTCTCCAGCCAGTTGAGGAAGCCTACGTCGGGCACCTGGCTTTCGGCCAGCTCGCGCAGGATGCCGCGCAGCTTGGTGCCGTTGTCGGGAATCAGCTCGGTGGGCACGATAACCAGGCCCTTGTCGGCCGCGCCGGCGAAGGCCTCGTAGCGGGCCAGCAGTACGGCCAGCAGCTTGCCGGGGAAGGAGCGCGGCGGGGCGCCGCGCACGTCGTCGTCGGCATCAAGCACGATGCCCACCTCGGTGGTATTCGAGAGCACGAGTTGCAAGTCGGGACTGGCCGCGAATGCCAGTACCTCGGCCCACTGGCTTTTGGCCGACAGCACCCGGCTGAGGCTGGCGCACACCACGTCCTGGCGCACGGGTACCTCATCTTCGATGCCCCGGATGCAGACAGTGTAGAGGTTGTCTTGGCGTTGGAAGGCGGCGGCATCGCCGCCGTCGGTGCTTTTCACCACCACCACGCGGCCGTTGAAGATGCCCTGGCGGTTGGCCTGGTCAATCAGAAAATCGGGCAGGCCCCGCAGCAGTACGCCGGTGCCAAATTGCAGGACCTTTTCGGGCAGGTCGAATAGTGCCGGGGAGGGCAGGCTCACGGCCGGGCTGGCCGCCGCGGCCCGCACCAGCGCCTGGGTCAGGATAGGCATAAAGTAGAAGATGATACTAGGATAAAATCAGTTGGTCGATTAGTTGCGGCCCCATTTCTGCTGCCACTTGGGGTAGTCGCGGGCGAGCAGCTTGGCGGGCCAGGTGCCGGCGTACACGTAGCCGGTGCGGCGCTCCACCTCGATGTCGGCCAGGCGGGCGTGCTTCACACCGTCGCGGCCCACGTAGATGGGCTGGTTGGTGTCGAGGTCGTAGAAGCGCGCCCACACCGTGCTGCCCGGCTGGGCTACCATTACCCGGTCGCGGCCCTTGGGCTGGCTGGGGTCGGCAACGTCCTGCACGGCCGTGTTTTCGATTTTGGAAGCCTCGAACCAGGCCACGGCGGCGGCGATGGCCCGGCGCACCTCGGCCGTGGGTTGGTCGAGCGTCAGCAAAAACTCGACGATGCCCACCGACTCGTCGCCGCTGAGCGAAGCCAGCTCGAAGGCGCGGGCCTGGCAGGGTAGCAGGGTGGTGCGGTCGTGCTGGGCGCCCCAGGCCGTGAGCTTGCCGTGCTGCACGTACTGCGTTTTCAAGATGCACTGCACGCCCTGGGCGACGGCCTTCTGCGCCGGGGCCACCAGGCTGGCATCCACGAGGGCGAAGTCGCCTTTCTTATCGGCCACGGCCTTCAGCACTTGCAGCGCCCGCACCATCGCGTTGTCGTTGTAAGTAATCTGGGCGCGGTAGAAGCGGGCGTCGGGGTAGTACTGCGGGAAGCCGCCGCTGGGCTGCTGCATCTTGAGCAGGTAGCCGATGCCGCGCTCGGCGGCCTGGCGGTAGGCGGGGTTTTGGGTGGTGTTGAAGGCCGAAACCAGGTAGGTGATTTCGCGGGTGGTGGCGTTGTTGTCGATGGTGGCGTCTTCCTGGCTGGCATCGCGGCGGGCGGTGGCCAGGTCGGCGGCGCTCAGCCGGTGGCGGTAGTCCACCTTCACCTCATTCACGGCCTTGGGCCAGCCGCCGCTGCTGCGCTGAAAGGCCAGCATCTTTTCGGCGGTAGTATCCTGCTGGGCCGTCGGGATAGGAGCGGTGGGCACCGTTACCTGGCTGGCTGGCCGGCCGTGGGCCAGCGCCGGGCTAAGCCCGGCCATCTCGGCGGCCAAGAGCAGGGCCAATACGTGCGGCTTCATGGAATCGGGGGCAAAAAGGGGAGCTGGTAAGCCGGACCGCCGGCTGACGCGGGGCGCGGCTGAGCTTGCGCAGCCCGCCGCGCCCCGCGTCGAGGCACTTAAAAAAGATGATTAATAGCCCGCGTTCTGCACCAGCGCCGGGTCGGCGCTGATGGTAGACTGCGGAATGGGCAGTAGCTCCTTGCCCTTGCCGGGCACGTACTCGGCGGCCAGGCCGGTGGCCGCGCTGATGACGGGCTTGGCCGTGGAGCCTGGCAGCACGTAGGAAGTGCCGGCGGGCTTGGTATTAGCTACGTACTGGGCGTCGAGGCCCTGCGCCCAGCTCACGCGGGTCGTGCCCGAGGGGGCGGGCGCGGGGGTAGTGTTGCCGTTGCTTACAACTGTGGGCGAGGGCCGGTAGAAAGAGCGCGTCCACTGCACCGGGTTCACGGCCAGCGAGCTGGCCGTGGGCGTGCGGAAGTACACGTACTGCGGCACGTTCTGGTACGGGGCCTGGCCCAGCGCCATTTTTTCGATGTTGGCCTTCACCTCGGCCATTTTGGTTTCAAACAGGTTCCAGCGCAGCAGGTCGTACTTGCGGATGCCTTCGCCGCCAAACTCCACGTACCGCTCGTTGACGAGCGCGCGGAAAAACTCGGGCTTGCTGCCCAGGCTGAAACCGGCTTTGGTGAGGGTAGAAGTAGCCAGCGCCCGGTTGCCGCCGAAGCCCCGGGTGCGCACTTCCAGCAGGGCATCCTGGGCGGCCTGGGTGGCCCCGTTCAGCTCGTTTTCGGCCTCGGCAAACATCAGCAGCACGTCGGCGTAGCGGATGAGGGGCCAGTTGTAGTCGAGGTAGTTCACGTTGCCCGTCACGGGTGGGTTGTGCCAGTCGCGGCGGAACTTGCCATCCGTCACGGAAGTGAGGGCCACGCCCGACTGAAAGTTGCTGGTGCTGGCAATGCCGTAGGCCGTGATGGTCACGTCGCGGCGGGTATCGGTCGAGTCGAAGGCGTAGAAGTAGGGCGGCGCGATGATGACCGCACCCTGCGACGAGCCGTACGTGCCGGAGGTGTTTTGCAGGCGCGGGCCGTTCCAGTAGCCCAGCTTGCTGCCCGAGGCCCCGGTGGCCGTGCCCATGCCCACCTGAAACATAATCTCGTTGGCCGCCTCGGTGCGCAGCTCGTTGATGCTCTTAAAGACCTCCAAATAGCTGCTGTTCAGGTTGTGCTCCTGGCGGGCGGTGGCCGTCATGAGGTCGGCGCACTCCTGGCGGGCAATGCGGTAGTAGTCGAGGTAGTCGGTGGCCCGCTGCATGGTCGTGCCCTTGAGGTAGTAGCCCCCCCGGTACAGCGCGATGCGCGCCCGCAGGGCCTTTACGGCCCCTTTGGTGATGCGCTCGTTGGCCGTGCCGGCCTGCGAGCGCCAGGGTACCAGGTCGGTGGCCGTTTGCAGGTCGGCGATGAGCTGGGTGAGCGTGGCGTTGCGATCCGAATTGGGCAGGTTGAAATTCTGGCCCGAGACGGCGGGCGTAAACTGCACCGGCACGTCGCCCCAGTTGCGCACCAGCTCAAACAGATACTGCGCCCGCAGCGTGAGCGCCTCGCCGTGCAGGCGGCGCAGGGCGGCCACGTCGGCGGCGCTGCCCGAGGTGTAGAGCGCCATCTGCGGAATCTGTTGGATGCAGATGTTGGCCCGCTCCACGCCCTGGTAGAGCTGGTTCCAGGGGTTGGTGATTTCGCTGTTGGTGGGCAGCACGCTGTAGCGGGCAATGCTGCGGCGGTCGTTGGCCGAGGCCCCGGGCGAGCCGATCAGCTCGTCCGAGTCCAGCGGGTAGTACAGGTTGAGGCGGATGCCGTAGCCGTTGTCGCCCGAGAGCGGGTCGTAGGCCCCGATCACGGCCGCCGTGGCGTTACCCACCGAGCTGAAGGTATAGGCCGTGGTGTTGAGGGCCAGCGGGTCGATTTCCAAGTAGTTTTTGCACGACGAAACCAGGGCGGCCCCGCCGGCCAGCAGGCCGGCAGCCACCGCCACCCGGCCCAGAGAAGAAAACGAAGTCATATAATCGAGAGCAAGAATCGGGTGGGAGAGAAGGCTAGAGCGACAGGTTGAGGCCCATCAGGAAGGCCCGGCTGCGCGGGTAGGCGGCGTAATCGACGCCCGGCGTGAGGGGCGTGGCCCGGCGCGTGTTTACTTCGGGGTCGTAGCCGCTGTACTTGGTGAAGGTGTACAGGTTGTTGAGCGTCACGTAGAAGCGCAGGGTCTGCACCTTGGCGCGAGCGGTGAGGGCCTTGGGCAGCGTGTAGCCGAAGGTGAGGTTGTTGATGCGCAGGAACGAGCCATCTTCCACGGCCCAGGAGTGAAACACGAGGTTGCGGGTGGGCGTCCAGATGTTGGCGTTCTGGTTTACTTCCCGCAGGCGGTCGAGGGTGGTGATGGCGCTGCCGTCGGCCTCGATGACGCGGTAGCGGTTGCCCATAATGCCCAGCAGGTTGTTGAACGCCGTGTTGGCCGTGTTGGAGGTAAACTCAATCTTGTTGGCGTTGTAGATGTCGTTGCCCAGCACGAAGTTGACGAAGATGCTGGCGTCGAAGCCCTTATAGGCAAATTGCTGGTTGAGGCCGCCCACCATTTTGGGGTTGGCGTTGCCGATTACCGTTTGGTCGTTGGCGTCGATCTTGCCGTCGCCGTTGAGGTCCTTGAGCTTGAGCAGGCCGGGGCGGTAGGCGGTTTCGCCAATCAGACCCAGGTCGTTCACAAATTTCACGTCCGGGTTGGGCGTCCAGGTGCCCAGGCCGCTGGCGGTGCTGGCCGGCACGTAGCCCGAGAAGTCATTGGCCGTGAGGTAGCCGTCGGTAACGTAGCCGTACATCTGGCCCACCGGCTGGCCCACGCGGGCCACGTAGTCCTGCACCAGGGCGCTGCCCGCCCAGCCCGAGGTAATGGCCGGAATCTCGTTCTGGCCGTCGCCCAGGCTTTCGATGCGACCCCGGTTGAACGAGGCGTTGGCGGTGGCCGTCCAGGTGAAGTTTTCGGTCTGGATAACGGTGCCCGTCAGCTGCAGCTCCAGGCCGCGGTTGGAAGTCGAGCCCACGTTCTGGAGCTGTGAGGTGTAGCCGATGAAGGCGGGCACCGGCTTGTTGAGCAGCAGGTCGCTGGTCGTGTTGTAGTACACGTCGGCGGTAAACTGCACGCGGTTGTTAAACAAGCCCAGGTCGATCCCAACGTTGCGCGAGGTGGTGGTTTCCCAGCGCAGGTTGGGGTTGGCCAGGCTCGTGGCCGACGACCCCAGCACGATGCTGTGGTTGAGGGCGTAGGGCGCGTTGCCGGCCGTAAAGAGCTGGTTGTACAAGAAGTCGTTGATGCGGTTGTTGCCGGCGCGGCCGTAGCTCAGGCGCAGCTTCAGGTCGGAAATGGTGGGCAGGTCTTTCAGGAAATCTTCCCGCGAGATGCGCCAGGCCACCGAAGCGCCCGGGAAGTAGCCCACCTTGTTGCCGGCCGGAAATTTCGACGAGCCGTCGGCCCGCAGCGTGCCCGTAAACAAGTACTTGTCGTCGTACGAATAGGTCAGGCGACCAAAGCCCGAGAGCAGCGTGTAGTCGCTCGGAATGCTGCTCTGGGGCAGTACCGGCTGCGAGGTCTGGCCCACGGGCAGCACGCCCTGGTTGATGTTGGCCAGCGCCCGCTCGGCCGTGATGTCCAGCGGCAGGAAGTTGGTTTGAATGTAGAGCTGCGTGGTGCGCTGCTGGTAGGTTTCCTCGCCCAGCAGCAGGCCGAAGGCGTGCTTGCCCTTGGTGCCGCTGTAGTCGATGACGTTCGAGTTGTTGAGTGTCGATTGCGTGCTGGTCGTGATGGTGGCAAACGGCAGGTTGGCGTAGCCGCCCGCCGGCGAGCGCAGCGTGGGCGAGTAGCGGCCGTTGAAGGTGCCCAGGTTGATGTCGGTGTTGTCGAAGCCCGCCGTCGAGCGGATGGTCAGGCCCTTGGCAATCTCAAACGAGGCGTTGGCCCCGATGTTGATGGTGCGGCGGCGCTCGTTGCGGTACTCGTTGTCGATGGTAACGAGGGGGTTGACGAGGTTGGAGTTGTCGGCAAAGTCGGGGTCGAATACCGAGGGGTCGGGTACGGCGCCGTTGGCCCGGGGCACGAGCAGTGGCAGGTACTGCACCGTGTTGCGCAGGCGCGAAGTGGTGTTCGAGCCGTTGGTACCGGCCGTGCCGGTGCCCGCGCCGTTGGTGCCCTGGTCGTTGTAGCGGGCGTTCAGGCCGAAGCGGAACCGGCTGGAGGCCTTGGTGTCGAAGCGGAAGTTGAGCAGGTTGCGCGAGTAGTCCGAGCCGAGCTGAATGCCCTTCTCGTCGTTGCGCGTCAGGCTGAGGGCGTAGGTCGTGCCCGTAGTGCCGCCCGCCACCGATACGTTGTGCGTCTGCTGGAAGGCATTACGGCCGAACACCTGGTCCTGCCAGTCCACAAACGGCGCGTTGCGCACCCGCTGGATGGTGTCGCCGTTGAAATTGGTGCTGCCAAACAGGTTTTTGAACGTAGGCAGGCCGCCCGAGGAGCTGCCCACGAGGCGGGCCCGCTCGTATTGGTAGTTGAGGTAGTCGTCGGGGCCGAGCACGTCCAGCTTCTTGGTAATTTTACGGAAGCCGGCAAAGCCGTTGTAGCTCACCACCGTGCGGCCCTCGAAGCCTTTCTTGGTGGTGATGATGATTACGCCGTTGGCCCCGCGGGCTCCGTAGATGGCCGTGGCCGAGGCATCCTTCAGCACGTCGACCGAGGCAATGTCCTGGGGTGCCAGCACGCTGAGCGCGTTCTCAATCTGAATGCCGTCCACCACGTACAGCGGCGAGTTGTCCTGCGTCACGGAGCCGCCGCCCCGCACCCGCACCTGCACGTTGAGGTTGCCGGGCGTGCCCTCCGAGCTGGTGAGCTGCACCCCGGCCAGGCGGCCGGTGAGGGCCTCCGCCGCCGAGTTGACGGGAATATCCTTGATTTGCTGGGCGCTCACCGATGATACGGCCCCCGTCACGTCCTTGCGCTGCACGGCCTGGTAGCCGATTACGACCACGTCGTCGAGGCTCTGCGTGTCCGAGGTGAGCGTCACGTTGATGGTCGTCTTGCCGCTCACGGCCACCTCCTGGCTCACGTAGCCGATAAAGCTGAAGCGCAGCGTCGCCGTCTTGGAGTCGGCGGGTACGCTGAGCGAGTAGCTGCCGTCGGCGCTGGTCGAAGCCCCGGTGGTAGTGCCCTTCAGCACCACCGTGACGCCTGGCAGGGTCTCGCCGTCCGAGCCTTTCACGACGCCCGTAACGGTCCGGTTTTGCGCCACGGCCAGGCTGATGCTGCCGCAAAGCACGAGCCAGAGCAGGAGAAGATGTTGTTTCATATACATGAAAGCGGAGGGTGGGAAATGGAAGAAATTAAAGCAGAGGCAGGGCAGCCAGCGGGCCGGGGGCGCGGTGGCCGGGCGCGGGAGGGCGCCGGGGTGGGTTTGATTATTAGGAGAAGAATGAGGCACTCGCTGCAACCCCGGGCCGGGCGGCAGTGTCGAAGTTTAGGGCCGGAAGGGGCGGGCCGCGCCCGCCGGGAGCGTTTTTATTTGCGCAATCGTTATCGGCAACGTTTCCACGCCGCGTTGCGCCGTGGTCAAAATGGGGTCGCGCACCCCGTAACATTCATTTAACCTTTATCTTTAGCCGCGAAAGGAAGCCGCTGGGCGGTGGCTGAAAATTGCACTTTACGTAGAAACTGCTTGGAACCTGCCACCCTCAAGGACATTGCCCGGGAGCTGAATATCTCCGTATCGACCGTATCGCGGGCACTGCGCGACTCCTACGAAATCAACCCCGAAACCAAACGCCTGGTGATGGAGTGCGCCGCACGCCTGCACTACCGGCCCAACCCCATCGCGCTCAGCCTGAAGGGGAGCAGCAGCAAGGCCATCGGGGTGATTGTGCCGCAAATCGCCAATTATTACTTTTCGCAGGCCATCAACGGCATTGAGGAGGTGGCCAACCAGCGCGGCTACGACGTGCTCATCTTCCAAACCCACGAGGCCTACGACCGCGAAGTGGCCAACCTGCGCCAAGCCCTGGCCCGCCGCGTCGATGGCCTGCTCATCTCGCTCAGCAGCGAAACCAACGACACCACCCACCTGCAAGACTTGCAGCAGCAGGGTACGCCCATCGTGCAGTTCGACCGGGTATCGGCCTCGCTCAATACGCCCCGCGTGGTGGCCGACAACTTTGCCGGGGCCTTCGCGGCCACCGAGCACCTGCTGCAATCGGGCCGGCGGCGCATTGCCCACCTCACCATTCAGCCCTGGCTCAGCATCACGCAGGAGCGGCTGGCCGGCTACCGCGCCGCCCTCGAAAAGTACGGCGTGCCGTACGACGAAAACCTGGTGCGCTTCGGCACCTTCGGCCCCGACGAGGTCGGCCCGCTCGTCGATGAGCTGCTGGCCCTCACGCCCCGGCCCGACGCCTTTTTCACGGCCAGCGACCGCCTGGCCGTGGGCTGCCTGGGGGCCTTGCGCCAGCGCCGGCTGGCCATTCCCGAAGACGTGGCCCTCATCGGCTTCACCAACCTCACGGTGGCCGACATGCTCTCGCCCTCGCTGAGCACGGTGGTGCAGCCCGCTACCGAAATCGGCCGCGCCGCCGTGGGCCGCCTGCTCGACCTCATCGAGAAAAAGCACAAGGCCGCCCCGCCCAGCACGCTTACCATTCCGACCACGCTGGTCGTGCGCGAGTCGTCGGCCTGGCCGGTGGCGGCGGAGTAGCTCGGGCGCTTACTTAGTACCTCTGGCGGGTGGCCCCGCTCGTTGCCAGCAGTTGTATCACCAAGTTCCGGCTTGGTGATACGTTTGGTGAGCACGCGCCAATGGCCAGCGCCTCCCCAAGCCGGCTCCCGCGTTACGTACCCACTAAAAAGCCCCGCTATTATTCGTAGCGGGGCTTTTTAGTGGGCAAATAGCCAGCGAAAGATCAGTTCCCCGCCTCTGCCACCTCAAAGGCGAGGCAGTGCTTCAGCGCAGTGCCGAGTGCCTGGCACACGGCCTTGATGTCGCCGAGGGCTTGCGCAGGGCTTTTGCTAGCGTGAGCTACCGCGTTGATTGGTAGCGATACTTCCAGGTCGGCGCTGGGTGTTTTGATGAGGTGTACGTACCCGTATTCGGGGCCCATTAAGGTGTGCCGGACTTTACCTTGCAAGGTTTCCGTGTCGAAGGCGATTAGCGTGTGCTTCATACAATGAGAATGGTGATGGGCGTAGAATGGCGAGCGGAAAGGTTATATTAATTGGATAAAAGTCATAAAAAGTAATAAGTAAAAAAGTGAGACAATCGCTTTATTTCGCTGTAATACCGCTAGTCAGGGTCGTTTTTTGGCAAAAATCAGCAGATAGTCAGAGTCGGCGATATGATAAAAATCATGTGAGAGATGATGTTCATCACGCTGATCCGTAGCGAGGGGCTTGCTTTTCCGTGATGGGTATTCCGGCGGGGTCCCAGGGGCGGCCGGCCCCGGGTATCCGCGCCGCGGCCAGCTCAACCTTTCCGGAGCCAGCCGTATAGCGGAGGAGCTTGCGCCCGGGCGCGGGCACTTTCTCTATTCGCCCCGGCCCGGCCGGGGAGCACCATGCTCGACGTACTCGTAAAAAACGCCCGCCTCGACGGCCACGCGGGCAGCGTAGCCATTGGCATCGTGGGCGATACCATTCGCGCCATTCAACCCCAGCTGGCCGAGCCCGCTCGCACGACGCTGGATGCCAATCACCAATTCGTATGCGCTGGCTTCTACGAAACTCACATTCACCTTGATAAGGCCTGCATCCTGGACCGCTGCTCGGTCGAGCAGGGTGGCAAAGAGGAAGCGGCCGCCGAGTCGAAAAAGGCCAAGCAGGATTTTACCGAGGACGACGTAGTTGCCCGGGCCAGCCGGGTGGTCGAAATGGCCATCAAGAAGGGCACGATGGGTCTGCGCACCTTCGTCGAAACCGATCCCCGCGCCGGCCTGCGCTCGCTGGCGGGCCTGCGGCGGGTGCGGGCTGCCTACGCCCACGCCCTTGACATCGAGCTGTGCGCCTTCGCCCAGGAGGGGCTGACCCAGGAAATGGCCACCTACGACCTGCTGCGCCAGGCCCTACAACAAGGGGCCGACCTGGTGGGGGGCTGCCCCTACACCGACCCCGACCCCGACCGCCACGTGGAATTGATTTTCGACCTGGCCGAGGAATTCGACGTGGACGTAGACTTTCACCTCGACTTCGACCTGGAGCCCAGCCAGTCGGGTATTCCCAAGATTGCCGCTGAAACCCGCCGCCGGGGCTACCAGGGGCGCGTGGCGGTGGGCCACGTCAACAAGCTCAGCGCTATGCCCGCCACCCGGCGCACCGAGCTGGCCCAGCTGCTGCTGGAAGCCGACATTGCCCTGACGGTGCTACCCGCCACCGACTTGCTGCTGATGGGCCACGGGCAAGACCACCTCGTGCCCCGCGGCGTGGTAAACGCCAACGAGCTGCGGGCGCTGGGCCTGCGCACTACCATCGCCAGCAACAATATTCTCAACGCGTTCACGCCCTACGGCGACGCTTCGCTGGTGCGCATGGCCAACCTCTACGCCAACGTGGCCCAACTCGCCACCGACGACGCCATCCGGGCCGCCTACGAGATGGTGACCACCGAGGCCGCCCGGCTGCTGGGCCAGCAGGCCCGCCTGCGCGTGGGCGGCCCGGCCACCTTCGTGCTGCTCGAAGCCGGGAGCGCCGTCGAGGTTATCCGCACCGTGGCCCAGCCACTGCTGGGCTATAAAAATGGTCGCCCCACCTTCACCAATTCGCCCGCCGTACTGATTAAACAGTAGCGCGGACTTGGTAGTCCGCGTTCAGGAGGCTGACAAAACGCGGACTACCAAGTCCGCGCTACTTTAAAGCTACTATGTCTGCACCCCTCACCGATACCGACTTAATCCACTTGCGGCACTGCCTGGTGCTGGCCGCCGAGGCCCTGCACGCTGGCGACGAGCCCTTCGGCTCCATCCTCGTCGATGCGGCCGGCCAGGTAGTGGCCCAGGCCCGCAACCGCGTCAATGCCGAAAATGCCCTGGCTCATCCCGAGCTGGCGCTGGCCCAGTGGGCCGCCGCGCACCTGAGTCCCGCCGCCCGCGCTGCCGCCACGGTGTATACCAGTGGCGAGCACTGCCCCATGTGCGCCGCTGCCCACGGCTGGGTGGGGCTGGGTAAAATTGTCTACCTGAGTTCGGCCGAGCAGTTGGGCCAGTGGCTACGCGAGCTGGGCGCACCCGCCGCACCGGTGCAGATGCTGCCCGTGCAGACCATCGTACCCAGCCTAGCGGTGGCTGGCCCCGGCAGCGGCGAGCTACTGCAAGCTATCAAGGACTTGCAACTGGCTTACCACGCTGGGGGTGCCGCGCAATAAGCTAGTTATCGCCAGCGGGCACCCAGCCGCTTTCGCCGCCGAAGATATTTTGCAGGGTGTAGCGCTTGGCTTCCCTGGCCGTGAGCTGGTGGCTCCACCGGGCACGGGCGGCGGGGTTGGCCCCGGGGCCAGTACTCTGGTATTCGGCGTAGTAGGCCGTTTTTTCGTTGGCGGCGTCGCGCCAGTTGTCCCAGCCGGCGGGCAGAATGTGCGCGCCTAACTCGCAGCGCAAATACACGGTGCGGGAGTGGGGCCGCCAGGGCCGGGCCAAGAACACCTTGCGGGCGGCCGTGTCGGCGGTGAGCTTGCAGTCGCGAAAAACGAACCCGTAGGCCTGGCGTTCGGTCGTGGCCGCGGCGGCAATGTAGGAATTGCGCTTGCTGCGAATCTCGCAGCGGTCGAACACGGCCACGGCGGTGCCGAAAATAAAGTCGGTCGTGCCCTCAATGTAGCAGTCTTGGTAGTACTGGCGGCTGTTTTCCACGGCCGGGTACAGGGTATCCTGGTTGCCCAGCATCCGGCAGCGGCGGAAGGTGGCGCGGTCGCCATCGACGTGCAGGGCCACGGCCTGACCCACCGGGCCGGCGGCGTTTTCAAAGGTGATGTTTTCGGCCGTGAAATCGTTGGCCTGCACCAGTACGGTTTGGGAGGAATAGGTATTGTGGCCGGCCGCGTCGCCGGTGTGGTCGCTGCCCGTGATGATGGTGCCCAGGGCGCTTTCGCCCACCAGCCGCACGTGGGTTTTGTGAGCGGGCACCACTAGCTTTTCGCGGTAGATGCCGTTTTTAATTTGAATAGTGACCGTCACCTGCGACAAATCTCGGGAGGCATTCACCGCTTCCTGAATGGTTTTATAATCGCCGCTGCCATCCTGGGCTACGCGCATGAGCAGCACCTGGGGTGGCGGGGCGGGGCGCGCCGGTGGCATCCCGAGGCTGGCGGCGGGCGGGGCGGTTTGGGCCAGGGCGGGGGTGAGGGGTAGTAGGCTGAGAAAAATAAGGTTGCGCATGAGTAGAAGGTCCACGGGCGCGAGTTTAGGCGCAGCCGTGATTCGTGTCTGCATATGATGGGGAGGCTGCGCCTCCACTGCCGCGCCAGCGGTAGGTTGCGTGAGGGAGTATGGTAACGAAGCGGGCGTAGGCTTGCCGCTGGCGCGGCAGTGGAGTCTGGAGACTCCACCCACTGATCGGCGGCGAGTTGCGCTGCGCTAAACTCTTGCCAGTACTACAGTACTCTTGGACTTATGCAGACCCTGCAATTGCTGACAATTGCTGGCGCGAGTTTAGGCGGAGCCGTAACTCGCCGCCGATCAGTGGGTGGAGTCTCCAGACTCCACTGCCGCGCCAGCGGCAGTCCGCGTAAGTGGGCATGGTAACGGGGCGAGCGCACTATTGACGCTAGTGTGGCAGTGGAGGTACAGCCTCCACTGCCACACTAGCACGAATTACAGTTGCGCCTAAACTCGCACTAATACTGATGAAAAAGGGCGGTGACACGAGGCGCAGACTACCGTGCATCTTATCGCTTGGCTTACTTGGGTGGCTGCCAGCCGCGCAGCACGGTGGCGCGGGTATAGGTCGCCGCCTCGGCCCTGGTGAGCTGGTGGGCCCAGGGCGCGCGGGCGGTGGGCTGGGCGCCCGCGCCGCTCGACTTATACTCAGCGTAGTACGCCGTTTGCTTATTGCTTTCCTTGCCCCACTCGTCCCAGCCCTCGGGCCGCACGATGGCGCTCAGCTCGCACTCCAGAAATACCGTTTTGGCGTGGGGCCGCCAAGGGCGGCCCAAGTAGAAAGAGCCCGCCGGGGCCGGGCCGCCCACCCGGCAGCGGTGAAATACGTAGCCGTAGCGCGTAGTGTCGGGCGTGGAGGCGGCGGTGAAAAAGCCGCCGGTCTTGCCCACCAGCTGGCAGTTCTCAAACCAGGCCGTGCTGCTGCCGAAGATAAAATCGACCGTGCCCTCGATGTAGCAATCCTCGTAGAGCTGCCGGCTACTGTAGCCGTAGGTATACAGCGTATCCTGAAACCCCAGGAAGCGGCAGTGCCGAAAGCTGCTGCGGTCGCCGGCCACCCAGGCGGCCACGGCCTGGCCCACCGGCCCGGCCGAGTTGGCGAAAGTGATATTTTCGGCCGCAAAATCGCTGGCGTAGAGATGCACACTGGCCGAGCCGGTAGTACCGAAGTTCTGGCCCGTGGCCGGGTTGAGGCGTTGATTGTAATTATCGAAGGTAAGAATGGTACGGGCGGCATCCTCGCCCACGAGGCGCACGTGGGTTTTCTCGGCGGCCAGGGTCAGTTTTTCCTTGTAGGTGCCGGGCTTGACAAAAATGGTGAGCCAGTCGGCATTGCCGGCGGGTACGGCATCGAAGGCGGCTTGCACGGTGCGGTAGTCGCCGCTGCCATCGGCAGCCACTACCAGGCGGCGTATTTGGGCCTGGGCAGTGGCGGCGGCCAGTAACAGGCAGAGAGAAAAGATAGATTTCATGCGTGGCGAATGTTGGATTTACCGTTATGTTCTGCCCCATCCGCCAAGCATCGTGAGGCGCAGGTTCGCCTAACAGCCTCGTCTCATCCGTCATTGCGAGCAAAGCGAAGCAATCGCACCAGGACGGTGGCTGAGCAGGTGCGATTGCTTCGCTTTGCTCGCAATGACGGATGATTAGCAGGCAGCTTGCCACACCTATTTTGCGGCGCGTACCACCTGGCGCGAGCTGCCCAGGCCCTCGATGCCCAGCTCCACCACGTCGCCAGCGGCGAGGTAGCGGGGCGGTTGGAGGCCGCTGCCCACGCCGGCCGGCGTGCCGGTGGAGATGACATCTCCCGGCAGCAGCGTCATAAACTGGCTGATGTAGCTGATGAGGTAGGGTACGCTGAAGATGAGATTGGCCGTGTTGCCGTTTTGTACTTTTTCGCCGTTTACCGAAAGCCAGAGCTTGAGGCGGGCGGGGTTGAGCAGCTCGTCGGGGGTGGCCAGCCAGGGGCCGAGCGGGGCGAAGGTGTCGCAACCCTTGCCCTTGTCCCAGGTGCCGCCGCGTTCCAGTTGGTAGGCGCGCTCGCTCACGTCGTTGAGCAGGGCGTAGCCGGCGACGTAATTGAGGGCGTCGGCCTCGCGCACGTAGCTGGCCCGTTTGCGAATCACCACCGCCAGTTCCACTTCCCAGTCGGTTTTCTCGGAGTTTTTGGGTAAAATAATGTCGTCGTTAGGCCCGCTCAGGGCCGAAGTCGCTTTCAAAAAAATAACCGGCTCGGTGGGCAGGCCCAGCCCCATTTCCTGGGCGTGGTCGGTGTAGTTGAGGCCGGCGCACACGATTTTGGACGGCCGGGCCACCGGCGGCCCCAGCCGGGTGGTGGGCGGGATGGGCAGCAGCAATTCGCGCTGCACGTCTACAAACGCCGCCAGCCGCGCCAGCCCGTCGGAGGCAAAGAATTTCTCGTCGAAATCCTCGCCAAAATCACTGAGGTCGTAGCGGTAGCCGTCGAGCACAATACCGGGTTTTTCGTGGCCGGGCTGGCCGTGGCGGATAAGGAGCATTAGGTTGAGTTATGAGTTAAAAGTTATGAATTATGAGTTGGGGCGGGGTAGGCTTGAGGAAGGATTAGCTAGCTGGCCTACTGCTGGGCGCTTAACGCGCAAATCTTGCTCCCGGCTGGCCGATATGCAGCAGAAGCTGACAAACTGCCCAATTCATAACTCACAATTTCAACCTTTCTGCGGACAGCGAGCTTCATCCATAATAGGACACCCCCCCAACTCATAACTTCTAACTCATAACTCATAACTACCTCAACAGCCACCGGCCCAGATCTTTGCCCGCCTGAAAGTTCTCGAACGTGGCCGGGATCTTGCGGCCGTCGGTGTACTCGTTGTAGAGCCACGGGTCGCCGAGGGCGAAGACGCGGCCCTTGCCCAGCGTGGCCGTGGCCATGATCACCTTGCCGTTGTTGGTCACCAGCGGCCGGGCGGGGGGCGACAGGGCCAGTACCGACAACTCCTTGATGTAGGCAGTTTTGGCCTGCTTGAACACGGCCGCGCCGCTGGCCAGGTCTACCCGGCCCTGCTCAAACTGGCTGCCCTGCACCATGTTCACGCTCTGGTCGGTGAATTGGATGCCGAAGTTTTGGGCCAGGGTATTGAAGTGCTTGATTTCGCAGTTGGCCGTGTCGTTGGCCAGCAGCACGAGGGTGCCACCGGCGCGTACCCAGTCGGCCACGGCCCGGCCGTCGGCGGCCGAGATGTAGTTGGGGTTGGGCGACTCCTTTTTGGTATCGGGGTCCACGATGACGTACACGCTCAGGCCCTTGAGGCTGGCGGCGGTGGGTGCCGTGGGCACCGGCACTGTGCGGGCGCCCAGTTCGCGCAACTGATTGCCCCACAGCCAGAAGCCGCCGTGGGTGCGCTCTTCCCAGGTGTAGTGCCACTGCTCGGGCTGGCCAGTGAAGGAATTTTTGCGCAGCTCGTGGTTGAAGTAGTAGTCGAGGCCCACGGTCTTGCCCTGACCCACGGCGTTTTCCTGGGCAATCTCCAGCTCCGTGCTGGCCAAAATGAACGGGCCGACGCCCTTTAAATCATTCTTCCGCAGCGGCTCGCTGAGGTAGTAGGCAAAGGAGCCGTCGCGGTAGGGGTTGCCGCCCAGGCCGCCTACGCTCACGGTGCCGTTGAGTGCCAGCGCGCCGTTTTCGGTGGCCACGAAGGTTTTGACGATGCCCTCGTAGCCCTTGCGAGCCACGGCGGCGTACTTTTTATCGAGGTAGCCCAGCCGCACGCCCTTGGCCAGGGCGTAGACGAACATGCACGAGCCCGAAGCTTCGGCGTAGTTGCCCTTTTGGTTTTCCTGGCCCAGTACGAGGCTCCAGGTGCCGGTTTTGGCGTCCTGGTACTTGGCCAGGGTGGGGGCCAGGCGCTGCACGTCGGCAATGAGCTCGGCGCGGTGGGCGTTGCCGGCGGGCAGGTAGTCGAGTACGTCCACGAGGGCCATGGCGTACCAGCCCACGGCGCGGTCCCAGGCCTGGGGCGAGAGGCCGGTGGCCTTGTCGGCCCATTTCTGCTCGCGGCTTTCGTCGTAGCCGTGGCGCAGCAGGCCGGTTTTGGGGTCGCGCAGGTATTTTTCGATGAGGGCGAATTGCTTGGCGACGTCGTCGAGGCCGGCCTGGTCGCCCGTCAGGGCGCTGTACTGGGCGTAGAAGGGCTCGGCCATGTAGAGGCCGTCGAGCCACATTTGGTTGGGGTACACCTTCTTGTGCCAGAAGCCGCCCTCCCTGGTGCGGGGCTGGCTGGCGAGCTGCTTGCGCAGCGTGGCGGCGGCCAGCCGGTACTTTTCGCTGCCCGGCACCGAGAGCTGCCCCAGCAGCAGCAGCGCCGGGCCGGTGGCCAGGTTGTCGAGGGTGTAGTCTTCGGCTTTATAAGTGCGGATGCTGCCATCCTTCTGCACAAACTGGTCGAGGTCTTTTTGAATGTAAGTGAAGTAGCGGGCGTCGCCGGTGCGCTCCCACACGCGCTCCAGGGCCTTGAGCATCAGGCCCTGCTCGTAGTCCCAGCGGGCGGTTTTGCGGTTGCCGATGACGATGGAGTCGGGGTGCTGGGCGATGAACGCATCGGCCATGCGCTGGGAGAGGGGAGCCTGCGCCTGGGCTAGGAGGGGGAGGGCGAGTGCGGCGGCGAGGAAAAGGCGGGTGGGGAAGGGCATAGTTGAGCTATAGGTACTGTGTTGACGATTAACCTCACCCCCGGCCCCTCTCCTTGGGGAGAGGGGAGCCTGACGTTGAGCTAGTAGTTGTTAGCTTGCTGTTCAGAAAGGCTAGCCGCTACTAACTGCTAACTGGCAGCTGGCGATAGGCTCCCCTCTCCCCAAGGGGAGGGGTTACCACGTCGAGAGTGAAAAACTATTTAGCCGCTACCTGCACCACCTTCTTGCCCACCTTATCCCCCAGCTCCAATTCCTTCTTGGCGAGCTTGGTATTGGTGTTGGTGAGGCGAATGTCCTGGCTGCGGTCGCCGCTCACGCGCAGCAGCAGCTCGGCCCCGCCGGCGTATTTGATGCCGTCGAGGCTGATGTTCTTGCTGTTCTGCACTTCGAGCACCGGCTTGGTATCGGTGGTAAGGAGCGTCACGTTGCGGAGGCTGATGCTCTCGGCTTCCTGGCACAGCATCCCTTTCTGGCTTTCAATCACGATGTTTTCGAGGCTGATGTCCTTGATGCTCATCTCGGGCAGGCCGCGCACCAGGATGCCGGTTTCGGCCCCCTTGCACGCCACGTTCTTGATGTAAAAATGCTGGAACTGCGGCGTGCCTTCGCCCAGCGGCTGCGCCGCGATAACGGGCGGGGCCGCCGACTCGCCGGCCTGGGGCACGGGATCCTTGGCCGCGTAGTACATGTCGAATAAAATGGCCTGGCCCGCGATATCGGTCATGGTGATGCCATCGACCCAGATGTTTTCGACCACGCCGCCCCGGCCGCGCGCCGTTTTGAAGCGCAGCCCCACGTCGGTACCCTGGAAGGAGCAGTTGCGCACCACCAGGTTGCGCACGCCGCCCGACATCTCGGAGCCAATGACGAAGCCGCCGTGGGCGCTGTACACCTTGCAATTCTGAATGAGAAAATTCTCGGTCGGCACGCCGCGCCGGCGGCCCTCGGCGTCGCGGCCGCTCTTGATGCAGAGGCCGTCGTCGCCCACGCTGAAGGTGCAGCCGTCGAGCACGCCGTTGCGGCACGATTCCACGTCGATGGCGTCGGTGTTCTGGCCGTACCAGGGGTTGCGGGCCGTCACGCGGCGCACCGTAATATCCTGGCACAGCAGCGGGTGGATGGTCCAGGCCGGCGAGTTCTGGATGGTGAAGTCTTCGAGCAAAATTTGCTGGCAATTATTCAGGCTCAGCATGTTGGGTCGCAGGTAATCGCGGATGTCGTCGAAGTCGCCGGGGTTGAGGCTCTTGCGCGGAGTGCCGGCGGCGGCCAGCAGGTTGCCCTTGAGCGAGCCGGCCGAGGGGTACCAGGTATCCTTTTTCTCGTTGAGCACGCCGCCCGAGGCCAGCAGCTTTTTCCACTCGCCCTCGTTGAGCTTGTTTTTCTTCACCGGCCGCCAGCTATCGCCGGCCCCGTCGAAGGTGCCCGCGCCGGTAATGGCGATGTTGGTGAGGCCCACGCCCGACAGCGGGGCCTGCCCCCGGATGGCCTCCTCGCCCTCCCAGGTGGTTTTCACCAGCGGGTACTGGCGATGGTCGGCCGTGAACTGCACCAGCGCGCCGGTGGCCAGGTGCAGGTTCACGTTGTTTTGCAGCACGATGGGGCCGGTGAGCCAGAGGCCAGCCGGCACCAGTACCGTACCGCCGCCCGCCTGCGAGCAAGCCGTGATAGCCTGCTGGAAAGCCAACGTGTTCAGCGCCTGGCCGTCGGCCACGGCCCCGTATTTCTGAATGTTAAAGGTGTCGGCCTTGAAGCGTACCTGCCGCACGGCGGGCAGCGTGGGCGGGGCGGGCGGGGCAGCGGCCGGGCGGGCTTTCTGGGCCAGGGTGGGGGCGGGGCGCAGGGCGGCCAGGGCCAGCAGCGCGCCGGAAAACAGCGAAAATCGCAGCATAGAAAAGCGGGTGGGAAGGCGGGGCGGCGGAGCCGTCACCACCGGGCAACAAGGAGAGAATCGGCCGCGGGCCGGGCGCAAACCAGGCTTTGGCAGCGGAATACTAGGCCGGCTGGCCGGCACCTGCAAGGAATGCGCCCGATTTATTTGCGCCATCGTTCCCGGCAACGTTGCCGCCCGGTGGGGCTGGCTAGTATTGCTTCAGAATTGAACGGTACGTTTGTCCAGGGCAGCGAAAAGGAGACGGGTTGCGTACAGCGCAGTTTGTTACCTTATCGTTATGCCGATGCCCTTTTCCATTACCACCATCCGCACCGCGCTGGCAGGCTTACTCCTAAGTGCCGCCACGCCCGCTTTGGCCCAGGTGCCGCGCAACCCGGCCAACGCTGCCCCGGCCGATACCACCCACAAGTACGAGAACCCGGGCGGCGTGCCCGCCGCCGAAAAAAAGCCCTTTTTCAAGAGTAAGGTGTTTAAGGCGGCGGCCATTCCGGCGGTGCTCATCGGCTACGGGGCCTACACGTTTAACGGCGGCGGCTTCTATACCAACCAGGAGGCCCAGCGCGACATTCACCGCCTGTTTCCGACCTCGCAGAGCCGCATTGCCGACATCCTCATTTTTGTGCCCTACCTGGAGCTGGGCGCCGTGGCCCTGGCCGGCGTAGAAAGCCGCAACGACCGCATCAACACCCTGCTCATCATTGCCAAGAGCGAGGCCATCATGCTCAGCAGCACGTTTATCGTGAAGGCGCTGAGCCACGAGGAGCGGCCCGATGGCTCCGACAACCTCTCGTTTCCGTCGGGGCACACGGCGCAGGCGTTTCTGGCGGCCAGCATCGTGCACACCGAGCTGCGCGATAAAAGCCAGTGGTACGGCATCGGGGCCTACGCCGTGGCCACCAGCGTGGGGGTATTGCGCATGGTGGTCGATAAGCACTGGCAGAGCGACGTAGTGGCCGGCGCGGGCTTCGGCATTCTGAGCGCCCACATCGCCTACCTCACCCACCGCAACCGCTGGGGCCGCAAGGCCATCGGCCGCGATATGAGCTTCGCGCCTACTTTTTACGGTAATACACCGGGCCTGAGTTTGACATGGCGACCAAAATAGGTTGCTGATAGCTAGTCGCTTGCTTGCTGGAGTGCTGGAGGTAATGTGAAGAAATTGTGAAGTCTCCCGATTTGCTTCAGATTCCTCGCCTTTTTTCGGGAGCTGTAATTCCCCAGCGTAGCCATGAAAATCTTGTTAGTTGAAGACGAACCCGCCCTACGCTCCACGCTCATCGAGGCGTTGCGGCAGGGTGGGTACGTAGTGGAGGTGGCCGCCGATTTTGCCCAGGCCCATGAAAAAATAAAGCTGTACCGCTACGACTGCGTGCTGCTCGACCTGACCCTGCCCGACGGTAACGGCCTCGACCTGCTACGCGCCCTCAAGGCTGAAAATTCCCAGACTGGCGTGCTCGTTATTTCGGCTCGCAACGGCGTGGACGATCGCGTGGCGGGCCTCGACCTGGGTGCCGACGATTATCTGGTGAAGCCCTTTCACCTCTCGGAGCTCAACGCCCGGCTGCGGGCCATTATCCGCCGCCGCCGGTTTCAGGGTAACAACCACCTGGTTTTCCGCGACCTCGTGGTGTGGCCCGAGCAGGCCGAGGTGCTGGTGCACGGCGAAACGCTCACCCTCACCCGCAAGGAGTACGACCTATTGCTCTACTTGCTGGCCAACCCCGGCCGCGTGCTCACCAAGGAGGCGATTGCCGAGCACCTCTGCGGCGACGCGGTAGACGCCGCCGATTCCTTCGACTTTATTTACACTCACCTCAAAAACCTGCGCCGCAAGCTGCAGGAAAAAGGGGCGGAAAACTATATCCGCACGCTTTACGGGCTGGGGTATAAACTGAGCGCGGAGTAGAAGGCAGGAGCTTACTGGTTGTAACACCAAGCTCCGGCTTGGTGAGGCGTTAGGGTGTGCTCGTTGGGCAAATCACCAAGCTGGAGCTTGGTGTTACAGCTTGAGCCAGATAGTACAACAACCTGCACGCTATTGGCACCAGTTTAAAGCGGTTTGCTTTATTTGTCTAGGGGCCCGCATCTATACAAAACAGCCAAAACGTTCGTCATGCTTATCTGGCGTCCGCTTGCGAAGCATCTACTCACGCCCGAACGAACTGCTCTAACCTGATAAGATGCTTCGCAAGCGGACGCCAGATAAGCATGACGGACGTTTTCGTAACGGTGAAATAGTTTGAGCGACTCACCACCTCACCACTCACTATCTCACCACCTCACCGCAGTGAAGCTCCTGGCCGTTACCAACCGCTACTACGTGCTGCTCAGCGCCGGGCTGTTCGTCATCGGCAGCCTGGTGCTGTACCTGAGCATGGATTATGCCGTGCGCAACGAGGTGGGCGAGCAATTGCAAAACCACCGCCGCGAGCTGGAAGCCCGCGTGGCCAGCGGCCGCGCCCTGCCCGAGCCCGCCTACCGCGACCAGTACAGCATCAGCCTGCGGCCGCAGCCGCTGGGCTTTTCCGATACCCTGCTGCTCGACCCCACCGAGGGCTCGATGGTGCCGCACCGGGCGCTGACGTTTCGGGTGGTGCCGGCGGGGGAGGCACCCCGGTGGATTACCCTGCGCAAGTCGCTGGTGGAGGTTGATGAGCTGTTGATGGCCGTGTTTGGCAGTATGCTGCTGGTGCTGGTGTTGCTGCTGGGGGGCATTTTGCTGCTGCATCGCTACTTGTCGCGGCGGCTGTGGGCACCGTTTCAGCGCACGCTGGCGGTGCTGCGGGGCTACGACTTGCAGCAGCACCGGCCGCTGGCGCTGCCCGCCTCGCGCATCGAGGAATTTACCGAGCTCAATCAGGCGCTCACGCACCTCAGTCAGCGCCTGGTGGCCGACTACGAGAGCCTACGCGAGTTCACGGCCAACGCGGCGCACGAGGCCCAGACGCCGCTGGCCATTATGCAGGCGCAGCTGGAGCAGCTGCTGCAACTGCCCACCGTGACCGACGACGCCACCGCCGCCCCGCTGCTGAGCGACCTCTACGCGGCCACCCGCCGGCTGTCGCGGCTGCACCAGGCGCTGGGCCTGCTCAGCCGCATCGACAACGGCCAGTTTGCCGCCGCCCAGCCCCTCGACCTGGCCGGCCTGCTGCGCGAAAAAGCCGAGCAACTAGCCCCGCTGCTCGAAGCCCGGGACTTGGCTTTACACCTGCAACTAGCGGCCGGTCCGCCCCGGGCCCTGCACCCCGGCCTGGCCGATTCGCTCGTGCACAACCTGCTGCACAACGCCATCCGCCACAACGTGCCGGGCGGCGACATCACCGTGCGCCTTACCAATAAGGCGCTGGAAATGAGTAACCCCGGCCCGGTGGTGAGCGGCGACCCGGCGCGGTTTTTTGAGCGCTTCCGCAAGCACAACGCGGCCTCCGAGTCGCCGGGCCTGGGGCTGAGCATCGTGCAGCACATCTGCGCCTACTACGGCTTCGGGCTGAGCTACGACTTCGAGCCGGCCGGGGCGCGACATAAGCTGCGCGTTACTTTTGACCCGACCACGCGCCCCGCGGGCTAGCCGGACAACCCAGTTCGCTGGCTGCGTATAAGCGCGTAGTTTGCCTCATTTCTCACCGTTTCTTTTCGCCGTATTATGTCTGGTATCGAAGATATTCTGGCCAATAATCGCCAGTGGGTAGCTACTAAAAATGCCCAGGACCCCGAGTTTTTCAAGCGCCTGGCCAACGGCCAGCAGCCGCGCTACCTGTTCATCGGCTGCTCCGACTCGCGGGTGCCGGCCTCGGGTATTACGGGCACTGGCCCGGGCGAGATGTTCGTGCACCGCAACATCGCCAACATGGTCGTGCACACCGATTTGAACCTGCTGAGCGTGCTGCAATACGCCGTGGAGGTGCTGGGCGTGCAGGATATCCTGGTGGTGGGCCACTACGGCTGCGGCGGGGTGGCGGCGGCGGCGGCCAACAAGCAGTACGGCCTCATCGACAACTGGCTGGTCAACATCCGCGACGTGGTGCGCCTGCACGAAATCGAGCTGCTGCGCATCAAGGACGAGCAGCAGCGCCTGCGCCGCCTCGTGGAGCTCAACGTGATCGAGCAGGTGCAGAACCTGGCCAAGACCAACATCATTCAAAACGCCATGCGCGGCGACAAGCCCCCGCGCCTGCACGGCCTCGTTTACGACATCGCCGACGGCGTGCTCAAAGACCTCGGCATCAACAGCCTGGATGTGGCCGACGAGCTGGAGCACATCTACGCCACCGAGGCCCCGCACGAAGTGGACGGCGACGCCAATTCTTACGAAGGCCCCAATGTGGACCCCGCCAAAGAAGCGGGCGAATAAAAAAGTAAAAACCAGGTCCGTGTGCAGTTTGTCGGAGCTCTAACGCGGGCGCCTCACCCCCCGGCCCCCTCTCCGAAAAGGAGAGGGGGAGCCAGTCGTTAAAAGGGTGTGAGGGTAGGAGGGTAAGAGTTGAGAATGGGTACCTTATACCCTCTCACCCTCTTGCCCCAACAATAGGCTCCCCCTCTCCTTTTCGGAGAGGGGGCCGGGGGGTGAGGCGCCCGCGTTAGAGCTCCGACAAACTGCACACGGACCTAGAAAGCGCTCTAACAATTTCTTAGCGGGCTAGCCAGCAGTAGCGGGCTGGCCTGCCGTTGCGTTAGGGCGGTTCACCGTGCGGGCCAGAATCCAGCGGTGCAGGGGGCGCTCAAAGCAGCGGTAGCCAATTTCGGCCAGCAGGGCCGTTACCAGCAATTGCCCGAAAATGTGGCGGCCCCAGCCGAAGGTATCGTGCCACCACACGCTGAGTAGGCCCACGTGCAGCAGGTAGAAAAAGTACGAGCGCTTGCCCGCCTCGTCCATCCAGGGGGTGGCCAGCCAGGTGCGCAGCCAGCTGCTTTCGGCCAGTAGGCCCGCCAGCAAAAAGGTCATGCTCAGCGGGAAAACGACGATGTTGAGGATGATGGTAGACGGGTAGAGGTTGCCGTCGTAGGGCGTCTGGGGCGAGTTTATCCAGGCCAGCGCGGCGATGGTGGCGACGACGGCCAGCCCGCCCGCGATGGTCAGGCGGGGCCAGCCCGTGGTGTGGCCCGAGGGCCGCCCGCCCCACCAGCGGGCCAGCCCCACGCCGAAAGTAAATTCCAGCACCCGCCCAAAAAACGTGAAGTTGAACAAGTGGTGGTAGGTCCCGAAAAAGCCGTGCAGCTCGGGTCGGCCCTGGCACAAGGCCGTCAGCCCCAGGCCAATGGCCAGCATGGCCAGCGCGAAGCCGACGGCCCCCAGAATACCCCGCCGCTGCCACAGCAGCAGGAGCACCGGCAGCGTCACGTAGAAGCATTCCTCCGGCGTGAGCGACCAGCCCGGCGGCACGCCCACGTACTTGAGGGTGTTGGAGAAGCCGCGCAGCAGGCTCTCGCTCAAGAAAACGAGCAGGAGCGTATTGCCCAGCTTGCCGGCCGGAATGGGCCAGTACACGCGGGCCAGCGCCGCCGTGTTGAGCAGCAGGTAAGTGGGGTAGATGCGCGCCGCCCGGTGCCAGAAATAGTCGCGCCACCAGCCCCAGCTCATGCGCACGCTTTGCTGGTAGCGGTGGGCAATGGCGAAGCCGCTGAGTACGAAAAACATACTCAGCGTGATGTAAAAGGCGGTGGCTACCCGCCCCACCAGCTCGGGCGTGCCGGCGGGCCGGAAGTGCACGAAAAAAACCAGGAAAGCGCCCAGGGCGCGGATGCCGGTCAGGGCCGGGTAGTAGGCCGTGGTGAGCGGCCGGCTAAGGGGCGGGGAAGTCGACATGAGAACAAAAAGTAGCCTAAGCGGGAGAGGGAGTGCGGGCCTGAGTGCGGGCTAAAATCCAGCGGTGGACGGGCCGCTCAAACAACCGGTAACCTACCTCGGCCAGCAGTACCGTGACCAGAAATTGCAGCCCAATGTGCCGGCCCCAGCCAAAGGTGTCGTGCCACCAGATGCTGAGCAGCCCGATGTGCAGCACGTAGAAAAAATAGGAGCTGCGCCCCAGCATCTGTAGTAGTGGCGTGGCCAGCCCGGTGCGCAGCCAGCTGTTTTCCGTCAGCAGGCCGAGGAGCAAGAGCGTCACGCCCAGCGGGAAAGCCACCAGGTTGAGCAGGATGGCGGCCGGATTGGTATTGCCCTCGTACCAGGGGCGGGGAGAGTCGAGCCAAGTGAGCATGGCGATGGTGACGACGATGGCCAGCCCGCCCGTGAGCGTGCGCCAGGGCCAGCCCGGGGCGTGCCCGGCGGGCCGGCCGCCCCACCAGCGGGCCAATCCTACCCCGAGCATAAACTCCAGCACCCGCCCAAAAAACGTGAAGTTGAACAGGTGATAATACGAGCCGAAGAAGCCGTGCAAAGCCGGTCGGCCCTGGCACAAGGCCGTGAGCCCCAATCCCAGCGCCAGCGTGGCCAGCGCGAAGCCGACGGCCCCGAGCATGCCCCGCCGCTGCCACAGCAGCAGTAAAAACGGCAGCGTCACGTAGAAGCATTCCTCCGGCGTGAGCGACCAGCCTTGCGGCAGCCCCACGTACTTGAGCGTGCTCGAAAAGCCGCGTAGCAGGCTCTCGCTCAGAAAAACGAGTAGGAGCGTATTGCCCAGCTTGCCGGCCGGGATGGGCCAGTACACGCGGGCCAGCGCCGCCGTGTTGAGCAGCAGGTAAGTGGGGTAGATGCGCGCCGCCCGCCGCCACAGGTAGGGGCGCCACCAGCGTGCGTTCAGCTGCACGCGCTGGCCGTAGCGCGTGGCCAGCACGAAGCCGCTGAGCACGAAAAACAAACTCACGCCCACGTAGAGCTGCCCCAGCACCAGGCGCGGCCCGCCTTCGTTGAGAGCCAGCGGGCGGAAATGGTGAAAGAAGACCAGGTAGGCCGCCACGGCGCGTAATCCCGTGAGGGCCGGGTAGTAGGGCGGCCGGGCCGCCGCCGGCGCTTCGGCCGCAGGAGTAGAAACGGACATGCAGCCGCAAAATAAAGCCGCTCTGCCCGGCCCCGTAGGCCCCGACGAGCGGGCGGGGTATTTTTGCGGTTTCGCCAGCCGCGTGTTCAAATGAAAAAATGCCTTACTCTTGCGCTGGGCCTGCTGGGGCCGGCCGTTGCTTTTGCCCAAACTGCCCCCGTAGCCCCCCCGCCCGCCGCGCCCGCCGATACCTCGTACTGGCGTACCAGCCTCAAGGCGGGCGTCAACCTGAACGAGGCTGTGGTGTCGGACAACTGGAAGGGCGGCGGAGCTACCTCGCTGGGCCTGAGCACGCTCTTCAACGGCCAGGCGCACTACCTGCGCGGCCCGCACACCTGGGACAACGAGGCCGACCTGCTCTACGCCGGCCAGTATACCCGCGGCCAGGGCTACCGCAAAACCAACGACCGCCTCTGGCTCGATACCAAGTACGGCCAGCACCTGACGAAAAAGTGGGACGCTTTCGTGTCGCTGAACATGCTCTCGCAGCTGTCGCGGGGGTACGACTACTCGGGCGACACGCCCCGGCTGGTGTCCAGCTTCCTGGCCCCGGCCTACCTCACCAATGCCTACGGCGTAGAGTTTCGGCCCAATACGCGCTTCACGCTGCGGCTCTCGCCCTTTGCGCCGCGCCTGACCGTGGTGCGCGACTTGGCGCGCTTTCAGTCCTTGCCTACCGACCAGGTGTACGGCGTCAATCCCGGCCATACTACGCGCTGGGAAATTCTGGCGGCCCAGCTGCTGGCCACGCTCGACCAGCCGCTTGGTCCTAATGCCAATCTCAAGGCCCGTTACCTGCTGTTTTCCAATTACGGCATGTTCCGGCTGCGCGAAATAAACCAGCGTCTGGATGTTACTATTACGGCAAAGGTATATGGTTTACTAAGCGTTAATTTTCAGAGCACTGTGCTCTACCAATTCGACCAGGACGCCAACATCCAGTTCAGCCAGGGGCTGGGGCTGGGCCTGCTGCTGACGCGCCAGCGGCCGGTCGCCGGGGCCAAGTAGGGGCGTGGTTACGGTGGCGTTAAGGGAATGGCCGTAGCTTTGCGGAGCCATTTATCAGTCTCATGACTCGACAATTACCCGCTGCCTTTCTTCTGATTCTGCCGCTGTTAGCTCAGGCTCAGCAACCTATTTCGGCCGATAGCGCCGGTCGGCGCCCGCTGGGCGAAGTGACCGTGTACGGCACCCGCCTGAACCAGCTGGCCGGCCAAAGCGGCCGCTACGTGACCGTGGTGCCCGGCAGCACGCTCAGCCGCTACCCGGTAAACTCGCTCGACGACCTGCTGCGCCTGCTGCCCGCCCTGGAGGTGCAGAGCCGGGGCAGCTTCGGCACCCAGGCCGACATTACCCTGCGCGGCTCGACCTACAACCAGGTGTTGATTTTGCTCGACGGGATGCGCCTCAACGACCCGCTCACCGGGCACTTCGCGGGTTATTTTCCCATTGCGCCGGCCGAGATCGAGCAGCTCGAAATCGTACGCGGGCCGGGCGC
This sequence comes from uncultured Hymenobacter sp., assembly GCA_913776615.1. Classification (GTDB taxonomy): domain Bacteria; phylum Bacteroidota; class Bacteroidia; order Cytophagales; family Hymenobacteraceae; genus Hymenobacter. Next base: position 138,753 of record CAJYPK010000047.1, read on the forward strand.
GGCCCTCTACGGCCCCGACGCCGTGGGCGGCTTTATCAACATCGTCACCAAGACCTTTGCCGCCACCCACCGGCCCGACGGTGCGGAGCTGGCCGGCACTTTCTTGGCCGGCGAGTACGGCCTGAAAAGCACCAACGCCGGTTTCTACGGCCAGGACAAGGGCCTGCGGCTGGCGGGCGGTATTCTCAACAACACGGCCAGCGGCCAGCTGCTCGACCTGCCCGGCGGCAACCGCAACGACTTCAAGCTCAATACCTACTCGCTGTCGGGCGCGTACCAGGTGACGGAAAAGCTGAGCGCCGCCGCCCGCGCCAGCTTCGACCGGCGCGACTTCAACGCCCAGAATTTCTACACCACCGCCAGCGGCGACCGCTCGCGCGAAACCACCTCGCGCGATTGGTACCAGGGCCAGCTGCGCTACGACTGGAACGGGCGCGCCCGCACCGAGCTGCAAGTGGTGGGCGCGGCCAGCACCGACGTGTACGTGTACACGCCGACTTCCGTGGCCAACGACCACCTCATCCACTACCTCAATTTTCAGGGCCAGCACCAAATCCAGGTGTCGCCCAAAGTGCGGGCCATCCTGGGCGGGCAGGCCGACCGCCGCGCCGTGCAAAGCAACGACCGGGGCAACCACGCGATCTGGCACACCGGGGCGTTTGCGGTGGCGGCCATCGCGCCCGCCACGGGCCTCAACATCACGGCGGCCCTGCGCCTCGACCACGACCAGAGCTACGGTACCGAGGTGGTGCCGCAAGTAAATGCCAGCCAGCAGGTGGGCGAGAAGCTGACCGTGCGTGGCGCGGTGGGCCGGGCCATCCGCGCCCCCAACTTTACGGAGCAGTACAACTCGGCCATCCGGCCGGGCATCGTGCCCAGCGGCTTCAGCGTGGGCAACCCCGCCCTGGCTTCCGAGCGCACCATGAACTACGAGGCGGGCTTCGACTTGCAGCCGCTGCCGGGCCTCACGGTGCGCAGCACGTACTTCAACCGGGCCAGCCGCAACCTCATCGACTTCATGGTGGCCTCGGGCAGCCAGGTGATTGAGACGACGGGCTTTACTAACATCAACCCCAACGGTACTTACCGCTTGGCCGAGAACCTGGTGTCGGTGCGCACCCAGGGCGTCGAAACCGAGGTGACCACCCGCGCCCAGCTCAGCCCCGGCCTGCGCTTCGACGGCAGCGTGGGCTACACCTGGGTGCACGTGGCCAACAACAGCGACGTGCAGACGCAGTACCTCTCCAACGTGGCCCGCCACCTGGTGGCCGGCAACCTGAGCCTCACGCACCGGCGCTTCACGCTGGCCTTCGGCGGCGTGTACAAGGTGCGCCCCGAGCAAAATACCACCGTAACGCCCACCAACGGCCAGCTCGTGGCCACCCTCACGCCGAGCTACGCCGTCTTCAACGCCCGCCTCGACCTGGCCCTGCTGCCCGAGCGCGTGTGGCTGGTGGGCCAGGCCCAGAACCTGTTCAACGCCAAATATTCCGACCTGCTGGGCGCGCAGATGCCCACCCGCTGGCTCATGGCCGGGGTGCGCGTGGCGCTGCGTAAGTAATTATTGTTCAATAATTAATAAGAAATATTCTCAAATCATCCGTCATGCTGAGCTTGCGAAGCATCTTATCACATCGGAGTAAACCATTCGTGATAAGATGCTTCGCAAGCTCAGCATGACGGATGATTGAATTTTTATAGAAGGGCTTTATTCAGAGCCAGGCGGAATACATCTTTAGCCCATTCATTCCAAAAACTTTATGTCATCCCCCACTACCAAGCCGCGCCTGTGGCTGCTCATCGCCGCCTTCGCGGCCGTGTACCTGCTGTGGGGCTCCACGTACCTGGCCATTAAATACGCCATTGCCACCATGCCACCGCTGCTGATGGCGGGTAGTCGCTTCGTGCTGGCCGGTATTATCATGACGGTGGCGGGCCGGCTGTCGGCCGATTATGAGCGGCCCACGGCGCGGCAGTGGCGCACGAGCTTCGTGGTGGGGGGCCTATTGCTGGTGGGCGGCAACGGGGGCGTGGTGATGGCCGAGCGCTACGTGCCCAGCAGCCTGGCGGCGCTGCTGGTGGCCACCGAGCCATTCTGGATAGTTATTTTGGGCTGGCTGTGGCTGCGCGGTGCGCGGCCGAGTTGGCAGGTGGTGCTGGGGCTGCTGCTGGGTTTTGCGGGCGTGTACCTGTTGGTGGGCGAGCAGTTATTTGCCGGGGCGGGGGCCAGCCGGCAGATGCTGGGCGGCGTGGTACTGGTGCTGCTGGCGGCGTTTAGCTGGGCGGCGGGCTCCATCTACGGGCTGCGGGCGGGCGTGCCGCGCTCGCCGGTGCTGGCCTCGGGGATGCAGATGCTGGCCGGTGGCGTGCTCTTGCTGGGGTTGGGCACGGCCACTGGCGAATGGGGCACCATTCGGCCGGGCGGCTTCGGGCTGGGGGCGGGGCTGGGCTTTGGCTACCTGGTGGTATTTGGGTCGCTGGTGGCGTTTACGGCCTACAGCTGGCTGCTGAAGCACGCCGCGCCGGCGCGGGTGGCGACTTATGCCTACGTCAACCCCGTGGTGGCGGTGCTGCTGGGCTGGGCCGTGCTGGGCGAAAAGCTAACCGGCGCCATGCTGGTGGGCGCGGCCGTCATCGTGGGCTCGGTGGTGCTCATTACGAGCCAGCAAAAGTCGCAGTAGCCAGCTCCGCGCTGGCTGGCCGTATACTTGCGCAGTCAACGACTGCGTAGGCAGAAAGAGAAAATGGGGCACCGAGTATACCTGCTTAGCTGCACCGCGGCTGGCACCCACGAGTTATTCGAGGCCAATAACCTGCTGCCTTTTTTCTGGCTGACCCTGCTCGACCAGTCGGCTCTGGCGCACGCGGTCCCTGCCTGGGACTACGCCGACCGCCTGTGGATGCTGGACCCGCTGGACCAGGCCAGCTACGCCGACACCTGGCCGGCCCCCACCAACCTCGTAGTCGCAAAACCCGCCTTGATCGAAAACATGGCCAAGGCGCAGCGTCTGCTGCAAGCCAGCTATCCCGAGCTGCTGGCGGCGTACCAGGAGTTTGCCCGCTACCTGCTGGCGCACTTACCCGGTGCCGACGACCAGCTGCACCTGGACGTCTTCGCCCTGAGCGATTTTTCCAGCTCCGCCGAGCTGCTGCAAATCCTGCGCGAGCAGCTCGCCGCCATCGAGCAACAACGGCCCGCCAAGCTGGGTCAGCTCCCGCCCACCCTGGAGCAGCTGGCGGGCTTCCCCAGCGGCGCTCATCCGCCGGGGCCGGCTTACCCGCGGCTGGCCGGGCTAGGCGCGGTACCCCGCCCCGTGGCACAGCCTGCTGCCCCCTTGGAGGAAGTGGTACGGCGCCGCTTGTGGCTGCCGGTGGCGGGGGTGCTGCTGCTGTACGCCAGCTACCTGGGCTATCGGCAGGCGGGGCTTACCGGGGTGGTGGTGGGCGTGGCGCTGGCGGGTGTCGCGGTTACTGGCTGGGGCGCGGTCTGGCTAACCAAGCTGCTGCGCCGCCCGCGGGCGATGTAACACCAAGCTCCAGCTTGGTGCAGGCGTCCGGGTGCGGAGCCCGGTAAGTGTGCCCAGCCGCATCACCAAGCTGGAGCTTGGTGTTACACGACCCGACCGCTCCCAATCCCGCAGCCCACCGACCTTTTCGCGCCGTATTTTTGTTGATTAAGTCAGCCCGCCACCGGTGGGCGTATCCCCGAAATCAGTTAAATCCGTTGAATCTGCGATGAAGGTGTGTCTTGCCGAAAAGCCCAGCGTGGCCCGCGAAATAGCCCAGGTGATCGGGGCCGACCGGCGCCTGGATGGCTACTACGAAGGCAATGGCTACCAGGTCACCTGGACGTTTGGCCACTTCTGCCAGCTCAAGGAGCCCGACGACTACCGCCCCGAGTGGAAGCGCTGGAGCCTGCACGACCTGCCCATGATTCCTGAGCAGTTCGGCATCAAGCTCATGCGCCGCGACGAGGGCGTGGTCAAGCAGTTTAATACCATCAAAAGACTGCTCGACGCGGCCACCGAGGTCATCAACTGCGGCGACGCCGGGCAGGAGGGTGAAGTGATTCAGCGCTGGGTGATTCACGAGGCCAAATGCCGCAAGCCGGTGAAGCGCCTCTGGATTTCGTCGCTCACCGAAGAGGCTATCCGCCAAGGTTTTCAAAACCTGCGCGACGGCAAGGAATTCGACAGCCTCTACCAGGCCGGGCGCAGCCGCGCCGTGGGCGACTGGCTGCTGGGCCTGAACGCCACCCGCCTCTTTACCCTCAAATACACCACCTACCAGGACAAGCAGCTGCTGAGCATCGGGCGGGTGCAAACGCCCACGCTGGCCCTGCTCGTCGACCGCCACCACGAAATTCAAAACTTCAAGCCCGAGCCCTACTGGGTGCTGAAGACGCAGTACCGCGATACCACCTTCACCCGCATCAACACCGAGGCCGAGCAGAAGCAGGCCCAGGACGCGCCCGACGAGCAGAGCCGCCTGCGGGCGCTGGGCTACTTCGTGAAGGAAGACGAGGCCAAGAAAGCCCTGGCGGCGGTGCAGCCCGCGCCGCTCACGGTGACGAACGTGGAAATCAAGAAGGGCCGCGAGTCGCCGCCGCGCCTGTTCGACCTTACGGCGCTGCAAGTGCAGTGCAACAACCAACTGGGCCTCTCGGCCGAGGACACGCTCAAAATCGTGCAGGCGCTCTACGAGAAGAAAGCCGTGAGCTACCCGCGCGTGGACACCACGTTTCTGCCCGACGACGTGTACCCCAAAATTCCTGGCATCCTGCGCGGCATCGGCTACGGCAACCTCACCGCCCCGCTGCTGGCCAACAAGATTCCGAAAACGCCCAAAGTATTCAATAACAACAAGGTAACTGATCACCACGCCATTATTCCGACGGGCAGCGGCGGGCCGGGCGGCGGCATGGAAAGCAGCGTGTACGACATTATCGTGCGCCGCTTCATTGCCGCCTTTTACCCCGACTGCGAGGTGAGCAACACCACCGTGCTGGCCGAGGCGGCCGAGTACCTGTTCCGGGTGCGCGGCCGGCAGATTCTCAGCCCCGGCTGGCGCGTGGTCTACGGCGACCCCAGCCAGCAGGCCGCGCCCAAGCCCGCCGCCCCGGCCGGCGCGGGTACTGAAAAGGCCACCGGCGCCGAGGACAACGACGACGTGGTGAGCACCGTGCTGCCCAGCTTCGTCAAGGGCGAAAGCGGCCCGCACCAGCCGCGCCTCGAAAGCAAGATGACCCAGCCGCCCAAGGACTACACCGAGGCCAGCCTGCTGCGCGGCATGGAAACCGCCGGCCGCAACATCGACGACGACGAGCTGCGCCAGGCCATGAAGGAAAACGGCATTGGCCGCCCCAGCACCCGCGCCGCGATTATCGAAACGCTGTTCAAGCGCAACTACATCCGGCGCGATAAAAAGCGGCTGCTGCCCACGCCCACCGGTATCGAGCTCATCGGCCTCATCCGCAACCCCACCCTCAAATCGGCGGAGCTGACCGGCCAGTGGGAGAAGAAGCTGCGCCAGATCGAGCGCAATGAACTGCCCTCCGACCAGTTTCTGGACGAGCTGAAAGGCTTGGTGCGCGAGATGGTGCAGGAGGTAAAAACCGACCGCAGCGGCCGGGCCGTATCGTCAACTGCACAAGCTGCTAGCTCGCAGCAGGTAGCTACTAGTACTGCTCAAACCAAAAGTGCCGGCAAGTCAGCCGCGGGCGACAAGGGGAAAGCTAACGGCCAGCAGCTAATAGCTAACAGCTCAAGCCTCGGAACGTGCCCGGCCTGCAAAACCGGCCACATCCTGCGGGGCAAAACGGCCTTCGGCTGCGCCCGCTTCCGCGAGGGCTGCCAGTTCCGGTTGCCGGCCGAGTTATTAGGGAAAAAGCTGACTGACTCGCAAGTCAAAAGCCTGTTTACTAAAGGTCGAACCCAGCTCATTAAGGGCTTCGTAACCGGCGCGGGCGAGAAGCTCGACGGCGCGCTGGTGCTCGACGCCAACCTCAACCCCGAGCTGGTGCCCGCCGCCGAAAGCAAGCCCACCACCGCCACTGATCCCGGCCAGATTCCCTGCCCCGTGTGCAAGCTCGGCACCATGCTCAAGGGTAGCAGCGCCTTCGGCTGCTCGCGCTTCCGCGAAGACTGCCAGTTCCGGGTGCCCTTCGAGTGGGGCGGCAAGAAGCTGACCGACACGCAGCTCCGCCAGCTGCTACGCCGGGGCGAAACGGGCGTCATCAAAGGCTTCCTCTCGGCCAAGACTGGTAAGAAATACGACGCCGCATTGAAAGTAGAGGGCGGTCGGGTTGTACCAGTGTTCGGTGAGGCAGTAAGATAATAGGGCTGTTGTACTGAGCTGGCGAAGCATCCTATATCACGCTAGAAAATGTGGCGCGAGGGCAATAAGATAAGAGCGGCTTATAAAGGAGAAAACTCAAATTTTTCGAAGGCTATTCTGCCAAAGTCACGCCTTGTTTTTTCCTCGTGAGACCATTCTTCCTCACCTGAGCAATCGTACGTATCTCTACCTGCCTTGTGTAAGAACCAATTTTTTTGCGTTTTGGAATAGCGGAAGGTTAGGACGTCCATCGTCCTGGTGCATCCGCCGTCGGTGCTCTCAAAGGAAAAATAAGGTCCCTTGATAGTCGTGCCCCGGTAGGCATCAAATATGGCCATGTGCGCGCAGCCAATGCAGTCAATGACGTTGTCATTAGTGGCTGCCAGCCTTAGCTGGGGCCAGCCCTGGTTAAGGATCAGGGCGACGCGGCGGAAGCGAAATCCCCGTGGCTCGTAAGTGGTCGTATCCCGGGCCTGGGCTTCTTGAAAAATAGCAATGAAATCAGGCCGGTTGTCTTCATTAATATCACCGGTCGTAAAAGACTCCAGTTGGTAGCCTTCCAGCTTTGCCCCCAGCGCCTGGCTCAGCCGCGAAGCCGTATCAGCACTCGTAGGGGCGATACTGGTGGCTGGCTGGGCCGCGACTCGGGGGGGCTGAGTCGCAACTGGAGCTGGCTGCGTACGGCGCGCAGGGGCGGCCGCAGTGGTAGCCTCGGGGTGCCGGATTTCGCAGGCTGCCAGGCTACATAAGGCAAGTAAAATGCAGAAAATAAGGGGTTGCGCACGCATGTGAGCTTGAGGAAATAAGCACAGCAAAGCTAGGTGCCGAGCTATCCTTTTCGAAGTAGCACTGGGCTTTGCACTGTGACTTTTTCGCTAGCCGTAGGCTGGCGGTTTTACATCTTTACCCATGTGCCGGGAGCATCGGAGGGAATGAAAATAATGCAGACCTCAGGGCGTATGGCAACAGCCCCCACGCATGCCACGTCTTGCGCACCCGTTTTTAGATAATCAGGCCCTTTCTATTTTTTCTTCGGTACGTAGGGCTTGCCGTTGAGCTTGGTGCGGGTGCTGGCCCCGGCCGGCTTGCCGTCGCGGTACGTTACCTGGCGCTCAATGCTGTGGCCGTCGGCCTTGTAGTAAGTCCACTGCCCGCTCTGCTTGCCGTTTTTGTAGAAACCAGTCACGGCGGGGCTACCGTCCTCGTGGTATTCATTGAACTCGCCGGCTAACAGTCCCTTGAGGTAGTTAGCTTCCTTCCGCGCCTGGCCGCTGCTGTAGTATTCTTCCCCCAGCCCGGTTTGCAGACCATTCACGTCGAACTGCTGGCGGATTTGCACTTTGCCGTTGTCGAAATAGGCGAGGCGCTCACCGGTGAGCTTGCCGTTGGCGGCGTAGGTTTCCACCTGGCGGGGCGTTTTACCATCGGGGTAAAACTCGCGCCAGGTGCCGGCGGGGCGGTTGTTCTTGTACTGCTCCTCGGCCTGGCGGGGCTGGCCGGGGGCGTCGTAGTAGCGCGTTACCTTGCGGTCGCGGCCCTGGGCGGCGTAGTCGGTTTCTTCCTTGAGCTGGCCGTTTTCGTAGTACACCACAGCGCGGCCGGTGGGCACGCCCAGGCGGTAGGTGGTCTTGCCTTTCACCTTGCCGCTCTCGTAGTACGAGGTAGCGGGGCCGTCGAGCGCGGCGGTGCCGGTGCGGGGCGCCACGCGCTTGGTGAGGTCGTCGCCGAGCTTGTTGGTTACCTGGCGCTCGCGTACGGCGGCGGGGGCGTAGGTGCCCTCGGTCTGGAGCTGGCCGGTGGGGTAGTACGAGCGGTAGCTGCCCTTGCCGGTTTTGTCATCCATCACGGTTTCGCTTTCGAGCTGGCCGGTTTCGTAGTACGTTTTGTAAGAGCTGGCCAGCAGGCCATTACGCAGCGTGCCTTCGCTCTGCACCTTACCGCTGGGGTAGAAGAATTTGACCGCGCCGTTGGGCTGGCCATTGGCGTAGGTGACCTCGGCGGCGGCCTGCCCGCTGGCGTAAAGCTCGCGCACCGCCCCGTTGGGCTGCCCCTTCACGAGGGTGGTTTGCAGCTTAATTTCACCGGTCTGGTAATAGGTGGTAAGCGGGCCGTTGGGCTCGTCGTCGAGGAAGGTGCCGACCTGCGCCACCTTGCCATCGGGGTAGTAGGTTTTGAACGGCCCCTGGCGCACGCCGGCCACGTAGGTAGCCTCCAGCCGCCGCCCCCGGTTGGCGTGAAACTCCACGTAGACCGAGTCGCGCTTGCCGTCGGTGTAGCGCGTCTGGGCTTCGAGGCGGCCGTTGGGATAAAAGCGCTTGTACGGCCCGTTCATCACGGTATCCTGGCCCACGAGCGCCCGGAATATCTCGTGCGGATGAATCTTGGTCGAATCAAAGTAAATGGTAATTCGCTGGGAGCGTTGGGCCTGGCTGGCCAGGGGCAGCAGTAAAAAGGGCAACAGGTATCGCATGGGGAAGTAACGCCGGCCGCGGCTTTTTTAGCGCAAAATTGACCACGGATTCCGCCGGATTTTTCGGACTACGCGGATTTTGTGGACGATCCACGGTTAATGTAGCTTTACCGCAGTAGTTGATGAGAGAAAATGTCCCAACCCGTCTGTCACGCTGAGCCTGCTGAAGCATCTCGCCCGCTTCACCTGAGCGAAATGAGTGCAGCACGCGTGATGCTTCGACAGGCTCAGCGTGACAGACGGGAGTGCCCTCCGACTGCGGCTGAAAATATAATACCCGCTAAGACGAAGTTCGAAAAATAACAAGACTTCGTAAAAAAAAAGTTTTTAATCGTATATATTTGCTAGTGATGTTTCAGTAGATGGCGATACAAAATCAAGTGATTACTTAGCGTGGAAACGTTGCTGGCAATAGAATAAAAATAGAACAATAGGACATGAATACACACGCCGATAAAAAGCAAGAGAGCAAAATTCAATCGACTACGAATGAGGTTGCTCAAAAAAAAGGTAACGGTGGGCCTGCTTTTCAGTTTATTGATAATAGACGTGAAGCTATTGCGCAGAGGAAACTGCAAGAGATGGCAAATAACAGTACTCAAGTAAACCGAGCGGCCCAATTACAGGCTATTGCCGATAACCACTCTGCCAAACAGAAACAGTATATTCAAAAGAAAGAGAACAATACGGGTTTACCTGATCAGTTAAAAACGGGGATTGAAAATATTTCCGGCTATTCCATGGATGATGTCAAGGTACATTACAACTCTGATAAGCCGGCTCAACTCGATGCGCATGCCTACGCCCAGGGAGCGGATATTCATCTAGCTTCAGGACAAGAAAAACACTTACCTCATGAAGCCTGGCATGTGGTACAACAAAAGCAGGGAAGGGTAAAGCCGACTCTACAAATGAAAGGTAAGATTAATATTAACGATGATCAAGATTTAGAAAGCGAAGCGGATACGATGGGAGCGAAGGCTTTGCAGATGAAGGTATTTCACGAAGATGAGAAAAGTCTTAATGCTTATCAGGATTTAAATGCGCTGCCTCAAGCGCAATCCGTCGTGGGGAGCCGTGTTCAAAGAAAAGAATTCGATGTAGCTAACGCAATACTGGGGGTAGAGAGTCGGAATTCCAGAGATGGAGTAATGCAGCTAATTGGTAGTAAAAGAATTAATACATTAGTTGGAATATATAAAAATTCAAAAGATAAATTTATCCCTTATTTGAAAAATCTTGACTTTAGCGAGCTAATAGATCTGTTAACAGGTAATTACGATAGTGCTGAGTTGAAAGTGGCAGTAAAAGACCCTGACATCATTAATGAGATCAAGTCTGTTCTGAACGTACGATTAGTGAATCGTCATGGAGTCACCGAAAAAAGTATAGAAGATTACCGGCGAGTACAAAGTGATTTTAGTTTGCCGGATTTACCGGAAGAGTTTGCGCCCAAAGAAAGGTTGGCAAGCGTTCAAATGGATGATAATGGATTTGTAGCAGAGCACTCGATACCACGTGATATTTCTATTTTGCATGCCCAGGAACGAGAAATACAACAGGCTTACGGCATCTCTGCCAGTGGTGCGAAGCAGTTCGAAGTAGCTATAAGGGGTTCTGCGGGGACAAAATTGAATCATATCCTGCCTGCTAACCGCATTATAAAACATATGGTCAATAGCTGGAATATGGCTCATTCGAATGAATGGAGGGTTACACTGTTTGGTAGAATTATAAAAGGCTTGGGAATTAGTATAGCGGCTCCAAGGGTAGGTGAACACGGCTATGATATGAAGGAGTTAAAAACTTACATGATTACAGTAGTTCAACACGTTGCCGAAAACGGTCTGAACGTGTTTTCCTATCCGTATACCTTAGGTGATAATGGCGGAAGCGATATTGATGGCATTACAGGAGTTGAAAAAGTAAAGGAGTCTAACAGTAGTGCTTTAGCTGATGTGGAGGCTGGCTGGAAGTTTGAATCTGGTAAATTAGATGACCTTGCAGAAGGAGAAAAGCTTGCACATTTTTTAAGGGCTCAAAAAATATTAAATGCTAGGTATCAAGTATTTTTGAATATCGTTTTTGAATAGTAGTTATTTGCATTATAAATAAGGTAATAATTAATGAAGAAGATTGCAAGCCCGATTTAGGTCGCGATGAGATTCATGTGCTATTTTATTATTTAAGTGACGACGTAGATTAAGAAAAAACATTAATTGTACGTTTTCAAGCCACTCAAACCGGGTTCATAATGGCAAGTTAAGATATAGCCAACTCTACAGCACGCGCCCGCTCTTAACAAACAAAGGCTGCCAATCGGCAGCCTTTGTACAAGCAATCGTCCACAAAATCCGCTTTAATTTGTGGCTCAGAGCTTCTCCACTACGATGGAGCTGGCCCCGCCGCCGCCGTTGCAGATGCCGGTCACGCCGATTTTACCGCCCTCCTGGTCGAGCACGCTCAGCAGCGTCGTCACGATGCGGGCCCCCGAAGCCCCCAGCGGGTGGCCCAGGCTCACGGCCCCGCCGTACACGTTCACCTTGGTGCCTTCGAGGTTGAGCAGCTTGTTGTTAGCCAGCGAAACGACCGAAAATGCCTCGTTGATTTCGTAGAAATCCACGTCTTTGGCGTCCAGCCCCGCGTTTTTCAGCGCTTTGGGAATGGCCAGCGCGGGCGAGGTCGTAAACCACTCGGGCGCCTGCTCGGCATCGGCAAAGCCACGAATACGGGCCAGTGGCTTGATACCCAGCTCATCGGCTTTTTCGCGGCTCATCAGCAGCACGGCCGCCGCGCCGTCGTTGAGAGTCGAGGCGTTGGCCGCCGTCACGGTGCCCTCCTTGGTAAAGGCCGGCTTGAGGCCCGCCATTTTCTCAAACTGTACCTTGGTGTACTCCTCGTCGTCGCTCACCACGGTTTCCTTACCGCGTACCGTAATAGTCACGGGCACAATCTCTTCCTTCTTCTTGCCGGCCTGGGCGGCGGCGGCGCTGCGCTCGTAGCTCTGGCGGGCAAAGGCATCCTGCTCCTCGCGGGTGATGCCGTAGTGGGTTGCCGTGGCGTCGGCGGCGTTGCCCATGGCGTAGTCGTGGTAGGGATCCCACAGGCCGTCGCGCACCAGGCCGTCAATCATCTGCCCGTGCCCGTACTTCGCCCCGAAGCGTGCTTTGTCGAGGTAGTAGGGCACGTTGCTCATGCTTTCCATGCCGCCGGCCAGAATCACGTCGGCCTGCCCCAGCATAATGGCCTGGGCGCCAAACATAATGGCCTTCGAGCCCGAGGCGCACACCTTGTTCACGGTGGTGCATTCCACAGTGTCGGGCAGGCCGGCCTTCTTCGCGGCCTGCCGGGCCGGGGCCTGGCCCAGATTAGCCGAAATCACGTTGCCCATGATGACTTGCTCCACCTGCTCGGGGGCTACGCCGGCTTTGCTCAGCGCGCCTTTGAGGGCGATGGCACCCAGCTCGGTGGCCGAGAGCGAGGCCAGCGCGCCGCCGAATGAGCCGATGGGCGTACGCACGGCCGCTACGATAACTACTTCTTTTACTTGCATGTAAGGGTGGGGTGGGAGTGGGGAATATTCGAAAGAACTTAGCTGAACGGCCGCTAGCCCGGTCACCGGAGCTCACCAGACTAACAAACCTTCGTTCGTACCTCAAAAGTACGACGCAGCGGCGGGCGGCCTTACCACGTGGGCTGGCCCGGCGCGGGCGCCGCCCCCTGGCGCGGCCGCGGGCGCTGCTGTAAATACTGCTGCTCGCTTTCGCGCAGGGCTTCCAGCAGCTGCTGGGCCTGGGCGGGCGTCAGGTTCATGGCTTTGAGGCGCTCGCGCTGGGTTTGCAGTTGTAAATCGGCCTCGGTAGCGGCTTCGGTGCCGGGGCGGCCACCGGGATTAGAGCCGATGGCGGGGCCGCCTGCGTCAGCGTTCGCATCGAGGCCGCGCTGGCGGCCGGGCGTGGTCCCGCTGGGCGTAGGTTGGCGCTCGCCCGCTCCGGGCCGGAAGCCACCGTTGCCCCCGCTGCCGGGCGCGGCGTTGGGGCGCTGGTAGTCGGGCTGGCCGCTGGCACTGGGCTGGGGGGTACCCGAGCTACCGCCCCCGGCGGCGGGGTTGGGAGTCGGGGCCTGCCCCGGGCGGTCGGTGCCCGCCCGCTCGGCTGGAGTCGGGGCCGAGCCGCCTTCGGCCTTGTCCTGCTCTTTTTCTTTGGCTGGCGCGGGCTGCTTGGGCGTACTGGCTGGCGCGTCGGCGGGCGGGGGCAGGGCGGGGTTGTCGGGCTGCTGATTGTTCAGGTACTGACTTAGTAGCTCGTAGTTATAGCGAGCGGTAGCGTTGCCAGGGTTCAGCTTGAGGGCTTGGCGCAGCAGGCCGAGCGCCTGCGCCACCTGGCCCTGGCGGCTGAGCAAGCCCGCCAGCTGCTGCCGCGCCGCGCTACCCACCAGCGCAGGTACGGCCGGCCCCAGCAGTTGGGCGTAGGTAAGCCGGGCCGCGTTCACCTGCCCGGCCCGCGCCTGGGCCTGCGCTAAGTTGAGTAACAGGGCCGGGCTGGCCCCCCGCCGGTCGGCCAGGGCCACCGCCTGTTGGTAATAATACACGGCCTCTGCGGCCCGGCCCCCGGCCAGCGCGGCCTGCCCCCGCGTCTGCGCCGCGTTGTGCTCGCGCACGTGCGTGAGCCAGCGCCAGCCCGGTAGGCCCACGCTCAGCAGAATAAAACTCAAGGCCCAGGTTTTCATAGTTCCAGGCGCAGCACGCGCACGGTGATCAGGCTGTCGAGCAGCAATAATACCAAGGCCGCCCCCAGTGGGTAGCGGTAGCGATTATCAGCCACCGCCACGGTGCGGGCCGTAGTGGCGCTGGCGGCGGGAGGCAAGTTGCGCAAGCGGGTGAGCAGCGTGGGCAAGCCGTTTTCGCGGTCGTTGAGGGAAACGTACTGGCCGCCAGTCTGGGCCGCTACCTGTAGCAACGGCGCCTCGCGCAAGCGGCTCACCACGGGGCGGCCCCGGTCGTCGCGCAGGGCGGTTCGGCCGCCCGGGGCTGGCACCGGGCCACCGGCGGCCGTGCCCACGCCCACGGTGTACACGCGGGCCCCGGTGCGGCCCAGGGCGCGCAGCGTCGGCTCCAGGTTTTCACCAAAGTCCTCGCCGTCACTCACGAGTACGGCCGCTACGGAGCGGGGCGGGGCCGCGCCGGGCGTGGTAGCCGGGGGCGGCCCCAGCCGGGCCAGCAGCAGTTCGAGCGGGGCGCGCAGCGTAGTAGGGCCGGCCGAGGTCAGCCGGGTGCTGAGAGTAGAAAGAAACAGTTGCAACGAAGCCTGGTCGTACGTCAGCGGGCACTGCACGTAGGCCTGCGAGCCAAAGACAATCAGCCCCAGCCGGTCGGCCGGAAAGGCGGCGGCTATTTCCTGCAGCGCCGCCTGGGTGCGCAGCAGGCGGGTGGGGGCCACGTCGGCGGCGTCCATCGAGCGCGATACGTCCACGAGCAGCCACACGTCTTGCCCGCTGCTGCGCACGGCCTGCTGGCGCACGCCCAGCGCCGGCCCCAGCCAGGCCAGCAGCAACAGCGCGCCCGCTACCAGCCGCAGGGGCAGCTTCCAAGCTAGTCGGCCCGCCCCCGCGCCCAGCCGCCGCCCCAGCCGGTGCGTGCGCCGGGCGTAGAGGGCCAGCAGGCCGCCGAGCAGCAGCAGCCCCACGGCAGCCAGGGTAAAATCGGGGTAAGCCCAGGTAAACATGAGTGCAAAGGACGGGCGAGCGGGGGGAAAATCAGGAAAAATCCTCCGCCCCCCGCACTGCACTAGATTACCTGACAAGGATTTGCGCTCAGCCGGGAAAGAAAGTTCTGAAAAAAAGCGAAAAGTTTTGATGCGGCCGTGTATATTTGCATCCGCTAAGGCCACCAAGGCCCTGGCAAGCCACCAGCACGGAGAAGTGGGTGAGTGGCTGAAACCAGTAGTTTGCTAAACTGCCGTAGCTCTAAAGGTTACCGGGGGTTCGAATCCCCCCTTCTCCGCTAAAAGCCTCTCTACTCCACGTAGAGGGGCTTTTTTGATGTTTTATGTGCGTGCGTATGTGCGCAATGGGTAGGATCTTATTAAAATCCCACCCACTGGCGAGCAGCCAGTACATAATAAGGCGGGCGGTTTTCGTGGGCCTGCCCGCTGCCCTGTGCCTCGGTATCGGCACTTGTGTTGCCGGGCCGAGCGTTGGGGTGCCCAGCGGCAAAGCGGGTGAAATCAAGGCCACCATCACCCCCCAACTGGCTATCGGTCTTTTGGTAGTTTACCCGGTGCGTGTGAGCAGGCAGCTGCGGCACGGTAAGCGTTACCGCCTCAGCGCCGCCCGTGTTGCCGATGGTATTATAGTCCGGCTGATTCACATCCAGTCCCGCTACGAAGCGGCCCCGTAGGTCGGCCCGCCCGTTCTGCCCATCGCAGAGCGCCCAGCCCCACGCCTCGCTACCTGGCTTCCCTACCCCGGACGCGTCATAGTCACCCGTTGCCAGCGAGGCTACCCACATCACTTCGCCAGGGCTACGCACGGCAGCCTGCTGCACGTGTTCCCAGCGCTTACCGCCCCAGGTGTCGAGCGCGATATACTCGCCACCCGTGTAGCCAGCGTTGGCAGCCACTAGCACGGCGGGCACTTCGCGGGCACAGTACTTAGTACCGCCTGTCTCATACGGGCGCGGGTCGGAATAAACGACGGCCCCGGCCTGAAGTTGAGCGGGCAGTGTCACTCCGCTACCACCTTCATAGCGCAGTAGCTGGCCATCAAGTAGTACGATACCGGGCGTGACGGTAGCACCGCTGGCCGGGCCGCTCACGTAGCAACCGCTCACAATAAACGCGCCTTTATTGAGGAATTGGGCCTGCATGGCTGCTAGCAATTCTTGCTGCATCACCACCAAGTCATCGTTGGCGAAGGGCCGCCCGCCGGTTTCAGCTTGTACTTGTTTCATAAGTCAAAAAGTAAAACGTAGTGTTTGGTGGCCAGCTTGAAGCGGCGGATGCGGGCGTGAAGCTGATTGGTGCGCTGGGCCGTGCGCAGCAGCACAGGCACGTGCACGGTGAAATCGGTTTGGGTGGCGAACTCGCTGTATAAGTGGGCGTAGGTCCAGGGCGGCGATTCCGCCGCGAAGAGCAGGTACTTTTCGGGCTGCTGCTCGCTGCGAAAGTTGAAATAGAGTGGCTGTAGCTCCACGTCCGAATTGTCAATGCGGATGCGGCGTAGGTCAGGATCAAAACCATCGTTGAGCGCGCCTTCCAACACGATGGTTTGCCCGTTGTAAGCCAGTTCGCGGAAGCTAGCTTCCTGGTAGGTCAGGAAATTGGCGTAGAGTTGCCGCACGGGGGCCAGCAGTGCGTAGAGCCAAGCCAGCAGGCGCGGTTTGCGCAGCAGGCTAGGCAGTAGCAGCGCGGCCAGGTAGTCGAAGTCTACGCGGTAGCGGGTCGGGCTAGGCATTGGGCACGAAGGTTAAGGTGTCGGCCAGGGTAAAGCCGCTAGCATCTTCTGCCACGATGTAGCCGGCGGCGGTCTCGTAGATGCGAGTGATGACCACCGGGGCAGCCGTGCCGGTGCGAGCGGCTACGCTGGTGAGCTGAACATCCTGTACGCCCGGTACGGCCTGGATAGCATCTTCCAATTTGGCCAGGTACACGAAACCATCGAAGGCCAGCGCCGCCAAATAGCCTTGAATAGCCGCCGATACTGCTACTTGCAGGCTGGGCACATCCAGTAGCGGGTCGTAGTAGATGCTGGCTGTCACGCGCAGGCGGTCGGCATCGCGGCTCACCACCTCCAGCCGGGTGCCCGTGAAGCGCAGGCGGGCGAAGTAGCCCTGCACCTGCACCAGCTCAGCTGGGGCCAGGGCCGCCAGCGTGCCGGCCGCCGCGCCATCCTTGGCCACCTTGATGAAGAGCTTGCCCGTTTGGTCGTTTTCCTTCGCGGTGGCCCTGGTCACGATTTTGGCCCCCGTGGTGCCCGTCGCGTAGCCGGGTTTGCCGCTGGCTAGGATGGTGAGCGTGTCGCCAAGCTGAAATTCCAGGGCGCGCGCCGCGTACCAGCCAGGCGTACCGGCCGGGGCCGCCGCGATGGTAGTATCCACGTCAGCCCGAAAGCGGTCCCAGAGCGTTTCGAGCGCCCAGCAGCTCGCAGCCTGCACGTATTCGAGCAGTCCGTATATCGAGGTAGCACTAGGCGATGTGAGCCCGGCTAGTTCAGCGTGGGCCTGCCGCTCGGCAGCAATAGCCGCCTGAATAGTAGAAATAGAGCGAGCCATCAGGACAGGGCAATAATGTTGAGAGTGCCACCCGCAGCTACAGCCAGATTTGCCACGTTTTTGATGCGGAACGTAGCCGTACCCGACGTGCGGGCGCTGGTGAGTTCGGTGGCGTCGAGACCCAGCAGGGTCAGGCCGGCCGGCTCCGCGATAGCGGTATAGTTGGCATCGGCAAAGGCTGGCGACCAGGCCACCACCACATCCACGGTCAGGCCCACGCCGATGGCTGGCACCGCCACACGGGCCGTGCGGAAACGGGCGGCGAACGCGGCCTGGGCCTGCTGCGCCGCCGTGGCGGCTGTTTGCGCCGTATCGGCCTTCGCCTGCACGAGCTGCAAGGCGGTGGCGTTATCCTCCGCCTTCTTCATGGCTGCCGCCGCCAACTCACGGGCCTGGCTGGCCGTCGCTTGCGCCGCTGCCAAGGCTGCTTCGTCGCCAGCAGCGCGCAACTCCAACGCCCTCGCCTCAGCCTGCAAGGCTACGATGTCGAGCCGATTGGCCTCCGTGGCGCTCGCTATCAGCACGTCCTTCGCTTCGAGGGCGGTCAGGCGTAGGCGGTCGGCCGCCTGGCCAGCCAGCAGCGCCTGATTGTCGGTTTGGGCAAGCTGCATTTGCGCGGTCAGCACCCGTACCTGCGTACTCTGCTGGTCGGAGCTGGTAGCCAGCGTGCTGAGTAGCGCCTGTTGCGCGACTTGCACCAGTTGGCCCGCCTGTACCTGCGCGGCCAGAGCGCGCACGGCGTAGTAGAGTGCGTAATTGCTCATTTCCCACTGCTGGCCTGCGCTCACATCCAATGTAGGATAATCCTGGCCTAGCAGGCGCATCAACAACTCATCAAGGCTCACCACACGGAAAGTATCGGATACAGGTGACATGGCAACGGATTAGTTAGGGAATACGAGTAACCGTTACAGCACGCGGGCTTTCGCCTGCACTGTTTGCCGCCGTTACGTAGTATTCCACGTATAGCCCGGCTTGGTCATAAGTATCCAGGTAGTAATTGAAGGGAACGGGGCTGAGCGCCACGGTAGCGCCGTTATTCACGCGTCGGTACACGTAATACAGCGATGCGCCAGTTGAATGGTCCCAGTCTAGCCGTTGGCCCCCATTGCCAGGCACGAAATACGCGGTGAGGTTTGTAGGGGTACTGGCCGTACTGATGTTGCCCCCGTTGTTCAGCACATAGAGTTCGCCACTGGCATTGATGCCCAGTGAGCTGTCATCATAGTTCACGGTGAGTCTATCCGTGTCAGTGGTAGTGAGTCCCTGGCCGACCCGGCTACCGCCCCGCGTGTTGGGGCTAGCAGCCGGTAAGGTGTAGCTGCCACCGCTGCCAGCTTGCGGGCGGGCATTGAATAGAAAGAGGAAGGTGCCACCAGTGAACTCGAAGAAGTCGCCGTTATCCCGGTTCACGCCCAGGTCTCCTTCCTGGCCCAACGCGTCTGGCGGCACCCCGCTGGTGTAAAAAATGCGGTTGCCCCGCGCGCGGGCTTCCAGCACGGCGATGGCGGCAATGACCTTGGCCTGAAACTGGCGCAGGGCGCTGGCTAAAATGCCTTGACCGCTGGCCAGCAGCGTGCTCATGCTCTGCGTCAGGTCGTCAATTAGCTGGGACATTAGTTAAAATCTTGATTGGCGTGTGAGAAGTCGAGTAAGTCGAAGTCGGGAGTAGTCGCCGCGGGCGCCGCAACTGGTGCTCCCGTGTTTATGCGCTGGCCCCGGCCTTGGAAGTAGCTCACGATGCTGGGCTGAGCGGCCGGGCTAGTGGGCACCTCCAGCACCTGGCCAGGCGTGAGCTGGTCGGTGATGGCCAGCCCGTTGGCGTCGGCCAGGTCAAAGAGCGCCTCCACGCTGCCCAGTTCTTGTAGGACCACGTCGAGCAGGCTCTGGCCAGCGGTGATGATCGTTTGGCTCATAAGCGCACGGCGTTGAGTTTAGCAGCTGAAAGATTCGACAAGTCATTTTCCAGTACTTGGTAGCCATCGCGCTCCAGCTGCACCTGTACCTCGCGTTGCAAGGCCTGCGCCTGGGCTGGGCCGTAGGGCGCGCTCTGGTACTGGCGCAGGCCCACGCCCACGAGCGGATCGGCGCGCCACTCGCCCTGGGCCGTGAGCAGCAACAAGCTCAGGTGCTGGCCATCGCTTTCGCCCACGGCCAGATCGCCGTCGGGCGTCAAGGCCAGGTCGTAGGTGTCGTCGAGTAAAAGGTCGGTTGCGGTAGCCATCAGGAAATGGTGCCGTTGGTAAGTGTACCGGTTTGGGTGGTAGCCGAGCCGGTGGTAGTCACGGTACCCGTCACGGCGCCCGAGCGGATGAGCGTGGCCATGATGCCCACCAGCTCGCGGGCGTAGTCGCGGCGCGCCTGCTGACGGCCGGCGGCCGTGCTGTCGCGGCGGGTGTCCATATCGGCCAGCAGGGCCTCCACGGCCGCTTCGGCGGTTGCGGTATCGAGCATAGGTCAGGTAGTGAAAAGGGTGCCAGCCCGCTGGGCCAATTGCTGAAAATCAGGCAGGTTGATGGGTGGCCCGCTGGGGCCGGCCGGCGTGGTGACGGTCAGTTGCGTCAGCGCCGTGCACAGGTCGGCCAGCCATTTCCCCGCGCTGTCGGTGCTGGTGCTAAGCGTGAAGGTTTCGACTTGGCTCACGCTGGCCACAAAGCAGTTGTTGGGGTCGTTGTCGATCAGGCCCACTAGCACGGGCGAGCCCACCACGGGCCAGAGCACGAAGCCCTGGGCGCTGCCGTCGTCCACGGCCCGCAGCTGCACGTCGAGCAGTTCGGGCGCGCCCTGGTCGGCGGGCTGCACGTTGCACACGGCGCGGGCGCGGTCTACGCGCAGCACCGTACCGCCCACGACTTGCGTGGGGATGCGACTATCGATGTGGGCGGTCAGGGCATCGAAGGGCGTCATGCGTGGGGGACTTTAGGGCCAAGCTTGAGCTTGCGGCGCGAGCCGCCCTGACCGAAGGTTTTGCTCACGGCATCGATGTAGTAGGCACCGGCCCGCTCGGGGTAATCGGGATCGCTGAGGCTGGCCACGTCGCCGTGCTCGGCTACTGGCACCCCGAAGCCGGTGAGCCCGCCCCGGTAGCCGGTGTAGTGGTTGAGGGCGGCCCATTCCTTGACCCAGGCCTTGAGTTGGGCCAGCGTCAGGCGTGGGGCGGCCACGAGCGTGCGCAGCTGCCCCGCCCCGAGGCCGCTGCCGGCCGCCGTCGTGCCGGGCGCGGGCTTAGGGTCGCCCTTGTGGTGCTTGACCGGCACCTTGCCGAAAAAGGAGTCGGTGGCCTGGTCGTAGTCCACCTGGATTTTCTTGCCGTCGGCCTGCACGCTGGTGGCCCGAAAGTGCAGGGCCACGTCCTCGGCCCGGGTATAAGCCAGGTCGGCGTCGATGATGTTCTGGCGGAAGCCGTAGCGATGGGTAGTAGGATTTAGCTGTTTATAGGGGTTACCGGCGTGCAGCACGCCCTGCCGGAAAAAGACATGTACCCCAAAGCGCTTTTTCAAATCGTCGAAGACCTGCGCCCCAGTGGCCTGATTGAGTTGGTACTTGCCCAGCTCCTGCTCGCCCAACAAGTTGAGGTCGAAGTCGAGGGTGGTGTGGTCGCGGATGTAGGCGAGCACCGTGCGCAGCGAGACGCTGGTCCAGCTCTTGCTGAAGGTCGTGCGCTTGAGCGCCCACATCTGGTCCTCGCACTTGATTTGGAACGGGGTGCCAGGCTTGAGCTCTGAAACGAAGCCGGTAAACTCGGTGCGAAGCGCGCCGTCGTAGCCGTACTGGATACTCACCGGGTCGCCTACCCGGATAAGGTCAGGCAACTGCCGGCCGTCGGCCACCTTAATCTTGCGCGGCAGCGTGATGGTGGCCGTGTCGGTGAGCTTCTGCCACGAGCTTTCAATCTCGATTTCGGAAGCGAAATCAAGGGCGGGCAACGAGCCGATGCGCAAGAGGCAGCCGAGGGTAAACATAGTACAAACAGGCCCGCTACGGGCTTAAAAGCAAGATTCTTATACCTAAAAAGTGCGCTTAAAAAACTAGCTCAATCGGATCGTCACTCACGCACTGCATTTCATAGGCCTGTAGGTTGGTGAAGCCCGGCAGAGATTCGTAGCGCACGTTCTCCACCACCAGGCTCTTGATGTTGTAGACATCGAGCAGCCAGCCCGACACGGGCAGGGCCACGCCCAGCTCGCAGAGGGCGCGCAGCTTCTGCACCTGCGGCAGCGGGTAGGCGTAGCGGTCGGCGGCGTGCACGTCGGTGGCCAGGATGGCGCGAATTACTACCCCGTAATCGCCCTGGCTGATGAACTCCTTGACGGTGCCCTTGCGGCCCAGCACCGGCGTTTTTTCCACTCGCATGGGCGCGTCTACCGTCACCAGCGGGTCGAGCAGGGCCAGGCCGTTGGCCTGATCGAGCGTGACCGGGTTGCGGGCCGCGTGCAGGTTGACTTGACAGAAAACGGGCAGCCCGAACATGTTGGTGGGGGCCGTATTCACCAGTTCAGCCTCGACCTGGAAGCGGCGCAACGGCGAGTAGCCGAAGGCCTCGGCCGTGAGCGCCCGCAGGTCGAGCGGCAGCGCGGTGCTACCACCCAGCGCCGCGCTGGCCCGGTTGGTGGTGAGCAGCGCGGCCCGCTCGCGCAGGCCCTCGGTCACGGTGGAAGGAGGCAGGATGACGAAGCCCATTAGTTGGCGCTGGCGTAGGTGTTGACATCGTTGAGGTTGGCCATGATCCAGTTGCCGAACTGGTCCATAGTCGATTTGGCATCGGCCGCTACATCGTTGATGTAGAATTTGGCGTCCCGGAAGGGATTATTGGCATTTAGCGTAATGTGGGTAATGTGCCCGCTCCCGCTCACGGCCGCCCCGCTAGTCTTGCCCTTGCTGGCATCGGCTGTCATGGCCGCCTTCGCGCTGGGCTTACCCTGCGAGAAGGCCGTGGCCGCGTCGGTCCCGGCGGGCTTGTCACCGAAAAGCCTAAGTGGCTTGATACCTTCGTTCCAGCCTGCTACGGCACCTTTAGCCAGGTCAAGGCCGATTTTAGGGCCGGCCCCCATTGATGTGACCGTTTCGGCAAAGCCTTGCTTGAGCACGCCCCAGTCCATGGTGAGTATGCCTTGGAGCAAGTGGCCTACGCCACCCAAAAACTTGCTGGCTGCCTCGGCAATGCCCTTGAATGCCGCCACGGCTCCGCCCCAGATAGCTGCGTAGTACTTCTGAATCCACTCGTGGGTCTGAATGAATTTGGCGATGCCCTTAATCAAGTCCCAGACGGTGGTAATAACCTTGCCGAGCAGGCCCGCCACGATTCTAATGACGGGGGCCGCCAGCCGGATGGCATTGGCTACCACGTTGAAAACGGTGGCCAGTACGTCACCCGCCTCCGCGTTGCCGAAAAGCTGCTGGCGCAGGTTATCGAAGGCCTCGAACAGCGGTTGCAGCGCGTCTACGGCGGGCGCAAACATGGCCCGCATCTTGTCACTGTTCTGCTGAATGAAGGTGAGTACGGCGTTGCCGCCATCCACGAGCTTGCCTACGAAGGGGTTAAGCATTTCGCCCACCTTGCCGCCCAGGTTTTGAGCAAAGCCCACCAGCGAGGACCAGCGTCCCGCCACCGACTGGCTCTGCTTGTCCATGAGTGCGCCCCATTTACCACCCTTACCACCCAACTCGTCGAACGCTTTGTCGAGCATGGCAAAGCTGATTTTGCCCTCGCTGCCCATCTTGCGTACCTGGCTTACGCTGACGCCCAACTGCCGGGCGAAGCTGTCCATGACGGGAATACCCGACTCCACCAGTTGGTTGAGGTCTTCGCCTTGAATGAGCCCCGAAAGCTTATTCTTGCCGTAAAGGCTCACGAGCTCGCCGAA
Source organism: uncultured Hymenobacter sp. (assembly GCA_913776615.1). Lineage (GTDB taxonomy): Bacteria > Bacteroidota > Bacteroidia > Cytophagales > Hymenobacteraceae > Hymenobacter. The sequence goes on from CAJYPK010000047.1 coordinate 161,692, forward strand.
ATCCTTGCCCGTAGCGGAGCTGATGTTCCCGAGCTTAGTGAGGATAGGGTTCAGGGTGCTGGCATCCTCGCCAAAAGCCAGTAACTGGCGGCCGGCCGAGATAACCTGCGCGTCGTCGAATGGGGTGATCTGGGCAAACTTCTGCAGCTGGGCAATCACGGCATTGCCCTTTTCAGCTGAGCCCGTGAAAGTCTCGAACTGGATTTTAGTCTGCTCCAGGTTGGCCCCCATCGTCACTACCTCCTTGGCCCCGGCGGCCAGCGCCGTTACCAGCCCGAGCTTGCCGACCAAGCCGATGATGCCCGAGAGCGCGCCCTGGGCCTTGCTAGTGTCTACGTTAAGCCGGTGTGGCTTCTCCACCTGCTGGCCCAGGTTCTGCACCTTCTGAATAGCCGCGGCGACCTTCGGCCCAAGCAGATCCTCTAGGGTGAGCTTAAAATTGAGGGTGTTACTCATGGGCTGAAATGGGCCGCGCCGCCGGGAGGGGCGGCGCGGCGGGCGTTAAAGACGGACTAGCACCAGGCCGCGGGCCTGGGGATTGCGGCGCAGCCAGTCGGCTTGCTGAAACTTGGCGGCGAAGACTTCGTCGGGTAGTGCTTCGGGGTGAGGAATGTGCAGGAAGTGCGAGATGAGGGCGGCCATCTTTTGCAGGTCGTCGTCTTCGGGCTTGTCCGAGACGACCGGCACGGCCGCTATTCGTTTTTTACCTCGACCTCGTACATCTCCAGCAGTGAGGCGGAGGCAATGGCGGCCGTAATCTGGGCCTTGGTCTGGGCCGCCGGGCCGGTAAGTTGCAGGCGCGAGTCACCGCCGAGGAAGCAATTCTTCAGCACGAACTCGCCGGCCTCGACGACTTGGTTTTTCATCATGCGCGTGAGGCCGAAGGCTACCACGTTGCGGTCAGCGGGCTTGAGGTAGGCGGTGGCCACGTCGCCCTCGGCAATCGTGACGCTGATGGCTTTTACGTCGCCATGCTGGGTTTTCCAGGCGGCAATCTGCTCGGCAATCTGGGCGGGGGTTGGGGCAGTAGTTGGTTCCATACGGGGTTATAGACCTTCGATGTGAGAAAGGATGAGGGGGAGTTCTACCTCGATGCTGGTATCCCCAGTCTTCATATCGCGCTTGTTTTCCAGAAACTCGCACTCATGTAGCGTATGGGTAATCAGTGCGTTTTCGGGCGTCACGTAGCTGACCACAATGGGAAAGGGCTTGATGTCGAGCAGCGAGCCACCGGGCTGGGTCTGTTCGACGGCCGCCTGGATGCGCTCGACTTCCTTCATCTCCAGCGTAAGGCTGGCCTCCGGCTCGCGCTTGCCATAGCCCCGGCTCACGGGGTTGACGCCGGCCCCGTAGTTGTTGGTCTTCCCCTGCTTGTGGCCGTAGCTGATGGCTGTTACGCCAATGATCGTCTGGCCAAGCAGTTGCAGTTGAATGCTAGCAAAGTCGTACGCTCTGCCGTTGATGTTGGGGATAGCCATCGATTAGGAAAGTTTAGCGGTGAGGCCCAGGTCCACGGTAATCTGGCGCGCTACGCCCACGGGTACTAGGCGCACTTGCACAGCTAGTTTGGAGGTACTGACCACGTTCTGCGCGGGGTCGATGAACACGCCCAGCGCCGAGACCTCGCCAGCCTGCGTCAGCGGGCTAAGGCCAGCCTTGGCCTTGCCTTGCAGCTCGCCCACGACCTGGGCCTGGAGCGTGCCGTCGCGGTTGACGGGCAGCGGCCCGCCCAGGCTGGGCAGCAAAGCCGTGCGCACCAGGCGCGCGGCCTTGTTAGCGGTGCGCACGTTTTCAATCGAGGCGTAGTCGGAGGTGGCTGCCGTGCAGGTGGGCGAGTCAGAGAAGTAGAACCCGTCGATGCCCGCGTGCTGGCGCACGACAATGAAGCCTTTGTCAGCGTAGGCCCCCAGGTCGCCAGGTAGCTGCTGGCTGAGCAGTTCGCCCGAGCTGAGGCCGGCGTTGAGGAACGCCCCGTCGCCGGTCAGGTTGAACTTCTGCACCCAGGCCACGCTCTCGTTGACGCTGGCGGCGGAGATGGCCCCGAGCAGCGCGCCCACGGCGGGCTCGCGCACGCTGGTGGCATCCGAGCCGGCCACGCAGGCCACGAACTCGCTGGCCAGGGCCGTGAGATCGGGGGCCTGGGATGGGTCGCTGGTCAGGCTGTGGGCGCCGACAACAAGCAGTACCGGGCGGTGTTCGGTAAACTCTTCCGTCGCCAGGGCCTGGCCCTTGGCAATGGCGTTGGTCACGTCCACGTCGATACCGCTCGTGATGGTCGGCACGTAGCCGGCGGCCGGGTTGAGCACGACGCCGAGTTGCTTAACGCGGCCGTTGGCGGCGGCCAGCAAGCTTTTGGCGTGGGGCAGGGTGCGGTCGAGCATGTCGGCCAGCGGGACCGACTGGGCGACCACGCGCAGAATGAGCACCGCGCCCGGGGAGAGACGGAAGTACTCGCTCAGGTGCTGGTGCAGCCGGGCGTAGGTGCCAGTGGTGGCGATACCCAGCGCCTCGGCGGCTACCACGGAGCGCAGCTCGTAGTCGGTACCGAGTGCTAGCCTGCCGGGCACGGCCACGCCTTGCGTGAGCAGCGCACTGATGCCGTCGGCGGTGGGCTGCTGGCGGCCCAAGCCGCCCTGGGCGCGGGTAATGAGAACGTCGGGAAGGGCCATTGCTTAGGAAGGTTGTTGCGCGGTGGGCGTGTCAGTGCAGGTAATGGAGGCCAGGGCGATGGTCACGCCGCCGGCCACGGTGAGGTAGCCACCCACCAGTGAGACCCAGGCGTGCACGCCAGCGGGGGCGGCCGACATAGCCGCGCCGACGGCGGTGCAGGCGGCTCCCACCTTGCGCACCTTGCGCCAGAAGGCGGGCGTGGGCGAGTTCAGACGGTCCCAGAGGTGTCTCATATCGCCGTCTTATTTAAAAGTGAGATAGCCTACGCCGCCCAGCAGGGCCAACAGCGCGTAGTTGAGCACGCCCCGTTTGCGCGCCCGGTGCCGCCAGCTTTCGACCTTGGCCGTTTCGTTGGCCGTGAGCAGCAACTGGTCACCCAGCGCAGCCCGCACAGCCAGGTAGGCCCGGTAGTGCGCGGCATCAGCGGCCCGTAGCGAGTCGGCGGCGGTCTGGAAGTGGCTACTAGCAGCCTGCCAGTAGCTAGCCTCCTGGCGCACCAGCGGCAGCACGGCCAGCGAGTCGGCAATCTTGGCCGCTTGCACCGTGGGAATGCACACGGGCCTAGTAGGTTGAGAGAAGGCGCTGAAGGCTGTCAGCAGCAGCGACGGAAGCAGAAAGCGGCGCATGAGCGGGGCGGGTGAGGCGGTGGTACTGGGTAGCTTGGCGGGCGGCGGCCTGGCCCTGGGCGTAAGACTTGGCCGCGGCCGAGGCGGCGCGGCTCGCCCGGGCCGTGTTACGGGCGGCGGCTTGCGTTTTCGCGGCCACGGCCTGCTCGGTGGCCAGCTGCTGGCGGCGGCTGAGCGGCGGCCGGTCGGGACCGCGCCAGCTCAGGAAGCAGCCCACCAGCACGCCGACCATCAGGCAGGGCAGCAGTAGCTTGAGCAGTGGGGCCATGAATTATGAGTTATGAATTATGAATTATGAAAGAGGTGGTGGGGTCGGGTGCCCGGTGCGCTGGCCTAGGGCGTAAATCCACTTGTCCATCGTGCTGACCGAGGAGCGCAGCGAGGCGTTTTCGTGCTTGAGGCTCTCCACGTCCGACTTGAGGTATTGCGTAAGCGTCTCGTAGCCCTTCATTTCCAGCTTCATGGCCTCTACCGCATTGCAGGTCGTATCAAGCTTCGTGTCGAGGCTCTCGATACTGCGCCGCAGCAGCGTGCCGATGATACCAATGGCCAGGGTGACGGCCAGGCCGATGATGTATTCCTGGCTCATGGGTTACTGGATAGTGAGGGTGACCGGGCCAACTGCCACGGCATCCTGAAGGCGGGGGAAAAGGCGGCTGAACGCATCACGCGAGCGGCCCACGAAGTCGGTTTTCTTGTCGAGGCCCACCAACAGGCAGCCCTCGGTATCGGCGGCCGTGTTGCCCGAGTGGATGCGCACGCCACAGTCGTCGATGCGGCGTCCCCCGAACTGGATGGTGCCGCCGGGCACGTTCACCAGCAGCGGCAGCAGCCGGCGAAAGCGGTTGGAGTAGGTGATGCGCAGGTGGTAGTTACCCGCCGGGACAGCCGTCTTGCCGTATACCTTGGCCTCGCCTGCGCCGCGTACTACGTCTTCGAGCACGTAGCATTCGAAGACCCCATCCACGAACAACTCGCCGATGGTGCTCTCCTTGGTGAAGGTGGCGCGTTTGAGGTCGAGGTGCATGGTGATCTAGGCTTTAGCGGGTTTAGTGGGTGCGGCCTCATCCTTCAGCTCGTCGCTGTCGCTGGCCAGTGTCACCAGTTCCTCGCCTTCGGCCAGCGCCTGCTCGGCGTGGGCCTTGTTGAAGTAGTGCTCGCCCGAGGGCAGAATGTGCACCTCTTTCAGATCGGGGCGAGCTTTGAACGTGTCGCGGATGCCCGCTTTGTGGTTGATTTGGGTAGCCATAAGGAGTAGGGAAAAACCAGCCGTCTGGTGCCACCAAAGGCCGCCATCCCGAAGAATGGCGGCCAGGCGCGCTGCGCGGGAATGGGCTGGTTTAGAGCGTGTACAGTGCGGTTTCGGCCCCGTAGCCGTAATTGGTGTCGGCCTTGCAGAGCATCTTGATGAAGTAGAGCTCGCTGTTGGCCTGGAGCTTGGCGATTTGCACCGTGGCGTCGTCTTTCGAGTTGAGACCGAACCACAGGTTGCTCGTCATATCCGGCGCGCCCTTGGCCCAGAAAATGGTGTTGTCGGGCATGCCGTAGAGGTAGACCATCTGCCGGCCAGCGAAGCGCATGAGGCCGGCCATCGTGTTGTCGATGCCCTTGAAGCCAGCCGCCCGCTGGGCGCGTTCCCAGAGTTGAGCGGTTTTGTAGCTCACGAATACCTTCAGATTCGGGTCATAGAGCACGGCGGCCGGTACGGTAGCCAGCGAGGCTTCGAGTTGCGCCTCAATGTTGCTCACGGTCAGAATTACCGGCGAGGCGACCTTGGGTACATCGCTATCGGCAATGGCGCGGGTGATGAGGCCGTTGAAGTACTTGAGGTTGGTCGTCAGGTTAGTGTCGCCCCGCATGATGGCCCCACCCAGCCACTGGTTGTGCTTTTTCATCACCTCCTGCAAAATCACCGACTCTACCGTGACGGGCAGGCGGCGATCAATCAGGGTCGGATTCAGGTTTACAGCCTCCCAGTGGTCTTCGAAGTCCCGGGGGTTGAATTCCTGGTAGATCATATAGTCATTGGGCTCCAGCACGCGGGCATCCACCGTGATGGTGCCCTGGCCCGTGCCAGCATTGCCCGAAACGGGCGTGGGTACCCGGTCCTGAATGAAGTCGTCGCTCACCGTCATGCGCGGGATGGTGAACTTCTTCTTGATGCCATCCTTGACCATCACGTGCCCACCCTGCACGATTTCGTTGCCGATGGCGGCCTTGACGATGAAGCTGCTGGCAACCTCACCCGAATAGGTGGTATCCTGAATTACGAGTGCCATAGGAAGCTACTGCGTTGAAAAAGCGTGGGGAGATAGGACTACTTGCCAGCCAGGCGGGCCTGCACTTCGAGCATTGCGCCGCCGGCGGTAAGTGGGGGCAATTGGTTGCCGCTGGCATCGGCCGTGATGGTGGTAAGCAGCGAGCCGCGGCCGGGCATGGCGTCGAGCACGGCCTTGCAGCCGGCCAGGTCCACCTTGGCGTGGGCCTCGAAAGTGGGCTTCTGAGATGCCGTAATCTTGCCTGCGGTAATAGCACCATCGACCAACGCCGTCACGGCCGCCGTAGCCGCCTCGGCCTTGGCGGTGGTTTCGGCTTCCTCCAACTCGGCTACTTTCTTATTGGCCGCTTCCAGGGCGGTGGTGGCCGTGGCCAGCGCAGCTTGCGCGTCTTCGGCTTCTTTTTTAGCCTTGTCCTTCTCGGTGAAGGCGGCCTGCACGGCCGTGGCCACGTCGGCATCCGAGGTGCTGGCCGTCACGGTGGCTACCCCCGCAGCGGCGAAAATGGGAATCAACAGGTTCTTCATGTCAGCGGCGCTGAGGATAGTGGCGTAGTAGGAGTGCAGTGAGGCCGTGGGCAGGTCGGCCGGCGGGGCCTGCGCTTTCTTGTCGTCGTCGATGATGGCCGTGGCAAAGCCCAAAGACAGGGCCTGCTCGGCGTCGAGGTAGGTGGTGGCGGCCATCAGTTCGGCGCACTTCTCCACGCTCTGGCCCGAGGCCGCGGCGTAGAGCTGGGCCATCGAGTCGTTGATGGCCTTCTGCTGGTTGATGGCGTTTTCCAGGTCGGCAATTCCGCCCTGCACCCCGCTGGCGCAGTTGTGAATCATGAGCTTGCCGTGGGCGCTGATGAAGCGCTTGTTGCCGGCCATGAAAGGGAGCGTAGCGGCCGAGGCCACCAGGCCCACGCAGTAGGTATCGACCTTCAGGGCCGAGGCCTTGAGCAAGTCGTACATGGTCTGGCCCTCCTGCCAGTTGCCCCCGCCCGAGTTGATGCGCACGCTCACCCGCCTCTCGCCCGAGGCTTCGGCCTGGGCTAGCTGCTGGCCGAACTCGGCCGCGCTCAGCCCCGTGCCCGATTGCGGGTCGAAGCCGATGGCGGAGTAAATCTGGAGCGTGGGGATGGCCATGAGTGGGCTAGCGGAATTGCTAGCCCAAAATTCCCCGTAGCCCAAACGGGGCACGTTTTACAATTCCGATTCGTCGGAAAAAACCGTATGAGTCGTGCCTAAAAACCGTACGATTTGGAAAGATTTTTCAGGGCTCACGGGCTGTTTCGGCAGCTTTGGGGTATGAAAAAGAAAGCCCCCACAACGCCCAAGCGCGAAGACGCCCTGCGCAACGAGGCGCAGGTGCGCAAGGCGATGGGGGCGTTCATTCGCAAGCACAAGCGCCCGCCCACCGTGCAGGAACTGGTGCAGGCCACGGGTCTGAGTGACAAGACGGTGAAGCAGCACCGCCAGCGCATCAAGCTCGGCGACGGCAGCCCCAACGTCTTTCAGCAGCTTACCGGTGACGTACTTATGGCCCTGCACGCCCGGGCTGTCGGCTACTCGCACCCGGCCGTGAAGATTCTGGCCGTGAGCCAGGGCAAAGGCGAGCCCTCGGTGGTAGAAACGCACGACTACACGGAGTACTACCCGCCCGATGCGGCCAGCGCCAAGCTCTGGCTTCAAGTAGTCGAAGGGTGGGGAGAAAAAACCCAGCATGAGCACTCGGGCGAAGTGAAGGCGCCCGGTCCGCCGGCTATTATTCAAATTATCCGTCACCGCCCCGCCGATGGTAACCCTGAGTAGCCCGCAGGCTGATATTCTGGAGAGCCGCCAGCAGGTCAACCTGTTCCTGGCTGGGCAGGGTAGCGGCAAGACGCACTTGGCCGGGGTTATTTCCTATCTCTACCTCTCGCAGTTTCCGAAGCTGCGCGGGCTCATTGCGGCCAATACTTATTCGCAGCTCACACGCTCCACCTTGTTTCGCATCCGTGAAGTGTGGAAGCAGGAGTTTGGGGTGGTGGAGTATGACGAGAAAAAGAAGCAGGGGCATTACGTGGTGGGCAAGCGCCCGCCCCGCCACTTCACCGTGTTCTACGAGTTCGACAGCTACAACAACATCATGTGCTTTGCTTGGGGCGCAGTGGTTTACGTCGGCTCGCTCGACAACTACAAGGCCCTTGACGGCATGGAAATCGGCTGGGCCATGCTCGACGAAACTAAGGACACCCGGGAGGTAGCCGTCAAGGAGGTCATCGTGGGCCGCCTGCGCCAGCCGGGCCTCTACGTTAACGAGGCGGGCGAGCTGGTAGGCGAGTTGACGCCCACGCCCTTCAATCCACTCTACATCTTCACCTCGCCGGCCAAGGTGCCCTGGCTCAACGAGTGGTTCAGCCTCGACCAGTTTCAGGCCGAAATCAAGGCCACTATCTACCTACCCCCGCAGTACTTCTGCAAGCAGGTGGGGAATAAGTTGGTCACGATCAGCGCTAGCCATCTCAACCGGCACAACCTGCCCAGCAATTACATCGACAACCAGTTTGCCAACGTGGGCAAGGACAAGCACGGAATGCTCATCTACGGCGACCCGTTTGCGCGGGCCGGTGGCGAGTTCTACAAGCACTTCGACCGGGCCAAGCACGTGGGCAAGTACGCCCAGCTCTACGATCCCACGCTGCCGCTGCACCTGAGCTTCGACCAGAACGTGGTGCCCTACAACACGCTGACGGTGCACCAGATTTTCGGTACCAAGGCCGTGCAACTGGCCGAGTTCTGCCTGGGCAATCCCAACAACAGCACCGGCAAGGTGTGCGAGGCGCTGCTCCGATCGCGCTTCGGCCAGCACGAGGGCGGGGTATTCGTCTACGGTGACCCCTCGGGCAACAAGCGCGACACGCGTAGCGAGGAAGGTACGAACGATTACTCCATCATCCTCAAGGCCCTGGCCAAGCTGCGCCCCCAGAGCCGGGTGGTGACCAAGGCCCCGCCGGTGGCCGTGCGCGGGGAGTGGATCAACGGCGTGTTTGAGCGACAGTTGGACGGGTTGGAATTCCTGATTGACGAGGGCTGCACCAACACTATTGGCGACCTCATCTACCTGAAGGAAGCGCCCGACGGTACGAAGCTCAAGGAGAAAGTCACCGACGAGGCGACGGGCGTGAGCTTCGAGAAATATGGGCACTGCTCCGATACGCTCGACTACTTCTACACCAGTGCCTTCAAGGAACAGTGGCGCCGCTTTCACAAAAAAGAAACGGTGGTACTGCCCGACCTCATTCTACCCAATCGCAGCCGCAACGGCTATTAAGCACCCGCCCATGAGCTTTCTCACCCCCGACGACTACGGCCTGCAAATTCGGCAGGAGCTACGTGACCTTGTGACCGACGGCAGCAGTACGTTGCTGGAAGATGCCGGCCTAGCCGCGCAGGTCGAGATGGAAAGCTACCTGCGTGGGCGTTACGATCTGGATGCCGTGTTTGGAGCCACCGGTACCGACCGTAATCGCCAAGTGGTGATGTACCTAGTCGATATGGCCCTGTATCACCTGCACAGCCGGCAGAATCCGCGCAACGTGCCCCAGATTCGACAGGACCGCTACGATCAGGTAATCAGCTGGCTGAAGATGGCCCGCAAGGGTGAATTGTCGGTGGGGCTGCCTCCACTGCCTGCCACGGAGCCCGACGGTACGCCGACCCCCGGTAGCATCCTGCCACGGGGCGGCTCCTTGCCTAAGCAACGAAACACCTACTAACTAAATGGGAACTGTACTCGAATTGCTACGCCAGTCGGCCAGCCCCGCCCGCGCTGGCTTCGCCGACAACAAGCCCGGCGGCCTCACATCCACGGCCTTCCCCGTGCAGGTACAGCGCACGCGCCAAGATATTGGGAAGTGGCGCGATGCCCTCAACCGGGCAGAGGCTGTCTTTTACCCCGAGCGCACGGCGTTACTCAACTGTTACGCTGACACGATGCTTGACGCGCACCTGTCGAGCGTGTTGGCCACCCGTAAAATCAACGTGCTGGGCCGGCCGTTCAAGGTGGTGGACAAAGCCGGTAAGGAGAACCCGGCGCTCACTAGGCTGCTGCGGCGGCCGTGGTTTCGGCAGGCATGTGAGTACGCGCTGGAGTCTAAGTTTTGGGGGCACAGCCTGATGGAGTTCGATACGCCCACTGATGGTGAGTTCCACAAGGTGAGTCTCATCGACCGGCAGTACGTGTTTCCCGAGGCCGGGCTGGTGCGCACCATGCCGGGAATGATTGTGGGCACCGACTACCGCAACGACCCGCAGTATGCGCCGTGGGTGCTGGAAGTAGGTACCCGCCGCGATCTGGGACTTCTGCTGAAAGCTACGCCGCTGGTTATCTGGAAAGCCTTAGTGATGAGCGCCTGGGCGGATTTTGTCGAGATGTTCGGCATGCCCTACCGGGCGCTCACCGGCGACTTCGACGAGGCGCTGATTACACAGTTCAACACCATGATGGCCCAGATGGGGCAGGCGGCCTACGGCGTTTTTCCAGGGAATACTAAAATCGACTTCATCACGCCGCCTAACTCCACAGGCGATGTGTACGACAAGTACATCGCCCGCCTCAATAGCGAGTTGAGTAAGTTGGTGCTGGGGCAGACCATGACCACCGACGACGGCAGCAGCCAGAGCCAAGCTAACGTGCACGAGCGGGTAGCTGATGCCTATACCCGCGACGACTGTGGTTGGCTGACCGACTGGGTAAATGAGCAATTACTACCGTTCCTGCTGACGCACGGCTACCCGCTGGCCGGCTACGAGTTCGCGTTTGACGAGTCGGAAAGCCTCGACATGAAAGGGCAGTGGGAAATCGTGAATGGCATCCTGGGCCAAGGCTACAAGGTGCCCGCGGTTTACCTGACGGAGCGCTTCGGGGTGCCTATCGACGAGCAGGCCCCGTCTACTGTAGACGGCGGCGAAGGCAACGACGTGGGCGCGGCGGCCCCCGAAGTGCGCCCCATCCTCGGTTACCACATTGAGGAAGGGGTGGTGAATCGCAACGAGGCCCGCGCCCAGCTCAACCTGCCTGCCGAAGATGATAGTGAGGCGCAGGCTCAGCAGAAGCTCAAGGCCCAGCTGTCGGTACTGCAAGCCGCCACCGCAGCCGGCGTGCCGCTGGCCCAGGCGGTAAAGCTGGCCGGGCTGGAAGACGTGTTGGGGAAGCTGCCTGAGCCCGCACCAGTGCCGCCGGGAAAGCCCCCGGGGCCGCCGGCCCCGACCCAACCGGCGACGACAACCGCCCGCGTTGAGGCGTTCTACGCCCAGGCTTGCACGCGCTGTGGTGGCGCGGTAGGAGAGGTGCGCGCCAGCAGCCAGGCTGATACGGGCCGGCTCACCATGCTCATCAATCGGTTGATCGAAGCCATGCACACCGGCGACCTGTTTACCAGCACCATCGACCAGCCGCTCTACCACTACCTGCGGGCGCACCTGGAAGAGGCGGTGCAGCTGGGCTTCGGCATCGTCGATGAGAAGCTGCGCGGCTACCTGCTGGCCAACGTGCAGCGCTTCTCGGGCTTCAAGACCTACGCCGTGCAGCAGGCCATGACAGAGAAGCTGACCGACGCGAAGGGCAACATCCGACCTTTTGCCGAGTTCAAGGCCGACTGCCTGGCCATCAACCAGCGCTACAACGTCGATTACCTGCGCACGGAGTACAACCAGGCCATTGCCAGCAGCCAGATGGCCGCCAAGTGGAGTACGTTCGACAGCTATAGCCTACTACGCTACGATACCGTGGGCGATGAGCTGGTACGCCCCGAGCACGCCAAGCTTGACGGCATCACCCGGCCCCACGGCGACGCCTTCTGGAACGAACATTACCCACCTCTCGCATGGGGCTGCCGGTGTACTGTATCGGAATTGGGCGACGACGCTACGGCGACTCCCGCGCCACAACTGGCCGGGCTGCCCGAAGCAGCCGAGGGCTTCCGCGAGAACGTGGGAAAGACCGGGCAGATTTTCGGGGCCGACCACCCGTATTTTCACCTCAGCGACGAAGAGGCGCGCAAACTGGAAAGTCAGCTATGAGCCAGGACGCCCTCAAGCAGTTCCGGCAAGACCTGCGCGCCTACCTCAAGAAGCTCCCGCGTGAGCTAGGCAAGGCCGTGGTGCTGGAATCGGCCGATAACTTCCGCCGCCAGGGCTACGAGAATGACCAAGGGGCCGTAGTGCCCTGGGCACCGCGCAAGAACGCGAAGGTGCACGGCCGCACGCGCAAGGATGGGGGCCGCGACCGCCGCTACAAGAATCCCCGGCAGCGGGCTATCCTGGTGAAAACGGGCCGCCTGCGCCGCTCAGTGCGCATCGTGGCTACTACGGCTACCTCAGTGACTATCGGCAGCAGCGAGGTCTATGCCGAGGCCCAGCAGGAGGGCAACGGGCGGCTGCCCGCCCGGCCATTCATCACTTTAGGGCGTTCAGCCCAGCAGAAGCTCACGCGCAAAATCGCCGCCAGCATTACCGGCTTACTCAACAAATGACCAGCACCTTCGCTACCGTCTACGCGGCCCTCGCTGACCGCCTCGCCACCGAGACTACCCTGGGCTGGGTGGACCTCGACCAGGGCCAGCTCACCAGCGACGACTCGCTGAGCCAGGAATACAGCCTGCCCTTTCACCAGGGCGTGGCGCTACTCGACTTCGACGAGTGCGACTGGCACGACATCGGCCAGGGCGTGCAGCGCGGTACTTGCCAAGTGCGCGTGACGCTGGCCGTGGAGGTCGCGGCCGACTCGTACCAGAGCAGCCGGCAGCGGGACGCGGCGCTTCAGAAGCTGGAGCTGCTGCGCGACGTGCACGCGGCTTTGCAGCACTTCGATGGGGGCGGGCAGTTCGGGGCCTTAGTGCGCACCTACTCGCGCAAGGAGCAGGGCGTGGCGGCCGGTATCTGGGTGTACTCGATGGGGTACAACTGTCTGCTCACTGATAGCGACGGGTACGACGGAGCTACGCAGACGGTCAGCGGACTAGATACGGTGGAGCTGCCGCGGCTAGTGTTGCCCTAGCACCAATGGCCCTAAAGCAGAAAACCCCGCCGGCACACGCCAGCGGGGCTTTTTATTTCGTCTTCGGCATCACAAGCCGCTCTACTGTGGCAATGCTCAGGTGATGCTCCTGGGCCAGCTGAGCCAGCACGTACTCGCGGGTGTAGAGGCGGGGCCGGGCCTGCTTGGTGAAACGCTGGTAGAAAGCGTCCCGGATGGCGCGGTTGCGCTTGTCGAGGTTGGCTTGCCGGGCCAGGGTGGCCGCAGAAGGGACTTTGGGTAGGGCAGTAGGTGTCATGCAGCAGGGGTTTTCTTACCTCGAAGCTCCTGCTTGTACTCTTTTTATGCTAGAAACTTATACCTAATTTTTGCCTTGCTTCCGTAGCTCTGGGTGGCGGCTGATGAAGCGGTAGAGACTGCCCGGCGTGCGGCCCAGGGTAGCCGCCAGATCGGAGGCGGACTGGTCGCGGTAGTGGTGCAGCAGGTAGAGGTAGTCGGCGCGGCGGTAGGGCTTGCGGGTCAAGTTGTTAGTAGGCATAGGGGCTTGCAGAATAAGGGTAGTTTATTGGAGTTTAATGGGACTTGCTTTGCGTCAGGAAGTGGCTGGTATCGGTCGGGCGGTGGCCGTGCTTGCGGGCCACGGCGCAGAGCTCGATGGCGCAAGCTTCTGAGCAGGCCCAGGCCACGAAGCGGATGCCGCGGCCGTCGGTGGGCTCGACCACGCCGTAGCCCGCCTCGCGGTGGGGCGGGGCGGGCTGGGGTTGGGCAGTACTGTCGGGTGTATTCGTGGCCATATCAGTCGTAGTGCAATGCCTCGCCCGGCTCGGTGTCCACATCCCGCACGGCACGCAGGCAGTCGAGGAGTGCCTGATAAGGCGCGGGCTGGTCGAGCGGCAACTGCGGGAAGTGCTTGGCGATTTCCACACATAGGGCCAGCGCCCTGTTGAAGCGCGACACCAACTCCCTGCTACGGATGTCCTCGTTCATCTCGTCTTCCAGGTGGTCGGCCAGGGTCATGGGCGTCAGGTTGCCATCCTCGCCTACATGGGTGAAGGTGACTTCCTGCTTGGTGAACGAGCTGAGCATTTTGCGAAAGGAGAACTCGCTCTGCTGCTCCACCATCGTGGTGTAGGGGTAGAAGTCGGCGGGGCCGCTGGTGCCCAGGTGCTCGCCGCGGCTGTCGCTGCCGAAGTGCAGACCCAGGTCCGCGTGCAGGGTGTAGTGAGTCAGGCTTTCCGTATCGTCCTTGTAGGTGACTTTCCAGGCTTCCGCCTCGTCGGCCTCGTTGTCGCGGTACCAGTCGCTCTCCTCGTCGCTGCCGTACTCCTTGATGATGGCCAGGCGGTTTTCGATGGCGTAGCGCAGCAAGTCACCGTCGTAGTCGGTGAAGAAGCGTTCGAGCAGGGCGATGGACTCCAGCACGTGCCGGTGAATGTCGTGCAGGGAGTTGCGCAGTACCGTGAGCTCGAAGTACCGGCGTGCGCTGTGGCGTAGGTGATTGCGGTCCCGGGCTTTGCCCGTTTTCAGGAAGAGGGCGCGCAGCTCGGCCATCGTCACGTAGCTGGGCTCGCTCATGATGGCCAGCGTGGAGAGGCCCTTGAGGTAGTCGTTGAAGAGTCGGGCCAGCGGGTCCGTGGCGTCAATTTTCTGGAGCAGGTTGTAGCGCATGGCGTAGTTAAAAAGCAGTAGAAAGGGGGAGTGGGAGGGTGGTTTGTGGGGCCGAAGCAATCCAGCCCCCACCTTCGGGCGGGCGGTGAGCTTGGCTGGCGCGCTCGTCGATGGCGGCCTCCAAGGCGGTAGCCAGGGCCTCGGCCTCGTAGTTTGGTAGCCGGGCAGCCAGCTCGTGCAGGCTGCGAACGAGTTGCTGAGCCGGCAGTAGTGGGTGGGTGATAGCGTTGCGTACCGCGTGGCAGTAGTAGGCGCTGGCGAGCAGTGAGGGATCGGGCCGCTTGCCCTGGGCGACGGCGGTCAGCTCCTCCCGTAGAAAGCGTAGCAGGTCGGGACCGGTGTCGGCGGCGACGGCCAGCACCCAGCGGTCGGGCGTGCCTTCAGGCAGGGAGCGGTACACGCTTGCTTCAAGCCACTTACTCGGGTACTGAAGGTATTTGCGGCCGGGTGGCGCGTCGCGGTAGCTCCAGTGAATGAGGCAGTAGCAGGCCGGGTCGTAGCCGTGGGCGGCCTGCGAGCATGCGGCTATCGTATCGGGATGCAGGTGGGGGCAACTCATGGGGCGGGCAGGGTGATAGGTTTGCCGTGGGGATGCCAGTTGTCGAACTCATTAGGTGCGGACATGCGCAGGCCCGGCGCGGCGTGGTGGGCGTTGAGCTCGGCAGCCGGGATATAGAAGCCCTCGGCGGTGGCGCAGGCCAGCGGGCTCACCCCGTTGAGTAGGTAGCGGGCCTGTTGCCAGTCGTAGCTCACACTCACGTCGGAGCGCTCGCTGCCCTCGCCGATGCTGCCGGGGAAGCCCACGAGCTTGTGGCTTTTGATCTTGTGCAGGTAGATGGCTACTTCTCGAAACAAGGGGTCGGTGCGGGGCAGGTGCTTGTAGGGGCGGTACACCGTGCCGATGACGTGGGCCATGTTCTCCCAGGTCTGCCCACCCGAGATGCTGGTGCCGTCGGGGATGGGGCGGGCCTGGCCGTACTTCATCCCGTCGAGCCGCTTGGGGTGGGCCGTGATGGTGAGGCTCTGCTTGGTATCCACGGTCCAGTCGGTGAGCTGGCCCAGCACGTTGGTGAGGTAGGCTTCGTAGCCCCCCAGCGCGTTCATGGCCGAGTGGTCTACCTTGTTCCAGGGGTCGAGCAGGCAATGCGTGACGCCGTGCTTGGCGATGGCGGCCTCGAAGTAGCCCAGCAGGTGCTGCGGGGTGCGGCCCATGCCTTTGCCGGGGTACACCACGATGAAGTACTCGCGAATGAACTCTTTGGCTAGCTCGTAGCGGTTCAGGGGCAGGTGATTGGCCCAGCTGCGGTCGGGGTTCTGGCCGGTGAGGGCGTGGATGAGCTGGTCGTAGATCTGCTCCTCGGGCATGTTCTCGGGCGAGAAGATGGCCGACTTGCGGCGCTTGAACACGGCCCGCAGTAAGAGCAGCTGGTAGATGAACTCGGTCTTGCCGTCGCCGGGCCAACCGGTCCACACGTTGCAGTAGCCGGCCATCCACTTGAAATGCT
Source organism: uncultured Hymenobacter sp. (assembly GCA_913776615.1). Classification (GTDB taxonomy): domain Bacteria; phylum Bacteroidota; class Bacteroidia; order Cytophagales; family Hymenobacteraceae; genus Hymenobacter. The sequence continues at coordinate 177,436 of CAJYPK010000047.1, forward strand.
CGTCCAGGGCGGGTAGGTGGGTGGTTTCGCCCCGCACCCGGCCGTGGTGGTAGTCGTGGTGCATGCGGCCCCAGGTGGCGGCGTCGAGGGGACGTAGCGCGCCGGCCGGGTCGGGGCGGGTGGTGTCGGCGGGCGGGCCGGTGGCCCGGGTCGAGGTAGTGAAGTCGTCGAAGAGTCCCATCTTTAGGCGGCTTGCTGGGGCGGCAGGATGGGACCGAAGCCCTCGGGGGCGTAGCGCTGGCCCAGCCGGGCCAGGAAGCCCTGCACGCGCTGCACCAGGGGCGAGGAAACGTAGCCGGGCGGGGTGGGTAGGATGGCATGCTGGGCGTAGAGTCCCAGCACCCGCTCGTGGGCTTGCTGGCCCACGGTCAGGCCCCGGCGGTAGCCTCGCACGTAGCCCAGGCGGTAGAGGGGGGTGGCCTCGCGCTCGGCCTCTAGCTCCTGGGCTTCGGCCTGCTTCTGGCGGGGCAGATGGATGCTCACCAGCTCCTCGACGGCGGTGTGGTAGTCGGCCACGGCCTGGAAAGCAATCTCCAGGTGGCGGATGTGGTCGAAGATGGGCTGGGCGTAGGGCGAGGTAATGTCGAGCTTGGCGGCCCGGTGCTGGGTGTACTCGCGCAGCGGCAGCAGGGCCTGGCGCAGGGCCTGGGCGTGCTCGGTGAGGCGCTCGCGGCCGGCCAGGGTCGCGGTGGGGTCATACTCGAAAAACATGGGCTAGCGACTAAGGGGGTGAGAACTAGGCGGCCACGGTATGAGTAGCCTGCCACTCGGCTTGCTGGCGGGCCAGCGCTTCCTGCTCGCGGGCTTCTTGCTCGGCCAGGAAGTCGTAATTCAGCGCCGGGTCGGCGGCGACGGGCGGCAGCGCGGGGCGCTTGGGGGGAGTAGGGTGGCGGGCCTGGGTGGCCTGCCATTCCTCGTAGGCTTTGGCCGTGCCACCGTTTTCGACGCCCGACCAATTGCCTTGGATGGCAGCTTCCAGCATCACGATGGCGAAGCCCTCGGGGTACTTGCCCAGCTTGCTGAGCATCAATTCCAGCGCGCTGAGGGGTTTTGCGGTTTGTTTGGGGCCGGCCCGGAACGTGGCCCAGAGCTTGGCGAAAACCTCGCCGGGGTGGGGCAGGGGAAGGGCGGCTACCTCATCGGCGGTGGCCGTGGGCTTTTTGCGGCTGCGAGTGGGCTTGGTGGCAGGTAGCGAGGCCGGCTGTTCCGGTTTGGACTCACTACCCGAATCAGCTTCGAAGCTTGAAGTGGAGGTGGCGGCGCTAGCCGTACTTCCTTCTTCGTTTAGTTTATGTTTATTGATGCTGTCAGAAGTTCGCGGGAAAACTGTCAGTGAGTTCGCCGATAAAGTATCGGGTATAGTGTCAAAAATTGACAGTTTGTAGAGGGCTTTGTGGCTTTGGCCCCGTCCCTGGCTGCCCGGCGTGAACTCCAGCAGGCCGGCTTGCTTGAGCCGGTTGCGAGCGGTCTTCAGCGTGTTGACGCTCATCCCCGACACGGCGGCCAGATGGGCATCGGAATGCGTAAAAGGATTCTTCCAACGGAGTGAATTGCACGTGTGCAGCAGGTAGAAGTACAGTCTCGTTTCGCTGCCGTTGAAGGAATGCTCGATGTCGCATTGCCAGAACTGATTGATAAGCTCGATGTAGTTCATGGGTAGAGAGAAAGCGGGGTGCCCACGAGGGTAGCGCATGCCGCGATACCCTTGCTCAGAGAGCTAGGCCGCGTAGGCCAGCTCGGAGAGGCTTGCATAGTCGGAATGCAGGCCCTGCGGGGTGCCTTGCGTTTGCTCGGCTGCTTGGCGGGCTCGGTCGGCCTCCCACTGCGCCAGGAGTGCCCGGCGCTCTGCCCGTAGGGCCTCGGCCCGGTGTGCCATTTGCTGGGCGCAGATGGCGGCCTCTACTTTCAGGTGCTGCATCTCGCTGTGCAGGCGCAGCCACTCCAGCAGCGGGGCCACGTCGGCTAGCTTGTAGTGCTCCATATCGCCGTAAGCGCGCCCGTCGGCGGTGGTGGTGCGGGTAATAAGGGCGACCGTGCCCGATTTGCATTTGCGGGCTTGCCCCGGCGTCAGGATGAAGGGAAGCAGACTGCTCCAGCACTCCTGGAAGTCGAGTAGGGCCTGGGTGTCGGGCAGTACGACCCGGTAAGTAGGCGCATGGAGGCCGCCCGTCGTGCGGGCAATAATCTCGCAGCCGCCTTTTGCGATAAGCTTTTCCTGCTCCAGCCAAACGGCCTGCCGTAGCGTGAGACCCGTTTGCTTCACGGCCGCGGGGCCGAGGTCGGCCAGCTGCTGCGCAGGCAGGTTGACGTAGTGCGTGAGTTGATAGAGGCGATTTGCTCCCTTCCCCACGGTTTTCTGATAGGAGCCTTTCGCATCGACGAAGCACATATTGGTGCCGTCCTCCCGTAAGTGATAGCTGTGCAGCGGCAACGGGCAATCCAGCACGTCACATTCGAGGTCAATGTGGGCCTCGCCTCTCTTCCACCGGCGCTTGGTAGTGGTTTCGTCTGGGAAGGTTGGCCCCACGTAGCGCCCGAAGGCCCAGTACGTAGTTAGCTCGTTCTTTTCGTTGGTCCAATCTTGCTCGCTCCAGTAAGCGGCCCCTACGGTTAGCTGGCTGAGGTCGGTAACCAGCCGCATTGCTACCTCCGTGCCGCCCGGGAAGTAGCGGCTCATCGGATGCCACGCAGGCAGCGTAAGCAGGCGCAGGTCGTGGAAAGCGGCCGGCTCCTGCATGCTGGGGTCAGAGAATAGCCAGGGCAGGGTCGGGTCGAGCGTGAAGGCGGGAGCAGTTGCAGGAGTTGTCATTAGCTTTGTGCCCGCAGGCGTTTTAAATGGTTAAATCGTTTGAGAAAATGGCCGGTCGGGGTGGCACCCCCGACCGGTTTTTTTGTGTGCTGGCAGGCTGGAATGTTAGCGTGGCAGCATGTTAGCGTGTTGGCATTCTGGCATGCTGTATACATTGTATACACAGCATACTTCGTATACTAGTGAGATGCATGCTCAGCATGCTGAGCATACTTGCTAGCGGTAGTCGTGGCGCGTGAGGTAGGCATCCACGGCCGACTTGCGTACCCTGGCCCCCTTGGCAAAGCCGGTGTCACCCCGGGGTATTTTCGGGGCTACGGCTGGCCGCTCGGGCTGGCTGCCGCTGGCGGCTCGGTAGGGACGGCCCAGCACAAGCAGGCGCATGTGGCCCTCGGTGAGCTTGGCGTAGGCCGCTGCTTCGGGAATGGTGAGCCATTCATCAGGCTCGGGCGCCGTGAGCGTGTGCAGGTAGTCGCTGGCTTGCTTGGCCACGTCCGGCCCAAACAGTTCGACGAAGGCTTCCCGCGAAACGGTGAGGTGAATGCCATTCATGGACAAAAAAGGAAAGGGTTGTTAGGCGGCCAGGCGGTGCTGCTGGCGTTCGGGGTACATCTGGACTACCAGCGCTTCGCGGCGACGCTCGATGGCCAGCTCGTGGGCATGGTCGGTAATATCAAGCTCCGAGAAACGCCTCTGTAGCCAGCGCTCCCGTTGGCCGGGCTCGGGAAAACGGGCAGCCTCGCGCCCGGCGTAGGTGGTGCCGCCTTCGGGGCTTAGCGGGACGTAGGCCCGTAAAGCGTAGGGCTGGCCCTGAGCATCGACGTAGAGGCAGTAGCCCAGCACGGGTAATACCGTGCCTTTGGGCAGGCCCAGCAGCGGGGCCTTGAGGTGGAGTAAATCGCCCTCGGCAAAGCCCTCGGCGAGCGAGAGCGGTTTCTCGCCCTTAAGGGCGGAGGCGAGCAAGGGCAGCAACGGCTTTTCCATCGGTGTCAACTGGAAAGGGGAGGTGTGAAAGCGGGGTAGGGGTGAGGGAGTCTTAGGCGGCCTGCGGCACGGCGGGCAACTTATCGGGGTTGGCGGCGGCCCAGGCGGCGTAGCCTTGGGGGTTGGTGGCCTCGGCCAGCGCCAGCACGGCGGGCCAGTACTTGGAGCGGCTGCGCTCGCGCCGTACGATTTGCGAGAGGTCGGGCACCGAGGTGCAGCCGGTTTTGTCGGCTAGGGTGCCTAAGAAGCCGTCAGGCATCAAATCCCGCAGCTTGGGCGGTGGCTGGTTGTTTTTCATTATCGTACTTTGGTGGTGTTGATGTTGATGACAAAATTACTAGACTTTTCTAGTGGATGACAAGAAAAATCAAGTGGCTACTGCAAGAAAAATCGTAGAAAAAATGCAACAGCCTGTTCATGAGCGATTAAATTTTTTAATCGACCGGTTAGCTAATGGAGTTCAGGCAAGGTTTGCTGAGCGCGTTGGGGTGCCCACAGGTACAATAGGCGACATTCTCGGCAAGAAGAAGTCTAAGCCAGGGTTTGAGCTTACTGGAAAAATCTTGCAGGCATACCCAGAGGTAAGTGAACGCTGGCTACTTACTGGGGAAGGAGAGATGCTGAAATCTGAAATTTCTGGTAGTGGACAAGAAATTTCTTCGTATCCTCCCGGCCAGACTAATGTGCAAGCGGTAGGGCTGCTCTCAGACATTCCTATTATTAAGCTGCGGCGCGTAAGCTTCAAGGCACGCGCCAGCTTCGGCTACATGCAGATGCAGCGTTTCAGGGAATCCGATATTTTTGATACGGTACTGTTTCGCTTACCACCCGGCCGCACCGAGGAGGACTATAAGGATGCCTTAGTATTCGACATCGAAGGCGACAGTATGGAACCCAGCCTGCGCGATGGCCAACAGGTCATTGCCTGGCCCGTGTCGGACAGCCGCTGGGAGTACTTGCATAATACCATCTGCGTGGTTGACTACGCGGAGGAGGTCACCGTAAAGGCCATTCTGAGGAATGACCTTAATAATACCGACGGGTTGACGCTACACGCTACTGGTGGGGCAGGCGGGTCGTTTACTGTGGCGCGTAAGGACATTCACTCTATCTGGGAGGTGCGAGAGTTCTATGGGGTGGTGCCAGTCCGGCTGCTCCCTTAAATGATAACGACCTATCTTGTTAGGTATTCGACGATTACGCCTAGTCAAGTAATTCAAGTAGGAAGTCAGATAATTTTTCTTCTTATCTTGCATCTCCTTACTTACGGAAATGCTTGATAATCAAACAAATAATCATCATCATCTGAAGGACTTTGAAGTCCTAAAGGGGAATGCACAACATCTAGCTGAGCTGTCTCGCTACTTTCCATCTCAGGGCTTCGATGTAATTGTAACCTCGCCACCTTATTGGCAAAGAAGGGATTATGGGCATCCTGAACAACTAGGTCAGGAGAAAACACCAGAGCAATTCGTCGAAACTTTGGCAGACACTGTGACAACATGGGCGCAATGGCTGGCTAATCATGGGTCTGTTTTTATCAACCTAGCAGACACTCATTATAAAGGCTTTTTAGTGGGTGTGCCTATCTTGTTTGAGATGGCTATGCGCAAGCGAGGTTGGCATGTTGCGCACCGCATAGTTTGGAGTAAATCCAGTAGTGTGCCAACGCCATCCTCAAAAAGACTAGCCAATCGCCATGAAACAATAATGCAACTGGTACCGCCTCGAAAACAGAGCACAGGCGGCTATTATTTTGACCGATTTGCCTTAATCAACCACTCACCAAGTGCTGAGATTGGGGATGTGTGGCATGTGCCACCGAGTAGAAGTAAGAGTGGGCATATTGCTCCATTTCCAGTTGAACTAGTACGACGTATTTTGCTTTTAACTTGTCCACCACAAGTATGCGAATCTTGTGGTAAGCCTTATCGGCGGTTAGTTGGACCATCAAATCAGCTTGATGAAAAACGGCCTCAAGCCCGTCGGGCAATGAAGATTTTTGCGGAGAAAGGTCTTAATGATGCTCATTTAGCAGCTATTCGCGCTGTAGGCATTTCAGACGCGGGGATGGGTAAAAAGCTACAAAAAGGTGCTGGTCGCAACTCTTCCTCTGTACAGCAGTTGGCTGATGAAGCTAAGGTTGCATTAGGTGGATATTTTCGTGAGTTTACGTTTGCTCCAAAACAGCATCTGGGCTGGGAAGCATGCAACTGTGGCTCTGATACGCGACCAGGATGGATACTTGACCCTTTCTCTGGGTCAAATACTTCGCTAGTAGCTGCAAAAGAATTGGGATTTAGAGCGGTGGGTGTAGATTTAACACCTCATCCATTCCCCTAAATATCTTGCATGCTATGATGCTTACTAAAAAGGACGACCAACCGAAGTTATCATTCAAGAAGAAAGCGCTATCTGCTTTTATCCGAACAGGTTGCGAGCGGCAATTTCGCTTGAACATGTATTTAGATTCCTACCGCCGAGATAAAGGCATGCCAGTAAAGCAAGACCAGCGGTCAGGTCTGGGCGGTGCAGGTGATATGGGCTATGAGTGGCAGGGAAAGAAAGTAAAAGAATTACAAGAGGTATTTGGAGTAGGCAGCGTATTGCAGCCCAAAAAAGGCTTTGAGCAGCAGCAACTGCTAGATGTGCTTAGTAAGGAGCTGCATCCACATCAGTTTATCGTTGAAGCTAGCTACTCGTCTAATACAGAGGAGTTTAAAGGAGGCATGGGGTTAATAAACTTGCAGGACGAGTTTGGCAATGACCTATCGCTTGGTGAGAACCGAGCTGACATTATTCAAGTGCTGCCTGCTTGCAAGGACGTAGAACGTCAGTCAGATGACTATGCTGGTTATTGGCAGAAGGTTAACTTAGATGGTAGCCTAACCGATTTAGAGCCAAATGATGAGCGGCTGCGCCTGCGCATCATCGATATTAAGCTTTCGGCTGAACCAGGTGCTCACTATTTCGCGGAAGTTATTTATTATGCCCTTACGCTAGCTGGTTGGTTAGAGGCGCACGAACCGCAACTTAAGCAGCGGTTCGTAGTAGTGGCTGCCTCGGCAGTATGGCCAGGTAGCCACGATGCTTCGGCAGTAGCAACAGCGCGGCAGCGTTTAGACGCTCACGGTATGTCTGTGACATTGGCCGCGCTAGCTGCGGCTTTAGAGTCAGATATTGAGTTAGCTCCCTTTGACATTTTTGCGGCTCGACTGCGGAGTATATTCCAAAGCACTCTGCCTAGAGTTTTGCGTACACCGTGGCGGGAACTAGACTGGCACGTAGACTACTCGTGTAGCGGCTGCGATTTTCTAGGTTATCCATGGCCAGTAGGAGTAGATGCGACCACCCCCAACCAACGTAATGGGGTGAGTTATCACAAGGAGTGGTGCTGGCCGCAGGCCGAGGCTATACAGCATTTGTCGCGGGTAGCAGGAGTATCGAGAGGTAATGCACGGCAGCTAGAAATACAGACTGTGACAGAATTAGCCTCTTTGTCAGCCAATGATCCTATCTTTAGTAAAAGCTCAACACTCAAAAGTCAGCGGGTGCGTTTTCCTTATCGAGCTCAAGCGCTCGATGGTCGGTCAGCTAGTCAGATGCCCGACACTGGCACGGACGCACAAATGCCTCGATGGTCCGATTTGCGGGTCTGCTTGTTCCTCGATTATGACCTGTCTAGCGCATATACCATTGTATTTGGTTTGAGAGCTGCGTGGCGTGAGCCAAATGGGTTACTAGTACCGAATGAACAAGCACAACGTAAAACGTGGGTAGACCAGCGAGAATTTTATAAAGAAGGACTTGATTACCAACTTCAAGGGAATGGAGAGGAAAAGTTTCACGGTATATTTCCGGTAAAAAGCCCAAAGCTAAGTGATGAAAGGGCAGCGCTTTTCAAATTTCTACGGGCTTTATTAGATATTCAGAAATGGGTGCGTGAAAAGGACGAATTTGATGTAAATGACTGCTCAGAATACGTAGATGGCCGTCGTGCTAGCTTTCCCGGCAAACCGGCTCGGCGCTCATCCCATCAGATTTATTTATGGGATGAGGCGCAGCTACGCCATTTAAAGCGCGTCATCAGCCGACATCTAGCAGCTATTACGGCCGATAAGGAATTGCGTGATGTAGCGTGGCTATTTCCCTCTGGTGAATTATTAGCGCATCCCGAAGAGGTTTCTGTGCGTAGCCCATTCACTATGTTGAGTCGGGTAGTGCAGCATACCGTGATGGCAAACTTAGCTCACCATTATACTTTATACGGTGTAGCAAGACAATACAATGCATATAGTGTGGATTTCCCTATACCTGAAATTGGGCCATTTTACCGGGATGCTCTGAGTGATTTATTACCAGCTGAGCGAATCCATGAGGTTTGGAGCGAAAACGATAATCATAAGATTGATTGGGTTAGAGCATTCAGTCGAATTGGTGATGCGACCAGAGCCAAGCTGTCGTATCTAAACACATTAGTGCAGCGTTTGCAAAAGGACTTACGCCTTCAATTAGGCAACAGTGATTTAACAGCCCCCCTGCTGTTGGCGCGACCAGCACGGATGTTACCCAAACTGCCTTTATTTAGCCGACTACTTTATGAATATACGCGCTTGAATGCAGCGCTAGATGACCTAGAAATTTACACTACGCGGGCCATGCCCGTTTATGAGCGAGAGGCTAAGTTTCGAGCTGCTTATTTACCGTTTCGCTTGACTGGTACCGTTCGCACACTAGCATTACAAAAGCTACAAGCTACTCAAAAAACGCTCCTGTTAGACGACGATTATTTGCTCATCTACGAGCTTGGACCAGACTCACACGACATAAACGCACGTCCCGGCGACATTGGATATGCGCTCTCGCCACGCAATCAGCCAGGTTTTTTACAACAATCTTGGTTTAGTCTAGTAAATAACAGGGGTTATACGGTACGTCGTAGAGGTGGTGAACCAATAGGAAAAACTATCAAGACTATCTCTGATGCTGGACTTACTAACGTTTCTATTGAAGCCATTGAACGCCGTGAGGGATTAATTGCTTTACGCCTCAGCGACCGCACTCACGTCACATTAGCTGAAGGGAGAAATAATCCAGCCGAAACGCTGGAAGCCGCTGGCTTTGTAAATCTTGAGAGAGATATAATGCTGGATAAGGTTGCACAGGATTTTTTGTCGAGCAAGGTTAAGGATACGTTGGAAGGCATAGGATTTCCTGAAATTGCCCAGCATGACTCCTTAAATGAATTGTTGGAGCAGACGCTCAATACTAAAAATCAGCAACAGTTAATAACTGAGCTTACACCTGCGGCTTCATTCTTGTGGGATACGCAGTCTCTAGCCGCACCTATTGCACGAAACCTTATAGATATTCGCTCAATATTAGAATCTCACCTCCATAAGGTTAAGCATCAACTAAATGCGTCTCAATGGATGGCTTGGCAAAGTGCATTGCAAACACGCTTAAGTCTTATTTGGGGGCCACCTGGTACAGGAAAAAGTCAAACTATTAGAGTACTTATTGCAGGAGCATTGTTGGCTGCACACCAATCTAAGCAGCCATTGCGCATACTAGTATCTACTATTAGCTATGCAGCGCTCGATAACGTGCTCGAAAAACTGCCTGCCTTGTTCAAAGTAGTATTGCCCGGAGTAGATATCCCTATTATTCGGCTGCAAAGCGTTTATAAGCAGGAAGACCCTGAAAAGTTACCTGAGTCTATCAAGCGACTTAAAGTGAAAACTCGTAGGACTAGTCAAGAGGTTTTGGATATTAAGCAGGAACTCACAAACCCTAAAGGACTTATAGTTGTAGCTGGAGTACCGCAGCAAGTGCACAACCTAGCTATTGCTAGTGAGTTTCCATCACCTATGAGCAGTGTTCCAGGAAAGAAAGGCCCATCCAAATTACATCGTGCTACCCAAAGTCGTTGGTTTGATTTGGTAGTTATTGATGAGGCTTCGCAGATGGATGTAGCTACTGCGACTCTAGTAGTGTCGAAGGCAACCGATGTAGGAGCTTATGTACTGGCGGGCGATGATTTGCAGCTACCTCCTATCCACGCAGCTGAACCACCTGAAAAGCTAGAGTATTACGTTGGCTCTGTCTTTGATTTTGTGCGTAAGGCAAAGGCTATAAGTCCTTTATCACTGGATGTAAATTATCGCTCTAACGCAACACTTGTCAAGTTTATTCGTGGTGCGGGCTATAGTAAAGACCTAGCCGCATACAGTCCTCGCTTGTGTTTAGACCTACCGGTATTGCCTACTACCCGCCCTGTTGACTGGCCTGTACAACTAGCTTGGTCGGCGCAGTGGGGGCAACTGCTTCAGCCCGAATATCCTACGACAGCTTTTATTTATGCTGATAATACTTCTAGCCAAGCGAATGACTTTGAAGCTGATGCTGTGGCTGCGCTAGTGTGGCTGCTACGAGGGCGCCTAAAATCCCGGCTTTTGCACGAGCGTGAACCGGATTCTATTAATCCTGATAAGGAAAAGCCTACTAGTAATGAACCTTACAGTTCAGACAATTTTTGGGATAAAGCTATTGGCGTTGTCACTCCGCATAGGGCGCAGATGAGTCGCATTGTAAGTCGGCTACAAGAAATATTTTGTAACGACGACCCTGAGAAAATTCGTGCTGCTGTCGATACGGTTGAGCGCTTTCAAGGTCAAGAGCGCGATGTAGTTATTGCATCCTTTGGCATTGGTGATCCCGATTTAATACGTAGCGAGGATGAGTTTTTATATAGTTTGCGTCGTTTCAATGTGCTAGCATCGCGCGCTCGTGCTAAGCTCATTGTGCTAGCACCTCAATCTCTCATTGACCACTTACCTGATGATGCTCAAGTGTTAGAAGAATCACGTTTATTAAAGCGTTTCGTTGAATCGCATTGCCAGCGCGTAGGGCCCATACAATTACCTTATTACCCTACACCTACAGATTTGAAAAGTCGGGATGGTGTTCTGTATCAGATATAAGCCAAGATATAAAAAGCTCTGCTACTAAAGCAGAGCTTTTTATTGACTCTACGCAAACCCTGCACCCGCCAGCCCCGTGAGTAGGAGAGCAGCCCCCGCTACTCCCGGTACGTAGAGCGGCAGCCGGTCGGTGGGGCGCTGGGTGTCAGGGGCCGTTGGGAACTGTAGATAATAATCTTGCACTTCAGTTATGGCATCACAATCAGTACTTAATCTTATTATTCCGCTAGCGAGCGCGGTGGCTGTAGTGCTCATTTCCTCCGCTACAAGTGTATGGTTGAAAAGGCTAGATGTGAAGCAGAAAAAAGCTGACCACAAGCAGGAATTGAGTAAACTATTGCTAGGGAAGAAACTCGAAGCAGGAGAAGCCTTTATAGCCGGCGTGGTGGCACTCATCAATCAACTCGATAGCTTGCGCGTACTGATAATAGCTGGGATGCCTGGCGAGGAAGATGACCTTTATTATAGTCACTTGCAGAAGGCATTTCAGGAGTTGCAAAATCTTACCAACTCTCTGATGACGAAGGAGCGCAATGCTGCTTACTTGTACTTTGACGCTAGGATTTTAGAGCAAGAGACAGACTCGGAAATTCCACATCTCATTCAATTAGAGAAAACGCTCATAGGTTGTATCACAGATAAGAACGCCATGGAAAAGCTACTTGAAGAGGAAAGAGCAGATAGACATAGAAGCGAGGGCCTTTTATGGAATTATAAGGAGAACTCTAAAAAACTAAGCCGAACTCTGGAAGAGTACGCCGAGGCCATTTTAGGGCATCGGGCGTATTTGGTGCGCCTGTGTGGTATACTTCGAGAGCAGTTGGCTAAATATGACTTATCTAGCCTTGCGTAAGTAAAAAATCCTTGCTACTTCCAGCACCAGATAGACTACTCAGCCTTCGCCCAGTACGAATACCTACCCCTGGCCGGGGCTTCGGCGGGCCTGAGCGCCGGGGGTGGCCGCAGTAGTTAGCCGGGCGCTGGGCATGGTCACCGAGCATGCAAAGCATGCTTAGGATGCTTTGCATCGTGGTATACACTGTATACATGGTATACAATGTATACAGTAAGGGAGGTGAGCAGACGCTTCATGTCGAGGCGCTGAGAGCCGTAGGTAATAAAAAAAGCCCCGCGTTAACGGGGCTTTTTTGTGGAGTACATCCATCTATGGCTCGACTGTCCAACGCGTGGTCCAAATTTGGGCGCCGGCCGTGATAGTTACCGAGTAGATACCGGCCGCGGTGGTAGCCGGCAGCAGTAAGGGCACATCAGCAGCGTAGGTAGCAGGCTGAAACTGCTGCGTGGTGATGACGCGGCCCAGCACGTCTGTCACGCGCACGAGTACTTTCTGGTCGGCCAAGCCGCGCAGAGCCAAACGCCCGCTGGCCGTGCCAGCTACGGGGTTGGGATACACGTTGGCCTGGGCTGCCTCGCGGGCTGTAGTCGCGAGCGTTACCACGGCGCTGTAGCTCGTTTTTCCATCCCGGTCTACCTGGCGCAGACGGTAGTAGGCCAAGCCGGTGAGGGGCTGCGGGTCGCGCAGCTCGTAGGCGCGCGAGAGGCTGCTGGCTCCCGCGGCGGTCCGGCGGCCCACTTCGTAATAGGCTACGCCATCCACCGAGCGCTCGACGGCGAAGTAGTCGCTGTTCAGTTCCGAGGCCGTCGCCCACCGTAGTACGGCTTGGTATTCATTCTGTAGCACGGCCTGGAAAGACATCAACTGCACAGGCAGCGGCGCAGAGTCGTTACGGGTGTAACGGATGGGGGCCGTCCAGAACTTGTCGCCATCGTTTTGCGTGATGACGGCATAGTAGTAATAGGTAGCTTGGTCGGGAATGTTGTCGGTGTAGGTCAGCGTGGAGCTACCCGCGCTGGTGGTGAGCTGCGTAGCCGTGGCGCTGCCGCCGGGAATGCCCGAGAACAACGCAATGGACGAGACGGCGTCGTTGACGTCGGGGTCGGTTACGGTCACGGTAAAGGACGGGGTGCCGCGCCGGGACAGCACACTGCCCATTGGTTGACCAGCTACGGTAAAAGTCACCTCCGTATTATCGTCGTCGGCGGCGTAGAAGCGGCGTTGCTGCAGGGCATCGAGCAGGGCCGGCCGGGTCAGGGTATTGGCCAGCACGACGAGGCGGCCGTGGGTGGAGCGGCCGAACACACTGTAGTGCGAATCGTGGTCAATCGTGGGGCCGACGTGGTAGCCCTGGCGCAGTGCCTCCTTAAAACGGGGCTCGAACGTACTCGTGCTGGGGTTGCTGTAGTCAGTGGCCGTAGAGAACGCCGGCCCCGAGCGCATGGCTGAGCCAACCAGGGCTTGGGCCGTGGTCGAGTTGAGTGGCGAGGTCAACAAGCTGTTGTAGTCGCCGCTCTGCGGGTGAGCCAGGTAGGCGATAGCTCCCGGCCGCTGGGCGACAATGGAAAACAGGGTGGTATAGTCGCCCTTCGGGGAATACACGTCGTAATTGCCGGCCTCCCAGCCAATGAGCTTATCGTAGTTGTAAATGATGACGTGTCCGCCGCCGCTGATTGTGCCGTATTCCATCCCGTAGAGTGTCACGAAGGTGCCGTCCACGTTGGCCGCGTCGGCCTGGGCCAACCCCTTGGCGTAGTTGGGTAAGCTCATCCCGGCCTGGCTGTGGTTGTGCTCGCTGATGCCCATAAAGTCGAACTGCTGCGCCTGGCGGCCCAGGGCGTAGTCGTCGGCAGGCGTTGAAGCCCCCGAGGTCGAGGCATCCTTGTTACCGTCCGAATAGCCCGAATGCCCGTGCAGGTTACCCCGGAAGAAGCGGTAGCTACTCGATACGGGCGGAGAGGGTACTACGCCCGAGGCAGTGGCTGGGGTAGTGGTCAGGTAGGCCGCCGAGCAGCCGTTACCGTTAAACTCGTATACCGCTGCGTAATACGTCTGCCCGACCGTCAGGCCCGAGACGGTGACGCTGCTACCGGTGCCAACATACACGACGTATTCGTCACTGCTCAGCGCAGCCCCCGAGCCGTACCGGCTGTTGGCTGCGTAGCCCGTAGCGTCAATCGGCGTTGCAGCCACCGCCTGGGCCGGGCGCACGACCACCAGGCGGCTCGCCCCATTCCCATTTTGCCAGCTGAAGGTCAAGCTACCACTGCCAATCGTAGGCGGCGTAGCAGTGGCCGCGCTCGCGGGTGTTGTGGGCTTGGCCTCGACTACGCAAGGCGGCGTAGTAAAGGAGCCCGACAGCGGAGCGGCTTGCAGGTAATTGGCTGCGCAGCCGGTGCCGTTGGCCTCGTACACGGTATAGTAGTAAGTCGTGTTGGCTTGCAGGTTGGTCAGGTTGACGCTCGTCCCCGTGCTGTTGTAGACGACGTACTCCCCAGTAGCCGGCGAAGCGCCGCTCCCATAGGCTGGGTTAGCCGCGTAGGCGGTACCGTCGGTGGGAGTAGAGGTTGGGGCACTACCTGCCCGCAGCAGGGCCAGGCGGGCGGAACCATTACCCGCCGTAAAGCTCAGCCGAGCGCTGGAGGTGGTAAGCTGGTCGGCTATCGGCGCGCTAGGGCCAACGGTCGGCTCGGCGCCGGGCGAGCAGGGGGCCGTAATGTAGAGGTTGTCGAAGAGGGCGGCTTCCGTGCCAGTCGTCGCATGGTTCCACAGGCAGCCCAGGTAAGGTAAGCTGTTGCCCGTGTAGGTCGCATCCGTACCGGTACCAATAGCGCGGAACGTACTGGCTTGACTGGGATCTTCGAAGGAAGTGGTGTTTGTCGAAGCCTCCAGCGTCCAGCTATTATCATCGGGGAAATACGAGACGCGCAGGGTAAGGTAGGCCGTGCCGTAGTCGGTACTCGTGGTGAAGACGTTGGTAAGCTTCGAGTTGGCCGTGAGCCCGCCCGAGAAGCGTACTACCCGGAAGGGATCAGGTGTCCCCGAGTTACCCACAACCACGGCATAGCCGGTGGTGCTGCTGGCCAGCAGGTCCGCCGAGCTGGCGGCCAGCACGAAGGCCACCCCGTAGTTGTTACCGTCGAAGCCGCTGGGGTTGGTTCGCGACTGACGCACGTTAAACGACCAAGTCAGTTGGCCCGAGTTGGCGCTGAGTACGGGGTTGTACTGCGTGGCTACACTGCGCACGATGTAATCACGCCCGGCCGTCGTGCCATTTGAGAGCTTGAGCTGGTTGCCAACGATGGCGCAGCTGCTCGCGCCAGAGGACTCTACTTCCGTCCAGCCATTGCCGACCGTAGAGTTGTCGGCGCGGTTAAAGTCGTCGAGCAGAGCAACGCCCTGCGCCTGGGCGTGGGTCCAGCTCAAGCTCCAGATGAAGAGGAGATAAAGACAGTGGGTAAAATTTTTTTTCATGCGGACGTAGCAGGGTAAGTTACAAAAGTATACGCCCAATATTACCTCCACATTACTAATTCATACAACAGATAGACAGGTGATTGTAATTATATTATGAGAGAATCACTGTGTTTTTTAAAGATGCATTGTCATCTAATTATACAAAAAATATGCGCTTTCTCGATGGGGATTTTCATGCTAACACTACTAGCACCCGGTGCTAACTTGGCGGGCCATTCACTGCCCGCCCCATGCCCGAGCCTAAGATTCGTTTTTTCCTGCACAGCGTCGCGGCAGCCACTGGGCACCGGGTCATTTACCTCAGCGTGGGGGTAGGGGAGAAGCGCCCCGTACGCCAGGCCACCGGCTACGCGGCCCATCCCGCCTACTTCAGCCCCGTGGCCCCGCACCTGCGCAAAGGGGCCGACGGCTACCGCACCATCAACGAGAAGCTCGACGAGCTACGCCTGGCCGTAGCCAAGGCCTGCCGCCGCCTCGAAGACGCCGGCCAACTCAGCAACGCCGCCCTGGCTCCCCTGCTCAAAGCCGCGGTAGTTGCCCTGGCCGGCCGCCCAGCTAAAGTGGTCCCGGAGGCCCCGGCCGCGCCCAGCGCCTTACCCCTGGCCCAGCAGCCTATGCGGGCCGTGCTGGCTGCCTGGCAGGCCGACAACGGCGCCCACCTGGCCCAGGCCTACCTCGACCGCAGCAAGCAGTACGTCGATTGGATGGAGCGATTCGATCCGCATGTGACTCCGGCCGCCGTGGACGAGCAGTGGGCCAAGCGCTATACCTCGTTTCTGGTGCGCGACACGCCCTTGTTCAACAACACCATTCACCAGCACATCAACATGCTGCGCAACCTGGTGGCGCACGCCGGATTACCGACCAAGTTCATCAAGAACGGCTACGCCCACGAGGCCAAGAAGTGCTACCTCACCTGGGAGGAAGTGCAGCGGCTGCACGCCTGGCAGCCCCCCGCGAATCAGCCCAGCCTGGCCCGCCAGAAAGACGTGTTCGTGGCCCGTTGCCTGTGCGGGCTGCGCTACTCCGACACCGTGGCATTGCTGCGGCCCCACATCAAGGCCGGCGCGCAGGTCAACCACATCGCCCTCGACCAGCAGAAAACCCGCGCGGCCGTGCAGATTCCCATCGTGGCCCTGCTGCAAGAGATTCTTGACAAATACCACGACTGGCCCACCGGGCAGGCGCTGCCCGTAATCTCGCGCCAGCAGACGGGCAACCTCATCAAGCAGATGCTGCGCGAGGCTGGCATCGACGCGCCCTTCGTGCGGGTGCGCTATAAGGGCACCGTCAAGCACGAGACGATCTTGCCCAAGTGGCAGGCCGCCTCTACCCACACAGCCCGCCACACCTACGGGGCCTTGCTGGCCAAGATGAAAGTGGACCCCTTGACTATGCGCGACCTGCTGGGCCACGGCAACCTCTCTTCCACCATGACCTACGTCCACCTGGAGAGCGAGGCCACCGAGCGCACCGTGCTCGATGGCTTCCGCAAGCTCGGCGCGGCCCCGGCCGACGACGCACATACGCCCTGAAACGTATGTGCGTATGTGCGCTGAAATGCGGTGTACACCGCGCTGGCTGCCGGTAAGCGTAGTAAGTGGAACGACGGCGGGCCGCCCGGTAGGCGCATGTGGGCGCGTATGCGCCGCAACTATTCCGATACCCCCTTCTCCGCTAAAAGCCTCTCTACACCACGTAGAGGGGCTTTTTTGCTGTAGTGTGCGTGTGTATGTGCGCGTAGCTGGGTAAAATCTGCTAGAGCCCTACCCACTGGCGGGCGGCGAGTACGGTGTAGGGCATGCGGTTTTCGTGGGCCTGCCCGCTACCCATTTCCCCAGTGCGCAGATTGTAGTTGCATTCCCGACCCACACCTGATTAGGCACATATGGTGCGGGCTGGTTGAGCAGACCTGCGTAAGCAGGGGCTACCTTATGCGAAGGGCCGGCCCAACTTCTGCCGGCTGGGTGATTTGGAGGACTATCAAGCCAGCCGGCGGTTGGGGTAGGAGAATAAGCTGGGAGTAGACTATCCTAGCGGGTGCCTACTCTTTTACTATCTCGTCATCCTGCTCAGTATACACTACTCTCAGTACCCATGTTTAGGTATTGAGTGCTGGCTTGAATAGGCCAAGTATTTGTTGCCTTTAGAATGGAAACAAACAATTACATTGCTTATTTATGCCCGCCTTCTCGTATTCGTCACCTGTAAAGGAGATGACACAGCAAGGTAGTAAGTGGGCATGGAAAAGCCCGACCTTACAAGGCTGGGCTTTCGTATCTACGGGGCATTTGCACCAGCATCCGTAGTTGGGTTGGGGGGCTAATACTACGTGGTAGGCGATAAACCCAGAGGCCTTGGGGGCAGGCGGTGGCCGCTGATGTAGAAATCGATGTACGTGAACTGCTGATCCAACTCGGTATTCCACACAGCTGCTAGTAGCTCACCCCATGTCCGCCAGGTACTGCTCCAGTAGTGACCACTGCTCACCACTGGCATACCGTGTGGGTTCTCCTGATGCCAGTCGCCGCCCGCCCAGATACCTTGCTCGATAATGGAGCGCCGCACGGCCTCTAAATCCGGGTGCCACTCGGGTGCATACTGCGCAAGGAATTCCGGCCACCGGGCGACAGTAGCTTCTGTGTCCGATAGGTCGGCTAGGTTGTAGCCGCCGGTGGGAGATGAGTATTCCCAAGGCTGCCAGGATACGGTGAGCGTCATAGGGCTAACAGGGTAGCAGTGGGCCACGAAAAGCCCCGATTGCTTATTGGGTGAGGAAATACACAAGTAGCCCCAGGCAGGCCAGTAGTAAGCAGTAGTAGAAGATCCTGTAAAGTGTGCGTATGGGTGAGGCTGGCTGTGGCAATTCTATCGGCCATTCATCCTCGTAAAAAGGCCCCTGCCACTCGCGCTCTTCCCCGCGCCACTTGTAGCTGACGTGGGCAGCGAGTGACACCAATGTCAGTAGAAGTAAGGTGAGCAACCAAGTCATAGCGGAGTGCGGGACATTATTCTACGCCCAGGCGGCGGGCTACGAAGCCAGAAATTTAGCAAGCACGAATAGTAAGAATACAAACCCAGCCGCAACCAGCAAAAACACCGTGCAGCCTGATTCTTTATTAGCCTTGGCAGGGTGCCCAGGTGATACCTCAGGCTCTGCAAACTCGTTCTCAGCACTCGAAAGCCAACTACTCAGGACAGCTAGCCCTGCGATAATAAGCCCAGCGATAAGAAAGAATTGAGCGATGCCGCCAAAGAAGTAGGCATTATTCCAAAGGAGCAAGCGGTGCATTAGCGGAGGTTACCCATCCAATCCTAGCCGGTCGATAATATATTCTGAACGACCCAGCCGAGCGGCCGTGGCCGACTAAGTTAGAGGGCAGACGCGAAAAAGCCCGGCTTTGCAAATTGAGCATACATTGGATTGGCAAGTATTACTACGGCTCGACTGTCCAGCGTGTGGTCCAAATCTGGGTACCAGCCGTGATAGTTGTCGAGTAGATACCGGCAACTGTAGTTGCTGGTAGTAGCAGAGGCACATCAGTTGCGTAAGTGGCCAGCTGGCACTGTTGCGTGGCTCGGCACGTCGGTCACACGCACGAGCGCCTTCTGAACTGAGCAGTTGAGTAGAGCTAGGCGGCTTATTGCACCAAGCAGGGCAGCCTCACTATTTCTTTTGATGAAAAGCTGCCCGCGACGGCTAGACACTACACGTAACTGGTTAGGCAGGCCACTTAGTGTGATAATGAATAATATTCACTTTATTTGGGAGGTGAGAGGGTTTTACGGAGTAGTGTCAGTGCGGCTGCTTGCCTGAATAATGTATAAGTAATTTTTATAATATAATTGAATAAATTTTCAATGGACGCTGTAGTGTTCGATAAGCTATATACAGTTGCAACTGATAAGGCGCTTGCAGAAAGTGGTGGTGGACACAATGCAAAAGGGATAGAGTTTCAAAAGTATTGGGCAATTACGCGCTTAATAGAACTTACACAGTCAGGGGAGAATGATTTTCTATTCCTCTTTGAAGCAATACAAGACGTAGCAGTTTTAAACTCTACTACTAGTCCTACAAAAATTGATGTATATCAAGTAAAGAAGAAAGATAGAGGTGAGTGGACTTGGAGCGAATTGATTACCCTGCCTCAACCTGACGACCCTGGCAAACCTAAAAAGATAGTTGCTAAGCCAAAAGTAGGAGTAACTGCTAAAGTGAAAGTACCTGCGGAGATTAAAAATAGTCCGATTGGTAAGTTGTATGCAAGTATGCATGCTCTCAAAGGACTGAAGAGTTCAGCTAGATTTATTTCAAACGCTGGCTGTAATTTGACTTTAGCAAATGGTAGCAACGCAGCTACCTCGTTGCCGACAAAGCTTTCTGAGCTTCCGGCTCACCAAGTTAGTTTTTTGCTAAAAGAATTGGAAATTTTTCATCAAAATGGTGAACCGGTGCCTGACTTGTCTCGTCTGTATGTAGAGCGTGTAGCACTGTCACCAGATTCACCGAAAACGCAAGTTATTGGGTTGGTCCATAGCTTTTTAAGCTCTCGTAGTAAAAGGCATGCGGGACAAGCTGAATCTTTTGTTGATGCTCTGCTCATCCGAATAGGTCCGCTGGGGGCCAAGACAGATACATGCAAATCATTTGATGAAATACGGGTGCAACATGGATATAGTAAAGAGGAATTTGATGAGGCTTTAGGTGCATTGGAGGAGTTACCAGATATCGTAGATATCCTTAATACTTGGTTAGCTACTCTTGCTACAGAGGGAATGGGTGTATTAGATACGACTGGAATTAGAATTGCCGCTGCGTCTATTTATAAACGTCAGCTCATGGGTACCAAATCAAAACAAGACGCTGAAGCTATTCGTCACTGTGACATTTGGCTTGCTAATAAGAATGTGCCTAATAAACTTATGAATTTTTTTGAAGAAGGTTATAATCAATTGAAAGATAATATAGCACTTAAAAAAACCGAAGTACTAGCTCATTTTGCATTGAGGGCCATTGAAAAATGTATAGCTCAAATCTAAGAAAACTCGTTAGAAGTTTAAGAACTAAATCGTATGAAAAGCTTCCTATTCGAGAGTATTTACCTTCTTTCCGACAAGGAGAAAAAAGCACGGACAATAAAATTTCATCCAGAAAAAAATCTGTTGCGCGGGAGGAATCACACGGGTAAGTCTAGTCTGATTAAAAACTTATTTATTACTTTAGGGGCTAAGCCTAAAGGTAAATTAGATAAGTGGGATGAAGATGCAATATCCATTGTTGTATTTAGTATTAATGGTGAGCAATATAAAGTTGTTCATCAGATAGGAAATCGTGCCTTATTTAGTAAGGATAACGAGCTTATTGTAGCATCTGGAAATTTCAGAGAATGGTCAGATGCCTTCGCCGAAGTTGTAGGATTCAACTTGGTGTTAAATAATAAAAATTCTGGCTCAGCCCTTGCTGACCCTAAATGTTTTTTCTTGCCCTTCTATATTAATCAAGATGGTAGCTGGCAAGCTAATTGGGATACCTTTTCCGGATTACAACAGTATAAGTCTCCTTCAGCAGCTATACTAGATTATTTCACAGGCATTAAGCCGCCGAAGTACTATGAGGTAAATTCTAGTAAGTCTCTATTGCAAAAAACATTAGATGACCTGCATCAAGAACAGAATTTATTGAAGCGCACGAGAATGCGTTTCGATGAAAAAATGACACTTTCAGGGCCAAAAGTGCAGTCAGGTAGTTTTGAAATGGAAATTGCTATGCTTACAAGCGAAGTAAATGCTATAAATAAAAAGCAAGAGCTGTTGCGTGAGAGTGCGGTGAGGGAGCAAGAAATTCTGCATAATATATCAGTGCAGATTAATCTTGCTAATGACACATTAGCTGTGTATGATAAGGATGTAAATTATTTAAAGAGGTCCGAAGCCCATACTCAGCTTGAATGCCCAACGTGCGGTGTTATTCACGAGAAGTCTTTTTTAGAGGTTCTAACGTATGCAGATGATGCCCGTAGTTTGCGCAAACTTGTTATCGAATTGAACGAAGATGCGGAAAAGGTTAATTCCAGTTATGCAAAAATTCAGCAAGAGCTTCTTGAATTAGAAAAAGATTACAGCAAAGTAGCTGCTATATTAGATAGTCGCAAAGGCGATTTGAAATTTAGTGATGTTGTAGCTAGCTTAGGAGCAGAAAATGCATTCAAAGTCTTTGAAGAAGAGAGCTTATCTCTTAATCAGGCAATAGATGCTCAAGCAGGTGAAATACAAAGGCTTAATGAGGAGTTAAAAGCGTTGACAGATATTAGTAGGTCTAAATCTATTTTAAGTAGCTTTAGAAATGCTTATCGTTCAGCACTTATAGACCTCAATTTGCCAGTAATTGATACGTCTAAACTAAAGTTGACTAGCAGGCCAGATATATCAGGTAGTGGTGGTCCTCGCTCTATATTAGCATACTACGCTGCATTGTGGAGCGTTTGCAGTGGAACATATGCTAATTTTTCGGTTCCTCTAGTAATTGATTCACCTAATCAACAGGGACAGGATGATATCAATATGCCTGTTATACTCAAATTTATTTCTCAAAATCTTCCTAAAAACTCTCAAGTTATCTTAGGGTCAGAAGTTGATACAGAGCAAGAGTTCGATAAAAAGATGGTTTTTGAAAATAAGTATAGTATGTTGCTGAATGAGGAGTATGATAAAGTCAAATCTGTTGTAGCCCCTTTAGTAGATAGAATGTTTGTCCAGCTACAAACTAATAAGTATGCTGTAGATGAGAGCTAGAAATTTTTTATTTACAAAATATTTTGTATATTAATTAATGGCATATATATTGAAGGTGTATATGCAGAAAGCTTCGTCCACTATCGGGGTCTTTTGCATCTCCTCCACAAATATGCTCCTAAGGTTAGTTTTCCTGCTCGCCTTCACCTTCTCATTCTTCGCTCAGATACGAGTACCTAGCTGTGACCGGGGTTTCAGCGGCTTGCGCGCCGGGGATGGCCGCAGTAGCTAGCTAGGAGCTGGGTGTCAAGTGCCGATGGGAGCCGTGGTGGCCTGGCGGGGCTTACCCCCGCATCTGGGCCACTGGCACCGGGTGTATGTGCGCTTTGCCCGTTGGCGCGAGGCCGGCGTCTGGGAACGGGTCGCCCACAACCGCCGCCTCCCGCACGCCCGGCAGCGGCAGCTGCAACTTGATTCGACCAGTATCCGCGTCCACCAGCACGCGGCGGGCGCGGCGAAAAAAAAGGGGAACAAGCCATTGGCCGCAGCCGGGGTGGGCGCACCACCAAGCTCCACCTAAGTTGCGACGGGGCGGGTAATGTGCTCAACTGGCGGCTGACGGCGAGCCAGGTGGGAGATTGCCCGCAGGCCGGCTACTTGCTGGCCCCGGCCTGTGAGGTGGTGGCCGACGCGGCCTACGATAGCGACGGGCTGCGGGGCTGGCTGGCCGCTGAAGGGGCCCTGGCGGTTATTCCGCCTACCCCGCGCCGCAAGCACCTACCCCATGTTGACCCGTTGGCGTATGTTAAACGGCATCACATTGAGCAGACCTTCAACAAGGTCAAGCAACATCGGCGATTGGCCACGCGCTACGACAAACTGGCTGCTTCTTTCGAGGCCTTTGTTTGTGCCCGCATCATCAATCATGCTTTACCTTAAGTGAGAACACCCCCTAGCCAAGATTGCAGTGCCTGCGGACACAGGAATAAGGCGCTAACATTGGCTGTACGTGAATGGGTATGCCCCGAACGCGGGACATGCCACGACAGAGATGTGAATGCGGCCCGCAACATTGAAAAGGCGGTAGGTTACACCGTGTCAGCCTGTGAGATATACGCACCCAATCGGGTGGTCGCACAGGAATATTTATAAAAGCATTAATATAGCTAATTATTCCCTGATTTCATCGTTCTGGAGGCAACTGGTGAAGCGGTAGATACTTGCCCATCGTGCGCCTTGCGGCCCTTAACCCTATCGGCTCAGCTACTGGCCCAGGTACACGAACTGGTTTACGCCCAGGTAGGCATCCTCGACGGGCAGGGCCGTGCCGGAGCCGCCCAGCGCCACGTTCACGGTGTGGCTGTGACTGCCGCCGGCAGAGCTGGTAACAACATTGCTGTTGACGGAGAAGGCCGTGCTGGTATTTACGACGTTGTTCCGATACCTGCCGTTGTTCACGTCATTAGGCATCACATTATCGGTCGTGGTATGGGTATGATTGCCATCATAAGAGGTATTCCCACGTAATAAAACGTTGGGCAGGTTGCCCTGACTGATGAACGTTGCGTTGGTGCCACCCGTGGCGAGTAGATTGCCGCTGGTTTGCTTGAGCACCTTGCCGGTGGCATCGGGTAGGTTGGTGGTCATACCCAGGGCCTGGGCACGGCTCTGCTGGGTGGCCGTGAGGGTAGAGGTGAGGCGGCCGTCGAGCTTCACCCAGCCGGCGTGGTCGGCGGTTTGCAAGCCCTGCTTGACGTCGCCGTAGGTAGCCGTGGCGGCCGCCGTAGTGGTAGTGGCTACCTGCTGCCACTGGCTACCGCTGTAGTAGTAAAAGCCCGGCGTGCCCCCAGTCTGGTAGGCCATCAGGCCGGCGGCCGGGTTGGCAATGACCGTCACATCAGCCACGCGCGGCAGCAGCACGCCTTTGGTGCTGCTCACGATGTCGAGCACGGCTGAGGCATCCGGGGTGCCCGCTTCGCCAATGCGCACGCCACCAGTCTGGGCATGAGTTACTAGTGTGCCCAATAGCAGCGCTGGCAGTAGCAAGTGGCGTGAGGAGAAACGAGCAGAAATAAGCATGTAATGGACCGAAATAGGGTACTGCAAAGCTCGGCCGTATCCCCACACGGCGGTATAGCATATTGATGTGGTTTTTATTCGCTCGCTATTCGTTACCCTTCGCGCAACCAGTCAGCATGAGCTAGCTTAATTTCTTCCCTGTTTCCGCAGCTCCGGGTGGTGGCTGATGAAGTGGTAGAGGCTGCCCGGCGTGCGGCCCAACGTAGCCGCCAGATCGGAGGCGGACTAGTCGCGGTAGTGGTGCAGCAGGTAGAGGTAGTCGGCGCGGCGGTATGGTTTGCGGGTCAAATTGTTAGTAGGCATAGGGGCTTGCAGAGTAAGGGTAGTTTATTGGAGTTTAATGGGACTTGCTCTGCGTCAAGAAGTAGCTGGTGTCGGTCGGGCGGTGTCCGTGCTTGCGGGCCACGGCGCAGAACTCGATGGCGCAAGCTTCTGAGCAGGCCCAGGCCACGAAGCGGATGCCGCGGCCGTCGGTGGGCTCGACCACGCCGTAGCCTGCCTTGCGGTGGGGCGGTGCGGGCTGGGGTTGGGCAGTACTGTCGGGTATATTCGTGGCTATGAAAAAACTTGTATTCTTAGGGGCGTGCTTAATGGCATTGGCTTCTTCTCCGGTGAAAGCGCAAACGGGCGGGGCAGAGATAGTAACAGTGAGAATAATTGATGGTAATCCCAGAGACTTGCGCATTATCGTGAGTTATGGCGAGGAGAAATCAGAAGTTTTTGTCGTAGAGTCAAAGGCTAATCGGGAGGGGCAAATTGCCTTAAATGAAGCTTATCAGAAAGTTTTTCAGAAGCTTTATCGAGATGGGTACACCTTAAAAAGCGCTTATAGCATAGGGCCTTTTGTGCCTGGCTTTATATTCGTCAAAGGCTTGTAGCAACTAGATGCTAGTAGTGCAATGCCTCGCCGGGTTGGGGCTCCACGTTTCGCACGGCACACAGGCAGTCGAGTAGTGCCTGGTAGGGCGCGGGCTGATCAAGTGGTAGCTGCGGGAAGTGCTTGGTGATTTCCGCACACAGGGCCAGCGCCCTGTTGAAGCGCGACACCAACTCACTGCTGCGGATGTCCTCGTTCATCTCGTCTTCCAAGTGGTCGGCCAGGGTCATGGGCGTCTGGCTGCCATCCTCGGCCACGCGGGTGAAGGTGACCTCCTGCTTGGTGAACGAGCTGACCATTTTGCGGAAGGAGAACTCGCTCTGCTGCTCCACCATCGTGGTGTAGGGGTAGAAGTCGGCGGGGCCGCTGGTGCCCAGGTGCTCGCCGCGGCTGTCGCTGCCGAAGTGCAGGCCCAGGTCCGCATGAAATAGAAAAATTCTATAATCGCTTTGAGGCTACTCAAGCAAGCTCAGTTGCTGAGATACAAGGTCTTGTTCAGCTAATGGCCCAAGAGATGGGAGCAGAAGAACGCTTTTTCCGTCGTGAGGATAGGTCGCATGCCTTGCCTAGTAATAATTATCATAGGCCAACACTGCGGCTATATTGTATTCGTTGCTGCCATAAGGTAGTCTTGCTGGGTAATGGAGGAGTTAAAAGTTCGCAGAAAACTAAAAACAGCCCCGATTGTCTACCTCATTTTTTGGTAGTTAATGCCATTGCTACCGAGTTTGAGCGTATAGAGCAAAACTGTTGCGATTTGCTATACTGGCAGATGCCATTAGAACTTGAAATCCTGGTTCCAGGCTACCAACCAATAATTTAGGAAGCAATGAAACAGAGGGAATTTCGGACTGCTCTTCCTCAGAATAGCTGTACCATACGATTCGTTTCAAAGTCAGCGGGAATTAGTAAAGAAATTCTTGATGCCTTGAAGCGGAAAAACATGACTCAACGAGAGCTTGCGGAAAAGTTAGGATGTTCTGAAACGCTTGTAAGTCGTTGGCTAGGGGACTTCAGAATTTCACGCTGCGTACATTGACTCAAATTGAGGAAGTCTTAGAACAAGATTTGATATTGACACCTGCAAAAGCTGCGGACCAGTACAAACACAACGTTGAGGCAGTAGGAATGAGCAAGTGAATGATGATAACTCGGAAGTTCTAGAAATAGAAGCACATGCTTCAGCAGAGTTTGTCTTGTTCTTTCTAAATCTAAAAAAAGGATTTTGAAATGGAAATGCTTCCTGAAGAACTCAAGCACGTTGCGGTGAGTGTCTCGTTTTATACTTTCAGGGGTATATTATATACACGGTTCACAGGTACTATACTTGATTCAATCATATTACCGATAACATCGTCAAAAGATATATTGCGCCTAGCTAAGAATACGGAGGCCGATATTGAAGGTGTTGATACGGAGAATGCTAAGGCGGAATAATTATTTGCATAATAGTTAATTAATAGAAATGCCTTGCATCAACGGGGCTTTTTCTACGTCTATCTCGCCCTCACCCGGCACAAGTACCTAGCCGTGGCCGGGGTTTCGCCGGGCCTGCGCGCCAGAGGTAGCAGCATTGGCAGGTGGGCGCTGGCTCCCAGCGCCCACCTGCCAATGCTGCTACCTCCAGTCCTCAACGAAAACGCCCCGACCTAGCTGGCCGGGGCGTAAAGCGCACCTGAGCGAATGAGCTACTAGCGACCCCGCATCCGCTCGCGGTGAATCTGCCGGCTGTCCTGGTTCAACTCCTGTTGCATCTGCCCGCGCTGGCCGGGCGTGAGCCGGCCGCCATCGGCGCGACGTTCAGCCCGTTCCTGCTGCTTGAGCCCGCGCTCCTCGCCCCGCAGCTGGCGGGCCTGGCGCCGGTTTAATTCCCCGTCGGCGCGGCCGGCGGCGATGCGGTCTCGCTGATTATCGATGCGCTGGTTGATGGTTTGGGCATGGGCGGCGACCGTAAGCAGCAGCCCGGTGGTCAGGAGCAACAACGACTTTTTCATGACGAACAACGTGGTAAGTGGGGTGAGGGACTATACGATGTCAGATAAGATACGCTCCGCTAGGTTTAATGCTGGCTTATGTGGTAGGCCACAAAAAGCCCCGCTCCCCACGGGGCTTTTTCCATACCAACGCCCCGCTAGGCCGTGCAACGATTCTGGCCAGCCGGCCGTTATCTTTGCCTACCTGGTTTTATCTGTCATGAAAGCTTCCACCCCCAAAATCGACTGGACCCGTACGGTACAGCAGATGGCCGCCGACAAGGCCCGCCTGGAAGCCGCCATCCGGGGCAGCGAGCCCGCCCGTCAAGAAGCCACCTTTGCCCACCCCCTGGCCGTACCCGCTAAGTAGCACGCCCGAGGGTGAGCAGTTTATCACCACCGCCGGGGAGCAGTACGTCGTGTACTTCGCGCCAGCCGACGGGTATTTCCCCGGGCTGGCTGTTGCGCCGTACGCCTTCATGCTGGGCTTTCTACGCCGGGGCGAGGCCGGTGATGATGCCCTAGATACCACGCCGCCGCACGATCCGCGCATCCGGGCCACCATCGTGCAGGTAGTCGAACAGTTCTTCGAGGACGAGCGCCGTTTGCTCGTGTACGTGTGCCGGGCTGGTCGCCGCGAAAAGCTACGCCATCGGTTATTCGCCAGCTGGTTTCGGCAGCACAACGATGGCCGTCTGGTGCGCCGGGTGGTCGGCGAGGAGTACGGCCTGTCGGCTGCCTTTCTCTACCGCCAGGATAGTCCCTTTGCCTGGGAGTTGGAAAACAGCTTGCCCAGCATGGAAGACAAGCTCGGCCAGTACTGAGTTACCCATAGCCCCGCTCACCACGGGGCTTTTTTGTCTTCAGTACGAGTACGTAACCGTGGCCAGGGTTTCGGCGGGCCTGAGCGCCGGAGGTGGCCGCAGTAGCTAGTCGGGCGCTGGGCGTGTTCACTAAGCATGCTTAATATATTCAGCATGCAAAGCATGCGCTGTGTCATGGTATACAATGTATACAGCAGGGGAGGCGTCTGCTCGTCCAGCACGAGTACCTGCCGTGGCCGCAGTTTCACCGCGCCTATGCGCTGATGAAGGATTCCCTCAGTAGCTTCGTAGCGCGGTTGCGTGCTCACTGCTTTTTAATTACGGCTACCCTTTCCCGTCTGGCTTTTCTGCCAGTAGTCTTATCTGCCACTATGAAACGTTCTGTACTGCTGCTTACCCTGTTACTTACCGGCTCCGTGGCCCATGCGCAGTACGGCGAACTCCTCAACATGGGAGCGAATGTGCTACTAAACCGGGCACAACGCAAACAAGCTGCCACGCCAACCCAACAGCCTGCTTTTCAGAATGGGCAAGGCCCAGCAAGCCAGAATGAGCAAGGCCCAGGAAGCTACTCCGCAACCGGTATAGAGTTCTTCAGGGTTACGAGGTATAACAACTGGGAATTCGACAAGCAGCGTAGCCCAGCCAGCGCGATGCCCCCGGCGTTCCGGGCTCAGCTAGTGACCCTGGAACAGCGGCTTGAAACGTGCTACCAACTGCTCCTGACATCCGATACCGAGCCCTTGCTCGTGGGAGAACGTAGCGAGGAGAATTTGCAGGCGATTATCAACCGGTTGCAGCTTGGCGGGTCAACCTGGAGTATAGTGGCTTACCGGAGCGAGCTAGCCCTTTATCGGCGGCAAGACCCTTACCGACGCGGGCGCAAGCTGGAGCAGGCGGCTGCCCAGGCGGCCTACCAGCGCGATAGCATCCAGGTGGCTGCCCGCCAGCGCACGGCCGCTGCCGACCGCCTGCTGGCCGCCTCGCCGACTATGGCCTATCTGAATGCGCGCTATGATTCGGAGCGTCCCCTGCAAACAGAGCCTGCTGAAGAGGGCAAGGTGATTGGTACCGTAGCTGCCGGCAGCCTGCTCAGCGTCCTGTACCGCTTGCCGGAGACTGGTCAGTGCTATGTCTGTGTAGATGGTGTCTATGGCTGGATAGAAGGGAGCGACCTCGCGCCCACGCTAAGCGCGGCTAATGAGCTACACCAAGAGTATGAGTCTACGCATACCAAGGTAAAGCCGGGCTTTGTGTTGCTGCATCTCCAGCAGCAACCGGCCCTGGCAGCGGTTGCGCCCTCGGCCCTGGTGAAGCTAATGGAGGTCCGCGCCGCGAAGAAAGCTGCTTACGAGAAGGCCCATCCCGAACCAGTCGAAGCCCCTGTGCTGAACAACCTCGTGTACCTGGATGCCGACCAGTACCTGTACCTGAACTCTAGCCACCGGGTAAGTGTCACGTACCACGTGCGTGCCAACTGTCCGTTGCTGCGGGGCGGTAAGATTAAGCGGCTGCCGTTCAGCCGCATCGACCAGATAGCATATCCTATTGAGATGGAACTCTGCGATGAATGCGGCTACATTACCCCAGGCCACCGGCGGGTGGCAACTGCCAGCGCTGCGCATGCCAAGCCAACGCTGGGCGTCAAAGCTACCCCTGCTAAACCAGTTGCTAAAACGCGTAAATAAACTAAAAGCCCCGCTAGCTGCGGGGCTTTTTCTATGACCCAGGCCAGTGCGTAGCGTGGCAAGCGCCGCTGGGCGCCGTAGCTTACCCACCAGCCTCACGAATAAGAGCATTACCCGTTATCTCTGGTACTTGCGGGTACGGAGCGGACCCGCCTGCTGAGGTACGGACCAAGGCGTGGGGTGCCGTAGCCCACAAAAAAGCCCTGGCCAGTAGCCAGGGCTTTCATTGCTAGTTGCTAGTTCGCCACGCGTGGCAATGGCTAGCAGTTGGCGGCTATGCAAGCGCCAGCCACGCCTACTGTTATCCAAGGCTCAAAGGCAGATGCTACCGTTAAAATGACACTTAGCCAGCCGTGCCCAGCGTATGCATCACTTATGCAGCCCGCAACTGCATCTCCGCAGGGCTTGCGCCGCCCGGTGCCAAGATCAGTGGTCGTCACTTGTATTTTATCATCTATCTGCTGTACTTGAAAGGCTTGCCCGGCAACGTAGTTGTAGTACGTGACACTCTCAGTACCTTTTGTTTCTACAATGATGGGCTGCGCGCTATCTTGACCCAGATTGATGATAGCCAGAACTCGCGCCTCGTCTTTGAGCGAAGTGAACACATAGGAGTCAGGAGACTTGGGCGTGCGCACCAGGTGCAGGGTAGAGAGATCAAACTCGTCATAGCTGGTTTCGCTGTGGGCCTTTAGTACGGCCAGAGCAGCCGTCAACTCATCTTTGCTTGCAACGGCACTGTACACGTTGCCAAGCTTGGTGGTACCAATTTTTTCTAGCTCTGCGCTTTCACGTGGAGCACTGGTAGCCGTGGGCACTGGCTTCACCTCATCATGAATTTGGCTGCACGAGCTCATGCAGGCCAGTGCCGCAGCAGTGAAGATGGACAGAAGACTTTTACGCATAACAGGGAGTGGAAAAGGGTGAAAAATGAAGACGTAACTGCTGTTTTTACAAGCAGCTATGCGACGTATACGCATGTAGTTAAAAAGTTGTTATACTCTATTATTTGGCAGTTGGCTTATGTTTTATCACTTTTAATGAGCACAGGTACTCTCAAGAATTATAGCCTGCTGATCTTCCGCTTGCCCCGTCGTGCAGTCTTATCGGCTGTTCACAGACGATACTACTTAGTCTGGCATTGGAGCAAGGACGGCGGCGTCACCCCCCACGCCTGCGCCGATGAGGGTCGCGGCTTCTTTGGCGTGGTCGGTGTGCATTGAAGTCTCGCTCACGGCGGAGCTTTTCTATCTTTGCCTTATGAAGCGGCTACTGTTATGCAGTTTGGTGACGCTGCCGGGGCTGGCCTGCGCCCAGCGCATCGCCAACCCTGCCCTTAAGCACGAGTTGGACAGCCTCTACTATGTAGACCAGGTATACCGTGAGGCCCTGTTCGGCGATAACAGGCAGCACCTGGTGGATTCGATTGCCGCCGCCCGGCACTTCCCGGCTGCCGAAGCAGTGCCGCCGCTGCTCGATTTGCTGCTGGCCGCCGATTCGTCCAACATCCGGCGGGTGCGGGCCATCGTGCAGCGCTACGGCTATCCCGGCAAGACGCTGGTGGGTACGCCGACCAACGAGGCGGTCTTCTACATTGTGCAGCATTCCACGCGCATCCCGCAGTACCTGCCCCTCATCGAGCGGGCGGCGGCAGCCGGCGAACTGCCCTTCCACCTCTACGCCATGATGCTCGACCGCCAGCTCATGTACCGGGGGCAGCCCCAGGTCTACGGTACCCAGGGTAGTAGTTACAAGGGCCAACCCCCCTTTATCTGGCCGATCAAAGATCCGGCCCACGTCAACGAGCGCCGCAAGAAGGCTGGCTTCGAACAAACGGTGGAAGAGAATGCCACGCGCCTGCACATCACGTATCGCCCGCTGACGATGGAGCAGGTTAAAAAGATGCCCGGCTATCAGCCCCCGACCCCTTGAGCGCCCCGCCTGCTGGCAACCTTTCCCGACATCGTAGAGAGTAATCGCGGCTGCTTGAAGGTAAGACGCTTGCAAGGGCTGGGGCGGCGACTCAGAGCGTACCGCGCAGCAACGTTTTGTCCGGTGCCCGCTTGCTGGGCCCGTGAAGAGGCCCACGGGCTCATGCCGGATGGGAAAGAAATATCCGAAAGGGGTGGTGGCTGTTGCAGAAGTAGGTGGGTGACTAGTGGTATCTTAGATCTATGCAGGGCCATAAGCAGTTCGTCGATAAAGTCGTGTTGCGCTTCCGTTTATCGGAGCGCGTACCACGGCAGAATTTCTAC